>NZ_FQWL01000012.1 GCF_900129665.1 Flagellimonas flava
TTCGATGAGCAGATTACGGACACTGATAGCTGTGGTTCGGACTATACCATTACCAGAACCTGGAGCACAGCGGATTGCGCTGGAAATCCAGTAAGCCATACACAAGTGATCACAGTGGAAGATACCGAAGCTCCCCAATTCGTTGAAGCTTTACCGCAAAATATGACAGTGATGTGCAATGAAGTTCCAGATGCGACCGTATTGACAGCTATGGACAATTGTAGTGCAGATGTTTCGGTTAGTTTTGATGAGGTTATCACCAACAATTCAAACTGTGCCGATGGGTATACGGTAACCAGAACTTGGTCGACTATCGACTGTGCTGGAAATCCAAATACGCATACCCAAATCATCACTATTGCACCAACTGGTCCAATCATGGCTAGCGATTACGAGGAAGAAATCACATTGATCTGTGGCGATGAAATTCCAGAAGTACCACAACTTACATTCACTGGTGGATGTGGAAACTATCAAGTAGCATTTTCAGAAGAGACCACTACCCTAATGGATACTGAAGATTTCATGATTACAAGAACCTGGGATGTAACTGATTCTTGTGGTAACACAGCGTCCTTTGAACAGGTGATTTTTGTAATGCAACCTCAACCAGAAGAAGTTGAAATTACAATCTGTGTGGAAGATGATGCCATAGATCTTGTTAACTATCTTCCAGCTTCATTTGACACGAATGGTGTGTTTGAAGTAGTAAGCGGAAATGTTGTTCTGGAAGGCAGTCTGTTCAATCCTGCAAATCTTGAGGTTGGGGATTATATGATCAGTTATAGTTCTACTGGAGGTACCTGTAAGTACTATGTTGATTTCATCATCTCCGTGAACAGTGATTGTGTTCCTTGTGGAAGGGATGAGATTGTGGTATCCAACGCGGTTACCGCCAATGGCGACAATATCAACGATGTGTTTACCATCACTGGCGTCGAATACTGCAACTATTCGTTTGAAGTGATGATTTTCAACCGTTGGGGAGACAAGGTATACGAATCCAAGGACTACCAAAATGATTGGGGTGGTTTTGCCCCAAACAATGCCTTTGGTAATTCGGGAATGTTGCCTTCAGGAACCTACTACTATATTATTAATGTAACGAATACGGACATTAAACCACTAAATGGATACATCTACCTGGGAACAGGTGCAAACTAAGCAAACATAACTACCAAAAAAGGCCAACAAATGTTGGCCTTTTTTTATTCCGATTAGGTGCTTATTTCATAGACTAAAATCATTTTTGTTTACTGAGGAAAGCCCGCATTTATCCAGAGAAAACAACACTTCATCGACGAATGGGTTTCAGGCCGATTATAAGGGTGTGTTGAACGGCTATATTACTGTTTAACATGGATTTGCGCTTGCTTTGTTATTGAATTCAAACCCAAATTCCAGCCTGAGCAATTGGGCAAAACCTTAACCCTTATAACATGAAAGCTCTTAGCAAGTTAATCCTGTTTTTTTTGGTTCTCACGGGCACTACTTCAATAGCCCAACAGCTACCTCAATTTACGCAGTACATGTTCAACACCATTTCCGTAAATCCAGCCTACGCAGGAAGTCGGGAAAGTATTAACATGACCGCCCTACACCGTAACCAATGGGCCGGCTTGGATGGAAATCCGACCACCAGTACCTTTTCGTTCCACACCCCGCTGAACAACGAACGCGTAGGCTTGGGACTTTCCTATATTACGGATCAACTGGGCTTTGAAAATACAAATTACGTTTATGGGGATTTCTCATATACCATACCTGTAAGTGCAATGGCACGATTATCTTTTGGCCTTAAGGCCGGATTCACCAACTACAGGTTGCAAAATCCGGATTTAAACGATCCGTTTTTCAATGCAAACTTCAACAGTTGGAAGCCCAATTTTGGTGCCGGGGTTTATTTAAGCACCGATAGATGGTATGCAGGGATTTCTTCACCAAGAATATTGAACACCGATTTGAACGAGGGTGAGTTTGAAGCATTGGAACGAAACAGTTATTATGCCATTGGTGGATTGGTTTTAGATTTGAGCCTGGATATTAAATTTCGTCCAGCGGTTATTACCAAGTTCACGAATGGGGCACCTTCTACCTATGACATTACCTCAAGTTTTCTATTCTACGAAAAAGTGTGGGTTGGGGCTTCATACAGATTCAATGACGCCTCCAATTTTGGAGCCTTCTTGGATTTCCAACTATCCAAAGACCTTAGAATAGGCTATGCCTATGACCTTCCCACGTCCACTATTAGACCGTATACAGGTGGTACGCACGAGGCCATCCTGATCTTTGAACCAAGGTTATCAAAAAAGACCAATCTATACAAATCGCCCAGATATTTTTAAAGACCTATCCTATGAAACGTCATAGCATCACAACCTTCCTTTTCTTTGCATTTTTTGGCGTGGTAACGCTTACGGCCCAATCCACGGTACAGAAAAGAGCGGACCAACTTTTTTACAAATTTGCTTACGCCAAAGCCATTCCAGAATATGAAAAAATGGTGACCGGAAGAAATTCCGTTCATGCCTTTCAGCGGTTGGCCGAGTGTTACTTAATGCTTCGGGACTTTGAAAAATCGCTGCCTTATTTTAAGCGGTTCATTAACGAGCCCGAGACACCCACCAATTATTATTTTAAGTATGCCATGGCGCTCAAAAGCTCCGGGCAGGAGAAAGAGGCCTTAAAATGGTTGAAACGATACAAAAAACTGCATAAAAACGACCCTAGGGTCAAGCAATTCCTAAAAGATGGGAACTTGGCTTCTGTAGTCTTTAATAGCAAGGAACGCTACGAAGTGGAGCCTGTCCATTTCAACACAAGATATAGTGAATTTGGATCCTTTGTGCACGACGGACAATTGTATTTCAGCTCAAGTCGCAGGGAAGTGGCATCTGAAGATGTTTATGGTTGGAACAATGAAGCTTGGTTGGATATTTTCCACGTGACCGAAGGAAGTTCCATGGACGTCCCGAAGAAATTCAAAGGGGAGATCAATTCCAAATTCCATGAAAGTTCCATGGTGTTTTCCACGGATTACAAAAATGACACCATCATCTATTTTACCCGTAATAGCTACTTCAAAAACAAGGAGAGCTTTTACACCAAAAAAGAGGACAAAAACATAGAAAAACTAAACAACCTTAAAATTTTTAAGGCCGAAAAGGTAGACGGCGAGTGGAAGGTCACCAGAAATCTAAAAACGAATGCGGACCACTACTCTACTGGACATCCTACCGTTAACTCCACCAGAACGTTGCTCTATTTTGCTTCGGACAGACCTGGAGGATATGGAGGCACCGATATCTACTATTGTAAGATTCACCCAAGAGGTGGTGTTGGCATGCCCATCAATGCAGGACCGATTGTCAATACGCCAGGTAACGAAATGTTCCCTTATATCAATAACGAAGGACAACTTTTCTTTTCCTCGGATGGACATGTAGGTTTTGGACAACTAGATGTGTTCGCTACAGTATCTGACGAAAATGGCGAGATCAAAGAAGTGGTCAATCTGGGAAAACCTTTGAACAGTGAAAAAGACGATTTTGGTTATTACGCCATGGATAATGGAGTTGATGGCTATGTAAGCTCCAACCGCAAAGGTGGAAAGGGTGGTGACGACATCTATAAATTCCGTTTTATCCCTTCCTTGACCTTGGAAGGAATGGTTACGGACGCGATCAACTTACAACCTTTGGATGAAGTGACCATTTCCCTATTCGACCAAAAAAGTGGGGAATTGGTGCATCGTACAGTTACTGATGAACAAGGCAGGTATGAAATGGAGGTAAATCGCGGACAAAATTATATGATTGAGGCCGTGCGGAAAACGCACCCGCACAAGCATGTATATTTTAGTACACAAACCGTAAAAAGGGTAACGAGAAGTGTAGTACAGAACATAGAGCTAGAGCCAATTCTGGATGTGAAGGTGTTGGCCGACCTCAACAAAATCTATTTTGACTTCAACAAAAGTGATATAAGACCGGATGCCGCACGGGAATTGGACAAAGTGGTCAAATTAATGACGAACACTTATCCAGAGATGATCATTCGTTTGGAATCGCATACCGATCCTGTTGGAAGTCATGCCTATAACGACAAACTTTCGGAGAGAAGGGCCAAATCCACCTACGAATACCTCATTGCCAATGGAATAGATGAACACCGCATCATTTCGTTCAAAGGATACGGGAAACGAAAACTGATCAATGATTGTACTGGTCTAAAAGATTGTGACCAAGAGCAGTTGGAATTAAACCGAAGAACAGAATTTCCAGTAGTACAGTTGAAAAACAACTATCTGGCGAAATCAAAATAAATATAGGGGATTATGTAAAAAAACCGCCCATGCAGCAATGCAGGGCGGTTTTTTGTTTTACGGCTCGACCCTTCCGTCCTTCGGACACCTCCCCTTTCCAAGGTGAGGAGTTTGTTTGGGCCACGTTTCATGGTTCCTCCCTTCGTAGAGGGGAGGCGGTTCCAACGCAGTTGGGATCGGAGGGGTGAAGTCATGAGGTCAACTCACGACTTCACTTCCACCTTACTCTTCACAACATCCTTGATCGGAATAACAAACTTTCCATCTTTTGTCACCAAGGTTAAACTGTTGTTTTCAATGGCCTCAACCGTTCCTGAATGTTTTCCAATTACCAATTTGTCTCCTACGGCAAAAGTCCTGCGGGTATAGAAGGAACGCAATAAATCGGTAATCACATCCCTAGAACCCAACCCAAGTCCTAACGCAAAGGCCAACAGAAATGCACCCAAGATCATGGTCACATTGTTGGTAATGATCGTTGTGTCGATTCCCGCTTGGTTTAATGCCGTTATCGAGATAAAAATCACGATAATATAAAACAGAAGATTACTGACCAAGTTGGCCCCACCGAATTCCAGGGAATCAAATATTTTCTTCACTGTTTTCTTAATGAAATTGCCAATATAGAGTCCGATCATCATCAAGGCGAGTGCACTAAACAACCTCGGTAAATAGCGTAACAGATTTCCAATTTCAGTGGATATGATTTCCCAACTTAAAATATCGGCTGCCACAATCAAGAACACCAAAAGCAGGAGCCATTTTACAAAACCAAGGATAATCTTAACGATATCTATCTTAAAATCGCCCTTGCCAAAAAGGTCCATTTCATTAATCTTGTCGCTCAGGGTGTTCACCTTGGCCAATTTCAGGATTTTTCCAAGTACAAAAAGTATGATCTTGGTCACGATCCATCCAATTAAAAGGATGATCAATGCACCAATGATCTTGGGCAATGCCAAAGCTATATCCCTACCCATCGCGGCCAGGGAATCAAAGGTCAGGTTCTTCCATTCGTTTATAGTTTCCATATCTGTAGTTTTATAGGAGTGTTATCAATTATTACCAAAGGTTTTGAAAAGTTTCCGTAAAGCGGACCCCACATTGAACGAGAACAGCGATGCCAAATCCATGATCAGCTTGGCCGCGGCGATGTCGTTCATTACTTTTTTCTTCATTCCAGGTGGGACTTCACGAAGTGAGGCCTCCAATTCCCTGAACGGATTTCTACGTTTCTTTGCCATGTTTACAAGGTGTTATAGATTTCCATAAGTTTTTCTTTTGCTCTCTTTAGCCGCATCTTTACGGCGCTCTCCCCTATTTCCATAAGGTTTACCAAATCTTTTATAGATGCCCCGTCCTGGTATTTCAACAGCAGGATCGATTTTTCCTCCGGGGAGATCAGCTCCAATGCTTCTTTGAGCTTACTGGCCTTCATTTCATAAAGGCTCTCATCCGGAACCTCTACGCTGAGCTTATACTCCGAGTCTTCAACAGGAATGGATTTATCGCTCATTTTTCGTTGCTTGTTCCTATTTACATAGTTCACGCAAAAGTTGTAGGTAAAGGAATAAAGCCAAGTGGAAAATTTTGATTTCCCCTTGAACATTTTCAATTTGATGAACAGCTGTAAAAAGACATCCTGGGTCAAGTCCTCCGCTTCATCCTCTGAGCGCGCAAAGCCATAACACTTGTTATAGACCATTTTCGCATAGCGATCGTATAACTTGCCAAAAAGTAACGGGTTGTTGTTGGCCACAATTTTCTTTACCAACTCCTCATCCGACAAATGGGCATATGGGTCGTCTGTTTCCAATGAATTCTTATCGTTGTTATGTATAAGAATTAGAAACAGCCTTTTAAGAAAAGTCACTGGATGAGGTTTTTGATATTCTTGAATAATCAGGATTTCCGTTAAGAAAACATTCCCCCAAGATAACTTAATTGCCCTTATATTTGATGTAAAATTTGAAGATGAAAAGACTTGTGTTTTTAGCCATCCTATGCTCTGCCTTAGGTTATAATTGTAAAGAACAGCCCAAAGAGGCCAAGGTTGCGGAATTACCCGAAAAAGAAATGAACATTTTGGAAAAGGTAGCCCATGCCCATGGTTATGCACATTGGAAAGATGTGAAGGAAATCACGTTTACCTTCAATGTGGATCGGGATACCACCCATTTTGAACGCACTTGGGTCTGGAAACCAAAACCGAACGAGGTTACCGCCATCTCCGGTCCTGATACCTTGACCTACCAAAGAAAATCCATGGATAGCATTGCACAGAAAACCAATGGGGGTTTCATCAATGACCGCTATTGGATTCTAGCACCTTTTAACCTAATCTGGGATGCGGATAATTTCACCCATGAATATACTTTAGAATCCAAAGCGCCAATCAGTGGGGAATCCATGCAAAAATTGACCGTTGTATACGGTAATGAAGGTGGTTACACACCAGGAGATGCCTACGATTTTTATTTTAAGGACGACTTTGTTTTACGGGAATGGGTGTTTAGAAAGGCAAATCAATCAGAACCGTCCATGACCACCACCTGGGAGGACTACGTTACCTTGGAAGGATTAGTGCTTGCGCAAGACCATAAAATGGCGATGCCAGGTTTTAGTCTGAATTTCTCCAATCTGTCGGTAAAAAAATAATCTAGCGGGAGCTCCTTTTTTGCAGTAGTAAGGTTGTCATCAACACTAGCAGGACACAACCCAGTAAGGCATAAAAACTGTATTTAAGTGATATACTTTCAGCGATAAAGCCTAAAATGACAGGTCCCAGTAAAAATCCGGAATATCCCGTTCCGGCTATAAAGGATACCCCTTGGGCCGAATCAACCCCTTTGATGTTACCTCCAATTCTGAATAGCTCCGGTACAATCACGGAGAATCCCAAACCAGTAAGGGCAAAGCCTATTATGGCCAAAAGCGTTGCCTCAGTAAGTACTAAAATGAATCCTACTGCGGCGATAGCGGCACCCAAGGCAACAATTTTCACAGAACCAATTCGAGCACTAATACCATCCCCTAAAAACCTCCCTAAAGTCATTGCTACAGAAAATGCCAAAAAACCAGAACCAATAAGTGCTTCCGGAGCCATGGAAACCTCTTTGAGGTAAAGTCCGCTCCAATCCACAATGGCTCCTTCTCCGGCAAAGGCCAAAAAGCCAATAATCCCCAGTAACAAAAGAGGTTTAAAAAATTTTAGACTGAAGGCCTCCTTCTCTACGGGAGCTGCAACTATATGAACATAATGCTTTCGTAAGTAAAAATTAAGAATCAAGACAAGTATCGCCACGCCGCCCATATGGATTACAGGACTATTGATAATGGGTATTAGAAAACTGGCCAACCCTACCAAAACACCTCCCAAACTAAAAAAACCGTGTGTTGCCGACATAAAATTCTGCTTGTCCTCCTTCTCAATCTCCGTGACCAAGGTATTCATAGAAATATCCAAGAACCCATTGGAGGCACCAAAAGCAAACAACGCGCCCATTAGGAAATAATAGTTGGGCGCAATCAGTGGAAGTACCGCGGTGGCACTGCAAAATAGCACCCCGACCCAGGTGGCCTTGCCAACTCCCATCTTGTTGATAATTTTTGACGCAATGGGAAAAACCGTGAAAACACCGAGCGAAAGACAAAATAGAGCTATTCCCAAATCTGCCTTATTAATATCCAATTTCTCCTTAACCGACGGGATGTAAATGGCCCAGGTTCCGAACCAAATATTAAGACTTGTGAACACCCAAGCTGGTGCAAAATATCTAGGATTTGAGAAAATGAGCTGAAGCGATTTCATACCACAAAGAAACCCAACCTTAATGTGAAAACATGACACAAAATATTCAAATTTTAGTGTATTTTATTCTTACATGGAGTTGATAATACTAAAAACTGGTAATTTTATGGCATGAAGCCGATTTTGGAAGCCATCAATGTAGCCGCCAATTCATCCATCAAAGTGGAAACTTATGATAACAACACCTTCTGCGAATCAACAGGTTGGCACGTACATCCAGAGTTTGAATTAGTATTCGTTCGAAACGGTTCTGGATGTCTGAATATCGGTTCCAAAAAACACGATTACTCTGATGGCACCCTAGTTTTTTTAGGAGGAAATATTCCGCATGCTGATTTTGGAAACAAGGATTACCCAGATAACCTAGAAGTGGTGGTGCAGTTTAAAAAAGATTTTTTGGAGGAAAAACTGAGAGCTTTTCCAGAATTGGACGGTATTAAAAAAGTGATTCAAAAATCAAGACAGGCCTTGGTGTTCGATACCAAAACCAAAAAATCCTTGTGGCAACAATTCGAACGATTTGAGCACCTTGATAATCAGGGAAAACTTCTCAATCTATTAAACATTTTGGATTACTTGTCCAAATTTGGAGTTTGCACCCCATTGTTCGACACCCTTGTACTTAGCGAGTTCAGAAAGGATGAAATTGGCAGATTAGAGGAAATTTTTGAATATGTGAATAACCACTATCAAAAAAACATCTCTATTTCAGTGATTTCTTCGCAATTGGCCCTGACCCCAAATTCGTTTTGTAGATTTTTTAAAAAGATGACCAAACGGCGATTTATGGATTTTGTGAACGAATTTCGTATTTCCAAGGCTGTTGAGTTTTTTAATGAGAACAACACCGTCATTGCTGACGTCATGTACAATTCTGGTTTTAATGATGCCTCCTACTTCACCAAACAATTCAAAAAATATCAAGGTATTACACCGTCCCAATATCTAAAACAACGGTATCGGCCCACAGCATAGAAAGTAGAGTCTACTCTACCCGCATTTCTACGATATGCTTTTTAAAACCCACCTTTTCATATGCCCTTATGGCCGGTTGGTTATCTTCATAAACGGTGAGGCGTATTTCATTGAGACCCATTGCCTGAGCCCAAATTTTAAGCTCACCAACAATTAGCGCGTTTAAACCCTTACCTCTAAATGAAGGGACGGTATACATGAAACCTAGATAGGCAAAGTACTCATGATCCAAGTAGTGCCGCGCCCTTTTTTTGAGCGCATAACCAGAGGAAACCAACTGTCCATCACTTTCCACCACGATGACCTTTGCGTCAACATCGCCTATCATTTGCTTGATATCGTAATAGCTAACAGGGTCCTCGCGTATGGTGACATCAAAAGGTCGCTCCGCCTTAATCAGTTCCTGTTCAAAATCGAGCAGAAGAGGCAAGTCTTCCATTGTGGCATCCCGAACAATAAAATTAGTATCTCCCATAGTCGTAATTTGAAGTGATAAACGTGTTATCCAATGTACTTCTTTTCTCTATTTTTGCGAAAATTTTGTCATGCATTTTTTATCCCCGCTTCTCGAAAACTATATTGCAGAAAGTTCGGAGACAGAACCTAAAGTTTTAACCGAATTGACCCGTGAAACGCATCTCAAAGTTGTTCGGCCTAGGATGATTACCGGACATTTTCAGGGAAGGGTGTTGAGCTTGTTGTCCAAAATTATATCCCCAAAGAACATATTGGAAATAGGAACGTATACTGGATATTCTGCTATCTGCCTTGCCGAAGGGCTTCGGCCTGGGGGGCAATTGCACACTATTGAAGTGAACGAGGAACTTCACGCCATGCAGCGTCATTATTTTGACAAAAGCGGATTTGGGGACCAAATAGTGCAGCATACCGGGGACGCACTGGAGATTATCCCTTGTCTGGACTATCCGTTCGACTTAGTCTTTATAGATGCTCATAAAGTAGAGTACGATGCCTATTTTGAAGCAGCGCTGACCAAGACCAGACCGGGAAGTATTATCCTTTCAGACAACGTACTTTGGTCTGGAAAAGTAGTAGAACCGTTGGTACCTTCCGACAAGGCTACGGGCGCTTTATTGGCCTATAACGAGAAGTTGAAAAATGATCCTCGAGTAGAAACAGTTTTGCTTCCTATACGTGATGGTCTCACCCTATGTCGGGTGCGGTAGCTGCTAAATAGAACCGATAAAAAAGTATCCCTGAAAGGGTCCCAACTACAGCTCCGACAATAATGTCCATGGGGTAATGTACCCCAACATAAATTCGGCTATATGCAAACAGCGGAGGCCAAAGAAAGAAGGCCCATACCCAGTTTACCCTTTTACGAAGCAATAAAAAAGCCATTGTGGCCAAGGCAAAAGAACTTGAGGCGTGACCGGAGAAAAAACTATAATCGGTGGGTGTTTTCAAGATACGAATGAAGGAATTAATGGTGTCCTCATTACATGGTCGTGGTCTCTTTAACCAGATTTTAGTGAGGTGGGTGGCCAACGTAATGAATCCGGCCAGTGCAATCATTCCCAAAACCTGAAAGAAAGCGGTTCTCCTCGAAAACTTAATAAAGAACAATACCACAAAAAGAAGAAACAAGGGAATCCAAGTGGTTATTTCCGTAATTGTGGACCAAAAAACATCATAGTTTTCCGTCCCCAGTCCATTCAGGTAGATAAAGGTATCCCGATCCCATTTAAGCAGTTGTTCCAACATGGGGGGTTACTTGGTGCTTCTTTTGACCGCCCCGGTAACTTCATCCACATTTTTCTTGACCTCATCCAGTTCTTTGCGGATATCTTTGGTAAAGTCGGTATCTATACCCTGACTTTCAGCGCTTTTTTGGATTTCACGCTTAATATCGTCAGTTGCATCGCGAAGTTGTCGCATTCCCTTACCCAAACCTTTGGCAATTCCAGGAATCTTATCCGCTCCAAATACCATGACCACGATAAAGAGGATAAAAAAGATTTCGCCACCGCTAATAAAGAGAAAATGCATGCAACAAATATAATGAGAACTTCTTGGGAAAAATAAAAAAGCCCTGTGATTTCACAGGGCTTTTAACAAATTGAAGGGATAAAAAACTATCCTTTTATGTTTTGCTTGAACTTATCAAAATCAGATTTCTCTTCCTTCATTGGCCAAGCGTTGTTTGTAGTGTCAATGTCCGCCGTTTCTGCTTTGGGGTCTATAACGATACCCACTAACTCTTTTTGGGAAGTGACCACTCTTTTTACCTCTGCATCATTTTTTCTCCATATTTCTGGAGGATAGGTTACATTTTCCTTGCTACCATCGGCATAGGTGTACTCCACAATCAAGGGCATTGGAATTCCCCCTGGTTTGTCGAAAGTAATCTCATAGAAGTATTTTGGCTCCTTTACCTGCTCGCGTTCTTCCGCTGTGAGGTTATCCATCATGAACTCCCTCAGGTTCTGCGAAGTTTCTGTAGGGGATTTTCCCTTAAGTTCAGGAACAAAATCCTCACTATCTTCCTCCGCTAGGTATACCAACGGCGGTAAATCAGCTTCCGTAAGGTTTCTTGCAGCCATGTACTCTTCCATTTCCTTAGTAGGTTTGTTGGACACATAGTATTTCTTAACTCCTTTTACACCTATATCCACGTAATCCGTAGTATAGAACCAAGATCTCCAGAACCAGTCCAAATCTACTGCAGATGCATCTTCCATGGTTCGGAAGAAATCCTCAGGGGTTGGGTGCTTAAACTTCCAGCGCTGTGCATAGGTCTTGAACGCATGATCAAAAAGTTCCTTGCCCATAACTGTCTCTCTAAGGATGTTAAGCGCTGTTGCTGGCTTTCCATAAGCATTTGGACCCAACTGATATACATTTTCGGGATTCGACATAATGGGTGAGATGTGACTCTGGTCACCTGCCATATAAGGGACAATCTTAGCAGCTTCACCTCTTCTCGAAGGGTAGTTGTTATTAGGGGCGATAACTTCTGGATAGTTCTCCCCGAACTCTTGCTCGGTAAGGTATTGCATAAAGGTATCCAGACCTTCATCCATCCATCCCCACTGACGTTCATCCGAATTGACGATCATAGGGAAGAAATTATGGCCAACTTCATGAATGATCACACTGATCATACCATATTTTGTTCTATCCGAATACGTCCCATCTTCATTTGGTCGACCGTAGTTCCAACAAATCATAGGATACTCCATGCCTTGGTTCTTGGCATGAACCGAGATAGCCTTATGATAAGGATAATCAAAAGTATGCTTGGAATAGGTCTTTAACGTCTGCACTACTGCCTTGGTGGACTGCTCCTCCCACAAAGGATTGCCTTCTTTGGGATAAAGTGATACCGCCATAACATCTTTTCCCCCTATTTTTACTGCCTGCATGTCCCAGACAAACTTTCGGGAAGTGGCAAATCCATAATCCCTTACATTGGTGGCTTTGAACTTCCAGGTCTTTTTCTTGTCTGAAAAACCTTGTTCGGCAGCTGTTGCTTCTTCTTGGGTAACAATCACAACAGGTTTATCATATGATTTTTTGGCCGCTTTGTAGCGTTTCATCATTTCTTTGGAAAAAACCTCATCCCTATTTTGAAGCACTCCTGTCGCATCCAGCACGTGATCGGCCGGCACCGTGATGCTTACGTCATAATTTCCGAAAGGAAGGGCAAACTCGCCACTCCCCCAGAATTGATGGTTTTGCCAACCTTCAACATCGCTATACACCGCCATTCTTGGAAAGAACTGGGCAATAACATAAGCCCTGTTACCATCTTTTGGGAAGTACTCATATCCTGAACGACCCCTTCCATTAACGTGGTCATTGATATTGTACCACCATTTGATGGAAAATGAGATTTGCTCCCCGCTTTTTAATGGTTTGGGGATGTTCAAACGCATCATGGTCTGATTAATGGTATAGGAAAGTGGTTTCCCATTGGCATCTTTTACATATTCAATATTGAATCCACCATCAAAAGGCTCTGTAACATAAGTGGATGTGAAATTCCCTGCAGTATAGGCCATATTCACTCCACTTCCGTTTCGGAGTGGGGATTTAGAATTTTTGGCCCTCACATTTTGATCCAACTGCACCCACAGGAATTCCAGATCATCTGGAGAATTGTTGTAATAGGTAACGGTTTCCTCTCCGTACAGTTTGGCGTTCTTATCGTCCAACTCCAAATTCATTTTATAATCGGCCCGCTGTTGGTAGTAATCCGGACCAGGTGCTCCAGACGCGGAGCGATAGGTGTTGGGAGTGGAAAACTCCTCGTACAACTGTTTAAACCTACTTTGGTTTAAATGACCGGGCTCTCGCCCTTCTTTGCTTTCGCCCTCTTCCTGTGCCATAACCAAGGCACCAAAAAGGAATAAGATAGAGGCAAAGCAATACTTGATTTTGTTCATTTTCTTATTGATTTTAATACGGTGAAAAATAACTTTTTTTTAACGAACCGTTAAAAGTCAGTTACAAGTTTAACATTCCTTTATTATTCTCTTTGATCAAAACAAAACTCTTTTTGTTCCCATTTAATTTTAAATGGACGATGTTTTGTTGTTCTTCAAAAAGATCGGTCAGGATTTCGTTCTGGATGGATATCGATTTTAAGTCGGGTAGATTTACCTGTTCAACCTCCAAATAGCATATGGCCACATCGTTGTCGTATTCTTTCCCCAAAAAGGTATAATCCACAGCCTTACCATTGAGTTCTACTGCGAATTTGGACCGGAAGTACTTCTCTATATAGAAGTCTGCGATTTCTGCTTCGTCCTTTGTGGCCAACGCCGTACTTACACCATAGCGCTCTTCCAAAACAGCTTCCAGGTCATCTATGAAAATCCTACTCGTAATTTGAAAGGCGTCACTTTTTTCGGAGTAGACCACGTTGGTAACACTTAGGTAAAATTTATGCGCCGTAGAAAAGGAAAACAGGAAAAACAAGCTTAAAAGCCCTATCCAACTTCCATATTTTTTCAATTTCATCATGCCTTAATAGACTTAAAAGTGCATTTTATGTTACAAAATAGATTGTCCAAATTTCCTAAAAGGTGATACTTTGGTTTGATAGAACAAACCATATGCCAAAGATATCATCAATCAAGATTATTGTTCTTCCGATAGGCCCTACTTTTTTCCAGCATAAAATCCCAGATTTGGAGTTTATCATGCGTGTCCACTATACGCTGAAAAACCGTATCAACTTCACAGAAGTACATAAAATCATCCAATTTTTCAAAAGGGATTTTGAGCGTCGCAACAATTAGGGAATCCACATAAAACCCCTGTACACGCTGTGTTCGAGCGTAGGTCTTATCCACTTTTACACGGTTTTTGAGCATTTTGGTACGACCTGTAATCGCATTAATTATTGGGTCCAACGGTGGTGTCAAAATCATTCCCACATTGAACTTACCAAAGGTTGCTTGTTGCAGTTTACGCTCACTCTGGGTGGGAATCTTGGAATGTGCATTGGGCAGGCCCAAAGCTTCCGCACTTACATCTTTTTCCAATTGTAGTTGCCCTAAATCTTGGGACAAATCCCCGGAAAGATTAAAAGGCCTTACGACAACCTCCTCCAACTGATTGACAAATTCTTCCATAGGAACCACAATGAAATCAGTATCAAAAACAACCTGGTTGATTACCACTAACCGACGTTGAAATTGGACTGCGGAAAAGCGTAGAGTGTCGTTCAACTTTACAGGAATGGTGAAATTGCCATCCATATCAGTAATCACTGCGCTGCTTGAGGTCAGGTTCTGAACCACTACCCCTACCACATCTTTGGTGCCACTGGACACCCGTCCTCTCATATTCTTGGTGCCCTGCTGGGAAAAAACAGAAAGGGAAAGCAGAAAAAAGATCGGGAAAAGTAATTTACTCCGCATTCAATTCTGATAAATAGCTCTTGCTGTGGGTCACTAAAAAATCAATCAACTGAAACTCATTTTCCTTTCGTAACAGTGTGTTCGAGGGCACTTTGTCATCGCAATACAATAAAAAGGCATCTATCTTGTCCTGCGGAAGCTTTAGGTCCACAACAAAAAATTCGTCATCGTAAACCTGCCGCAATACTTCACTGACCAGAAGAGGTTTGGTTTCCTCGCCATCCGCTTTTTTGGACTTCATCAGGGCCTTGAATATATTAACGAAGTTAATGCCGTCCCGCATGCCGCGCACAGTTCTGGACTCGGCTATGTTTTCCACCTCGGTTCCACGGTCCACCTCGTAATCAAATTGTTTAAAATCCTCATTTTTAACCTCTAGGAACTTTCCTTGATTCTCGGGGGTGACCACGACGCCTTCCAATTCCGTTACTTTTTCCGTTACCTCTACCACCAAGCGGTTGTTGTATAAAATTTCCTGGGTGATCGTAACTACTTCCAGCTGGAAATTGACAGCCGTAAACACCAATTGATCTCCCTCCTTGACCATAATCAAAAACTCCCCATCATCATTGGTTATTGTAGCCGTCTCAGCGGTGGAATTGATTACATTTTCGTTGGGTACATTCCCCCCCTTATAGAGGACCTTTCCTCTCAATGCCTGCCTACTCTCCTGTGCTGAAGAAGTAAGGACAAATCCTAGAAAAAATAGAAATAGAATAGTGTTCTTCATTGCCTTGGCCATTTAGCTCAAGTTAAAGAAAGTCTTTGAGGCGCAGATAAAAAAATAATGATGTTCTAAACTTTTGTTAATTCTCCTTTTACCAATTCAAATTAAACAGCTGTCCGTTCACCTTTGAACTAGGGTATTTTGACGGTATTTCTTAGAATAATCCAATCATAGGGTTAGTTTTGCGAATTAGGTCTTAATATCCTCGAACATCGTGAAAACGCAACTTACATTTGTGATCCTTGGCCTTCTAATGGTCACTTCGCTAAAAGCACAAATCAAGATTGGTGAAAATCCACAAACTTTAGACCCAAATTCCGTTTTGGAGCTGGAAAGTAGCTCCAGGGTATTGGTGATTACACGAATGACCACGGTCCAAATGGAAAGTATTAGTCCGCTTCGCGGAGCAATGGTCTATAACACGGATACCGAGTGCGTCCACTTTTACGATGGCACACAATGGATCAATCCCTGCGACCGTCCAGATGAGCAGACCTTTACCACTGATCCCATAATTAATGACAATGCCACTATAGAAATAACGGAGACTGGAAGCAATTTCAATTTTGAGGTGGGCATGATACGGGGTGAAAATATCGTTCCTACTTCGGTTAATGGGCAGATTCATATTCAGCCGGAATCCATCACCGGAGGACAGATACAAGATGGTTCGGTTACTTTCGATAAGTTAGGAAGTGGAACCAGTTCCGGTGAACTTTTACAATGGAACGGTGCACAATGGGTATTGGTTGACCAATCCGCTTTGACCATTACCGAAGTTGATGGGGTTATAGGAAACGAGGTCACCGGACCGGCAGATGCAAGTTTGATACGTTCAGGTACGGGAGACGCCCTAAGTCCATTTCTATTGGACGTAAATGTGGGTGGAATTGACACCCCTGAACTGGCAGATAATGCGGTGACGTCCATCAAAATTGCTAACGGAGAGGTAAGTACCGATGATTTGGCCAATGATGCGGTAACCAATATTAAGATGGCGAATAATGCTGTTGGAACAGATGAGTTAGTGGATGACAGCGTGACCGCCGACAAGATAAATGTTAATATTGCCGGTACCGGGCTTAATCAGGCGGCAGATGGTTCTCTTGAGGTAAACAACTCTACAATAAGTCCCGATTGGACCAATATTTCCAGCATACCCGCCGACATTGACGATGGAGATGATGATACAACTTACACTCCAGGAGCAGGTCTAGATTTAACAGGAACCACTTTCTCCGTGGATAATCCCGCTCTGACACCTGACTGGGCAAACATTGTTAACATACCACCGGATATAGATGATGGGGACGATGACACTACTTACACCGCAGGTGCAGGGATAACTCTTACTGGGACTACTTTTTCTGTGGATAATGCGGGAGTTGCACCTGACTGGACGAGTATTACAAATATACCGGCGGATATCGATGATGGGGATGATGACACCACTTACACTGCAGGAGCAGGGCTGAACCTTGTCGGGACCGTATTTTCCGTCAACAATGCTGTATTGGCCCCAGATTGGACGAACATTACAAGCATACCAGCGGATATTGATGATGGCGATGATGACACCACTTATACCGCAGGAGCAGGGCTAAGCCTCGTCGGAACCGTATTTTCCGTCAACAATGCTGTATTGGCTCCCGATTGGACAAACATTACAAGCATACCAGCGGATATTGATGATGGGGATGATGACACCACTTACACCGCAGGAGCCGGGCTAAACCTAGTTGGAACTGCATTTTCAGTTAACAATGCTGCATTGGCCCCCGATTGGACAAACATTACAAGCATACCCGCGGATATCGATGATGGGGACGATGACACCACTTACGCAGCCGGAGCGGGATTAACCCTTACGGGAACCACATTTTCTGTAGATAATCTTGCGGGGGAGGTAACAGGCCCAACGTCGGCCACTGTTATTGCAAACGATGCTGTAAGTCTTGCAAAACTAGCAAATGGTACCACAGCGGGTCAGATTATGGAATGGAACGGGACCGATTGGTTTCTTAGCCAGCAACTCAAAGACCAGGTAGCGGCCGGAACTGGCACAGCCGGAGCTTATACAATTGCTAATCCTGCAATTGCGACTACTTCAGTAATTCAATTGACAGTTGAACAAAACACGCCCGGTAATCCTATTTGGATTCAACTTACAAATGTAGCTGCCGGAAGTTTTTCTGTACAGATTTATGAGTTTATAGCAGGTGTACCTACTGCCATCAACGCTAATTGGCATTATACCGTAACTGCACCGTAGGATGAAAAAAATACTATTTTCCATTTTCTACGTAGCCTTAACATGGTGCAATGCCCAAACCGCAATGTATAACAGCGGCTCGTTGCAGATTCATTCGCAGGGACAGATAGGGTTCCATACCGATTTTATCAACGATACCACATTCGACCAAAATGAAGGTTTGGCAGGTTTCTATGGAAACAACCTGCTTCAGGTTCAAGGTAGTATTGCGCCTACCTTTTGGGATTTGGAGTTTATGGTTCCAAACAATGTGTTTTTGCAAAACACTGTGAATGTCAGGAATAACACCAACTTTGTTGATGGGAATGTGCTCACCCCCACAAACGACCAAACCATTTACCTAAATTTTTTACAGAACGGGTTTTTCAATGGAGACAGCGATGCTTCCAAGGTAACAGGCTTCGCTGCAATCAACGATCGAGGGTTTTTCTCCTTTCCCGTAGGTGACCAGACCCAACTTCGTCCGTTGCTGCTGGATTCGGAAGGAAGCACCCCTTTGGCCATCTGTGCCTATTTCTTCGAAAACCCCTCCAGCCCATCTTCAATTTCAGAAAGTTTTAATGTCAATGAAAAAGTACGGGATATAGGGACGGTTTCAGATCGCGAATTCTGGATTGTTCAGAGCGAAATTCCGGCCACTGTTACCATCAGTTGGAACTCACGCAGTGCCATTGGAGCCATCCCCAATGCAACACTGGAGTCAGTAATTGTTGTAGGCTGGAGTAAGGCCGCCAACCAATGGGTAGTGATTGGAAACACAGCACAAAGTGGTGATCTCACCAACGGGTTTATTACCTCCCAAGCCTTTATACCCAATGACTTTTCAGCCATTACATTTGGTACTATCCCATTGCCTACCGATACTTTTGCCGTCAATAATCCAACGTTGGGCAATTACTTTATAAGTCCAAATGGAGATGGAACCAATGATTTCCTGGTTTTTGACAACCTGTCCGAGTCACCGAACAATAGTGTTCTTATTTTCAATCGTTTTGGACAAAAGGTTTTCGAGCAGCTTGATTACGTTGATGAGTTTAATGGCGCTTCCAATACCGGAAATTTCTATTTAAGCCAAGATATAGGCCTTTCCGAAGGCATTTATTATTATCTCGTTACCTTAAACGATTTGGAACTGGAATACCAAGGCTTTATCTTTTTGGATCGTTAATACTGTAGGAATAATACTTCGTATCAGCAAGGTTAAGGCGCTATAAGTTAGCAAATTGAGGTATCCTCTTTTCATTTACAACATTCTACATTAGCTACACAACAATAACTGGCGGAACTCTTTGTATGACCTTATTTTTAGCACGCTATCAAATAAGTAGTCATGGAATTGAAAAAAGTTCTCCTCTTTTTTACCCTGTCATTTTCAATATTTGCCTTTTCTCAGGTTAAAGTTGGAAATAATCCCAACGATATAAACCCCAGCTCCATTATGGAGTTGGAAAGCAATGACAAAGCGTTGGTCTTGACCCGTTTAACGTCTGCACAAATGCAGAGCATAAACCCATTAAACGGTGCTTTGGCCTACAATACGGACACTTCCTGCGTACACTATTACAATGGTAACCAGTGGATTAACCTATGTAACTCTTCAAATGCCACAGGATTTTCATTTGTGGACAATGGGGATGGCACCATTACACTTTCTGACGGTTCCGGAAATGATCTTACATTCAATGGCGCTCCAGAAACTACAACAACCCTGACCGATAATCTGGACGGAACCTACACTTTTACAAATGAGGTAGGCACGCAAACTGTCATCAACACCTCTAGCACAGATAGTCAAACCTTAAGTACGGATGGAAACCCTGGAAACATTTCTATTTTAAATGGGAATGCTATAAATCTTAATGTTGATGACACCGATGCAGATGATCAAAACGAAATTCAAGATTTACAGTATAATTTGGGAGTTATTTCGTTAACCAATGACCCTGATGTCACTCTTATAGATCTTAGCAGTTTCGATAGCAACGAAGCCGATGACTTTTCAGGCAGCTTCAACGACCTAACAGACGTCCCGGCCAACCTGGATACCGACTCCACGGACGATTTCTCAGGCAGCTTCAACGACCTAACGGATGTGCCCGCCAACCTGGATACGGACTCCACCGATGACTTTGACGGGGAGTGGTCCTCGCTCAACAACGTGCCCGCCGGATTCGCCGACGACATCGACAACGATACACAGCTCACCGATGCACAGGTCGCCACGGCCGTCAACAACGAGTTCCCCAACCTCGATACCGATGTGACCGATGACTTTTCGGGTGACTTTGGGGACCTGACCAATGTGCCCGTTAACCTGGATACGGACTCCACCGATGACTTTTCCGGTAGTTTCAACGACCTAACGGACGTCCCGGCCAACCTGGATACGGACTCTACCGATGACTTTGA
>NZ_FQWL01000009.1:0-87500 GCF_900129665.1 Flagellimonas flava
GACCTGTCCATTGAGTTGAGAATTGACGACGGAACTGACGGGGATTTGTTGAGCACCTTGAGAATCTTCAGAGAGTTTGTTGATAGAACTATTGAGGATGGCGATCCTGACCTTTCAGAAGCTGAAGCTGAATTGATCAGCTATGACATTTCCAGCTTGGAGCTTGTTGAGGAAACTGATGATGATGGTGAGGTGACCAACTCCTACAGAAGAGTAGAGTTCACTCGTACACTTGCTGAGTTGTTGGGCGGTGCCTTGACATTCGGTGATCTAGGTGTCAACGACGAATTTAACTTGCGTGTTGAGATCGAAACTGCCGACGGCAGGATCATCACAACCAACGCTCCCGGTACAGAGAACTTTATTCAAGTTATCGTATTGGATTGTACTTTGTTGAATGCAGATGCACCATTCCCAGGTGAATACACCATCAACTTCTTCGATAGCTTTGGAGACGGATGGGATGGAGCTAAAATCACCGTTTCCATTGATGGTGGTTCTGCTCAAGAGTACACCTTAGGAAATGGAACTTCCGGTTCTGCCAAGTTCACTGTTCCTGAAGGAGCAACTTCCTTGGACGTTGAGTACGTTCCTGGAGCGTTCGAGTCTGAGCACTCTTATAACATTGCAGATCCAAATGGTAACCAAGCTGCAGCTGATGCAGGTGGTGCCCTAGGTCCAGTTGTTGGACCTGTTGGAATCGCGGTTTGTGAATAATACACTAAATCAGCATATGAAAAGGGCATCCAATTGGATGCCCTTTTTTTTCACCAAACTTTTAACGCTTTACTACCCTATTATTTTCCCAAATTGAATTAGTTTTCCGTTCCCAAAACGACTTATGCCTAGGTGCTTACATTGATCACACTTCCTTTGAAGTAAGATTATTATGTTTTATTTTGAATTAATTTTGCTTTCTCGATGCTAAGAAAAAGTTCTTTGCTCTTATTTTGCGCTACGCTGATAGGCTGCGGTGAGGTTTCTACTAAGGACAACACCCCAGATATTACTTCCTCCAACTCAAACAAACCATTGTTTCAAAAACTGAATGCTTCTGAAACTGGTTTGGACTTTTCAAATTCTATACAACATAATGTTGCAACACTAGAGAATCTCTTTGATTACGATTATTTCTATAATGGCGCCGGGGTTGGACTGGAAGACCTTAATAATGACGGCCTGCTAGATCTCGTTTTCTGTGGCAATCAAGTACCAAATCGAATCTATATTAATGAAGGAGGACTAAAGTTTAAGGACATCACTTCAACTTCCGGAGTAAATACACTTAAACATTGGTCCAACGGAGTCACTTTTGCCGACGTGAACAATGACGGGTGGATGGACATCTATATTTCCCAAGGAGGACCTAAAAACCGGGAACAACGTAAAAATTTGCTCCTTATCAATCAAAAGAATGAAACCTTTTTGGAAAGTGCCGAGGATTACGGGCTTGCAGACGTAGGCATTAGTACCCAATCCGCTTTTTTCGATTTTGACAAGGACGGTGACTTGGATTGTGTGGTCATGAATGAAAATGAGCTCTACGGTTTTGACCCCATTCGCCTTGAGCGTTATATAAAGGCCAATCCAGGGAGCGCATATTTTAATTCATCCCATTTTTATCGGAATGATGGGGGAAGATTCACCGATATTACCAAAGAGGTGGGAATAGAAAAGCCCATTTTTGGCTTGGGATTGGCCATTTCTGATATAAACGAGGATGGATGGATGGACATGTACCTTGCCAGTGATTACTACCTACCAGATGCGATGTACATCAACAACGGTGATGGCACTTTTAAAGATCAAATCAAGGAAACCACCAATCAGATTTCCTTTTATGGGATGGGAATGGACATAGCCGATCTGGACAACGACAACCTTCAGGATATCTTTGTTCTGGATATGGCGGCGAACGACCATGTACGATCAAAAACCCTAATGGCCTCCATGAGCACGGGTAGATTTGATTATTTGGTCAATAAAGCGGATTTCCAGTACCAATACATGTATAATTCCTTG
This sequence comes from Flagellimonas flava, assembly GCF_900129665.1. Classification (GTDB taxonomy): domain Bacteria; phylum Bacteroidota; class Bacteroidia; order Flavobacteriales; family Flavobacteriaceae; genus Flagellimonas; species Flagellimonas flava. Next base: position 2,023 of record NZ_FQWL01000009.1, read on the forward strand.
CAGAAAAACCTTGGAAATCAAAAATTCACCAACATCTCCCAACTTTCCGGGGTAGCCAATACGGATTGGAGCTGGTCCGTGCTTATGAACGATTTTGATTTGGACGGACACAAGGAAATCCATATCACCAATGGATATAGACGTTACGCACTGGATAATGACCTACAGCGAAAGGTGTTCGAAGCCCGTCAAAAATATGGTCAAAATGTGCCGTTGGAGGTCAAAGAAAGTTTATACAGCTCCATGCCTTCCGAAAAGTTGCCCAACATCATGTACAAAAGAACATCTGCTCTTAAATACGAAAATGTATCCGCCGCATGGGGGTTAGACGACTTTTCCTTTAGTAACGGGGCGGTAAGTGGGGATTTAGACAATGACGGAGATTTAGATCTTGTCATCAACAATATGGATGATCAGGCCTTTCTGTATCAAAACATGGCCATAGAGGAACAAAAAGGAAACTATTTAAAGGTAATCACCAACGGCAATTCCTCAGAAGAATTTGCCAGAGTGGACATCAAAGTTCAAGGGTCCTCGCAAACTGTAGAGATCAAACGTGTTCGAGGCTATAGGTCTTCCCAAGAGAACAATGCATTTTTTGGAGTCGGTGGACACCAGACCATCGATACGGTAACGGTTTTTTGGAAGTCGGGTAAAATGGAGCGGAAATTCAATGTTCCAAGCAACACAACAGTTGTATTCAATATCAAAGACGCCAAGCAGATTGCTCCAAAAAGAACCTCGAAGAATCCTTTTGTTCCAGTTAATGCAAAAAACTTGGGATTGGACTTTGTGCACAACGAAAATCCTTTTGATGATTTTGAAAAGGAGATTTTGCTGCCCTACAAACAGTCAAATCTAGGACCGTTTGTCTCAAAGGGGGACATTAATAATGATGGCCTGATGGATTTGCATATAGGAGGGGCATCAGGTCAGGCCGGACAGCTTTATATACAATCCAATAAAGGATTTACCAAATTGGACTCCCCTGCCCTTGCCAATGATGCACAGTTTGAAGATATGGAGTCCTCTTTCTTTGATTTCGACGGAGATAATGATTTAGATCTTTATATTGTCAGCGGCGGTAATGAGTTTGACGAGTTTTCATCCTATCACACGGACAGAATCTACCTGAACAACGGAAGTGGCGTATATACCAAATTGGAGATTGATGCCCTCAGATCTTATCCAAAAAACGGAAAGGCCGTAAGTTTCATTGATTTCGACCAAGACGGTGATCAAGATATTCTAGTGGGCAATCGGGTGGTTCCCAAAATGTATCCAAATCCACAATCTTCTACAATTTATGAAAACGCAGATGGGGAGCTTATCGATGTTACCCAGAAAATTGCACCGCAACTGCATTCCTTCGGAATTGTTAACGATATTCAAATCACTGATGTCAACAACGATGGTTGGATGGATTTTATCGTAGTTGGCGAATGGACGGGCATTGGAGTCTTTATTAACCAGAAGGGAATATTTCAGAATATTGACGAAAAAGATTCCGTGCTTAGGGAAAAAGGTTGGTGGTTCTCCATCCATGAAACGGACATCAATAATGATGGCCTGAAAGACTATGTTGTTGGCAACGCTGGACTTAACATCAAATTTAAAGCCTCACCGCAAAAGCCCTTTAAGGTCTATGCCACGGATTTTGACGAAAACGGAACAAATGATATTGTACTCAGTAAAAAGTACAATGGCACCTATGTACCAGTTAGAGGACGCGAGTGTTCTTCGCAACAAATGCCTTTTATCAAGGAAAAATTTGGCACTTATAGTGAATTTGCCAATGCCAGTTTGGTAGATATTTATGGAGATAAATTGAACTCCTCCTATGAAAGTAGCGTAACTGAATTCAACTCTGTTTTGCTGATTAACAAGGGTGACGGGAGTTTCGAAAAGAGTATATTGCCCGTGGAAAGTCAATTCTTCCCATTATTGGATTGTGTAATGGTTGACATTAACAAAGATGGTTATGAGGACATCATTGCCGCCGGTAATATTTATGAAACAGAAGTTGAAACCCCCCGTTTGGATGCCATTTCGGGACAAATACTACTTTCCAACGGAAAGGACGGGTACACTGCCCTATCCCATCAAGAATCCGGACTGTTCCTTAACGGCAATGTAAAGAGCATTGAAATCATAGAGAATTCGAAAGGAGAAAAGTATTTGATAACAGCAGTTAACGACGGTGCGGTCCTGGTGCACAAATTAGCATCATGATTCCATTTAACCCCATGACCACAGCCAAATGAGTAAACAGATATACGGAATTCGGGCCATTATAGAGGCTATTGACGCCTCTCAGCCCATCAATAAGATATTTCTACAAAAAGGCCTTAGCGGAGACCTGTTTCGTGAACTGGAAAGTCTGATTCGAAAGCAAGGGATAAGCTCTTCCTACGTACCTGTGGAAAAGCTGAATCGGTTGACCAAAAACAATCATCAAGGTGCTGTCGCCCAGATTTCCCCGGTTGAATTTCATGATTTTGAAGTTTTAGTGGAAAACATTGTTGCAAAAAACAACTCACCTTTTTTTCTATTGTTGGACCAAGTTTCAGATGTTAGAAATTTTGGAGCTATCATAAGAACTGCTGAATGCTGCGGTGTCGATGGCATTATAGTGCCCAAAAGCGGTGCTGCACCAATTACTGACGATACCGTTAAAACTTCTGCCGGTGCGGTTTTTAATGTTCCCGTAGCCAAGGTTGACCATCTAAAAGATGCCATATTCTACCTTCAATCATCGGGAGTAACCGTGGTTGGAGCTACCGAAAAAACAGAAAAACATATCTATTCCATCGATTTTAAAGGACCCTGTGCTGTGGTCATGGGAGCGGAAGACAGGGGCATTTCCCCATCCGTCCTTAAAATGGTAGATTACAAGGCCAAGCTTCCCCTATTGGGCAAAATTGGGTCGCTAAATGTATCCGTGGCATGCGGAGTCTTCCTTTATGAAGTAGTTAGACAACGAAGTAAATAATCTTCAGTTCTCTCTTTTCTTTTTATAATGATAGGTGATCTTGATCGAATCATCCGCAACCGTCTTTTCCTCGGGTTGTGACTCAATAAAATTTCCATGTTCATCAAAATGCCTTAAAAAGGGGTCTTCCTCCTCATTAAAACCTTCTTTTTCCCATTCGTACTTCTTTACCTCAGGCACTTTCACCTTTGTAATTAAAGCGAGGAACAAACCTGTAATAAATCCAGATAAGTGGCCTTCCCAAGATATACCATCCTTAACGGGAAAAATGTACCATATCATACTTCCGTAAATAAAAACAACCACTAGGGAAAGCGCCACAAGTCTAAAATGTTTTGCAAAAACACCCTTAAAGAAAATGAAACTTGCCAGTACATAAATAAGTCCACTGGCCCCAATATGATAGGAGGGCCTACCAATCAACCAAGTCAATATTCCTGAAAGTAGCACGCCTAGAACCAAGGTGCGAAGGGCGATCTCCCTATAGAAATACACCAAAAAGGCAGTTAGAACCGCTAATGGAATGGTATTATTGTACAAATGTTCAACGGATCCATGGATAAACGGACTAAAAAGTACACCCCGTAACCCAGTCAATTTCCTCGGATAAATTCCAAAGTCATTAAAATTGATACCGAACTGTACCTCTACCCAAAAAACGGTCCATATAGCAAGTATGGCCGCCAACGGTGCCAGCAGGACACTACCCGAAAACTGAAAACTATCTTTTGGCTTCATTGCCTTTCCAATAACAATTATCCATCCATAACCTTGAAATTACACAAATTGTCAGGTAATCATTGGAAAACTTTCAAAACACAGCTTGTCCCTTCCAATCTTTCACGCTGTAAAATGTATTATTTTTATCGCTATGAATGAACCGTTGGCAGAGCGAGTACGCCCCAAAACCCTAGAAGATTATATCAGTCAAAACCATTTGGTGGGGGCGGATGGCTCGTTGACACATCAGATTAAGAACGGCATCATTCCCTCTCTGATTTTTTGGGGGCCTCCAGGTACCGGAAAAACCACTTTAGCCAACATCATTGCCCACGAGAGTGAAAGGCCCTTTTATACCTTAAGCGCTATCAGCAGCGGAGTAAAAGACGTTAGGGAAGTAATTGACAAAGCAAAGCAAGGTGGAGGACTGTTCACAGCCAAAAATCCCATTTTGTTTATAGACGAAATCCATCGTTTTAGTAAATCACAACAAGATTCCTTGCTTGGTGCCGTAGAAAAGGGTTGGGTCACCCTTATCGGAGCTACCACAGAAAATCCAAGTTTTGAGGTTATTCCCGCACTTTTGTCAAGATGCCAAGTCTATGTCTTAAACCCATTTGGCAAGGAAGATTTGGAGGCTCTCTTAAATAGGGCAATAACTACCGACACCATCTTAAAATCTAAAAAAATTGTTCTAAAGGAAACCGAGGCGCTTTTGCGATTATCTGGCGGTGACGGGAGAAAGTTGCTTAATATTTTTGAACTTATCGTAAACTCAGAGGTTGGCGAATCCATAACGGTTACCAATGAATTGGTAATGAACAAGGTGCAGAAAAACACCGTTTTGTACGATAAGACAGGAGAACAGCACTATGATATCATCTCTGCATTTATCAAATCTGTTAGGGGCAGTGACCCAAATGCAGCGGTTTATTGGCTAGCACGCATGATTGAGGGAGGTGAAGATGTTAAGTTTATTGCCAGGAGAATGGTGATACTTGCCTCTGAAGATATCGGAAATGCAAATCCTACTGCATTGGTAATGGCCAATTCAACGTTCCAAGCCGTAAACACGATTGGCTATCCCGAAGCAAGGATTATTCTCAGTCAGTGCGCCACCTACTTGGCCACTTCTGCCAAAAGTAACGCCAGTTACGCTGCCATTAAACAAGCCCAACAAAAAGTAAAGGAAACCGGTGACCTACCCGTGCCCCTGCCAATTAGGAACGCCCCCACAAAGTTGATGAAAGACTTAGGCTATGGAAAAGGTTATGATTATGCCCACGACCATAAGAACAATTTTGTGGACTTTGAATTTCTTCCTGAAGAAATCTCTGGGACCGTTTTCTACGAACCCGGTGAGAACCCTAGAGAGAAAGCCATGCGCGATTTTCTAAAAAAACGTTGGAAGGGAAAATATGAATACTAGAACTTGATATGTAGTTCTTCAAGTTTTTTACCACTACCTTCGGCGTACTCCAAGTACCATTTCTCCCCTTTTTTGTAGACCATTCCGTTTTTCACTTCGTCATCCACTAGAAAAATATTGTCCACAGAGGTCTTGATCAATTTAAGAATCACTTTGGGAGAACTGTCCACCAATTGATAGCCAGTTTCCGTGGGTTGGGCATAAAGCAGCTCAATTGCTTCAGGAGCCTTCTCGGCTGTCACCGCCTTTTTAAAACTTGATGTTTTGGGTTCCTTGCTCTCAAAGCTCTGCTCCTCCGGCGTTGCCACTTGTTTAACCACTGACTGTTTTACCGTGTCTTCCACGCTTTTAACATCATTCTTAAAACTTACCACAATGGGCTTTTCGGCAGCAGTTTCTTTTTCAGCACGCTCCTGTTTGGGCGTATATTCGTAATTCAAACCTTCAAATGATGTGCCCGCTTCCATTAGTGCCTCCCTGTAGGAAACTTTGTATTCCTTCGTTTTACTTCGCCCTTCCCTTGACCTGAAAATCTCTACCCCTTTGCAGTCCCTAAGCACTACCGTCAATTTCGTAGTAAACATACTCGAATCATCTTGTAGGTCTGCTAAAAGACCTAAGCACCGATTATCTGCCAAATCTTCTGGAAGTCTATCATTATAAACGACATTAAACCCGTTTTTCACCAAAAGAAATTTAAGATTTGTACTGGTCTGATGCTTGTTTTCAACATTATAGTCCTTGAACTTTTTGGGTACTATGATATATTTATAGTTGTTCAATTGCGCATTTGCAACAACACCAAATCCTAATAGAAATACCAATAAAAATAACGATTGAGGTCTCATATGGAACAAGTAATCAATTATCGTTCCAAGATATAATATTAAATCCAAATTGTAAAGAAGCGTAATGGCTATCAGCTACGTTTCTGTAGGCCAACAGGTTATCTCCCATAATGTAAAAGTTGATAGGCCCTGCTTGTAGATTTAAACCTAGGCCAATATTCGTCAATGAATATTTATCCACAGTGTAGGTTGTCTTTACCGCCAAAGTTCTGCCAAATCTCCTTTGATAAAATCCTGTGAGTGCTGCCTGAACTCCCCTTGGTCTTTTCATCATAAAAAGCTGCCCGCCGATACTGTTTCTGTACAAATCGCTATTTCTGTTTTCTTGAACTGCTATCGCACATCCGCAATCCCTGCTATAGGTGGACTCCGCCTGTCCAAAGTCATAACGAACCGAACCATAGGCCTTGACCGGTCTAAACGAAATATATCCTGATTCGTTTTCTTCAAATGGTACGGCCGCTTCAATCTCATCTACCAAATCCTGCCAGAGGTCATTGTTCAAATTTGTAATATCTTCTGGTAGAATTACCGTTAGTCCTTCGTTGGACACGCTGCCTTTAAGGGTGTAATTCATTATATCCTTAGAATTGTAAACGAAACCAATGTCCAAAACACTTCCCGTAATCGTTGTCTGTGGATTGAGTTGGTAAGTAAAGCCAGCATCGAAACCCAGTCCAAGATTCCCTCCAAAAAGCGCTCTCTTACTAAATAAATTAACCAAATCACCAGCTGTTCCGGTAGAGTCCTCGTCCAAAACGTCTAAAAACCCTTCAACTCCTGAAGTTTGTAACTGCAAATCAGCCGTTATTGAAGTTCTATAAATGTTGTCCTGTCCTTGTGTAGTTGAGAATGCACCTCTATTTGCTTTGGATTGAAATTGAAAAATGCTGGAGTAAACTTTGGCCCTGGCCCCTACTCTTAGGGCATTGTTTATTTTTCTGTTGATTCCAAAATGAAAAACATTAACCATCTCTCCCCGAAGACTTAAATCTCCTAAGTCAAAACTTCTTCCAATATTTGCTCCTCCGTTTCCCTCAAATGCAAGAATTGCCAAATCTTTGGGCCAATACACAATAACATCGGTTTCAACGTACATGCCCATTGAATAGTATTCATCCGGTCTATTTCTGCTCCTAAATCCAATAGTAAAGGCTTCTACCTGATTTGTTACGCTAAAGTCATCGCGTTTGCTCATTCCGTCAACAACCCGTTCCCTGACTTTTGTTGTGAAATCCACTCCATCATTGGCAAATAAATCATTTACCGTAACCCCGCTAGTACCAGCCTGAAAATACAATCCCGAAATTCCAGGTACGCCAACATGCCATTTCTCTGAAGCTTTAACTCCAGGATTGACCATTAGAGATTGAGGTATTTCATAAAAGTCGTATAACAATTGCTTGTTTTGCGCAGATAATGAAACCGTGCCATAGACCACGGCCAGAAATAATACGGACTTCAATCTCATTTTAAACGGAATAGGAAGTCGCCAGAGGACCTTAATGTTACTTTTGGGTCTGGTGAGGTCGAAGTACTGGTATCATCACCGAGGTTTTGGGCCGTTACCCTTAGAGCACTGGTATTTCTTAATATATCTATATTTCTTCCACCCGGCCCGTAGACAACATCCAAGGTTACAAGAGGTGCAGGGTCAGGTTCTATGTTAAAAGTATCGATTGCCAGTGCATCTCCTTGTTCACTTAAAAACTCAACACTAAAATTGAGCTCTTTACTTGTGGTGTTCTCAATTTCATATTGTATTACGCCTTCCAACAGACGTTCTGCAACAAACTGTTCGTTAAAAGGGTCAAAGTTGAAAGTTTGAGAATAAAATGCCCCAAAAGTGGACACGGTGTTGATGAACTCTTCATCAGATTCAACCAATAAAATGCTAGAGGCAACCGTAGGGATAATACTTAGGTCATCAAATTGGTTAAAATCCTGTTCTTCCGAGCAGGAAAAAGTAGTCAATACAAGTGTGAACGCCATTATACAGCGAAAAAGCAGTCCTTTCATAGGTTCTAAAGCAATTTTATACTAAAACAATGGGGCTAAGCTGTACCCTACTATAACTCTATAAAATGTTTTTTATTTCAACCAAAGAGTTAATCATTTTACAAATCTCATGTGGAGGTTCACTATGTGCGTTAAAATGAAGTGTTTGGAATCCAACCGCTTTTGCACCCAAAATGTCAGCTTCTAGGTTATCACCGATCATCAAGGAATTTTTTGGGGCAACCTTGGCTGTTTCTAGGGCAAGTTTAAAAATTTGGGGATGTGGTTTTTTTACCCCCGCCATTTCAGAATTGATAATTACATCAAAGTAATTGAAGATATTGGCTCCCTTCAATTTTTTATCTTGTATTTCCTGAAATCCATTTGTGATAATGTGCAGCCTATATTTTGGGGACAAATAGTTCAAAACATCAGTGGTATTGGGAAATAGGTGGGTAAAGGAAGAGAGATTGGCTATATATTCAACTGCCAAAAGGTCAATTAGGTCATCAGAAACCTTTGCCCCAATGGAATCAAAGGTTTTTTTCAGTCTTTGATAGCGGAGATCTGATTTACTAATTCGATCTTCTCTGTACAGTTTCCAAAATTCTAAATTAATGGGAACGTAAGTCTGAAGAAAATCCTCGAGATCAACATTGACCTTGTTTTCAGTCAGGATTTTTTTGAATGTCAGGGCAGAGTTTTTTTCAAAATCCCACAAGGTATGGTCCAAATCAAAGAAAATGTCCGTAATCCGGTCTCTAAACATAATACCTCCTTAATGAAGCTTGGTAAAGGTCCATCCAGTCAATCTTGTGGTCACCTCCAAGCAATTCGTTGGAAAAAACCAAAACAAAATCACCATGAACCTCTTTAACTTGTCTATAGATCACATCTATTTTGTTGAAAATCTCTTCTTTTTTTTGGTACTTAAGCAGTGCGTAATCGTGAACGGCAAATGGATGCACCTTTAAGGGTTGTTTTACCTCCGTGTTGATATCATAGAAATGGAAGGGTGTGCAGGTTCCTGCCCTAAAACCAATTTCATGGGTATATCCCATGGAAAAATCATCTGTGAATTCGGTTTCAATCAAAGTTCGATAAGTCATTGGAACATTAACCCGATTGTACCGTAGTCTAGCATAGTTAATGGGCCTATTTATAAGATTGGCCAGTTGTTGTTTTTCTTCTTTGAGCACATATTTATCCGTTGATGACAAAAAAGAAGTACTCAAGGAAACAACGCTATAATCTGCTACCGACTTTATTAGATATCGGAATTTATTGTTGTTTGGCGATATGTTTTTATCATGAGCGGAATATTTGGCAAACTGGAAAAAAAACATGCTCTTCACCGGAAATTTTTTATGGATATCCACCAAAGCGTCAAAGTTGTCATAAGGATCCTTCTTAATTCCCAAAAGTACTGCAATCCGCCTACCAATATTTCTTAACCTAAAACCCCCTAAATCCATAAGAAATCCACCCAGACTTCTAATAAAACCCCTATGCGCATGCGCATGCGATGTAGTAACGTTAATGATTGGGGTACAGGAATAGTCTCGACTCGAATTCTTGATGTCAGGAAACCGTTCCTTCAAGGTCAACAACAATTTATAGGCCCATAAATCCACCACAGGGAGTTCCAAAAATTTATTTAAATAGGCTATACTCTCCTTGGCGGGAAAACGGCCCACACTATCCTTAACATGAGGCAAATACTCTTCATAGCGACTTAAAAGAAAGAAGCTTGCCGAAAAAACATCGTACGGAATTGAGCTTTTTTCTCCTGTCGGAAAAAAACATGGAATTCCTTCCCAATCCTCCACTCTAATATCAAAATCATTGATACCTTGTTCAAAAAGCAAGTCGTTACTTCGGATAAAAAATTCATTTTGTAAGGGTTGTTTCGAGTAGGTCAACTTGGGACCTGTATGTTTAATGAAATCCTCAACCTTGGTGGTAAAACTGATATCTATTCCCAATATACGTTCAAAAAGCTGTCTGGTCGTATAGGTAAGTCGGTTGGTAATTTTGTGGGTATATATCAGTAGCATCCTTGTCCTTTCTTATAAAATGCCCTCATCTGCAAAACTTAGATAGGTATGGTCTGTTAAAATAAGATGGTCTAGGACCTTTATATCCAGAGCTTCGGCGGCCTTCTGCAGTTTTTGGGTGATATGCTTATCCGCTCCGCTGGGCCGCAACCCTCCCGAGGGATGGTTGTGCGCAAGGATTATCCCCACCGCACCCAGTTCCAAAGCTTGCTTCAATACCAGTCTCACATCAACCAAGGTACCGGTAATACCTCCCTTACTCATCAAAGATTTATGAATGACCTTGTTCGAATTGTTGAGGTACACGATCCAAAATTCCTCATGCTCCAACTCTCCAAGAACCGGATATAAAATTTCAAAGGCATCCTTACTACTGCTAATTTTGCTTATGGCATACCGATTCTCACCTCGTCTTCTCCTACCCACCTCCAGCGCTGCAGCTATGGTAATGGCCTTGGCATCTCCAATGCCATCGAATTGTTTAAGTTGATTTACCGATAGCTTACCAAGCTCGTTTAAATTGTGGTTCACAGTTGCCAAAATACGCTTGGACAGGCCCACGGCGCTCTCTTTTCTGTTTCCAGAACCAATAAGAATGGCAATAAGTTCGGCGTCGGAAAGAACGGTTCTGCCCTTGCTCACCAACTTTTCTCTGGGTTTGTCATCATCGGCCCAATGCTTAATGGAAAAGGAAGCGGTTTTTTCTTGCATAACTTAAAGATAGGGGAATAAGTTTGTAAATTTAGAACAAAACCGAAGTAATGAAATCCCTTTTTGATTCGCAAACCCATTCCGAAATTTTGCAAAGATTAGGTCAACTCTCGGAAAGTTCGAAACGGGAATGGGGAAAGATGGAAATAGGGCAAATGCTGCACCATTGCCAATTCCCCCTGCTCTTGGCCTTGGGCAAACATAACATGGCAAAGCCAAACCCCATAATGAAGCTTCTGTTCAAAAGTTTTAAAAAGAGCATGTATGACGATAAACCGTGGAAACCCAACCTACCCACTGCAAAGGGTTTTAAAGTAACAGATGAAAAGGAGTTTGCCTCTGAAAAAAGGACGTTGGAAGGGTTGGTTAATGAATTTCACTCCAAAAAGGAGCAAAAGGTTTGGGAACCGCATCCTGCTTTCGGCAAATTCACCTATGACCAATGGGGACAGATGCAATACAAACATCTAGACCATCATTTTCGCCAGTTCGGGGCATAGCATATTAGTGTGCATCATCTTCATCTTGGACTTCCCGCTGCTCAGTCTTCACTCCAGTATCATTGATCATCCGATCCTCCTCCAAAACCACGTTGGATATTCCCAGCATATAAGCAGATAGGAACACGGAAAGTATGCGCCTTATTCTCTTTTTTATAGTTCTAAAAGAGCTATGTACTGAAGATTTCATGCGGTTTACAGGTCAACAACTGTTCCGAGAACCCCAATACTGACAAAATTACCTCGTGTCTACTTGAAAAGTTGTTTTACCTGATCAAAATCCAAACCGCCATAATTACCGGAACTCATGAGCAAAAGTGCGCAATCATCAAAATTACGCTTAAAAAGGTAATTTTTGAATTCTTCAGGCTCAGTATAGATAGTCACATCCTTGCGATTCAAAGCCTTATAGATTTGGTCAGTAGTGACCTCTTTCAATTGCTTGATCTTAACCGCCTTTGGCGAAAAGAAAACCACAGCCTCATCCGCGGCATCCAAGGCACCTTTATATTCGCCCAGAAACTCAGCATTGAGACTGCTATAGGTGTGCAGTTCCAAACAGGCAATAAGTTTCCGCTTGGGAAATTGTTCCTTAACCGCCTCAGTTGTGGCCTTAACCTTACTTGGCGAATGCGCAAAATCTTTGAAAGCTACTTTGTCAGGGCCTTCGGCTATTTTCTCCATGCGCTTTGAGGCTCCCTTAAAAGAAGATATCGCCTCGTAAAAGTCTTCCTCATCAACACCCATTTGCTGAAGAATCCATTTGGCACCGGCAAGATTGTTCAAATTGTGTTTTCCAAATATTTCGATGGGCATTTCGCCTTCCGGAGTATCAAGAAGTGTTGTTCCATCCTTAACATGGTAGTCCGGTGTGCGGTATGCGAATTTCCTGATGGTATTTTCCGTGGCCTCCACTACCCTCTTCACCGCCTCATCCTCTTCATTATAAGTGATGCTTCCCCCGGTTACAATGCCATCTACAAAAATCTGGAACTGTTCCTCGTAATTTTCAAACGTTGGGAATACATTGATATGGTCCCAAGCAATCCCGCTCAGTAAGGCAATGTTTGGTTGGTACAAATGAAATTTGGGCCTTCGGTCTATAGGAGAAGAGAGGTACTCATCACCCTCCAACACGATAAAATCATTATGTTCCGTGAGGTGTACCATCCTATCAAACCCATCCAACTGAGCCCCTACCATATAATCCACGGCAATGTCATGATAATTCAACACATGTAAAATCATGGAAGTAATTGTTGTTTTTCCGTGGCTTCCGCCAATAACAACACGTGTTTTGTGTTTGCTCTGCTCGTAGAGAAATTCAGGATAAGAATAGATTTTGACTCCAATTTCCTGTGCTTTCAGCAATTCTGGATTGTCGGCCTTAGCATGCATGCCCAATACCACCGCATCCAATTCGTTATGGATTTTCTCGGGAAACCAGCCGAACTCAGATGGTAGTAGTCCTTTGGCCTCGAGTCGACTTTTGGAAGGTTCAAAAATTACATCATCACTACCGGTTATGCTGTATCCTTTGTGTGCCAAGGCTAGGGCCAAATTATGCATGGCGCTGCCTCCAATGGCTATAAAGTGAATGGTCATGGGTTCAGATTATCCCTCAAAAATAGCCAAAGGCTAAGGTATTGCAAACAACATTTGATCTTATTATTTCTATCTTGGCTAAAAATTAAACCGATGAATCTATCAGACATCCCGTCCAAGGAGATTATGCCCGGATACCATGGAAAAATGGTTCATGGAAGTGCTATGAGCTGGGCATTTTGGGAGGTTGAGCCCGGAGCTGAAGTACCTAAACATCAACATGTTCACGAGCAGATCATGCACGTGCTTGAGGGAGAATTCGAATTTACCGTGGATGGTAAGACCTCAATTTGCACATCTGGGGACGTAATCGTCATCCCATCGCAAATCTCCCATGGGGGCAAGGCGATTACAGCCTGTAAATTAATGGATGTCTTTAGCCCCGTAAGGGAAGAATACAAATAAGCATGAATATATCTTTATCTGGAAAAAGAGCCTTAATTGGGGGAAGTAGCAAAGGAATTGGAGAAGCCATTGCCAGACAATTGGCCAACAGCGGGGCCAGTGTTGTTTTAATGGCACGGAACGTCTCCCAAATGCAACAAATAATAAAGGAATTGGATACCAGTCAAGGGCAACAACACCAGTACTTGGCTGTGGATTTTTCCAATTTTGAGGCCTTTAAGAGCACCATTGCAGGCTTTTTTGATACCAATACAGTTGATATCCTGATCAACAACACCCAAGGTCCCAAAGCTGGTGGACCCTTGGAAAAGTCTGTAAGTGATTATCAAGAAGCTTTTGACTTACTGTTTAAGTCAGTAGTATTTACCACAGAATTGGCGTTAAAGGGAATGCAACAAAAACAATGGGGCCGTATAATCAATGTGGCCTCTGTCTCGGTAAAGGAGCCTTTGAATTACTTGGCCCTTTCCAATTCCATTAGGGCGGCGGTCGTCACCTGGGCAAAAAGTCTGGCCTTTGATGTGGGCAAGGAGAAGATAACGGTAAACAATGTTCTCACTGGTTATTTTGATACTGACAGAATTGCCCAACTCAATGCCAAAAAATCGGAAAAACTTGGGATTCCGGTTTCAGAGGTTAGATCCGACATGGAATCCCGGGTGCCCTTAAATCGTATTGGGGACCCAGCTGAATATGGTTATTTGGTTACTTTTCTTGCCTCTGATCAAGCAGCATATATAACGGGCACAAACATTCCCATTGATGGAGGTTTGCTCAAGTCGTTTTAATCACATGTTTGCAATACAACAGATTTAAGCTATATATTTTAACATATTCGTAATTTTTAGCTATTTTTATTGCTTAACCAATAAAAATAGCTTTATGAATTCAAAAGTTTTTCTGGTTGCCCGTATCCTGTTAGGACTGTTTGTTCTGTTTTTCGGATTGAATAAGTTCTTTGGATTTCTTGAGTTTGGGGAAATGCCAGAAGCCGCTGTCAACTACTTTGTTGGCGTAGGCCCCACCCATGTTCTAAAAATTGTTGGGATTATCGAAATTTTAGCAGGGATTGCATTTATCCTGAACAAATACGGGTCGTTGATGGCCTTGATTCTTATGAGTATTTCGGTGAATGCCGTTTTATTTCATGCAACCTTGGCTCCCAGTGATATCCAAGGGGCTTTGATATTGCTAGTTCTAAATATTGTGGTTCTTTTAGGGTATAAAGACCGATATAAGGATATTTTAAGAGCTTAAAGATTTAGAAGTGAAAACAAACAAACGGCCCTTCACAATTGTGAAGGGCCGTTTTTCTTATGACTTCGCTTTTTGATTATAAACTCATTCGGTCCTTGAAAATGTAGGATTGACGTCTTGACACCTCTACCTCATCACCATTTTTCATTTGTAGCTTAATTTTCCCATTAAACCATGGCACTACATTTTCAATAAAATTGGTATTCACTATCTGCTGCCGGTTGGCACGAAAAAAAACTTGCCCCGGTAATTTCTCCTCAATTTGGTTCAACGATTTGTACAGTAGTGGTCTTTTCTCATCAAAAAAGACCCTAGTATAATTTCCAACAATCTCAAAATGGGATATATCCCCAATTTTTATCAACCAACAGGCTTCCCCGTCCTTAATGAAAATCTGGCTGCTTTCCGATAATTTTTTGACGGTCGACTTTTCCTCCTTTGCCCTTGCATCTAAAATGGCTTTTACTTTTTCAAATGCCATGCCAAAGCGTTTCTCGCTAACAGGCTTCAGTAGGTAGTCCAACGCATTATACTCAAAGGATTTAATGGCATACTCATCAAAGGCAGTGGTGAATACTGTAATGGGTACTTCATCCAACATTTCCAGTAGTTGGAAACCATCCTTCTCGGGCATATTGATATCCAAAAACAGTAAATCGGGACGTTGCTCCTGAATCAGTTCAAAGCCCATATCAACGTTTTCTGCCTCTCCAACAAGTTCAATGTCATCATACTTCTTCACGAGCTCTTTGAGCTCATTTCTGGCCAACCTGGAATCTTCAACAATAACCGCCCTTATCTTCATGCAAGCGGTATTTTAATGTTTGCCACTACCTCTCCCATTATCTCTTGTAAATTGAACGAAGCTTTTTCAGCGTATAGCAATTTTAACCTTTGCCTAATGTTCTTAAGCCCCAATTGGGTGGTATTCTTTCCAATCTGTAGTCGTCCAGTGTTGCGCACCTCAATCTGCAGTAAGCTATCCTCCCTTTTAAGGTTAAGCTCGATCCTACCTCCTTCCTTAAGGTTCGAAATCCCATGCTTTACGGCATTCTCTATGAGCAGTTGAATGATCATGGGAGGAATTTCCAAAGAAAGTGTGTCCTCATCCACATGTTTCACAAATTCCAATCTACCCTCAAATTGAATCTTTGAAAGGTCAATGTAGTTATGTACCATTTCCAACTCCTCCGCCACTGAAATGGAATTTATATTGTTCTTGGTCAAAGAATATCGAAGTATTTCGGAAAGCTTGGTCAACATCTCCCTCGATTTTTCCACATCCTCCAACATCAGACCCCTTATATTATTGAGACTGTTGAACATAAAATGTGGATTGATCTGCCCTTTTAGGGTATTGAGTTGGGCCTGTTTCAAGTGTGTGTTCAACTCCAATCTCTCAATCCTATCTTTGTTCAGCTTCAGGAGTAGTTTAATTACCAAATAAGTCACTGTCCAAGCCCCAACAATAAAGAGGGAATTCATGACCTGAATCCAAAAGCTATCATAGGAATTGAATAGATGGGTTTCGGCCTCAGTCAGTTCTGGACCATATTTCACATAAGTATAACCAGCAGCATAATTTAATACTCCAAAGAGTGCGGCGGCGGAAAGAAAGGCCACCAGTACCTTCAAGAAATCTCCAGTACCAAACCCTTCAAACTTAATGTTCTTCTTTAGATACCATCGCTCCAGGGAAGTGGAAAAAATACCTATAAAGAGTCCCACAACGGTAGAATAAACCACCAATTCGATGCTGATCTTTTTCATCACAAAAAGGGACATCATGTTAATGAATCCCCATCCTAAAAATTGAAGGATCCAAAAGGTGTAGTTTCTTCTTTTGTCGTTTAGCTCCATAACTAACCTGAAGTTGTCAAATATAGCCTTTTGCCAGAAAGGTCTGGTTAAGCTTCTTTCTTATAAGAAAGTGAGCATGTCCGTCCAGATTTCAGGAATGGAATCCACAGGAAGGACAGTCCAACATAAAAAATGGGGAAGTAATCGTTATGTTCCCATGCATTGAATTTGCCATAAAGGCCCGCTACTGTGGCCAATACTCCCAAAACAAATATTGTTTTTTGAACTTTACTAAGATTTTTCATTTTGAAACTTTTAACTGTTACTACCGCTACACAAGGATATCAACAATTATGGATATCAATAATTTTGCTATCGCAATCATGGTTTCCGGTTTAAATTCAAGGTAAAAGTAAGCTGATACAGTCCGTTTTGAAACCATATTATGGCCAGTGGTAAAATTCAGCGCATAAACGGCAAAACCACCTTCCAAAGATTCTCCAAACAAAAAAAAAGGGCCCTAAACAGGCCCTTTTCTTTACGTTTTTGAGAGGATTTAGTCCTTCAACGGTTGCGGTATTTCTTCTTTGCCCAAGTGTTTGGCGTAAAAGCCCATCATTGATTTATAGAGCTCCAAACGGTTTTCCTCCTTACCAAACCCATGACCTTCATCATACTTCACCATATAGGGAACATCGAAACCTTTCTTACGCAAGGCACCTACAATCTGATCCGACTCGTCAATATTTACTCTTGGATCATTGGCTCCTTGAACTACAAACAAGGGTTTTTTGATTTTGTCAATCTGATACACCGGAGAAACTTCTTCCATGATTGCCTTTTCTTCGGCAACATCCTCATCATACCAAATCTCCTTAATGATTTTCAAATAGGGTTTCCAATATGGGGGAATTGTTTTCATAAAAGTGAAAAGATTGGATACTCCAACATAGTCAACCCCACAGGTGTAGAGGTCTGGAGTCTTGGTTAATCCGCGCAAAACCGCATAACCTCCATGACTACCACCATAAATTGCGGCCTTATCACCGTCTACCCAACCCTGGTCTATAACATATTGAAGCCCATCCTCTACATCGTCCATTGCCTTTCTACCAATCTGTTTGAATCCAGATTCAAGGAATTCCCTTCCATATCCCCCAGAAATCCTAAAATTAACCTGTAGGGTGGCGTATCCTCGACTGGCGAACAGCTGTGACTCAGGGTTAAAACCCCAAGAATCACGGATACCTTGAGGACCGCCATGTGGATTCACAATGACCGGCACCTTTTCGCCCGCCAGTGCTGCTTTGGGCAAGGTTATGTAGCCATGAAGGGTGATGCCATCACGGCTTTTGAAAGTTATTGGTCGCATTTCGGACATGTCCTCCTCTTTGAGCTGTGGCATGGTGTTGTACAACTCCGTTAGTTCATTTTTTGCCGCATCATAGGCATAATAGATGCCATAGAGTTTATCACTGTCCACATACACCATCTTTAGGTTCTCATCTTCAGAGCTATCCAAGACCCGATACTGTTTTCCGGGAAGCTCCTCTTTTATCTTAGCATCCAACTTCTTATAATCAGCACTCATGGGAACCATCTCGCTCTTTTCGCCTTCAAAGGAAAAGTAGTCCAATTCGTAATTGCGTTTTCTTGAAAGTCCCATGCCCTGAACATCATATTGGTCATTGGCGTAAACCTGTTTTATAGTTTTGTCCTGTTTCAGGTCGTAAAGCACAATTTGGGCCTTGTCGCTTTCTAGATTGGTAAGCACATAGGCATCGTGAGGGTTTTCAGTGGCATAGTTGAAACTTTGAATTGCAAAATTGTCCTTCCAATTAAGGCTTTTAAGAATCTGGTAACCTCCATTACCATCTTCATAGAACAAATCTTGCTCCACCCCATCCCTAATTCTGGTAAATGCCTTTAGGTTACCATCTTTATCAAAATTATATCCAAAAATTGGGTTATTGGGGTCATCATTGGTGTAAAGTTGTGTAGACTCACCAGTTTTCAAGTTGATTTTATAGGGCTCAAATACTTGTGGGTTGTTTTTGTTCATGGAAACGATAATATGTTCCTTGTCCTCCCTTAGCAATTCAGACATCTGTGCACGTACGCCATCATGTGGCGTAAGGTCCTTGAGGTTACTGCCATCCAAATCAACCACATAAATATGGTAATTCTCATCCCCTCCTTTGTCCATGGAAAAATAAAGTTGGTTCTCGTTTAACCATCCATAACCGCGTACCAGTTCATCTTTTTCTTCGATAGCTCTTTTTACATCTCTCGTGGCGATGTTTTTTACGTAAATGTGCTGTTTTCCATTTTCATCACTCTCCCTATAGGAAAGGTATTTTCCGTCTGGGGAAAATCGAAATGTAAAGGCCTTGGGATTGGCAAAGTAATCCTCTACCGTGTATCGATAATCTCCTTCATCCAATTTTGCCAATGCAATCAATTCATCGTTGGAGCTTACCAGGGTGGTATCTCCAGGTTTTTCCTGAGCGGATAGGAATGATCCCGCAAGCAGGAAAAGGGCGACCAAATAGACCCCTTTGAAGTTAAATCTAGTTTTCATGACTGTTTTAGAATTATTAGTGTTCGTAAGAAAATTGAAGTTAATCTTCTAGATAAGACTTAATCCAGAACCATTTGTTACATTTTTTTGGAAAAAGTTGAATGCCAAGGGAATGTTTCGCCATCCACCAATGCGATGAGCTTGTTACTTTTTATCAGGCGGAAATTTGGAAAATACTTTTTTAATCACGGCCCTAAGTCGATCTTCCCTTACACTTGGTGATGCATTTTCCCGATAACCACTCTCGCTATTGGCTTGCCAGAACAATGCATCTTTTTGGGCGTCTACAAAGTCAAACTGGATTTCCCGTTGGATACCAGAATTTCCCAACGGCAATCCAACGGAAACACCTCCACCTACATTCCTTCCTGTTCCGCCAATTCCCACACCTACGGAGTTGTTGGGTGTATTCCTAAACTGGCTGCTAAGAATATTAATATAGAAATCGGGTTCTTCGGCCAACAGATAGCCCTTGGATTGTAAAGTGGAATCCAATATCCTTACCAAGCGTTTCTCATCCAATTGACTTAGGCCCGATTCGATATCGGAAAAGTAGTTGTAGCTGGTATAATTGGAAAAATCGGTAGTCTTGTCGTAATCATAATTTACACGGACTCCTGCGCAAGAAACCAGCAAACACAGAACAAACATGGGGTATAGGTATTTCATAGCTGCACGGAATACCTTTAAAATTAATCAATATTTGTCTTGGAAGCACAAAAAGTGCTCTTATTCGTTCAACAGCGTCCAGAGCCTATCTTTTAACTCTTGGATGCCCTGTTGGGCAACGGATGATATAAATAAGTAAGGTATGTCTTTTAAATCCTTATCCAGTTCCACCCTCATTTCATCCATGAGTTCCTCATCCAGCATATCACTCTTGGAAATTGCCACCAATCGTTCCTTATCCAGCAACTCGGGATTATAGCGTCTCAACTCATCCAACAAAATTTCATACTCCCGAGAGATATCCTTACTGTCAGCCGGAATAAGGAAAAGTAGGGTAGCATTGCGCTCAATATGTCTTAGAAAATAATGTCCCAATCCCTTTCCTTCTGCGGCACCTTCAATAATCCCCGGAATATCGGCCATTACAAAACTTCTAAAATCCCGATACTTGACGATACCCAGATTGGGTTTAAGCGTGGTAAACTCATAGTCGGCAATTTTGGGTTTTGCCGATGTCATCACAGAAAGTAGGGTGGACTTGCCCGCGTTGGGAAATCCGACCAAACCTACATCCGCCAACACCTTAAGCTCTAGGGTCACTTGAGATTCCTGACCCGGAATACCCGGTTGCGCATAGCGCGGGGTTTGATTCGTAGGGCTTTTAAAATGCCAGTTCCCCCTTCCACCTTTGCCGCCTTCAAGGACTATACGTTCTTCTTGATCTTCGGTAATTTCAAAAAGTATGGTATTGGTAGCTGTATCCCTTACCACAGTTCCCAAGGGTACTTCCATAAAAACGTCAGAACCATCGGCTCCAGAGCTTCTATTCTTACTGCCATGCTCCCCATGGCCGGCCTTAAAGTGTTTTTGGAACTTAAAATTTATGAGAGTCCAAAGGTTTTTATTGCCTTTTACAATAACATGGCCTCCTCGGCCTCCGTCACCCCCATCAGGTCCTCCTTTGGTGATATATTTTTCGCGGTGGAGATGCACAGAGCCTTTTCCTCCATTTCCAGAGGAAATATGCACTTTTACATAATCAACAAAGTTACCCTCGGTCATAGTGTAGTTTTGGGCAGCCCCCCATCAATTGAAATAATTTGAAAAGTCTTATCTAGCCCAAGGCATCAATCACTTCGGCCAGTCTACTGGTAATATCCGTAATTTCACCGATACCATTGACGGAATGAAACTTGCCCTGCTTTTCGTAGTAGGCTTTTAGTGGGGCCGTTTTTTCATTGTACTCATCAAATCGGTTTCGAATCTTACCCTCATCCTGATCATCGGAACGGCCACTTTCCTTGCCACGTTCGAGGAGCCGAGCTACCAGAACGTCGTCATCAGCTTCTAAGGCAATAGTGGCATTGACATGCATGTTTCTGGACTCAAGGAAGTTATCCAAAGCTTCGGCTTGAGCGGCAGTTCTAGGAAATCCATCGAAAATAAACCCTGCAGCTTCCGGGTTCTTTTCCACTTCATCTTTCAGCATGTTTATGGTCACCTCATCGGGAACCAAATCTCCACGATCTATGTACGATTTGGCCAAGATGCCCAATGCTGTCCCATTCTTGATATTGTACCGAAAAACATCTCCCGTTGAAATATGTTTTAAATTGTATTTGTCCTTTAAAACCCCTGCTTGGGTTCCTTTTCCTGCTCCTGGCTTTCCAAAAAGCACTAGGTTAATCATACTTGCTTGGTTTAGTTGATATACTCCTCTTAAGTTTCTTCCCAATTCGTTATAATCCAGACCATACCCCACGATAAAATCATCAGGGATTTCCAGACCCACATAATCAATACTGTATTCGCCGTTGTACACTTCCGATTTATAGAAAAGTGATGCAATCTTGAATTCTTTTACATTGGTTCCAGAAAACAAGTGAACCAACTGTTTAAGGGTCCTTCCAGTATCAATTACATCCTCCAGAATTATTACACTCCTGCCTTCAATATTCTCCGGAACATCCAACAAGCTTTCCACAATTCCTGTTGATGTCAGACCTTGGTACGAACTAAGTCGCACAAAAGACACCTGACAAGGATGTGGATATGCCTTCAAAAAATCCGACACAAACATAAAGGCACCATTGAGCACTCCCACAAATATGGGCACCTCATCTTTGTAGTCGGCAGCAATTTGAACAGCCATCTTTTTAACAGCCGCCAGAATTTGCTCTTCCCCTAGATAAGGCTTAAACACCTTGTCATGAAGCTTAATCAATTGGTCATCAATTTTATCAGGTTGGCAAAGATAACATTTTTGGGGTGGTTTACCCCTGCGTGCTTTTATTGCTTGAAGGAATTCCCGTATTTTTGACCTCATTCCAATTTTTGATTCATGCATTATTTCTCTTCCCCATTTAAACTAGGTATTTTAGGAGGGGGACAACTGGGCAAAATGTTGTTGTACGAAACCCGAAAATGGGACATTCAAACCAAAGTAATGGATGCCTCGCCAGAAGCACCTTGTAAAATTGCGTGTAATGAGTTCGTCTTAGGTAGTTTGATGGATTTTGACGCCGTATATACTTTTGGCAAAGATGTGGATGTGCTCACGATAGAAATTGAAAATGTCAATGTGGATGCCCTTGAAAAGTTGGAAGACGAAGGGGTAAAGGTATTACCGCCCACCAAAACACTTCGCACCATTCAGAATAAGGCCACCCAGAAACTGTTTTACACGGACAACGGTATTCCAACTGCGCCATTTAGTCGATTTGCCTACACCAGTGAAATCGAGGATAGTATTGCCAATGGAGGGCTCCAACTCCCATTTGTATGGAAAAGTGCACAGTTTGGTTATGATGGACAAGGGGTTAAAGTGGTAAGAACCAAAGAAGACCTAAACGGATTGCCCAACGTGGAATGCATCGCAGAGGAAATGGTGGATTTTAAGCATGAGCTTGCCGTAATTGTGGCTCGAAACACATCAGGTGAGGTTTGCACCTATCCGGTAGTGGAAATGGAATTTCACCCAGAAGCTAACCAGGTAGAATATGTTATTTGTCCAGCCCGGATTTCAGAAGCCGTTGCCAACAAAGCTACCGAAGTGGCGCTAAAAGTTTCGGACAAGATGGAACAGGTTGGATTATTGGCTGTGGAACTTTTCCAGACCCAAGATGATGGGATATTGGTCAATGAAGTTGCACCAAGACCACATAATAGTGGTCACTACAGTATTGAAGCAAGCTATACCAACCAATTTGAACAGCATATTCGCGCAATTTTAGGACTTCCCTTAGGGAACACGGATAGTAAGGTTGCCGGTATCATGGTGAATCTGGTTGGAGCGGAGGGACATACTGGTGATGTGGTTTATGAGAACATGGAAACGATTCTGAAGATGGATGGAGTAACCCCGCATATCTATGGAAAAAAACAGACTCGTCCCTTCCGAAAGATGGGACATGTCACTATTGTGGATAAGGACATTAAAAGAGCCAGGGAAGTGGCCCAACACGTAAAGGAAACTATTAAGGTAACAAGTAAATAAGCACTTAGTTTCTTTTTTCTTACGAAGAGATTTTTTGAGTTTTAAATATTAGATCATATGAAAAAGGTAGCCGTAATTATGGGAAGTACAAGCGACCTTCCAATCATGCAGGACGCGGTAGATATCTTAAAAGGCTTTGATATCGATGTTGATGTCGACATTGTTTCTGCCCACCGTACCCCCGAAAAACTATTCGATTTTGGAAAAAACGCTCATAAAAACGGTTATGCTGTAATTATTGCAGGAGCAGGCGGGGCCGCACATCTGCCTGGCATGGTAGCTTCATTATCACCGCTACCGGTAATAGGGGTACCCGTAAAAAGTAGTAATTCTATTGATGGATGGGATTCCGTTCTTTCCATTCTACAAATGCCTGGAGGAGTTCCCGTTGCCACCGTTGCATTGGACGGAGCCAAAAATGCAGGTATTTTGGCGGCTCAGATCATAGGCAGTTCCGACAAGTGTGTGATGGACAAAATAGAAATCTACAAAAAAGGCTTAAAAGAGAAAGTAATAAAAGGAGCGGAAGAAGTAAAAGGAAGCAGTAAATAACGCATTTGATGCTTGGCTTAAGCTACAATGAAATCGGCATTCTGCTGGGCCTCTTTGCCCTTGGTTTTCTTTTTTTGATTCAAAAAAGAATACCCAACAACATAAAATATATTTGGAAAGGTGCCGTATTATGCTTTGTGCTCTACGTCATTATTCTTGTTTTTGTTGAAATTCGCTGGTATTATATCAGTGAGCATGCTAGAAGCTTTGACCTAAACAACAATGGCTTTGTTGACTTACATGAATATAACGAAGAAGCTTTGGCCGCGATGAATAAGATGACCCAGGACACCGCTAAAAACTTTGCATGTGTCACTGTTGGCATGTTGTCAGCAGCGATTTCATTTTCCTATGTGTTAGTGGAATTCGTTTTAATTCGCTTCAAAACAAAAAAATAAACATAAATGAACAATCCCCTACTCAAATCCTTCGATGCGGCACCGTTCGAGCAGATCAAGAACGAGCATTTTAAACCTGCTTTTCTTGAAGCAATCGAAAATGCCAAGAAGGAAATAAACGACATTGCTGAAAATTCCGAGACCCCAACCTTTGAAAACACACTTGAAGCTCTGGATTTTTCGGGCAGGCAATTAGACCGTATCTCAAGTATTTTTTTCAACCTGAATTCTGCGGAAACCAATCCCGAAATCCAAAAAATCGCCCAGGAGGTTTCACCCCTACTATCCGAATTCAGTAACGATATCACCCTAAACGAAAACCTGTTCCAAAGAATTAAATCCGTTTACAACCAACGGGAACAACTATCCCTCAACCCTGAGCAAAGCACCCTTCTAGAAAAGCGCTACAAGAGCTTTAGCAGAAATGGGGCAAATCTTAACGATAAGGACAAAAAAAGACTTCGCGAGATTGATGCAGAACTCTCAAAGCTCAAATTAAAGTTTGGGGAAAACGTTCTGGCAGAGACCAATTCCTTCGAATTGCTTTTGACCAATGAGGAAGACCTAAAGGGGCTCCCAGAGGGAGCAAAAGAAGCAGCTGTCCAATTGGCTAGGTCCAAGGACAAGGAGGGCTGGTTGATTACCTTGGATTATCCCAGCTATATTCCTTTTATGAAATATGCCGAGAACCGGGAGCTACGGAAAAAGCTGTCACTTGCCTTTGGAAGCAAGGGTTTTCATCAAAATGAATTGGACAACCAAGAAAATGTGCTTCAAATCGTTGCACTTCGTCATGAAAGAGCCAACTTGTTGGGATATGACACACATGCCAATTTTGTGCTGGAAGAACGCATGGCAGAAACCCCGGAAAAGGTGACAGGATTCCTAGATGAGCTATTGGAAAAAGCTAAACCGGCGGCCGAAAGGGAATTTGAACAACTGACCTCCTTTGCCCAAGAATTGGATGGTATTGAAAAGTTAGAGAAGTGGGACAGTGCCTACTATTCTGAAAAATTGAAGCAAAAACTGTTCAATCTAGATGACGAAAAACTTAAGCCCTACTTTAAGCTGGAAAATGTCATCGCTGGAGTTTTCAAAGTGGCCGAAAAGCTGTTTGGACTCACATTCAATGAGGTTTTCAACGTGGAAAAGTACCACGAAGAGGTTAAAACTTATGAAGTATATGATGATGATTCCAATTTCATTGCCCTATTTTATGCTGATTTCCACCCTAGGACCGGCAAACGTGGCGGTGCATGGATGACCTCATACAAACCTCAGTATACGATTACTGGCGAAAATAGCAGACCACATATCTCCAATGTGTGTAATTTCACAAAGCCTACAGAAACCAAACCTTCCTTGCTAACTTTTAACGAGGTAACCACACTTTTTCATGAGTTTGGACACGGTTTGCATGGAATGCTGGCCAATACGGTGTATCCAAGTCTTTCCGGCACATCCGTATTCTGGGATTTTGTAGAACTGCCCAGTCAGATTATGGAGAACTGGTGTTATGAAAAAGAGGCCCTGGAACTTTTTGCATTCCATTATGAGACAGGTGAGGTCATACCTATGGAACTGGTTCAAAAAATTAAGGAATCTGCCACATTTCAAGAAGGCATGGCCACTTTGCGTCAATTGAGTTTTGGTTTTTTGGACATGGCTTGGCATGGCACAGACCCTATGGGAATAACCGATGTAAAAGCTTATGAGGTAAAGGCCTTTGAGAGCACCTCCCTTTTTCCTGAGACCTCAGAAACCTGTATGAGCACGGCCTTTTCCCATATTTTTCAAGGCGGGTATTCCTCTGGATATTACAGCTATAAGTGGGCAGAGGTGCTGGACGCAGATGCGTTTGCCTATTTTAAGGAAAATGGCATATTCAATCCAACCATAGCACAAAAATTCAAAGATCATGTGCTTTCACGGGGAGGCACGGAAAATCCGATGACACTTTACAAAAGGTTTAGGGGCGCAGAACCAAAAATAGAGCCCCTTTTGGAACGGGCTGGATTGATAAAAAAGACTGCATAGGGATTCTAAAAAATTGATTGACACTTTGTTAATCTTAACCTAAAGTAAAAGTCCATGAACTTTTCGTGATACTTTTTTTGGTCGTTTGTAATGGACAATACATGAAATCATTAACTAAAATCCATTACTTTTGGTACTTCTTGAAAAAAATATGCCAGCTTACGAACTCCATCCCGATACTTGGGTAGATCAATATGCCGATTATCTTTTCAACTATGCAGTAGCTCGTGTGAGTGATGCCGAGATTGCAAAAGATTTGGTGCAGGAAACTTTTTTTGCAGGGCTTAACTCAGCCAAAAACTATAAAGGTGATGCTGCGGAAAGAACTTGGCTTGTGGCCATACTCAAACGTAAGGTTATTGATCATTATCGAAAAATAAACTCAAAAAAAGGAAAAGCGGAAGTTCGTGTAAATTATAGTTCTAGTTCAGATTCTGAAGGAGATTGGTTGGAGGAACAGGTAGCCGACCCGTTTAGCAAGGATGGGGACAGCTCTATTGAAAACGAAGAATTGGGATTGGCTATTCAGGAATGTATCTCCAAACTTCCCAAAAAACAATCTTTGGTATTTAATATGAAGACGATACAAGGAATGAGCACCGAAGATATTTGTAATGAATTGGGAATAAATCCGTCCAACCTTTGGGTAATGATCCACAGGGCGCGAACCGCACTTATGGGTTGCCTAAATGAAAATTGGTTTTAGCTATGAAGATTTCATGTGAGGAAGCATCACAAATATGTAATAAGTCGCAATATAAAGAAGCAGGTTTTTGGCAAGTCCTAAAGCTTCGCCTTCATGTTCTTACCTGCAAAACTTGTGCTAAATTCACCAAAAAAAATACGGCCTTCACCTCCTTGTGCGAAAAAGCCAATCTCCAAGTGCTTTCAGAAAGTGAGAAAGAGGCTATGCGTAAAGATTTGGAAAAACATCTTTAGAGCAGTTTCCCCAGACCCCACAGTAAAATTGCCCACAAAATAGGCAGACTCTCCACCCAGAACGACGCAAAGTAGCGTTTTTTCATATTGCCTTTATAAACAAACATCATCATGAGGGTCAAGGCGATAAAGAGTCCAGCTAGAATTTCAACCAGACCTAATTCATCTTTTAAGAAAGGGATAAGGCAAAATATGACACTTAAAATCATTCCAAGTTGCCTGGTTCTTTGCTCGCCATACACTTGAGGCAGGGTTCTGAGCTCCGGATTATCCCATTGTAGGTCCCGAATCTCAAAGGGCAAGAGCAAAGCCAGCACCAATATAAAACGCTGGAAAATAAGAACATAAACATCCCAATCAAAAACTCTATCAGAGTCCAAAACAGGAAGCACTATAGTAAAACCAGACCATACCAGTGCAACGATAAAAATTTTAAGCCCTCCCAAACTTCTCAGGTTGCGAGTTTGCGGCAACAATGGCACTGCATATAGAGACGATATCAAACCCAAAATCAAAATTCCCCACCACAGTTTTGCTTCTAATTTTAGTAAAAAGTAAACAGCAAATCCAAAACACAAAAAACTAAAGATTTGTATAATCCTATGGTACAGATTGGATACCATAAGGTACTTCTCCGCCTCCACACCATATTTAATAAAATTGTAGCATACAATTGTTCCACCCAATGCAACTCCCAATAAACTGTAATTTATGGGAATGTTCAAGGTTTGGCAGGATACCACCAAAAGCGCCACCACTGCTAAAGCTACATGAATACTGGCATTGAGGTAAAAATCAAAAATCAATTTCAGGAATCGCATTGAACAAAGTTCCCACTTTTTACGCAAACGTTAATGGGTGGTTAACAACTTGGATTTGGAGCTTATCAAAATCCGATGTTTTCAATGAATTTATCCCTAATTTTGTGCACTTTATTGAATTGAAAATGAATACAGACGTGTTTGCCTCAAGGCATATTGGGATTACCCAAAAAGACCTAAACCCCATGTTTGAAACTATTGGTGTCGACAACATGGAACAATTGATTCAAGAAACCATTCCGGATGACATCAGATTGAAGGAACCACTGAACCTGCCCCAAGGCATAAGCGAGCACGAATTTTTGACACATGTTCAAGAGCTTGCGGATAAAAACAAAGTTTTTAAAAGTTACATCGGTTTAGGATACCACGAAAGCCTAACCCCATCCGTAATCAAACGAAATATCTTGGAAAATCCCGGTTGGTATACGGCCTATACGCCTTATCAAGCAGAAATTGCCCAGGGAAGATTGGAGGCCTTACTAAACTTTCAGACTATGGTAAGCGATCTCACTGGTATGGAATTGGCCAACGCCTCCCTTTTGGATGAGAGTACAGCGGCCGCCGAGGCCATGACCATGCTATTTGATGTACGGTCCAGGCAACAAAAAAAGGAGGGCGTGGTCAAATTTTTTGTGTCCGAAGAGATACTACCACAAACCTTGAGTTTACTCCAGACCAGGTCTAATCCCATTGGTATAGAATTGGTCGTAGGCAACCACGAAACCTTTGATCATGGTTCCGATTTTTACGGAGCGATCCTGCAATATCCAGGAAAGCATGGTCAAGTAGACGATTATGCTGAATTTGTCCAAAAAGCCAAAGCTAATGATATCAAAGTTGCTGTAGCTGCCGATATTCTAAGTTTGGTTATGTTGACCGCCCCGGGCGAATGGGGCGTTGATGTGGTAGTTGGCACGACCCAAAGATTTGGAATCCCCCTCGGATATGGCGGCCCTCATGCAGGTTTTTTTGCCACCAAAGAGGACTATAAAAGGAGCATCCCAGGACGAATTATTGGAGTGACCAAAGACACGGATGGGAATCCAGGTCTACGAATGGCGCTGCAAACACGCGAACAGCATATAAAAAGGGACAAAGCCACTTCCAACATTTGTACAGCTCAGGTACTGCTGGCCGTTATGGCAGGAATGTATGCGGTATATCATGGCCCTGAAGGGCTTAAATATATCGCCAACAAAGTTCATGACCGTAGCAAAATCCTTAGTGATTTTTTGTCAGAAGTTGGTTTTGAACAGCTTAACAAGGTATATTTCGACACCTTGAAATTCAGGGTTAGGGATGTTAAGAAATTAAGAGAAATCACCGAAGCTTCTGGAATCAACCTTAACTATATTGATGAGGAAACAGTTTCCGTTTCAATCAACGAGGCCTTCTCCAAGGACGACCTTAAGCATTTGGTTGACTGTTTCATGAAAAGTCAGGATGTGAAATCCGACAAAACCTTTGAAACTTCAACGACGCAAATTCTTCCGGAATCCTTACAAAGGAAGACTCCTTTCCTAGAGCATGAGGTATTCAATTCCTACCATTCGGAAACAGAATTGATGCGTTATATCAAAAAGTTGGAGCGCAAGGACTTGGCCTTGAACCATTCCATGATTTCCTTGGGAAGCTGCACTATGAAATTAAATGCCGCTTCGGAAATGCTTCCGCTAAGTTCGGCCAAATGGGGTAATATTCACCCTTTTGTTCCATTGGACCAAGCTCAGGGATATCAGGCAATGCTCAAGGAACTGGAATCCCAACTTAATGTGATCACAGGTTTTGCGGGAACTTCGCTTCAACCCAATTCAGGCGCGCAAGGTGAATATGCTGGACTTATGACCATAAAAGCGTATCACGAATCTCGTGGCGAAAACCACAGAAACATCTGTATTATTCCTGCATCTGCGCATGGCACCAATCCTGCTTCCGCAGTAATGGCCGGAATGAAAGTTGTCGTTACCAAAACTGATGAACATGGAAATATTGATGTTACCGATCTAGAGGAGAAAGTACAGTTGCATTCAGATAATCTGGCGGCATTGATGGTCACCTACCCTTCCACCCATGGGGTATTTGAGTCTTCAATTAAACAAATCACCCAGTTAATCCATGAAAATGGAGGTCAGGTATATATGGACGGTGCAAATATGAATGCGCAAGTGGGGCTTACAAATCCCGCTACCATTGGAGCAGATGTATGCCACCTGAACTTGCACAAAACATTTGCGATTCCACATGGCGGAGGGGGCCCAGGTGTAGGGCCAATTTGTGTCGCCGAGCAGCTTAAGCCCTTTTTGCCCACCAACCCTGTGGTGGCCACGGGTGGGGATCAGGCCATTACAGCTATCTCAGCAGCTCCTTGGGGCAGCGCTTTAGCATGCCTAATTTCTTATGGTTATATTAAAATGTTGGGCACCGAAGGGCTTACCGAGGCCACCAAAATTGCCATCCTTAATGCAAATTACATCAAAGACCGTTTGAAAGGGAAGTTTGATGTACTGTATACTGGTGAAAGAGGTAGAGCTGCACATGAAATGATCATAGACTGCAGGCCTTTTAAGGCGCATGGTATTGAAGTAACAGATATTGCGAAGCGATTGATGGATTACGGATTCCATGCACCCACGGTTTCTTTTCCGGTAGCGGGAACGATAATGATAGAACCTACTGAAAGTGAAAGTCTTGCCGAATTAAATCGATTCTGCGGGGCAATGATTTCGATTCGTGAAGAAATTGACGAAGCCAGTGCAAATGAACCCAACAATGTGCTGAAAAATGCACCCCATACCCTGGCCATGATCACCAGTGATGATTGGGAATATCCATACAGTCGCCAAAAAGCCGCCTTCCCGCTTCCCTATGTGGCTGAGAATAAGTTTTGGCCTAGTATCAGACGAACGGATGAAGCCTTTGGGGATCGTAATTTAATCTGTACCTGTACACCTATCGAGGCGTATGCGGAAGCATAGGCACAACCTTATATTTACATGCAAAAGGCCTTGGTTTCTTACCGATTCCAAGGCTTTTTCTTATCATATTAACTCAGAAGCAGCTGTTGGACATCGTATCATTTGTTATGCGTGCATAACAATGAACCTGCAATGGCTTAACTTCATACTATCAAAACCTCAACATGAAAATTGGAATCACTGGGACAGGAAGTTACATTCCTACCGTAACCACCAAAAATGAAGATTTCCTATCCCATAACTTTCTTGATACCGACGGAAAAGATTTTGCCCACGAGAACACCGTAATTATCGAAAAATTTAAGGCCATTACCGGAATCTCCGAACGTAGATACGCCCAACCGGAGCTCAATACGTCGGATTTGGGCTACTTGGCTTCCGAAAAAGCAATAGCAGATGCTGGTATTAACAAGGAAGAGCTAGACTACATCATCTTCGCCCACAATTTTGGGGATTTAACGCCCGGTAAAATCCAAGGCGATACCTTACCTAGTTTGGCCACAAGGGTGAAACATCTTCTCAAAATAAAAAACCCAAACTGCGTGGCTTACGATATGATCTTTGGCTGCCCCGGCTGGGTGGAGGGAATGATACAGGCCAAAGCCTTTATTCAAAGTGGAATGGCAAAGAAATGCTTGGTCATTGGTGGTGAAACACTATCCAGAGTAGTGGACAAACACGATCGCGACAGCATGATCTATTCCGATGGTGCAGGAGCAGCAATAATTGAAGCAAATCCGAACTCAGGAGAGATCCTCGGCCATGCTAGTGCCACCTACGCCAATGGCGAGGCCTATTATCTCTTTTTTGATAAGACTTATGATGAGGATGGGTGTTCGGATACCCGGTATATTAAAATGCATGGACGCAAAATCTACGAATTTGCATGCACCCATGTACCACAGGCCATGAAGGATTGTTTGGATAAGAGTGGTACCTCCATAGATGAAGTAAAAAAAATATTCATTCACCAGGCCAATGAAAAAATGGATGAAGCCATTATAAAGAGACTCTACAGACTTTATAAAAAAGAAGCACCTGAAGGCATTATGCCCATGAGCATCCACAAATTGGGTAACAGTTCTGTTGCTACGATTCCCACATTATACGATTTAGTCCGAAATGGAGAGTTGGAAAACCACGAAGTTCAAAAAGGAGATGTCGTGATGTTTGCCAGCGTTGGAGCTGGTATGAACATAAATGCAATTACCTACAGGGTATAGTATAATTCTACTCGGACCCCCTGGAGTTTGTTAATGCTCATCAATCCATAAAATTTAGGATTTGTTATTTGTTTTGCTGAATTTTGGTCGATGTACGAAAACAACTTTCCCAATAAACGTTACAGGCATACTTTAGAATTTCTACAAAAGCATATAGCCCCTGATGAGGCTATTTTGGATTTAGGAGTGGAGAATCCATTTTCGGATATCATGAAATCCAACGGGTATCAGGTCACGAATACCCAAGGAGAAGATTTGGATGTCGATTTCTCCGTGGTAAGTGAAGCTAATGCTGATGTGGTTACGGCTTTTGAGATATTTGAACATTTGGTGGCCCCTTTTAATGTGCTAAGGGAAATAAAGTCCAAAAAACTTGTGGCCAGCATCCCAATGCGACTGTGGTTTTCGACTGCCTACCGAAGCAAGACCGACCCTTGGGACAGACACTATCACGAGTTTGAGGACTGGCAATTTGATTGGGTATTGGAGAAAGCGGGATGGCATATCAAGGACACTGCCAAATGGACCAACCCCACCAGGAAGATAGGTCTTAGGCCTTTGCTAAGGTTATTTACACCAAGATACTATATCGTTTATGCCGAACGGGACCAATGATTGGGAATTCTGAATTGTTTTTTGGAATTTTAGCGCATGCGTATTAGCATTATCATCCCGGCACATAACGAGGAAGTCTTTCTCAAAGACTGTTTGGATTCCTTCGTTGGTCAACAGCATAGGCCGGATGAACTTATCCTTGTAGACGACAATTCTTCCGATAACACTTTTAATATTGCCTCAGCATACGCAGCAAAACATAAGTGGATTAAAGTGATTCAACATGAATCCCAAAACCAGCATATCCCTGGAAAAAAGGTGGTGGACGCTTTCAATTATGGGTTAAGCCGTGCTTCCTCTTACGATCTTATCGGAAAGTTTGATGCGGATGTTGTACTCCCAACCAATTATTTTGAAGCCATCCTCAATCATTTTCAGAGCAATTGGAAACTGGGTATGTGCTCGGGCTTGCTGCACATCCTTAAACAAGGGAAGTGGGTTTATGAACCCATAGCGGACAAAAACCATGTCAGAGGGCCCATAAAACTCTACCATAAAGCCTGTTTTAAAAAAATTGGAGGATTGAAACCCGGGATAGGTTGGGACACTGTTGATGTACTTTTGGCCCAATACCATGATTTTGAAGTACAAACTGATAAAACCTTACAGGTAAAGCACCTTCGTCCAACGGGACATGGCTATACGGTAAAAAAGAGACAGCTAAAGGGCGAAGCCCTTTACAAAATGCGCTATGGGATTGTTTTGGCTAAACTTGCAGCCCTAAAAATGGCCTGGCAATCCAAAAGTCCTTCACTTTATTTCCAAACCGTTCTCGGATTTATCAGGGCGGTTTTCCTTAGACCCGAACGGTTTGTCAATCCAGCAGAGGGCGGGTTTATCCGTAAACTAAGATGGCAAGGAATTCTTTCCAAACTTAAGTCAGAACTTTGATTTAAACGTGCCTAAGGCTGAACAGAAAACCTTTATCCTGACCAGCAAGGATCCTGCTAATCACTGGACCCATCATATGACCGAGGTCCTCTCAAAGACAAGAGCTATTCCAACACCTCAACAATAGGTCTACCGGTGGCTCCATTTGGAAAGGCCATTCCCAACAAAGCAGTAATAGTAGGGGCAATATCTGGGATTTCTGTGCGATTGTTTGTACTCCCTTTTTTGATTCCCTTTCCAAAAAATAGCAAGGGAACATGAGTGTCATAAATCATAGGAGTACCATGTGAGGAACCTGTTTCCGGGTAGGAAATAAAACCAGGTCGAGCAACAAACAGAATATCTCCTGATCGCTTTTGGTTAAATCCGTTCTGTAAAATATAAGGGATTCCCGTTGTGTAATGGTTTTGCCACATTTGACTTCCGGTAAAGACTTGGTTGACCTGATCGTATCCCAACAGCTCCATGGCAATTTCTTCCTGGGCATCATCTAAATCAATATCCAAATTATGAATTACCTTATGATCCAAGAAGACTTGATAATTAGAAATATTCTTGACTACATCCGTTGTACCGTATTTATATTTAAGAAACTCCGTAAACCTCAATTTCATAGCATCCAAATCAAGATAGCCTGCCGGAATATGTTGATCCCTTAAGTAGGCCGGAACGTTAATTGCCCCATGGTCTGCTGATAAAAACACCGTATAATTACCAGAACCCACTTTCTCATCCAATTTGGTTAAGATGCGCTCCAAATCCTTATCTAGTTGTAAATAGGTATCCTGAACCTCCTTAGAGTTCACACCAAATTTATGACCCACATAATCAGTACTTGAAAAGCTAATGGCGAGAAAATCCGTGATGGCATCCGTCCCCAGGGATTCGTGCTCTAGGGCTTCCAACGCAAAATCTGCAGTTATGCTGTTTCCATAAGGTGTGAACTTAATAATTTCAAAATCCTTGGTTTTGCTCAACATGTTTGGGGTATCGTGAGGAAATGTAGGTGTGGTTTCATCCTCAAACAATCCCTCGTAGGAATTATTGTCCAAGCCACTTTCCTGATACAACGAAATATCTTTTAACGTGGTCCAAGCTTTTTTGTATTCCTGAACCCTCCCAGATGTATTAAAATCTTTCACCCATTGTGGTAGATCATTCATATAAAAGGAACTGCTTATCCATTTGCCCACATCACCTCCCTCAAACCAGTATGCAGCATTGGCCATATGTCCGCCCGGTAATACCGCTCCACGATCTTTCAGGGCCACGGCAATTACCTTACCTCTCTTTTGGGTATGCAGTCGAAGTTGGTCGGTCATTGTTGTGGTCAACATTCTGTGAGGAGACATTTTACCCGCATTGGAAGCTGACCCAATGGAATTATACCTTTCGTCAGAAGCACAGTACACCTCCTGATCACTTTCCCGGTCATACCAATTGTTACCAATAATTCCATGGGTTGCAGGCGTAGTACCAGTATATACCGATGCATGGCCCGGGCCCGTGCTGGTAGGGGCATAATTAAAGTGGTGGTTTTTACAGTTGAACCCATCCCGTACCATGCGTTTAAAACCACCTTCTCCATAGTGGCCCCAGAAACGGGTAAGGTAATCGTATCGCATTTGATCTACCACGATACCCACTACCAATTTAGGGGTTTGGGCGATTTGTACTTCGGGTGCAGTTACTTCCTGTGTCTTTTTCCCACGGCGTTGCGCGTTCGAAAAAGTGGTTGCAAACAGCAGTAAAAGAACTAAAAATTGACTGGCTTTTTTCATGTAATCAATTTGACTGAATGGCAACAAAACTATTCAAAATATCAGTTTAAAAACTTTAAATGAAGGTTAAATGCACGTCATTATTCTTATTTTTATGGCTGCAAGTCTATTTTTGGCGCATGAAATACCTTGAAGCGATTGGGAAATATTTCATTATGGTATATGAAGTATTTAAGAAACCCACCAAGTGGCCAATCATGAGATCCCTTATTTTAAAGGAAATCGATGAGTTGATTTTCGGATCTTTGGGTATCATTATTTTTATCGCATTCTTTATTGGTGGGGTTGTGACCATTCAGACCGCATTAAACCTCAATAGTCCATTTTTACCTAAAAGTCTTATCGGTTTTGCCACAAGGCAATCTGTGATTTTAGAGTTTGCCCCTACCTTTACCTCAATCATTATGGCCGGAAAGGTAGGCTCGTATATCACCTCAAGCATTGGAACAATGAGAGTTACAGAGCAGATTGATGCCTTGGAGATCATGGGTGTAAATTCTTTAAACTATCTGGTTTTTCCCAAGATAACAGCCATGCTTATGTACCCTTTTGCCGTTGCTATTGCCATGTACGTGGGTATCTTGGGTGGATGGATTGCAGCTGTTTTTGGTGGTTACGCCCCAAGTGGAGAGTTTATAAAAGGTTTGCAAATGGATTTTGAATCCTTCCATGTCACCTATGCATTTATCAAAACACTGGTATTCGCATTTGTAATTGCCACAGTCCCATCGTATCATGGTTTTTATATGCGTGGAGGGGCATTGGAGGTAGGCAAGGCCAGTACAACAGCCTTTGTATGGACCAGTGTGGTTATCATTATTCTCAATTATATACTTACACAATTAATGCTAGGCTGATGATTGAAGTGGAAAATGTTCATAAATCGTTTGGAGACACCCATGTACTTAAGGGTATTACCACCTCTTTCGAAGACGGAAAGACCAATTTGGTAATTGGCCAAAGTGGTTCCGGGAAAACAGTTTTTTTAAAGTGTCTTTTAGGTCTTTTTGAACCCGAAGAAGGCCAAATTTGTTACAATGGCCAGTTTTATTCTGAACTTTCCACTAGTGAACGAAGGGATTTACGGCAGGAAATGGGTATGGTATTTCAAGGAAGTGCCCTCTTTGATTCCATGACCGTTGAGGGGAACGTAATGTTTCCTTTGGATATGTTCACCAAACAAAGCAAGGCCGAAATGCAGGATCGGGTGGATTTTGTCCTGGAACGCGTTAACCTTATTGATGCACATAAAAAGTTTCCTTCGGAAATATCCGGGGGAATGAAAAAACGGGTTGCCATTGCCCGCGCCATCGTAATGAATCCCAAATACCTCTTCTGCGATGAGCCCAACTCTGGGTTGGACCCTAAAACTGCTATATTAATTGATAACCTCATTCAGGAAATTACCAGGGAATATAACATCACAACGGTAATCAACACGCACGACATGAACTCCGTAATGGAAATTGGGGAGAAAATTATTTTTCTGAAAGACGGTTTTAAGGAATGGGAAGGGACCAACAAAGAAATCTTTAAAACGGACAATGAGGCCGTTACCAATTTTGTGTATTCTTCCGAATTGTTCAAAAAGGTACGACAAATGTACATTGAAGAGCGGAATTAAAGGTATATACACCTTGCACCTGACACCTTAATCCGCCTCCTTGACGACCAGTGTGGAATCTTGCAACCGTAGCTTTAACCAAGCTGTCATTTTTTTGGATTCAGTCTCTTTTTGATTTTGCCGAACCCCCTCTTTCCATTTCACCTCGAAAACAGGAATGGTATCGAGTTTTTTAAAATCGGTCTGCATCTGGTACGAAAAGCCCAAGGCCTCAATACTTGAATAGTTTGCTTTGGCTTCAGCACTAATATTTTGAAATGGTATCTGTTTTCCCACATTTTTGGTCAAGGTAGCTACTTCTTCCTCTAAAAGTCTAATTTGCTCATCTTTGGTTAAGAGTTCGGCCTTATTTTTCTCGTACAGCTCGCTGACATAATTGAATTTTTCTTGGGAATCGTCCTTTCCTCCTTGCAGAATTCTAAACTCAGCATCTTTAAGGCGGGAGTACTCGCTTTTTTGCACCCGCCATGTACTGATGATATTTTCAGGAATCAACTCATCACCCATGCAGACCAGCTCTATCAACGGGGATTTCCCTTCAGCGTATTCAATTTTGGTTAAATTGTCCACATATCGACCTGCAGCATTGAATTGATAAACCTCGATAGTTTCTTTTAGAAATTCCTGGGCCTGTTTCTTAAAAAGCGATTCCTGAAATACTTGGTAAAAGGTGAAACCGGCAGGAATCATTACGGCAATGCCCGTAAGTGATGCAGCTCTGGCGATCAACCGTCTGCGTTGAGAGTTCGCGTAGCGTACCATTGGGAAACGCAAAAACTTGATGACCAGAAAAGTGGCCAGTCCAATAAAAATTGTGTTTATAATAAACAAGTACATAGCTCCCGCGGCATACCACGGCTTGCCGATAGCAAGTCCAAATCCAACAGTGCACAATGGAGGCATCAAAGCTGTCGCAATGGCCACACCGAAAATTACACTGGCAATGGTACCTTTCTTGGCCCGTGCAATAACCAAGGCAAGACCTCCAAAGAAGGCAATCAGGACATCTCGAATGTCAGGTTTGGTCCTCGCCAAAAGTTCAGAGGATTCGTCACGAAGTGGAAATAGATAAAAGAACAAAAAAGCAGTGATCACACTTAGGACCACCATTACCGTGAAATTCTTTACCGACCTGCGTAGGGTATCAATATCATTGATGGCCAAAGAAAGTCCCATCCCAAGAATTGGACCCATCAGTGGCGAGATCAACATCGCACCAATCACAACAGCTGTCGAGTTGGCGTTCAGTCCAACGGATGCAATAAAAATGGAGGAAATCAAAATCCATGAGGTATGCCCCTTAAATGGGATATCCGCAATGATGGATTCTTTGGTGGCTGCTGCGTCCGTGTTGGTTCGGATTTCCAACAATTCGGACAAGAACTTTTTCACACTCCCTAAAAGACCTTTAAAATCCTTTTTTACCTCGTCTCCGCTATCGGGTGTTGGGTTATCCCCATTTGTAAACAAATGCTCGCTCATGTATTAGGCATACTGGTCTCCAAATTTCTCTTTGACCTCGTTCAATACTTTTTTAATATCCTGCTGCTTGGATTTTGGATAAATCAGCAACACTTCTTCCTTGTCCACTATAATATAGTTCTCCAAACCATCAACAACGATAATTTTCCCCTTGGGCAACCTAATCATGTTACCATGCGCATCGTGTAAAAGGGTTTTACCGTTTACCACCGCATTTTCCTCAGCATCCTTGTCCAATTTTTCATACAATGCCCCCCAAGTACCCAAATCGTTCCAATCAAAAGTGGCCGGAAGTGTAAATATGGATTTGGATTTCTCCAAGATAGCATAATCAATGGAAATGTTGTCTGCTTTGGGGTAGTTTTCGTTGATAAAAGCCTGTTCCTCCAAAGTATTATAGCAAGAAAAACCTTTCTGGAACAAAGCAAATTGTTCAGGCTGATAAGCCCTAAATGCATTTACAATGGTCTCCACACTCCATATAAATATTCCTGCATTCCACAAAAAATTGCCCTGGGCCAAAAACTCTTTTGCCGTTTCATAATTCGGTTTCTCCCTAAATTGGGACACCTTTTTTAGGTTTTTTCCACTTCCTTTTTCAAATTCAATGTAACCAAAACCAGTATTTGGGTAAGTGGGCTTAATTCCTAGGGTACAGAGCACCTGCTCCTCTTCACATTTGTCAAAGCAAGCCTTCACATTATCCTCGAAAGCTTGTTCATCTTCAATCCAATGATCACTTGGTGCCACGATCATAACCGCATTGGGGTTCATTTTTTGGATTTTTAGGGAGGCGTACAAAATGCATGGAGCCGTGTTTCGCATGGCAGGCTCCAAAACCACCTGTTTTTGGGTAACATCGGGCAACTGCTCCAGCACCAAATCGTTGTAGCGTTCATTGGTCAAAATCAAAATATTCTCGGTGGGAACAAACCGATTCAGTCGATCAAAAGTTTTTTGGATAAGCGTTTTCCCAGCTCCCAGCATATCATGGAATTGTTTTGGGTAAGCCGAAGTGCTCACAGGCCAAAAACGGGACCCTACCCCTCCTGCCATCAAAATGGCGTAATAATTTTTGTTCATGCTGAATCGCTATTTATAAGTTTAAAATGGTGGTTCCAAATCTGAGGCTTGATGTACCAATTCCACCTCGGCATTGGGTTGGAACAAATATAATCTTCCTGTAGCCAATTCCGTACATTCATAACGCTTTACCTTTTTATTCCCTTTCCGGAACAACCTGCCATTGTATAATCTAAATGTGCTCCCCATAGGAATTTCATAAACATAACTTTTATTTCGTTCTTCTGGGTCATAAGTCTTTAGGGCAATGGATAAACGCGCATCCGTGCTGCTACTGGCCTTGGGATTTTTAAAATGATGGGCGATTATGGGTAACAATTGCGATGGGAATATCTCAGGCCTTATAAAGGGTATCATGAGATGCTGAAAAGTTCGTTTCCATTCCTGTCCATGCGGCTTGATACGTCTTCCAAACTTCTCGAAGGCCACCAAATGTGCAATTTCATGAATCAAGGTAATTAAGAACCTGTATTTATTCAGCGAAGCATTTACGGTGATTTGGTGCATACCGCCTGGCAATCTCCTGTAGTCGCCATGACGGGTTACCCGGTGATTTACAATCTTTAGATGTACCTCAAACTTTTTGATGAGATCTAAGCATGGAACAACAGCCCGTTCCGGAAGGTATTTCTGTAAAGCAGCTTCCACTGCAACAAAACTAAGGGTTTATTGCCTAGTGTAAAAGCCATCAAAAATTACTATCTTCAACAAGAACATTAGTCCAACCACCACACTATTGTCTTGTCCTCTACCGGATGAGCAGTTCCTCCTCTTATTGTGGCTTCAAAAAACACTTCCAATGAGAACAGTTGTTTCCGTGGCCCTAGGTCTTTTTTTAGGCAGCCTGCCACCCTTGTATTCCCAAGTCATAGATGTACACATGCATAGTTATACCGCTAAAGATTATTGGGGTGGGCGCGCCCATCCGACAGGAATCGCATCACCAACCACCGCCGAAGAACACCTTTTAGCAACCATAGCGGAAATGGACAAAAACAAGGTGGAGTATGCCGTGGTCAGTGGCACAGTGAAAAGCGTTTCGGATTACGTGGCGGCTGATTCCCGATTTATACCGGGGTATTTGGATGATGACGATTTGATTCCACTGGATGAATTTGAACAACATATCAAGGAGGGAAAAATCAAAGTCTTTGGTGAAATCACGGCAGTTTATGGAGGCACCACTTTGAACGATCCCAAATATGCACCTTATTTGGCACTTTGTGAGACCTATGATATTCCCGTTGCCTATCACACCGGTGGTGGGCCACCAATGACGCCATATCGTTGTTGTCCCAACTTCAGAATTTCCTTTGGAGATCCATTTTTAATAGAGGATGTTTTGGTAAAGTATCCAAAACTTAGGCTCTATCTTATGCACGGCGGAGAAGTTTTCTTTGAACATGCAGTTCGGATGATGAGTTTGTACCAACATCTATATGTTGATATTGGTGTCCTGCTTTGGGTAGACCCCATAGTAAAAGATTACGCGATACGACTTTTAAAACTGGCCAAGGAAGCCAATGTCCTCGATCGGGTCATGTTTGGGTCCGATCAAATGGTATGGCCTGGAAGTATTTCTGCCTCCATCGATTTCCTCAACCAACAGGATTATCTTACCGAAACAGAAAAGGAGCTCATTCTATATGGGAATGCAAAGCGGTTTTTAAAAATTGAAGACTAAGATACAATCAGCCTCCGAAATTCAATTATTGAACCGACTGGGAGGCCCAGAGGTGTCACGATAGGTGTAACAAATTGGTAATTGTAGTATCCTTTGCATAAACATGATAGTTATGAAACCAACCTTAAGACGCATTATCACCCCTTATCCATTTGACAACTTGGTTATTAATTTGGGTATCGCTGTTCCAAGAGTTTGGGGGGGTCTAAGTCTATGTTTGGAGTTCGGTTCATCAAAATTTGGCATGCCTTGGTCCATCACAGAAGAAATGGGACTTTTTCAGGTAGTCCAATGGTTCCCGGAAGATGTCTCACAGTTTGGCATTCCTTTTAGCTTGGCACCTAACCTTTTTGCTTGGCTGGGTGCTGCCAGCGAAGCTATAGGGGGGCTTTTTCTTGCCCTAGGACTAGGCACACGTATCAGCGCGTTCCTTATTGCCATGACCATGTTAGCAGCCATCTTTTTACAAAAATGGCCTGAAGCCATGGAGTTTGGCAGTAGTTGGCCTTTTTTACCTGCAGCCGGTTTTCTCTGGATTGCTGTTTATTCCTTGATTTTTGGTTCTGGAAAATTCGGATTGGACCATCTATTGGCCAAAAGGTGGGAATAATACTGTATTATGGAGTACTGTTACTTACCTGCAGAAGTTTACCATTATAAAATTGATGCCCTTTGAGTGCAAAATCTTTGATATAGGCAGCCATTTCCATCGCTGTCACGGGAGCTTTATATCCTGGAAAGGCTTCTTCCAACATTTCGGTCTGCACCGCTCCCAACGCCATTACATTGAAACTTGGACCAGTTTCCTTAAACTCTTCGGCCCATAGCTCCGTTAACGTAATTACAGCACCTTTACTAGAGCTATAAGCGGACAATCCCGGGAATTTCAAACTCCCCTGTACTCCCCCCATCGAGCTGATGGTAAGCACGTGAGCCTGTTTTCCCATTTTGGGAAGTACCGTCTTGGTCAGTTGAGCAACACCAAATACATTGACTTTGTAAACCGCTTCGAATTCCTCGGAAGAAATCTCCATAAAGGGCTTGTTCAATAAACTTCCCGCATTGTTGATCAGCACATCCACACCATCCCATTGATCTAAGAAAGCAGTAACCTTTTTATATTCTGAAGGATTGGCAAGGTCAAAAGGCAGGCTGTGAACATTGGGCATATCCAAATCGGTGCAAGGCGCATGGTTCCTTGAAAGTGCCAAGACCTGATGTCCTTCATGGGCGAACTGTTTTACCAGTTCAAAACCAATACCTCTGCTGGTTCCTGTAATAACAATGTTTGGCATACAAGGTCCTTTTTGGGCTGTTTGAAGCGAAATTTTGATTAATTCAGTTTGATTTCTTGGAATGGAGCATTGGCAATACCCTCAACAACTGGAAGCATTTTGTTTACCAAAGTGGCCATATGTTCGAAATCCATTAGCTCTACCTCATCCCCTACTTTGTGATAGTGGTCAAAATTGGTAAAGTCAAATGTGCAATAAGTGTGCGCAGGAATCCCAAATTCCTTGAAAAAAGGATAATTGTCAGATCGTTGAAAAAGACCATATTTAGCTGCAGTTGGTAAGTATCCAACTAGGTTTTCTTCGATATATTCGTTGCTCACTTCAGCCAAATTGGACTTCTTAAAGCCAGTGATATACACCACATAGTCCTTTACCTTTAGGGGCACTCCCGTCATTTCAAAGTTAAGCATGGTGTAGAGGTTTACATTTTGCTCCTTCATTTTTTTGGCAAGGTGTTCCGAGCCCAACAAACCCTTCTCTTCAGCACTGAACAGAGCAAAAATCAAGCTCCTTTTGTTGGTTTTTTCGGTCCCAAAATAACGGGCCAACTCCATTACAGTTGTAGTTCCTGATGCGTTATCGTTGGCTCCATTGGCAATGTAATCCCCATTTTCCGGAGCAATGGTTCCTATATGATCGTAATGGGCACCGATGAGGATGTACTCTTTCTTGAGTTCAGGGTCATTCCCTTCCACAACACCAACAATATTATATGAGGTTTTTCCATAGTTGGACAAGGTATCCCGATAGGATTCAAAGTATGGCTTCACTTGGTATGAAGCCAAATAAGTTTCGATGTATTTAGCAGCCATTTCAATGCCTTCACTTCCCGAGTCCCTTCCTTTTAGATCATCCGATGCCAGATAGTTCATGAGGTCTCCAATTCTTTCCTTATTTGTAAAACTATCGTCAGACGACTCCTTGATTCCAGCTTGTTCCACAACGCTGGCCTTAAGTCCATCTGGACCACTAGGGGTTTGCTGAGCACCTGCAGAATAGGTGTCAATCTTTTGGGTGGAGCTGCAACTTACAGCGATTAACAGACTAAAGAAAAGAGCTAAATTTTTCATCTTAATGAATTTGTTTAAAGATAAAAAAAGCATCCTAAAAGGATGCTTTCATCTAATTTTGTTTGGTCAAATCTTGACCATATCAAACGTATTCCTAGGCCAACATGGTCACAGGATTTTCCAAATATGCCCTTAAAGTCTGCAAGAATTGCGCTCCTACAGCACCGTCCACGGTTCTATGATCACAGGCTAGGGTCACTTTCATGGTACTTCCCACAACAATTTCTCCATTTTTAACCACGGGTTTTTCCACAATGGCACCTACCGATAAGATTGCCGAGTTGGGTTTGTTGATAATTGAGGTAAATTCCAAAATTCCGAACATCCCCAAGTTGGAAACGGTAAAGGTGCTTCCTTCCATCTCATCTGGTTTTATCTTTTTAGACCTTGCTCTGCCCGCCAAATCCTTCACAGATGCG
Source organism: Flagellimonas flava (assembly GCF_900129665.1). GTDB lineage: Bacteria > Bacteroidota > Bacteroidia > Flavobacteriales > Flavobacteriaceae > Flagellimonas > Flagellimonas flava. The sequence goes on from NZ_FQWL01000009.1 coordinate 45,983, forward strand.
CCCAATTGGGTCAAGCTCAATTGATCTGCAAATTTTATGACAGGAACGACCAGACCTTCATCAACGGCTACAGCAACGCCCATATGAATGTGGTGTTTATAAATGGTAGCATCATCGGTCCAAGTAGTGTTCACTTGCGGATGCTTTTTAAGGGCCATGGCACAAGCTTTTAGTACCATATCGTTAAACGACACCTTGGTATCTGGCAAATTATTGATCTGCGCCCTTGATGCTTTGGCGTTATCCATATCCACCTCTATGGTCAAATAGAAATGCGGAGCACTAAATTTGGACGCTCCAAGATGCTTGGTAATCGCTTTTCGCATAGAAGAGTTCTTGACCTCTTCAAAACTTTCTTCCCCAACGGGTACCGCAATTGGCACTACCGGAGCGGATACCACAGCAGTTTCCGTTTTTCCTGCAGTTGAAGCGGGAATAGTAGCCTGTGAAGGTTGGAAATTCTCTACGTCACGCTTTACAATACGACCATGATCACCGGAACCAGTTACATCGGCCAGATTAATTCCTTTATCATCGGCAATTTTCTTGGCTAACGGAGAAGCCAAAATACGTCCGTTTTGGGAAGGGGCAGCTTGTGTTGGAGCCACCGGAGCAGCTGTAGCTTCCGCTTTGGGAGCGGGAGCACTTTCAGCAACCGGCACACTTGCCGGAGCGTTTAATACCGCACTTACATCCGTGCCTTCTGGACCAATAACCGCCAAAACTTCATCAACAGGTGCAGATTCTCCCTCTTGAATACCAATGTGTAGTAATGTTCCAGAGTAGAAAGATTCGAATTCCATGGTAGCTTTGTCCGTTTCAATCTCGGCCAAAATATCACCTTCTTCAACCGAATCGCCTACCTTTTTTAACCAAGAGGCTACGGTACCCTCTTCCATGGTATCGCTCAACCTTGGCATTTTAATGATCTCAACGCCTTCAGGAACGACCGCAGCACTTGGAGCAGCAACTGCAGCAGCTGGTGCACTTTCAGCAACTGGAGCTGGAGCTTCTTCAGCTGGAGCCGAGGCACCTCCGGTCAATAAACCGGAAATATCCTCACCTTCCTGACCAATTATGGCCAAAAGTGAGTCTACCGGTGCTCCATCGCCTTCCGCAATTCCAATATGCAATAAGGTGCCTTCGTGAAAGGATTCAAACTCCATAGTAGCCTTATCCGTTTCAATTTCGGCCAAGATATCTCCTTCTTCTACCTTATCCCCAACTTGCTTGAGCCATTTTGCCACGGTTCCTTCCTCCATGGTATCGCTCAATCGAGGCATGTTGATCACTTCTGCCATCTACTTATAGTTTATGTTGTAAAAATGGATAATCTTCTTGTTCGTAAACAGTATCGTACAACTGTTGTATTGGAGGAAAATCGGATTCCTCAGCAAACTTTTCGCATTCGGACACAAGATCCTTCACGCGCTTGTCCATCTCCTTGATTTCATCTTCCGAGGCATAACCTTTTTCCAAAAGCACATCCTTTACCTGAGTGATCGGGTCTATTTTCTTGTATTCCTCAACCTCCTCTTTGGTTCGGTAATGTTGCGCATCGGACATAGAATGCCCGCGATAACGGTACGTCTTCATCTCTAGAAAAGTTGGCCCTCCTCCAGATCTTGCGCGTTCCACAGCTTTGTCAACCTCCTTGGCTACGATAGCTGGGTCCATTCCATCTACAGGACCACAAGGCATTTCATATCCAAGACCCAACTTCCAAATATCAGTAGTATGTGCTGTGCGGGCAACGGATGTACCCATCGCATAGCCATTATTTTCACATATAAATACTACAGGCAACTGCCAAAGCATTGCCAAATTGAAAGCTTCATGAAGAGAACCTTGGCGAACCGCCCCATCTCCCATGTAGCAGAGCGTAACCGCATCTCGCTTGAAGTATTTATCGGCAAACGCCAATCCAGCCCCCAAGGGAATCTGGCCACCAACAATGCCGTGGCCACCATAAAACCGATGTTCTTTGGAGAAAATATGCATTGATCCCCCCATCCCTTTAGAAGTTCCGGTTACCTTGCCAAAAAGCTCGGCCATCACCCTTTTAGGGTCCACTCCCATGCCGATAGGCTGGACGTGGTTACGGTAGGCGGTAATCATACGGTCTTTGGTTAAATCCATGGCATGCAGAGAACCTGCCAAAACCGCTTCCTGACCATTATATAAGTGCAGAAAACCCCTTACTTTTTGTTGAATGTAGACGGCAGCCAATTTGTCCTCGAACTTTCTCCAGAACAACATATCCTCATACCACTTTAGGTAAACTTCTTTGGTGATTTTTTTCATCAATGGTTGAATTAAAGAAAACTCCCCAATCTTGGAGAAGAGCAAAAATACATATATATCTGTTCTGTAAAAAGAATTGGATTAAGAATCACTTAAAAATGAACTGCTAAAGGCCAGAGGCAGAATATCGGCCAGCGCGTTGCATTTATAAACAGGCCCCACCTCACCTCTAAGCAGTATGGTAATGGGAGACTTTTGGCGTTGTTCATATTCGATGAGGGATTGCCTGCAATTACCACATGGAGCAGCAGGCATATCCACAACATAATCTTTAGAAGTAGCACTTATTGCGACGGCTTGAATGGCGACTCCTGGATACTTGGCCCCTGCTTGAAAAACAGCCACCCGTTCGGCACAAAGTCCTGAAGGATAAGAAGCATTTTCTTGGTTGTTCCCAATCACGGTTTCGCCATTTTTGAGCAATACGGCAGCACCTACCTTAAAGCTGGAATAGGGTGCATAGGCATCTTCCCTGGCGACTTCTGCCCTACTTAACAATTTTTGTTCGATTTGTGACAGTTCCTGTGGGGTTTCGAACACGGTAAGTTCAAAACCAATCTGTTGCTTTTTCATCTATTGGATGTGGGTATATCCCAAAAATAAGAAAACCTGTCCAAGGACAGGTTTCACAGCAATATCTTGTTTTTCATTTAATCGTTCACATACTCTTCGCCAAAGTTGAAGGTCAAAGAGAAACGTAAGGTGTTTTCCAATGGGTTTCTGACTTGTGAGGTGGAGAACAGATAGGAAAGGTCTATTTGGGCCGCCTTAAATTTGAAGCCAGCACCAAGGGTAAAAAACTGTCTTGCACCCTTCACTTCACTTTCATTAAAATATCCCGTCCGTAACATAAAGGCATCCATGTATTTATATTCCGCACCAAGTGCCCAGGTCACTTCTTTCAATTCTTCACTAAATCCGTCTGGAGCGTCCCCAAAGGATTCAAATACTCCACTAAAGAATCCAATCTGTTGGTATTCGTCATTATCTTCGGCCGTAATCAACCCATCACCAGTAAAATCTCTAGGGGTCGGCACCAATAATTTATTGAATTCGGTATGTAGACCAAGCACGTTGTCCTGATCAAAAATGAAGTCAAATCCGGCACCAAACTTTAGATTGGTGGGAAGAAAGTTTTGCTGTCCGCCTTCATCATACTGAATTTTACCTCCCAGGTTGGAAACATTGAAACCTGCTCGCCATCTACCGTCAAAATTCTCATAGGCAATTTCTCTAGATCTGAAGAAACCGGATACATCCACCGCAAAGGAATTAGCCGCTTGGGAATCCTGTGCACCATCCTGGAACCTTAAATTGGAACTGATAAATCTACCTGCAACGGACATAGAGAACGTGGGGCTGAGTTTAAGCGCATAAGATCCATCTATAGCAAATTCATTGGGTTTTACCAAAGTGGCATCCTCATCAATGGTTTGACGCAATTCAATCTCACCCAGACCAAAATAACGCACGCTAAAGGCAAAGGCGCTCTGATCATTGATTTTGTTATAGAAATTTGCGTTTAAGAGGGAAACATCGTTTACAATACTCTCCAAATACGGAGTATAACTTACCCCTACTCCCGTTTTTTGATTGGCGAAAGCAAATTTGGCCGGATTCCATTGTTGTGAGAACACATCAAAGGAAGTGGCCACTCCCATATCTCCCATACCGGAAGCACGTGCGTCGGCGGCTATGGTCAAAAATGGAACTGCAGTTGTAATTACTCTTTCTTGTTGAGCGCTTATCTGTGGGGCAACGATAAACAACACCACCAATATTAGTAACTTTTTCATTTTTTGTTTTTAGCGTTTAGTAAAATTTGAGGCCCGACGTACCTTAATATAAATCGGGACGTATTACATGTAAACGACCATTTTATAAAATTCTTATAATAAATGGCATTTTTTTGGAGCCAATTCCCCAAAGAAAGGAATCACATAATTGCGCAGTTTCATCTAACCTGCGTCATGAACCGTTAAAAACAAAGCTCCCCATACTAATTTGAAGTCGAAAGCGTTTATCAAAGTAGCATGTGTACGCAAAATGGTCATCGCAATTATTTTGTGGGTACAAAATATAATGGCAAAAACATCGTTTTAATGCCATTGAAGGATTTAATAAATCAAAATCAAGTTAAAGTAGCTAGGGGATAAAAGCCCTAATTTTTAAAGTACTCAAGCCCAAATTATGAAAAAACACTTTATCAAAGTTGTACTTTCTAGCGCTATCATAGTAGGAAGTTTTTCCAGTTGTAAAAATTCCTCGTCCTCTTCTTCCAAGAACATCTCCAGAGCCACGGGATGGAAAATCAACGCTAAAGAGGGTGGATTTCAATACAACTCTGACTTTAAAGAGCAGGAAACTCCTCCAGGAACAGTTTTCATTGAAGGTGGAACATTTACAAAAGGTAAGGTTCAGGATGATATCATGCACGATTGGAACAATACGCCCACAGCACAACACGTGCAATCGTTCTATATGGACGAAACAGAGGTGACCAATGTTATGTATCTAGAATATCTAGATTATCTGAAAGCTGTATATCCTCCAGAAAATCCAAACTATCGGAACATTTATAACGGTGCTTTGCCAGATACCTTGGTGTGGAGAAATCGATTGGGCTTCAATGAAACGATGACCAATAATTATCTTAGACACCCGGCCTATGCTGAATACCCCGTTGTTGGTGTAAATTGGGTCCAAGCTGCCCAGTATGCCGAATGGAGAACCGACAGGGTTAATGAAGCCATGTTGGAGCGCGAAGGTTATTTGGCTAAAGATGCCAAATATCAGGTATTGAATGGTGACATAGGAGGAACTTTTAGTACTGAGGCTTATTTGAACAATCCAGAATCCGTTTACGGAGGCCAGATTGATTCACTTCAAGGAAAACAAAAACGTGATTCCATTAACAACTTTGCCAAAAGAAGTAGTGGAGTGATCATGCCAGAATACCGACTTCCAACCGAAACAGAATGGGAGTATGCTGCTCAAGCACTTATCGGTTCGAGGGAATACAATAACTATAGAGGAAGAAAAAAATATCCGTGGGAGGGCGATTATACCCGAAACGGACAACGAGTTGGTCGTGGAGATCAATTGGCCAACTTTAAGCAGGCCAAAGGTGACTATGGTGGTATTGCAGGATGGTCCGATGATGGTGCCGATATTACAGCCGAAGTAAAATCTTATAAGCCAAACGATTTTGGATTGTACGATATGGCTGGTAATGTTTCCGAATGGGTAGCTGACGTATACCGACCAATAGTTGATGATGAAATCAGTGACTTCAACTACTACAGAGGAAATATCTTCTTGAAGAAAGCCATTGATGAAGAAGGTAAGGTAAAGGTCTTACGTGACGAGATCAAGTACGACACCCTTCCCAACGGCAAGATCGTGGCCATCAATCTTCCCGGAGAAATTGAAATGGTTCCGGTTACCGAAGAAGAAACTTATTTGCGGACCAACTTTGACTCCAGTGATAACCGTGGATACAGAGATGGCGACCCAGGTTCCTCAAGATTCTTCCAAAGATTTAGCGATGAATCTGACAATAGAAAAATGTACGATGCTCCAAAGCACCGTGTAGAGCGCGATTCGACAGGAAAAATCCTTCGCCAATATGACACTTCCAACTATAGAACTTCCTTGATCAATGATGAGGTAAGGGTTTATAAAGGAGGATCGTGGAGAGATAGAGCTTTCTGGTTAGATCCTGCGCAAAGAAGATATTTGCCACAATATATGGCCACCGATGATATTGGATTTAGATGCGCCATGTCCAGAGTGGGCTCTAAGTCGAAATCCAAAAACAAAACGGTGCGACATAAAAAAGCGAAATAAAGTTTATGTGTTATCTGAAAAAGCCCCGATTTAAATCGGGGCTTTTTTTATCTTCGACCTATGATTTTGGAAGAACTTCACGACCTTTTCTTGGAACATCCCAAGGTTTGCACAGATACTAGAAAAATCACCCAAGACTGTTTATTCTTTGCCTTAAAGGGACCAAACTTCAACGGCAACAAATTTGCCGACCAAGCATTGGAAAAGGGAGCGTCCTATGCTATCATAGACGAGGAAAGCTTCAAAACCTCTGAAAGGTATATTGTTGTAGAAAATGTATTGGAAACCCTTCAACAACTAGCCACCTTCCATAGAAATCACTGCAATGCAAAGGTGGTAGCGCTAACGGGAAGCAACGGAAAAACAACTACCAAGGAGCTGATTAACCAAGTACTATCCGCAAAGTACGAAACCATTGCCACCCAAGGCAATCTCAATAACCATATCGGAGTACCACTCACCCTCCTCTCCATTTCGGAAAGCACAGAAATTGCAATCGTGGAAATGGGTGCCAACCATCAAGGGGAAATTGCCTTTTTAGGACAATTGGCCCAGCCAGATTTTGGGTACATCACCAATTTTGGAAAGGCACATTTAGAGGGTTTTGGCGGCGTTGAAGGCGTCATAAAAGGCAAAAGCGAGCTCTATAAAGATCTAATTGAAAGGGACAAGTCGATTTTTTTGAATGCGGATGACCCAATTCAGCTGGAAAAGCTTGGCGGCCACATCAAAAAATATGGCTTCAGTCAAGACGATCCGCAATATTACAATATTAAACTACTTTCCTCCCATCCCTTTGTGGTCTTCGAGTTTGAAGGCATACAGGTGAACACCCGGCTTGTTGGGGAATATAATTTCCCTAATTGTTGTGCGGCGGTGACCATTGGAAAATACTTCAATGTGGAACCCGAAACTATCAAAACCAGTATTGAAAATTATATTCCACAAAACAATCGTTCGCAGCTAATGAAACAGAACGGTTTTCAGATTGTACTGGACGCCTACAACGCCAACCCCACAAGCATGGAGGCAGCACTTAAAAACTTCTCAAAAACAGATTTGGAGCATAAAAGCTGTATTCTTGGCGATATGTTCGAGTTAGGTGAAGATGCAGCCAAAGAACATCAATATATTGCTGATTTAGCTCGAGAGCTGGGTTTCAATGATGTACTGTTGGTTGGAGAGAATTTTTTCGAAACAGATTCTAAGTTTCAGAAATTCAGGGAATTTGAGGCCTTACAGGATTTTTTAACGTCACGTCCGCCAAAAAAAGGAGGCCTGCTCATCAAAGGTTCGCGGGGAATGGCCTTGGAAAGAGTTTTGGAAGTTCTTTAGCAAATCCCAAAATATTCATAAAAAACAGGTTGTTTCTGAAATACTTCTTCCTACTGTCCGACCCAGTATGGGTAAACCGACATCATTATGGAAAGAAGTACGATTGTTTTTGACGGCGAGTGCAACCTATGTAATGGAGTAATTGGACAGCTGCTTAAATATGCTCCACAAGAGCAATTTACAATGGTTCCGTTCCAATCGCCCTACGGGCAAGAACTTCTGGAAAAAGAGGGAATGGACACCAGCCAATTGAACACGGTTATTCTTTTTGACATGGACGGAATGCACATGTATTCTGATGGTTTTTTACGCATATTAACGGCTATTCCCGCTTGGAAATGGGTCGCCAATGTCGGGATTAGGATACCAAGACCAGTCCGAGATACGGTATATAAGCTAGCTGCCGCAAACCGGGTAAGGTGGTTCGGAAAATCCGGAACCTGCACTTTACAGTTTTCCTAACGGTAATAAGATTAGTTTGAAGCCTTCGTTTTCCGAAGGCTTTTTTGTTTCCCTCCTACCCAACGAGTTCTTTTCCAGGACAGTACCCACTTTTTTAAATCCTTGGAAGACCATCTTTCCGAACACTATCCATACGTTAACTTTTTTTTAACATTCAAAACCAAACCTTCCCCAGAACACTTCGTAGGTAGGCGTAAAGAATAAAAATTTAAAACCTTTAAAATGAAAAGAACAACTAAGTTTTTGATGGGGCTAGGAGCACTGGCTGTAACAGGTCTGGTACTTGTTTCGGCAGATCATATCGATGCCCCATCATCTATGGGAACAACAGCTGACATCGCTGATTTCTACGCCTTTGAACCTTCCGAGAATTCGGATAACACCGTTTTTATCGTTGACGTCCAATCCAATGTTTTACCCGAACTCGCCTATGGCAATTTTGATGAGGACGTGCTATTGGAAATCAATATTGATTTGGACGATGATTTAATTGAGGATAAAGTAATCCAAGCGATTCCAAGGAATGGACGGATGTACTTTTTTGGTCCAGCAGAGCCTTCCCAAACTGGATTAAATGGCAGCATTCTTATCGACGCGCCATTGGGAGATGTGGAAATTTCAAGCGCAACTGCTATTGTGGAAACCACTTCGGACGGGGTTTCGCTATTTGCCGGGCCGCGACAAGATCCTTTTTTCTTCGATTTTTTCCAGTTCAACGCTGTGATAAATCCAGATGTGGCGTCTGCTCCTGGTGGCTTTTTAGCTCCTGACACGGCTGCGGACACTTTTGACGGCGCCAACACCTTATCCGTCGCGGTGGAAATCCCAAATAATCTTTTGGGCACACCCACTGCAACCAATGCCCTGGGGCTTACGGTGTATAATACCTGGGTCACTTCAAATCGAAAACAATAATCTCTAAAAACAAAAAAAATGAAATACAATATAAAACTAGTTTTATGTGGGTTGCTATTTGCCGGTTCCATAAGCTCTTGCAGTAATGACGATGACGCACAGGCAATGATGCCAGAACCAATGGCCACCTGTGATGATAATATCATGAACGGTGATGAAACCGGTGTGGACTGTGGAGGTTCTTGTGCTCCCTGCGAGACCATGTCCATGGATCCCGATTTTAGTGGAACCTTTACCCAAGTGGATTTTATGGGACGGCCCGGTATCAATACTACGTTAAGTTTTGATATGGATGGGCAACCCAGTGTTAAGGATGCGCATAACGTATCCGTTCCTTCCGAAATGACCTCCCTATTCCAAGTTGGTTTTGAGGCTCGACTGGAACAATACCATGACGTCTATGCCAACAAGCTAGGTCTAGACCCTGCCGATGTAAATTATGAGGCCAATATTCTAGGTCTGGACGCAACAACATTGACCACAGTCCTATCAGCTGATGTACTTGAAGTCGCTCCCGACCTTCCGACGACCTATTTTGACCCTGGTACGGATAATGACAACGATGGTAGACTTTTGGTTCCCGATGGTGATGAAGTAGCCTTAACCGGAAGAAAGCTTACTGATGACATCATAGATGTCTCCTTGATCCTATTCTTTGGCGGGGCCGAAGGAGATCGTTTTAGCGGGCAAGATCTTAATATGGATGGAAATGCCGACCTGCCCAGATTGACCTCTGATGGAGTTGGTTTTACTGGTGAGGTACTGACCACATTCCCCTACATAGGCAATCCCGAATAGGAAGTAGGGCTATGAAGAGGAGAAGGGAGAGGGCCATTGCGCGCTCTCCCTTTATCAAAAAAACAACGACAAATCCTAAAAAAATGAAACACATCTTTGTCCTTGCCACGTTGCTGTTGGCTTTCGCTTGCAATACCGAACAAGTCACAATTACCAATCCCGAAGATTATCAAGTATATCTTGAAACAAGTCCCACTAGAAACACGTCGAAATATTTTGAGCTCTGGAATTCAAAAATTACGAAAGACAGCACACAGTTGCTGAGTTTTCCCATAGTAGCTGGAGAATACAATAGATACTTTAAAAACACTGGGGACATCACGTATTTGAAAAAGGCCGAAAAAGCATTGAAAAAGGCTGTTGAAATCGCCGCCATCAACAAATCCGGTTATTACCGGTCCTTAGCTAGAAATTACATTTCCCAACATCGATTTAAGAAAGCTCTGAATTATGCCTATTCTGCCCGAACCATGGGTAGCGGGGTAAAAGATTCACAAAGCTTACTTTTTGATGTGCATATGGAGTTGGGCAACTATGCACAAGCCGAAAAATATTTGGACAGTATCAAAAACTTTTCTGATTTCGGTTACCTAATCCGTGCCGCAAAGTGGAACGACTATAAAGGGGATTTAAATACCACCATTGCCCTGATGGAACACGCCATGAAGAAAGCAGAGGACGCCAACAACAAATCATTAAAAATCTGGTCGTATTCAAACATAGCTGATTACTATGGGCATGCTGGAAGGTTGAACGATTCGTATGAGCATTATTTGAAGACACTTGAGCAAGACCCCGAGAACGCCTATGCAAAAAAAGGCATTGCATGGATCGTCTATTCGTATGAAAAAAATGGGATTGAGGCCATGAGAATCCTAAATACAGTGGACAACCAGTATAAATCCCCGGACCATTATTTGTTACAAGCTGAAATAGCAGAATTTATGAGTGACGAGCATAGCCGTGCCGGAAGCTTGGATGCTTATTATAAATTGGTTCAAAATCCTGATTATGGGACTATGTACAATATCCCAAACATAGATGTCTACCTCAGCACGAACAGCAATTATAAAAAAGCACTAAAGCTGGCCCAACAGGAAGTAGGGAACAGGGCAACTCCGGAGACCTATTCCGTGCTGGCCTATGCCCATTTCAAAAACGGTAACTTATCCACTGCAGTAGACATTCTAGAGGAACACGTACAAGGAAAAACCTTTGAACCGGCTGCTTTGCTTAAGGCGTCGGAAGTTTTCAAGACCGCAGGCCGCACAGAACAGCTTGCAAATCTTAAAAAAGAGCTCTTAGGTTCCATTTTCGAACTGGGTCCCCTTGCAGAAAAAAACATAAACACCCTCTAGTAATTTAAAACATTTCCCAAAAAACAAATTCGTGAAACATTTAAAGTTTTTAGTTATTGTAGTTTGCTTTTTGTTTGGACAAAACCTAATTGGACAAACATTTGACGGACAGGTTTTGGATGTACAACAAAACCCGATTGAAGGAGCCTACATCTTCAATCAAGATACCAAATCCTATTCCATTTCAGATAGTTCCGGGTATTTCAGGATTGGAGAGACCGGTGTCGGTGACAGTCTGCGTATTGGGGCATTGGGTCATGAAAAATTGAATATTCTTCTTACATCTGGTTCCGTTGAAGGAAATCTACCTTTTATACTAAACGAGTCTGCCTTGGCCCTAAAAGAAGTGGTAATAACTCCAAACATCAATGCACTCAACGTCATCAGTAAGATAGACCTAATGGCCCAACCTGTTGGCTCGTCACAAGAAATTCTGGAAAAAGTCCCAGGGCTTGTAATTGGCCAACATGCAGGGGGAGGAAAGGCTGAGCAATTGTTCCTTCGGGGTTTTGATATTGACCATGGTACGGATATTTCTATTTCTGTTGACAATATGCCCGTGAATATGGTATCCCATGCGCATGGACAAGGGTATTCCGATTTGCATTTTGTAATTCCGGAAACTATAGAAAATATTGATTTTGACAAAGGCCCGTACACGGCTGGAAAAGGGAATTTTGCAACAGCTGGATATGTTGATTTTAATACCAAAAATAGGCTGGATGGTAGCAGCGTTCAATTTGAATATGGTGATTTTGGATGGAACCGCAGCTTAGGTTTGTTCGATCTATTGTCAAAGAAGAGGGAAAGTGCTTATCTGGCCGCAGAACTACTACAATTTGATGGACCTTTTGAAAGTAGCCAGAACTTTTCCCGAATCAATGTATTTGGAAAATACACAGCCCAATTTATGCCCAAGTCCCAGTTTTCAGCCTCGGTATCCTATTTCCGCAGTACATGGGATGCATCGGGTCAGATACCACAGCGGGCTGTTGATGCTGGCTTAATCAGTCGCTTTGGAGCCATAGATGATACAGAAGGAGGCCAAACATCCCGATTCAACATAAATACTAGTTTAAAGCAACAGCTGAATGACAGCAGTTTTATTGAGACCAATGCTTACTGGACCCATTATGACTTTAACTTGTTTTCCAACTTTACCTTTTTTTTGGAAGACCCAGAAAATGGAGATCAAATCCAACAAAAGGAATCTAGAAATCTGTTTGGCCTAAACACCGTCTTTCACAAAACGCATTCACAGGATGGTCTTGGGTTAGCCACTAAATTAGGTGGTGGTTTCCGTACCGATTTGGTCAATGGAAATGAACTTTCAAGCACATTGAACAGGGAGGCCATACTGCGCCGAATTCAATTGGGAGATGTTACCGAAACCAATCTCTATGGTTTTTTTGAAGCCAAAATGCGCCTAAACAAGTTTACACTGGTTCCCGGCCTAAGATTGGATTACTTTGATTTTGGATATCAAGACTTACTCCAAGAATTTACGGAAACACAGAACAGAAATGGAAGCGTACTTTCCCCTAAACTAAGTTTGCTTTATGATAACAACCCCAATTTGCAGTTTTTCCTAAAATCCGGGGTCGGATTTCATTCCAATGACAGCAGGGTATCGGCCCTACGGCAAAGTCAGGAAGTTTTGCCCAAAGCATATGGATTGGACATTGGGACAATTTTCAAACCCACGCCAAATGGACTTCTAAATGCGGCTTTATGGTATCTGAAATCCGAACAGGAATTGGTTTATGTGGGAGATGCTGGAATCGTAGAACCTAGTGGGCGATCTGAACGTTTTGGGCTGGATCTTGGATTCAGACAACAAATATTTCCATGGCTCTATCTACACTCAGATCTTACCTATACCCATGCCCGAAGTATTGATGAGCCAGAGGGTTCCAACTACATTCCATTGGCTCCTGATTTTACAGCTTCCGGAGGAGTAACCCTTGGTAATGGAAGTAAACTAACGGCCGGGTTACAATACCGTTATCTAGACAATAGACCAGCCAACGAGGATAACTCCATCATTGCTCCAGGATACTTTGTAATGGATATGAACGCAAACTACGAACTGGGAAAGGGTCTCCTTGCTAGTTTGAGCATTCAGAATCTCTTTAATACAGAATGGAACGAAACCCAATTTGCCACCGTATCCCAACTGGCCAACGAAGCGACCCCTGTGGAGGAAATCCATTTTACACCTGGTACTCCCTTCTTTCTAAAGGCGGGCATTCGCTATACTTTTTAAATCATTTGCTTTTTTGATAAATACCATTTGGACATCTGATCGCGAGATTCCAATTAGGAGGAAACCGTTCCCAAAACATAGAGCTGCTCAAGGTTGGGGGATTCACTTCCCCCAGCAGGCTCTAGAGTAATTCCAAATGCCTGGGATTGATTTGGATTGGAAAGGGCAAAAACCCCATTTTCATCGGTCTGGAAATTCTCCAACAATCCAACACTTGTAGGGGTCAATGGATTTAGCGTAAGGGACCAAACCTGATAATCCATTCCATCTGGAGGTTCCGGAAGGCCCTGGGCATCAATAAAGAGTTGTTTTTCGGTTTCGTTCCAATAGGCCTTGGCATAGGCTTCAGGCGCCGCCACCTGTCCTCCCAACGGGATAACGGTCACATTCTTGTCCCGAAGTGTTTGCAACAATGCTGTGGTCTTTTCCAAAGAATCGGATGCTCCGGCTATTTGCTCTTCCAGGGCTTGGATCTCGGTTTCTGCAAGTTTTATATCCGAGCGTAGTTGGTTGTTCTGATTGTAGAAATACCCCAATCCAGCCAGTAGAGCAGCTGAAGCGGCCCAACCCACATAGGGCAGCCAACGATTCCTTCCTCTATTGAGGGGAATTAGTTTGGTATCCTCCGACAATTCCACCCGGTTCTTAACTGCTTCAAAAGAGAGTGGTTTGTTTGGGGCAGCAGCTTCGGATAAAGCCAATACTGCCGCCTCAATTTCGGAAATTTCCTTTTTTATTTCTGGATAGGTTTCAGCATATTCTGCCACTTCCAAATTCTCCTTTTCGGAGAGCTGGCCAGCTACGTACAGTTCCAAAATTCCGGATGCTATGTATGCTTTGGTATCCATTAGTTTTGTTTCATGTGCTCTCGCAATTGCGAAATGCAATTTCTATTTCTGGTTTTCACGGTTCCCAGAGGGATATCCAAGCTTTCGGACACTTCCTTTTGGGAATAACCTTTAAAATAAATAAGGTCAATAAGCTCAATACATTTTTGCTTTAAATTTTTGATAAAACCAATTATGCGGTCCGTATTGACATTCCCATTAGGTTCATCATCGGCTCGCTCCAAAATACCTACGAAGTAATCTGCTGACAGGTTCAGTTTTTGATTTTTATGGGATTTTGAGCGTAGTTCATCGATTGCGGCGTTTCTGGCAATATTCAATACCCATGTAAAAAACCGACCTTTTGAGCTGTTATAAGCATCAGACTTTTCCCAAACTTTTACAAATACATCTTGACAAATTTCCTCTGCAAGTACCTCATCACGGACAATGGTATTGATTGCCCCACAGATATTTCTTGCGTACATGGCATACAATTGCTCAAAGGCCCTTAAATCCTTCTGCTTAAAACGTTCTACCAGTTCCTCAAGCTGCATGCATAGGTTTTAGGTAAAAATAGAGAATGGGGCAATGTCATGCAAAAAAGCGGCCCAATTTGAAGGGCCGCTTTGTAATAATGTTTCTTCTTAGGTCGACCTTACTTTGCCCTCAGTGTTTTAATCAAATCAATGGTTTGGCTTACTTTATGGGAAAGACCCTTGTAATCTATATTTCCATCTGCATCCTTGACAAACAGTTTGGACCCCATACCAACGCAATGTACACCAGCGTCAAACCAAGCTTTTAAATTCTCCTCGGTAGGTTCAACACCACCCGTGGGCATAATGCTCGTCCATGGAAATGGGCCTTTAATGCCTTTTACAAAAGCAGGTCCTCCAACTTGGGTAGCTGGGAAAATCTTAACCACTTCCGCTCCCAACTCCTCGGCATACGAGATCTCGGTCAAGGAACCACATCCAGGGGACCAAGCGATTTTACGTCGATTGCACACCCTTGCCATCTCGGCATTTAAAACAGGGGATACCACAAAATTGGCACCCGATTGAATATACAGCGAGGTGGTACCGGCATCCACCACGGAACCGATTCCCAAAATCATTTCCGGGGTTTGAGCGGCTGCATATTTGTTCAATTCCGCAAACACTTCGTTGGCAAAATCACCTCTATTGGTAAATTCAAAAACTCTTACCCCGCCTTCGTAGCAGGCTTGAAGCACCTTCTTGCAAACTTCAATATCCTTATGATAGAAAACAGGTACCATTCCTGTTTCCTTCATTTTAATCGCAACTTCTATACGTGTAAATCGTGCCATTTCAAATATTTTATCGTGCTACTCTTCCGGAAGCATCACCTCCCATTAACTTTTCTACTTCTGCCACTGTTACCAAATTGGCATCTCCCTTGATCGTATGCTTAAGACATGATGCGGCTACAGCAAAATCAAGAGCATTTTGATCATCTTCCGGATAGGTTAGAAGTCCATAAATAAGTCCACCCATAAAGGAATCTCCTCCTCCAACACGGTCCACAATATCCGTAATTTGGTATTGACGAGTATCATATAAGGTGGTTCCATCATAAAGTACACCGGCCCAGGTGTTGTGTGATGCGGAAATAGAACCCCTTAATGTGGTAATAACCTTGGAAGCTTTGGGAAATTTCTCCATCATTTGTTGACAGACGGATAGAAATGCCTCGGCTTTGACATGGTGTCCTTCTGTTTGAACGCTGATACCTTCCGGTTTAATTCCAAAGTGCATCTCGGCATCCTCTTCGTTGCCTAAGATTATATCGCAATACGAGGTCAGTTCGGTCATAATGGCTTCTCGATCACCGCCGTACTTCCAAAGTTTGGCTCTGTAGTTAAGATCGGTTGAAATAGTCAGGCCCATTTCGCTAGCCACCTTAACCGCCTCCAGACATGCATCTGCAGCTCCTTGTGAGATGGCAGGAGTAATACCGGTCCAATGAAACCATTGGGCATCTTTGAAGACCGTTTTCCAGTCTATCATGCCGGGTTCTATTTCGGACATGGCCGAATGGGCGCGATCATACACCACCTTGCTCCCCCTACTTACAGCACCGGTCTCGAGAAAGTAGATTCCCAAGCGATTCCCGCCAAACACAATATTTTGGGTATTCACCCCTCGTTTACGCATTTCCATCAAAGCACATTGACCCAAATCGTTTTCGGGCAAACGAGTTACAAAATCTACAGGTATTCCATAGTTGGCCAAGGAAACCGCAACGTTGGATTCCCCACCACCATACACTACGTCAAATGAGTTGGCTTGCGAGAATCGTAAAAATCCGGGAGGGGCCAATCTTAGCATGATTTCCCCAAATGTTACTACTTTTTTCATCTTATGTTTCAGTTAATTTCGTTAACGTACACGGAAAATTTTCAAAAAACAACCTCAAAATAGAGGCATATATATTCCGTTAACGTACACGGATTAACACAAATGTAGTATATTGCAGTAGAATTAAAAAGTTTTTTTCCTCTTTTTAGCCCTATGAAGAAGATTACCATTAAGGAAATTGCCAAAAAAGCGGGTGTGTCCATTGGAACCGTAGATCGAGTTTTGCACAATCGCGGAGAAGTTGCACCTAAAACCAAGGAATTGGTATTGCAGATTGCCAAAGAAGGCAACTATACTACCAATGTATACGCCAGAACGTTAAAACTGAACCGTACCTATACCATTGCAGTGCTCCTACCCAATGACAACGAATATTGGAATCTGCAGAACAAAGCCATATCCGAAACCGCAGAAAAGTATCAATCACTTGGCTTATTGCTGACATTTTTTACATTTTATCGCAAAGATTCGGCTTCCCAGGAACAACAGGCAAAGAAACTTCTAGAAAGCAATCCTGATGGGGTAATTCTAGCTCCCCTGGTTGAATCCGGCTCCACCAACTTTACTAAACAGTTGGATACCTTAAAAATTCCATATGTGTTTGTAGATTCCAATCTCAAAAACGCCAATCCGCTATCCTTTATTGGACAATCTTCATACCAGGCTGGTCATTTGGCTGCCAAATTGCTCAATCTGGGTTTCCCCCATGGAAAGCGAACTTACATTGTTAGATTCCATGATTTTGACAGTTTGAACAAAACCATTGAGGAAAGAATAAAGGGTTTCCGGGATTTTTACCATGACAACGGTTTTAACCCACTTCTGATTATGGAAATGGATCTTTCTAAAGATGCGCAAAATTTTTCGAGCGAAGTAAGTGCCGAAGGGCCAATCCATTTTTTCGTGCCCAGTTCAAGAGCCCATCAGTTGACCCATAATACTATGTCTGAACTTGACCCACACCCAAGAATTGTTGGTTTTGACCTCATCGAAAAAAACATAGCATGTTTAAAAGCAGGTGCTATTGATTTTATCATTGATCAAAATCCCATGAAACAAGGCGAATTGGCCATTCAATCCTTTTATAATCGCTTAATAACCAACCAAGATGTGCAACAACATCAGCCTATGCCACTTGAGATTTTCACTAAAGAAAACCTGATCGCCTAGGCCAAAGATTTCAAGTAATTGTTGGATAAGAGTAAACATCCCCGAAGACAGTTTACGTAAACCCTTATCGGGGAAAACCTGATTACCAGCGTTTTAGATGAAATTGAAGACAAGGTTTCATTTTTACAGGATTAGGTATGAAAAGGTTCGTATTAGATTTCTTCAGTAAAAAAGCTCCTATTACATCGGGGACGGTGGACTGTATCGCAGCCAAATATGCAAAGTCGGGTTTGACCTTCCAAGAGGCGGCCGAGATCAAACAGAAAATCAATTTAGCCCTTAAACAGGACAGAATTTATAAAAACAATGCCATTGGTTTGAACGATCTTTCGAGTCATATCAATAAGGACCGGTATAAGGTTTCCCAGGTACTGAACGAATATCTTTCCAGAAACTTCTATTCCTTAATTAACCAATATCGAATTGAAGAAGCAAAGGACTTATTGTTGACCCAGCCCTTCCTAAGTGTAAAAGCTATAATGTATGAGGTGGGCTTCAATAGCAAAACCAGCTTTTATTCTGCATTTAAAAAGGAGACTGGTCTAAGTCCAAACGATTATAGGCTCCTTACCAGCTTCGCATCCTAACATACCGGACTACCCGCCAACTATCTTTTCCTATTACTCTTTTTGTGCGCTATCACACACACTTTCCAACTAACGGGCATACCCACATTGGGATACCATAGTTAAATGAAAGCAAAATACAACGGTTTCACCCATTTTTATAACAATCCCAAAGCTCCTTGTTAAAATTTAAGAAAGCTTTTGATCCTAGAGTGAGGGGTAAAAAACTGTTAAAAAACGTTCGTCCCGTTGGGCGAGTCGTTTTATGGGGTTCCTCCCGTTTTAGAAGTACCATTCCTAAACCATCATATAATTGTTTTGTTCTTGCAATTGTAAAGGTAAGGCGGTGAGAGGCCTTACTACCTTCTAAAAAAACTTTCCATTAAGTTTTGTTTTCATAATAGGGAGTATTATTTGAATTAGCTATCAAAACATCTTCTCCCGCCTACCTTTCTCAGTTGCGCTGACTCATTTAATTTTTAACAAAACTGCTAACTCTATGAAAGTAAAACAGCTATTTGGGACAGTCATCTTCTCACTTCTTTGTGTGGTTGCTGTTCGGTCTCAGGAAAAAACAATTACAGGTACGATCATTGATCAAACCGGGATACCGCTTCCCGGGGTCAATATTGTTATCGAGGGTACCTCTACGGGAACCCAGTCTGACTTTGATGGTAATTATTCCATAGTCGCCAGTGCAGGTCAGATTCTCGTTTATACCTATTTGGGGCAAAGGCCTGCCAGAAGAACGGTCGGGGCCCAGGATGTCATCAATATCCAAATGGAAGAAGATGCACAAGCCCTGGAAGAAGTTGTTGTAACGGCCCTTGGTATTAAACGGGAGAAACAAGCTCTTGGTTACGCCGTTGCCGAGGTAAGCTCTGACCAACTCGAGGAAAAAGCCGAGGGGGACTTGGGAAGGGTGCTTATCGGAAAAGCCTCCGGGGTCAACATCACCCAACAGAGTGGACTTTCCGGTTCGGGTACCAATATCATTATTAGAGGATACAATTCCTTTAGTCAGAGTAACCAACCTCTATTTATTGTGGATGGAGTTCCATTTAATGGGGACACCAACGCTTCTGGGCGACAAGGAAACAGACAGGATTTTATCAATGGTAACAACGGTTCCAGTCGATTTTTGGATTTGGACCCGAACAGTATTGAAAGTGTCAACGTCCTAAAAGGTTTGGCCGCTTCCACACTTTACGGTTCCCTAGGTAGAAATGGGGTAATCTTGATTACCACAAAAGCAGGAGCTGGAGGCCAGGGTGTAAAAAAGACAGAGATTACGGTAAATACCTCCATCTTTTTTAATGAGATTGCTTCAACACCAGAGTACCAAAATCAATACGGTAACGGTTTCGACCAGTCTTTTGGATGGTTCTTCAGTAACTGGGGACCAAGTTTTGATCGAGAAGGAATTTCAGGATGGGGCAATAGTGATGCTTTTGATAGTAATGGAACACTCCCTCACCCCTATTCCACTTCAGCCGCTGGACAGCAGGCTTTTCCAGAATTTGCAAATCAGCGATACGAGTGGAGAGCCTATGATAGTTTTGGAGACTTCTTTAGAACAGGGACTGTAACTAATCTCTCGGTAAATGCAAGCGGTGGGTCCGACGATGGCAAAGTTACTTACAACGCCAACTATGGACACCTAAAAGATATAGGTTTTACCCCTGGGAACAGCCTAAACCGAAACAACTTTGGTGTTGGTGGTCGTGCGGTGCTTAGTAATAAGTTCACGGTTACTGGAGCAATGAACTATGCACGAACCAAATTCATCTCCCCTCCTGTGGCTTTGAGCCAAGGAAACGGAGCAACGGGTTCAGGTTCATCCGTTTTTGGTGATTTGTTCTTTACTCCTAGGAGTATTGATGTTGGAGGTCTACCCTTCCAGAGTCCACTTGATGGCCGTAGTATTTACTACAGGGATGGTAATGACATACAGCATCCATTATGGACAGTCAACAACGCCGGTACCGAACAAGAGACCAATCGTGTGTTTGGTAATCTTGGGCTTCAATACCAGTTCAACGACAATCTCAACTTGATATATAGAGTGGGACTAGATGTCTATAGCGAGAATAATCTTAACTATCAGAATAAAGGAGGTATCAACGGTAACGTGCCACAACCAAGATTGGCAAGTGGTATTTACGAAACCTGGAACAATACCAACACCATTTGGGACCATAACCTGGCTTTTAACGGTGATTACGATATCACAGAAAAGATTGGCACCACATTTAACGTTGGGGTCAATGGAAGAAGAGAAATTTTCAATCAGAGTGGGGTAGCCAGTGATGCGCAACAAGTGTTTGGCGTGCTGCGTCACTTCAACTTCCTGAATCAAAATGAGATTCAACAGACATCCGATAGGAATCTTGTTGGTTTCTATGGTCAATTGGAATTGGATTACGACAACTATCTCTACCTAACGCTGGCTGGAAGAAACGATTGGGTTTCCAATCTTTCCAAGGACAACAGATCCTTGTTCTATCCTAGCGCCAGTCTTTCTTTTGTTCCCACAACGGCTTTTGAAGGCTTAAAGAGCGAAAACGTCTTAAATTATCTTAAGATAAGGGCCGGTTACGGTACTTCAGCAGGTTTCCCAGATGCCAATTCGGATAATTTCCCGGTTGCCAATCGTTTGAATCTGGACACCCAAGATTTCCAAGATCGTACAGGAACCAATATTGTAACCAATACGAGTCCTTTGACCTTGGGTAACCCAGACCTTAAACCAGAACGTGTGGATGAGATAGAACTGGGTGTTGAGACCAGGTGGTGGGGTGGTAGAATTACCCTTGATGCCTCGGTTTACGAAAGAACCACTACGGATCTTATCGTTCAACAACCGTTGGATCCATCTTCTGGATTCTTTAGAACCAATACCAATGTCGGTGAGATCAAAGGTGAGGGTATAGAAGTTGATTTAGGACTGAATTTCTTTAGAAGCCAAGAAGAAGGAGGCTTCAACTGGAATACCAATGTCAACTTCACGGCTAATGAAAGTGAAGTAACCGATTTGGGTCAAGAAACCGATTTGATTGTGTATTCCGGTTTCGGAAACCTTGGTAACGCAGCTATAGAAGGGCAACCATTAGGTGTCATCTACGGTACTAGAATATTGAGGGATGATGCTGGAAACTTTGTTGTAAATGCCATTGGAGATTATGTTCAGGATTCACAGGATGGTGTAATTGGTGATCCAAATCCAGATTTTGTGATGAACGTCAACAACACCTTCTCTTACAAGAACTTCAGTCTCGGATTCCAGTTCAACTGGACCCAGGGGGGCGATATTTGGTCCAGTACCATATCTACGCTTCTGGGAAGGGGATTGATTGTGGAGACCTTGGATAGGGAAAACACCTTTGTATTGCCTGGAGTTCAACAAAGCGACGGAAGAGTCAACGATGTACAGATCAATAACTCGGATTACTACTTCAACAACATTTTAGGTAACATTTCGGAACTGCAAATTTTTGATGCCACAGTGCTTCGTTTGCAAGAGGTTACGTTGGGGTATTCGCTTCCGAAGAAGTTCTTGGAAGACACGCCATTTGGGTCCCTTTCCTTTACGGTATCCGGATTCAACCTTTGGTATGATGCCATTAACACGCCTGATGGGGCCAATTTCGACCCAAATACTTCAGGTACGGGAGTCGGTAACGGTTTTGGCTTTGATTTCCTAAACGGACCAAGCTCCAGAAGATATGGATTCAGTGTAAAAGCAACTTTCTAAGATGACAAAAAAAGACAGAAAAATGAAAATAAGGAATAAACATATTATTACCGCCCTTTTTGCCGGGCTACTCGTGTTGACATCTTGTGAAGTATCAGAACTGGATGGAACAAACGACCCAAACTTTTTAACACCAGATCAGTCGGCGCCTGATTTTTTCATCACCTCTATACAAGAGGATTTCGCAAGACATTTGGATGGTGACGTTTCGGGTGATCCCAATGACAATTTTGTTTCGGGCGGATTCCAATTTGGAGATGGACTTTCTCCTTTAGGCATGGAGTTGACCCGTCTTATGCAAATGCAGAGTAGGGATTACGAAAGTACCTATCAGGACAGTGATGTTGATGATGAGTGGGACAATGCCTATAGAGGGGTCCTTTTTGATATCCGCTTAATGACGCCTTTGGCTGAAGAAGCAGGTTTGACCAGACATTTGGGTATTGCCCAGTTTGTAGAAGCCTATATCATTTCGTCCTTGGTGGATTTCTTTGGGGATATTCCATACACGGAGGCAGTTCAAGCTCCAGAAATTGTAAATGCAAAGCTCGACAGTGCAGAATCTGTATATGCGGCGGCCCTAGCACTGTTGGATCAGGCGATAGTTAATTTTACAAATACAGCTTCGTCCACCCCACCTGTGGAAATGTTCTACAACAATGATTACTCTAAATGGGTAAAGGCTGCCAACACGCTTAAAATGAAGCTTTACTTGCAAACAAGGTTGGTTGACCCAGGAGCAGCAGCTGCCTTTAATGCCATTGTTGCTTCAGGAGATTACATTACCGACACCGCGGATGACTTTGAGTTCTTCTGGCCTGGTACCAGTGCAGCCCAGCCCGATAACAGGCATCCACGCTACGGATTGAACTATGTTTCTAACGGTCCTGGGGATTATGCTTCCAACTGGTTGATTAATTATATGCAGGAAGCAGCTGATCCGAGGATTAGATATTACTTCTATAGACAAACAGCCGAAGTGCCTGGACAGGAAATAGATCCAGACGAGCAAACATTAAGATGCTCTCTACAAACCCCTCCAATACATTATATCAATGGTGGATTTACATTTTGCAATCTTCCGAACGGGTATTGGGGAAGAGATCACGGCGATGATGAAGGAGCTCCGCCAGATGGGCCTTTGCGTACAACTTGGGGAGTATATCCGGCAGGAGGACGATTTGATGATGACAGTTTCAGTCCTGTTGCCCAGCCAACCGACGCCTTATCAAATGGTGGAGGTGGTGTTGGAGTAACTCCAATTTTGAATGCCTTTATGGTTGATTTCTGGAGGGCCGAAATGGCCTTGGTTGATGGCAACGCAGCTGCCGCTCAGGGATTTCTGGAAGCAGGGCTCACCAAGCAGATAGCAAAAGTAAGGGCAGCCGTATCCGTTGATCCCAATGCAGATCTTTCATTTGAGCCTTCGGCCACAGATGTTACAGACTTTATCAATGGAGTTGTAGCAGCCTTTGGTGCTGCCAGTGGAGATGCTCAGTGGGATGTATTGGCCGAAAATTACTTTGTGGCACATTATGGTAATGGAATTGAAACCTATAATTTCTATAGAAGAACAGGTTTCCCAAGTACATTGCAACCAAACAGGGAACCGGATCCGGGAAGTTTCCCAAGATCCATGTTCTACCCTAATCAGGCTGTAACATCAAATTCCAACATCACGCAGAAGACCACATTGGCAGAACAGGTTTTTTGGGATAATAACCCGGCGGGACCAGCCTTCCCAAGATCAAATTAATCAAGTAATGACTGATAAAAATAATATTATGAGAAAAATAAGAACATATATATTACTCTCTTTAGGGGTCATTACCTTAATGGCTTGTTCAGAGGAAAAAATTGTTGATGACGTTCAGGCAACGGTTGGAAGAGGGCTCATCTTAAGGACAGTGGGAACCATCGGAGACAGTTTTAGTATTAGTGATACCGGTTCGGTATGGGGGAAAACCTTGGAAGTGCAGGATGCTGAAGGAGGAAGCCTCCTAACTGAAATCAAGCTTTTTGTTTCCTTCACCGATAACACCATCGAAGATGGAGATCCAGATTTCAGTGCAGATGAGGCGGAACTGTCCACTTTTTCTGCCTCTGCATTCGCTCCAGGACCTTTTGGGTTTCCAAGGGGAGACGTGAGCGCTTCCTATGCTGAAGCGTTGGCGGCCACAGGCGTGGATTTTGATAACGTAGCGGGTGGTGACGCGTTTAATTTTAGGTTGGAAGCAATCCTAAGCGACGGAAGAGTGTTTACCAACAGATTGGCAGGAACTGTGGCAAATGGATCTTTCTTTAGCTCTCCCTTTGCCTACACCTCTCCAATCGTATGTCCTCCTACTGCTCCAACAGCTGGGGACTGGACCATTGATTTTCAGGATTCTTTCGGTGATGGGTGGAACAATGCTGCCCTTACGGTTGACATTGATGGAACTTCTACGGATTATACCTTGGCGGCTGGCTCGGCCAGTACAGAAGTATTTACAGTTCCAGCAGGCGCAGAGGTAATCTCCATCATTTTTGTTTCTGGGGATTTCGATGAGGAAGTTACCGCTCAGGTCACTTCTGCCAACGGAAATGTGATTGTTGATCTACAGCCTAGCCCAACGGCAGGAGCTGAACTGATCGACTACTGTTTAGGTAATCTTTAATACTTTACAAAACAGCGTGGAAAAGGGTCGTTTAAACGACCCTTTTTATTTTGCATTAAACTGGTGCGAGTCCAATCTTTTTACTTGCTTTGTGATATGGTTGCCACAATATGCAGAAAAGCCCATTTTAACGCCGCTCACCGGCTGCATAATCCCAATTGGAGTGAAGAACAAAATATTGCTGTTTTTGGAAAGTGCAATAGTCCAAACTATCACGGGCACAATTTTGATCTAGAGGTGAGGATTAGAGGTGAGGTGAATCCAGACACCGGTTTTGTCATGGATCTAGCTGTTTTGGGAGGTCTTATAAAAAACGAAATCGAAGAACGCTTTGATCATAAAAATCTAAATGAAGACTGTCCAGAATTTGGGGAGATGCTCCCTACAACAGAATATTTTGTAAAGGTGATCTATGACATTTTGAAACCAAAGCTGCATAAGGGGCATTTGCTCCATATTACCTTGCATGAAACCCAAAAGAATTCTGCTGAGTATGGAGATTGGTAACAATTTTACGATATTGCAACACTTTTACGGGATATTAGCTCAGTTGGTTTAGAGCGCTGCCTTGACAGGGCAGAGGTCACTGGTTCGAATCCAGTATATCCCACACAAGAGGACATTTAGTCGATTTGGCTGCCTGTTCTTTTATATTGTAACCTGCTATTAACTTCCTTTAAGGTTTATGGGCAAAAGTAGTTCTGCAACTACTCCGGCATTTGCATTAAGTAATTCAAAACTGGCTTGCCCTTGGTAAACAGACTCTAATCGTGAAATCGTACTTCCAATACCAATTCCATTTTCGTGTTCTTTTTGCCTTTTGAAAGGAGGGCCCTCGTTATAAACCCAGAGCTTTAGCTTTTCACCAAGCTTGTCCATCCCAATTTCAATGCGCTTGGCTTCTTTTTCTTTTGAAATACCATGCTTAATTGCGTTTTCCACCAAGGGTTGTAAAATAAAGTTGGGCACAAGACATTCGGATTCTCCCAAAGGCCCATGGATAACCACCTCCAAATCCTTATTCCTAAATCGCTCAATCTCTAGGTATTGCTGTATGTATTCAATCTCCGTCTTAAGTGGTATCAGATCATGTTGGGACTCTTCCAAGGTCATTCTAAGAAAAGACCCTAGACGTATCAACATCCCAGAGGCTACCTTATTCCTACCTTGCTCAATGGTACCTACAACATTGTTGATCGTGTTGAATAAGAAATGTGGTGACAACTGTGCTTTCAATGTATTTAGTTCGCTCCTTAGTAGCTGTTTTTCCAACCTGTCCGCCTCCCTTCGTCTGATTTCGGCTTCATTTCGATAGTCCATGGCATGGGCAATCCCTATTATGGCCATGTAGATAAAAAAGTGCCAATGAAATAGGTTGAGAAAGAAAATCTTAAAATAGAGTTTAAAAGTTTCCCAACGAATGGTCCCTATGCCCAAAAAATTCCACAGGAGCGAATAAATAGCCAAATACAATAAGACCAATGCGACTGCGAACAAGAGGTGCAGTGCCAATCCGCTATAATACGTTTGTTTGTCTATTCGATACCTCTTGCCCAACCAAAAGATAATCGGGCTCAGCCCTCCCCATACACTCCAGACCAACAATTGGATCAAAAATAATTTTAGCCATCCATCTCCATTTCCTGCATCCAAGGTTTTCAAATACAATTGGGTACTTGTAAACAAAGCTGCAAGTACCCAAATGGAATAAATGGCAATATGTCTTTTTTGAATCAATCGAAGCATCCTGAAAGTTACAAAAGTAGCCCCACTATTCTCTATGTTTTAATTGCAATGGAATGTGTTTTCTAACCCTGGAATGATGTTCAAAATCGTCCTCGATGGAATAAGCCAAAATGAGCCAAAAATCTTTGTCGAGTTCATGAGCATAGTCATAAGGGTCTCCAGAGTCAAGCGGAATAACAAAACGAACTACGGTGGACTTTTCGTCCTCCAAGGCATCCAGTAATTCAATAGAATATTTTCCCCCTAAATCCTCATCCCGCATAGGGTTTCCTAAACTTTTGACATATAAATCCTTGCTTGTAGCTTTTCCGTCCACAACATTGAACAGCAGTAAATCGCTTCCGACGATAGAATTTTTGGAATTAAAGCCAACTCCTGTCCACCCATTGGTTGGGGCTCTAAGTTCGCATCTCAGAACATCACCTTCAATTCGATATGCAAATGTCATTCCCTCTACCTGAATGGTTTCCTGACCGAGCATGGAAATCCAAGAATGGGTGCACAGGATAAAAATCGCCAGTTGTTTGGAAAACCTCAAGCTAAACTTTTCTGACCTCGGTAGTGATTCCTACAATTTCCCATTTACCGCTGCTGGACCTTGCCATGGACAGTTGATATAAGAAGTCGTATTCCGAGCTCACCGCATTTAGAACCACAACAGCCAAGTTTTCCCCAAGATATTCAGCATGTTGGTACTTCATCGTTCGTGGTTTGCCACCAAGTTTTTTCTCTTCTACCATTTTAATGTACTGCTCCGCCGAAAAAGTGCTGAATTTTCCACCTATTAGGACATACTGGTTAGAGTTGGATTCAAGTATATCCCTGAGCATCTGTGGATTCTGGAGGTCCGCCCCCTTTACAAACTTAGCCGCTACTTCCTTAATGTCCTTTTTTGAACTTTGGGCATTGATCGCTCCAAAAGACAGCATGAACAGCACGCATACTTTCATTACATTTTTTACAATCATAATCTCATTTTTTAGTTTGAGGATGAAAGTAATTCCCTTTTAAAACAGTTAAAAGGTCAAAGTTGTGAGTAATGGAAACTAGATTGGGAATCAGGTGAAAAGGTTCGCGAAACTAAAATCATATAGAACGATCAGAGCCCCATCCATTTTTTAAAGTCAGGCTTTCTACTATTCGAAATTTTAATCTTTCTCTGATTCTTCATAATCACCATGCTCGAGTTTTTATCATAATTCTCCATTCCAACCACATGGTCAATATTTATAATAAAGGATCGGTGCACACGAAAAAAGATTTTAGGATTCAGTATGGCTTCTAAATGATCCATGGATTCCCTGACCGTATGCTTCTTGGTTGAAGTTTCAACTTCCACATACTGATCTGCGGCCTCAATACTTACAATGTCGTCCACATTGATGAACAAGGTTTTGCCAACGGACCTCACGGCAATTCGCTTAACAAATTCCCTATTTTTCCTACTTTCTAAGCTATTGGAAAAACTCAACAGTAGATTTCTGTAGTCATCCGCCGTTTTGGCCAATTTATCTCTTTCCAATCTGTTTACCGCCTTTTCAAGTGCTTTTACAATACGCTCTCCCTCGTAGGGTTTCAGTATATAATCAATGGCGTTCTGTTCAAAGGCTTCTATAGCGTATTCGTTGTAGGCCGTCACAAAAACGAAATAAGGAAAGGGCTCCATACATTTTCGCAGTACTTCAATGCCATTCATTCCGGGCATTTCAATATCTATAAAAACAATATCTGGGTTAAGTTCTTTGATTTTGGCCAAGGCTTGATTTCCATCCTGACAGGCATCAATACTATGGAGTCCCGAAAAATGCTCAAGGTGGAGTCGAAGCCTGCTCAGGGCCTCTTGTTCATCATCAACAATAAGTATCTTATACTTCATCACAAATGCCTATTGTTTGTCTGGGAAGGGAAGTTACACCTAGAAACAAAAAAACCTCCATTATTTTGGAGGTTTTTTCTTTTGTGGGCCCTACTGGATTCGAACCAGTGACCCCCTGCTTGTAAGGCAGGTGCTCTGAACCAACTGAGCTAAGAGCCCCATTCCATTTACCAAATGGGAGTGCAAATATAGCACCATTTTTCATTTCCCAAAAAGAAAAAACACAAAATATCTAAACTACTTCGGCAACCACAAATGTACTTCC
This sequence comes from Flagellimonas flava, assembly GCF_900129665.1. Taxonomy (GTDB): domain Bacteria; phylum Bacteroidota; class Bacteroidia; order Flavobacteriales; family Flavobacteriaceae; genus Flagellimonas; species Flagellimonas flava. The sequence continues at coordinate 74,515 of NZ_FQWL01000009.1, forward strand.
CCCAACAAAAATCAAATCATCCTTATCAGCGTTGCCAACAGCCCTTTTAAGTCCCTTTTCCACAGACTTAAAAACCTTTCCGTTCAGACCATTTTCCAATGCCAATTTTCTTAGCTTTTCAACTGCAAAACCCCTCGGCACATTGGGTTTCACAAAGTAATATATTCCATTCTTTGGAAAAAGGCCTAAAAGCTGCCCAACATTTTTGTCATCTACAAACCCAAGGACAATATGTAGCCTTTTTTCACTTTGCAGCTGTAATTGCTCAAGCACCAATTGAAGTCCTTCTCTGTTGTGTGCCGTATCACATATAATTGTGGGGTTCTTACCCAAAACCTGCCACCTCCCCAACATTCCCGTGTTTTTGACCACGTTTAAAAGGCCTTTTTTTATATGCTCCTCGGTCACCTTGAAGCCCTTTAGCTCCTTAATCGTTTCAACCACACCACCTATGTTCTTTTCTTGATAGCTGCCGAGCAAATCTGTTTGATATTTTGGAGTCGTAGCATCCTCCGCAAAAGTTATTCGTGCACTTTTTTGGGCTGCTATCAATTCGAAAATACCTCGAGTTTCCAATTGTCTTTCACTGATTACAACAGGAACCCCTCTTTTAATGATGCCCGCCTTCTCCAATGCGATTTTTTCCAGGGTATCACCTAAAATCTGGGTATGATCTAATCCAATGTTCGTTATCAGGGAAACCTCTGGGTGTATAATGTTGGTTGAATCAAGTCGACCACCTAGGCCCACCTCTATAACAGCTATATCGACTTCTTCCATAGCAAAATATTGGAAAGCCATCCCAACGGTCATTTCAAAAAAAGAGAGCTCGTGCTGTTCAAAAAAAGTCTTGCGGGATGCAACAAACTCTTTGACAAAGGCTTTTTCTATCTTTTTGCCATTGATTCTTATGCGCTCCCTAAAATCCTTTAAATGGGGCGAGGTATACAACCCCACTTTGTATCCGGCTTCCTGAAGAATTGAAGCCAGCATATGGCTGCTAGAACCCTTCCCATTGGTCCCGGCCACATGAATACTTTTAAATTTTTGGTGAGGGTTACCAAGCAAATCGGATAAATGAAGAATGTTATCCAGTTTGTTCTTTAAAGCTAACGTCCCTTTTTGTTGATACATTGGAAGTCTTGAGAACATCCAATCCAGAGTTTCTTGGTACTTCATAGGATTACTGGCCAAGCTTAAAGTTGACCACCACAAAACCAATTTGGGATGTTGGTGCATTGGAATCGAGATTCCATTTGTGCAAGAAAGCTGTTTTCCTGGCTGGTTCCAATAGGCACGGGGCGTTGTTGGTAGTACCCTTTACTCCCGGGGTTGCCTTAACGACTTTCCCATTTCTATCCACTACAATACGGACCACCACGCGGCCGTCTTCATTGCATTCTTGCTGCACCTTACCCTTACGTACCAAAGAACGCCCATTTAACCCATAACCACCTGTGCCACTTCCACTTCCCGGTGCCCCGTAATAGCTTGTGGCGTATGGATCGCCTCCTGGCTGTCCTTTATCACCTTGTTTATCATCGTCTCCTTCACTTCCGGTAGTCTTACCATCAGATTTTCCAATCCCTCCGATAAGCGCATCCAAACTCTTCTTTTTGGCTTCCTGTTCTTTCCTTTTCCGTTCTTCTTCCTGTTGTTTTTCCCGAGCTTTTCGGTCTGCCTCGGCCTTCGCCCTTTTTTGCGCTTCTTCAGCTTTTCTTTTTGCCTCCTTTTGCTGATTGATTCTAATTGTCTCCTCATTGTTCTGAGTGACAACTTTCTCCACAGGCTCTTGGGGTGCTACTGGTTGTGATTCGGTCTGTTCTGGAACTGGCTCAGGAATTTCTTCGGATTGCACTTCCTTAGGTTCTGACCGTACTTTTTCTTTCGGCTGTACCTTTCCACTACCAAAATCCATCGTACCAAAATTGACCGCAATCCCATTTTCAATGGGCGGGTCCAAATAGGTAAGACCAATATAAAAAAGCAATAACAGGAGTGCGCTCAACAACAGTGTTGTGAGCGTAAAGGATTTTTTCTTGTGTCTCGTATCTAAAAATGACATTATTTTGGCCGCACAGCCAAGATAACCTTGTAATTGTTTCTGTTGGCGATATCCATCACATTGACCGCTTCTTTAATGGCCACGCTTTGTTCCGCCCTTAGAATAATGGTAGGCTTTTCTTGTCCTTCAAGTGCCTTTTTTAGTTCAATTTCAATGTATTCTGCGCTTATCTGCTCGTTGTTCACATAATATTCCAAATCCTTGTTGATAGTCACTGAAACATTCTGTGTATTTGTTGATTTGCCTTTAGCCTTCGGTAATAATAAATCCAAGGCATTTGGTGCATTTGATGTCAGCATAAAGAATACCAACAACAAAAACACAATGTCTGTCATGGATGACATGCTAAATTCAGGACTTACCTTGTTTCTTCCCTTCAATTTCATGCCGAACGATTAGATAGGTTCATTCAACAAGTCCAAGAACTCAACAGCATTGGCTTCCATTTTGTGAACTACCTTATCGGTTCGGTTCACCAAATGATTGTATCCAATGTAGGCAATAATACCAACTACCAATCCGGCAACTGTGGTTGTCATGGCCGTATAGATACCGGACGCCAAGGATCCCATTTCCGCCTGACCGCCACTGCTCGCCATTTCATGGAAAGCTAAAATCATACCGATTACAGTACCTAGAAACCCAATCATTGGAGCTGCCCCGGCAACCGTGGCCAAAACACTTACATTTTTCTCCAGTTTATACACCTCAAGTGTACCAGCGTTTTCAATGGCCGTATTGATATCATCCAACGGCTTGCCGATTCTTGAAACTCCTTTTTCGGTTAAACGAGCTACAGGTGAATCTGTTTGGGCGCAAAGTAATTTTGCAGCATCCAATTTTCCGTTCATGACATGGTCACGAATCTGGTTCATGAAGTTCTTATCAATTTTAGAAGCCGCCTTTATGGCAAAAATCCGCTCAAAATAAATATAGAGCGCTACAAAAAGCAGCACAAAAAGCACCATTATAATCACAATACTTCCTGTTCCCCCATTGACAATTAAGTCAATAACAGAAAGGGTTTTTTCTTCCGAAATAGATGCTGCTAAATCGGTCCCTTCCTCCAAATCTTGAAAAATAGTCATATAAAATCCCCAATTTAAGTTGCAATAATAACGGAGATTTTTGAGCTAAAGTATTTTTCAGAAAAAATATCGCATGATAATGAAACAGATGGCTCCTGCAATGAATCCTATGAAAGCCAACCAAGCGATTTTTCGCAGATACCAAAAGAAGTCGATTTTTTCCATTCCCATGGCTACTACTCCCGCTGCGGAACCTATGATCAGCATACTCCCCCCAGTTCCTGCGGAATAAGCAATAAAGTGCCATAACGGATTGTCAATTGGCTCTGAGAACATGCCCAAACTGGCAGCCACCAGTGGAACATTATCAATAATTGCGGAACCTATTCCCAGAATAATAACCACAAGGTCGGACACCTCTGTTCCAGGAATTTCTGTCCCCAACAAGCCGATCCCTTGTTTTAGGGTTTCTGCAAAATTGAAGAGAAGTCCTAAGGACTCTAGGGCTGCAACGGCCATCAAAATACCCAAGAAGAAAAGAATACTCGGTAATTCAATTTTGGTCAACGCGCTATGTACAGGACTGTGATGCGAACTAGCATCACTCTCTGGATCCACAGATGATATGGTAATCTTGGAATTACTATAAATTTCAGCGAAAGTGGCCACCACCGCTAAAGACAACATCATTCCCACATAAGGCGGCAAATGCGTGATGGTTTTAAAAATCGGTACGAAGACAATAGCACCCAAGCCCAAATACAGCATTGTAGCTCCAAATTTCGACTTTGCCGGCGGATTCTCCTCCAAGTCTATTTCTCCCTTGAACGGCTCCAAAAACGAAGCGATAAAGGTAGGAACGAGCATACACACCAAAGAAGGCACTAATAAATAACCAATTAGTTTTGCGGTTGTCACCTTGTTTCCAATCCACAACATAGTTGTGGTCACATCTCCAATCGGTGACCAAGCCCCTCCAGCATTTGCGGCGATAATGATAAGACCTGCATACCAGATTCTCACATTTCTATCCCTTACTACCTTTTGCAAAATGGAAACCAAAACAATGGTAGCGGTAAGATTATCTATGATAGCAGAAAGGATGAAGGCCAAAAAGGCAAAAATCCAAAGGATTTTTCTTTTACTTCTTGTCTTTACGTATGACTTGATGGTGGCGAACCCATCGAAATAATCAATGATTTCCACAATGGTCATGGCACCTAAAAGAAATACCAGAATTTCAGAGGTTTTCCCCAAATGATGCAATAAAGTTTCCTCCAGCATGTGCATTTTATCCTCATGCCCCAAATCTCCAAAATTGTCCATCAGAGCATGCTTGCCGGAATCAAACCAAGTAGTAAACCCATCAATTCCAAAAGCCATCATGGCCCAAAGCACAGCCATCATGGCCAAAGCTGGGATAAGCTTATCAATCTTTAGGTTATGTTCAAGGGTAATGGCTAAATATCCAATGACAAAGATGGCAATCAGTACGGTTTCCATAGAAAGTTGGTTTACGTGGTTGAAAATAAATTGTGCCCTTTAGGACACAACTATGCTGCTAAAGATATTCAAAATGACTTTTCCTTCATAATCTTACCCTTATAAATGTGGCTAAAAAATTAAGGCAAATAATTTCTTTCAAGCTTTAATTAATTCTCATTTTAGTTGATTTTTCGTTGAAAAATAACCAGTTTAAGGCTATATTTGCACTGTTTTTTTAACTTATTCTCAATCCTATGGAATTTTCACTTTCCGAAGAACAACTGATGATCCAACAAGCGGCCAAAGATTTTGCACAAAATGAGTTGCTGCCAGGAGTAATAGAACGTGACGATGCCCAAAAATTCCCTTGGGATTTGGTTGAAAAAATGGGGGAGCTTGGATTCATGGGAATGATGGTGGATGAAAAGTACGGAGGTAGCGGATTGGACACCCTTTCCTATGTTCTGGCAATGGAGGAACTTTCCAAGATTGACGCATCCGCTTCCGTCATGGTATCAGTAAACAACTCCCTTGTATGTTGGGGATTGGAGACTTACGGCACCGAAGAACAAAAACAGAAATATCTTACCCGTCTTTCCACTGGTGAAATTATCGGGGCTTTTTGTCTTTCCGAACCAGAGGCTGGCAGTGATGCAACCTCACAAAAAACAACAGCACTGGACAAAGGGGACCACTATATAATTAATGGTACCAAAAACTGGATTACCAATGGAAGTAAGGCCGAGGTATATCTGGTCATTGCCCAAACCGATATAGAAAAAGGCCACCGGGGTATAAACGCCCTAATTGTGGAAAAGGGAATGGAAGGCTTTGAAATTGGTCCCAAAGAAAACAAACTCGGCATACGAGGAAGTGATACCCATTCACTTATCTTCAACGATGTAAAAGTTCCGAAGGAGAATCGAATTGGGGAAAACGGTTTTGGATTTAAGTTTGCCATGAAAACCCTAGCTGGCGGAAGAATTGGCATTGCGGCACAAGCATTGGGCATTGCCGCGGGCGCATACGAACTTTCCAAAAAATACGCCAAGGAACGAAAGGCTTTTGGAACCGAGATTGCCAATCATCAGGCCATTGCATTTAAACTGGCCGATATGCATACCAAAATTCAGGCAGCGCGTCATTTGGTGTATCAAGCCGCTTGCGATAAAGATTCCGGAAACGACTATACGCTTTCCGGCGCAATGGCGAAATTATATGCTTCCGAAGTGGCCATGGAAACAGCAGTTGAAGCAGTTCAAATTCATGGAGGAAATGGTTTTGTGAAGGATTACCATGTAGAACGATTCATGCGCGACGCCAAAATCACACAGATCTATGAAGGCACATCCGAGATTCAAAAAATAGTTATTTCGAGGAGTATTTTAAAGGACTAACATTTTACTACCAAGATAAACCCCGTTTTTTGCAGGGTTGTTTTTCAAAAGTATCATCAATTAAGACATCCACCCCTTTATTTTTATGCAAATCATTGGATTTATAGTGCACATTACATATCATACCCCTGTTTTTTGAGAGGTAAACAGCATTCTTTGGATATATTTATCAGAATCACAATTTAATATTCTACATTTTTTCATTTTAAATAATTTTTAACGTCCTAACACAAACGTTGCACTTTTAACTGCATTTCTCCAAAAAGCTTGATTTTTATTTATTGATTATGATATTTTTGAAGAAATACCATAATGATGAAGTTAGAGAAACAAGGTTTGTACCTACCCGAATTTGAGCACGATAACTGTGGTGCAGGTTTCATATGCAGCCTAAAAGGAAAGAAATCCAATGACATCATTCATAAGGCTTTAGAGATCCTTGATAAATTGGAACACCGGGGAGCGGTAAGCTCGGATGGAAAAACAGGGGATGGAGCCGGTATTCTTATAGATATACCACATGATTTTTTCATGGATGTTTGCAAGTTCGACCTTCCAGAGGCTGGATCCTATGCCGTAAGTAACGTGTTTCTCCCCCAAAAAGAAAATCAGCGCGACTTTTGCGTTTCTGTTCTCGAGGAAAATATAAAAAAACAAGGGCTAAAACTTTTGGGCTGGCGAAACGTCCCAGTGAACCGATCGGTACCAGGAAGAATTGCTTCAGAAACAGAGCCTTTCGTAAAGCAGATATTTGTTGGCAAAAACAAGGACTTGGATGATTTTCAGTTCAACCTAAAACTTTTTATTGCCAGAAAAATTACCGAGCATGCCATTATAAAAAGTAAACTCTCTCAAAGTCAGTTCTTTTATCTACCTAGCCTTTCCACTAAGATTATCATCTTCAAAGGTCTGCTGGTTCCCCAGGACATCAGTAGGTACTATGAAGATCTTTTAGACCCACGAGTAGTCACGCGTTTGGCTTTGGTGCACCAACGCTTTTCCACAAACACCTTCCCTACTTGGGATTTGGCCCAACCTTTTAGATATATGTGCCATAACGGGGAAATAAATACTCTCAGAGGCAACGTTTCAAGAATGCGATCTCGGGAAGAGCTATTAAAGAGCGATTGGTTTGGAGACGAAATCAAAGAAATTCTTCCAGTTGTCCTTCCAGGAAAATCGGATTCTGCCAGCATGGATATGGTCGTTGAACTACTACTGATGACCGGACGTTCACTTCCAGAGGTTATGATGATGTTGGTTCCCGAAGCATGGGAAAAAAACACGGAAATGTCCGCATCCAAAAGGGCATTCTACGAATACAACTCCTGTATGGTAGAACCTTGGGATGGTCCTGCCTCAATTCCCTTTACCGACGGAAATTATATTGGTGCCGTATTGGATAGAAATGGGCTTCGTCCCTCACGTTATTCAGTAACCAAAAAAGGCTATGTAATCATGTCTTCCGAAACTGGCGTGGTAGAGTTGGAACCGGAGGACATAGAGTTCCATGGACGATTGGAACCCGGAAAGATGTTCCTTGTAAATATGGAAGAAGGTAGAATTGTCAATGATGAGGAGATAAAGGAGTCCATTGCTAAAAAACATCCCTATGAAAAATGGCTAAAGAACAATTTGGTACACCTTAAGGATATTCCTTATAACGATTGCCCAGTGTTTTATGGAGAATTCCCTCTGGAAACCCGCCGATCTGCCTTTGGATATACCTTGGAGGATATCAATACCATAATCTTGCCCATGGCCAAAAATGGGAAAGAACCTATAGGCTCTATGGGATCAGACACCCCTATCGCGGTGTTATCCGAACGGCCACAGCTTATCTACAATTACTTCAAGCAATTATTTGCACAAGTTACCAATCCTCCTTTGGATGGAATTCGCGAAGAGTTGATCACCGATATAAGTCTCACCCTTGGTAGTGACCAAAATATATTCGATATCAACGAATTGCACTGCCGAAAGCTCAAAATTCAAAATCCAGTAATCTCCAAGGAAGATTTGGATAAGATAAAAAATCATGATGCAAGTCCAGACTACAAAGTAGTTTCCATTTCCATTCTCTACGAAATTGCCAAAGGCCACAATGGCCTTGAAGAAGCTTTGGACTCTATTTTACAGCAGGCTTCGGATGCCATAGATGATGGCACAAACATCATCATTCTTTCAGATCGAATGGTGAGCAGCGAAATGGCCGCCATTCCTGCTTTGTTGGCCTGTTCGTATGTAAACAGCGGCCTTAGTGTGATGGGCAAACGTTCTAAGCTCAGCATCATTGTCGAGTCCGCCGAACCCCGCGAAGTGCATCACTTTGCCCTATTGTTTGGGTTTGGAGCCAGCGCAATCAATCCTTATTTGGTAAATGAGATCATTGGGGAGCAAATAGAAGAAAACGATATTACGGAATACACTTTTGATGAAGCCATAAAAAACTATAACAAAGCCATTGGCAAGGGCATCTTAAAAGTGATGAACAAAATAGGAATCTCAACATTGAACTCATATCGAGGTTCCCAATTATTCGAATGCATTGGTATCAATACCAAGGTGGTTGACAAATACTTTCCAAATACGCCAACACGTATTCAAGGGATTGGTTTGTATGAGATTGAAAAGGAGATAGCAAAACGCCACAAAAAAGCATTCAAGAATCAGGAATTAGCAGCCAATCTGGATATTGAGATTGGTGGAGAGTACCGCTGGAGAAGGGATGGTGAAAAACACATGTTCAATCCATTAAGTATTGCCAAACTTCAGAAATCGGTGCGCAATAACGAGCCGGATACCTATAAAGAGTATTCCGAATTGGTGAATAAGCAGTCAAAAAGCTTAATGACTATCCGCGGATTGTTCGAGTTTTCAAATTACGATCCCATTCCGATTGAGGAAGTAGAACCGTGGACCGAAATTGTGAAGCGTTTTAAGACAGGAGCTATGTCTTATGGAAGCATTAGCAAAGAGGCTCATGAGAATCTGGCTATTGCCATGAACCGAATTGGTGGAAAAAGCAATTCTGGAGAAGGCGGGGAAGATTCGGCTCGTTTTTATAAAAATCAGACAGGCGACTGGAAGAACAGCGCCATCAAGCAGGTGGCCTCAGGTAGGTTTGGAGTCACCTCCAACTATTTGACCAACGCACAAGAAATACAGATAAAAATGGCACAAGGGGCCAAGCCTGGAGAAGGCGGCCAATTACCTGGACCAAAGGTCAATCCAGCCATTGCCAAAACAAGAAATTCGACCCCCTATGTAGGATTGATTTCGCCTCCACCACATCACGATATTTATTCAATTGAGGATTTATCCCAACTGATCTATGATTTAAAATCGGCGAACCGAGAGGCTCGAATCAATGTGAAACTGGTATCGGAAGTTGGTGTTGGTACCGTAGCCGCTGGAGTTTCCAAGGCCAAAGCGGATGTTATCCTCATATCAGGATATGATGGCGGTACCGGAGCATCTCCACTTACCTCTTTAAAACATGCGGGGCTCCCCTGGGAATTAGGAATTGCAGAAGCTCAGCAAACCTTGGTTTTAAATGATCTTAGAAATCGGGTGGTCTTGGAATGCGATGGACAACTAAAAACCGGAAGAGATGTGGCTATTGCCTGCCTATTGGGAGCCGAAGAATTTGGGTTTGCCACAGCACCTTTGGTAGCTTCTGGTTGCATCATGATGAGGGTTTGCCATTTGAATACCTGCCCTGTCGGAATAGCAACCCAAAATCCGGAGTTACGAAAAAAATTCAAAGGAAAGCCAGAGCACGTGGTCAACTATATGTATTTCGTAGCTCAGGAACTGCGTGAAATTATGGCCAAGCTTGGGTTTAGGACTGTTAACGAAATGGTTGGACAGGTTCAAAAACTAGATAGAAAAAAGGCAATAGCCCATTATAAAGCGGCAGGCATCGACCTTACGCCCATTCTTTATCAAGTGGATGTGCAAGAGGGAACATTGTTCCACAACACTGAAAAACAGGTGCATAGCATTGAGGATTCCATTGAATTTGATATAATCGCCCAAGCCCATCCAGCCTTATTCCGAAAAGAAAAGATTTCGTTGGACTTCCCTATTTATAACACTGATCGAGCGGTGGGATCTATCATTAGCAATGAAATTTCCAAAATCTACGGAGCGGATGGTCTACCAGAAAATACACTGAAACTGAATTTCACGGGTTCCGCCGGACAGAGTTTCGGTGCCTTTGCCACCAAAGGACTTACCATGATAGTGAATGGAAACACCAATGATTATCTCGGAAAAGGGCTTTCTGGCGCCAAATTGGTGATTAAGGTGCCTTTTAAATCCACCATCAAACCTGAAGAGAACATCATAACAGGAAATGTAACACTCTACGGAGCCACTTCCGGAGAAGCCTATATCAACGGTAAGGCAGGTGAACGTTTTTGCGTTCGGAATTCAGGTGCCAAAGCTGTTGTAGAGGGTATAGGTGACCACGGCTGTGAATATATGACCGGAGGAGTAGCCGTTATCTTGGGTTCGGTTGGAAGAAACTTCGGTGCAGGAATGAGTGGTGGCATCGCCTATGTCTTTGACAAGGACAATACTTTTGAAAAAAGATGCAATGGCGAGACCTTGAATTTACTGTCAGTTGAAGAGGATAATGATATTAAGCAACTAAAGGAGCTTATTGAAAATCATTACAATGCTACTTTAAGTCCCCTTGCGCAGGACATTTTGGAGAACTGGGAAGCGTATTTGCCAAAATTCATCAAGGTATTCCCTGAAGAATACAGACAAGCCCTAATACGATTGGAAAAAGAAAAATTGCAAACCTTATAAAACTTGAGCCATGGGAAAGACAACTGGATTTATGGAGTTTGACAGGAAGGATGAAACATACGCCCCTGTTAAAGAGCGCATCAAAAATTATAAGGAATTTACAATTCCGCTAAAGGAAAAAGAACTCAAAAACCAGGGTGCACGATGCATGGATTGCGGTATACCATTTTGCCATAGCGGATGCCCTTTGGGGAACTTAATTCCTGACTTCAACGATGCAGTCTATCAAGGGAAGTGGGAAAAGGCGACCAAAATTCTACATTCCACCAATAATTTTCCTGAATTTACTGGAAGATTGTGTCCGGCACCTTGCGAAGAGGCCTGTGTATTGGGAATTAATGAAGATCCCGTCTCCATTGAAAACATTGAGAAAAACATTGTGGAAACAGCTTTTAAAAATGGCTGGATCACTCCTGAACCCCCTATTGTTAGAACTGGCAAGGAAATAGCCGTAATAGGCTCTGGACCAGCCGGGTTAGCTGCAGCGCAACAGTTGAACAGAGCTGGCCACTTGGTCACTGTATTTGAAAGGGATGAAAAAGTGGGTGGCCTATTACGCTACGGTATTCCTGATTTCAAAATGGAGAAAAACGTCATCGATAGACGTCTTGAAATCATGGAAAAAGAAGGTATAATTTTTAAGACGGGAGTCCATGTAGGTGTTGATGTGAACGCCACTGAACTTCAAGACCAATTTGATGCGATTTTGCTCTGCGGTGGTGCTACGGTTAGAAGAAAGCTCCCCATACCCGGGGCAGATTTAAAGGGAGTGGTGCAAGCCATGGATTTTCTTCCTCAAAATAATAGAAAGGTGGACGGTATTCCCTTTGAGGGAGAAGAGCTCAATGCTAAAGGAAAGCATGTTATTGTAATTGGCGGAGGTGATACAGGTTCTGATTGTATCGGAACTTCCATTCGTCATGGGGCAGTTTCCGTGACCAATTTTGAAATCATGCCAAAATCCACTCCGGAACGCCCTGAAGGACAGCCGTGGCCATTTTGGCCCATGCGCTTAAGAACAAGTTCCTCACATAAAGAAGGCGCAGAAAGGGTTTTTAGCATTTCCACCAAAAAATTTATTGGAGACGAAAAAGGAACCCTTAAAAGTCTGGTTACCGCAGAAGTGTTTTGGGAAAAGGTCCCAGGGAAACGTCCAGTTTTAAAAGAAGTGGAAGGCACAGAAAAAGAATGGGAGTGTGATTTGGCGTTGTTGGCCTTAGGATTTACCGGTTCAGAGACTTCCATAGCAGAACAACTTGGCCTGGAAATGGATGCAAGAACCAACATCAATGCATCGGTCATGGATTACAAGACCAATGTTCCCGGAGTTTTTGTTGCCGGTGATCAGAGAAGGGGACAATCTTTAATAGTTTGGGCCATTTCCGAAGGAAGGCAAGCTGCGCATCATGTAGATAGTTATATCATGGGGGCTTCAGATCTCCCACTCAAAGGGGATGGCGACTTGCCACGTTTATAAGTAAATAACCAACCTAACTATAAAGGCCCTCTGTCAATTTTGATGGAGGGCCTTGCTTCTTTTATCTAATTATAAGCCGATGGGTTTCGGTTTTATCTGAGGTAATAACCTTTAAAAAATAGAGTCCAGCTGTATATTCCTCCACATTGAAAGAGGTCCCCATTTTGTATGAAACGGTTTGAAGTACTCGTCCATCAAGTCCAATGAGTTGGAGGATAACATTTTTATACCCTGAATTCTCCAGTCTAAATGAAGAGAATACGGGGTTTGGATAAAAGATGGTTTGCTGCTGCTCTTCGGTCAAAACATCAAAGAGTTCCAAATCGTCAGATAATCTAGCCTGCAAGCTTGTTCCGCTCGACTGGAACTCGTAAGCTCCAATATCAAAAGCGATTCCTGAAGGTCGGGAATCATTGTCCATATCGAAGGTAATTCCCCAAGAAGCAACGTTGTGGCCGGCATCTACAACGTCTGAAGTTGATGATGCAGGACTGAAATCATTATTCAATACATTTGTTAGACCCAATGTATCTATCTGGCGTGTCATTATGTTTGAATGGATATTGGTCAGAAGACTATCCCTTGTTGCTCTCTCGTTAAAGTCAAAATAGCTCTCTTGGTTTTGTTTCCAAGTGTTACCGCCTTCAAAATCATAGCCCGGATCCGCCACCAGATTGTTCACAAAATGGGACGGTACTTCACTTTGGTTACGA
>NZ_FQWL01000006.1:5000-155114 GCF_900129665.1 Flagellimonas flava
GACACATTTCAATTTAAAAAACTTAAACAGGATGAATCGATTTCTTCTTCTAACATTTTTGTTGGTATCCTTTATGGGAAGTTCCCAAGAAAATCAGATAAAAGCGCTGGTTGGCGGAACGCTTATAGACGGATTTGGTGCAGACCCTATTAAGAATAGTGTCATTCTTATTAAGGGAGAAAGAATTATAGAGGTCGGGAACATCGCAAACACCAAAATACCCTCAGGGGCCGAAATTATTTCCACGGAAGGAATGTCCGTTTTACCGGGGTTATGGGATATGCATGTCCATACCAAACTAACGGGTCATTCGGATTATGGATATTGGGACAAAGTATACCAACCACTTTGGCAAGATGTGATAATGCCCGCTTCCGTCCACCAATTGCTTTTGGCCGGAGTTACCAGTGCAAGGGACTTGGGCGCCCCTTTGGAACCCAGTATCGCGGTGCGTGATGCGGTAAACAATGGCGAAATACCTGGAGCCACCCTTTACGTCTCCGGGCCGTTTATACAACATAAACCTTATCCAGGTACCGAGAATTCAAGATGGGGTGTTGATAGTCCTGAAGATGGTCGAAAGAAGGTAAGGAAATTGGCTCAGGCAGGAGTGGATGTCATCAAGTTGATTGACCATGATCGGATGACAATGCCCGAAGTCAGAGCTGTTGTCGATGAAGCCCATAAGAACAGTTTGAAAGTGGTGGCACATAGCCACAGACCTGAAGAAATACGGAGAGGTTTGGAAGTTGGTGTGGATTGTTTTGAGCATACGGGCCTGTCATCTGCTCCCAGATATCCCGATGATATTATGGAAATGATCAAGGAACGCACGGCCGACATGAGCCAGGGGCCATTATTTTGGTGCCCAACCGTAGAAGTTTTGTACAATTTTGAATATAACAGGGATAATCTTGAATTTGTAGATGATGATTCGTGGCATTTGGGATTACCAGATACCATTATTACGGACATTAAGAACAGCATTCAACACCCTGACCGACTTCCATATTTTCAACTAATGCCATCAAGGAAGCCCACCTTGGAGACCAAAATCAATCAACTATTGGATGCTGGTGTAGTTTTGATGATTGGAACGGACAGTGGAATCCCCATGAAGTTCCATAGCCAATCTACGTGGCACGAATTGGATGTTTGGGTAAATGAATTTGGCATTGACCCCATGTATGCTATTCGTGGGGCTACGTATTGGCCAGCACTTTGGATGGGCGTTGCAGATGATGTTGGTACGGTTACTCCTGGTAAATACGCAGACATTATTGCCGTTAAAGGAGATGTATTGAGGTACATTAGCCTACTACAAGATGTGGATATGGTAATCAAGCATGGTAAACGTTATAAATAGAGGTTCTTGACCCCCCGTCCCAAATCTGAATTGCTGGAAGAAAAATGGAATGCCTATTCCCATGCGCTTGGCATTGTCCTTTCCCTATCTGGGATGTTTTTTTTGTTTCAACAGAATTTGGACGAAAAGCCATTCCTATTTGAAAGCATTTTTGTGTACTGTATATCGCTGATACTGCTATTTAGCGCTTCCACTATTTACCATGCAGTCCAAAACCCAAAACTTAAAAAGAAACTTCGTATTCTGGACCATATCAGTATTTATTACCTGATTGCCGGAACCTACACTCCCGTTTGCCTTACGGTACTTGTTGGTTCAAAGGGATGGTTACTTTTTTATTTGGTATGGGGAATAGCCTTATTTGGAACAATTTTGAAACTTTTTTTTACTGGGAAATTTGAAGCCTTTTCCCTTGCGCTCTATGCCATTATGGGATGGATTATTGTGTTGGATGGATCATACCTTGTTGATAATATATCCTCGCAAGGGCTTTTTTACTTATCTCTTGGAGGAGCATTTTATACCTTGGGTATCTTCTTTTATGCTAAAAAGAGCATTCCATTTAACCATTTGATATGGCATTTTTTTGTCCTCGGAGGCGCAATTAGCCATTGGATTATGATTTACAAAGTTTTACCGTGAATAGTTGTTGCATAAAGAGAGGGCAATTGCCCTCTCCTTGATTTATAATCCATTAAAATATTACTTTTTTAAAAGGCATAAGCTGGAATAGCTGCCAACCCGTTATAACGCTGCTGGCCACCTGTTCCAATTTGGTGAATATGGATAAGTTTGTTGTTCTCCAAATCCACTTGTGCAATATGAGTATTGGTAGTTTCACTAAATTCGTGAAGTAGAGCATAGATGATCCCGGAATCATTATGAATTAGATTTCTTATTTCATAATCTACAGGGTTCTCATTGGAAAAACCTTCCATGGTCAATACCATGACTTCAAGCTCTGTTAAAGTCAAATTTGATTTATAAATCTTAATTTGATCCAAGTTACCTGTACCCACAATTATTTCTTGGTTGCTTCCGCCATATGTCAATCCCAAACCACAGCATGGAAAATCATCTCCGTTAAAATCTATGGATTCATTAAGTAAGCCGGATGAATCAAAACTTGCTAATGCCGACACAAAAGGAAACTGTATTTCCAGGGTAGCAAGTATTGAGTTTTCAGGACTAATGATTAAATCCGTAATTTTTTCCCAGATTTTGTTATCATTCTCATCATTGTTTTCATTCCTTAGTTTGGCTTGAAAGTTCGTTGGATCAATGGAATATAGTTTAGACCGATCTGCCCCAAAACTGGTTGTGGAAACATAAAGTTGCCCATCATTATAATTGTAAACAACTCCACGTATCCTTATTAGTGGTTCCTCTACTGTTTTCATAGCTGTAAAAGCAGGCGTTAACCCCCCATCGGTCAAGTCCAAAACATAAAATTGCCCGGTATCTCGATTTGAGACCAACAGCTCTACCTTATCCGTTACTGAAGCGGAGATGGTCAAATCTGATTCTTTAATTACAAACTTTGCCACATCACTTTCCGTATCTGCAGGAGCAATTGAAGACCCAGACCAATCAAAATAAAAGTCTTCTTCGTAAATGTCTACTTCCCCATTATTGATTTTAACCCAAAGCTCATCGCCTTTGGATAAATCCTTGGGTATTTCAGCAGTATAGGAACCCCCATTGTTTAAAGAGTACAAAAATGACAGTTCTCCAGGAGCCGTATAAGCGTCATCATTGATGGTTGTTTGAGTGATATTGTAAAACACTTCACTCACTGGTGGATTGACATCGTCGGAAGTGGTATTTGGGTCATCATCCTTGCCACAATTCACATTCAGAAATACCCATCCGCATACCAATGCGTATAGGGCTAATTTTCTCATTTTCATTTTAAAAAGGTTTTAAGGTTATGGCGCGAATGTAGTTGGGTTCTCCACGCCGATTAGGGATCAATGGACAGAACCCCGTTCTGAATTGACGGATGCCCGTTTTGGATTGACGGATCTTTTGAACGTTATGGGAAAAATGGGATTTTACAGAAAGTAGGCCAAACCAACACCTAAAATGATCACAACCAGTTTGCGCAGGTTAAAGGAATGCCCTTGGGAACTTTCAAATAGGATAATGGTAGAAATGTGGAGGAAAACCCCAATAGCCAAAGAAGTCAATAAATAACCTCGGTCCTCTACCCAAGAGGAATGATGGGCCAAATAGCTTCCCATTGGGGTCATCAGTGAAAAAGCACCCATGAAGAGCAAAGTTGTTACTTTTTTCATCCTGGAATTCAATAGGAAGATACCTAGAACTATCGCAACAGGGATTTTATGAATGACAATACCATAGAGGATGGGTTGACTGTCGTAAATGGGGACTCCTTCTACAAGTGCATGAACGGACAGACTCAAAAACAATAACAGGGGAAAACGGTTTTCCTCAAGATTCAGGTGCATATGACCATGTTCTGCCCCTTTCGAGAAGAATTCCAGAAAGATTTGGAGTAGAACACCGGACAAAATGAGTATTGCCACAAGGCGTGGGTTATCGTGCTGGTAGACATGGGGCAGCAACTCAAAGAAAATTAGTGCCAACAAAAAGGCCCCGCTGAATGCCAACAACAGATGCACCTTTTTTTTATCCTTGGGTTGGGCAAACCAAGCAAAGGCAAATCCTCCCCAAACGGCTAAAATAGGAAGCAAAAAAATCAACAATACGGGAAAATCCATAGGCTAGGTTGAAGGCGCAAAAATAGCCTATTTTTACGGAAACTTATTTGTTGATAATGGCGGGAAACTTTAGAATGTTGGCCAAGACCCTATATGGTTTCGAGCCTATTTTGGCGAAAGAACTTAGGAATCTTGGAGCTGGAAGGGTAGAGGAAGGCGTGCGCAATGTTACATTTGAAGGTGACACTGGTTTTATGTACAAGGCCAATCTTTGTTTGCGAACAGCCTTGAAAGTCATGAAACCCCTTTCCAAATTTAAGGTGCACAACGAAAAGGAACTGTATCGCAATGTACTGGAGATGGATTGGCCAGAACTCTTTGATGATGACAAGACCTTTGCCATAGACACCACTATGAATTCGGATGTTTTCAGAAATTCCATGTTCGTATCGCAACGGGCCAAGGATGCCATTGTGGACAAGTTTAGGGCGGTCACCAAAAACAGACCTAACGTGGATTCCCATGACCCGGATATTCGAATAAACATACATCTCTATAAAAATAACTGTACCATTTCCCTGGATAGCTCAGGTAGCTCACTACACCAAAGGGGGTATAGGATTTCTACGAACATTGCACCAATCAACGAGGTGTTGGCGGCCGGTTTGCTATTGCATAGTGGATGGGATGGACAGACCGACTTTTTGGACCCGATGTGCGGCAGCGGAACCTTTTTGATAGAGGCCGCCATGATCGCATGCAATATTCCTGCAAATATCAATAGGGATCATTATGCCTTTATGAACTGGAAAGATTATGATGCTGAACTCCACCAAAAAATAGTAGATGCGAGTTTGAACAAAACCAGGGAATTTCGTCATCGTATTCTGGGATACGATAAGGCTCCGTCCGCGGTAAGGAAGGCACAAGAAAACGTTGATAACGCAAATCTGACCGAATACATAAATATAGAACGAAAGGACTTTTTTAGGACGGAAAAACCTGTGGAAGCTAAATTGCATATGGTGTTTAACCCCCCATACGGGGAACGATTACCCATAGCGGCTGACGATTTTTATGGGCGTATAGGAGATACCCTAAAACAACAGTACTCTGGCACCGAAGCGTGGATGATCAGCTCCAACATGGAAGCCTTAAAATATGTGGGGTTACGGCCATCACGAAAGATCAAAGCGTATAACGCCAAACTAGAGTCGAGACTTGTAAAGTATGAGATGTATGCGGGAAGTAAGAAGGCTAAGAATCAATCTAAATAGTTTACAATTTATTTACATTAAGTTCTATTTTAATTAACTTTACTGAAATCTTTGTGGAGCAATATGTCTAAAAAGAGCAAGCTTAAAAAACAACTAAAAAAGGCCAATAAAGAGGTAGCCAAACAAAAGAAAAAGGCCAAAAAGGCGCTTAAGTTGGTAAAAGCGTATAAGAAAGAAAAGGTAAAGAAAAAGGCGATTAAAAAAGTGTCCAAATTGGCTAAAGCCCAGAAATTGGAAGTAAAGAAAGCAGTAAAAAAAGCAACAAAGGCTAAAAAAGCCTTTAAGAAAGTAGCTTAAACTTAAGCGATACTATCCTAACTTTAAAAAGGAGTCAATTTTGGCTCCTTTTTTATATGGGAATATCTACAAAGTGCGCAATGGTGCACGACTCAATATATTTTTCCATTCCCGCTGGAATATGCGCTTGGTTCCAGTTTTGACCGGCAAAATTTATGATATCCTCTTTCGTGGCCCATTTTGATACCATGAGATAAGTTTTTGGATTCCAAGTCGTGGGCCTTGCAATTTCCAAGTTCAAAAGTCCATGTTGGCTATTGACCAAAGGAACCGATATTGCTTTAAATTTCTCTTCAAACTCGTTGTGAAGTTCCAATGGAACTTCTGCAGTAAAGACCCTAATAATCATAATTGACGGATTACTATTTCTATGACATTTTTATTTATCGGACCAAACGGCCAATTCATTTCCAGTAGGATCTTTAAAATGAAAGCGACTTCCACCAGGGAACGAAAAAATGGGTTTGGAAATTATTCCCCCCTCATCTTCTATACGCTGTTGGATTTGGGAAAGATTCTCGTGGTAAAGTACCACTAGGGCTCCATTCACGACTGGGTCATCAGCTTGCTCAAAACCACCTTCAAGACCACTGTTGTCAAAGGCGATATAAGTTGGGCCATAATCCGTAAAAGTCCAGCCAAAGGCATTTTGGTAGAATTGCTTGGTCCTTTCCAAATCCTTGGCCTTGAACTCAACGTAATTGATATGGGAATTTTTCATTGCGGTAGACTTATTGGGACTCGGCGGGAAGCTCTTTTTTCTTTTTTGACTTTTTATAAAAAGGTATCAAATAAGAGATGGTGTAATTGTAGCTGACACCAAAATTACTGCCGTCGGTAATCCTATTGAACCCGGGTATCCAAAGATTGGGAAAACGTTCCGCTTCCGAATTTGTTATCAAGAACCCCAACCTTGCGCTCATTCCAATATAAATATTGGCAAAGAGCTCTGCTTTGAGCCCTACCACAAATTCTAACCAAGAGGCGTTTAAGCCACTAAACTCCTCTCCCGGTTGAGCACCGGGTAAAAGTTCTGTTGGGTTAAAAAAACGATTTCCTTCAAAAATGCTGTACTGGTTCAAGGTTTGACTAAATGTGGCGTAGGAATACCTTCCCCCAATGGTAATGGCATTGTTCATACCAAACCAGTTTTCATATGTGTTGATATCGACGCCCAGTTTTAGATAACTACCAGAGGTAGTATAGTTGTACAGCGGTGTGCCTCCCAGGTCTTCGGTCTGCGTTTTTTCCTCATTTCCCAATTCACCGGCGAGATAAAGTTTTTGGGTCAATCTGTAATCACCTACAATTTCAAAACCAGTGTAATCGTCATCTAGGAAGGTGAATAACGGCCTATTCAAATCAATACCAACACGAAGACCATATTCTTGCTTATATTCCACCGTATCCTTGGGCTGTAGGTCTATAGGTTCATCCTGGCCAATTGCCGCAAATCCAATGGAAAAAATTAAAATGCTAATGAAATATTTTGACATGGATATTGTTGGAGTTTTCTACAGTTTGCTGTACCACATTAATATCTTGAATCCAGTTTTCGGCGCTTTCCGGTAAGGTGATGGATAGGTTATCGAATTGGGCCACAAAGCCACACGCCCTTGAAACAAACTCTTCCCTTACTGCATAATTGACGGTCAATTGGTCAATGTTTCCGGTTTCTTCACCTGTATCTGCATCGTCTGCAGAGTCCGAAATAAATTCAAATTGGGTGCTTCCGGTGGAAATTTGCAACGGAATGGATAGCGAATCAGGGGAATTTGTTCGATCACTAAATCTAAATGCATCGGAATCGGATAGGATTTGATCGTTGTCAACAGCCCTTATTCTGATTGAAGGCACATCCTTGAATACAGTGGTATCTTCAATGTCATAGAAACCAACAACAATTAAAGGGGTGTCACCGTCAACACAGATATCATCTTTTTCACAGGAGGCAAAATGAATCAATAAGAAAGCAATAAGTAAGCTGGGGAGTATTTTCTTCATTAAAAATTAAAAACAGACATTATCAAAAATTATACCCGTCTTTCCAAAAGTACAACATTTTCAACATGAAAGGTCTGTGGGAACATGTCCACCGGTTGCACTTTTGTGACCTTATAATCTTCCTTCATAAGTGCCAAATCCCTGGCTTGAGTGGCACTGTTGCAGCTCACATAAACAATTTTATCTGGAGCCGCCTGTAAAAGCTGTTCCACAACCAATTTGTGCATCCCATCTCTAGGCGGGTCCGTAATCACTACATCTGGACTTCCGTGTTGGGCTATAAAATCTTTATTGAACACATTTTTCATATCGCCAACATAAAAATCCACATTGGAGATATTGTTGTGTTTTGCGTTGGCCTTAGCATCCGAGATGGCCTCGGGAACCGATTCTACCCCAATGACTTTTTTTGCCCCTTTGGCAACAAATTGGGCAATGGTGCCAGTACCAGTGTACAGGTCATATACCAATTCATCTCCGGTTAGCCCGGCAAAATCCCGAGTAATTTTATACAGTTCGTAAGCTTGACTTGAATTCGTCTGATAGAAGGATTTGGCATTTATCTTAAACTGCAATCCCTCCATTTCCTCAAAAATATGATCGCGTCCAGAAAAACATATCACTTCTTGGTCGTAAATGGTGTCATTCGATTTCTGGTTAACTACATATAAAAGGGAAGTGATTTCCGGAAAACTTTGTTGGATATGACCTAACAAAAGCTCTCTTTGATCCTTGGTGTCTTCAAAAAATTGTAGCAAGACCATAATTTCACCGGTTGATGCGGTTCGGAGCATCAGTGTGCGTAAAAGACCTTCCTGTTGTCTTGGGTTGTAAAAAGAAAGTCCATTTTTGACGGCAAATTTTTTAATTTCTTTACGGATTGCGTTCGACGGGTCTTGCTGAAGATGACATTGTTCAATGTCCAAAATCTTGTCCCACATACCTGGGATATGAAACCCAAGGGCGTTTCGGTCCGGAATTTCCTCTTCAGACTTGATTTCCTCTTCGGTCAGCCATCGACTACTGGAAAAGGAAAATTCCATTTTGTTTCGGTAGAAATACTGTTTTTGTGACCCCAAAATAGGAATGATGGCTGGCAGTTCCAGATCACCAATCCTTAGTAGGTTATTTTCTACCTCTTTCTGTTTAAAATAGAGTTGGTGCTCATAACCCATATGTTGCCATTTACACCCTCCACAAACCCCAAAATGTTCGCATTTTGGTTCGGTTCTTTTATCAGAAAGCGTATGGAACTTCGTTGCCTTCCCTTCAAAATAGGCTTTTCTTTTTTTTGTGGTCAATACATCCACAACGTCACCTGGGACAGCATTGGAGAGGAAAATTACCCTACCGTCGGGTGCCTTGCCCACAGCTTTTCCTTTTGCTCCGGCATCAACTACTTCAACATGTTCAAACGTTCGTTGCCTATTCTTTCTACGCATGGCGCAAAAGTAATCATCGGTTTCCATAAAGAACAAGTAACTTGTGAAAATGTACATAGAAAAACCATCCGTTTTTGAACCTTTTTGATGGCTGTTCGTCCTTGTAGTAGATATTCGTATGAAAAGAACAGGATACGTATTTGATGGATTGATGGTACTGGAATACCAATCCGGTAACAAAAAATCGCTTGCCCTTCTGGTAAAACGCCATCATAAGCGCTTATGCCATCATGCCTATCGCTATACCTTGGATGTGGATGCCTCACAGGATATTGTTCAGGATTCTTGGGGGGTGATCATCAAAAAACTGGGAACATTGAGGGACCCGGATAGCTTTAGCAGTTGGGCCACTAGAATTGTGACTCGAAGAGCCTTGGATTACTTAAACAAGGCTAAACGAGACAAGAAGCACCTGGAAACCTACGAAAGGGAGTTTAACTTCCAAGATACTTTGGAGGGAAAGAATCTTCGGTTGCAGCGGCTGTTGGAGGCCATTAAAGAGCTCCCTGAAAACCAACAAACAGTACTTAGACTGTTCTATACCCAAGAATATTCGCTCAAGGAAATAGCGAATATCATGGAAATATCAGTCGGAACAACCAAATCACGCTTGTTCCATGCAAGGGAAAAATTGAAAAAAATCATTTTAAATCAAAAGCAATGAAAAAAGAGATGGAAGAAATAGATAAGTTGATCAAAGAGGCTTTATCTCAGGAGGAAGCAAAATTTTACGACGAACTGGGCGAGCAGAATATACTGGAAAAACTAGGCGGTGTCTTTAAAGGAAAAACTGCGTGGTTGGCCATTATCATGAACCTGGTCAATCTGGTTATCTTTGGCCTGTTGATTTATTGCGTGGTCGAATTTTTGGATACAGAGGTGACCAATGAACTTATAAAATGGGGTGTTGGCATTACCGCTTGTTTGGCCAGTATGAGTATGATTAAATTGTTCGTTTGGATGCAGATGGATAAAAATGATATACTTAGGGAACTAAAAAGACTGGAGCTTCAGGTTTCGGCATTGGCCCATAAAAAGTAGGATGTTACCTGAAAATTGTTGAAATATTTAATATTTTTGGGGCTCTACTAGGGATGATTTCTCTCCCACGCTGCTTTTTCGAGTCTTCGGAAGAATAAAGGTACAGAAGGAATAGTTGTTTTATCAATTTAAAAATTACTAAAATGGCTGTTTTAGAGCACTTAACGTCGCAGCAAGCGATAGATTTAGAAAACAAGTACGGAGCCCACAACTACCACCCACTTCCTGTAGTATTGAGCAGGGGGGAAGGCGTATATGTTTGGGATGTTGAAGGTAAAAAGTATTATGATTTTTTATCGGCATATTCCGCAGTAAACCAAGGGCATTGCCACCCCAAAATTGTAGGGGCAATGATGGATCAGGCGAAAACATTGACGCTTACTTCAAGGGCCTTTTACAACGACATGCTTGGAAAGTTTGAAAAGTATGTCACCGAAATTTTCAGCTTTGATAAGCTTTTGCCCATGAACACTGGTGCAGAAGCTGTTGAAACAGCAGTAAAAATCTGCAGAAGATGGGCCTATGAGAAAAAAGGCATTCCAGAAAATCAGGCCAAAATTATTGTTTGTGAGAACAATTTTCATGGGAGAACGACCACAATAATCTCGTTTTCGAACGACCCGGTGGCCCGAAAAAATTATGGCCCTTATACAGAAGGGTTCATCAAAATAGCTTACGATAACCTCGAAGCTTTGGAAGCTGCTTTGCAATCCAATTCGGATGTAGCAGGATTTTTAGTTGAACCGATTCAGGGAGAGGCTGGGGTTTATGTTCCCACAGAGGGGTATTTATCCGAGGCCAAAGCTTTGTGCGAAAAACACAATGTACTTTTTATAGCTGATGAAGTACAAACCGGAATTGCCAGAACGGGGCGTATGTTGGCGGTGGATCACGAAAATGTTAAGCCTGATATTTTAGTACTGGGTAAAGCACTGTCTGGAGGGGCATACCCGGTATCGGCAGTATTGGCCAATGATGAAATTATGGATGTGATTACCCCGGGCAGTCATGGGAGCACCTATGGTGGAAATCCCGTAGCGGCGGCCGTTGGTATGGCTGCTATGGAAGTGGTGCATGAAGAAGGCCTAGCAGAAAATGCCCAAGAATTGGGGGAGCTTTTCCGAAGCGAACTGAACAAATTCATTACTACCTGTGATTTAGTTGTAAAAGTGAGGGGAAAGGGATTACTTAATGCTATAGTAATCAATGATACTGAAGAAAGTTCCACAGCTTGGAACATTTGTTTGGCATTGCGTGACAACGGTTTGTTGGCAAAACCCACCCATGGGAATATTATACGTTTTGCACCTCCCTTGGTAATGAATAGGGAGCAGTTGCTGGATTGTGTTTCCATTATCATAAAAACGCTCCAAGAATTCGAAAAATAAAACCGATATAGGTTTGATAAAAGGGCTTGGTTTACCAAGCCCTTTTTTATGGAGTATATTTCTTTTTTGGTCTTATTTCTGTCTCAAGAAACCACTTTTTCCAAGAGTTTTATCGTCATTTCGTCTGCATCCCATGTCGCATTGATCCCAATAGGGAAAGTAAAATTGCCGGGGACATGTCCAAAACTCATACCATAAGCAGCAGGAATATTCAAGGGTGCAATTCTATCCATGAGCACTTCCTTTAAGTTAAAGGAAATAGGATTGGAACTTGAATTGCAACCTGCACAAACCCCAAACACAATCCCTCTTGCCTTTTTAAATGTTGGACCTTCGATGAGTTGTGTCAGCATACGGTCCATTCTATACGGTGCTTCCTCAACATCTTCTATGCAAACAATGGCGTCCGTAAAATCAATCTCATGAGGTGTTCCAATAAGGGCATTGATCAAGGTTAAACTGCCACCAACCAGCTTTCCCGTTGCAGTGCCGGAAGTAATGGTATAACGTTCATATTCTGGATTTTCCAAGAGTTCTGGGTCTTCCAGGACCACATTTTTGATGGTTTGGGATTGCCTTGGTCTTTGAAGTGTTTTTCTAAGTTGTTCCTTGCTGTAAGCATCATTTAGGGTGCTGCCCACTGGACCATGGAAGGTGATTAACCCCGTTTCCTTATAGATACCGTTTAACAGGGCCGTAATGTCGCTGAAGCCAACCAAAATCTTGGGATTGGATTTAATGGTATCATAGTTGATCATATGCATGATACGGGTACAGCCGTATCCACCCCTAGCACAAAGAATGGCATCGATTTCAGGGTCTGCAAACATAGTGTTGAGGTCAGTGGCCCTTTCCTCATCCGTATTGCTGAAGTAGCCATGATTCCCAAGGATACGGTCCGTGTGAAAGGGAATAAAGCCCATGTCCATCAGGGTATCTTTCATTTCTTTCATAACCTCCGGTTTAACAGCGTAACCCGGAGCAATGAGTCCTATTGTATCTCCTTTTTTTAGTCGCTTTGGAAGTATTTTTGATGTGCTCTGCCCCCAATGTTTTACTACAGGGTCAGTTTTGGGCAGCACTGCTGAAACAGACAGCAAGGCCGAGAGATTGATAAATTGCCTTCTTTTTATCATGAAAAGATATTTTGGATATTACTTAAACAAAAATAGCCACCATAAATATGGTGACTATTTTTCACTTTTTGTCATTGCCTGTTCAGGGCAAGGCTATATGTTTTTGATCAGGGAGCGGCAGCACCACCTTTGGCTTTTGCCCTTCGTAACTGTCGCTGGATTTTCTTGATGGCCGATTCAATGGACTTCTCTGGTTCAATAATGTTGTACTCGCCCCAGAAATCGGGATCCGAGAATCCGACCGCCTCATCACTAAGAATAATGGACTTTTTAAGTCTTTCCCTGGATTTTGGCGCGTTTCCTTGTAAATTTCTCTCCCAATCCGTCACGGCCATTTCGGCAGTCATACTATAAACGGAATTGAACAATTTATCTTCCCAATCCACCTTAAATTCCAGCAATACATTGCTGTAGCCATAATACCATTTTCCACCTTTCTCACGGTAATCCACACGATAGGCTACTTCAGTTGGCCATACATCTACTTTGGCAGGTTTTTTCCGTACAAAAAGTCGGGCAGCCCTGTGCTTATCGGTAATGTTCAATGTGTAAATGGCACTGGTAAGGGTCCTTTTCTCTACATCAATAAAGAGCTCCCCCGTGTACAAAGGTTCTTTTATACTTTCCCACTGCTTAAAATTTATAACATAAATCAGTTGGTCATTAATACGGGTGGAACGACTAAAAGTGAATTTATAGTCTGCTATGGAGCCATCGGCAAAAATATAATCAGGGTACTTCATAATATCCACATATAAAGTATTGAAAGGGCCTCCTTGGAGTTTTAGCGCAATGGTGTCCAATTTACTGTAATCGGTGCTCTTTCTGGCTTTGTACAACTCCACCGCATCCTTCCGAACTGAACTGTAGGGAGTTTTGTAAATATTTACCACCGCCTCTGAAAGTGAGACATTTCTTCTACGCTTTTTAATGGTCTCCCGGTAAAAGGCGGTCATCAATGTTGGGTCATCAAAATAGTTATCCCCTTTTCTTGCCAAAGTTTCTTTGACCAAAGCGGCCGCATCCTTAGGGGCGTTAATATCCACTTCGGATAGTTCCGTTACGGAAATCACCAAGGAAATCTTGTTTTTGTTGGGTTTTAGTTGGGAAAGCAAAATGTTTTTACTCTTATAGCCCAAGAAAGATACCACAACGGTCCCATCCGTTAATTCCGAAGGAATTTTAAGGATAAAATTTCCTTCAGTATTGGTAATGGTACTAATATTTGTTCCTTCCAGTGAAAGGGTAGCGAACACCAAAGGCTTTTTAGAGGAAGCATCAATCACTTCCCCTTTGTATTGTTTAAACTTTGTTTCGGTTTCTTGGTTTTGGAACGCAAGGGAGGTCTTGGTTCCAAAAGCTATTAAACATATTAAGGTCAAAGCTGCCGTTAAGGTCTTTTTTTGAATTCTTCTACAATTTTCATCCATGTTTACTGCGGTTTTTGATTAAAAAACTACTACTCTAAATTAATGATTTTTAGCGATATAATTGAATCTAAGTTTTTGCATCCGGTGTTGGATTTCAGTCAATTGCAGAATTTGATATTCGTGCAAGACTAAATTGCGTCTGCCAGATTCCAAGCCAATCTGGTTTTTTTCCATCGGGATAAGTTTCATCAAATAGTTTCAGGGTCAGTGTATTTCCTGTATATTGATAATGATAGAATTGCTTTCCTCCCTCAAAACCCGGTACTTTCGCCATGTGTGCCGTGGTAATGATGGTAGAATCGGAATTAACGTAACTACCGGTATTAAAAACTATGGAACCAAACCCTTCCAAAACTTCATTCTCAGTGGGATTACTTAAATTTTGAAATGGAGTTCGTTCATGTTCCAGGGGAGTCCAGCAAATACTATAACGGTCCGGAGTTACCAAGAAAATCCCTTTTTGTGCCGGAATTCTACTTACGATAGTATCGTTGGAAATCCATTGGACCTTTTCAATGGCCCAAGAACCCAATAAAGGATTTCTTTCAGCCTTTTCTCTTTTTGTACAGGACAGCACCAACGGAGACAGTAGTATGCAACAATATTTTAACCAGTTCATCACGGACAATACTTTCCATAAATGTAAAATGAAGAGGTATCAAAGTTGTCTCTTTGTGTAAACCTTTACCATTTTTAGGTTAAGATGCTCGCTTGGGATTCATGTATTGGGTGGGGTTTTGCTTCTCAAATTTTTTAAAAGCCTTATAAAAGGAGGCACGGTTGTTAAAACCAACATCATAGGCAATTTGGGCGATCGTGGCCTTCTCTTCGGTTTGGGTGAGCAACTTTTTGGCGGCCTCAACCCGGTATTTGTTTACAAAATCGAAAAAGGAAAGATTAAAATGCTGGTTGATGATTTGGGAAGTATGGTTTCTGGATAGATTGAGTTTTTTGGCCAGATCATCTAAACGCAGGGTGCTCTCCAAATAAGGCTCTTCCGACACCATAATGCGTTGCAGCTTGTCCCTCATTTCCAGGGATAAGGATTTGGATAGGCCAGTTTTTCTGTACTTTATAAAAGGAATTACTTCTTGAAGAGCCTTTCCTGCAAAGATTTCCGGCTGTACAAACCCAAAGAAGCTTAGTATTCCAATAAAACCAACAATTACGATATCTACAAAATAGTCGTAAGCCGGATTCATCAGATTGAAACGGGTTAGAAAGATATAGGAGGAAAAAGCTATGGCGAAGCCAAAATAAGACCCAATAAACCATTTTAACCATTTGTTCTGACGAAACCCTGAATTCCTGTGTGGACCAAAATGACGAAAGGTCAAAAAACCATAAAAAAACATCATGGCAATAACGACCCAGATACTTCCAACGGGCATCCAGGTATGTTGTCCAAAAGAGCCTTTTTGGAGCACTTCCAGTTTCGCATCAGTACCCAAAAAATAGAAGGGAGCATTTAATAGTATGAGCACTACAATTGGAACAAGGAATAGTACATCCGACATCTTAAATCCCGGTTTTACCAGCACACTTCTGCAAAATATATAGACGAGAGGGCCATAGGTAATCCATAAGGGAAAATGCGTATTGGTCAGGTGCACAAATTCTGGTTCCCCCAATTTATTAGACCATTTTAAACAGTTGTAGAGCAGTTCATAAGAGAAAAGAAGGGTGTAAGCCCCTAATAGGATGTTGGCAAACTTATTTCCCTTTTTTTTGAAGAAAAAAAGAAAGCCTATGCCAGTTCCTATTGCAACGAAAAAGAGAAAAAGGACAATGTGCCAAGCCATGTTTTATAGTTGAGTTCCAAAGATACGCTTACATGAAATTTTGATGTCTCTTTGTGTAGGGAGATACAATACGGAGTAAGGCCTTGGACAGAGAAAGGGTTAGTTTTTCGAATGTAGGAGTGCCAGGATTTCTTGGTTTTGGGTCATTTCAAAAACAGTAGTACCGTAGGTTGTTTCGATGTCCAGTCTAGGTTTGAAAGGCAATAACATTTTTATGAATTCCGCATTGCCATAAATAACGGCCCAGGTTAGGGGAGAGAATGTATTGATCTTATCCACTACATTGATGTTGGCGCCTCTTTCGATGAGTCTTAGACCAGTGGATGTATCATTCTTGATGGCGGCAGCAATTAGTGGTGGTAAAACAAACCTACTATCGGTACGATTTACATCTGCGTTGTGAGCCAAAAGATAGTCCACTACCTCGAGCTGTTCAAAATAGATAGCTCGATTCAAGGCGGTATGACCAGTCGGATTCATACCGTTAATATCGGCTCCCTTGGACAGGAGTAACTTCACCGTTTCCAAATGCCCTTCTTCCGAAGCTATCACCAGCAAAGGCGTCCCCGAAGCGTCAGTACTATTTGCATTTTGTTCCGATACTATTTGACTTAAGGTGTTTAATTCATTGAGTTTGACAGCATCTGCCAAGGTTTGTTTTTCCGAATCCAATGACACCGTCGTTACGCCATTTTTTAATAGGAGAGCAACAATTTCGGATTTCCATTCTTTAAGGGCCACTTGCAATACCCCTTTGGCATGGATACTTGCTAGATCGGTTTTTGCTCCGTGTTTCAGGAAAAGTTTAGTGAGCTCGGTTTGACCATAGTAGGCGGACCAATGAATTACCGGGTCACCATTTTTATCAATACTGTTCACGTCTGCCCCAGCCTCTAAGAGCAATCGGGCCATTTCGGGGCTGTTTACATTGCTGCATTGCATCAAGGCGGTGGTACGGAGATTGTCATGGTTGGCAAGATTGGGATTGGCGCCCTTATCCAGCAGAACTTTTAGAAGTTCTGGATGCTTTTGTCGAACCACAATGGAAATGGGATAAAATCCAGCTGAATCCTTTACATCCTTGAAATGAGTTGGGGATTTCTTGACTGTTTGTAGATCATTCTCCTTTAGGGCCTTAAAAAACGTATCGATTTTTTTTGGCGATACTCTCGTGTCCTGTGACCAGCCAATTGAACAACAAGATGCCATTAACAGCACCCAAAAATGTTTGCGCATTTGTTTTCTTTTTGCCAAAATAACCCACCCTGAGAAAAAGAATGTCTCTTGGTGTAGGCGAAAAGATTTTCTCCTATAAAATGAATGTGGAAACTAGTTCACCATAAATAGAGCATTGGCAAAAAAGAGCTTTCCATTTTCCCAAAATCCCCTGAATAGTGGGTTGTCCACCATATACACTACCTTGCCCTGCCCCACTTGCTCAGCTCCAAATAGTAGGGAGTTGCTCACTTTTTTTATGGCTTCGCTACCTGCAAAACCAGATATGGGTCTTGGATTTTCCCCTTCCAGATATACGGCGTTTCCGTTGGGCAAGTACTCGTAACCAGCGTTTCCGAGTTTAAGTGTAAAATAGGCATTGCCATAGCCATAGGCCAACGGATGTGTATGGTCCACTTTGGCTTTAAATATTGCTCCCGTAATGGCATTTTTAATACGTTCCCTTTGCGAGTTTTTATGTGGTTTGGGCTTATTTGCTGTGGAATCTTCTTCTAACTTCTTTTTTTGGATACCAAAGCCCTTCTCGCCATCAATACCGTTAATGGCACCTCCCATGGCAATAAGCTTACCCCCGGCTTTAACCCAATTTTTTAATTTTTCCAGCTGCTTTTCACCAAAATGTGTTGCATAATTCCCACTGGGAAGAATGAGCGTATGGTAATCTTTTAAATCCACTTTGTCTGCATAGTCGCTATCTATAACAGTAATTGGGTAGTGCAGCTGTTGTTCAAAAAAGTGCCAAATCTCTCCGAAACGAAGGGTAGAGGTCGGACCCCCTGATAGGATGGCAATTTTGGGTTTGGTGATCATTTGTACATAGGAAGAGCCAAAATCCTTTCCAGAGTCCACATAACCTGTGTTGGATGGGGTTAACTCTTGCCCAAATTCCTTACTTATCCTGGATAGCTCCGCAATAAAGTCAGGTTTGTTTTGGTTATCTCCCTTGGTGATGATTAAGCTGCCCCTTGAAAATGATTTTCCCTGAATGGAAAAAGGATGATCGGCCTTTCTTACACGAATGTCAGCTTTCAATAAGGCGGCCAAAAAACGGGCATCTTGCATGCTGTTCCAATCCGAAATATATGCGTAGGTATCTCCAGTAATCGTGTTGCTGATGGATGGCACTTCACTCTTTTGGCCTGAAACCAATGCTGTGGAAGCCACCGCATTCAATCCATAGGCGTAAGGAAGGGACCAAGCAGTAATATCATAGGTAAGGGAATCACTCAGCTTTGCCTTTGGTTCAAACAAGACCTTTACCAAGGTGCCTTTTGTCTGGTTAGTGGATACCACGAGGCTATTTTTTGGCACGGACATGCTGCCATTTGCCCCCGTTTGATAGTTGAATCCCTTTACGGAACTGACTGAAGGAGTTCCATATTCAATATTGTGTTTGCCCAATAGTTTCTTTAGCGCCTCTATCTTGTCTTGATTGCCGCTCAAGACATAGCTCTTGTACCTAAAGTTTTGATTTTTGTAGAACTTTCTGAATTCCGAATTCAGTTTTTCCGAATTGTTGGATGAAACTTCCACTGTGGAAAGTCCAGTGGTATGGTGATGGGTAAGACGATCTTTTAACGTAAGGGTATCCCCAATCCGCGTGATAACACCCAAACCTCCACGGCCACTTCCCCCTTGCTCGTAGGTCATTCCTATAGCGCCATTATAGGTAGGATAAGTGTCACCATAGCTGGGATAGAATAGGTCAAAAATTTCCTTGGTGAAATAGAACCAACCATTGGCATCAAAATATTTAGCGTGATTTTTACCAAGGGTCACCTGAAAGTCGCGCTGGAAATCAGTGATTACTTCATGGTAAGGTTCAGCCGCTGGGGCAAAATAATAGGGATTATCCACACCTTGTTCATGAAAGTCCACATGTACATGGGGCAACCATTTGTTATACACTTTTAGACGTTGCTGGCTTTCTACCTGTGTCAACCAGGCCCAATCCCGATTTAAATCGAACATATAGTGATTGCTTCTGCCACTCCACCAGCCTTCATTGTGCTCCTTACTGTTTGGGTCTACCTGATACGGTTTGTTCTTATACTGATTGTACCAATTGCTATAACGATCTCTTCCATCAGGATTTATGCAAGGATCCATGATAACAACCGCATTGTCCAAATAACTGCGTTTTGAAGTCAATAGCTCATAAAGGGTTTGCAAGGAAGCTTCCGTACCTGCACTTTCGTTACCATGTACATTGTAGCTCAACCAGACAATTGCCTTTGAAGCATTGCCGCCATCTCCTTGGGTGTCCTTTAGATGTTCCTGGCGAATGTTTTCCAGATTGGTAATATTATCGGCAGAAGAGACATAGGCCAACAACAAGGGCCTTCTTTCATTGGTTTGGCCATAGGTAGTCAATTTCACCATGTTCGGCATGGTCTCGGCCACATATTCGTAATAATCTACGACCTCATGGTGTCGTGTAAACTCAGTACCAAGTTCGTACCCCAAGAACTCGGACGGCGATTTTAAATTTTGTGCGGAAATAAAAACAGTGGAGAAAACAAAAATCGAGAATAAAAATCTTGTCATGTAAGATGCTGTTAGTTCGAATCAAATCTAACAATAAATTACAGAATAGCCATTTTTGAAATGGGAGATACGGTATGCGTAATTAACTTATTTTTAGGATGAGAAAAAAAGAAGAGAATTATCTTTAGCACCTCATTTTGAGCTTTAATGGAAGTAGAGTGTATACCTTTTAAGGAAACGGGTTATTTTTCCAAATTGATTTGCGATTATCTGGATCAAAAAGAAGATCTAAAACCTTTTTTCAACCGATTCCCCCAAATTCAAAATTTTAAAGAGCAAATTCAGGATAAGGCTAAAAACTATCCCATGGAAAATAGGGCAGTTTTGGTTGATCGGTTACAGGCCCAATATCAGGATTTCGAGATATCCGAAGCTACAAAGGACAATTTGGAGTTGCTAAAATCTGAAGGCACCTTTACAATTACTACAGGTCACCAGTTGAATCTTTTTACTGGACCTCTTTACTTTCTTTATAAGATTGTGTCCACCATTAATCTCACCAAGAGGTTAAAAGAACAGTACCCAAAATACGATTTTGTACCGGTTTATTGGATGGCTACGGAAGATCATGACTTTGATGAGATCAATTATTTTAATTTCAAAGGCCAAAAGGTACAGTGGAACCGGGAGGCTTCAGGTGCAGTGGGCCATTTGGATACAGATGGTCTGGACCCTTTGTTAGAGACTTTTGCTGCTGGCCTTGGGGATACCAAAAATGCGGAATACCTCAAAGAGTTGTTTTCGGCATCCTATCTAAACCATTCCAATCTGGCTGATGCAACCCGTTATTTAGCCAATACACTTTTTGGTGCCCAAGGGTTGGTCATTGTGGATGGCGATGATGTTGGGCTAAAGCGACTGATGCTTCCCTATGCCAAGCAGGACATCTTTGAACAGTTGCCGTATGAAAAGGTTACCGAATCCATCCAGCAATTGGAGGAAAAAGATAAGGATTACAAAATCCAGGTCAACCCAAGGGAAATCAACTATTTCTATCTGAAGGACGGAATCCGGGAACGACTTCAAAAAAAGGACGGCTATTTTGAAGTGGTCAATACGGATATCAAATTTTCCCAAGAAGAATTGGAAAAGGAGTTGAATGAATTTCCGAGGCGGTTCTCACCTAATGTAATCGCCAGGCCGCTATATCAAGAGGTAATTCTTCCTAATCTTTGTTACATAGGGGGAGGAGGGGAGTTGGCCTATTGGCTGGAACTCAAATCCTATTTTGAAGCTATGGGAGTGACCTTTCCCATGCTGTTACTTCGGAATTCCGCCTTGGTCATGACCAAAAAGCAGAAATCTAAATTGGAAAAGTTGGAGCTGAAAACAACTGACTTGTTTTTAAGACAGCATAGTTTTATAAACAAAAAAATCAGGGAAATATCCAACATCAATATCGACTTTTCCGAACAGAAAAAGTTTTTGGAGGAACAGTTTCAGGGTATGTATCAATTAGCAGAACAGACTGATAAGACCTTTCTTGGAGCTGTAAAAGCTCAGGAAGTGAAACAGAAGAAAGGTTTGGAGGCCTTGGAAAAGCGATTGTTGTTGGCTCAGAAACGAAAACTCAAGGACCATGTCGTAAGGGTAACGGACATCCAAAACCTTTTGTTTCCAAATCAATCTCTTCAAGAACGGCAATTGAATTTTTCAGAACTTTATTTGGAGTTTGGGGACCAACTCATTCCCCAACTGATGCGAAACCTGGACCCACTTGCCGGTCAATTTCTGGTTTTAACGTTTTAAATCTGTATTTTTTTGTTTTAGATAACTTTCTTAAAAACAGAAGTTTAGCTTCCATTTTTATCGATTCGAAGCATTTTTTTTCAAAAAAAATAAAATATAGGTAGGGTATTTTGGAAGCTAGTTGTTTTACTAGTGAAAATTGCTATGAAATTTTTAAAAATATGAGGTAAACTCATATGTTTAGGTTGGTTTTGATTTTATTTGAAAGCCCCGGAGTGGTTCCCGGGGCTTTTGTTTTTAACTAACTTAAATTAACCTTAGTCAATGACCCAAGGTCCTTCAAACCTATCCTGACCAATAGTGGCCGAGGAGAACCATTCATTGAGTTCATCGCCAGTATCCTCTATGAACAGGAATCGACTACTGCTCCCACCTATTGAAAATTCTGTGGTTGCCCCAACTTTATCAAATAATCTTCCGTTTTTGAAACTCTCAGCATCTCCAAACCATTCGTTGGAAGGAGTTAATGGCGACCAAGAACCCGAGCCACTTGAATCGTATATCTGATAATCATCCCCACTGGTCCCGAAAAAGGCCATTTTTGTGGCACCAACCCGCACCGCGGCACCAATGCCTTCACTTCCTAGAAAGAAATTACCGCTATCTCCGAAAATAGAATTTACCAAAAGCACGCTACCGGCAGCTCCTACGGGACTTGTTGGTAGCTGATTGGTTTCCGTGTAGTTATTCAAAATATAAATTTGTAAGCTAAAACCATCCCCACTAAAGATGTAGAGTCGTTCGGCAAGATTGTCCGCAAACTTCACCATGGCTCCAACATTTTCAAGATCTAGACCACCTAGGGGACCATTTTCATCGGTAATATCAAATATTTTGCTATCACCATCTTCCAAGATGCCCGGAGTGTTTCCGTTATACCACGCATATTGGGTACCCGCCTTATTAAAGATGACCACATCGCTGTTTCCTACATGCCCCATGGCTCCTATGCCATCTTCAAAAAGTTCCACTAGATCGGTATAAGCCCCTGGAGGCAATACTCCTTTTAATTCACAATTGACCACGTCGTATTCTGTTGCCAAGGAGGTGCCTACAATGGTGTCGGGCCGCTCAACGCTGCGAACCACATAGGACAAAGGCAGACCGGCCCTTATGTCGGTACTCTCAGCCAATTTGTTGGCGATATCGGAAATGTTGGTCTCTCCCGCAAGCTCAAAAGTTCCAGCGGCATCGCCCCCATAAGCAACAACCTTGATTTTGAGGTCATTGAGTTCTTCCATAGCGCTTACCCCTAATTCTCCTTCCACCTTATTTCTGAACGCACCATAGGCAACATTCAATTTGGCCTCCATTTCCTGGCGACTTGAAGTGGATTCCACCAACATATAAAAAATTCTTCCATAGGAAACTGATGAAATAAAGGTTGCGGGATTGTCCGTTTGAATATATGTATCCAACTGTTCTGGAGTAGCGCTGTCCGAGAAAATAGCATTGAGGCTTGTGGGTAGGTCAAAGCTCATAGTGTAATAGCGTTGGGTTAATTTAACCAGAGTACGATTGAATGTTTTTTCTGTGCTGAAAGAGAGGTCGGAAGAAACCTTTGTGCTGAAAGTTTGAACATCCAATCCCATTTCAAGGGCCAATTGACTTTCCGATTCAATCTGCAAAATATCCAAAGTGAAGTTGGCGGGCACTACATCCCCAGCTCCGGCGATGATATTGTTCATTGCATTTTGGATGCTGCTTTTAGATACTTGATCCACGGTAAAACTTGATTGAAGATTGCCATTGTTTAGGTCATAGGAAACGGTTCCACCAGCCCTTTCAACCACAATGGGGGAAGGAGTGGCATTGTTCAATGTTTTGCCCTGTAGCAGGCTTCCGGGATAAATAACATCCGCGCTGGTATTGAACAATGGGAATGTTCCGTTACCGTCGGTAACACTGACTCGTTTGGTTACACAGACAAACCGCTGCTCAATATCATCTCCGTCTTCGTTCTTGGTTACATAATCCTCATTTTGAGGTTCGGACGCTGAAAGTTCTGTGGTTGTCCTGTTATCTGGGAAGCTTTCAAAATCCCCTCCTTTGGCCACTACTTGAGCAAATGTTAGGTCAGCTCCGGAATCTGGGTCAGGGTTGGGGTTTGAGGTCGGGTCCGGATTGACATCCATTTCATCTGAATCTGAACTACAGCCCAAGAGCATAAACGTAAACAGAATCGCCAGCATTTTTACGATTGATTTTTTTGTTGTTTTCATCACCATTTGTTTTGTGGGTTATACTTGATTTCAATTTTGTGTGACCTGCCCGGAAAACGGTCTGCAGCCCTTAACCGAGCAAGACCACAAAACTGGTTTGTCAACTTAATGACACAGCAAACCTAAATCGCTGGTTTTGAGGAATGAAAAAACTGTGGTGGACAATAGGTGGACACCTGGAAATTAAATATGGGACAAAGGGTGGACTATGCTGTTAAAGCCTATGTTTAAAGGCTTAGCACAAGGTCTTGTAACGAATCTTCGGTGGTTATATCCAACTTTTTGCGGAGTCTATAGCGGGCTTTTTTTATCCCTTCCGGGGAAATATTAAGGATGTTGGCAATCTCTTTTGAAGAAAGATTCATCTTTAAAAGAGCCAAAAGGCGTAGCTCGTTGGAAGTGACTTGAGGGTATTTTGATTTTACATTACTATTGAAGTCTTTATGAACCTCTTCAAAATATCGTGAAAAATTCTCCCAGTTGTTATCGTCCTGCAAATCAAAATCAATGGTCCGGATAAGTTGTTGATAGCCTTTTTTGGATGTTTCATTTTCTTTGAGCTCTTGAGCCTTTTGTTTTAGGCTTTCCAAGACCTCATTCTTTTTGGCCAAGTGTAGGGCATGGGTGGTGAGTTCTTTTTTCTTGTAAGCCAGCTCAGCATCCACCTTTTCTTTTTCAAGTTTGTTGCGTTTCAATTTCTGGCGGATACCATAAAACCCAATTAAAGATAGGACCAAAAGGCCACCCAAGAGTATTTTCTGCAGTGTGCTGATTTCTGCCTGTTGTTCCAATACAGTTATCTCTTTATCCTGAAGTGCAATCTGTTGTTCTTTTTTTTCAGTGTCGTAGATAGTTCGGAGTTCCTCTATCTGCTGGGATCTGGTTTTGTCAAAAATGGAATCGTTAACGGTCTTGAACATTTCATGATCGGAGAGCGCCAATTTGAAATCGCTTTGCCTTTTATGAATCCCATATCTCAATTGCAGCGATTCACTTAGAATATCTTTTGCTCCTATTTCGGAGGAAATTTGTACCGCTCGATTTAAATGGTCCAGTGCTTCCATGGAGCTGTTATTCGCAATACTGATTTTCGCAAGCTCCATTAAATCGGTGGCAATTCTCTTCTTGTATTCCAATTTTGAGTGGATTTCCAAGGCCCTTTCCGCAAAATCCTTGGCTTTATGGAGTTCCTCAGATTCCCTGTACACACCTGCCAAGGCTATCAATGCGTTTCCTTTTATTTCTTCGTTCCCTATTTCCGTTGCGATTTCCAAACTTTCTTTAAAATACTTCTGGGCATTGGAGAACTGCCCTAGGGCCATATAATTGTCTCCTATGTTGTTGGCCGAATAGGCCTTGTACTGTTGATCGTTGAAATGGTCATATATGGAGTACGATTTTTCATAGTAGGTGGTGGCTTTTTCATGGTTTTCCAATAGAGTTTCAATATTGCCCAGGGCCATAAGCGCATCGCCTGCCCTAATCGTATCTTTGGTTTGTTCATAGAACTTTAGGGCTTTATGGGTTTCCTTGAGTGCGATATTATAGTTGCCCAACTCAATATGGATGCTACCGATCAACTCATACTCGGCTCCTATCAGATTGAAATCCGCATTATAAGTAGTTTTGATGGAATCCCTGTTTCGGTATAACTCTATATTCCTATTGGCGTACTCCAAGGCCTTTTCGTAGTTCCCGCGACTCTTCTCAAAAGAGGCCTGGGAGTGATTGATAAACAACAAACCAAGTGTATGGTCTTGCTTCTTAAAAGTCTGGTACGATTGATCGTAATAATATTTGGCCGAATCTATCTGCCCAGAGTTTTTGTAGGAATCCGCAAGATGCAGTTGACCGCTTCCAAGCCCTGTTTGATACCCTATTTTTTTTGATAAGGCAAATTCCTTCTTTGCGAACTCAAATGATTTTTTAGGATCCTTGAACATTAAATTCTCATAGATGATACCGTAATAAGCCACTTTCAAAGTGTCATCCGGCATTGTCTTGGTCACTTCTATGATGCTGTCAATGTTTTTGGGCCTTTGCGCAACTATAGATGTTGCCAAAAGCAAAAAGCTGAAACAACAGCAATATTTAAATGTTTTCATGGAGGTTGGTTTACCCTTTAAAAATAGGGAATTTAAAACCAACCGTTTGAAAAAGAATGAGTTAGCTAAAAAGCTCTTTAAAATGAGCTTTTACCTCGAATAAAGTGGCCTCTGCCATGGTGTCAAAACGAAGGTCGGCATGCCCCAAACGATCTTCAGGGCCAATCCCGACGCTATGGAACCCACCTGCCTTGGCGGCATCAATTCCGCTTTCTGCATCCTCAAATACAATGCATTCATCGGGCTGAAGGCTCATTTTTTCAGAACCATATAGGAAAATATCCGGTGCAGGTTTGCTTTTGGAAACACTGTTGCCATCGCCAATAACATCAAAGTAGCCGTTGGCGTTCAATTGTTGAAGAACTTTTATGGCATTTTTACTGGCACTTCCCAGGGCCACGCTAAACCCTTCTGCTCGCAAATGGGTCAGCAGTTCTTTGGCACCAGGGAGATAATCTTCTGGTGTCATATGGTCCAAACTGGCTACATAAATATCGTTTTTCTTTGTAGCCAATTCTTCAAGTTTACTTTCTTCAAGTGCGGTTTTGTTATGGTCCAGAATAACCTTGATGGAATCCATTCTGGAGATTCCACGCAATTTATCATTCACATCGCGGTCAAATTTCCAACCCATTTCATCTGCCAAGCTTTTCCAAGCTTCATAATGCAGTTCGGCTGTATCCGTGATTACCCCGTCCAAGTCGAAGATGAATCCCTTAATCATAGTTTGGTGTGTTTAGGAACGCAAAGAAATGACGAAAAATGTTAAGAAAAAAACTACTTTAGGTTATTTTCGATGTATGATTTGAATTCACCTTTCTGAGCCGATAGAATCTGTGAAGTGCTTTAAACATTGATGCAAAAGAGCAATTCAGAATCATTCTGATAGTGGATTTTGACCAGTTTGAATTTTTTTGAAAACTTGTCGAAAATATCCCGAAAAAGATACTTTTTCAACTGCGGCAAATTGCTATTTTTGCCCATGCATAACAACGTACTTATCCTAGACTTTGGCTCGCAGTACACCCAGTTGATTGCACGAAGGGTTCGCGAGCTGAACATTTACTCAGAGATTAAACCGTATAACAATCCACCAAAGGATCTATCCAACTATCAAGCCGTTATTCTATCTGGTTCTCCCTACTCGGTGAGGGCGGAAGATGCTCCCCACCCAGATTTATCCGAAATCAAGGGAAAAAAGCCGCTGTTGGGTATTTGCTATGGAGCGCAATATCTGGCCCAATTCAATGGGGGGAACGTGGCCCCATCTGCAACTAGGGAATACGGAAGGGCCAATTTATCCTATGTAAGGGAAAATGAAACTTTTCTGGAAGGATTGGGAGAAGGAAGTCAGGTTTGGATGAGCCATAGTGATACCATTAAAGAACTGCCACAAGGAGCTAATCGTTTGGCCAGCACCCATGATGTGGAATTTGCCGCCTTCCATTTGGAAGGAGAGCAAACCTATGGTATCCAATTTCATCCTGAGGTATACCACACTACGGACGGGAAAAAGCTATTGGAGAATTTTTTGGTGAAAATAGCAGGATTAAAACAGGATTGGACCCCGGATGCGTTTATTGAAACAACGGTTGCTGAACTGAAGGAGAAAATTGGCGATGATAAGGTAATCCTTGGGTTATCTGGAGGGGTCGACTCCAGTGTGGCGGCCATGCTGCTCCACAAAGCCATAGGCAAACATTTGCATTGTATTTTCGTAAATAATGGTCTGCTTCGTAAAAATGAGTTCGAAAGCGTGTTGGATCAGTACCAGCATATGGGACTCAATGTTAAGGGAGTAGATGCTTCGGCACGTTTTTTGGACGCCTTGAAGGGTGAATCGGAGCCCGAAAAGAAAAGAAAGATCATTGGTAGGGTTTTTATTGAGGTTTTTGATGATGAGGCACATAAGGTGGAAAATGCCAAATGGTTGGCACAAGGGACCATTTATCCGGATCGCATCGAATCGGTTTCCGCAAGTGGTGGGCCCTCGGCAGTGATAAAAAGTCACCATAATGTTGGCGGACTTCCGGATTATATGCAACTGAAAATAGTAGAGCCACTGCATTTATTGTTTAAGGATGAAGTGCGAAGGGTTGGAAAAAACTTGGGTATGGATCCTGCCATTTTAGGTCGACATCCTTTTCCTGGTCCTGGACTGGGTATTCGTATTTTGGGTGACATTACTGCGGAAAAAGTGTCTATTTTACAAGAAGTCGATGCCATTTTTATTGATGGATTGAAAAAATGGGGACTTTATGATAAGGTATGGCAGGCCGGAGCAATGCTTTTACCCGTAAATAGTGTAGGAGTGATGGGAGATGAACGCACATATGAAAAATGTGTGACCCTTAGAGCTGTCGAAAGTACGGACGGTATGACCGCAGACTGGGTAAATTTACCCTACGAATTTTTACAAAAGACCTCAAATGATATAATAAATAAGGTCAAGGGCGTTAATAGAGTAGTGTATGACATAAGCTCAAAGCCACCAGCAACTATAGAATGGGAATGAAAAAAATTATAACATCACTGGGTTTTCTGGCCTTTTTATTGGCCTCTTTCCAAGTATCTGCACAGAAGTATGCCACGCATGCCGTTAAGGAAGGTGAAACCTTGCAGAGTATTTCGCAACAATATAGGGTAACCCCTTATACCATCTTGCAGTCGAACAAGGAAATTAAAACAGCCGAAGATGTTAAGGTCAATACCATTTTGATCATACCATTGGATGGTTCCGCTGTGACAACGGAAACCCAACCACAGGAAAATGACCCGAAGGAGCAGATAAGGCCTATTAGCTTTTCAAGACATAGAGTAAGAAAAAGAGAGACCCTTTTTGGTCTTACCCAGCGGTATGATATTACAGAAGAACAACTTAAAAAATACAACCGGCAATTGTATGCCGAACCTTTAAAGAAGGGAATGGTGCTTCAAATTCCAAAATTCCCAGAACTTACCGAAGAGGAAGAAAGGGCGTTGGATTTTGAAACGTATTTGGTGCAACCAAAGGAAACACGTTGGAGTATTGCCCATAAATATGGAATTACGGTCGATAGTTTGGTAACGCTTAATCCAGATTTGGACAAAGGTTCCAGTCATCTGGCCATTGGACAAGAACTAAAGTTGCCAAGACCCAAAGGTGATAGCTTGGAAGATCAGCAGGTAGATTTGTTTACCTCGTTCACGGTGCCCGCAAAGCAAACACTTTATAGTTTAGGAAGGGAGTATGGAATTCCATCTGATTCCATTGTGAAGTTGAACCCTGAAATTATGAAGCAAGGCGGATTGAAAGAAGGAATGGTGCTGCGATTACCTAAGAAAAGGGATACTTCAGGTGATGTTAACACTGAAAACTTCATTTTTTACGAAGTCAAACCAAAGCAGAACATCTTTAGGCTGACACAGAATCTGAATGTAACGCGACAAGAACTTTTCGATTTAAATCCGGAATTGGAAAATGGCCTTAAAGCGGGAATGGTATTAAAGTTGGCGAAGGCCAAATCGGAGGGTCTCGAAGTCAAAAATGCGTTGGTGTTGGATAAAATTAACTTAGTTGATAGCATTGATGTTCAGAATAGGCCAAAACTGGTTTTTATGCTTCCGTTCCGTTTGGATAGAATTAACTTCAATGATTCCAAGAAAACGTCAAACCAAATAAAAACAAGAAGGGATTTGGCCCTTAGCTTGGGCTTTTATTCCGGTGCTATGGTAGCATTGGATTCTATTAAGAAAATGGGTGTTTCTGTTG
Source organism: Flagellimonas flava (assembly GCF_900129665.1). Lineage (GTDB taxonomy): Bacteria > Bacteroidota > Bacteroidia > Flavobacteriales > Flavobacteriaceae > Flagellimonas > Flagellimonas flava. Next base: position 34,478 of record NZ_FQWL01000006.1, read on the forward strand.
ACGTAAAAACCTATGATACGGAACTTAATCAAGCTAAAGTCAAAGAAATTTTATTCAGGGAAAACCTTTTAGGGGTCAATGCCATCATTGGCCCGGTGACGGCCAGTGCCCTGGATGAGGTGGCTGTGCAGGCAGCAGGAAAGGATATTCCGGTTATTGCTCCTGTTGCCTCCGAAAGTCAATTGAGTCACGGAAATGTGTTTTATTCCGTTCCAAAGGAGGATGTCCTTCGGGAAAAAATGCTATCCTATTTGAAGAAAATCCATACGGATGAAAATGTAGTGATTATAGCAGATTCTACCCATCAGGTGGCTCATGATTCCATATTGTCCAAATTTCCAGCGGCTGAGATTGCCAAGATCATAGACAACAAATCCCTGCACTTAGATCGGTTTCTTATTCAGTTATCGGAGGAAAAGGAGAACTGGGTCTTTGTGGAAACGGATCAGCCCAACATGGTCTCAAGTGTGAGTTCCATTCTAAACTCGGCGATTACGGAGGAAATGTCCGTTCGCATGTTCACTACCAACTACAGCAGTGCCTTTGAAAGCGATGCCATTTCCAGTACGCACTTGTCCAATCTACGTTTTGCGTATCCGTCGTTTTATAGGCAAGCAGGTTCTGATGCCTTTACCAAGGCCTATGAAAAAAAATATCGTGGTTTAAAACCGGATAGATATGCCGTGAGGGGATTTGATCTCACTTTTGATGTTTTGTTGAAGCTGGCCCACAAAAACAATCTTTTTCAAACCTCACAGATTGTGGGGTTAACGGAGTATACCGGTAATAGCTTCAATTACTTCAATGAAATGGCCTCTGGATACTACAACAAAGCTTCCTATTTAATGGAGTACGATAGTCTACGAATCAAAGAAATAAAACTGGATGACCTCTAAAGTAACCTACACGGGCGGATTAAGAACCACATGCCTACATTTGCGATCTAATAACGAATTTATCACTGATGCCCCGGTGGACAATAATGGTCTGGGACAGGCATTTTCACCAACAGATACGGTTGCCACAGGTTTGGCCAGTTGCATGCTAACCATGATGGGAATCAAAGCCAGGGATTTGGAAGTGGACCTTGCCGGTTCCACTGCTGAGGTAACAAAACATATGGCAGCTAATCCCAGACGTATATCAAAGATTGAGGTGAAGATGGAATTTCCGTCCAATGTTTCCGACAAGCACCGTAAAATTTTGGAGAATACAGCAAACACCTGTCCGGTCCATTACAGCTTGCATCCCGATATTGAAAAGGTAATCGAATTTAATTGGGTAAAATAATAACCATACTATGCTGCTTGCTATTTGGTTTTTTGGGTTTGGGCCAAGAAATTGAGGAAGGAGTATTATGGGATGCCAACACACTTTTAAAGTGGTCCGATTTTAAGGGAAAGGTGCCTCCGGCTGCAGAGCCAGCCGCCACTACGGCCAGTGGAATCAGTTATCGTTATTCGGCGAATCTGATTCATCATGAGGTAAAACTGGATTTTGAGGTAAATGCCTATTTCTATCCCAATGAATCTTGGTATAAACCCGAAGTCTGTGACGACCTTATTCTAAGTCACGAGCAATTGCATTTTGATATTGCGGAACTGTTCGCGAGAAAAATGAGGGATAAATTAAATCGAACATCGTTTTCTGACAATGTAAAACAGGAAATAAGGGATATTTACCGGGATATATTAAAGGAACTGGAAGATTTTCAGGATCAGTACGATTGGGAAACCGGGTTCTCACGTAACGCCGAAAAACAACTGGAATGGAACCGCAAGATTGCAAAAGCCTTGGGGAAAGAATAATGTACCCTATTTGATTTTTCCATCATGGAAGCCGGCTCGTTTCCATTTGCCAGATTCCCTTACCCATAAATGGGTGACCCTATAACTGTTAGTTACTATTTCTCCTTCTGATTTTTGACTTACTTTGACCCTGCCAGTGACTATTGCACTTGTACCGTGGAGTACTAATTCCAATTCATCCATTTCATATTGCAACACTTCCAGGTTTCCATTATTGATTTTTGAACTCCTCTTTTTTAGATAACCAACCCAGGCTTCCTTGCCAAAGGATTTGGAGGATCCATTGGAATGCACATAATTGGATGTAATCATGGATTCCAAAATAGCAACATCTCCATTTTGAAATGCTCTGTTGAATTTATGTATGGAGGTCAACAGTTCGTCCTTTGCCGCTTCCCTGGTTTCCGTAATTGATTGCTGTGAAACGCAAGGGGTTAAGCATAGTATCAGGAAGACAAAAAAAAGGAATATTGATTGCTTCATTGCTGGATGGTTTAGCATTGTTCAAAAATATTGGTGCCGGTTTCACCCGGTCTGGACTTCCACTCAAAATGTTCTGTTAGACGAATTTTGTTTTCGGGACCATGGGATAGCTCGGCTTTGGACATACCATTGTCCAGCTTACCATCAATTTGCAATTGGCAATAACTAAAGTGAAGTATGGATTCCTGTACGCTACCAACCAGAAAACCCAATTGTATCTGACCCCCAGAATAAGTTGCCTGAACGAGGTTTTCCTTTTGAGAAAATTGAAACAAGGTTTCATGATTGACCACTCCATTGGGAGCTGTTCGTATAACTTTCATTTGTATCTGGTTCAGATTGAACTTCATAACCTACAAATTGGTTTGGGTAACGGATTAGTCCAAACTTTCCAAAGTTATGTTCCGGAAGATGATTTTTCCTTTTCCGGCTGCTTGAAGCCCGATATGTCCCTCTACCAAACTTGTATCGACATGATTGGCGGTCAGGGTGTCATTGACCCATACGCTTATTTGGTCCCCTTGATTCCGAATTCGATACGTATTCCATTGATTCAAGGTGCTTACCCTTGCCAAGGGAACGGCCTTGGTTACAATGGACCCGGTTCTAAACTCTTGATTGGGATGTAAATCCCAAATATTAATTTCATGACAGTCCTTTGCATCAATATTTAAGGTTTTGCAACGTAAAAAGACCCCTGAATTTATGGTGCTATCCGGGTGAAACTCCAGGTTCAGTTCAAAATCCTTGTATGTTTTTTGGGTCATTACAAACCCATTGCCTTCTGTAATACTGCCCTCAAGCGCACCATCGGTAAAAGACCATGAAGCGTCTCCCTCTTTTACCCAGTCTTTGGTGTTTTCCTGAAAAAGGATTTCCCTATTCTGACAAGAGCTGGTTAGTATTAACGTTGAAATAGCCAATAAGAAAACAACTGATTTATTCATGGAATTATATGGTTTGATACTGGTTTGTTGGTAATTTTTTAGACGTCGCAACGCATAAATCCATCTTTAAGGGCTTCAATTTTATCATCCCAAGTAGTGATAAACTCCTGGGCCACATAACCCTTGAACCCAGTGTCCAAAATGGCCTTAATGATGGCTGGGTAGTACAATTCTTGGGTCTCGTCAATCTCGTTTCTTCCCGGTACTCCGGCTGTATGGTAATGGCCAAAATAAGGATGATAATTTTGGATGGTCCTGATAATATCCCCTTCCTGAATCTGCATGTGGTATATATCGAACAGCAACTTAAAGTTGTCACTGCCCAACCGTTTGCAAAGTTCAACGCCCCATAATGAACTATCGCACATATAATCTGGATGGTTTACCTGGTTAAACAATTCCATTTGGATGACGACCCCATGTTCTTCCGCCAAGGGCATTATTTGAGCTAGCCCATCCACACAGTTTTGTAGCCCAACATAATCGTTCATACCCCTGCGATTACCACTGAAACAAATCAAATTCGTATACCCCGCTTCGGCTACCTTCGGAATTACATCCGTATAGTTTTTGATAAGGGTCTCATGGTATTGGGGGTCGTTCCAACCTTCTGTAAGACTGATTTCCGCTCCGTTGCACATGGAGCAGTGGATGTCGTACTTTTTCAACAGGGACCAATCCTTGGGTCCGATAAGGTCAATGGCTTTAATGCCCAGTCCATTGAGCACTTTCAAAAATTCCTCTAGGGGAAGATGGTCAAAGCACCACTGGCATACGCTATGGTTCACATTATGCTTTAGCTCAAAATCCTTGATCGGTTTTTGTTCTTTGGCATTGATTGAAGTGGTGGCAAGACCAGCGGCTCCTGCAGCTGTGGTGGCTATGAAATTTCTTCTTTTCATGAGTGGGTATTTGGAATAGGAAAGATACTATTTTTGTTCGAAGCGATGGAACTCAAACCCGATTCAAAAAAATTGTTGGAACTGGCCCACTACAGAATGCCATTTGGCAAATACAAAGAACGGTATTTGGTAGACTTGCCCTTGGCCTATTTGGTCTGGTTCAGGCAAAAAGGATTTCCATCTGGAAAACTAGGGGAATACCTGACCACAATGCTCGACATTAAGGAAAATGGATTGGAGCCGCTCATAAGAAAAATCCAGAAAGAATTTCCAAAGGAATAATCCAGAATTCCGAAGGCAATTTGTACCTTTACACCCCGTAATAGAAATCCCAATATGTCACAGACCAAGTACATTTTCGTTACGGGGGGCGTTACTTCTTCCCTAGGAAAAGGAATTATCGCTGCTTCATTGGCCAAGTTGCTTCAGGCCAGAGGTTATCGCACCACAATCCAAAAATTGGACCCCTATATCAACGTAGATCCAGGTACCTTAAATCCCTATGAGCATGGAGAATGCTATGTCACCGATGATGGAGCGGAAACGGACCTGGACCTAGGACACTATGAACGGTTTCTAAATGTCCGAACCTCTCAGGCAAATAATGTCACTACAGGTAGAATTTATCAAAGCGTTATAGAAAAGGAGCGTAAAGGCGAATTTTTGGGCAAAACAGTTCAGGTGGTGCCACATATTACTAATGAGATTAAGGAACGCATCCAAATCTTGGGTAAAAGTGGGGATTATGATATTGTAATCACAGAGATAGGCGGTACCGTAGGTGATATCGAATCCTTACCCTATATCGAAGCCGTAAGACAGCTTCTATGGGAGCTTGGTGATAATAATGGTATTGTGGTGCATCTCACGCTAGTACCATTTTTATCCGCTGCAGGCGAGTTGAAGACCAAACCAACCCAACACTCCGTAAAAACCTTGATGGAAAGTGGGATCAAAGCAGATATTTTGGTCTGTAGGACGGAGCATCAGATTTCCGAGGACATAAAGAGAAAATTGGCCCTCTTTTGTAATGTACGCAAAGAAGCTGTTATCCAATCTATTGATGCTTCCACTATATACGACGTACCTGTTTTGATGCAGGAAGAAGGTCTTGATAAAGTTGCGCTGGAAAAACTAGCCCTTCCCAACGATGTGGAACCAGAATTGGGACAATGGAACCAATTTCTGGAAAAACACAAAAATCCAAAACACAAAGTGGTCATTGGACTTATTGGTAAATATGTGGAACTGCAGGATTCCTATAAATCCATTTTGGAGTCCTTTATACATGCCGGAGCAGCGAACGAGGTTAAGGTGGAAGTGCGTTCCATTCACTCAGCACATTTATCGGCCAGCAACATTGATAAAAAATTAATTGGACTTGATGGCTTACTGGTGGCGCCGGGATTCGGCGAACGTGGCATAGAAGGCAAGATTTTAGCAGTTCGCTACGCGCGTGAGAACGATGTTCCTTTCCTGGGCATCTGTTTGGGCATGCAAATGGCCGTTATTGAGTTTGCCCGAAATGTTTTAGGATTGACAGATGCAAATTCTACAGAGATGTCACCTAATACACCAAATCCAGTTATAAGTTTAATGGAAGAACAAAAACTTGTAACGGATATGGGCGGTACTATGCGGTTGGGCGCATGGGATTGTCAGCTTGCGGATGGAAGCCTTGTACACGAGGTATATGGGACTACCGACATTGCAGAACGACATAGGCACCGCTTTGAATTTAACAATGTCTACAAAGAACAAATGGAGGAAGCGGGGCTTAAGGCAACCGGATTTAACCCCAAAACCGGCTTGGTGGAGGTCATAGAGATTCCGTCGCATCCTTGGTTCATTGGGGTACAATACCATCCAGAATACCGAAGCACGGTAGCAAACCCGCATCCGTTGTTTGTAGGTTTTGTAAAAGCGGTGTTGGCGCAAAAACAGCAACAAACTAATGCCAGTTTGGCATAAACTGCGGTTTTGGACATATATTTGCCACCTGAAAAACGCAGATTGGTTTTTCACTAAATAACTTTCATGGAAGAAAAGAAATTGGATATCAATTCCATTATTGGATTTGTGTTGATTTTTGGAATACTCATTTTTATGTTCTATCGAAATCAACCTACACCAGAGGAATTGGAAGCTCAAAAGGTAGAGCAAGATAAAATTGAGGCAGCCGTAAAGCAGGAAGAAGAGGAAAAGAACCCCCAGATAGAGACTCCGGCACCCATTAATTTACAAGATTCTACGGCGGTGGCCGATTACAAGAATACCGTGGGGGCCTTTGGTTTTACCTCGACCACGGAAGGAACGACAAAACTGGAAAACGAGGTATTGTATTTGGAGGTTTCCAATAAGGGAGGGCAGATTATAGAGGCAAAGATGAAAAATTTTGTGACCTACGATTCTGTCCCTGTGTATATGGTAAAAGATGGCAATGCAAATTTTGGCATCAATTTTACAACATCGGACAATCGGGTTTTGAATACGGCCGATTTGTTCTTTGAACCAGCATTATCCACAAGTGGTGATAATAAGGTGCTTTCCATGAAGGCCAAGGTTGCCGAAAATCAGTTTTTGGAATACCGTTATGAGATGAAGCCCAACGATTACCTATTGGACTTTACTATTCGTTCCCAAGGCTTAAATGGGGTCATTAACGCTAGCCGGCCCATTGACATGCAGTGGGATTTAAAAGGTATAAGACATGGTAAAAGTGTGAAGTACGAAAACAGATACACGCGTTTGACCTATAACCATGAGGATGGAAAAATCAGTAAACTTTCTGAAAGCAGTGAATCCGATGAAGAGACTGAGGAAAACATTAAATGGTTGTCTTATAGACAGCATTTTTTCAGTTCTATCTTAACTTCTGATTCCCATTTTAAGACTGCGGAACTAAGCTCACAAAATTTGGTTGAGGAAGAAAGCAAGGAAACCAAATTTACCAAGATTTATAAAACCAAAGCCCCCTTAGAGCTTCAAGGTGGGGAGTTGTCCCAAAATATGCACTGGTATTATGGGCCAACAGATGTTAAGATTTTAGAGCGTTATGAAAACTTGGGATTGGCGGATTCAATCCCTTTTGGTTGGGGAATTTTCGGATGGATTAATCGGTATATATTTACCCCATTCTATAATTTCTTGAGCTCTTTCCTGCCATTTGGAATCGCCATTATTGTAATGACCATTTTGGTTCGATTGGCCTTGTCTCCTGTGACCTATAAATCCTATCTCTCACAAGCCAAGATGAAGGTCTTGAAACCCGAGATTACGGAACTTAACGAGAAGTTCAAAGACAATGCAATGAAGAAGCAGCAGGAAACCATGAAGCTGTACAATAAGGCAGGGGTGAGTCCTATGAGTGGATGTATACCGGCATTGTTGCAGCTTCCAATTTTCTATGCCCTGTTTATGTTCTTCCCGACTTCATTTGCATTACGACAAAAGTCTTTTCTCTGGGCGGAGGATTTGGCTTCGTATGATTCCATTTTTGAGTGGACAAACCATATTCCCGTGATTTCAAGTTTTTATGGAAACCATGTGAGTTTGTTCCCCATTTTGGCGTCCATTGCGATTTTCTTTTACATGACATTGACAACCGGACAAACCATGCAAATGCAGCAGCAGCCCGGTATGCCAAATATGAAATTCATCATGTACCTTTCTCCCCTGATCATGTTGATTTTCTTTAACAACTACGCCAGTGGGTTAAGTCTATATTATTTTGTGTCCAACTTGATTACCATCTTCATTATGCTGGCCATCAAGAACTATATTTTGGATGAGGACAAGATTCATGCGCAGATTCAAGAGAACAAAAAGAAACCCAAAAAGGAAAACAAGTTCCAAAAGAAAATGCGGGAAATGATGGAACAGGCGGAAGAACAAAAAAAGTCTGGCAGAAGATAAGCGTTTATTAAAAACAAAAACTCCCCCAGTCGCTTGGGGGAGCTTTCACCATTGAAAGGTATAGTTTGGAAAGATTTGGGACTCCAAAGATGCCACATAAAACCAGCCCAAAAAATTAATAGTTGTCAAACGGCCTTTTTTTGTATGGTAAAGAGACCACTTTTGATGTGTCATCGACGAACGGTTTAAGCTTATAGATAAAGGAACTCCCTTAAGTTGGATTAAGGGAGTCCTTTTGTAATATTTGACCTACAAAACCAACGGTCAAACACGTTTTGAATTAATGAAGAGCATCCAAAACTTCTCTTGGCAACAACACTTTGTCTATGATGTGAACTATACCGTTGCTTGCTTCGTTATCTGGACCTTCAACTTCCGCATCCACATGGGTCTTATCCCGGATAAAGACACCGTGATTGATAATGGCGAACAAGGATTCCCCCTGCACCGTATGAAGTCGTTGGTGATTGTACAGATCTGTTGAGGCTACTGCTGCTCCAGACACTACATGATAGGTCAGGATTTTTGCCAGCAATTCTTTTTCGGCCTCGGTATCAAAGTCTTCCAAACTGTTGTAATCGTCTCCTAATGCATGTAATAAATCTGCAAAGGCTTTGTTGGTCGGAGCGAATACCGTGAATGGACCATCTCCACTCAATACGTCAACCAAACCGGCATCGGCTTGGATAAGTGCATTCACCAACAAACTCAAATCATCAACAGACTGCGCTAATTCCACAATGTTTGGAGTAGGGGGGAATAGTATATCCAAAGCCTCTTGCGGTAAAAGTACTTTGTTGATGACATGGACTACTCCATTGCTGGCTTCAACATCTTGAAGCACAACTGTGGCATTCGTGTCCGTGGCATCTTCAATATGAACGGTTCCATTTTTAATGTTGATACCTACATTTTCGCCTTGGACTGTGGGAATGTGTTGTCCATTTGATAAATCAGTGGAGAAAGCGGCCGTACCTGCCACAACATGATAGGTAAGTACTTTTACCAATATGGCAATCTCCTCATCGGTGTCAAAATCACTGAGGCTGTGGAATCCTAGCAAATCCAAAAGATCCTCGAAAGCTTTGTTCGTAGGTGCGAACACTGTGAAAGGACCATCACCACTTAGCGTTTCCACAAGTCCAGCGTCGGCAGCAATAAGTGCATCGACCAACAAGCTAAGATCATCAGTTTCTATGGCTATTTCCACGATGTTTTTAAGTTGCAAGGACGCTACAAAATCAATAGCCACCTGAGGCAGTAGTACCTTGTTGATTACGTGTACCACTCCATTGCTGGCCTTAACATCTGGAAGTGCCACCTTAGCATTTTCGTGTGAAGCGTCTACAACATAGACATAACCATCTTTAAGGCTTATGCCGACATTGTCTCCCTGAACAGTTGGGATGTGCTGTCCATCCGATAAATCTGCGGAGAAGGCAGCAGTTCCGGCAACCACATGATAGGTCAAGATTTCGACTAGCAAATCCAATTCTTCTTGGGTGTCAAAATCACCAAGACTATTATAATCGTCTCCCAAAAAATCCAGTAAATTTCCAAACGCTTCATTGGTAGGAGCAAAGACCGTGAAGGGTCCTTCTCCACTCAACGTTTCAACAAGTCCCGCATTGGCAGCGATAAGCGCATCAACCAAAAGACTTAGGTCATCGGTCTCCACAGCAAGCTCAACGATGGTTTTAAGCTGCAGGGAAGCTACAAAATCCAAAGCCGCCTGAGGCAATAGTACTTTGTCAATAGTATGGGCCACACCATTAGAAGCTAAAATGTCGGTGTCGGTTATGTTGGCGTCTGTATCGGAAGCGTCTCCAATAACAAAGGTTCCGTCGTTGTCAATGATGGCCAGGGCATTATCGGGGAATGCCGTAGCGACTTCACCTGCCGCTAAATCGGCTTCCAAAACCTGGGCCGGAATCACATGATATAGCAAAATGTTCTTTAGCAGCTCTATTTCTTCGGGAGTATCAAAATCGTCAAGACTCATATAGTCATCGCCCAATACCATAAGCAATGCTTCAAAAGCATCGTTTGTAGGGGCAAAAACGGTGAAAGGGCCATCGCTGCTTAGCGTACCTGCCAAATCAGCTTTGAGGACTGCTGCCTCCAACAAGGAAAGTGCCTCTGTAGCTACAACAATATCCACCAATGTGCCTGTCCCGTTTAAGGCGGTAATAATTTCCTGCGGAAGCAAAACTTTGTTGATGACATGAACAATTCCGTTGGAAGCAGCTACATTGGGCAGTGTGACTTCGGCATCCATATCCGTAGCGTCTCCAATAAATACTCCACCATCTAAGTTTACGGTAACATCCTCGCCTTGTACGGTGGCAATCATTTGTCCATCTGATAAATCACCAGAGGCGGCAGCGATTCCTGCTACCACATGATACTGTAAAATAGTTGCCAAGAGTGCCCGTTCTTCCTCTGTATCGAAATCTTCAAGAGAGTCAAAACCGTCCAGACTTCCTAATAGTGCAGTGAAGGCTTCGTTTGTAGGGGCAAAAACAGTGAAAGGTCCATTTCCGCTTAGAGTACCTATTAAATCGGAATCTTCATTTTCGTCCGCTTTTGTCAAGGCGGCTACCAAAGAACTTAAAACATCTGTTTCCTGGGCTGTTTGAACAATGTTTTTGGAAATCTCATCTTCTGCAAACAGGGCGACTTGGTCATCTTCTGTTTCACAGGAATACAGTGAAAATAAAGCAAGAGCAATCATCAGGAGAAAGCTCCTAGGTTGTAAAATTGTTTTCATTTTAATAGTGTTTTGATTAATATATTGATGGGGTAAAAGGGGCCTTGCATGCAAGGCCCCTTTCAATTCTAATTCATTGTATCTGGAATCAGGACAGCATCCAAGACGTGGATTACTCCATTTATGGCTTGTACATCAACGGCGTCAATGCCTATTCCCATGTTGCCAGCTCCATCAGTGACATTTGCGATATTTCCATCAGTACCAGGCAAGGTGATTGTAAAGGTGTCGCCTTCCAAAGTGGCAGGTGTAACAGTATCACCATCGGGGGTAAGATCACCAGACCTAACATTGGCCCCGGCAATGACATGGTGCTGTAAAATTGGAATCAAATCAGCTTCACCGGGAATATCCGTCAATAGGTCAAAGGCGGCGTTGGTAGGCGCAAAAACAGTAAACGGATCGTCGCCATTGCCATCCTGTGCGGACAGAACATCCACAAAATCCACACTTGGGGTAAGCGTAGTCAAGGCTACTACCAAAGTTGCGAAGTTGGGGTCAGCTGTTGCGAAGGTCACCACGGTAGGTAGATCAATCACGGCATCTACCGCATGGATTACACCATTGGTAGCTACAATATCTGCTATCGCTACCGAACTTACCCCATTCAAAGTTACACCATCATCTGTGTTAATATATAGGCTTAGACTTTCATCGGTATCGAATTCTGCAGCTGTATTTACATATGAATTGGATAAACCAGAAGAGAAAGCTGCAGCACCAACTACGACATGGTTGGAAAGAATTGCATTAAGGTCATTTCCATTTGGATTTGTGAAGTCATCAAATGCCGCATTGACCGGTGCAAAAACTGTAAATGTTTCATCTTCCATGGATAGAAGATCCGTGAAAGTGGTATTCCCACCATCTGTTAAATTGGCCACTAAAGATGATAGATTTGGATTGGCAATGGCATGATCCACAATATTTGGAAGACCGATAACGGCATCCACAACATGGACCACTCCGTTTAGAGCTTTGATATCTGCAGCATCGACCGAAGAAACTCCGTTGAATGTAACGCCATCCGCTGTATCGAAAAAGATACTGATATTTTCTTCCCCGGCACCTGTGGCCATGGTATGGGTGTATCCCGACCCGAGACCTTCCAAATCTGCTTGAAACAAAGCGCCTTCGATTACATGGTTGAGCAATACATTTGTCAGCACTTCAACTGGAATATCTCCTAGTTCTGCACCATCCAGAAAAGTTGTAAATGCTTCGTCTGAGGGTGCCAAAACAGTAAATGGACCATCTCCACGGAGCACAGTTGGCAAATCTCCATTGGCGGCGGTAAGAGCTGCTACCAAACTTTCAAGATTTTCGTTACCTAAGGCCAAATCCGTAATAGGTACAAGAATAATGTCGGCCAAATCATCTAAAATAGTTTGCGGTAATAAAACCTTGTTGATGATATGAACTACTCCGTTGGTAGTTTCAACATTTGCAGTAGTTACTTCGGCATCAACATCTGTCGCATCTCCAATAAAAACTCTACCATCTAAGGATACTGTAAGTTCTGAACCTTGAAGGGTGGTCAAACTTTGACCATCACTTAGGTCCGTTGACTGGGCAGCTGTACCTGAAATGACATGATACGTAAGAATTACCGCCAAAAGGTCTTGGAGTTGCTCCGAATTGAAATCATCCAACGAATCAAAGCCGTCCAATTGGGTCAATAAATCTGCAAAGGCAGCATTGGTAGGTGCGAAGACTGTGAAAGGCCCATCACCACTTAAAGCACTAACTAGATCATTGTTGGCACTTTCATCAGCTTTTTGAAGGGCACTTACCAAGCTGCTTAAATCTGCAGTAGCCTGGGCCGCCTCAACAATATTGCTGGTAGGTACTTCGGGCGGCGGGTTGGAGGTTCCATTGTCATCCTCAGAACAGGAGGATAGAATTAATACAAAAATCAACATCGTCAGACTTGACAATTTAATTAGTGCTTTCATAGGGTTATTTTTAGATTAGACTTTGTTTAACATGACAAAGATGTCCTTAAACAAAAAAAGTTGCGTTTTGTTTATGTTTTTTTATAAAAAGTTTAACAAAAATCACTAAATCATAAATATTCAGATACAGAAAATCAGGATTGTGTATTTATTTAAGACGGATTATTTTAATTACGGAATGGGGTAGTTAGACAATATTTCATTCATTTTTACCGGGCTATACGGCATTTTTTCTTTAAAGTGAATTGCCTCATATAGGACCTATTATAAAGTTGCTTCTATTGTTGATAAGGGTTGCTAGGGATATAATGACATTGTTTATGTATTTTTTTTAAACATTAGTCAATATATAATACGAATCATGAAAAACATTGTTTGGCAAACCATGTAGTGGAAATAGGCTAAACTTCACCAATCATTTATCCTGTAGTTTTATTCGGTAAGTTGAAGCTTAGGTTCTCGACAACCTTTTACTGACAACATTTTGTATTTTTGCACGGTTAAAGGAATGTGATGAAAAAAGTAGTTGTAGGACTTTCGGGAGGAGTGGATTCCAGTGTTTCGGCCTATCTTTTAAAGAAACAGGGATATGATGTCATAGGACTTTTTATGAAGAACTGGCATGATGATTCGGTTATTATTTCTGAGGAATGCCCTTGGGTCGAGGATAGTAATGATGCTTTGATTGTTGCCGAAAAATTAGGAATACCCTTCCAAACTGTGGACCTGAGTGCGGAATATAAGGAACGCATCGTGGATTATATGTTCAATGAATATGAAAAGGGCCGTACCCCAAATCCAGATGTTTTATGCAATAGAGAAATAAAGTTCGATGTTTTTCTCAAAATCGCGCTACAGCTTGGTGCTGACTATGTGGCCACGGGGCATTACTGTAGAAAAGGTACCATTAAAAATGAAGATGGAAGCGAAACCTTTCAGTTGTTGGCAGGAGTCGATGGGAATAAAGACCAGTCCTATTTTCTGTGCCAGCTATCCCAAGAGCAATTGGCAAAAACTTTGTTTCCCATTGGAGAGCTTACAAAACCGGAGGTGCGTAAAATAGCCACTGATAATAGCCTAATAACCGCGGATAAAAAAGACTCCCAAGGCCTTTGCTTTATTGGGAAAGTTCATCTGCCCGAGTTTCTACAACAGAAACTGAAGCCAAAAAAAGGGGTTATTGTGGAAGTTCCTAATACAGCGGAACAGTTTAGCCCAGAAGTACCTGATTTTCAAGACAAACAAGCCGAACTGGCGTTCAATGCGGAGAAACCGTCTTATTCTGTGACAGATGGAAAGGTAGTTGGAGAGCATCAAGGAGCACACTACTTTACCATAGGTCAGCGTAAGGGACTAAATGTGGGCGGAACCAAAGAGCCTTTATTTGTTATTGAAACCGATGTAAAGGAAAATGTAATTTATACAGGACAGGGTAAAAGTCATCCTGGGCTTTTACGAAGTGCCCTTTTCGTAAAGGAGGATGAACTGCATTGGGTACGAAGCGATTTGGCTCTTAAAGTGGATGAAATCATGGAAGTTGAGGCAAGAATAAGGTATCGACAACCGTTGCAAAAAGCAACGCTTTACAAAACGGATAATGGCCTTTATGTTGACTTTGTAGAACCGCAATCTGCTATTACCGAGGGACAATTCGTTGCTTGGTACATTAATGATGAACTCATTGGCTCAGGAGTTATCTCTTAACTATGGATCCACGTAAAATCACAGAACTTTTTGGCATAGAATACCCTATCATTCAGGGAGGAATGATTTGGACCAGTGGTTGGCGATTGGCGTCAGCAGTTTCAAACGCAGGCGGATTGGGGCTTTTGGGAGCTGGAAGTATGTATCCGGATGTATTGAGAGAGCATATTATTAAATGTAAAAAGGCTACAAATAAACCTTTTGGCGTGAATGTGCCGATGCTCTATCCAAACATTGAGGACATCATGGACAGCATTGTCGAACTCGGAGTAAAAATTGTTTTTACCTCTGCGGGCAACCCTAAGACATGGACATCCTTTTTAAAGAAAAATGGAATTACGGTGGTTCATGTGGTAAGCAGTGTGAAATTTGCTTTGAAAGCCCAGGATGCTGGGGTGGACGCTGTGGTTGCAGAGGGGTTCGAGGCCGGAGGCCATAACGGTAGGGATGAGACCACCACCATGGTGCTTATACCGTCCGTCAAGGAAAAAATCAATATCCCCCTGATAGCTGCGGGAGGAATTGCCACAGGACAAGCTATGCTCGCTGCGATGGTCTTGGGAGCAGACGGGGTTCAGATTGGAAGTCGGTTCGCGGCAAGCCAAGAGGGTTCGGCACATGAACTTTTTAAACACCGGATTGTTGAAGCCAAGGAGGGAGATACCCATCTCACCTTAAAAGAACTGGCCCCAGTGCGTTTACTTAAAAATAAGTTCTATAAAAATGTCCAAGAAGCCTATGCCAAAGGAGCTTCCAAAGAAGATCTTATAGCTTTATTGGGACGAGCAAGGGCCAAAAGAGGAATGTTCGAAGGTGATATGGACGAAGGCGAATTGGAAATTGGACAGGTTTCTGGCCTCATCCACGATATTAAGCCCGCCGCAATCATACTTAAGGACATGATGAAGGAGTTTGAGAAGTCCAAAAAACTAGTTGCGGCATTTAGGAGCAACAGCTGATTATTTTATATATTTATCCCATTATGAGAACACTAATCCCCACGTTAGTGCTATTTCTTCTTGTGTCGCAGCTTAATGCACAAATAGAAAGGGATAAAGCACTTCACTTTTTAGGTGGCAGTCTTTTTGGTCTTGCAGGTGCTGGAATAGCAAAGCATGCTTCTGACGGTGATAGGGTATGGACTTTTGTTGGTGCCGTAGCAGCGAGTGCTCTGGTAGGAGTGGCAAAGGAGGCGATAGATGAAGGTCAAGAGGGAAACCAATGGGACAATGAAGATTTGGCAGCCACCATTTTGGGGGGAGTAACGGTAGGAGTTACTATTGAAATCTTCTCCAAAAAAAGAAATAAAAGGAGGCCCATGGGAAGTTTAACGACCCATCGATTAGATTGGAACCAGATTCAAGTAGATTCTGGGATTTCTAAGGTAATGGTTCCGGAGCACCAACTTCCATCATGGACTACATTAACACTGTCCACTAAGTCGCTTAAAGGATTAGAGTAACCCTTTCGCTTTTATTTCCAAATACTTATTAATGGTGTTGATCGTAAGACTTTCCGGCCGAGTGAGGATTGTCTGGATACCATAGCGTTGCAGTTCTTTTTGCATCAGTTTTTTCTCCAATGAAAACTTTTCGGCAATGGTTTTATGATAGATCGCCTGAAGATTTTCGGCATCTGTGGAAATCAACTCCTCCAGTTCGGTGTTTTCAAAGAAAATAACAACAAGGACATGTTTTTTGGCAATGGCTAGCAAAAAAGGAAGCTGCCTACGGAGGGCAGAAACATGTTCAAAGTTTGTATAAAGCAAAAGGAGGCTTCGCTGGTTTACCTTGCGTTTAATCTGTGCATAAAGTAAGCCAAAATCTGAATCACTGAACAGAGTGGATATATTGTACAGTTTTTCCAGTATGGTATTCAGATGTGATATTTTTTGGACTGCCGGAACAAACGTCTCTATATTTTTGGAAAAGGTCAGCATCCCCGTTTTGTCGTTTCGCTTGAGGGCAACATTGGAAAAAGCCAAGGTGGAGTTAATGGCATAGTCCAGAAGCTTTAATCCATTAAATGGCATTTTCATTACCCTCCCGGTATCTATAATGGAATAGATGGGTTGTGATTTTTCGTCTTGATATTGGTTCACCATCAATTGATTCTTCTTGGCTGTAGCCTTCCAATTAATAGTGCGCATATCATCTCCTTTGATATACTCTTTGATTTGTTCAAATTCCTGGGTATGGCCAATCCTTCTAATCTTTTTTAACCCAAACTCACTTAGTCGATTATTGATGGCCAAAAAATCATACTGTTGCATCTGTATGATGGAAGGATAGACTGGAACCATTTGGTCTTTCTGAAAAACAAATCGTCTTTTTACAATTTGCAAAGGGCTGGAGACATAAACATTCAGGTTCCCAAAGACATATTCTCCGCGTTCTACAGGTCTCACCGAATAATCAAAAGTCTGACTTTCATTTTTGGAAAGTGCCAAATGTTGGGCGAAATCTCTCTTCTGAAATTGAACTGGGAGTTCATCAATTACGACAATCCCGGTCCTAAATGCATATTTGGAGGTTACTTTAACCGTTAGAACATTGTAATCGCTATTGGAGAGTTTTTGTGGAAGATTTCGTTTGGCGTATATCGTATTCGTTGGAGCATAAAGGAAATATGTATCCAAAAGGAATAGGGTTATCAAAACAAAAACCAGAATCCAGCTAATAGGATAGAGTAGGGGAAACCAATATGAAAACACAAAGGAAGCTGCCAAGATGGCGACGTACCAAAAAAAATGATTGTGTATGTAAAACGATTTTAGAAACTGCATGCTTAGCGCGGAATTTCTACCGATTCCATTATCATTTGCACCACGTTTTCTGTGGTCATACCCTCCATTTCACGTTCTGGTGTCAGGATCACCCTGTGGTTCAGTACTGGAACCAATGCTCGTTTTACATCCTCGGGAATAACGAAATCCCTCCCTGAAATGGCAGCAAAAGCTTTAGCCGCTGAAAGTGTTGCAATGGATGCCCTTGGTGAAGCGCCAAGATACAAATGGGGATGATTTCTTGTGTTGGTAATGATATTGGCGATATAGCTGATTATTTTTTCCTCCACAATCACATCATGGATGTTCTTTTTATACTCTGCTAACTTTTTTGGGGTAAGCACAGATTTGATTTTATCTTGAGGTTTCTCGCCCTTTCTTTCATGATGGCCCTTAATGATCAATACCTCCTCTTCCAGGGTGGGATAATCTATTTTGATTTTGAATAAAAAACGATCCAATTGGGCCTCGGGGAGGGCATAGGTGCCTTCCTGCTCAATAGGGTTTTGAGTGGCCAGGACCACAAAGGGTTCCGCCATTTTATAGGTCTTGCCATCAATGGTTGCCTGACGCTCCTCCATAGTTTCAAAAAGGGCGGCCTGAGTTTTGGCTGGGGCCCTGTTAATCTCATCAATCAGAATGATATTGGAGAAAATAGGGCCTTTCTTAAACTCAAATTCCGAGTTCTGGACATTAAAGATGGAGGTACCTAAAATATCACTGGGCATAAGGTCCGGCGTAAATTGGATTCTACTGAATCCCGTTTTTAGGGTTTTTGCAAAAAGCTTGGCCGTTATGGTCTTGGCAATTCCCGGAACTCCTTCAATAAGGGCATGACCATCGACCAGCAGGGAAACAATCAATAAATCGATAAAATTATGTTGTCCTACGATTATTCGGGACAATTCTTGCTTAATCTCCTCAACCGTGTTTTTCAATTCCTCTAAGGGAACTCGACTGTCGAAGTTCAAATCATTATTTTCCATCTACTTTTGCTTTAAATGCTTCTATTTTTTTGTTTAGTTCTTCTAATCCGTTATCCGGAATTTTCTCTTGGGACTGCAGTTGTGCTATTAGTTTAAACAGCTCCCTGACATCGTTAAGGTCGTTGTTGCTTCGAATCGCCAAATTTTTTAGGAAGGATTCATCCAACTCCTGGGTGGACATGTTCAGACGCGAACGAATATATTCTAGAAAGTAAGATATTTTGTTCAGGGTGATTTGCTTTTGCTCCCCTTTTTCAAAATACATATCCGCGATGGTGCGGGTAAATGCCAAAGTTTGGTTTTTTAATGGTATTAAAACCGGAATTGCCCGTTGCTTGCGCTTCCCTTCAAAAATCACATAAATAAGGGCACCAATCAGCATCATATAATAGGCCCATTTAAACTCTTTGGTATTTAAAAACAGGTACATGGGCGAAGTGTAAAACGATTTACCTGATTTGTGATGATTGTCAATATAAATTTGCTGCTCCCTATCAATATAGGAAAGTAAGCCTGCTGTATAGTCCCTTTGGTCGTCTTTTAGAATGAAATAGTTCGTGAATGCTTTTGGAAAGGTCGATAAGATAATTTTCCCATCCCCAAAGGGTTGTTGAATCACATTGATTCCTTTAGAAATGGCGTCCGTGCTATCCAACTGTTTTCTTGCGGTTCCTAGAACAACTGTGTTTAAGGTATCCACCCTGTTGAAGGTGATGGTATTGTAGTCTTTTTCGAAGACAACTTCTTTCTGGTTTAGGTTCGGGTTAACCAGATGATGATAGAATTTGGGCTTTAACTCACCTCCTGCGAACATATACCGTTCTTCTAGGTTAAGCGTATCCAATAACTGACGTTCAAAACCATTGGAGGCCACAAATAAGGTATTGCCCTGATCCACCCAATCCAAAAGGGTGTGTAATTCGGTTTCTCCAAAGGAAACGTGGTCGTTCACAAAGAAATAAGTGCCACTGATCTTTTCCGAACGGGTCAAAAATTCAAAAGGCGGTCTGTTTACAGGATTGACCTGGTTTGTAAAAAGATTGTGCATCAAATCATTCAGTACGTAGGTGCCGTAAGGAATCTTATGATGTGTAACAAAGGAGGGGAACCAATTGACTTTTTTGGGCTTATTGTATTCCAACAGTAGAATCAGCCCAACGGTTAGCACACCTATAACAATATATACCCAGCCCTTCCTAAACATTACTTCCAATTGCATTTTTAAGTGACACAAATACGTTTTCAGCTTTTGTGTATCGTTCCTGGTCTATATTGAATTCACCATACCAAATATAATCGTATAGCAAGGTGGCCTTACTGAAGGAAGATTTTAATGCATTTCCGGAGAGTTCGCGAATGTAATCGTCATTGGTTTTTTGCAATTGCCAATCAATAAGTTCCCTTTCCGTAAGCATTTTTAGTATAAAAAGATAGTAGTATCTAATGGCCAACCTATAGTTGTTTTGAGCTAGGGCCTCCTGTATAAGTTCCTGAATGTTTTCTGTTTTGATAATACGCTCCTCCTCGGATAAAACCACCAAATTTGGATTCTTTTGGGAATAGATCAGCGACCGGGTATTCGCTTTGATAAAAAACCTTATAATCAGGAACAGCAAGATTGCCAGTAGGATGTAGGGTAGAAAACGCAGAAATACAGCTAAGTACCCCACGGCTTGCTCCATCCCAAATAGCCATTCAAAAAAGCCAATAAGGAGGTTGTAAAACCAATTTTGTAGTGCGTCAAGCCAGGAATTGTCGGCTTTTACGATTTCATAGTTGAAGGCATCGTCCTCCAGATAGGTTCTTAGGTCTTCTTTGCTGATTTCCAAAGGAGCAAAGTCCGATCTATCCTGTTTGACAAGACTATCGTTTTGGGCAATTCCCTTTAGGCACATTAACAGCAGTAATCCCAACAACCAAATTTTCCGCATGGACTTTTATGATTTCCCCAAGCCTTCGATACGCTCGTAAGTTCCCGTAAAATTTTTCTTTTCGTTAAGGTTGAAGTAAATCAGAACACTTGCTACCAAGGTAATGATGTTGAGCAGGAACTGAACCGAGACAGCCAGAAGGTTCAAGATGATATAAATGGGGTCAAAAATACCTCCTCCGAAAGCCAAGGGGTCTGTTTCTCCGGCCATGGTGCCCATCTTTACAAACATATAGATATAGGCCGGAATATTGAAAGCATACCCTGCTACACCCACAATAATGCCTATCACCAAAAACGTTGCAAAGGTAATCCACCAGTTATCCTTGATTAGGGTAAAGCTATATCCGTACGCATCAGTGACTCCTTTTTGGTTGAAAACCATAACACTGAATGATAGTGCCAGAATAGGATACAGGTAGATTCCCGGTATAAAACAAAACAGGAAACCAAGCCCAATGGAAAACCCCACCAAAAACCCTAGACCTATAAAACTCCAAAAATTGGAGTACACATTTTTTCTGATTTCCTCAAAGTTGGTCGTTCCGTTATTGTTTGCATAGGATTTAATGTAGTAGAGTACTGTTGCCTGGGCCATCACATATGCGGCTATGATACTGATAAAAAAAAGAAAGAACACCAACACCATCATAATGGGGTTGAACAGGTCGTTTGAGCTCTCTACATTAAAAGTGGCCAAATCCCCGATGAAGTAATAGTAGAAGCCCAGGGATACCAACATCACCAATAGGTAAGGCCCAACAATTTTTAAAATAGTACCAAAAAATGGTTTGAATTGGTTTCGGATAAATCCAAACGCATCCGACAGGATTTCGCCCAATTCCCTTTGTTTTTTAAATTCAATGTATGGTTGCATGTTTTGCTTTTCGTTTTAATTGGTTAGGATAAAGAATATAGTAAAATATGATGAGGTACAAGGAGGAGGCTATGATCAAAACGGCAAGCCAATCGGGCATCTCGGTGTGCCTTGTCACAAACCCTTCCAGAAAACCTGCCAAAATAAAAAAGGGAACGGTGCTTACCATGATTTTTAATCCGTTTTTCACTCCCCTCTTGAACGATTCCAAACGCGTATAGGTCCCTGGAAACAGCATGCCATTGGCCATTACCAATCCTGCGCAGCCTGCAATGATGATTACCGATATTTCAATGGTGCCATGAATCCAAATGGTGCGTACAGATTCCCACAACAGTCCCTTTTCATAAAAAAAATATTGGAAACTTCCCAGCATGATTCCATTCTGGAGCATTATATACAAGGTGCCTATACCCAAGAAAATCCCGAACGCAAAAGCATATACGGCAACTTTAATATTGTTGATGGTAATTCCCAAGAACATATTGAACTCCCCTTGCTGCTTGTACACGGCCATGGGGTCACCTTTTTCAATGTTTTCCAAGGTCATATTAACGTAGCCATCACCCAAGATGGAACGAACAAAATCCCCTTCATTTGCAGACGAAAAGGCTCCCACCAATGAGAAAAAAGTAAAAACCAAAAAAGCAATCAGTAGCTCTCTATGATGGTTATGGAACATGGAGGGAAACTCTGTTTTCCAAAAGGTGACAATACGGTTCTTGGATTCCCGTTTTGTTTTATAGATTTTTTGATGCGCTTGGGAGGCAAGGGTATTTAGATAGAATTCTGTATTACTTTTTGGGTAAAACGTTTTGGCGTAGCTCAGATGGTCCGTGATTTCGATATATAGGTCGGAAAGTTCATCAGGTTGGAGTTGGCCCGTATTGTTCAGGACATTTTCAAAAGCGACCCATTTGTCCTTATTTTGCTTTACAAAAGCAGCCTCTCGCATTAAATCTGATGGTTTGTAAGTAAAGAAACTAAAATATGGATCAATTTCAAATAGAAACGGCCCAAAATGTGAGCATCACCCAGAACACTTCAAACCTGGGAGAACGCATGTTGGCGTATCTTATAGATAGCTTTGTGATTGGGGTATACACGATTTTGATTTTTATCCTACTTATATCTTTGGAAATGGACATTGCTGATCAGTGGGCAATTTATTTGATATTGAGTTTGCCCGCTTTTTTGTATTACCTTCTTTTCGAAACTTTTTCTGATGGGAAGACCATCGGAAAAGGGCTTATGTCTTTGAGAGTTGTAAAATTGGATGGTTCCAAACCCAACTTCGCCAATTATTTTGTTCGATGGGTGCTTCGAATCATTGATGTGGCCCTGACTTCCGGGGGTGGTGCTGTATTGACGATTTTGATACGGGGAAAAGGCCAGCGCTTGGGTGATATTGCGGCCGGCACAACGGTAATCAGTGAAAAAAAGAGGGTTTCTCTAAAAGATACGCTGTTACGGGAATTGCCCGAAGACTTCAACCCCCAATTTCCGCAGGTAACTGTTTTTAAGGATAGTGAAATGCAGACCATTAAGGAGTTATACGACAAATCTAGACTCAATGGAGATCACAATATCATTATTTCATTGGACAAAAAGATCAAGGAAGTGACCGGCATCCAGTCGACCCTCCAGCCCATGGACTTTGTGGATGTGGTCATTAAAGACTACAACTACTACACACAAAAAATGTAGTTATGTTTTATCAAGCCATTGATATTTTAGGGACGGTTGCCTTTGCCATTTCTGGTGTGCTTGTCGCCATGGAGAAAAAGTTGGATTTGTTCGGTGTGCTTATCATTGCCTTTGTAACGGCCATTGGTGGGGGTACTTTACGGGACCTGCTTATCGGAAACACACCTGTGGTTTGGATGCGTGACCTTACCTATGTTTTTACTATTCTGATCACAGTGGTGTTTGGGATATTATTTGTGAATCAGTTGAAATACCTTAGACGTTCCCTTTTCTTATTTGATACCATAGGAATTGGCCTGTATACCATGGTGGGATTGGAAAAAGGACTTCAAGCCGAGCTTTCGCCCATTATGTGTATAGCCTTGGGGACCATGACTGCAAGTTTTGGTGGAGTCATCCGGGATATTTTGTGCAACGAAATTCCTGTTATCTTTAGAAAGGAGATTTACGCCACTGCCTGCATCCTTGGTGGAGCCAGCTATTTTTTGTTCACCCAATTTCCCATTCAGGAAAGCTATGCGTATATAGCCGCAATTCTTGTGGTGATAACGTTGCGTTTGGTTGCGGTCAGATTCGGAATCAGCCTCCCCAATATTTATAGGAACGAGGATTGATTAGAGCACTTCGGCCTTCAGAATGTAAACATTTTGCCAAGGCCAATCCCCATCACCTACGGGAACATTATTAATGGCATCCACTACATCCATGCCTTGCACAACACGCCCAAATGGGGTGTAGGAACCATCAAGATGGTATGATCCTGGTTTGGTCACAACAATAAAAAACTCATAGGGTGAAGCCAATTTGTGGGGATTGTCACGCTCACTACTTGGCATGGAAATCGTACCTCGATGGTGCTTATGGCCTTTGCGGGTATCCGGTGGAAGCAAATACCTGCCAATCAATCGTCGTTTTTTGGATGTCTCCTTGTCATCCGAGTTCCCGCCCTGAATAATAAAGTTCTTGACTATTCTGTGAAATTGGGTATTGTCAAAATACCCTTTGCGACTCAAATAGATAAAATTGGCCTTGTGGTAAGGCACGTTATCATAGAGCTCCACAGTAAAGCTGCCCATACTTGTGGTGAGTCTGACTCTGTTTTCTTTGACTTCCTTGGCATAATTAAAAAAGAAATCAATGGCATTTTCTTCATTGAGCACAAATGCCTGCTCTTCTTCTTCTTGCTCTTCCTCTATGACTGTTGTTGAAGTATCAGTAGAATCCTTTTGGGTTGCTTTAGGCCCAACTTTTTGGGTGTCTTTTTTGGGAGTTTCACCGCAAGAGAGGAGAAAAAATAGTAGTATACTTGTAGTTAAAGCCGATGGTCTTAGCAACATGGATTTTAAAGAATTTTATCAACAAGCTCTAAAAATAAAAAATCTACCTCTTCCCGGGACGGATTCCCACCACAAAATGTCGCCTTTACTACGCAAACAGTGGCTGGAGTCAAATAGAATTGCACAAATGAATCCAAAAAAGGCCGGTGTTATGGCTTTGTTTTATCCTGATGCGGAACAGTTGACCAAAATGTTGTTGATTTTGCGCAAAACGTATAACGGGGTGCATTCCAACCAGATAGGATTCCCTGGGGGAAAAGTGGAGAAAGCGGATAAAAACCTTATGGAAACGGCACTTCGGGAGACCCATGAGGAAGTCGGTGTGCAACCTCAAGCTGTTGAGGTAATTCGGGAACTAAGTGAGGTTTACATTCCTCCGAGCAATTTTATGGTACAGCCGTTTATGGGATTATATGCCGAACCGGACCCATTCGTAATTCAGCAGAGCGAGGTGGAGGCTTTGGTTGAGGTAAAATTGTACGATTTTTTGGACGATTCCAATCATATCGAAGAAACTTTAAGTACTTCCTACGCAAAAAACATTAGTGTACCCGCTTATAAACTAAACGGTTATACCGTTTGGGGAGCTACTGCCATGATGATGGCCGAAATCAAGGAGCTCCTGGAGCAAGTGCTTTAGCCGCTATTTTGTAAATTAGCCCAGAACAGGTGATACATGGGTCTATTCAAAGAAAATCCTTTCGGTCATATCTTATTTCTAAAGCGATGGTTAATCCGCATTGCAGGAATGATGACCCATCAGCGTTACAAGGGATTCAATACTTTGGAAATTGAAGGTTCCCAAATTATTCGGGACTTGCCTGAAACCAACGTTCTTTTTGTTAGCAACCATCAGACTTACTTTGCTGATGTGGTCGCCATGTTCCATGTCTTCAATGCCAGTTTAAGCGGGAGGGAGGACAGTATCAAAAATCTTACTTACCTCTGGAATCCCAAGTTGAACATCTATTATGTTGCGGCTAAGGAAACGATGAAAAAAAGCCTATTGACCAAAATTTTGGCGTATGCAGGCTCCATAAGTATTGAACGTACTTGGCGGGCTGATGGACAGAATGTGAATCGTCAGGTAAAATTCAGCGACATCAGCAATATCGCAAAGGCCTTGGATGACGGCTGGGTGATTACCTTCCCACAGGGTACCACAACACCTTGGAAGCCTTTGCGCAAGGGAACCGCGCATATCATTAAAAGATACAAACCAGTAGTGGTTCCTGTGGTAATTGATGGTTTTAGACGTTCGTTCGATAAAAAGGGATTGCGGGTAAAGAAGAAGGGCATTCTGCAATCCATGCAAATAAAGGCACCCTTGGAAATTGATTACGAAAATGAATCCATTGATTCCATTATTGAAAAGCTGGAATACGCCATTGAGCAACATCCTTCTTTCTTAAAAGTAATTTCCGAAGCGGAATTGGCAGCCTATGAGGCCGACCATCAGAAAAGAAGGTACAGTTACAAAGGGGATTAAACTTCCAGTTTTTGAAGTTCCCTATAATTCTTTCTCAGTTTACGCGTAAGCAGACCATAAAGCAAAAAATAAATTCCTCCGAAAATAAAGGTAAATACAACACCCAATACAGCAAAAATGGCCATTACAACCCACTTTACCTTTTCTTGGGGCATGTCGCCAAGGCTACCCCTAAGGTCTAATGTCTCCACGACATTATCACTAAAATAGATACCCACAACCAACATTCCGAAGGTCAACAACACCATGGAAAGTGAAAAAATCACATAATGCTTTACCGTTTTTCGAGTGCGTAAAATGTTGCTGGTAAGTTGTTTTGCACTATCAAGAACTGAGATCTCCCGATATCGTTTATAGAACTGATAGATGAAATAAAAAATAATAGGATACTGAACAATACTTACACCCAGCACTATTTTGGTGAGCCCCAGATCGGCATATACATCCGGACTGTTTCGCAGGGATGGTATAAGATATAACAAGTGGGGAATTATAAATTCGATGATGCTGATATAAAAAATCCATTTTACGATGGAAGATGATTTCTTCCAGATCATTTTATAGATTTCGTCATAGGACAGTTTAGGAAGATGCTCCCCCTTTTTCTGCCAATCTTTTTTCAAGAGTTCCAATTCATCCATCATAGGGTCAAGGATTTAATATGGTTCTTAGCTTGTTCTTTACTCTGTTCATCTTCACCCTGGCGTTAACTTCTGTGATACCTAAGGTTTCGGCAATTTCGCTGTAGTCCTTATCCTCCAGATATAAAAAGACCAGGGCTTTATCAATATCGCCCAATTGCTTTACAGCTTTGTACATCAGTTTTAGTTGACGTTCTTGGGTATCATCATATTCGTCGGCTTTAATCTTAAAGATTACGGAATCATAATCTTGCGTCTGAACACGTCTCTTCGACTTTCGGTATAGAGTTATAGCTGTGTTCAAGGCCACTCTGTACATCCAGGTACTGAATTTGGCATCTCCCCTAAACTT
Source organism: Flagellimonas flava (assembly GCF_900129665.1). Taxonomy (GTDB): domain Bacteria; phylum Bacteroidota; class Bacteroidia; order Flavobacteriales; family Flavobacteriaceae; genus Flagellimonas; species Flagellimonas flava. The sequence continues at coordinate 61,066 of NZ_FQWL01000006.1, forward strand.
GGGATAGGCCTTCCATAACTGGATCGTGATTTCCTGGAAAAGGTCATTGTGCGAATCCCTATCATTGGTGTATAGGGTGCACACCTTGTGAACAATGTTCTGATTGTTCTCAAGTTCCGTCACAAAGCGATGTTCCAGTTCCGAATTCACAAAGGTTGGTTGTTTGCTCTATATGTGTTTACAAAGCAACTTTTGTTACAGTTTTAATTGGCTTTTCCCTTATTTGCGATAGTCCAAGGCTGGTGGGCGATCTCCTAGCAACGGAATATACTTGAAGTCTTTCCCACGCCTCTCTTCCAATTCTGCTTTGGCCTTGGTAACAATACCGGGATTTTCAAAAAGATCTACAGCCGTAAGCGTTAGCGCCTTGGCAGCCACCATCATTCCCTTGTTTCCGATGGAAGTGCCACCAGCTGCCACGGCCTGCCAGCTATGTGCCGGGGTTCCAGGTACCCAAGTTGCTGAACTCATACCGACGGTGGGAACCGTAAAACTTACATCACCTACATCGGTGGAACCGTAGGCCCTTGCCTCTTCTTTATAGGGCTGAACGGAAATTGCACGATTAACATCGAGATTTTCGTAACCAAGACTTTTGGAGATTTTTTCCGCAAACACCTCTTCGTCATCAGAATAACTCACCCCGCCAACCTTGGAAAGGTTGGAATGCATTATTTTTTGCAGAGTCAAATTAGGAAGTAATTCATGGGTGCCCCCTATCATTTCATAATCCATGGTAGTGCCCGTGCCTAAAGCGGCTCCCTCGCCAGCTTTTACTATTCGGTCAAAGATATCAATTACAACATCCCTGCGGTTGTGACGGGCATAATAGTACACTTCTGCAAAATTAGGTACCACATTTGGTGCCTTTCCACCATCTGTGATGACATAGTGGATACGCGCCTCTTGAGGAATATGCTCCCGCATCATGTTCACCATTACGTTCATGGCTTCCACGCCATCCAAAGCAGACCTCCCACGTTCGGGTGCCCCCGCAGCATGAGCTGAGGTTCCATGAAACCTAAATTTTGCAGATTTATTGGCCAAAGCAGCTCCGGCACTGGCCGCATTTTGGGAACCTGGATGCCAATGTAAAGCCACATCCACATCATTGAACAACCCCTCACGGACCATATAGACCTTACCTGATCCACCTTCTTCGGCCGGACACCCATAAAAACGTATAGTGCCTTTACCGTTGTTTTTCTTTAACCAACTTTTGGCTGCTATGGCAGCGGCCGTGGAAGCGGTACCAAAAAGATGATGACCACAGGCATGTCCCGCAGCCTTATTCGCGGATTTTTTTTCTGCCACTGCTTGTTGGGATAATCCCGGAAGGGCATCATATTCCCCCAAAATGGCAATGACCGGCGAACCTGAGCCGTATTCAGCAATGAAGGCGGTTGGGATTCCAGCTACTCCTTTTTTGATGCTAAAACCTTCATCGGCCAATGTTTTTTGTAAAAGTGCCGAGCTTTTGTGCTCCAAATAGCCCATTTCGGCAAGTTCCCATATTTCTTGGGCAATAGCACCATAGGTTTCAGATTTAGAGTCCAAAGTTTTTAGTAAATCCTCCCTGGTTTCTTGGGAATTGGACGGCTGCATGCAGAGCAGGGCACTAAGGCCTAGAAAGACAAGTTTTTTCATTAGGTGTTGTTTCATTAGTCAAGAATTAAAGATAGTAAAAAACCCATCTTCAGATAACCTTTACCATGATTGAATGTTTAAATTTGCACCCATGTCCAGTATGAACATTCCTCAGTCCAGTTTTCCAAGGGTCATTATTATTGGAGGGGGTTTTGGCGGAATTGCCTTAGCCAAAAAACTGGCAAAAAAAGATGTCCAGGTGGTGTTGCTGGATAAACACAATTACCACAATTTCCAACCTTTGCTTTATCAGGTCTCTACAGGGGGATTGGAACCCGATTCCATTGCGTACCCCATTCGAAAAGTACTTCAAGGTTATCCAAATTTTTATTTTAGATTGGCAGAGGTACTGGAAGTGGATACCTCCATGCGAAGATTGCAGACCAATATTGGGGAAATCCAGTACGATTATTTGGTGGTGGCAACTGGATCTAGAACCAATTTCTTCGGAAACAAGAATATAGCCGAAAAGGGAATGGCCATGAAGACCATCCCTCAATCTTTAAACCTAAGAAGCCTCATTCTTGAGAACTTTGAGCAAGCACTGCTAACCGACGACCTTCATGAGCGTGATGCTTTGATGAATTTTGTCATAGTGGGCGGTGGTCCTACGGGTGTTGAATTGGCAGGCGCGTTGGCAGAAATAAAAAAGGGCATCCTTCCCAAGGACTATCCTGATTTGGATACCCGACGGGCTCAAATTAATCTTGTGCAGGGCGGTAGTCGTATTCTTCCAGCAATGAGCGCCGTTGCATCTACAAAGGCTGAGCGGTTTTTGGAAAGGTTAGGGGTAAATGTATGGAAGGGTATTCGGGTTACCGATTATGATGGTAAGCTGGTATCAACCAATACAGATACTTCATTTGAGGCCTGTACCTTGGTTTGGGCAGCAGGAGTTCAAGCGGTATGTTTGGATGGCTTGGACAGTAAGGATTTTCTTTGCCGTGGTAACCGCCTTCGCGTAAACGAGTTCCACCAAGTTGACGGTTTTGAAGAAATTTTCGCCATCGGTGATGTGGCCCAAATGGAAAGCGAACCTTACCCTCACGGGCATCCCATGATGGCACAACCAGCAATCCAACAGGGGCAGAACCTTGGGGAAAACCTAGTGCGAATGATTGAGGGGAAAGACCTCAAACCTTTCATATATAGGGATAAAGGAAGTATGGCTACCGTGGGTCGAAACAAGGCTGTGGTAGACCTCCCTAGATTCAAGTTTCAAGGTGTTTTTGCTTGGTTTGTTTGGATGTTTGTCCATTTGTATTTCTTAATTGGATTTAGGAATAGGGTAGTGGTCTTCATCAACTGGGTATACAACTACATCCGTTTTGACCGAGAGGCCCGATTGATTATTCGACCTTTTAAAAAACAGTATCAGGTCAATGGAAAGGACAAGGTCACAATATAGCTGCTCTAAGCTTTTATGAATTTAATTGGGATTGTACCAGTCTTGTTTCTAAAGGTTAAATTTTAGCCAATAGGGAAAGGAGCTATGTTGTATTGCGCTAATTTGTAGGGAAAACCTTCAAAATGTTCAAAAAACCACTAGCCGTTTTGACAATTTTGATAGCGATTCAGTACGGAATGGGCCAAATTCCAGGTAATCCAACCGTAAAAAAAGAATCTCCGGTCTCAATAGATGGGTTTGATTATCCACAATTTGATAAGTTTTCCAATTTCGCATGGTTCCGAACAAGGCTACGTTTAAGCAATACCACTGAATTTAGTATTGGAGGAGAGCATTTCCGAAGTTATGCGGCGGATCGGATTACCATACCTATTGAACTAAGACAATATATTTCCAACAAAACCTATTTGATGGGAGGTTTCCAGTTAGAGTGGGACCTTATGAATGAAAACCAAGGAGTTCCGAATCCTATTCCCAGAAATGAAATATTCTATGGTCTTGGTCATGATGTGCGGCCCAACTGGTCCTTGGAGGCCAGGGTGGTGAGTCCGGTTGGTGATCCCAAGTTCCAAAAATTTGGGTTGGAAGGGGTGGAAACAAGATTCGAACTTGGAACCAGACTGAAATTTTGAAAAAATTACTCTCTTGGATGAAACTCCTTCAGTACATCGGCAAGATGCTTCCGGTTCACATGCATATAAATTTCGGTGGTGGTTATACTCTCATGACCAAGCATTTGCTGAATTGCCCTTAAATCGGCACCGTTCTCTAAGAGGTGTGTGGCGAAAGAATGTCTGAAGGTATGTGGACTAATTCGTTTTTTAAGATCGATTTTCTCGGCCAAATTTTTGATAATAGTGAAAATCATGGCTCTGCTAAGCTGCTTGCCCCTTCTATTTAGAAAAAGAAAATCTTGGTGCTCCTTATCAATGTTTTGATGAATCCTAATCTGGTCACAATACATATTGATGTATTTTTTATTAATGGAACTTATGGGAACAAACCGTTGTTTGTTTCCTTTTCCTGTGACGCGGATAAAATCCTCATCGAAAAATAGATCGGAGAGTTTGAGATGAATCAATTCCGAGACACGGAGGCCGCAACCGTACAAGGTTTCCAAAATGGCCCTATTCCGTTCTCCCTCAGGTTTTGAAAGGTCGATCGCAGCTATTAACGCATTAATTTCATCAGTGGAGAGGGTGTCGGGAAGTTTACTTCCCAATTTTGGGGTTTCAATAAGGTCCATGGGGTTGTCCTGGCGATAATCTTCAAAAACCAAATAGTTAAAAAAGCCTCGGAGGCCCGAAATAACCCGTGCTTGGGAACGTGGGGTAACCATTTTGGCCAGATGGTAAACAAACTGCTGTAGCGATTCCTTGTCGATTTGGGCCGGCGAGATTACCATCTCATGCTCCTCCAAATAGTGTTTCAATTTTTGGATGTCCCTAGTGTATCCTAAAATAGAGTTTTCGGAAAGTCCGCGTTCAATTTTAAGGTAATGTTGGTAATCCTGTATGCCCTGGTTCCAGTTCATGTTCTAAATATAGCTACAATTCGAAACTTTCATTTTTCGAATTCATCTCCAAATCATGCATCTATCAATTCAAAAGGGGCATTCGTCAATTGGCAACATAAAATTACCCAGTACAGAACTAATTTCAACTCATGTTCACTGCGGATTAACGGTGGATTTTAAAAACCTGATTAACAAAAATTAACATTTATCAATACTAGATCTGACAGGGAAGCGTTCTTTCTATCTATAAGTTTTATCCATTATGAAAAGAACATACCTTGTTGTCTTAGTCTTTTTTACTATGATTTTTAATGCCTTCTCACAGGACAGAAGCAGTTTTAAAGCTGGTTTTATTGCCGGATTACCTGTTGGCGATGCCGCTGATGTATCTAGTTTTAGTGTGGGATTGGATGTAAATTACCATTGGGGTGTTTCGGAATTGTTGGACCTAGGTCTGGCAACCGGATTTATCCATGCTTTTGGCGAAACCTTGGATAACCAAACGGAATTTGAAGACATTCAATTTCTGCCAGTAGCTGGTTCCATCCGTATTTACCCTACTTACCACTTCAAGTTTGGAGGTGATATCGGATACGGTGTAGGCATTAATGAAGGTAATGATGGTGGATTGTATTACAGACCCATTGTGGGGTACAATATTACCGGAAACACGGAACTAAATGTTTCCTATACCGCGGTGAATAATGACGCCACTTTTGGTATCGCCATGGTTGGGATCCTGTTTCTTTTCTAGGAAAAAGCGGTTCAAAAAAGCAAAGGTCGTATTTAGGTTTGGTTAAATGTTAGCAGGATTTGGATGCCTTGGCACCAATTTTTTAAAGCGTAACTATAAACCATAAATACGATTAAAATGAAAAAAATCATCTTTGCTTGTTCCATTGTTTTTTCCCTTGCCACAGCTACAAAAGCCCAAACCAGTTATACTGGTGCAATCGGTCTTGGGGTTGATGCCTTTGACGAAGCTACCTTTTTCGGTGCCAAGGGTAAATATTTCTTCTCGGAAAAGCATGTTGGTCAAGCTGACGTTGGATTTGAGGACAACGCTACGATCATAACACTTTTGTATTCCTTTCACAAGGAATTTGTGGGAGCCCGAGGGTTAAGATGGTACTTGGGTGCCGGTCCAAGCATAGTTTTGGTACAGGATTTCGATAATATTTTCGCACTGAGACCACATCTGGGGCTGGATTTTAAGCCGAATGGGGTACCCTTTGTGGTCAATTTCGATTGGCGACCAGCTTTGGTGCTCAGCGAAACTGGGGATGGGGATCCTGCTTCTTTTGGCCTGGGATTGCTGTTCACCATAAACTAGGATAAAGTATTTCAGTTAAGAAAAGCGGGCACTTGCCTGCTTTTCTTTTTAACAGATATTGTACTTTTAGAGCATGAAAATTATGATTATCAATGGTCCCAACTTAAACCTCCTTGGAAAAAGGGAACCGGAGGTGTATGGAAGTACCACATTTGAGGAATACTTGGAAAAGCTGAAGCAGAAGTTCCCAAACGTTGATTTGGACTACTACCAGTCCAATGTGGAAGGAGAATTGATAACCAAAATTCAAGAGGTGGGTTTTTCCTATGACGGGATTGTGCTCAATGCAGCCTCCTACACCCATACTTCTGTCGGAATTGGTGACGCCGTCAAGGCGGTGGATTCGTCTGTGGTTGAGGTACACATATCCAATACCCATAAACGGGAGGATTTTAGACATGTTTCCTACATTTCTTCAGGAGCCAAGGGAGTGATTTTGGGCTTTGGTTTACAGAGCTATGATTTGGCGATAGAAAGTTTCCTATAATTCGACCTACTATTCCAGTGTTTTTAGATACTTTTTATCCGCATAAAAGGTCCCAAATGGCAGCAAGGAAGCTGCAAACAATACAATAAAACGCTTGATGCCCCATTTTTGGGTCCAACAAAATACCAGGGCTATAGCAACGTATGCTATAAACAGAGCCCCATGCGCATAGCCCACAAATTTGTTGGGTTCCAGTATATCTGCCCAATATTTTAACGGCATGGTAATGCCAAACAACAACAAATAGGAGATTCCTTCAAGAATGGCGGTAATCCGAAACGCTTTCAGCATTGATTATAGGTGGATTACTTCATCATAGGCAGCCGCAACCGCTTCCATCACTGCTTCGCTCATGGTAGGGTGCGGGTGGACCGCTTTTAAGATTTCATGCCCCGTGGTTTCCAATTTACGTCCAACAACTGCTTCAGCAATCATATCTGTAACACCGACCCCAATCATGTGGCAACCTAACCATTCTCCATATTTGGCATCAAAAATAACTTTCACAAAACCATCTGGAGTCCCCGAGGCCTTGGCCTTGCCACTCGCAGAAAACGGAAACTTACCCACCTTGAGTTCATAGCCTTGTTCTTTTGCCTGTTTTTCGGTAAGTCCAACGGATGCAACTTCTGGAATACAGTATGTACAACCAGGAATATTTCCATAATCCAAGGCTTCAACGTGCATACCTGCAATTTTTTCAACACAAAGAATACCTTCAGCCGATGCCACGTGGGCCAAAGCCTGACCTGGGGTAACATCACCGATGGCGTAATAACCGGGAATATTGGTTTGGTAATAATCATTGACAAGGATTTTATCCCTGTCCACAACGATACCAACATCTTCCAGGCCAATGTTTTCAATATTGGTTTTGATTCCTACCGCTGATAGCACAATGTCAGCTTCAAGAACTTCTTCACCTTTGGCGGTTTTTACAGTGGCCTTAACCCCTTCTCCAGATGTATCCACATTCGTGACTTCAGCAGAAGTTTTGATTTTTATCCCGTTCTTTTTAAAATTTCGCTCCAATTGTTTAGAGACATCCTCGTCCTCAACCGGAACAATATTGGGCAAATATTCCACAACGGTCACCTCAGTGCCCATGGAGTTGTAGAAATAGGCAAACTCCACACCAATGGCACCACTGCCAACAACAATCATCTTTTTGGGTTGGGTTTCTAGCGACATGGCCTCCCGATAACCGATAACTTTCTTTCCATCTTGCGGAAGACTTGGCAATTCACGGCTTCTAGCACCAGTGGCTATAATGATATGGTCTGCAGTATATTCTGCCGTGTCACCGTGCTCACCTTTTACCAAAACTTTCTTCCCAGGCTGCACCTTTCCATATCCATTTAGAACTTCGATCTTGTTCTTTTTCATCAAAAACTGCACACCCTTGCTCATACTGTCCGCTACACCACGGCTTCTGTTAACAACTGCTCCAAAATCATGCTCTACCTTTTTGGCACTCAGCCCGTAATCTTCAGCATGCTTTAGGTATTCAAAAACCTGGGCCGACTTCAATAGGGCTTTGGTTGGGATACAACCCCAATTAAGACAGACACCACCCAGACTTTCCTTTTCCACAATAGCTGTCTTGAATCCAAGCTGCGAGGCTCGTATTGCCGTTACATATCCTCCAGGACCACTACCCAAAACTATTACATCGAAGTTGCTCATTAGAATTTGAATTTGAATTGATAAAAATAGAACCCACCCTTATTGGACGGGCAGGTGCAAAAGTACGCAATTAGAGGGGCAAAAACCAAGCTTTTGGTCTTACGGAATTGTTACAAAAAAACGGTTGGTGTGTAGAGGCGTCTAGCCGAACATTTTTCTATTGAAAGCTTCAGAACCTCCTTTGGGTATGGAAAGTGAAATCCAACTTTTTCCTTTGATCATTTTGCCCAGAAAGACCAACTGACCAACATGACTTGAATAATGGGCAAGTTGTCGGTTCACGGCCTCAATAATGGAATGTTCCTGATTCCGAATCTTAACTTTAGTGTTGAAATTGGAAGCATTAACGCTATCCAAAGCTTCAAAAAGGCAGTCCCACCCATTTTTCCAGGCGGCCAACATCTCCGGTTTTGAGGCATAAGGAGCTTCAAACTCCATTTCCCTGTCTCTCCATGTCTTTTCCCCATCCTCGGTCAAAAAATTGGTCCAACGACTGAGCATGTTACCCACCATATGTTTAACAATAATGGCAATGGAATTGTCAGTATCCGCGTATTTCCTATGAATTTCTTCATCGGTGAGCTGTGCGAAGGTTTTTTCGCCCAAAGACTTGTAGCGCTCAAACTCAAACCGAACACTTTTCATATAGTCGGTTTGGAAACTCATTCTTCGGATTCTGGATCGAAACCAATACTTACGGAGTTGATACAATAGCGCTGCCCTGTGGTCTCTTGTGGGCCATCGTTAAAAACATGTCCCAGATGACTTCCGCAGTTAGCACAGACCGTTTCTGTCCGGATCATACCATGGGAAGTGTCTCGGATATATTCGATGGCACCTTCCACAGCTTGGTCAAAAGACGGCCATCCGCAGCCACTTTCAAACTTGTTCCCGCTCTCAAATAGTTTGGCGTTACATGCCTTGCAGTGATAGTCCCCGTTTTCAAAATGGAGGTTGTATTGACCGGTATGGGGCCGTTCGGTACCTTTTTGCCGAAGTACATAATATTCCTCTGGGGAAAGCTCCTTTTTCCAGTCTTCCTCTGTTTTGTCAATGCGATACTTTTTGTCCATTTCTCGGGTTGATTTCAATGCAAATTAGCTTAGTCCGCGATAAAATCCAAGGCTACACCATTTATACAATGTCTTTTACCCGTGGTATTTCTGGGGCCATCATTAAATACGTGGCCCAAATGTCCTCCGCAGGTGGCGCAATGTTCTTCTGTTCTGGCGTAGCCTATCTTATAATCAACATCGTAGGCCACATTCCCCTTAATTTCACGATCGAAACTTGGCCAGCCCGTACCGGATTTAAACTTATTTTCACTTCTGAACAACGGGGTGGCACAGGCAGCACAGACATATGTTCCCTTCTCCTTGTTATCCAAAAGATCGCTGCTAAATGCATTTTCGGTAGCTGCTTTTCTAAGAACATAATATTCCATGTCCGTGAGCTCCGATCTCCACTCAGCATCGGTCTTGGTAACTGGATATTCTTTTTCTTTTTCTGAAGATTTTTGCTCTTCCTGGGATACACCTTTGCATCCGGCAAGGACAAGCAAAACCACAAATAACAATTTTTTCCCCATTTCGTTTTTTTAGGTAGACGTGCTACGTACTGAATCCTTTCAAAATAACAATTATAAGTTTTGGAATAAAAAAAATCCTGCCGGAAAACAGCAGGATTCTAAGAATTAGCATTTTTTGAATCTCTAGTTCAACTCCAATTTCCTTACTTGATTTTCTTTAATGCCCAGGGCGGACATTACATTGGAAATGTTTGAGGTATCCATTTTGGATGAATCCGCAAAAACACTGGGAACGAAAACGAGCCTAAACGACTGGTTGTCCGTAAAATTCGTATCCAAGGCTGAAAGATCAAAATTTCCATCGATAAAAATCTCGGTATCCACAAAATTATGGGCCGCCACATATTGTATAGTGCCTTCTGGTAGAAAGAAACTCTGCGGTATTTGACTCCATGCATCGGCGGTACTTCCGTCATCAAGGTCTACAGTTCCATCAAATCGATATACAAGCACAGCATCGGCTTCAAATACTTCGAAATCGGTTACATCGCTATAGGTAATTATGGTGCTATAAATATTGCCGTCCACGTCGTAGGCGAAATTAACTCCATCTACTTCAACGACTTGACCTTGAATCCCGTCCTGACCGTCTAGGCCATCCAATCCATCCAGCCCGTCAAAGCCGGGAGGTCCTTCGGGGCCTTCGCAAGCGACCGTGAAAAGGATGATAAAAGCCCCTAGTATAGTATTGAAATTTTTCATGATTTTTGATTTTTGATTTGCGTTCATTTTTATCTCTTTCCACTTAGAAAATCAAAAAGCATTCCATTTTTTAAATCACCCTGTTTTTTTGTGATAAGAAGCGCTTTGAATCGATTACTTGGTCAAAGATGTGTAATATTGTAATTGTTAAACCAACGCTTATGTCCAAGGTCATTGCCCACAGTTTTTTCACCGAGTTTGATATCAATCTGTTCAAGGCAGGAAAACATTTTAGACTTTACAATAATTTGGGTTCCCATCTTGTTGAAGTAGATGGCGTAAAAGGAACCTATTTCGCGGTTTGGGCACCCTCGGCCAAAACGGTTTCTGTTGTTGGGGATTTTAACGATTGGGACGGCAGGAACCACGAGCTGTACGTTCGTTGGGACGAAAGCGGTATCTGGGAGGGTTTTATCCCAAAAGTGGGGAAAGGAACCAAGTATAAATACAAAATTCAATCGCATAATAATGACATTTGGACCGAAAAAGCGGATCCCTTTGCACGTTATTGTGAACAGCCCCCCAAGACAGCCTCGGTAGTTTGGGACGGAGATTATACCTGGAAGGACAAAAAATGGATGGATACCCGGGAGCAGCACAATGCATTGGACAAGCCCTACTCGGTTTACGAAGTGCACTTGGGCTCTTGGAAGAAAAAGAATGGATGGGAGTTTCTTTCGTATGAAGAACTTGCGGATGATTTGGTAAACTATGTCCATGAAATGGGATTTACGCATGTGGAGTTTATGCCCATTATGGAATACCCTTTTGATCCCAGTTGGGGCTATCAACTTACCGGATATTTTGCGCCAACGTCTCGCTTTGGAACACCTGAAGAATTTAAAAAGTTGGTTGACAAGTTCCATGAGAAAGGCATTGGGGTTATTTTGGACTGGGTGCCTTCGCATTTTCCGGAAGATGCACATGGACTTGGTTTTTTTGATGGGTCAAATCTCTATGAGCATCCTGATAGACGAAGAGGGTACCACCCCGACTGGAAAAGTTTGATATTCAATTATGGCCGAAACGAGGTACGGGCTTTTTTGATCAGTAATGCTGTTTTTTGGCTAGATCAGTTCCATGTGGATGGGTTGCGTGTTGATGCTGTTGCCTCCATGCTGTATTTGGATTATTCGAGAGAAGATGGTGAGTGGGAGCCCAACATATATGGAAACAATGAGAACCTGGAAGCCATGTCATTCCTTAGGGAAATGAATACTGAAGTGTACGCCAGCTTTAAGGGTGTGCAGACTATAGCAGAGGAATCAACAGCTTTTAATGGGGTTTCCAAGCCTGTGGATTTGGGCGGACTTGGTTTTGGAATGAAATGGATGATGGGATGGATGCACGATACGCTTGAATTCTTTAAGAAAGAGCCTATTTTTAGGTCCTATGACCTAAACGACATCACATTCAGCATGACCTATGCGTTCACTGAAAACTTCATGTTGCCCTTTTCCCATGATGAGGTGGTCTATGGTAAAAAATCTTTGTTGTATCGGATGCCTGGTGACGAATGGCAGCGTTTTGCCAACCTCCGGCTCCTATTTGGCTATATGTTCACTCATCCTGGTGGAAATCTGCTCTTTATGGGTGGTGAATTTGGGCAATCCTCGGAATGGAATTTTCAGGAAAGTCTGGAGTGGCATCTTACGCAGTACGATTTTCATTCCGGAATACAAGGGGTCATCAAGGATTTGAACAAAGTTTACAAAGAACAACCTGCTCTGCATCAAAAACAATTCAGCCCAGAAGGTTTTCAATGGATTGAGCACAACGATCAGGAAAACACGGTTTTAACCTATATCCGAAAAGGAAATGAACCCGAAGATGATTTGATCATAGCTTGTAATTTCACCCCGGTTCCAAGGGAGAATTATAGGGTTGGGGTACCAAAAACCAAGCAACTGAAGCTCATATTCAACAGTGATGAAACCAAATATTCTGGTAGTGGAACAGGTAAAAAGACTTTGAGGCCCACCAAGAAGGAATGGAACGGATATCCACAATCGGTATCCATGACACTTCCACCTCTGGGAGTGGTAATTTATAAGTAAGCGGGAAACGCAAACGTTGTAGTTAAGTTTGTGTTCAAAACATCTTTTTAATTTCTCACCCTAAAGTCTTTCTTTTGTGGGTCACATAACCCAACGGCTATGATTACCAACACGGAAATTGAGAAAAGGGGCAATCAGCACCCTAACCATATAGTTGACTTCAAGCAAGAAAACGATAAGCTATATTTTACCACCCAAAATGGTGTAATTCTTGAATTGACCATTCTTAGGGATAGTGCAATTCGTTTTAGATATGCCACAGAACATGTTTTTGAGCCTGACTTTTCCTATGCGATAAGCGATGATGTAAGTCTTGGCTACAATGAACTGTCTGTAAAGGATGAGATCCCAGAATATGTTATTACCACGTCCAAAATCAAGATTTATGTCAACAAGACCAACCTCAGGGTGCAAATTGCGGATTTGGAAGATACCATGATCTTGGAAGATGAGCTTGGGTTCCACTGGGAAGAGAATTATGATTACGGAGGAAACATCGTTAAAATGGGCAAGGTTTGCCATACCGGGGAAAGCTATTACGGTATGGGTGATAAGGCTTCGCATACCAACTTAAAAGGTAAGAGGGTGAACAACTGGGCAACAGATTCGTACGCCTATGGAAAAGACCAAGAACCTTTGTATAAAGCCATTCCCTTTTATGTGGGATTAAAGGAAAATATTGCTTACGGTGTGTTTTTTGACAATTCGTTCAGCACCTATTTTGATTTTGCCAACGAAAAACGAAATGTTACCAGCTTTTGGGCAGATGGTGGGGAGATGAACTACTATTTCTTTTACGGGCCAAAAATGGGGCAGGTAGTTGAGGCGTATACGGATTTGACCGGCGTGCCGGAGCTTCCTCCGCTTTGGGCACTTGGCTTCCATCAATCAAAATGGAGCTATTACCCGGAGAAAAAGGTAAAGAATATAGCCTCGAGCTTCAGAAAATTGAATATTCCATGTGATGCGATTTATCTGGACATCGACTATATGGAAGGCTTTAGGTGTTTCACTTGGGACAATAAGCGTTTTCCAAATCCTAAAAAAATGATCGAGGAATTGGAAGAGGATGGTTTTAAAACCGTTACTATGATCGATCCGGGCATCAAGATAGATCGGGACTATTGGGTATACCAACAAGCCATGGACAACGGTTTTTTCTGCCGACGTGCGGATGGCCCCCATTTTAAAGGAAAGGTATGGCCTGGAGAATGTAAGTTTCCAGATTTTACCCACCCCGATGTTCGAGAATGGTGGGCGACCCTATATAAGGAAATGATTGCCGATTTGGGTGTCAAGGGAGTCTGGAACGATATGAACGAACCGGCAGTGATGGAGGTGCCTACTAAAACTGCAAATCTTGATGTACGCCACGATTACGATGGGCATCCATGTAGCCATAGAAAGGCGCACAATGTATACGGTATGCAAATGGTAAGAGCCACCTATGATGGAGTCAAGAAGTTTATGTTTCCACGCAGACCCTTTGTGTTGACACGGGCCGCATACTCAGGCACGCAAAGATATTGCGCTACTTGGACGGGGGACAATGTTGCTACTTGGGAACATCTTTGGATCGCCAATGTGCAGATGCAGCGTATGTGCATGAGTGGTTATTCTTTCGTTGGGTCGGATATCGGTGGTTTTGCCGAGCAACCTAACGGCGAACTTTTCGCCAGATGGATGCAATTGGCCGTATTTCACCCATTCTGCAGGGTACACTCCAGTGGAGATCATGGGGATCAAGAACCTTGGTCTTTTGGTGATGAAATCACAGATATCGTAAGGAAATACATTGAGTTGAGATACCAGCTGTTGCCTTACCTGTATACTATGTTTTATAAATACATCAGAAGTGGACTTCCCATGCTTCAATCCCTTGTCTTTTATGATCAGGAGGATTCGCAAACACATTTTAGGACCGACGAATTTCTCTTTGGTGAAAAGCTTTTGATCTGCCCCGTACAAGAACCCAATGCACAGGGAAGGAGAATGTATTTCCCAGTAGGGGAGTGGTATAATTATTGGACCGATGAGGTAGTTTCTGGAGGGGTTGAGAAATGGGTGTCGGCAGATATAGAGACCATCCCCTTGTTTGTGAAAGAGGGGGCAATGATACCAAAGTACCCTGTACAGCAATATGTTGGGGAAAAGGAAATTACGGAATTGGCAATCGATGTATATTACAAAGAGGGTATTGAAAACTCAAGTGTATACGAGGATCAGCAAGATGGATATGACTATAAAAAGGGCAGGTACAGTTACAGAAGGTTTAGACTTCGAGGTAAGGAAAACGAACTTATCATTCAACAGTTCAAGGACGGTGATTTTATCACACCATATGAAAAGATGAAATTGACTTTTCATGGCTTGCCATTTAAAATCGGTGTAGTGGAATTGGATAATGAACAAATAGACCCGAAAGACATCAAATTGAACGGCAATAACCAGATTGAAATCAGCAAGGATTTTACCGAACTGCATCTTTTCGGAGCATAATTTTTTGTATTTTCCCTAGACTAAACACTATTAACAAGTATGAAAAGAGTAATTCTAACGGCAGTTGTTTTTTTGGCAGTTGCCGCATGCAAGACAAATCCGTTTACAGGGAGAAGTACGCTTAATTTTTACCCCAATAGCCAAATTTTCCCAATGGCTTTTGCCCAGTACGATCAGTTCTTGAATGAAAACAAGGTGATCACGGGCACTTCTGATGCCAAGATGATTGAAAAAGTTGGACAGCGCATTGCCACAGCGGCAGAGCGGTGGTTGGATGCCAACGGTTACCCTGGGTATCTAAAAGATTACAAATGGGAATACAATCTGGTAAACGATGAAACCGTAAACGCATGGTGCATGCCGGGTGGAAAAATTGTCTTTTACACGGGAATCTTGCCCATCACACAAACGGAGACTGGGGTTGCGGTAGTCATGGGTCATGAAGTAGCGCATGCGTTGGCCGATCATGGTGCGCAGCGAATGAGCGCTGGAATGCTGCAGCAGATTGGTGCGGTAGCGGGTAATGTGGCGATTAAGGACCCACAGAAGCGGAACACCTTTAACCAAGCCTATGGCCTTGGATCAACGGTTGGTGTAATGCTGCCTTTTAGCAGGGGACATGAAACCGAGGCGGACCGTATTGGGCTTCAGATTATGGCCATAGCAGGCTACAATCCGGATGAGGCTGCCAATTTATGGCGACGAATGAAAGCAAAGTCGGGAGGACAGGCTCCACCAGAATTTATGAGCACGCACCCATCAAATGATACAAGAATAAACAATCTCACCGCTTGGGCTCCGGCAGCAAAACAAGAGGCCGCCAAGTTTGGTGTGACATCATTTAAATAACCAATTGATTAACCAAATTTTAATGCCATTTAGAGCGAAATGGATGCCTTCGGGTTTTCCTCCTTTGCTGTAAGTGGCATTTTTTATACCGAAAGACCATGGCACAAGTACTCGCAATGAAGGGAAGTAAGAAATTGTTGAATGCTTGGGCCTTTTACGACTGGGCCAATTCGGTATACAGTTTGGTAATCTCCTCGGCCATTTTCCCAATTTTTTATGGAGCCCTGTTCCGTGTTGCTGAAATCGAGAAAGTAACCATTTTCGGAGGGGAGATTGCAAGAGCTCCTTTGATCAGTTATGTAACGTCCTTAGCTTTTGTCTTTATTGCCATCGTGACGCCTCTGGTGTCTGGAATCGCAGATTATTTGGGAAACAAGAAAATCTTCCTGAAGTTTTTCTGCTATCTAGGCGCACTCTCTTGCATTGGTCTATATTGGTTTTCCTTGGAAAACATCTACTTTGGATTGATTTGCTACTTTTTCGGTTTGGTCGGGTTTTGGGTGAGTTTCGCCATTAACAATTCGTACCTGCCCGATATAGCCTACCCAGAACAGCAGGATAAAGTTAGCGCGAAGGGATTCTCATTGGGATATATTGGTAGCGTTATACTTTTGGTTTTTAACCTGGCTATGGTGATGCAACCTGCGGTATTTGGAATTACGGATAGTGGGGGCGAGGTAGCCGAAATCAAGGCCATGAAATATTCATTTATTTCTGTGGGCATTTGGTGGATTTTATTTAGTCAGTATACCTTCTTTCATTTACCTAAGGGCTATAAAAGGGAAGGGCAGCGCACCAATATCGTCCTTAATGGTTTTAGGGAACTGAAACAGGTATGGAGACAATTGGGGACTGAAACTCGGTTAAAAAGATATTTGGGTGCCTTTTTCGTCTATAGTATGGCGGTACAGACCATTATGTTAATTGCCACTTATTTTGGAGAGGAAGAAATTAATTGGGGCAGCGATGGTGAACGTACCACCGGACTGATTGTTAGTATCCTAGTGATACAAATTGTGGCCATACTTGGAGCTACTGTGACGGCATTGGCGTCCAAGGCGTACGGCAACATCAAAACTTTGGTAGTCATCAACATCTTTTGGATTTTGCTTTGTGTCTATGCTTATTTTTTACAGACCCCAATGGATTTCTATATCGCTGCAGGCTTGGTGGGAATTGTAATGGGCGGAATTCAAGCCCTCTCCAGGTCTACCTATTCCAAGTTTTTACCAGAAACCACGGATACCACTTCGTTTTTTAGTTTTTATGACGTAGCGGAAAAAATCGGAATTGTAATAGGTACTTTTTTGTATGGCGCCGTGGCCCAACTCACTGGTAGCATGAGAAACAGTACCATCTTCTTGGGATTGTTCTTTCTGATTGGCGCATTCTTGTTGACGAGGGTAAACAAGAAAAAATAACGGAATGGTGAATCTTCCGAGCATAAAAGAGAGGGTCAGATGCGTATCAATACCAACCATTATTTTACTTTCGTTTCTTTCATGCGGCAGGGTAGAGGACAAGAATATTGCCAAGGCCGTAGAAGAGTATTACGACACTTTCAAGGCAAGGGAGGATTTTGATAAATTCATTTCCTTCTATGACGATGAGGTTATTCTGGAGGATGTGGTAAATGCAGATAGAATAGAAGGAAAGAGGGCACTCACAGAGTTTTTTGATTGGAATAACCCAAACTTTGAAAAAGGAAGTACTGACACGCTGGTCATTTATGAACAGATTATTGATGGCAACAAGGTTGTAACTAGAGGTTATTTCACTGAATTTTTTTGGGGAGGAACAGAGTTTGAAGCCATGCACTTTGTTACGATACTCACGTTCAATGAGTCCAGTAAAATAATCAAACAAATAGATTGGATCAATTACCCTTCAAATTTGATTGACTATAATAACAGAAGAAACTCCAACCACTGGATTAAAAAGTAAAAACCTGGACCATTGGCCCAGGTTTCTCCTGTTTTTGATTGATGTTGATTTGTTTTTTGATTGGTAATAAACTCCTTATCCTTTGGATATGTCTCCAGAACCAGAGGATTTACTTTTAATTTTTGATGGATTGCCCCTGTAACTAATATCTCCAGACCCAGATACGCGAGCATCAATGGATTGGTTGGCGGTAACTTTTATATCTGCGGAACCTGATACTTGGGCTGTTACATTTTCGGCTTCAAGGTCGTAGGCTTTTACATCACCGGAACCGGATACCTGTACGGACAGATCAGTGGCTCTTCCTTCAAGATTGATATCTCCAGAACCTGAAAGTGAGGCATCTACTTTCTCTGCTTCAATGGACAGAGTAACATCTCCGGACCCAGACATACTGGCGCTAAAATAATCGGATTTAAGTATAGTTTTACCAACGATATCCCCAGAACCGGAAAGCGCAACGGACTCAATATCCTCAACGGGCACGGTCACATGGATTCCCGTGTTCCAACTAGAAGGTCTAAGATTCACCCCTCTTTCCTGCTTTATGATCAATTTGCCGTTTTTCACCTCGGTTTTAATATGGTCTAAAAGATTGGACTCTCCCCTTAGGGTAATTTCTCCCTCGTTCCCGGCTACAAGTTCTACATCGAACCAACCGGCAAGTGCAACGGCGTCATATTCCCCAACGGAACGTTCCAAAGTGACAACATTACCGTTTCCTTTAATTCTTCTACCCCATTGGGCATTGGTTATGGCCACCATGGATAGCGCTAGCGTTAATGTGATTAGTTTTTTCATGATTGTGTTTTTATGGATTGTTTTTTGATTTTTAGTTTTGATAAAAGGTTACCCCACCATAATCTGTGGTGATGAGAATGGTATTCCCTGAATTTTCACTTCCGTAATATCCCTTGTAATATTTCTCAGAGGATTTTTCCTTACTAATATTAATTTCAAAAGCATCTTTTCCACTTACACCAGCATACTCCGCAGATATTTCAAAATCGAAGTGGTATTCTGGATGGTAGCCAATTTTGATTCCCGTGTAATCGGTTTTGATATTCACATCACCGGCATCGGGGGCCAACTGGTCTATTTTAAGTGAACCGTAATCTGAGGTGACACTGATTTTTCCGTGAACTGTTCCCAATTTCACACCTACATAATCACCATTTCCATTTACGTTATTGACCTCCCTGACTTCCAATGAACCATAGTCACTGGAATATTCAAGATTCTCCATCTGATTTACCGTACTGTTGGTGTAATCCGCCTTTATGGTCAGATTACCGGCCTTTTCTACAGTAAATCCTGAGTAGTCCGCTATAATTTCACCACTGTTGATGTATTCAAAATTAGATCTGGAAGTATAGTCAAAACGGAGTTCGTTGTTTCTTCCTCGGAGTTCCCCTATGTCGATTTTACCGTAATCGCAGTTTATTTTGGCATGGCCATCCACCCGATCCAGATAGATGTTTCCGTAATCGTTATTTAGGTTTACGCTGTTCTTAACAGGAATCTTTATGGTGTAGTTGACCTGAACGTTCACATTTTTGCGTCTTCCCCAGCTCCATCCCCAGCTGTTTCCACGATCTCCGAAAATGGTTCGGGCTGATACTAGGTTACTGCTGTTTTCGAAATCCACATCAATTTCATCCAGTCTTTTCTGAACCCTTTCTTCGTTGTTTCCATTGGTTTTGATGCGCACTTCAATAACAACCCTGTCTTCGTTCCACGATGTGATATTAAGATTGCCATAGCTGTTCTTCACTTTAAAGAGAGCGTCTGAATTAACGTTGAACTCCTTTTTTATGGTTTTTTCCTTGGTGTATCTTCCAGGCAGTTTGTTACTGTCTGCATGAGATACCAGTGGCAACAGGAAAAGTGTTGCTAGGATATATTTAAATAGTAACGTTCTCATCATAATATGATTTAATATTCTTAATGTTTTCAATATTGGTCAGTACCTCCTTGAGAAGGTCTATTCTGGTCTGGAAATTGGTAATCATGGCATTTAAAATTATTTTGCTGTTACCACCATTCACCAATTCCTGTTCTAAGGCTTCGTAATCTTTTCCCAGTTTGTCCAATTGTTGCAGGGTGTCATCCACAAGCTTCGCGGTTTCAGGGGACTTTTCGTCTTTTAGCTGCTGTACCTGCTCTTCAATAAGGTTGGCAAAGTAGAATTCGGTTTGGGATACTTCCGGAGCTATCTCAACAACCTGTTCCTTAATACTGGGATTGGAGCTGAATACCTGCACTGCCAACATGCCAATGAGTGCAATGGACGCAGCTATTGATAACGGTTTCCACCAATTGGACTTCTTTTGCGGAAGGGAGGTTACACCTTTGGACTGGTTTAACTTCTCCAGAAACCTTGCTTGGTGCCCATCCTGCGGTGCTTCAAAGTCAAAACTGCCTTTGAGGTTCCCGAACAACTCATCTATTCTATCCTGTTCCATAATCAAGCATTTATTGTCAATTTCTTTCTTAGACTTTCTTTGGCCCTTGAAATTGTGGTTCTACAATTTGCATAACTGATGTCCATAATTTCACTGATTTCTTCATAATCGTAACCTTCAACTAAATGTAAGGTCAAAGAAACTCTGTAATTGTCTTTCAAACTTTTCATGGTTTCCATCACTTTTTGAGCCTTCAGTTCTGTGTAACCATTCTGATTAAGATCAACTGCATCATTGTCTTCGACCTTGTACATTATTTCATCTAAGTCCACAGCTCTCATTTTTTGCTGTTTCTTGTAATGATGGATGCTATTGTTAATTACAATTCGCTTCAGCCATGCCCCGAAGGTCACCTCTGCTTTGAACGTATGCAGTTTGGTAAATGCGTTTAAAAACGATTCCTGCATTACGTCTTCAGCTTCGGCGGAATCCTTTACAATCCTGAAGGCTGTGTTGTACATCGCCTTGTAATAGCGGTTGTAAATTTCCAACTGTGCACTTTGTTTCCCCTTTAGGCACGATTGAAGCAGTGCATCAATATGTTCATTTTGGTGGCTCAAAAAATGAATGGTTTGTCTTATAGATGGCCCAATTTATCAATTGTTACACTTTTTTTTAATTTTTTAAATTTTATTGGCATAACAATTGCCCTTCTAGGGAAAGAAAGGGGGCAAATCTTAGAGCAATGCCTGTTTTAAAGGCGTTTTTCAAGATTTCTCCCAATGATAGAACTGAAGATTTATGTCATTTGTGACAAAATGACCGAACTAATGTATATGGGAGAAATAAAAATTTCAACTTTTGACAATATATCACTACAAGGATTGGATGAGGATGCGGAGTTAATACCTCTGCTCACACCAGAGGATGAGGAGGAAATGAACCGGGAAGACCTACCGGAGACCTTACCTGTACTTCCCTTGCGCAATACCGTACTTTTTCCTGGAGTTGTTATACCAATTACCGCAGGAAGGGATAAGTCAATCAGCCTTATTAAGGATGCCAACAATG
Source organism: Flagellimonas flava (assembly GCF_900129665.1). GTDB lineage: Bacteria > Bacteroidota > Bacteroidia > Flavobacteriales > Flavobacteriaceae > Flagellimonas > Flagellimonas flava. The sequence continues at coordinate 82,258 of NZ_FQWL01000006.1, forward strand.
GCACTAAAACCATTGGGGTGGTTTCCCAAAAAGATGAGGAGACCGAAAACCCTGGGGTAAACGACATTAACACCTTGGGTACTGTAGCCAGAATTCTTCGAGTTTTGCAAATGCCTGATGGAAACACCACTGTGATCATTCAAGGGAAAAAACGTTTTGAGATTGCAGAGGTTATTACCGAACAACCCTATCTGACCGCTACCGTTCGTGAAGCCAAGGAGGAACGACCCAATGAAAAAAGTGAGGAATTTGCAGCCATCATCGATTCCATTAAGGAATTGGCGTTTAAGATTATTAGGGATAACCCAAATATTCCCAGTGAGGCCACTTTCGCCATTAAGAATATTCAAAGCAATTCGTTCCTGATCAATTTCGTCTCTTCTAATTTGAATTTGAGTGTAGCGGAAAAGCAAAACCTACTGGAGATTCCAAACCTTCAGGAAAGGGCATTGACCACCTTGAAATACATGAATATGGAGCTTCAGAAATTGGAGCTGAAAAACGATATTCAATCCAAGGTGCGCAGCGATATGGATCAACAACAGCGCGAGTATTTTCTGCACCAGCAGATGAAGACCATTCAGGAAGAACTGGGTGGCGTGTCTTATGAGGAAGAGGTAGACGAAATGCGCATCAAGGCCAAAAAGAAGAAGTGGGATAAAAAGGTGAAAGAACATTTTGAGAAAGAACTTTCCAAAATGCAGCGGATGAATCCCCAAGTGGCGGAATACTCCATTCAAAGAAATTACCTGGATTTGTTCTTGGATTTACCTTGGAACGAGTTCTCGAAGGATAAATTCGATTTAAAAAGGGCACAGCAGATTTTAGATCGTGATCATTATGGCCTAGAGGATGTAAAACGCCGTATTATTGAATATTTGGCTGTGTTGAAGCTGAGAAATGACATGAAGTCGCCTATTCTTTGTTTATATGGACCTCCGGGGGTGGGTAAAACCTCCTTGGGGAAATCCGTAGCGGAGGCGCTGGGTCGTGAGTATGTTCGCATGTCCTTGGGAGGATTACGGGATGAAGCCGAGATTCGAGGACATCGTAAGACCTATATCGGGGCTATGCCGGGAAGGATTGTCCAAAGTTTGAAAAAGGCAGGGACTTCGAATCCTGTTTTTATTCTGGACGAAATTGATAAACTTTCGAATAGTCACCAAGGCGACCCTTCTTCCGCGATGCTGGAAGTACTTGATCCGGAACAGAACAGCGAGTTTTATGATAATTTCCTGGAAATGGGTTATGATCTATCCAAAGTTATGTTCATCGCCACGGCGAATAATCTAGGTACCATTCAGCCGGCACTGCGAGATCGGATGGAAATTATAAATGTAACGGGGTACACCATCGAGGAAAAGGTGGAAATCGCCAAGAAACATTTGTTGCCCAAACAGCTTAAAGAACATGGACTTTCTACAAAAGACTTGAAGATAGGAAAACCCCAATTGGAGAAAATTGTTGAAGGGTATACCCGCGAATCTGGGGTTCGTAACCTGGAAAAGCAACTTGCTAAAATGGTTCGCTATGCGGCCAAATCCATTGCAATTGAGGAGGAATACAACATCAAGGTCACGAGTGCGGACGTGGAAAAAGTTTTGGGACCTGCACGTTTGGAACGCGATAAATATGAGAACAACGATGTGGCCGGCGTGGTCACCGGTTTGGCCTGGACAAGTGTTGGTGGTGATATTTTATTTATTGAGTCCATTCTATCCAAAGGAAAAGGAGCCCTGAACATCACAGGTAACCTGGGCAAGGTGATGAAGGAATCAGCCACCATAGCCATGGAATACATCAAATCCAATGCGGATACATTTGGAATAGATCCAGAGGTATTTGAAAAGTACAATGTGCATATTCATGTTCCGGAAGGAGCAACACCTAAAGATGGCCCAAGTGCGGGCATCACCATGTTAACATCTTTGGTGTCCTTGTTTACCCAACGGAAAGTGAAAAAGAGCCTGGCTATGACCGGAGAAATTACCCTAAGAGGTAAGGTATTGCCCGTTGGGGGAATAAAAGAAAAGATTTTGGCTGCGAAAAGAGCACGAATCAAAGAAATCATTCTTAGTGAAGATAACAGGAAGGACATCGGGGAAATTAAGCAGGATTATTTAAAGGGACTTACCTTCCATTATGTTTCTGACATGAGTGAAGTTATAGATATTGCCGTTACCAATCGAAAGGTAAAGAACGCCAAAACACTGTAAATATCCTTATTTATTGGAACTCCCGCAAGCAAAAGTTGGGGAGTGAAATTGACCGATTCTTTTAGGACTTCTCCGTACTTTTGAAATATGGGAAAAATAACCATTGCCATAGATGGGTACTCTTCCACAGGGAAAAGTACCATAGCCAAAAAATTAGCGCAAACACTCGATTACATTTATGTGGATACCGGTGCTATGTATCGGGCAGTTACACTTTATGCCATTAGGTCAGGATATATTGGAAAAACCGAAGATATACCCGCTCTTATCCAAAATTTACCCGCCATTCAGCTTCAGTTCGTGCCGAACCAAGATCTAGGATATTCGGAGATGTTCCTGAACGACGAAAATGTGGAACGGGAAATTCGTACTATGGAAGTTTCGGGGCAGGTGAGTAAGATTGCCGCCATTCCTGAAGTGCGGCACAAGCTTGTTGAGATGCAACAACAAATGGGCAATGGAGGCGGATTGGTCATGGACGGAAGGGACATTGGTACTGTGGTATTTCCCAATGCCGAATTAAAAATATTTATGACCGCTTCACCAGATGCACGTGCTACCCGACGCTACAAGGAACTACTGGATCGTGGTGAGGAAGTTTCTTTTGAGGAGGTGTTGGAAAATGTTCAGAAACGCGATTTTATTGATTCTACACGGGAGACTTCACCCTTGCGCAAGGCGGAGGACGCTATTGAGTTCGATAATAGTGATATGGGATTAGAAGAGCAGTTTGAACGAATTTACGATTTTGCCCAAAGAGTGATTGCAAATCAAAGTTAGAAATTCCGGCCCAAAAGAGTTTTTTTGGTGTTCACTTATCGGTCTCGTATAAGAATAGTGCGGTTTTGGGTCCGAGGATTTCCCGAAGGAAAATCGGAGTGACCAAATACGCACTAACCTTTTGATTTATGCTTAAACTTAAGCATTATTTTTATACAATGTTGTAAACCGGCTTTATGCTATTTGTTCAATTCTAGCTCCTTTACATAATGGATAAGAATTCACGAAATCCATAATTGATTCTTTCATTTCAGTAAAAGAGTCAGCGTAATAATAAAGAGCAGTTTCAGTTCCGCCTTCCCAATACTTTGTGATTTCAGAACTGTCATTAGTCAATTTTTTTATTTCCGAAATCACAAAATTAATATCACAGTTTTTGTAAACTTCTGGGTCTAAATTCTGTCCGTCAATGTAAATTGCTAATCCTTCTTTTTGTCCGAACTCTATTTTTCGGTCAGTTTTTTCTATTGTCAATTTTGAGCCTTTAGGTGCTCCAAGTTCCTCAAGCTTTTTAATTATTAATTGAATATCATTTTCGTTTATTTCGTTGGAATTTAGTTTAATTTCTAAATCACAATATTCAAGTTCTCCTGATTTCAACTGCATTGTTCCGCCTCCAGTCACTTCACCAATTCCGTTTGCTTTAAGCAATTCTTCTAAAGGGGCTTCATAGATTTCTCCTCTGTCGAGAGGCATAATTTTGTCATTTAAGGTAGCCACAATGAAATTTCCGATATTGCTATTTTTTTGTTTTCCGAAGAGTTTTTTTATGAAGTTCATAGGTTTGTTTTTTGTTTACAAAAAAAGATAAAAATCGTTTAAGTGAATTTTAACTCATGATAAATGAAGTTCAAACTTTTCAAGTTTAAATTCCATCCCAATTTGACGAATGCCTCTTTTGAGTTGATGGATGGGTTATATGGATTTACGGACTTCTTTGCAGGAAACCTTTAGAATCGCAGTTTGTGATTAGTGAAAATTCGTGTCAGACCATTGGACACAAAAAAACGGCCAAGTAGAACTACCTGACCGCCTGTATGGTACTAAAAATTCTTTATTAGATATTCGGAATCACCAAAACTTGATCAGGATGGATTACATCCGGATTACTTAGAATATTGGTGTTGGCATCAAAAATCTTGTTGTATTTCATGGCATCTCCATAGTAATGCTTTGCAATTTTGCTTAGGGACTCTCCACTTTTTACCGTATGTCTGTGGTAAACGGAATCATCGCCAACGGTAATGTTAGCCTTAATATCAGAAGGGCTTTCCCCACCGATTTGCTTGATTTTATCCCAAATTACGTTCTTCTCGTAAGGCGTTGCTGCCTCTCCTTTTATTTTCAACACACCACCATCTTCGGATACGTCGCCACCTTTAATTCCCAATTCCTGTCCTAAATCCAAAACGGCCTGATATTTTGCTTTTGCACTCATAATTTTCTTTAATGTATTTAATGGTTAATATTAGGAAACAAGATATCAATAAAAGTCACATTTTGGCCCAATTTTTCATTAATTATTGCCGGATTGGCAGAAGTGGCCAACAAGGGTTTGTAATACAAGGAATTAATTGTATTTTTGCACTCCTTTTTAACAAAGTGGCAAGAGGAAAAGGGACATAGAAAAAATAGATAACAACTTCCATAGTGATTGTTTAACTCTTGTACAACTGTGGAATACAAATTTAAATCAGCACATGGCTGAAGAAAAAGTAAACGTTGAGGTAGCAGAAGCTGCAGCAACAGAAGTAAAAGAAGAAGTGACCACTCAACAGAATCCTCAGGAATTCTTGGAAAATTTTGATTGGGACAAGTACGAAGAGGGTATTGAAAAAGTAGATGACTCAAAGCTTAGCGAGTTCGAAAAGCTTGTTGAGGAAAACTTTGTGGACACTGCCGATGAAGAGGTAGTGGAAGGAACTGTGGTTCACATGACCGACCGTGAAGCTATCATCGACATCAATGCCAAATCTGAGGGTGTGATCTCCCTAAATGAGTTCCGTTACAATCCAGACCTTAAGGTAGGAGATAAAGTTGAGGTACTTATAGATATTCGTGAGGACAAAACAGGACAATTGGTATTGTCTCACAGAAAGGCAAGAACAATCATGGCTTGGGATCGTGTAAATGCGGCCCATGACAAAGAAGAAATCGTTACTGGTTTTGTAAAATGCAGAACCAAGGGAGGTATGATCGTTGATGTTTTTGGAATTGAGGCATTCTTGCCAGGTTCCCAAATCGATGTTAAGCCTATCCGCGATTACGATCAGTATGTAGGGAAGACCATGGAGTTCAAGGTGGTTAAAATCAACCATGAGTTCAAAAACGTTGTTGTTTCCCACAAGGCACTTATCGAAGCTGACATTGAAGAGCAGAAAAAGGAAATCATCAGCCAGCTTGAAAAAGGTCAGGTACTTGAAGGTGTTGTTAAGAACGTTACCTCTTACGGGGTGTTTATCGACCTTGGAGGTGTGGACGGATTGGTTCACATTACCGATCTTTCCTGGAGCAGGATCAACCACCCGAATGAGGTTGTTGAACTAGACCAAAAATTGAATGTTGTTATTTTGGACTTTGATGATAACAAGTCCAGAATCCAGTTAGGTCTTAAACAATTGGAGAAACATCCATGGGATGCCTTGGGTGATGAGATAAAAATTGGTGACAAGGTAAAAGGTAAGGTTGTGGTTATTGCTGACTACGGTGCCTTTATCGAAGTAGCCGATGGTGTTGAAGGTTTGATTCACGTATCCGAAATGTCATGGTCGACCCACTTGAGGTCCGCCCAAGACTTTGTGAAGGTTGGTGATGAAATTGAAGCCGTTGTATTGACCTTGGATCGTGAGGACAGAAAAATGTCGTTGGGTATCAAGCAATTGACTCCAGACCCATGGACCGATATCACTTCCAAATACCCAGTTGGATCTAGACATAAAGGAATCGTTAGAAACTTTACCAACTTCGGTGTATTTGTTGAAATGGAAGAAGGTATTGATGGATTGATCTACATTTCTGATCTTTCTTGGACTAAGAAAATCAAGCACCCATCTGAATTTGTCACTGTAGGTGATACTTTGGAGGTTGAAGTATTGGAATTGGATGTTGAAGGACGTAAGTTGAGCTTGGGTCACAAACAGACTACCGAGAATCCTTGGGACAAATACGCTGAGGAGTTTGCCGAAGGTACTGTACACAAAGCTTCGATCGCAGAAATCGTTGATAAAGGTGCCACCGTTAATTTCAATGAGGATATTGTAGGATTTGTTCCTTCAAGACACATGGAAAAGGAAGATGGCAAGAAACTTGGCAAGGGTGAAGAAGTAGATTTCAAAATCATCGAGTTCAACAAAGATTTCAAGCGTGTTGTTGCTAGTCATACCGCTATCTTTAGAGAGCAAGAAGAACGCAACGTGAGCACGGCCAGAAGAAAAGCTGCCGCTGCCGCTGAGGAAACCAAAACTACTTTTGGTGATGCTAATTCGCAGCTTCAGGCGTTGAAGGATAAAATGGAAGCCGATTCCAAGAAGAAGTAATCGGAGTATATCCAAAATAAGTAAAGCCCCACTGGAAACAGTTGGGGCTTTTTTATGCGGCATACCTTTATTAAAGAATTGTTTACTTTTGCAGTCAATAGTGTTGGAAGCATAGCAAATGAGTCAAAAAGTACTTCTTACCTCCAAAGAAATTAACATCATCCTGCACCGTTTAGCTTGTCAACTTCTCGAAAATCATCTTGACTTTAGTAATACCGCCCTCATTGGAATTCAACCCAGAGGTATTTTCTTGGCGGAACGCTTGGCCAAGATCCTTCAGGAGGAGTACAAAGTGAAAAACATTGAATTGGGATCTTTGGACATCACCTTTTACCGAGACGACTTTGGAAGAGTGGATAAGACACTAAAAGCCAATACCACCAAGATTGACTTTTTGGTGGAAGATAAAAATGTGGTTTTTATTGATGATGTCTTATATACTGGAAGAAGTATTAGGGCGGCATTGACGGCGATTCAATCTTTTGGGAGACCTTCGGATATAGAGCTGCTAACCCTTATTGACCGCAGGTTTAGCAGACATCTCCCCATTCAACCCAACTATCGGGGTAGACAAGTGGATGCTATTAATGAGGAAAAAGTAAAGGTGATGTGGGAGGAGAACGACGGAAAGGACATTGTGTATTTGGTAAATAAATAATAGAAATGAGCGAATTAAGTGTAGACCACTTACTGGGCATTAAATATCTAAACAAAAAGGATATTGAGCTCATTTTTGAAACTGCGGACCACTTTAAGGAAGTTATCAATAGGTCCATTAAAAAGGTCCCTACACTAAGGGATACCACAATAGCCAACATCTTTTTTGAGAACAGTACCCGCACAAAATTGTCCTTTGAACTGGCTGAAAAACGCCTGTCCGCTGATGTTATCAACTTTTCGGCTTCCCAATCCTCGGTGAAAAAGGGTGAGACCCTAATAGATACCGTCAATAATATCCTTTCCATGAAGGTGGATATGGTGGTGATGCGCCATCCCAATCCTGGTGCTGGTATATTTCTTTCAAGACACGTAAATGCTTCAATTATCAATGCAGGGGATGGTGCCCATGAGCACCCAACACAGGCTTTATTGGATTCGTATTCAATTCGTGAGAAATTGGGTGATGTTGGGGGTAAAAATGTGGTGATAGTGGGAGATATTTTGCACTCAAGAGTGGCACTCTCCAATATTTTTGCATTAAAGCTGCAAGGAGCAAACGTAAAGGTCTGCGGCCCCAAAACTTTGATTCCCAAACATATTGAATCCCTTGGCGTATCAGTGGAAACCAACTTGAAAAGGGCTTTGGAATGGTGTGATGTGGCCAATATGCTTCGAGTTCAGAATGAACGTATGGATATCAGTTATTTTCCTTCTACCAGAGAGTATGCCCAGCAATTTGGAGTAAACAAAAAGCTCCTGGACAGTTTAGATAAACAGATTGTGATAATGCACCCAGGCCCCATTAACAGGGGTGTGGAAATCACAAGTGACGTTGCAGATTCCAATCAATCCATTATCTTAGGGCAAGTTGAGAATGGAGTAGCCATCCGTATGGCAGTGATTTATCTGTTGGCGGCAAAAAAATAATATCATGATTTTCGATAAGGAAGGAACTACAACCACTGTTTTCCAGGAAAAGACGACCCTCCCAACTTTCTTGGAAAATTTGAAAAAAGGATACCCGAAAATAAAACACGATAACATAATTGTGAATCTCTTTTCTTTTGGAAAGTTGACTGCGGGAAATGTGTTGGAGTTTTTGGATATTTCCAGAACGCATAGGGCTTCAGGTAAGTCTTTTGTCCTTGTGTCCAACAAGGTCTCTTATGATGAGGTACCTGAGGAAATCAGCTTGGTTCCCACCCTTCAAGAAGCTAAGGACATTATAGAAATGGAGGAAATTGAGCGAGATCTTGGTATCTAAATTTTAAATTAAGAAGTATTGGGTGTTAAATTGAAAATAGCCGGATTTGGAAATGTCTGTTTGTTCTTGAATGCCTTGGATTTCAAACCCCTCAGGCAAAACCTCTCACCCTTTACCCAAGCTTGATGAGACTAACTATATTGGGCTGTTATTCGGCCACTCCAAGAACATTTACCAATCCGACTTCGCAGGTTCTTGAAATTCGGAATCATTTGTTTTTAATAGACTGTGGGGAAGGTACGCAGGTACAGCTTCGAAAGTATAAGGTCAAATTTTCACGAATCAAGCATATTTTTATCTCCCATTTACATGGGGATCACTTTTTTGGACTTCCTGGACTCATATCCACTTTTAGGCTCTTGGGCAGGGAAAACGAACTGCATATTTACGGGCCCAAGGGTATAAAGGAGGCCGTGACCTTGCTGCTTAAATTAGGGGATTCATGGACAAATTATCCTTTGATTTTTCACGAACTTGAATCAAAAAGCTCACAATTGCTTTTGGAGGATGATGTGATAAGTGTGCATACAATCCCCTTGGATCATAGGGTGTATACCAATGGTTTTTTGTTTAAAGAAAAACCTGCTCCTCGAAAACTGGACATTACCGCGGTAACTAGGCATAAAATCGACCGAAGTCAGTTTAACAATATCAAAAATGGAGCAAATGGACTACTGGAAAATGGAGATGAAATTGACAATGTGGACTTAACACATAATCCACCCACTCCTAAAAGTTATGCCTTTTGCAGCGACACTGCCTACAATGAAACCATATTGCCCTTAATATCCAAAGTGGACGTGCTTTACCATGAGTCAACGTTTTTGGAATCTGAATCCAAATTATGTAAGAAAACGAAACATGCCACGGCCAAACAAGCTGCCAGTATAGCCAAAAAGGCAGAAGTCGGAAGCCTAATTTTGGGGCATTACTCCACACGATATAAGAGCATAGAACTTTTCAAAGAAGAAGCTATGGAGGTCTTTCCGGATGTGGAGCTGGCAGACGATGGCAAATCTTTTGAGATTTAAGCGCAAACAATAGACCCCCTCCTTTTTAATCTCCCTTCTTTTACTGAAATTTGTGTATCCGACACTAGGTTATGCAAGAAGATTTAAGCGATTATCGAAAGTCATACGAAAAGAGTTCCCTCATAGAAGGCGCCATAAAAGCCAACCCTTTGGAACAATTTCAAAAATGGTTCTACGAAGTGGAGGCATCTGGTGGCCCGGATGAACCCAACGCAATGACCATTTCCACGTTGGGGTCCGATGGCTTCCCCAAGAATCGTGTGGTGTTGATGAAAAAGTATACCTACGAAGGCTTCATTTTCTATACGAACTATTTAAGCGAAAAGGGCAAGGCCATTGAAAAGAACCCAGCTGTCTGTTTATCCTTTTTTTGGGCCAATTTGGAACGACAAATAATTATAAAGGGCAAAGCGGAGAAAGTGGCCGAAAATCTTTCTGACGGGTACTTTGAATCCAGACCCCTGGGAAGTCAATTGGGTGCGGTGGTGTCCGATCAAAGCGAGGTGATAAGCTCTCGGGAGGTGTTGGAAACCAAACTCAAGGAGTTGGAGAAAGAATCGGAAGGCAAAACAATAACCAGACCAAAACATTGGGGAGGTTATCTAGTAAGGCCTTCATCCATTGAGTTTTGGCAAGGACGTCCAAACCGATTACACGATAGGATACGCTATACATTGCAATCCGATTTTAACTGGAAAATAGAACGACTGGCTCCTTAAAATCTAGAACATGAAACAGATTATTTTGGTTAGGCATGGAAAATCCTCATGGGAATATGATGTTTCGGACAAGGATAGACCTCTTAAGCAAAGAGGTATCAACGATGCGCATCTGGTATCAAAGGCATTCGCACAAAAAGCGATACATCTCGATCATTGTTTTTCGAGCTCCGCCAACAGAGCGCTCCATACCAGCATGATTTTTACGAGAAACTTGGGATTCAATTTGGATAATTTTTTAATTAGCGAGAAACTCTATGATTTTTCAGGCAATAGCGTTAGGGAATTCGTAAAAGACCTTGATGACAATTTAGAAACCATTATGTTGTTCGGACATAACTATGCCTTTACAACGCTTGCAAATACTTGGGGAGATCAGTATATTGACAATGTTCCCACCTCCGGGCTTGTGCATATCAAATTTGATGTGCGGCAATGGGCAAAAATAGCCAAGGGAAGTTCTGAAACCGTGATTTTTCCAAAACACCTTAAAACTAAATGATTAAAGTAAAAAACGAATACGTAAATCGAGAGATTAGTTGGTTACATTTCAATGCTAGGGTACTTCAAGAAAGTGCCGATCAAAAAGTACCATTAATTGATAGGTTACGGTTTTTGGGAATTTTCAGTAACAATCTCGATGAGTTTTTTAAGGTTAGATACGCTACGGTTAAACGCATTGTTGACGCTGGAAAGACAGGGAAAAGTGTTTTGGGCGGAGAGAAAGCGAAGGATCTATTGGAGGAAATCACCAAAATAGTGATTGCCCAGCAGGCACGTAGCTTGGAGATATTAAACAGCATTGAGGAAGAGCTGAAGAAGGAAAATATATTCATCATCAATGAAAATGAGGTGAGTGAGAGTCAGGCGGAGTTCATTCATGAATATTTCTTCAAAGAGGTCAACCAAGAGCTCATGACCATTATTTTGAATGACCTTACAGAGTTTCCTCTTCTAAAGGATACAGCAGCGTATCTGGCGGTTAAAATGGTAATGAAAGGCGACGAGTCCAATGGTACCTATGGACGAAACAGATATGCACTTATTGAAATACCAAAGGGGATAGACCGCTTTATTGTCTTGCCGAAAGAAGGGGACAAGAACTTCATCATTATCCTGGACGATTTAATTCGATTTTGCCTGGACAGTGTTTTCACCATGTTTGAGTTTGAATCCATTTCGGCCCACATGATTAAAATTACACGGGACGCGGAACTAGATATCGATAATGATTTGACCAAAAGTTTTATCGAAAAGATTTCCTCGAGTGTTGAGCACAGAAAAATCAGTGACCCGGTCCGTTTCGTGTATGATAAAAGTATAGACAAGGATACGCTCCAATTTTTAAAAGAGAAAATGAACATCGTGGATACCGACAGTGTAATTCCAGGTGGAAGGTACCACAACAGAAGGGATTATATGGGGTTCCCTAGCTTGGGCAGGCAGGATTTGATGTATAAAAAAATAGAGCCACTTCCTGTAAATGGATTTAGTATGGAAGGAAGTTTGTTGGAGATGATTGCCCAAAAGGACTATATGATCTATACTCCTTACCACACTTTCGCTTACGTCACCAAATTTCTTAGGGAGGTTGCTTTGGACCCCAAGGTAAGGGCCATCAAAATTACAGTATATCGTTTGGCCAATGACAGTCAGATTGCCTCTGCATTGATCAACGCTGTCAAAAATGGGAAACAGGTGACAGTGCAGATTGAGCTTCAGGCCCGCTTTGATGAACAAGCTAATATCCAATATGCCAATCAGCTTCAGGCTGAGGGGGTTAAACTAATTTTTGGTGTACCAGGTCTAAAGGTTCACAGTAAGATTTGTCTCGTGGAACGTGAAGAACAAGAAGGTATTAGGAGATATGGTTTTATCAGCACGGGGAATTTTAATGAATCTACGGCCAAAATCTATACAGATTATACCTTGTTTACCGCCCACGATGGTATATTAAAGGAAATGGGGAAAGTGTTCGACTTTTTCGAAACCAACTATAAAATTCATAAGTACAAGCACCTAGTGGTATCCCCGCACTATACCAAGTCCACATTTATAAAGCTGATTGACAATGAAATTGAGAACGCACAGGCTGGTGGCGAGGCATATATAAAAATTAAGATGAATAGTTTTACCTCCTACAAGATGGTAGACAAATTGTACGAAGCCAGTAGGGCAGGGGTAAAAATCCAATTGATAATTAGAGGGGTATGTTGTTTGGTGCCGGGAGTTCCGGAGATGAGTGATAATATAGAGGCCATAAGCGTGGTGGACAAGTTTTTAGAGCACCCAAGGCTTTTTATTTTTGGAAATAACGGCAACCCGAAAATTTACATTTCTTCGGCAGACTGGATGACCCGTAACCTGGATTTTAGAGTTGAGGTCGGTTGTCCAATTTATGATCCGGATATAAAACAAGAATTGTTGGATACCTTCAATATTTCATGGGAGGATAATCAGAAAGCCCGTGTTTTCTCAGAAAAGCAGGATAATGCCTATCGCGTAAATGATGAAGGCGAGACTGAAATACGATCTCAGTTTGCCCTCTACGATTACTACAAAGACAAACTGGAATCCTAAAGCTACACCTTTGGTAATTCGAAAATTCGCCGCTATTGACATTGGGTCGAATGCCGTTCGTCTCTTGGTTAACAATGTTATAGAGCAGGAGGATAAACCCACAACGTTCAAAAAAAGTGCCCTAATTAGAGTTCCTGTTAGATTGGGGGAGGATGCATTTACGCTTGGCAAGGTTTCAGAAAACAACCTAAATCGATTAGTGAAAACCATGTGCTCCTTTGATTTGCTCATGCAAGTCTACGGCGTAGAGAAATACATGGCGGTGGCTACATCAGCATTGCGTGAGTCGGAAAATGGTAAGGAAGTGGTGGACAGGGTGCAGAAAGAAGCCGGAATAGGAATAGAAATCATTGATGGTAAACGAGAGGCTACCATAATCGCTTCAACAGATTTAAAAGACCTAATTAAGAAGGACCGTTCGTATCTGTACGTTGATGTTGGAGGGGGAAGTACAGAATTCACAGTTTTTTCCCAAGGAGAACCCAAGTCTTCCAAGTCCTTTAAGATAGGAACTGTGAGGATTTTAAATAATTTGGTTAAAGCTGAGATGTGGCAGCTCGTGGAAGAATGGATTAAAGAGCATCTTGGGGAAGGAGCAAAGGTTGAGATTATTGGGTCAGGAGGCAACATTAACAAGCTGCACAAGATGTCGGGAAGAAAAGTGGGCCAACCACTGTCCTTTATCTGGTTGAATGCACAATACCACTTCCTGAATAGTATGGAGTACGAAGACCGTATTTCAGAATTGGGTTTAAACCAGGACAGGGCCGATGTGATTATTCCAGCTGCAAAAATATTTTTATCTGCCGCAAAATGGAGTGGCGCCAAGAAAATTCATGTCCCTAAAATAGGCTTGGCAGATGGGATGATCAAAACCTTGTATCACGAGCAGAGCTAGCCATGCATGGTCTCCTTTTTCCCTAGATTTTTCATTAGCTCTGCCTCATATTCCAAAAGTTGTAGCCATTTTTTATCCACTTCTTCCTTATCACCATATTTTCGGGCAAATTTTAGGAACATTGTATAATGGTTGGCTTCGCTCACCATGAGGCTACGATAAAATTCGGAAAGTTCTTCATCGTTTATTTCTTCGGAAAGTAATCTGAAACGTTCGCAACTTCGGGCTTCAATCAATGCGGCATATAGTAGCTTGTGCACCAAATGTGTCTGTCTACTTCCGCCTTTTGGAAAAAATTTCATGAGCTCAATGACATATTCATCCTTACGTTCACGACCCAAAACCCAGCCTCGTTTCAAAATTTTATCATGAACCATATTAAAATGTCCCATTTCCTCTCTGGCCAAGGCAGTCATTTCTTTTACCAACTCCGATTTTTCAGGAAATCCAATAATCAGTGAAATAGCAGTGCTTGCGGCCTTTTGTTCGCAATAGGCATGATCGGTCAGAATTTCTTCAATGTTTTTCTCAACGATATTGACCCACCTTGGATCAGTTGGTAGTTTTAGGCCTAGCATTTCGAAATTGCGTTTATAAGTTTGGAGGCAAAGATAGAAGTAATCTGTTCAAAATGGATAAAATAAACTGGTATAGCTATCTTTGGTTCTCGCTTTGAAATTGCATAAAAATTGAACGCGACAAAACCTTAAATCCTCAATATCTTGAACTTATTTTTTAAAATCCTAGGGGGTTTGTTTGCCCTCCTTTTTTTGTACTCAACCCTGGTGCAACACAATGATCCTGATGCAATGCGATGGTATGCATACTATGGCGTGGCCCTACTGGCGTCCATTCTTTTTGTCTTTGGTAAATTAAGAACCCAATGGGCGTTTCTCTTGTTCCTTTTCTTTGTATTTAAGATGGTTCAGGTCTGGCCAGAATCTTTCGAAGGCCTTGCCATAGGTGAAGGAGATATTAAAAATATAGAAGAAGGCAGGGAAGCAATGGGGCTTGGTATCTCGGCCTTGGCAATGCTTATTTTTATGCTTCGGTCTTGGTATGTAAAAAAATCAAAAGTCTAAATCAAATTCTTTCCTTAGCATATCAATAGCCGGATTTTTTTCCCGCAACTTTTGATATTTTTCCTCTGGAGTGAACGCAAATTTTTTGGCGACTTCTTCGTTCACGGAAATTTGCAGGGTAATGGAGTAGTTGTCCAATTTTTGTTTAAGATAATCCAGCATTAAACTTTGCTCCCTTTCAATTTCCTTTTTCATGGTACTGTTGGGCAGCTCGATCCAAATGGTATAATCGTCCCTAAGTTTGGGAACGTCTGCTTGCAGGTTGCTGGCAAGTATTTTTCTACCTTGATCTTCCAAGAGTTGGACAAAATCGTTCCAATGCATTTGCATGTCCTCTTGGGTAAATAGAGTAGTTGGCAAATCTTGCTGGTCCACAACTGGGGACTTTATACTTTCATGATACTTTTTGGCCTTAATGCTGCTTAGCGAAAGCCCAGAAACCCTTTTACCGGAAGATTTTAAATCTATTTTCGGTTTTGTGGGAGCAATAGCACTTTGTTGTTCTATTACTGATTGTTCTTCTACCCCTTCTGCGGGAATCGGAGCAGGTTCTTCTGTATTGGTTTCCTTTTGAGGAGTAGATGCCACATCTAACCGCTCTTCTGTTACCTTGAAAAAAGAGGCGGGAATTATGAAATCAAGGTTTTTTTTTTCTCCATCAAAGGTGATGGAGGCCAATTTCATTAGAGCAAGCTCAACCAACAGGCGCTGATTTTTGCTGCTCTTATAGCTTAAATCGCAAGTGTTTGCAATTTCCAGTGCTTTCAATAAAAAACCTTTGTTTGCCTTAGCGGCCTGCTCTTTATAATGCTGTTTTACATCTTCGCCAACCTCCAGTAGTGTATGGGTATCAGGATGCTGACATACCATAAGATCCCTAAAATGGGAGGCCAAACCTGTAATGAAATGATGTCCATCAAACCCAAGAGCAAGTGTGTCATTAAAAAGCAAGAGTAATTCAGGGATCTTGTTCTCAAGAATCATATCCGTTGCGCTGAAATACGTGTCGTAATCCAGCACATTCAA
Source organism: Flagellimonas flava (assembly GCF_900129665.1). Taxonomy (GTDB): domain Bacteria; phylum Bacteroidota; class Bacteroidia; order Flavobacteriales; family Flavobacteriaceae; genus Flagellimonas; species Flagellimonas flava. The sequence goes on from NZ_FQWL01000006.1 coordinate 98,050, forward strand.
ATTTTCCGTTACCGCCTTTCTGGTAAGTGTTTTTCCGGAAAAACTTACTACACGGTCAAAAATGGAAAGCGCATCGCGCATAGCACCATCAGCTTTTTGTGCAATAATGTGAAGGGCGCTTTCTTCGGCATCAATGCCCTGTTCCTGAGCAATATATTTTAAATATTCGGCAGCATCCCTCACGGTAATCCGCTTAAAGTCAAAAATTTGACATCGAGACAGGATAGTGGGTATAATCTTGTGCTTTTCCGTGGTGGCCAAAATAAAAATGGCATGTTTCGGAGGCTCTTCCAAGGTTTTAAGAAAGGCATTGAAGGCCGATTGGGAGAGCATGTGCACCTCATCAATGATATAGACCTTGTATTTGCCCACTTGGGGCGGAATGCGAACTTGATCAATTAGACTCCTTATATCATCAACTGAGTTATTGGAAGCTGCATCCAACTCAAAAATGTTGAAAGCAAAATCCTCATCTTCCCGCTCTGTTCCATCTTGATTAATCTGTTTGGCCAAAATTCGAGCACAAGTGGTCTTTCCAACACCTCTGGGACCACAGAACAAAAGAGCCTGGGCCAAATGGTTGTTGTCAATCGCATTGAGCAAGGTGTTTGTAATAGCCTCCTGACCCACAACGTCCTTGAACGTTTGGGGTCTATATTTCCGGGCTGATACAATGAAAGGTTCCAAATCGGGAAAAATTGATTAATACAAATATAAAAATAGGATTGGGCAAAGTAGCTTCAGCAAGCTACTAAGCCCTTTTTTTTATTAACAATTGGGTTACCTTTGCCGCCAGCAGGCCACCTTATCGCTGCAATTTTGGGCAACTGAAATTGAAGAGGAAAGTCCGGACACCAAAGTGCGGCATAGCGGGTAACACCCGTCCGTTGAAAAACGAGGACTAGTGCAACAGAAAGCAAGTACAGTTCGGCTGTAGTGAAATCAGGTAAACTCTATGCGGTGAAACGTCATGTAAACCGGTGTTCGAGGGCTGCACGCCCAAACCGGAGGGTAGGCGGTTTGAGCTCCAAGGTAACCTGGAGCCTAGATAAATGATAAGGCAAGACAGAATCCGGCTTATGGCCTGCTTTTTATATTTCCTGGCCCGTTTCAGCTTCAAAAAAACTAAAAACGCTGCCCCCGTATTTTCTGCTTTCAGAAAAACAAGGATGTTGGGACAAGTCAGTTAAACTGGAATGCTCCACTACAAGCAACCCATCTTCCAGCAGATGTTTATTGGCAAACACCATATTTACAAGGGTTTCAAATTTGGAATCTTCAAAACTGTATGGTGGATCGGCAAAAATGAGATTGAACTTATCTGTAGTTCGTTCCAAAAACTTGAATACATCTGATTTGACTGCGGTCATAGGAGAATCCAACTCTTTGGCCACCTTCGCGATAAACTGCACACACCCGGGAAACCCGTCAACGGCGGTTAGTTCATTACAACCTCTAGAGGCAAATTCAAAGCTTATATTCCCCGTACCGGCAAATAGATCCAGAACTTTGAGGTCATCCAGGTAAAACCTGTTGTTCAGAATGTTGAAAAGGCCTTCTTTGGCCATATCAGTGGTAGGTCTAACCGGGAGTTTTTTTGGGGCACTGATTCTTTTTCCCTTAAACTTGCCTGAAATGATGCGCATTACAGTTTGTTTATGGAGGTAAAATCAATGGTCTGGCTTTCCAGCTGATCCAGAGGGTAGGAAGAATCAACGGGTACGAAAACCGAAACGTTTCTGATATAGGTATAGCACAGATTAAACAAATCATCTCCTTCCTCGACGAGTCCAAAAAGTTTGAGTTGAATTTCTTCCAAATTCATTTGCAGCTGCTCTAGACTAAAGAGCACATAGTAGAGAAAGTCTTCCTTGGTCTTATACTCAAAATGGTTATAAAACAACAGCTTCTTATCCGAAATCACCACAAGCTCCATTTCCTTTGATGAAACCTGAACATAACAGGAAGGTTGGGCCGCCATGCGATTTTGGTTCATAAGGGTAGAAATCAATACGGTACCGCTATGTTTAAACTCAAATTCCCCAAAAAGATCAAAAATGTGGTTGTTCACGTTGGCAAAAGGAACATAAACATTTATTATATCCTGATGCGGAATCTCATCGTAAGTGATATGATCCGTCGCCATGATTTTGGCGTTGAACTTCAAGTAGTTGGGCAATTCATCTTTTTTAAAAAGCGTTTTTGGGACCAAACTGAAAAGTCCGCTTTTGTGTATGACCACTACTTCGGAAAAAGAGGTTCCAACAGTGCTGTTTTTATTGAGAATGCTTTTAAGCTCCTTCAGCAGCAGATAAGGAGTGGAAGATGTTTTGAAGATAACTTTTTCAAAGGCAACTATTTCTTTTGAAATAGTATCGAGCACACAAAAAGAAAGTCCATTCAAACCAACTTGAATGGACAGTTTCTTAAAATTATCTTGGGAACCGGGTTCCTGAGTCTTATTGATTTTTTCTGTCATAGATTGGAGGCCAGTTTCCGTTGGTACTTACATCGGTAAGTGAACCAACTTTAATCTCTGTACCATTTACTTCCTCAACACTCTGATGGGCATTCTCCCTTGCTCTTAGGTCAGTTGGCTGATCGTAAAGCACAACATCCTTTTTTATTTTAGCTTCAAAAACTGGGGCCTTGTACCCTTGTTTGTCAATGATATCCGATTTCATTTCAAACTTCTCGCCGCCTTGGGCATAAGGTACCTCCATCATTGATTTGTAACGGTCATCGTTTTTGAACAATGAATCCTTCACTTTAATGAATCCTAGGGTATCAATGATTATAGTATCTTTTTGAAGGTCAATTTGATAGGCCTTATCAAAACGCATGAAGGAAGAATCCCTTTGTTGCGTAATGGTGTAGCTTCCGGTATCTACAAATTGGATAAGGCTATTGAAATCCTTGGCAAATCTTCCATTAACCGTTTTATAGGCTTCTTGGGAATCCCTGATGTCTTTTAACTTTGCAATAACTTGGGAGAATCTTTCCTTCCGTACCTTTTTAAACTCGATAGGCGCGTTGATGGACTGATAAATTTTATATCCTAAGAAAATACTCAGAAGACCAAAGACTAGCACAAGAACTGGCTTGATCTTTTGAGGCAAAAAACGGTCAATCAAGAAAACTAGGCCTACGGTCACTAGGCAAATTACTACTACGATAAGAATTAAGTTTAACATACGAATATTGTCTTTCTTAGTTAATTTAGCGGTTACTGACAAATCTACAATTTTTTTTTAATCACGAAACTTTTTGCTTTAAAAATCCATGACGCCCAAAGTAGCCTATGACTGACCCAAAACCCTCCGGATTTTTAGAAATTCTCAAACAGAAATTTCCATATGAGCCTACCCTGAAACAGGCGCAGGCCTTAGATAATTTATCTCAGTTTGTTTTGGATAAAAAGGGGAATCAGGTTTTTCTTTTAAAGGGGTTTGCGGGCACGGGCAAGACCACCATCGTGGGAACAATAGTGAGTAGTCTATGGAAGGTAAAAATGAGCGCAGTACTTATGGCCCCAACAGGAAGGGCAGCCAAGGTAATGTCTGTCTATTCAGGGGATAAGGCATTCACAATACACAAGAAAATCTACTTTCCTAAAAAACAAACGGGTGGGGGAATTCAATTTGTTTTGGCTCCCAACAAGCATAGAAATACCCTATTCATTGTAGACGAGGCTTCCATGATTCCGGATATCCCGGCAGACTCTAAACTGTTTGAAAATGGATCCCTACTTGATGATTTAATGTATTACGTGTACTCTGGTCATAACTGTAAGCTCATGTTGATTGGCGATACGGCCCAGTTGCCACCAGTAAAGCTGGAGTTGAGCCCAGCCTTGGAGGAGGACCGCCTTTCTTTGAATTACGATAAGGATGTCCAATTTTTGGAGTTGGATGAGGTAATGCGTCAGACAAAAGATTCGGGGATTCTTCATAACGCGACCAATTTAAGAGAGCAGCTTCAATCCCACTTTTATGAAGGGTTTAAGTTTGAACTTGGGGCATTCAAGGATATTGTAAGGTTGATGGACGGTTCTGAAATTCAAGAAGCTATTGATTCCTCCTACCATCAGAATGGAAAGGAGGAAACCGCCATTATAGTAAGGTCCAATAAAAGAGCCAATCTATACAATCAAAATATTAGGGAGCGCATACTTTTCTTGGATAACGAAATTGCAGTAGGGGACTATATGATGGTAGTAAAGAACAACTATTTTTGGCTACGTCCCAATTCTGAAGCTGGATTTATTGCCAATGGCGATATCATTGAGATATTGGAATTGTTCTCCATTAAGGAACTTTATGGTTTCTCGTTTGCAGAAGTAAAAGTAAAAATGGTGGATTATCCCAATCAGAAGCCTTTTGAGACCGTGCTATTGTTGGATACCATAAAAGCGGAAACCCCCTCCCTTTCCTATGAAGATGGCAATAGACTGTACCAAGAGGTTCAGAAGGACTATGCACATGAAAAGTCAAACTACAAGAGATTCCTTGGAGTAAAGAACAACCGATATTTCAATGCGCTCCAAGTGAAGTTTTCCTATGCCATTACCTGCCATAAATCACAAGGAGGGCAATGGGAAAACGTTTTTGTGGAGCAACCCTATCTCCCGAACGGTGTGGACAAGGACTACCTTAGATGGCTATATACGGCGCTCACAAGGGCTAAGGAAAGATTGTATCTCATTGGATTTAAGGACGATTTTTTTCTTGACTAGGAATACCCTATTTTAGTCACAAGCATGGGCATGACACCAGATACCATAATCAGCATTTTTTTAGGCATAGGATTGGCTGCTTCAGTAGGGTTTAGAGTATTTCTTCCTCTGTTTGCACTTAGTTTAGCTGCATATTTGGGAGTCTGGGAACTAAATGAAAACTGGCAGTGGATTGGCAGCTTGGCCGCACTGATTACACTTGGTGTAGCGACCTTTGCAGAGATTTTCGCCTATTTCATTCCATGGGTGGATAATGCCTTGGATAGTTTGGCCGTTCCCTTGGCCGCTATAGCTGGCACTGCAGTTATGGTGTCTACTGTGGCCAACCTTGATCCAGTAGTTACCTGGTCCTTGGCAATTATAGCTGGAGGGGGAACCGCTACCGCTATTAAAGGAGCCAATGCTGCTGGAAGACTAACCTCATCGACCACAACGGGAGGAGTGGCGAACCCTGTGGTATCAACCATAGAAACCGGAACTGCCGTGGCAGTGTCCACTGCTTCAATTTTGGTGCCACCCATCGCAGCCATTTTAGTGATTATTATTTTGTTCGTCATTTTCAGGATATATCGTAAGTTGCGTCCCAAGAAGTAACGGAATAAACAGAACAAACCGATCAAGTGAAGATAATTTCAATGATACCGGCGAGGTACCAAGCCTCTAGATTTCCTGCTAAGCTCATGCAAGATCTTAAGGGAAAACCAGTAATAATCCGAACTTATGAGGCAGCCGTTCAAACTGGATTATTTGATGAGGTCTATGTGGTCACCGATAGTGAAGTGATTTTTGATGTGATAACGGGGATTGGTGGAAAGGCGCTTCGAAGTAAAAGAGAACATGAAAGCGGAAGTGACCGGATTGCGGAGGCAGTTGAGGATATGGATGTCGATATTGTAATCAATGTTCAGGGAGACGAACCATTCATCGACAAGGAGAGCTTAACAAAAGTGATCCATGTATTTAAAAATGATACGGAATCAGAAATAGACCTAGCTTCCCTTATGACACCAATTACGGATTGGGATGAGATTTCAAACCCCAACACGGTAAAGGTAATCGTGGATAATCAGGATTTTGCACTCTATTTTTCTCGATCTCCGATTCCCTATCCACGAGATGAGAATGTAGAAGCCGTATATTACAAACACAAGGGAATTTACGCCTTTCGAAAAAGGGCCCTGTTGGATTTTCAACGCTTACCTATGCTTCCTTTGGAAGCCAAAGAAAAAATTGAAGCTATACGGTTTCTTGAATATGGAAAAAAAATAAAGATGGTGGAAACCCACGTGACCGGCATTGAAATTGATACCCCCGAAGACCTAGAACGCGCCAAAAAAGCATGGATATAGATTATAAGGACATAAAAGTTATTGGTTTTGACGCAGATGATACCCTTTGGGTCAATGAAACCTATTTTAGGGAGACCGAGGAGCGTTTTGCTGAGCTCCTGGAAGGTTACGAGACCAAGAATAAGGTGGACCAAGAGCTTTTCAAAATGGAAATGCAAAACCTGGAAACCTATGGATACGGTATAAAGGGATTTGTTCTTTCCATGATAGAATCTGCATTGGACTTGTCCAACAACAAAATCCCGCAAGAAACCATTCTGGAGATTATTGCCCTTGGGAAAAAGATGATTTCCCATCCCGTGGAACTGTTGGACGGGGTAGAGGAGGTACTGTCAAAACTGGAAAATAAATATCGTTTAATTGTACTGACCAAAGGGGACCTGTTGGATCAGGAACGGAAATTGGAAAAATCCGGCATTTCCAAGTATTTCCACCATGTGGAGGTGTTGAGCGACAAAAAGGAGAGCAATTACAGGAATCTATTGGAACATTTGGAAATACATGTTGATGAGTTTCTTATGATAGGTAATTCCTTGAAATCTGACGTGCTGCCCATTCTAAACATTGGAGCCAAAGCGATTCATGTGCCTTTTCATACTACTTGGGCGCACGAAATGGTCAACGAGGAAGATGAAAAGGTGAACAATCACCTAAAATTGGGCACCTTAAAAGATGTCCTTAAGTACCTGGATAACTAATGAATTCGGAATTCAATTTGGAGAAGAAAGAAACCATATCGAGCAAAAGCACCGCGTACCGTAATTTCCCTATGGTTCCCAGGGTTGTTTTTGGCAGAAATAGTTTCTCGCAACTTGGCGAAATTTTATTGGCCAAAAGAAAAAGCATGGATGCCCCCTTTATTTTTTTGGTAGATGACTTTTTTGAAGGAAATGGTTTAACCCATAGGATTCCGTTGATGTTCAATGATGAGTTGATTTTTATATCAGCTGATGAAGAACCTAAGACCGAGCAGGTAGATGCCCTGGTACAACGAATTAAACAAAACTATGAAGAGCTTCCTTCTGGTATTATAGGTATTGGTGGAGGGACGCTTTTAGATCTTGCCAAGGCTGTTTCCATTCTGTTGAACAATAAAGGTCAAGCTAAGGATTATCAAGGTTGGGATTTGGTGCACAAACCTTCTATCTACCATGTGGGAATCCCTACCATTAGCGGTACTGGAGCTGAGGTTTCCAGAACTACCGTGTTGCTGGGTCCTGAGAAAAAACTAGGTATCAATTCGGATTTCACACCTTTTGACCAAGTTCTGCTAGATCCCGATTTGACTGTTACCGTACCAAAAGAACAGTGGTTTTACACGGGAATGGACTGTTTTATTCATTGTATAGAGTCACTCAATGGAACCTATCTAAATGCTTTTAGCCAAAGTTATGGCGAAAAAGCTCTTGAACTCTGTGAAGAAGTCTTTTTAGGAGATTTATCGGAGGAAGAATCTAGGGATAAATTGATGATGGCTTCATGGCATGGAGGAATGAGCATTGCTTACTCCCAAGTTGGGATTGCCCATGCCATGAGCTATGGACTGGGTTACTTGCTTGGCATAAAACATGGCATTGGAAACTGTTTGGTTTTTCAACACTTGGGGGAGTTTTATCCGGAGGGGGTGACTCTTTTCAAGCGGATGATGGAAAAGCATGGTATCCAAATGCCAAAGGGGATTTGTGCCAACCTTGCGCAAAGTGATTTTGATACGATGGTTGGGGTCTCCTTAGGAATGGAAGCACTATGGGAGAATGCCTTGGGAAAAGATTGGAGAAAGATAATGACCCCTGAAAGACTGCAAGAGATCTACCGAAGAATCTGATTAATTTCTTCGCCCCTATAATTTCACCAAATATTATGCACCGACTGGCCAAGTTTCTATATTTCAAAGTTCTGAGATGGAAGCTTGTTGGCGAGTTTCCCGATGTGGATAAGTGTGTGGTGGCTGTTGTGCCCCATACCCATTGGCTGGATTTCTTTTTAGGACTATTGATACGAAAAGTACTCAACAGGGAAATCAACTATATCGGAAAAAAAAGTCTCTTTAAACCTCCTTTCGGCTGGTTCTTCAGATGGACAGGTGGTGCCCCCATAGACCGTACCAAGAATTCCAACACCGTGGACAGTGTTGCGGAAATTTTCAGGGAAAGAAAAGTATTCCGGTTTGCGCTTGCGCCAGAGGGTACCAGAAAAAAAGTTTCCGCACTAAAGACAGGTTTTTATCATATTGCCAAAAAAGCCGGGGTGCCCATTGTACTAGTAGCTTTCGATTTTGGCAAAAAAGAAATCAAAATTTCGGAACCCTTTATACCATCAGACGATATTCAAAAAGATTTTCGTGAGATACGCGACTTCTTTAAGGGAGTAAAAGGAAAAGTTCCGGAATATAGCTACTAAGTCTTGTTGAGTGGTTTGGCCTTAGGTTTCTCAACTTTCTTTTTGTTACCTGGAAAAACCAAATTGGTGCTGGAATAAGAACTTCCGAAGGTTAGGGCAGCTGCGTATACCTGTTGAATGGCGTCTACCACCTGGGCATCAGAAAGTTGTTGGAGCGGATGCGTATAGACAGACCAAATAATTTCGTCACTCAGGGCATATTTAACGTCCAAAGCGGAATGAAAATTGGCCACCAAGGCATTTAAGATTTCGTCCTCACCAATCTCATCAAGTTTCACTACAGGAGCTATAATACGCATCCGATTGGCATTTTCGTCATACACACATATTAGCATGGCGTCATTCAAGACAAAATGGTAGGAGTTGCCAACTACTTTTACAGTATCCGACTCCTGTTCTATAATCTCATATAGTTTTTCTGGAGTCATTTCTTGGGCTGCAAGGCCCATTGAATAACTTGCAAATAATAAGAATAAAAGGCGGTGCATAATCTTCGGTTTAAGAATTGGTCGAGAAATAGTATTCCGCTTTACAACACCACTCTGTGGAATTACCTATTCTTTCATGGCGTGGTATACGTTCTGCACGTCATCATCTTCTTCAATTTTTTCAAGAAGTTTTTCCACATCGGCCACTTGATCTTCGCTAAGTTCTTTGGTCACTTGAGGGATACGTTCAAAACCAGAGGAGATAATCTCAATTTCACGGGATTCCAATTCTTTTTGAATAGCCCCAAAACTTTCAAATGAGGCATAAATGTGGATACCGTCCTCATCTACAAAGACTTCTTCGGCTCCAAAATCAATGAATTCCAGTTCTAACTCTTCCGGATCTAAACCTTCTCCGTTTATGGTGAAATTGCACGTATGGTCAAACATGAATTCAACGGAGCCTGAAGTACCCAAACTGCCATTACATTTATTGAAATAACTGCGAATGTTGGCCACCGTACGGGTGTTGTTGTCCGTTGCGGTCTCAATTAAGATTGCGATACCGTGAGGAGCGTAGCCTTCAAAAAGCACCTCTTTAAAGTCTCCCTGACTTTTGTCCGAAGCCCGTTTTATAGCCCGTTCAATATTGTCCTTAGGCATATTGGCGGCCTTCGCATTTTGAATCACGGCACGCAAACGGGCATTGGAATCAGGGTCGGGTCCACCCTCCTTTACTGCAATAACGATATCCTTTCCGATACGCGTAAAAGCTTTGGACATTGCTGCCCAACGCTTCATTTTTCGTGCTTTCCGAAACTCAAATGCTCTTCCCATTTTTATTGTTGATTTTGGACAGCGACAAATTTAGCAAAAAATGCCCCCCAGTCAAGCCGAAGCTTTATCCTTTGGACGTAATATCTTCTATGGCGGTAGCTAAATCAAAATCGTTTTGGGTAATACCACCAACATCATGGGTGTTGAGTTTAATGGTGAGCTGGTTGTACACATTTTCCCAATTGGGGTGGTGGTTTTGCTGCTCGGCCTCAAAAGCAATTCGGGTCATTATAGAAAAAGCCTCTTTGAAATCCTTAAAAATGAACGACTTTTGAATACTTCCGTTTGCATAGGTCCATCCATCCAGCTCTTGAAGTAGATTTTCTATTTGGGCATGGTCTAACTTAGTCATGTTCTAAAATTCTTTTACTTACTGCAATTTATAAACTTTGCCGGCTTTCATAACAAATTCTACTTTTTCCAAAACCGAAATGTCCTCCAAAGGGTTCCCTCTTACAGCAATGATGTCGGCCCATTTTCCCTTTTTGATACTTCCGGTCTTTTCCCCTACCCCTATCAAGGCGGCGGCATGAAGGGTAGCCGATTTGAGGATGTCTTTAGGGGGTATTCCAGCTTTTTGCATTAATGAAAATTGTTCGGCATTTCGACCATGTTCAAAAATGGAAGCGTCCGTTCCAAATGCCATTAGCACCCCTTGGGTATAGGCGTTGAAAAAGGTGGCTTCAAGATCTCTGTAGATTCCTTCGTTGCCCTTGTTCAAACCTTTGTCGCTATAATCCTCGTTCTTCTCGATCAAATCCACATAGGCAGCAAGTAAATCCATTACAAGAAATACCTTGTTCTCTTTCATTAGATCTATCGATTCCTGGTCCAAGAAAGTCCCATGCTCTATGGAATTGACACCGGCCCTTACAGCATTTTTAATCCCATCGGCGCCATGGGCATGCGCTGCCACCTTAAGTCCTCGTTTTTTTGCCTCCTCAACGGCAGCTTTCATTTCTTCAATGGTAAACGAGGCTGCACCCGGAATGGAATTGGCAGTACCAAAACCCCCAGTGGCATTTATTTTTATGAGATCAACCCCATTTTTCATCAAGGTTCGGGTTCTTTTGCGTATTGCTGCGGGTCCGTCCACAGGGTTCCCCGGATTATGGCGTAGTCCAAGGTGGGGAGCCATCCAATTCGCCCAAGCGCCATGTCCACCGGTGATGGTCAATGCTTTACCGCTTACATACATTCGGGGACCTTCCGCCCAACCTTTTTTTATGGCATCCCGCAGGGCAACATCGGTATAGAAATCACCTCCTACATCGCGAACTGTTGTAAACCCAGCCTCTAAAGTTTTTTTGGCGTAGGTTGCTCCCAAAATACCATACGAAGCTATGGGCAGTTCGTAGACGTCAATAGAGGTATCAAATGAAGGGTCCGTTAAATGGGTATGACAATCGATTAAACCTGGTAAAACGGTGTATTCGGATAAATCAATGACATTTGATAAATTATCTTTTTTATCCATCGAAACAATATCCTGGATCTTATCCCCTTCAATCAAAATGATGACATTCTTAAGGATTTTGGATGCTTTCACATCCACCATTCGTCCCGCCCAAATTGCTTTGCTCTCTTCTTGGGCTGACAGGCTTATGATGGAAAAAATCAGCAGGAATGGCTGAATGGTTAGAAATTTCCCCATTATGGTTTTCATACCTAACTTCTTTAAAATTGTAATATCAAAATGGGGGAAATTCCTTCTACAAGATAAAGAATAAATGCAGATGTTGGAATGCGGTCTAGGAGGTTCTCAAAATCTTCTCCATCTTACGACCTTTGGCCAGTTCATCCACCAATTTGTCCAGATAACGTACCTGTTGGGTGAGGGGGGTAGTAATGTTCTCAATGCGATACCCGCAGATGACACCCTTGATCAAATACGCATTGGGGTGTATTGTTGCCTGTTCAAAGAAGTCTTTGAAAGTGATTTTTCTGTAATATGTTTTTCAAGGGTAGCCTCGTCGAAACCCGTTAACCAACGTATTACCTGGTGCAGTTCTTCTTGGCTGCGACCTTTCTTCTCAACCTTCGACAAATAATGAGGATAAACCGAGGTGAAGGTCATGTTTGCCATCCGTTGGTCATGTTCGGGTGTGGTGGCCATATCCAATTACTTTTTAGTTTTTATTTTTTTGTGAAAGATAGTTTTTAAGAATTAGTTCTACCCCCAATTTCAATAACCTTGTGGATTCTTGATTGTTCAAATTAGCTACATCCTTGGTAATAATTAAGGGCTCAATTCCCATCAGAAGAGTAAGCAGTTTAATTACATCTTTCTTTTGATCAGATGGAATATCTTCATCTTTGAGGGCAAGTTCAAGGGTCTTTATCCGGCGCCCCCCTCTTTTCGACTCAACGGCATCGGGAACCAAAACTGCACTTAGATACTTACGGAACGCATGTTCGTTCTCCAGGGTCAGTGTATTGAAATAATCCTGGATTCCGAACACTTTTTCTTCCAAGCTTTTGCCCTCAAAGTTCTTTAGAATAGCCTCAGAGCTAAGTGTGGTAATGTCAAGGCTGGCCTCCGTAGTCAAAATTTCCATGTTGGAGTAGTATCGGTACACAGTAGCGCGTGAAACGCCCGATTTTTTGGCAACATCCTCCAAGTTAAATGCAATTCCCTTTTTAAGAAAGTACTGAGCACTTTTTAATAATTTATCCCGAGTTTCTTGCTTCTGATTGGTTCGACCTGTTTGAATATACCCTTCTTTCATGAGACAAATATCTTATAAGTTTTTGAAAATTCAAAAGTATGTCCTATGTTTGTGAGACAAATGTCTTATAAAATGAAAAATTCGAACACTAGATGGGTGCTAGGACATAAGGTTACTGTACATGACACCTCAGGGGATTATGACTTAATGTATGCTGAAACGCCGCCCCATGTTCCGGGCCCACCTCCGCATCTACATAATTCGTATAAGGAGTCCTTTTTGATTTTGGAAGGGGAGATGGAGTTTATGGTCAATGGGGAAATCAAAAATGTAAAGGCTGGGGAGTCGGTGGACATCCCGCCCAAGACCCTCCATACTTTTGGCAACAGAAGCAATACAACCTGTAAATGGATCAACATCCATAGCCCAAAAGGTTTTCGGGAATTTTTTGAACAGATGGGGTTGCCTGCAGATCAAGAAAAATCCCAAGAAAATTCTGTGGCACCAGAGATTATTGGGAAAGTTATTGCTACAGCTGCAGATTTTGATATGGTAATTAGGACTTAGTGATGTCGCTAAGGCTTTTTAGGTTGTTTCAATAGTAATGCTGCGGCCAATTCCGAGACCAGCCATTCCTCGGCAATTTTACCATCTTTAAAACGACTGACTACCATTTCCGTCCAAGTTATCTTTTTATTGGATGCCGGAATACTCCGTAGGGCCTTTATATGAACTCCCGTTAAGGTACGTTGCCAAGTAAGGGTGTTTTCATCTTGGGAGAGTATCTTGATTTTTACGACTTTAATGTTATCAATGGAGGTCAGCATCTGCTTTGTCCAGCGGTAAAGAAAATCATGGCCTTCATAAGTTTTATCCCCCGCATGGGCCACATAGTGGGCAGAAAATACGGTTGCAATATGCTCTGTTTCTCCTTTGCAGACAATGTTTTCTACTCCTAATTTGATGAGTGCTTCTTTGGTCATGGTTCTATACTGCTGTTGAATACCTCAATTTTTAATCTCCACATTTATATGCACGGCTAGGTTATTTTGCTTGGGTGGAATAGGGCAAGTGGTGTAGGTCTGGCGTCACGCTTAAAAGTAAAAAAATAATTACTAGGTATTATTCTCGTCTTGATGAATGTTAAATATTAAACACGAAATGTTCAAAGGAAAACTGAATCTGAGTTTGAACTTGAACTTGAATTTTTTGGGTAAAGGGTAAAGGAATCTGATTTCCGACAATTGATTTCTGAAACCGAATTCAAAATCTAAAACTCTACATTGAAAATCACTAGAGGTAATTGAAAAACAATTCAATGGCATTTCCTAGAATAAACCCCCAAATAGCACCAAGAAGTGTAATTTTTCCAAGGTCGAACGTATTGGTAAATGCTAGCCATAGTGCTGCTAAAGCGCAGACAGTAAAGAGTACCATCGCATAAATGGGTACCATACTTGTAAACAGGCCTGCCAAATTGAAAATGGGATCTAGAATGGCTGTAAACCCAAATAGTGCAAGACTAAAATTGGCCTTGGAATGTTTATTAAATACATAATAGCCGGCTACCAGAAGTTCTATACTGATGGCCAAAGGACCAAATTGACTATAATACTCCCTTCTAAAATATCCTTCAAAAGTCTCTGGAACCTGTATGCTTAAATAGTATAGCACCCCTAACACTATGGCAATTCCCATGAATACAATTGCAACAATTTTCCTGATGTTCAAATTCTAAGGTGGTTAGCTGGTTATGTAGCTCATTAAAGATAACAACAAATTATAAATGGAAAGCTAAACTTGAACTTTTTCTGGTAGAGGCTCGGATTATTAAAACTTAATAACTAATAACTAATAACTGACAACTGAAACCTGATAACTGACAACTGACAACTGATAACTGACAACTGATAACTGACAACTGAAACCTGATAACTCAAACCTGAAACCTGAAACCTGAAACCTGACAACTCTGATTCCCAACCTCGAATGCAAAGGTCAAAACCAATATTGAAGGCTAATCAACCGGGATGTGATGGTCAATAATCTCCTGATACTTGATTCGTAGATTTTTGGGAAGTTTATTATCCTTGGGCAAGGCGGCCAGATAGCGGTCTTCGTTGGTGGTGAACACCCGCTTTAAAATTGGATGGAAGTTACCCATTTGTTTGATGACTTCTTTGATAAACTCTTCATGTTGGATAAGATCCACACTTCCTAAATGATAAATACCCGTTTTATCCCTATTGATGAGATAATGGATTTGCTGTGTGAGGCGGTCATCGTTGGTCACATTAATGATTAAATTGGGGAAAACCTCAATGGGTTCGTTACCCTCCAAAAGTGTTTTTATCTCCTTGATACGAGGTGAAGTGTTGCCAAAGACCATGGGTACGCGCAAAATGGCGGCTTTCTTTTTGGGTAACCGCATCATCATGTTCTCGATTTTGATTTTTAAACGCCCGTAAACACTTTCAGACAACGTTTTATCATGTTCATAGCTGGGAAATTTACTATATGCATCAAATACATTGGCCGATGAGATAAAGTATAGTTTTACATCGTTCTTGATCAAGTACTCCATTAAATGTTGATGCGCCTGAACCTGCGCTCCAAAATCTCCTCTAAGTGCCGAAATGATAAAATCCGGTTGAACCTGTTCAACAATCCTTACAATATCATCCTCCCGCATGTCGTATCGAAGAAACTGTCCATTTTCACTATATATAGTGCTATGGCAATAAGTGCCAAAGGTGTTGAAATAGTTGCAGAGCTCCTTGTAAATTGCATTGCCAATAAACCCGCTGCCCCCTAATATGAGTATCTTTTTTTTATCCAAACATTAAAATATTGATAGGCCAGTAGCCGTTGTCAATTGTTCCAACGCCTGCATACCCAATTTGGAATTTCCTTTTTCGTTGAGCCCGGGCGACCATGTGGCCACACAGAACTGGTTGGGCAAAAGTGCCACAATACCACCCCCAACACCACTCTTTCCAGGTAATCCTACCTCAAAGGCAAACTCCCCGGCCTCGTCATAAAAACCACAGGTGAGCATTAGGGCATTGATTCTTTTTACCTGGGATAGGCTTAAGTAATTCTTGTTCTGGAGACAATTGCCCCGGTTCATAAAAATGTAAAACACCTTTACCAATTGCTCACAACTCATACTGATCGAGCAGGAGTGAAAATAGAAATCCAGTACTTCGGAAACCTTATGGCTCAAATTTCCGAAGGATTTGATGAGGTTGGCGGCCGCGTGGTTGCGGAATCCTGTTTCTTGTTCGGATTGGGCCACTTCCAAGTCAAAACTTATGCTTTGGTCTCCTGCAATGGCTCGCACGTAATCCAAAAATTCCTGCTTGGGATTTTTTAGGTGCGAAATCAAGACATCACAAACAACTATGGCCCCAGCATTGATCAGCGGATTTCTTGGGATGCCATTTTCCATTTCCAGAAGTGATAGATGGTTGAAGGGGTCCCCTGATGGTTCCACATCCACCCGTTCCCAAAGTTTATCCCCTACCAGGCCAAAAGCCATGGATAACAACAGCACCTTGGAAATACTTTGGATGGAAAATCGTTCTTTGGCGTCGCCCTCCGAATGTATGTTGCCCTCATGGTTCAAAATGGAGATGCCAAATTTATTGGCGTCCACATGGGCCAACTGTGGAATGTAATCGGCCACCTCGCCCTTGTTGGACTCCTGCTGGGCCATGGCAACGATATCCTGCAAAATGGGCCTAAAATCCACCATTATCCCTTATAAAATGGCAATTTTATAACTGTTGCAGGTACACTACCCTTTCGTATTTGAATATATACCTTGCCGTCGGCTTTGCTGTGTTCCTTACTTACATAACCTAAACCAATACCCTTTGAAAGTGAGGGTGACATGGTACCTGATGTTACCTTTCCTATTGCATTACCATCTACATCTACTATGGAATAGCCCTGTCTTGGAATACCACGTTCATCCAGTTCAAAGGCAATCAATTTTTTGCTGACACCTTCCTCTTTTTGTTTGGCAAGGGCTTCGCTGTTTACAAATTCCTTGGTGAACTTGGTAATCCAACCCAAACCAGCCTCAAAAGGGGAGGTGGTATCATCAATATCGTTTCCGTAAAGGCAATAGCCCATTTCCAATCGGAGGGTATCGCGAGCAGCTAGGCCGATAGGCTTGATGCCGAAATCAGCGCCTGCTTCCAACACCTTGTCCCAAACCTGTTGTACTTCAGAGTTTTTGCAATAAATCTCAAATCCTCCGGAACCGGTATAACCTGTTGCCGAAATAATGACATGGTCTATCCCAGCAAAGTCCCCAACCACGAAATTGTAGAACTTAATTTCGGATAAATTAACAGAGCTAAGGGACTGCATAGCCTCAACTGCCTTCGGACCTTGGATCGCTAAAAGGGAATAGTCATCAGAGATGTTACGCATGGTGGCACCGATAGCCTCGTTATACTTGGAGATATGATCCCAATCCTTGTCGATGTTGGATGCATTGACCACCAAAAGATAAGTTTCTTCCTTGATTCGATAGACAATCAAATCGTCCACAATCCCACCGTTCTCGTTGGGGAAACAACTGTATTGGGCCTTACCCACGGTAAGTTTTGAGGCATCATTGGAAGTTACTTTTTGAATGAGTTCCAAGGCCTTCGGACCTTCAATCAAAAATTCGCCCATATGGGATACATCAAAAACACCAACGGACTTTCTTACCGTCTCGTGTTCCACATTTACGCCCTCATAAGAAACAGGCATATTATACCCAGCAAAAGGAACCATTTTGGCACCTAGGACTTCATGGGTTTTGGTCAAAGCAGTACTTTTCATAATTCGAAGTTTACGGGGTAAATTTATTCGAATTCAACAAGAACTTGGCTTAAAAATCCTAATCTTTTGCACAAACCTTTGTTAATTGAAAGCAAAAGCGGCTAACTGTTCAAAAGATGCGATTTTAACCCCTGGTAGGAATCAATTTTTATGGATGATTTTTCCTTGTCCATTACTTTTTGGATTTGCAATGGAATTTCTGGGGAGATGTTCAAGGTATCCTCTACCACATCCAAAAACTTTACCGGGTGGGCGGTTTCTAGAAAAATACCTAAAGTGTCCGGATTTAATTTTTGATATTCCTTAAGTCCCAAATAACCAACTGCTCCATGGGGGTCTGCCACATAGCCAGAGTTTTGATGGATTTTCTTCATGGCCCCTCTGGTAGCATTATCCGAAAAGGAATACGAAGAGAAATGGTTTCGCAATTCATCCAAATTGTTTTGGTATAGCTTTCTGATGCGGACAAAATTGCTGGGGTCACCCACATCCATGGCGTTGGAAATGGTAGCAATAGAGGGTAACGGTTCATAAACTCCTTTTTCGAGGAAGTTGGGTACTACCCTGTTGGCATTGGTGGCGGCTACAAAGTGTTTTACCGGCATGCCCAGTTTTTGGGCCACCATTCCGGCACAGATATTTCCAAAATTCCCTGAAGGAACCGAAAATACGATTTCCATTCCTTTGGATTTGGCCTGCTTGTAGGCGAATAGGAAGTAGAATAGTTGGGGCAACCATCGTGCTATATTTATGCTATTGGCCGAAGTCAATTTTTTTTGGTCGGTGATTTCAGTATCCAAAAACGCTGTTTTTACCATGCGTTGACAATCATCAAAGGTACCGTCAACCTCCATGGCCTCAATATTCTGACCCAAAGTGGTCAGCTGTCGTTCCTGTATGTCCGAAACCTTTCCACTTGGATAGAGAATCACTACCTTGACACCTTCAACTCCCAAAAATCCGTTGGCCACGGCTCCTCCGGTGTCCCCAGAAGTTGCCACCAAAACCGTCACTTCCGTTTTTTCTCCTTTGGAGAAGTGGCCAAGGCAATTGGCCATAAATCGTGCGCCCACATCTTTAAAGGCCATTGTAGGGCCATGGAAAAGTTCCAAGGTTGCAACATTCTCCTCTAGCTCCACCAAGGGAAAATCGAAGTCCAAAACGTTCGCAATGATTTCTTTTAAGGCTTCATTCGAGATGTCATCCTTTACAAACTGATGGATGGCCTGAAAGGCAATCTCGTGATTGGACAGGTTTTCTATTCGTTCGAAGAAGCCCCTAGGTAAGGCATCAATCCGTTCTGGGAAATAAAGACCCTTGTCGGGGGCAATTCCTGCAATTACCGCTTCTTTGAAACTTGCTTGGTTTTTGCTCTGATTTAAACTATAAAATTTCATTATGTCTGCTATAGCGGTTTTACCCCTTGGGTGTTGACTTTGGATACATGTATATCAAAATCGATTCCAATGGATTTATAGGTTTGGTGCATTGCCTCGGCCACCTTTTCAGCTGTGACTTCACCTTGGCTTAACGCAAATATGGATGGCCCAGAACCGGAAATACCACTTCCCAGGGCACCTGCCTGTTTTGCGCCCGAGGTTATGTCATCGAATCCTGGAATAAGAATAGATCGAATGGGTTCCACAACATGGTCCTCCAAGGAGCGACCAATTAACTCATAATCCTCTTGGAACAGGCCGGCGATAAGGCCGCCAAGGTTACCCCATTGCCGGATTCCTGTTTCCAGCGTGAGTTTGGTCTTTAGAATTTTACGGGAATCGGAAGTTTTTATCTCTATTTGCGGATGGATTACCGTTGCAAACAACTCATCCGGAGTTGGGATTGAAACAATATCCAAAGGATTGTAACTGCGTACCAGGGTGAACCCACCATAAATTGCCGGAGCCACATTGTCCGCATGGGCCACCTGACTCGCAAGTTTTTCGCCCTGCATGGCAAATTGCACCAGTTCCAGGTTGGAAAAAGGTTGACCTAATAGTTCGTTCATTGCCCAAACAGCACCGGAAGAGCTGGCCGCACTGCTCCCAATTCCACTTCCCGGCTTAATTCGCTTATCGATTTCTATTTCAAAACCACCACTATAGTCGCTTTTCTCGAGCAAGGCCAATCCCGCAACTCCAGCTACATTTTTTTCAGTTGCCAATGGAAGATCCTGACCAATGATGTTAGTGATTTTGATACCTTTTTTAGCTGTTTTCCTCACGATCATCACATCTCCAACAGCATCCAAGGCTAGGCCCAGAACATCGAACCCACAAGAGACGTTAGCTATAGTAGCAGGACAAAAAACTTTGATTTCTTCCATCTTAGAAATTTCCAATTCTAATAATATCGGCAAAGATACCAGAAGCGGTTACATCCGCCCCGGCCCCAGCGCCTTTTATAATCATGGGTTGGTTGGGATAACGCTCGGTAAAGAAGAGGACAATATTGTCACTCCCCTCAAGATTGTAAAAGTCGTGTCCCTTTGGAATTTGTTGTAATCCCACTTTGGCCTTCCCATTTTCAAATTGAGCCACATATTTGAGTTTGCTATCTTCATCCCTGGCAGATTTGTACATTTCTTGGAACCCGTCCTCATGCTTCACAAGGGAAGCAAAAAAGGCCTCGTTGGAATTGGTTTCCAAACTCTCTTTGGGCAGAAAGGCATCATTTTCAATTTGCTCAATGTCAAGTTTGTTCCCGCTTTCTCTTGCCAGAATCAGGATTTTGCGCATCACGTCAATTCCGCTAAGGTCTATGGTAGGGTCCGGCTCGGTATAGCCTTCTTCCTGCGCTTGCTTAACAATATCATGAAAAGTGACTTGGTCATTGAAGTTGTTAAAAACAAAGTTCAGGCTGCCTGAAAGTACCGCTTGTATCTTTTTCACCTTATCCCCAGAGGCAATAAGGTTTTTCAAGGTATCAATGATAGGAAGGCCAGCGCCAACGTTTGTCTCGAACAAAAATGGCGCATTGTATTTTTTGGCCAGTTGTTTTAGTTCACGGTAAAAATCGTAATCCGAAGAGCAGGCGATCTTGTTACAGGTAACCACAGAAATACTATTTTTTAGATAATCGGGATAGCCCTGTGCTACTTCTTTGCTGGCGGTATTGTCCACAAATACGCTATTTCGAAAATTCAGGGTCTTCACCTTTTCAAAGAATTTGACTTTGTCAGCTTTTTCCCCACCAGCTATAGTGGTTTCCCAATCCTTAAGATTTATACCATTTTCATCAAAGACCATGTTTCTGGAATTGCTCATCCCAATAACCCTGATATTCAGTTTCAGTTCTTCTTTTAGATAGGTCTGTTGCTGCAGGATTTGTGTAAGGAACTTAGACCCCACATTACCAACGCCCATCACAAAGAGGTTAAGCTGTTTGATGTTCTCTTCAAAAAATTCTTCATGAAGGGAATTCAAGGCTTTTTTGACATCTGTTTTTTTGATCACGGCGGAAATGTTCCGTTCTGAAGCCCCTTGTGCAATGGCCCTAATATTTACATTGTTCCTACCCAAAGTACTGAACATTTTCCCACTCAGACCTTGATGACTTTTCATGTTGTCGCCTACCAATGCCACTATGGTCAAGTCCTGCTCAACAATGACGGGATTGATTTTTTTCCGTGCTATCTCATATTCAAAAGCCTCGTTGACCGCTGCAGTTGCCCGCTTTACATCATCATCGGAAATTCCCACACAGATGGAATGTTCAGAGGAGGCCTGGGTAATTAAGACAACGCTAATGCCGTCTACCGAGAGTGTTTCAAAGAAACGTTTGGAGATTCCGGGGATTCCAATCATTCCCGGCCCTTCCAATGATAAAAGGCTGATATTGCCCACATGGCTAATGCCCCGGACCGTTTTACCACCTCCGTTGGTATTTTTGGTGATCAGGGTTCCTTCATCCTCTGGGCTAAACGTATTTTTGATGACAATTGGGATTTCCTTTCCCAATACAGGTTGTATGGTAGGAGGATAAAGTACTTTGGCCCCAAAATGGGAAAGTTCCATAGCTTCCTCATAACTGATATGGGCCACACATTTGGCCTGTTTTACCAATTTGGGATTGGCTGTGTACATTCCACTGACATCGGTCCAAATCTCAAGAATTGAGGCATTTACTGCTGCTGCGATAATAGCAGCTGTATAATCAGAACCACCTCTGCCCAGAGTGGTTGAATTCCCATCTGAATTGGAAGCAACAAAACCTGGTAATACATGGATTTGATGTTTCGATTCATTGAAATAGTCACCGCAGTTCTGATTGGTAACCTTAAAATTAACTGCGGCTTTTCCGTAGGCGTTATCTGTTAGGATTAACTCCCGGCTATCCTTGAAGATAGCATCCACTCCTTCAGATTTAAAGAATTCACTGATGATAAAGGAGGACAATAGTTCCCCATAACTCACGACCTTGTCGGAAAGTTTTGGGGTGATCTCTCCGATAAGGAAGGCCCCCTCCAAAAGGGTTTCCAGAATATTCAGGTCGCTTTTTACTTTGCTCAGAATGGTGCTTTGCCGTTGCACGGGAAGCAATTCCTTAATTACGGAAATATGTCGTTTCTCAATTTCTTCCAAGCCTTTTTGATAAGAAAGGTCTTGATTTGCAGCTTGTTCCAAAGTATTTAAGAGTACATCGGTGATGCCGCCAAAAGCAGAAACAACAACAGCCGATTTTTCATCAGGACTGCGCTGGACAATGGATTTGACTTTGATTATATTTTCAGGATTGGCGACTGAAGTTCCACCAAATTTTAGGACTTTCATGATTAATGTGATTGTAAACTAGTAAATTGAATATAAGGACGGACGGAAAAATAATATAGACTACCCCAAAGGGGTGATGGTAGTCAACGTGAAGATGGATGAAGAAGTGTTCATCTTAAAAAGTTCAATATCCGTTTGTTTGAATTGCATCTTACTAAATTCAACATCAAAAGTAGTACTTTTGGTAGCTTCTTCAAATGATTCTAAAATTTTTACGAAATCCATAGCGATTGTTAATTTTTCTTATTGAATGAAAATTTTTACCGCAGAGCAAATCTATAAGGCTGACAAATTCACAATAGCAAAACAGCAAATTCCTAGCGATGCCCTCATGGAAAGGGCAGCAACACAACTTTTTGAATGGATGCATTCCAGACTTCAGGGTGCTGAGGTAACCATTCAATTGTTCTGCGGAATTGGAAATAATGGTGGTGATGGAATTGCACTGGCGCGGCTCTTAAAGGAAGCAGGATATAATATCAAGGTGCATGTGGTCAACTATAGTGAAAAACGCTCCAAAGATTTTCTTTTGAACTTAGAGCGTTTGAAGGACCGTAAAATTTGGCCAGAATTTTTGAACGACGATTGTGTGATGCCGGAAATTGCTCCCAACGATATTGTGGTGGATGCCATCTTTGGGATTGGATTGAACAGGGCTCCCAGCGAATGGGTAGGCAAGCTTATTTTGCATATCAATGCGTCGCAAGCCTTTGTTTTGGCCGTTGATATACCATCCGGACTTCCAGGGAACCGAATTCCATGGAATACCGATCATGTGATTAGGGCTAGCTACGTATTGAGTTTTCAGGTCCCCAAACTGGTTTTTTTCCTTCCTGAGACCGGTGTATATCAAAACCAGTGGGAACTTTTGGATATTGGCCTGGATGCGGAATTCATGCATACCGAGGAAACTGAGTACGAGTTCTTGGTAAAACCCGATGTCCTACCAATTTATCGGCCTCGACTTAAATTCTCGCACAAAGGAACCTACGGGCACGCATTGATTGTGGGCGGCAGTTATGGGAAAATAGGAGCTGTGCAGATGGCAGGAAATGCTTGCTTAACCGTTGGAAGCGGTCTGGTTACCGCTTACGTGCCGGAGTGCGGCTACCACTCGCTTCAAACTGCCTTGCCGGAGGCCATGGTCCTTACGGATGAAGAGGATGAATATATATCAAAGATTGAGGTGCCTTTTCATCCTGATGCCATTGGGATAGGGATGGGTTTGGGCACCCATGAAAAGTCCGTTAAGGCCTTTGGGGAATTCCTGAAAAACAATGATGCGCCAATGGTCATTGATGCGGATGGATTGAATATTTTGGCCAAGCATCCGGAGTTTGTTAAGCATGTTCCCAAGCAATCCGTATTGACGCCGCATCCAAAAGAATTGGAACGGTTGGTGGGGGAGTGGAAGGATGATTTTGACAAGTTGGAAAAAGCCAAGGCATTTTCCAAAGAGAATCAATGCATTTTAGTAATAAAGGGGGCGCATTCCTTGATTTTATCCGATGGTAAGGGTTACGTGAACAGTACGGGGAACCCCGGGATGGCCACGGCCGGGAGTGGGGATGTACTTACAGGAATGATAACGGGGCTGATGGCCCAAGGATATCTACCCTTGCAGGCTGCGGTTTTTGGAGTTTATCTTCATGGCTTGGCAGGCGACATAGGTGCCTCCAAAATGAGCTATGATGCTTTAAAGGCAACTGGAATCATCGAAAATATTGGGAATGCCTATATGGAATTGTTTAAGAGACCGGAGGCAGAAGTGGTACCTGAATCTTAAGCGTTGTCTTTCTTTTTACCCCGCTTAAGTCGTTTTTTTACCCAAGCAAGGGCATTGTCAAATTCTATGAAAAACTCCATATTCTTCTTGTAGAACAACTTTTCTATCTTAAAGTTATGCATGTCAATTTCCTTTTTGGAAACAATGGCAAAGGCCTTAAGATTCTGCATACCTCTTAGATAGTTATAAATTGTGGGGTCGACGGCATAGGAATTCTTGCGAAGGCTGATATATCCAAAATCTTTGTCCCTAAAGTGAATTTCTGATATTCCGATAATTTGATAAGCTCGTTCAAGGGTTAATGTAGCACCCTCTTCAAATGTAGCGATCATATAGTTGTCATAAACCTGAACGGTTCCAATATCCAACTGATATTCACGTACGATAATAGCTTTCTTAGTAGAAGCAAATTTCATTCCCCAATAATTATAGTGTCTCCTTGCGAAGGTATGGGGAAGTGCATCTGGGCCGAAATAATTTAGATTAAACGCTCAAATATCGTATAAGCGGTATCACTGAAAGAAAAGAGCCGGCATTTGCCAGCTCTTTCAGATTTAACTTGGGTAAATTTATTGCTCCGCTTCGGGAGATTTTTCCTTCTTTTTGATTTTGATCGTGAGCTCCTCCTTCTTTTCATCCAAATCCATAAAGATGCTATCCCCTTCGTCCAATTTGGAATTCACGATTTCCTCTGCCAAGGCATCTTCAATATATTTCTGAATGGCACGCTTTAGCGGACGGGCTCCATACTGCTTGTCGAACCCTTTCTCAGCGATATAGTCCTTCGCCTTTTTGGATAGGTTCAAATCATAACCAATCTCCTTGATACGTTTGAACAATTTGTCCAGTTCAATATCAATGATTTTATGGATATCCTCTCGCTCCAATGGATTAAATACGATAACATCATCAATACGATTCAAGAACTCCGGTGCAAAAGCTTTTTTAAGGGCATTTTCAATAACGCTCTTCTGATGGGAATCTGCTTGGGCCTTTTTAGCCGCAGTTCCAAAACCTACACCTTGTCCAAAATCTTTCAATTGACGCGCTCCAATATTGGAAGTCATGATAATGATGGTATTCCTAAAGTCAATCTTTCTTCCGAGGCTATCCGTTAGGTAGCCGTCATCCAAGACCTGGAGCAACATATTGAACACATCGGGATGCGCTTTTTCCACCTCGTCCAGAAGAATTACCGAGTATGGCTTACGTCTAACTTTTTCCGTTAGCTGTCCGCCTTCTTCATATCCTACATACCCAGGAGGTGCGCCTACTAGCCGCGAAATGGCAAATTTCTCCATGTATTCGCTCATATCGATACGAATCAAGGCATCCTCGGAATCAAAGAGCTCTTTGGCCAAGATTTTGGCCAACTGTGTTTTACCAACACCGGTCTGACCCAAGAAAATGAATGAACCAATTGGTTTGTTAGGGTCCTTAAGCCCAGCCCTGTTACGCTGAATGGCCTTGGCCACTTTTGCTACTGCCTCATCCTGTCCGATAACAAATCCTTTGATTAAATCCGGAAGTTCGGCCAATTTATTACTCTCTGTCTGTGCAATCCGATTGACTGGAATGCCGCTCATCATCGAAACCACATCGGCCACGTTGTCCTCAGAAACTGTCTCTCTATGCAACTTGCTTTCCTCTTCCCAGCGTTCTTGGGCTGAGGCCAGTTCCTTTTCTAGTCTTTTTTCATCATCGCGAAGCTTAGCTGCTTCTTCGTACTTCTGTTTTTTGACCACACTGTTTTTCAATTCCCGAACGTCGTCAAGTTGGTTTTCCAACTCCAAAATCTGTTTGGGAACATCCATGTTCACAATATGAACTCGTGAACCTGCTTCATCCAAAGCATCAATTGCCTTGTCCGGTAGGAAGCGATCGGTCATATACCTGTTGGTCAACTTTACACACGCCACAATAGCATCATCCGTATAATTGACATTGTGATGGTCTTCGTACTTACTTTTAATGTTCATCAAAATCTCGATGGTCTCTTCCACGGTGGTAGGTTCTACCATTACTTTTTGGAAGCGACGTTCCAAAGCACCATCTTTCTCGATATATTGTCTGTATTCGTCCAATGTTGTGGCACCGATACATTGAATCTCACCCCTAGCCAAAGCTGGCTTGAACATATTTGAAGCGTCCAAACTTCCTGTAGCACCACCGGCACCAACAATAGTATGGATTTCATCTATAAAGAGAATGATGTCGTCATTCTTCTCCAACTCGTTCATCACCGCTTTCATTCGTTCCTCAAATTGCCCGCGGTACTTGGTACCAGCGACCAAAGAGGCCAAATCCAAAGTAACTACTCGCTTATTGTATAATATTCTGGAAACTTTCTTGTTGATGATACGAAGCGCCAGGCCTTCGGCAATAGCACTCTTACCAACTCCAGGCTCTCCAATAAGAAGCGGATTGTTTTTCTTTCTTCTACTTAGAATTTGGGAAACCCGTTCAATCTCCTTCTCCCGACCTACAACTGGGTCAAGCTTATTTTCTTCGGCAAGACGCGTAAGGTCCCTTCCAAAGTTATCCAGTACGGGTGTCTTCGATTTTTTACTGCCTTTTTGACTTGAGCTAGAGCCGAAGGAACTCTCCTTGGATTCCCCTGTTTCTTCCGGGTCGCTTGGAAAAGATTCGGCTTGTGGTGAATCCATATAGTCATCATCACTGGTGATCATGGATTTGAATTGCTCCTTCACATTATCGTAATCCACCTTCAGTTTATGTAAAAGCTTAGTGGTGGGATCATTCTCATTTCTTAGGATGCATAATAGCAGATGCGCGGTATTGATGGAAGAACTTTGGAAAAGCTTGGCTTCCAAAAAAGTAGTTTTGAGGGCACGTTCCGCTTGTCTTGTCAAATGTAGATTCTTCTTGTCCTTTTGGATTGTTCCGGTGTTGGGATTGGCAGGACTTAAAATCTCGACTTTTCTTCTAAGGTGGTCCAAATCCACGTCGAGTGCGTCCAAAATGTTAATGGCCTTGCCATTACCATCCCGCAAAAGACCAAGCATAAGATGTTCCGTTCCAATAAAATCGTGCCCCAATCTTAGGGCTTCCTCTTTACTATATGCTATAACGTCTTTTACTCTTGGGGAAAAATTATCATCCATACACTTCCTTTTCAGCAATTAAAATTAATAAAAGTATCCTTACTTAGGTCAAATACCGTACCCATATTCGATAAACTAGTAGTAAAAGTCGAAATAAAGTTCAATTTTATACGCCTTTAACAAAGCTTTATTTGCAGAAAACTGCTGAAAGTAATACTGTTGATAATTTTTTTAATAAAGTAAGCCGCAAGTGTTTTGAAAGGTACGATTTTGCGTATATTGGCATGATATTTTAACCACAAAAAACAACAAGATTTTAGCATGGCGGAAGGAGAAAAGTTAATTCCTATCAACATCGAGGATGAGATGAAATCTGCCTACATTGATTATTCAATGTCGGTCATTGTGTCACGTGCCCTGCCAGATGTCAGGGACGGACTTAAGCCTGTTCATAGAAGAGTACTTTTTGGAATGCACGAGCTAGGGGTTAGATCTACCAGTGCCCATAAGAAATCGGCTCGTATTGTGGGTGAGGTTTTAGGAAAGTATCACCCGCATGGAGATACATCGGTTTACGATACCATGGTTCGTATGGCCCAGGAATGGAGCCTTAGATATATGCTGATAGATGGTCAGGGGAACTTTGGTTCCGTTGATGGTGACAGCCCTGCGGCAATGCGTTATACGGAAGCCCGCATGCGCAAGATTGCTGACGATATGTTGGCGGATATTGATAAGGATACCGTAGATCACCAGCTTAATTTTGACGACTCTTTAAAGGAGCCAACGGTGCTCCCTGCACGAATTCCAAACCTTTTGGTCAATGGGGCCTCGGGAATTGCAGTGGGTATGGCCACAAATATGCCGCCTCACAATTTATCCGAAGTGGTTGATGGCACTGTTGCTTATATCGAAAATAAGGACATCGAAATCGATGAGTTGATCACCCATATTAAAGCTCCCGATTTCCCTACTGGAGGAATTATTTACGGGTATGATGGGGTAAAAGAAGCTTTTCATACGGGACGTGGACGCGTGGTCATGCGCGGAACGGCCACCTTTGAAGAGGTTCAGGGCAGGGAATGTATCATTGTCACAGAGATACCTTATCAGGTGAACAAGGCGGATATGATTAAAAAGACCGCGGACCTGATCAACGACAAGAAAATAGAGGGAATTTCTGCCATTCGTGACGAATCGGACAGAAAAGGGATGCGGATTGTCTATATCCTAAAACGGGATGCCATTCCAAACATTGTCCTTAACACACTTTACAAATACACCGCGCTTCAATCGTCATTCAGTGTCAATAATATTGCCTTGGTCAATGGTAGACCCAAATTGTTGAACCTTAAGGAGATTATTCATCACTTCGTTGAACATAGACATGAGGTGGTTGTCCGCAGAACCAAGTTTGAGCTTAAAAAAGCAGAAGATCGAGCCCATATATTGGAAGGATTGATCATTGCTTCAGATAATATCGATGAAGTAATTGCAATTATTCGAGGCTCTTCCAATGTGGAGGAAGCCCGCAACAGTTTGATGGAGCGTTTCAAGCTTACCGAAATTCAAGCGAAGGCCATTGTGGAGATGCGTTTGCGTCAACTTACGGGACTAGAGCAAGACAAACTACGTGAAGAGTATGATGAGCTGTTGAAAACCATTGAGGACCTTAAGGATATCCTTGATAAGAAAGAGCGAAGAATGCAGATCATCAAGGATGAATTGGTCGAGGTCAAGGAAAAGTATGGGGATGAGCGAAGATCAGAAATCAATTTTGCCGGTGGTGACCTAAGTATTGAGGATATGATTCCGGATGAGCAGGTTGTCATTACCATTTCCCACGCCGGATACATCAAAAGGACACCGCTTACAGAGTATAAAATCCAAAATCGCGGAGGAGTAGGGCAAAAGGCTTCCTCGACCCGAAATGAGGATTTCTTGGAGCACTTATTTGTTGGAACCAACCATCAATATATGCTCTTCTTTACCCAGAAAGGGAAGTGTTTCTGGATGCGGGTCTATGAAATACCGGAAGGAAGCAGAACTTCAAAAGGTAGGGCTATTCAAAACCTGATCAACATTGAACAGGAGGATAAGGTGAAGGCCTTCATCTGTACGCAGGACCTTAAAGATGAAGATTACGTAAATAGTCATTACGTAATTATGGCAACCAAAAAGGGAACGGTTAAGAAAACTTCATTGGAGCAATATTCAAGGCCTCGTCAAAACGGTATCAATGCTATTACGATACGCGATGAGGATGAGTTACTAGAAGCAAAACTGACCACTGGCACTAGTCAAATATTTCTCGGACTGAAATCAGGTAAGGCCATACGCTTTGAAGAAGGCAAGACAAGGCCCATGGGTAGAAATGCCGCGGGTGTACGTGGAATTACCCTGGCAGGACCTGATGATGAGGTCATAGGAATGGTTTCGGTCCATAATTTCGAGGATGACATTCTTGTGGTGTCAGAAAACGGTTATGGTAAAAGATCCACCATAGATGATTACAGGGTAACCAATCGTGGAGGAAAAGGTGTAAAGACGATTTCCATTACGGATAAGACCGGAGGCTTGGTGGCCATAAAGAATGTTTCAGATACGGATGATTTGATGATCATCAACAAATCTGGAATTGCTATACGCATGAGTGTGGAAGATCTTCGTGTGATGGGTAGAGCCACCCAAGGGGTTCGACTTATCAACTTAAAAGGGAACGATTCCATTGCGGCAGTAGCGAAAGTAATGAAGGACGAAGATGCCATGGACGAAGCGGATATACTTGATATTGAGGTAAATGGCGAAGATGGCACAGCTATTGATAATACAACCGATGACAATAAAGAAGAATAAATAAACACTAATAATTGAATTAAAAATGAAGACTAAGATTTTAATATTACTTGCCATTGGGATCTCTGCAATGGGGTATTCCCAGAAAAATGAGATCAAGGCAGCTGAGAAAGCGTTTAAAGCCGGGGACACGCAGGCAGCCAAAACTTCTGTCGATAGCGCTGCTTCCCTAATTGATGGGGCCGATGCACGTTTGCAAGCCCAATATTATGCCGTTAAGGGTAATGTCTATTCTGATTTGGCTAAAAAAGGAGACGGAGATGCTTTCCAAACCGCCATTGATGCATTTAACAAAGTGGTGTCTGTAGAAGAAGCCAGTGGAAAAGAAAAATATACAACGGTTGCCGTCCAAAAACTTGCTCAAATCACCGCTGATCTTGTAAACGCTGCTGTAGAAGATAACAACCAGAAGGAATTTGAGGCAGCTGCGGACAAGTTGTATATGAGCTACAAATTGAGCCCAACAGACACGCTATACTTATACTATGCGGCCAGTAGCGCAGTAAACGGCCAGCATTATGAAAAAGCCCTAAAATTCTACAACGAGCTAAAAGATATCGGTTACGATGGTAGTGGTGTAAATTTCACGGCGGTAAATGTAGAGACCGGTGAGGTGGAAACCATGGACCAAAATACAAGAGATTTATATGTAAAGGCTGGAACGCACAAAGACCCAAAAGATGAGCGTACACCCTCTAAGAGTGCCGAAATCGTTAAGAATATTGCTTTGATTTACCAGCAATTGGGAGATAATGAAAAGGCGCTGGCAGCTTACTCCGATGCCAGAGCGGTCGATGCTGATGATGTGAACCTTGTACTTGGTGAGGCAAATCTATATTATGCCATGGGCGACAAGGAGAAATTCAAGGAATTGATGGCGGAAGCTTCAGATATGGCTCCTGATAATGCTGATTTATTGTACAACATTGGTGTAATAAATATGGAGCAAGGGAACCTAGAAGATGCTAGGGAAGCTTACAAGAAAACCTTGGCTATCGACCCCGGATACATCAATGCATTACTGAACCTCTCCACGACTTATGTGAATGAAGGTAATGGACTTATCGACGAAATGAACTCTTTGGGAAGCTCTAGGTCTGATATTGCAAGATATGATGAGCTTAAAAAACAAAAGGATGATCTTTTCCTTGAAGGGGCTACGATTTTGGAAGATGCTTTGAAATCAAATCCTGATAACCAAAGTGTTCTTACACAGCTTAAAAATATCTATGGTGCCTTAGGTGATACCGATAATTTTATGCGGATTAAAAAACTATTGGGAGAGTAAGAAGCTTTTCCAAACAAGAAAAAAGGCTCCAAATTTTGGAGCTTTTTTTTTATAGAATCTTCTTAATAACCCGAAGTTTATGAGTATAAAGTTTTTTCTCGGTGTTGAAAATACCTGTGTGATCTAATCGGTCTATCCGAACATGCCCATGCGCATGGATAATATAGTTGTCTTTTAAAATAATACCCACATGATCTATAATGCCCTCATTATTGTCAAAAAAAGCGAGGTCTCCAGGCTCACTCTCTTCTATGAAGCTTAGGGGCTCTCCCTGTTGTGATTGTTGCTCGGCATCGCGCTTTAAAAAATGCCCATTTATCTTATAGACCATTT
Source organism: Flagellimonas flava (assembly GCF_900129665.1). GTDB lineage: Bacteria > Bacteroidota > Bacteroidia > Flavobacteriales > Flavobacteriaceae > Flagellimonas > Flagellimonas flava. Next base: position 129,410 of record NZ_FQWL01000006.1, read on the forward strand.
GGGTGAAACCGGAGCAATCAATTCCAAAAGGTGTTTTTCCTCCCCATTGGTAAGGCGCCTTAAGGTAGAGCAAAGCAGTTTCCACCAGATTGGTCTTTGACTGTTTTCCTGAAATGGAGTGCCCTTCAAATTGATGTTGGAGTAGGGGCACGGAGGACACCATTGACCCCAATAAAAGTGGTAGCAACATACCATCGGCAGCGCAGGCATGTGCTATGATATCTGAGGAGAAAGTTGGGTTTGGTTGGGCATCCAATTCCTTGTAATCCTCTTCGGTAATCAGAGTGAACTGATTATTTGAAACCCAACCTTCATAGCTGTCATAAGCCGTACGAATCCTGCTCCATTTCTTTCTGTTTTCCAACACCTTGACATGTTCCCCATAGAGTAATTGGGAACACATTTCGGCACTGTCATCAGGATGGGTTCTTATCGGAACTATACTAAGATGGCAGATTCCATATTGCATGTGTGGCCGAATGGATGAATTATTCTCTTTCCAAAATAATGGCTGAGGCTCCACCACCACCGTTGCAGATACCTGCTGCGCCTAATTTAGCATTGTTCTGTTCCAACACATTGAGCAGTGTTATTGTTATCCTTGCCCCGGAACATCCAAGAGGGTGTCCTAAAGAAACTGCACCTCCGTTAACATTCACTTTGGAATCATCCAGCCCCAGCAATTTCATATTGGCCAAGCCAACAACTGAAAATGCCTCATTGACTTCAAAAAAATCGATGTCTTCAATAGACACTCCAGCTCTGGATAAGGCTTTTGGCAAAGCTTTGGCTGGAGCCGTGGTAAACCATTCCGGTTCTTGGGCAGCATCCGCATAAGATTTGATTGTGGCTAAAGGTTTTAGGTTGAGTTCGGCTGCTTTTTCGGCACTCATGAGTACCACTGCGGCGGCTCCGTCATTTATCGTGGAAGCATTGGCCGCTGTAACCGTACCCTCTTTTGTAAAGGCAGGTCGAAGGGCGGGAATCTTTTCCATTTTCACATTCTTGAACTCCTCATCTTCATCCACCACGATCGGTTCACCACGTCGCTGAGGTACTTCAACGGGGACTACCTCATTGGCGAATTTCCCATCTTTCCAAGCTGCTGCAGAGCGCTCGTAGGATTGAATGGCAAAAGCATCTTGGTCTTCCCGACTAAATTCGTGCTCCACAGCACAGGCGTCTGCACAAACCCCCATTGCATTTTGGTCATAGGCATCCACCAGACCGTCTTTCTGCATTCCATCTATTAGTGTAGCTGGACCAAATTTGGTTGCGTTTCTCATGTATGCATAATGAGGAATAAGACTCATGTTCTCCATACCACCGGCAACTACAATGGAATTTTCTCCCAAGGCAATGGATTGGGCAGCTTGCATAATGGCCTTCATCCCAGATGCGCATACCTTGTTTACAGTGGTGCATGGAACCGAATTTGGAATTCCTGCATACAGGGCTGCTTGCCTTGCTGGTGCCTGTCCTGTTCCGGCCTGTACAACATTTCCCATTAAAACTTCCTCAACTTTTTCTGGAGCCAGTCCAATTTTATCCAATGCTCCTTTTATGGCAATGGATCCAAGTTTGGGTGCGGTTATAGTGGATAGCGCACCCATAAAACTACCAATAGGTGTCCTGGCGGCAGAAACAATTACAACTTTATTCATCTATGCATTTTTAATGATGCGAAAATACTAAAATTAAACGGTAGGCACTATCCTTGTTAAGGCTCCCACTTCTTATTTATATTTTCTATTTTTGGGACAATTCCGTGCCGTATGGGAAAAACTTTGGATAACGTTTATAAGCACCAATCGCTTGCTTACAAGTATTTTCTATACCTCATAACCGTTGGTCTGATCGTCTTCTTTTTTCCAAAAGGAGGGAAGTTCAAGTATGAATTCCAAAAGGGAAAGCCGTGGCAATACGAAAATTTGTATGCGCCTATTGATTTTTCCATAAAAAAGACCCAAGAAGAAATTGCTTCAGAACGCCAATCGTTAAGGGATAATAAAACCGATTATTATACCTATGATGAAACCATTGTTTCCGATGTTAGGCAAGAGGTAAGGGACGAACTCATTAAATTGTTTTCTAGTACATCGTATCCCCAAAGACAGCAAACCGCGCTGTTGGAGGTTGCTTCAAAAGCTGTGGACAGTATCTATGGCAATGGTATTTTCCAAGATTCGCCGGCGGCGAGTTCAATATTGTTGATTAAGAACAATGAGGCCAGACCTTTGGCTAGGGGGGGGTATTTGAGCATCCAACAGGCTAAGGAAAGAATAAGCCGAATATTGCCGTCTTTGAGTCCATCTGAAGGAAGAAATTTAGCAGGAACTGTACAACGACTCTTAAAAGCGAACACCTTTTACGATGAAGCATTAACAGAGAGGGCACTGGCGGATGAATTATCCAAAATTTCATTTACCCGAGGTGAGGTTTCTGAAGGAAGACTCATTATTGCCAAAGGAGAAGTGGTGGAAGCTGAGAATTTCAAGATTCTGGATTCTCTTAAGGAAGAATACGAATCCGAATTATGGAGAGGTAACAACTACTATTTCATTCTGTTGGGGTATACTATTTTGGTTGCCCTGGTACTGATCATGCTCTTTCTTTTTCTTAAAAGATATCGAAGCGAAATTTTTAAGAACAATAATAAGGTTACTTTTATCTTTGTCAATATTCTTTTGATGGTTCTGGCCACTACCTTGATGGTCAAAAACAACGAAAGCTATGTTTTTGTGGTGCCACTCTGTATCCTTCCATTGGTGTTGAAAAACTTTTTTGATGCGAGATTGGGGCTGTTCGTCCATGTGCTTACCGTATTGATTTTGGGCTTTGTAGTTCCCAATAGTTTTGAGTATATCTTTTTACAGACCATTGCCGGAATTGTAACCATTCTAACGGCGTCCGAGCTTTATAAAAGGGCCAACCTGTTTATTTCCGTTGGTCAGATTACCTTGATTTATATTATCGGTTATTTTGCATTTCATGCGATTCATGAGGGTAACCTGGAAAACATAGAATGGATCCTGTTCGGCATTTTTGTGTTGAACGGTTTGCTGACCCTCTTTGCCCAACCACTGATTTATATTTATGAGAAGATTTTTGGTCTTGTTTCCGATGTTTCCCTCTTGGAACTTTCGGACACCAATTCCAAATTGCTTAAGGAGTTGTCCGATAAGGCACCAGGTACATTTCATCACTCCTTACAAGTGGCCAATTTGGCGGAAGCCGCTGCCAACGAAATAGGTGCAAATGCTATGATGGTTCGGGTAGGGGCCTTGTATCATGATATTGGCAAAATGGAAAACCCTACTTTTTTCACGGAAAACCAGATAACCAATGTAAACCCCCACGATGATCTACCTCCCCGGGAGAGTGCCAAAATCATCATTGATCATGTTATCAAAGGCATTGAAATCGCCAGAAAGAACAACCTTCCTGATAGAATCATTGACTTTTTGCGTACCCACCATGGGACTACCTTGGTGTTCTATTTTTATAAGAAGCAACAAGAGCTGGAGGAAACCGTAGATGAAAAGAACTTCAGATACCCTGGACCGATTCCATTTTCAAGGGAAACGGCGATTTTGATGATGGCCGATGCGGTGGAGGCTGCCTCCAAAAGTTTAAAGAACCCCACCTTTATGATCATTGACGAATTTGTAGAGAAAATTGTCAAGGGTCAAATGCAAGCAAACCAATTTTTGAATGCGAACATCACCCTGAAGGAAATGGAGCAGGTGAAGAAAGTGCTCAAGCAAAAACTGACCAATATTTACCATTTAAGGGTGGAGTACCCTGAGTAGTAGCGACTAAGTCAATTTGGTTCCAAAAAAACAGAAAAATAGTTGCGATCTATTGTTTGAAAAGGTACATTTGCATCCGCATTTTTAGAAATGTACGTTCATAATAAATGTTAGGAGAGGTGCCGGAGTGGTAACGGAGCAGATTGCTAATCTGTCAGCGCGTAAGTGCTGCCCGGGTTCGAGTCCCGGTCTCTCCGCTTTTCTTTTACATAAACACCACGGGGTGTAGCGTAGCCCGGTTATCGCGCCTGCTTTGGGAGCAGGAGGTCGCAGGTTCGAATCCTGCCACCCCGACAAAGCCGAATCAAGCGATTCGGCTTTTTTTATTTATTGACCAGGGTCGCGTAGCTCAGCTGGATAGAGCATCTGCCTTCTAAGCAGACGGTCGCAGGTTCGAATCCTGCCGCGATCACCACCTCGAAACCCCAGTATTACTGGGGTTTTTTAATTTCCAAGCAATTTTTATATCTTTAATTGGAGGTCGAATTCCGCTTAAATATGCCTTTAAAAGGAATAATTCCCGACCTTTTTCCGACCCTTTATGAAGATATCAATTAAACTGAATAAAAGAAAGAATAAGAAGACCCCTAAAGGCTATCCTGTAATTGTATATGTGACCAACAATTATCAGGAAAAGGAATGGAGGACAGGATTTTATTCTGAAAGTTCTTCTTGGAACAAACAACGTGCTGTTCCAACCAGCAAGCATCCTCAATACTATCATTTGTTGGATTATTTGGCTGTACTCAAGGCTAGATTGAATGAGGTTAGCTTGGAATCTGCCAAAAGACCAATTTCCTTTGAGGAAGCTAAAGAATGGATTTTTAATACAAACAGGGATTCGTTTTATGACTTGGCCATGAACACTTTTAAAGAAGGGTATAGAGGGACGGATTGGAGTGCCATAAGAAGATTTAATAAATTCTATCCGGATTCCACTTTCAATAATGTTACTTATCAAAGTGCAATTGATTTTAGAAATGCCTTATTAAAACAAGGCAATAAGCCCTCTGGTGTGGATAGTTATATTAGGTCATTGAAATCGCTTTGGAATAAGTTAAGTGATAAACCAAATCCCTTTAAGGGTGTTGTGACGGAAATACCTGATACAATAAAAACAGTTGCTTCTAAGGACGACTTAGTTAAACTTATTCAAGCTGACTTCCCTTTCAACAATGGATTTAGTGGATTTTATCACTATAGAAATTATTGGTTACTAATGTTCTATTTGGGTGGCATTGATCCAGAAGTACTTTCTAAACTAAGATATGACAGGCATTTAGTAAACGGTAGAATCATATTCAATAGGGACAAAGGAAGGTCAAAAACTTTATGCAATAATGTTATACCTGAGAAAGCTTTAGCGATATTAGAGACTTATAAAGATGCTAGCTTTCCGTTTTTTGTTCCTATATATGAAGCAACAAATTACAGGACATTTTCTGGCAATTTTTCTAGGAGGATGAGGGAATTAAGTAGAAAACTTCATCTAAGTGTGGAATTAAGGCCTAAATCGGCAAGATATACCTTTATAGACAGGGCTCAGCAACTTTTAATCGATGAACGCATAACGGCTCAGATAGTTGGCCATAAACGGAAGACCACTACAAGTATTTATACCAACGACTTTCCTCTAAAATTTCAAGATAACGCGCATTTGAAGATTATAGCTGTTTAAAGGCGGTTCATAACTTTCCTGAAAAATGGATTTTTGTTACATAGTTTTTCAAAAACTCTTTTAGAAATTTCAATCCTAATTATAATTATTTGATATCATGGAAGATAACAAAAGGAAAGGATTTGTTAAAATTTACAGAAGTCTACTTGATTGGGAATGGTACACAGAACCCAATACAACACATTTGTTTCTTTATTGCCTGATAAAAGCAAATTACCAGGGTAAAAAATGGAAGGGTAAGTTGCTAAAAAGAGGCGACTTTATTACAAGTGTTGAACACATTTCTAGGGATACAGGATTGAGCATTTCTAAGGTTAGGACTTCTCTGGGAAGATTGGAAAAATCTGGTTGTATTTGCAAAAAAACAACAAACAAATATACTGCTATCAGAGTAGTAAATTATAAGGAATACCAAGATATTTCAGAGATGCCTAACAACCAAACCAATGTTAAAAAACAATCAACAGACAACGAAATAACAACAATTAAAGAAAATAAGAAGTTCAAAGAAAAAATAAATAAAGAAAAGAGAGTGAGCTCTCTCACAAATTTTGAATATTTAAATAAAAACTATAAGGAGCAAATGGACGCTATATTTAAAAGAAATGCTTTACCAAATAAGCAAAGGCAATTTTGTATAGCAAAATTTAATGAAAAGCGGATTAACAATTTAGATGTGGACTTGTTTGAGAACTATTTAACAAATTGGATTAGAAATTTGGAAAAAGATGGTACTATGGAGGAGTGGAGAAGAAAACAATATTTGTTGAAGCAGGCATGCGATGCATAAAAGAGGGTAGGGGGTACAAACATCGATATTTGAAGAATTTAAACATCGCCACCCAGTCAAGATTTTACTCGGAGCAATTTTTTGGAGGGGGGGGGTAAAGCAATCGTTTAATTGAACTTTTACTTTAACGTTGCCATCTATGATTTCTTTGTTATAGTATCTAAAAACTGGGATTGAGTTGGCGCATTAGTTAGGCAAGGCTATTTATTGATTTTAGGACCACTCTCCCATAGGGTTATGTATCTCTCTAGAATTATGGGTTTCTCTGTTTTCTTCAAATAAACTTCAGCTATCAAAACGTATTCGCCATGTGCAATTTCCTTTAGACAAAATTTATCGGCCATATTGGACCTTATCTGAATAGGTTCAGGATAACTTTGGTGCAAGTAGTACTTTACATATTTAATTCCCTTCAGTGCTCCCTGGTAATAAGAATCAACGATAACTCTAATATCATAATGTGGTAGCTCCACATTGGTCTTTTGTCTAAACTCGTCCTGTATGTACTCTCTTAGAAATGAGGTATGGTTGATGAAGAAGTAGTCCGCAGGCAACTTATTATCCTGTAGGTTTACATCGATTTCAAGTTTTTCTTCTTCTTCTTCACTTCCAATATTTCTTTGAGAAGGAAAAGCTTCTAACTCAATCCCAAAGGCCCCAAATTTTTTCAGTCTTTCAGTCAAAAATATTCCTATTACTATTGGAACAACTGCAACTGCCAACCATCTTGCTTCCAACTGCAATAGTCTTGGATATTTAAATTGAACAAAAAGCAATAAAACCAGTATGACAACCGAAGCGATAAAATACCATAGTAGTGATTTGCTTTTATTCATTTTCAGTTCAATTAGACCCAAGGAGGGATATAGATTCAGAAATAATAATCTATAGAAATTTCAATTTACTAAAGATTTATCTTGCTTTTTGATTTAGATTAAAGAAGATTTTATTAGTAAATAGAATATGGATAATTTTATTCTCATTAATCGTTTATTTGAACTTTAGCTGTCAATTGAAACTCCTTGCTGCTTATTATTCTCAAAGTGCACATTAAAATAATAATACGGGCTTTCCTTTTGTTCGAATGACAATTCAAATCCATTTTCGTTGGATGTAATTGTCTTGACTTCCAATTGTTCACCTAAAGATGTGAACATCATATCGGCATTGTTATATTCCTTGCTTATGGCAATTGAAGATTCAGATTTCAGTAAATCTTCATTAGCCAAGGCGTTCAAGACAATCTGTTTCTGATTTTGCGATAGATTTTCACGACTTCCATCCATTAGAAGTTCGATAGTGACTCCGAATAATACGGCGCTGCCAATCCAAGTGACATTCTCTCCTTTAATGTAATCGCTGTCAAACTTTCCCAATTCAGAATCGACTAACTCGAGACTGGTATGGCCACCAAATAGTTTTTTAAAAAATCCCATTATCGTTTATTTGAACTTTAGTTATAATCCTCCTTCTCAAAGTAATTCCACAAATCATTTCCAAGTACCCCACCATTATCTGAGTTGGTAAATATGACGTATCCCCAGTCTTTTTCAATGTCCAATAAAAACCAACTGGTAAAACCTTCATTGTTTCCATCATGGATAAATACTGTGCTGTATTTCCCGTCTGGATTAAGGAATCCTAAAGTATAATAAATATTCATCCCTGAACTTGTCGTAGCGGTTTTAGAGTGGTGCTTAAATAACTCTTTGTAGCTTTCTTTAGACAGTAATTGCCCATGCATTACTGTAATCATCCATTTCGAAAAATCGAGAGCTTCGGTATGCATTGAAGCCGGAGCTATGAACTTACTTTTGTCTTTTTTATACCAATAACTATTCTCCCAATCAATTCTATTACCCTTCTCATTGTAAGGCTCAGCTTTACTTGACATGGTTTTTGATGTTGGAACGAATGTAGAATTAACCATGCCCAATGGTTTAGCGACTTTGTTCTGAAATGAGTTCTCAAGTCCAGACCAATCTGTTTTTTCAATATGTTTTAAGACCATCGCCAGATATTGGTACCCCTCTCCTGAATATTCGTAGTCGGTACCTGGTTCGAATTTGATTTTCAATTTACCATCAGGTTCGTTCTCCCGCCAATTTGGAAATCCTGATCTATGACTCAAAACCATTCTGGCCGTTATTTGCTTATACCTTTGGTCGGACTCAATATCTGGATAAGGCAAATACTTGTATAATGGTCTATCTAGATCCAATACCCCCTGTTCAACATAACTCATCACAAAAAATGCAAAAACAGATTTTGATAACGATGCCGCTTCAAATATGGTTTTGTCCGTAACTAGTTTTTTTTCTTCCTTATTGGAATAGCCAAATGTGTTATGGTAAACTACCTGTCCTTCATTGATCAGCGCGAAAGACAATCCTGGGATGTTCAATTGATTTCTTTTTGATTCAATATAATTATGCAAGGAGTCCCCGGGCACAGCTATTCCTATGTATGATTTTAAGTCCGGATTGTTCTGGGAAGAACAACTGGCAAAAGTGAGCAAAACAAGAAGTCTGTAAATCTTAAGCTGCATATGCTTTTTCACTTTATTTTGATTTTTGTTTGACAGTTTGATGTTAGTAATCCTTTAATTATACTTTACTCAAGAAATATGTAGTCCGTGTAACCAGCTTGCGATGTTAATGGCTGTGTATACTTAGGTAAACTATCCAGAAGCATTATCTGACCTGGTCTCCACAACTTGAGGGCTGCCTCTGGAATTCCTGGCTCTCCTTCTCCTTCAATTGGAAAATAGAAATCTCGGGTTCGTTCTGAATCAAATATCAAGATATGCACATATCCGTCCTTATTATCTCCTCTTTGACCCTTAAAAATATAGGATTCAACTCCCGGTACTTTTGTCCTAAAAGTTGGGGTCAACTGTTCTTTTGCAAATTTTTCCAACTTGTGTGGTTGAGTCTCAGGTAGCAGTTTGAGATATCTAAAACCAACTACTCGACCATCAAAATCACTATTAAGGGGTGTTAAATTGTCAGGTTTCTTTATCTTGTTAAATGATAATAAAAACAATATAAGCAGTCCTAAAGAGCCGAAAAAAAATAATTTGGTTTTCATATTGTTGCGTTTAGTTAGTATTCATCGTTTATTTGAACTTTCGTAAAACTTTCGTGTTTTATACATCTTATGTATGAACCTATTGTGTAGGGTAAGCACCTTCTCTTATTTCATTTTTTCATCAATAATTCGAGCGATATCATCGGCTTTGTCCAATTGGATATAGTGACCCACATTTTTCAAAATAATCAAACTATCTGTTAGCACTAAATCACTGAATTTTTGACATTCTGACCGATATGTTTTTTTATCATCCTCACCCGTGATTATAAGCAAATCAGAAGAAATCGTATTGTATTTGCCAGATATTTTGTCCAAGTCACTAGGGTAATTAACGGATTCCTTCGCATTGGAATAAAGCACTTTAGGTTGCAGCCATATTTGTTTTCTTTCATTTACCAGACTCTGTAAACTGGCTTTATTTTGATTGGCCAACGAAGCTTTAATGCCATCTTCAATTGGCTGTTCAGCAATGGTATAATTTGCTATGAATGCTACTCCCTTTCCTAAAAACGGAATAGAAAGTAATTTATCGGTGTCGCTCACTTCATATGTGAACAATGGAGCATCTATAATCACATATTTTAAGCTGTCATTGTAGTGGTTTGTCATTAAGTAGGCCGCTGTGGACCCACCATATGAATGACCAATGATCATTGGGGATTGCAAGTCCAGTTTTTTTATTATTTGCGCTACCAATTCTGCATTATCCTTCAATTGATAGTTGTAATTAGTATGGGTACTATAGCCGTGACCTAATCGGTCAAAAGCAGTAACCCTGTACTTTTTTGCCAAAGGTTCAATAATGGGGGTCCAGTCTTCAATAGAACCGGGTGTACCGTGAATCAGAATAATATCCTTACCTTCTCCTTTTTGCAAAATTCGAATGCTATTATCACCAATTTCCAGTAGACGAAACCCACCTTGTTCCGACTCGATATATTTATTTCCAATATCCAAATATCCCAAAACCACAATGGATAATGTCAATACTATGATACCTATCCCTAGATGTTTTATTATTTTTTTTAATCTTTTCATTCGAGTCTATATTTCTTAAATGGTTGCTGAAGGTTACTATTGTAATTGGTTGCAGACCTTTTCAAATGGAACAAGCTTGTGCGAGCTGGTAAAATGTCCACTTGACTTTATGGAAAATGATTACGGATGTTTTCACCGTACATTCACAAGACAATTAGAAATCTACCTTGATGTAAACCACTTTCATTTATCATAAACCCATCTCCATCCTTTCTTGATGGTATCTACCCTACCCATCCCGGGGAAATCAAAATGAAAGGCATTAACTCTTGTGGTATCGTTGCTGGCCAAATCCAATAGCTTAGTCCTTGTTTTCTTGGCCATTTTATGCTCCATATCAAAACTGGTTCTCCAATCCAGGTGCTCCATATGTAGGGGATGTAGAAAAGCGTCCGATATGTACAGTAGGTTTTCATTATTACTGGAAATCAGCAATGCGATTTGCCCTGCGGTGTGGCCAGGTGCTTCCACTGAAACTATCCCATCAATTATCTCTTGGTAATCCCCTTTTATAAAATTGACCTTTTCATCCTGTAATGGAGAAATGTTCTTTTCCACGAAGAATTTGAACAAAGGGGGTTGTGCGACGGATTTTGAAGAATGCCAAAAGTCCCACTCCGTATGGTGCATATGAAAAGTTGCATTGGGATAATTCAATTGTCCCTTATTGGAGAAAACACCCCCTATATGGTCGGGGTGGAAGTGGGTTAATATCACATCGGTAATTCCATTCTTGGAAATTCCCTTTCTCTCCAACAGATTGCTCAATTGTCCCCTTAGCACAAATTCCTTTCCCTTGAACACTATGGGTTCATCTGAAAAGCCGATACCCGAATCAATCAGAACAGTCCTAGTATTATCTTTTAACAGTAGCGAAATGTAGGGGGATGGAATTATGTCAGTGGTAATGTCGAATCTACTGAGTTCAGACTGGACTTCCATGGAATCCACATTGATAAAATAGTCTTTGGCCTTATACTTGAATATGAGGTCTCTAAAAACCGTACATTGGAATCTTCCTATCTTGAATTCATGAATGTTATCTTCCAATAAATCCATGATGGAACCGGGAATTATATTTAGAAATGGCAGAGTTGAGAACAGTGTGCCATTTGTTTTTAGGAAGCCTCGCCTATTCATTCTTTCGCCAGTTTATATTTTACCCATAAGGTAAACACTTTTCCGGAGAAATGCCCTATGGGAGTATATTTCAAAGAATCGTTTATTTGAACTTTAAGTATTAACTATACTTCTTGTTACAGGCATTTTTTTGGAATGTTATCAGAGAGTTCATAATGAAGGATAGACTGATTCAATGGCTTGCACAAGTTTTTTAAGTCCTAGGGGGGCGCTTGTTTCTAACATTTGAATACCTTCAACAAAATCCACTGCCTTTGCACCATATAAACTAAAGTGTTGGGTAATCCTTGTACGACCTGAATCTATAGGCACGAACTCCATCTTATTAATGAACACAGCACCTTCCAATGGAATTTCAATCACTGCAAAACACTGAGGTTCAAGCTGGGTTATTGTCCAATTGTGGGCGTCTTTCCCGGGTGTTTTTGTGGAACCTGAGGCACCTTGAACAAATGCCCCTTCTATTTTTATCCATTCAACAGCTTTTCCCTCAAGTCGTTCCCAATTGGAGACATCAGTCCAAAATGACCATACAAATGATCTTTCGGAGTTACATTCAATTGAGTGTTCGAATTCCCAAATAGTTTTGTTCATTACTTCTTATCGTTTACTATAACGGTTTATGTATGATCCGTGGCCCGCAACCTGTTCCATACCCCTAGGTAATGAATCAGTACATGGTGTTAAATCTCGTTACTTTAATTTCTGTTCGACAAACTCTCAATTCTTAATGATTACTAATTCAGATATATCTTGATTTTCATCAATTTTGAAAACAATACGCCCGTGCCTTTATTTGGGTATGTAGTAATTTTAAATTCGGCATTCTTGGTTTCAAACTTAAATGGAATTTCAACACCCTCAATAAATACCCTTACCGGAAGTAAGTTACTTAAAACAACTACTAAACCAAATACAAGAAGTCCCAATAGTATTCTGCGAATCCTTTATTTGAATTTTCATAAATGTAGGAAAATCCCATTTATCAAAAATTGGGTTTTCGGTGAAAGGATAGTAAAACAGTCAATTGGATTTGATTTTCCTTTTGTGCATTTTACAATATGCCTTGTCCATGTCTTGCTTCTTGTCCCAGAAAAGTGTTCCACACTCTAGGCACTTTCGCCTTCCTTGGTATGCCAGATATTTATAGAGGGTCTTTTTAGATCCAACATCAATGAGTTTCATGATTTCCTCAATACTCAGTTTATTGTCCCTGTAGTACCGTTCCGCCATTATGGCTTTGTGCAATGCCTGATTGCTCAGACCGGGCTTCCGACCGATTTTCATCCCCCGTCGCCTTGAACTCTCCAGCCCTGCCCGTGTCCGTTCAATGATGATGTCCCTTTCCAATTGGGCAACCGAAGCGAACAGGTTGAATATGAACCTCCCGTGTGGTGATGTAGTATCAATGAAGTTTTCCTGAATGCTTTTGAAGTGGATTCCCTTTTGCTCAAAATCCTCAATGAGCTTGGTCAGATGTGAAAGGCTTCTGGCAATTCTGTCCAGTTTCCAAACCACAAGTGTATCACCCTCCCTCAAAATGGACAGCAGTTCATCCAGTCCCTTTCGTTCTGCTTTTGCTCCTGATGATATATCCGCATAAATGTTCTTGGATTTGATTCCTTCCTTCAGAAAGGCATCCACCTGTAAATCGTGTTTTTGGGATTTTGTACTCACCCTTGCATATCCAAACTTCATCTTAGGGGCAATAAAGGGTATATAAGGTAAACTATTTAAGTGTACGGAAAAAGTAAACTCCTTATTATCAATGAACTTATGTTAGTGTAAAAGTTTAATTAAACGGTGGATTTTCTAAACTCTAATTGTCTCATAAAAAGTGAATTAACGGAACAATCAAAAAGGATGGAAAATGGAACTGGAATTGAATTTTAAGATCTGCAATTATCTTAGTGTCGAAAAACGGCCGATTTAAAGCACTGTCGTTTGATGCAAAAGCTCTAACTTGAAAGTTTGTGGCTTTTACTACTGTATTAGCCATAAATCAATTGTTGCTATTATGAACCTTTCCTTGAACCCTTTTCAATTCATCTTCCTATTAGGAGGAGTTCATGGGTTACTTATTTTTTTCGCTGTTATATTAAAAAAAAATCGAGGTAAAAATCGATTAATATTCAGTTTGTTTCTGCTTTCTATCTCACTGGCCTGTATTAAAATAGCTCTTCAGGAGATTTTCCCCGTATTTTGGTCAACCTTCCCCATACCTCTTTTATTTCAGTTTGCTTGGGGCCCTCTGCTTCTCCTCTACACTCGAAGTATCCTGTATAATAAGTTTGCCAGCACCGCCTTTAATTTTAGTCTTTTTATTCCATCTTTCCTCTTTGATTTTCTATTCGTACTGGTATCTAAATTGGGAATTATTGATTTAGAATTATTCTATCAAATGAGTTTTATCATTGACATTGCTGCCGCAATTCATTTTTCCTTTTTCATATTTCAATCCATCGGTGTATTAAAATCATATCGAAAAGGATTGGAAGGATTCTATTCTAACATTTCTGAAGAAACTATCAATTGGCTTGTTTCTCTCTATATAATTTGTGGAGTTATGCTTGTTTGTTGGTTGCTCTATATACTATCTAGCTTATATCTGTCAAGTTTTGACCTACCCTTTGCAAACCTAAAAACATACTATTTCTCTTATATATGGCTATCTGCTACCATCTATTACCTCGTATATAGATGGCATGTGGGTAGCTCTATTCAGCAGATTGACAAACCAGTCAAATCCAGAAAATCAGTTAAGAGACTCCTCTACGACCCTAATGAGATTTTCGAGCAAGTGTCAAAGAACAAGTATTATCTAGACCCAAAGTTGACGCTTAAAAAATTAGCTAATCAAATGGAGCTTAACATAAATGACCTATCTCAGACTATTAACATAGGGCTGGGTAAAACTTTCAGTGATTTTATTAACGAGTTGCGCGTAGATGAAGTAAAACAAAAAATTCACGATCCTAAATATGCTCATCTTAACTATCTGGGCATTGCAATGGAGTCGGGTTTTAATTCCAAAGCTACATTTAATAGAGCTTTCAAAAAGTTCACTGGGGAGAACCCTACCACTTACCTAAAGAAATAATAGGTCTCATATTCCCATTTGAGCCGCAAGTAGTATTTATTATCATTTCATTTGGGGCAAACAAAGAACATTGTTGTCGTCGCTTAGTTGCGCAATAATCATTGTTTAACTTGAATCTATTACACCATTTTTTTGACAATGATCTTTTTGAAAACATTGATCTAAAAAACAACTAATATATGCTCCATGACGATAAAGGAAACAAATAAAAAAAAGGGAAGGTATTACACCTTGGCCAGAGTAATTCTTTTCTTTGCTTGTACTTTGGTTGTTCATATTCTTAGCTCAATTCTTACAGAAAATGCACCTGAAAGAATCGTTGAGCAATTATTAATGCTCTCTGCGACAATCTTGACCTTCTTTCTGGTTTTGCTATTTACACGTTGGGAGAAACTTAAGCCGAATGACGTGGGAATTGTTCCTGGCAAAAAGAGTGCTTCACGTTTTTCTATTGGCTTTGGTGCTGGATTGTTAATGGCGATCACGCAAGCCTTGATAGTTTTAAGTTTTGGTCATTTTCAATTAAAACTCGTTCCCGAAATAACTATGGCCGAAATAGGTTTACCCTTACTTTTGTATGTATTGGTAGGATCTAGAGAAGAATTAGTGTTTCGCTCCTATTCTTTAAGAAGCTTAAGTTATTCCTGGACTCCTTTTTTGGCATTGGTTATTATGACCACGATCTTTAGTCTGGAACATTTAGTTTCTGGAAATACGTGGCAAAACGCAATAATAGGTGCCGGCACTGGAGGAATTTTATTTGGTTTGGCGGCCTTAAAGACAAAAGGACTGGCCTTACCCTTAGGGCTTCATATTGCATGGAATTTCGGACAATGGTCATTAGGGTTTAAAGGCAGACCGGGCATATGGGAAGCAATAGTTGAAAAAGGATATGAATCGCAGGTTGAAAATATTGGTTTGGCTGCTTTTATATTTGTTATGGGTTTGGCCATTGCAGGGGTTTGTATTGTCTATAAAAAGGAAAAGTTATTATAGAAAGCAAGACTATCGCAAAGACAGCTATAACAACTGAAGCGGAAAGAATATAGTTAGCCACCACTACTTTATACTCTATGATAAAGTCTTAATTCTTGGTAGACCCGAAAAACCAACGTATTACGGGGCTAACTTCTGTGGACACTTTCATTTGCTTTCTTGTAGATGTCATTAACAGTCATACACATTATCTTCTTGTGGAATTGGCAATTAAGAATCAACTGATGGTTTTCAATATTCATTATCGAATTTATTTCATTGGAATCGGATTGCTACTGGAGGGGGATATAGCACCATAGAAGATTTCAAAAAGTTATTGCTGGCCATTAAAGGACACAAGTTATTGGATGAAAAACATACCGATTTGCTCATCAATCGATATTAGCGCACAGAAAACAAACGAAAAACGTTTGGATTTGCTGGAGGTGCTATGGGTGTAAGCGCACATTTTTGGTGGAACCTCCAAACCGATGACTATATTATTTCGCTTTCAAACTACGATCCAACCAACACCTCAAAGATATTTGGCAGTTTAAAAAAGATGTAGGAGGCTTTGTAGTTCATGGTTTGCTACAATGAAAGGATAAATCCGACTATATAATATCTTACCTCTCAAATTCATCCAATAAGGGAATCACATTATTTTTATAGAGTCTCCCTGATATGATAAAATCTTTTGTTTTTAGTACAATTTTATACTCCGAATTTCCCTTATAGGCTATTCTATTTACATATCTCTTATTTACCATGACAGATCGATGCACCCTTATAAATGAAGAATTGGAGAGCTCCGCATCTACTTTTTGCATCGTAGATCTATAAAGGAATTTCTGGTCAACAGTTTTTAATACTAAATAATTTCCGTCAGAATGAATTGATACAATATCTTCAGCTGGGACTGTAAGTACCCTTCCATTTTTTTTTATTTCAAATTGGGAACCTCGATTTCCTTTTTCGAGAGCGTTATATGCCTTTATGATATCATTGATTTTGTGACTCAACTTTGCAGCACCTTCTTTTTGCAAAATATCTTGCATTCTCCCTAAAGACAGATCCATTCTTTCTTGATCGAACGGTTTCAAGAGATAGTCCACTGCATTGATCTCAAAGGCTTTTAGGGCAAAATTATCATAGGCCGTTGTAAAAATGACGTAGGGTACCTTATCCAATCTTCGCAGAACCGAAAACCCATCCCAATCGGGCATTTCGATATCCAAAAAAATAAAATCTGGGGTTCGCAATTGGATTTCTTCAATGGCTTGCTTTCCATTTTTACATTCGGCCAAAACCAAAATATTCCCATGTTTTTCCAACAACTTGATTATTCGCTGCCTGGCCAAAAACTCATCATCTACTATAATGCAACTAAATTTCATGGAATCAATCTTTTATGGGCAAACAAATCTTGGTGACATAGCGATTGTCCGTTTCATAGGAAGAACTAAAAAAATATTGCGATCCGTAATAGCCCTCCAATCTTTTCTTAATATTCCTTAACCCCACTCCGGTTCCCTTTGCCCTATCTGAAACCTCTCTATTCTCAGTGGTATTTAAAACTTCAAAAGCTAAAAATTTTGATTTCCCTTCCCTGGTTTGTTCTTTGATTTTGATATCGACGATACATTTGTCAATAGCACTGGCTACACCAAATTTGATGACATTTTCTACCAAAGGCTGTAACAGCATATTGGGTATTTTCTCTTGTAGGATATGTTTTGAAACATTGTAGTTCACTATCATTTTATCTGAATATCGAATCTGTTCAAGACCCAAATAGCCTTCAATAAAATCCAGTTCCTGTTTTACGGTAATCATTTGTTCCAAATCGTTTTCCAACATCGTTCTCATGAGGTCCCCTATTTTGGTCAACATCTTTTGGGCCATATTGGAATCAATATCTATCATGGAAGAAATAGAATGCAAGGTGTTGAACAAAAAATGAGGGTGGAGCTGCATTTGTAAAGAACTCAGTTGTGCGGCTATTAGCTCTTTTTGATTTTTTAGATAGCGCCGTTGGTAATCTATGGCAAAAAATATGGCCATAATGACCAATACCTCGATAAGGCTTGAGAAGCTACCCACCACCAGGCCTATCATACTATTTTGTCCAAAAAAATCTTTCATGTAGCCTGTACTAAAAAAGAAAATGAGATCGTAAAGCTTAACAGAAATTATATTATGGACCACAGCGAGAAGGAGAATGGATATCACTAGGAATACTAGCTGTAAGACGGTATTGGTTTTAACTTGTAGTCTGCTCACCACTACATACGCCAAGGGGAGCATTAAAAACCATATCAAATAGTTTAGGACAATCTTAATGCCAACATAGAACCAACTAAATGGAAAGTTATATTGATTCACCAAATAGTCGGTATATTCCTTTGCTATAAAAAAGAGGCTGGTAATGACAAGGGTCAACCCTATTTTACCTATGGAAATGGGCAATTTTTTATAACTTTGATATACTCTTTTCAACATCACTTAAAACCTTTATCTAGGGCTAACTGCTTAACATCAAGTGCTTATTAATATTAAAAAAAAACGCCATGAACATAAAATTTTTTATTGGCTTTCCATTATTATGTCTATTGACATTTTCTTGCAAGGGCAAAAGTGATAAGGTTGATTCAGAAAAAACTGCAACGGAAAATCATGAAATCAAAAATATCAGCGAACTTACGTTTCGGGAGATTCTTTTTTTACTTCACAAAGAAAATGAATTTGGCACCGATTATCATGGGGATTCTTTTGGTAAAGAAGCCATGGGGGATATCATTGTAACCACGACCGCCAAAACGGATTGTGGTGATGAGATGGCATTAGTAAATACTTCACCAGAAAAAAAAGCCCAAATAGCCACAATGGCGAGCTTCAATTTCCCTAATAATCCTGTCAAAGAAATTGCTATGGTGTACATGATTGCTCCTAATGACACCCTACCCATAGGCCGCAATATGCTTTGCTATAATGGTGAAAAGTACATGATTGCCAGAAAAGTGCTCTCTGCCGGATACGTCAAGGAAAACTAAAGACATTATTAACTTCTTGGGGCCAAAGTGGTCCATTCTTCAAAAACGGGTCTTTAGTTTTTCACAACGGGTCTAAACGAAGGTAGTCCATCATGCAGTTTGTTTTTGGTTATTTGCCGCAGGGACTTTCCATTCTTTGAGATAATGAATATTTCCCTGCTGAGCGAGGTATTGGCACTGAAAGCTATCCATTGTCCATCCATTGAAAACGAGGCCCTATATTGAAGACTATGATTCCAACCCTGATCCAACTTCAAAAACTTTCCTCTTTGGATACCATTGCTTTTAAGTGTTTCATTGGAAACTACCCTCCTGACGTCAGAACCATTTGGCTCCATTATAAACAGTTCAAAACCACCATCCCTATCTGAATAAAACAAAATTTCAGTTGCATCAGGGGACCAAACCGGTGCTAGGTCCGCATGCCGTTTGCTCGTCAATCTTGTTTCCTTACCATTTTTTAAGTTCTTCTTGATAATATTGGAGCCACTTTCGTCACCGGACACATATATTACTTCACTATAAATGGAAACATCGGGTTGGGATTCATATTTGTTATCGGTCTTAACCAATAGTTCCGTTTTGCCCGACTGTACATTTACACGGTATAAATCGCCTCCTCGGCTATAAACCACATGTGACCCATCTGCATCAAATACGGGATCAAATTCATAATCCTGGCCAACATTATCCAATCTCCTGGCATTTGAACCATCCGGATCGGTAATCCAAATGCGCCATCCTCCTCTTCGATAGGACTCAAAAGTTATTTTCTTTCCATCCCTTGACCAATTAGGATAATAATCCGGACGAATCCCAGACTGACCAATTTGTTTCAGCGCTGAGCCGTCAGGTTCCATTAAAAAGATATTTCCTTTGGATCCCTTGTTATTTGCTTTAAAAAATGCAATTTCGGTGGTTTGCCCTATGCCACTGTACTGGAAAAGCCCAAAAACGAATAACAATTGTAAACCTTGGTTTCTAAATATTGTTTTCATATCAATTTGAATTTGATGTATCTAAAATTAGTAGGGTCTGGGCAGTCAAATCATTGAAATGTTATAACCAATTCTTTTTTGGGACGGAAGGTTAAAAATAGTTTCCAACCAATCCCAAAACAAAAAGATCAATCGCACACTGGATAGCGCGTTCTTGAGTTAAACCAAAAGACAGAAAAAAACAGGGAGTAAACGGAACAACCTTTTCTATCTTAATCAAAGGCACTTTAAAAAGGAAGTTAAGGGCAAAAGCATTGCAGAAAACAACCGTTAGTAATTCTTTGAACGATGTAACTGTAAAACATTAAGTGAACCGTAGGTATCCAATCATAACATGCTGTTCCCTGATGGCCACTGGACATGAGGCGGGTATATTGACAATGGTTAATTTGAAAGGTACAGAAACTAAAGCTTAACCTATTATCAATCCACATTATTCGTTCAAATAAAATTTAGGGAGGGTTGTCATTTCGAGTCCATATCAATCTCCATTTTTAAATAGTTTAGTCTTTAACCTTACTACAACTGATTCAATTTTCAGTGAAGTTTTTGATTATGGTGATTGTTGAATTTTGTCACGAGAATACCGGTTCATCACAAATTTTTTTAATAGGGCAGACTTTCAATATAGTTTCGACAAGAACTTAACTAGAAAAAAATGAATATAAAAAATTACATGGGCATTGTAATGTTGGCATTATCACTCATAGCTTGCCAACGGGGCCCAAAGAAAACTGCGAAGACAACCGAACAGGCTTCCCAAGAAAATATAGATGAGACTTCCATGGAAGGTAATGGAGAAGAAGTTAGTGAAAAGGGTACCGCCGATCTAGGGCCTAATTTTAACCCTGTTGGTTCTGAAGTAGCTTATTACTCCTACGTTAGCGAAAATCCCCCAGTAGCCCGAATTTTTATTTCCAATTTGGACGGTAGTAATACTCGACAAGTGTCGCATTTGGATTCCATTGGCTTTCATGTAGAACCTAAATGGTCAAGGGATGGGAAGAAAATAGTATATACCAGCTTTTTGGAGGTAGGTTCGAGAATGATGGTTGTTGATGCCGATGGAGAAAACCCTACGGAACTGGCTACGGTCTCCGACGACGGTTTTCATATGTTCACTTCTTGGGATCTATCTGGGGATGGCTATTTTTTCTTTCACTGGCCAAAAGAAGAATTTACGCCAGATGCCTATTATGCCTATTATGCCAAGGATGGCAAAGTTGAGCGATTGACCGAAAACGGAAAGACCAACAGACCCCAAATCACTGAAGATGGCGTGCTTTACATCAATCGAGTTGAGAGCGAAACTCCCTACGTAGCCACAAAACAACTTTACGATATGGAAAACAAAAAAATAATAAAGGATATTCCGGAATTAGAAGGTGAGTTCATTGTTGGAAAACATACCGTTAAGTCGGTCGAGAATGAGGATTCAACCACCTTTGTTTTAGAAGATCTGCAAGGGAATGACTTAAAAGAGCTAGGAACAGTGCCTTATAAAAAAATTATGTTCACGACAATCGATAAAAACCTAGAGTACGTGGCCTACAACACAGACTTTGCAGATGGTGCCGAGATCCATCTATTGAAAATAGCTACTGGGGAAATTATCAAGGTCACAAAAAACTAAATAAAATTGAAATGAAGTTAATATGTAATACGGCCTTATTCCTCCTAATTTTGGTTGCCGTCCGTGCGCAAAGCGATGTCATTACTCTCGACAATAACGGAAAAAAAATCCCCGTCAGGATTATTAAGCCCGAAGGATATGCCTCAAACAAAGTCTATCCTGTATTGATCGGGCCAGGTCTGGACAATGGAAATCTTAACGTGGGGTGTCGATATTTTGGTTCAAACCCGGGGCAACACGGTTGGATTTTAGTGGAAAGTTCCATTCATATGGAGAATAGGAAAGCCGTGGCATTACTTCTAGATCATTTGGAATTAAATTACCGAACCGGCAAAGTATACATTCTAGGTTTCTCCGCAAATAGTGTGGACGCCTTTACTATAGCGTCCATTTATAACAACAGAATTCATGGAATCATCGGAATGCCTGGAAATCCCAGTTCCCCAAATATAAATAGCCATAAAGGGCAACAGATTTTAATGATTGTCGGAGAACGAGATACCTATTGGAAAAACAGAGCGGAACAGGCAAAGGTAAAACTAGATGAAAAGGGATACCAAAATGAACTGGTGATCATTCCAAAAGGAGGACATATTCTGGATGAGTTGACAGGAAAACCCCTATTTGCCATCTTAAATAGGAAGTTATCAAAGTAAGAAAGACTAAAGGAACTGGTATTAACAATTTCAACGGCCTTATTCAGTGTTGGGTTTAATTAGCAAACTCAATTGATAGGTTCTTGAAGAATCCAGTATTGAAAGGGTGAAAGAAATCCAAGAAAATGCAACAACCGATATTTATCTATGTGGAGGCGGGGAGTTTGCTGGTTGGTTATTGGAAAATGGAATGATTGACCAGTTAAAAACTTAGGTTAAATCCTATTATTTTGGGAAATGGAACAAGGTTTTTTGGTTCCTCGAAGGCGGGCGGAAGATGGAAATTAATAGATAAAGAACCCTTCTCGGATGGATTTCAAATATTAGCATATAACAAGAAAAGATAATGTGAACTGCTTTGTACTACGTCATGAAAGTTGTTTGAAATTATCCAAACATTCAAGGTTGATAAAAAATGACGGCCCCATAATGGAACCTATTTCGGTACTGTAGCTTTTTTCCATTTCCTTTCCTTCATCTGGCTGTATAATGGGACATTTTCGTTGGAGAAAACCATTGGACTAAATTGCATATTTTTATTTTACGTATTGTTGATTATTGACTTATGGAAAATTTGCTCATTAAAACGGTGGATTTGTTTTTTACCATAAACGCAGTATCTCAATTGAAAATTAAAGGTTTAACAAGATTGTAAACTTCCTGTAAATCAAAAGACTGAGGTCTAAAAAAGAGATTGGAGTTGCTGTTAGTGCAGATTGCTACAATAACATCGTCTTCGACGATTTTTAACAAAAAAGAACGTCCTCCAGTCGATGTTCCTCCGTGATGTATAAGTGTTCTATTGGATTTTGATAGTTTGGTTATTCTAAATCCTAACCCGTAATCGTGGTTGCCTTGTTCACCATTATTAAATTTTTTTATGGTGAAAAGTTGTTTCTGGTATTTTGGATAAAGAAGAGAATCAAGGTTTAGCATCATATTAACCAAATCTGTGGCATTTGACAAAAAACCTCCTCCTGCAAGTCTACCAGAATTATTCACTTTAATAGCCCTTCTTACTTCTCCCGTTTTGACATTTGATGTATAAAAATTTAAATAATCGTCTGACCTTTCTGGCCTGGTGTTTATCATATTCAATTTCTCACAAGTATTAGTTTCCACATATTTCGAGAATTCCTGGCCCGTTAAATTTTCAATGGCTGCTGCTATCAAACAGTAATTGTAAGTACTATAGTGATAGTTAGTACCTGGCTCAAAGAGTAATTTATCCCGTTCGAAAACAGATAGGGATTCATTTGCATTGTTAAATTCTTTATTTGAAAAAAACTCAAGACCTTCGTAATGTCTAATACCTGACTGATGTGCGGCAAGTTCCGCAAAGCTAATGTTCTTTTCCAATGCTAAATCTGGAATGTAGTTTTGAACACTTTCGGATAGCTTAATTTTTCCTTCTTGTACCAGACTTAGTAAGGTTATTGCACTAAGACTTTTTGAGATGCTCCCAATTCGGTAGCGGGAATTATCGGATGCTGGAATTTGTTTAACAGGATTATAGCAGCCGAAGGACTTGTTCAAAATAACCTCACCATCTTTAGCAATACATACATTTATGGCTGGTATTTTGAATTTGTTCTTTAAAGCCAATATTTGGTCTTGAATGGTATCTAAAGTGTTATTTTTAAGATTGACATTATTTGTCGTCTCTAAAGATTCACATTTGTTTGTTGTAACATAATCAAAGGACCTACCTCTTTCAAACGATCTTAAAATCAAATCACGATGGTATATTAGCATTCCTGTAACAGAAACAAAAAGGAGAATAAGTAATAATTTCGCAATTAACTTTACTTTTTTCATAAATTCTTAATTCAACGGTAAAACTAAAACTATAAAGGTGAAGAAAATTGTACCTAATTAACCATCAGTTGGTTTCTAAACTGATGGGGAGAAATTCCAAAATATTTTTTGAAAGAACGTGTAAAATGTGCATTATCGTAGAATCCCAATTCAAAAGCCACGGAACTAATTGTGGTCTTGTCCCTTGTTAACATTACAGCCCCTCTTGATAATTTAGTTTTTAATTGGTACTCCCTAATTGTATATCCCTTTTTGCTTTTAAAACATTTGGTCATGTAGACCGGATGTAAATCCATTCGTTTGGAGAGTTCATCCAACGAGTGAAATTTATTAGTTTCATTTTCTAATATTTTTTGAAGCGGGAGAATCCAAAACGGGTTGGCGTCTTTATAGTCGAGATTATGTATGTCAAGGACGCAATCGGTCAAAACTTGTATTATCAATTCGTAATCATAGCCATATGTGAAATCCAATAGTATTTTGTACATGGCAGCACCACTTAAGGGGTTTACTTTGCTGTAAGTATTCAAGGGTTGTATTTCCAAAAAGTCAAAAAAATGTTTTTTCAATTCGATGTTAAAACAAGATACCTTGGTGTCAAGAAACCTGTTCATATGAACGTGGCTTTTTGGTCTGAATAACACATCTCCTTTTTTTATCAGATCTTCTTCATGGCCATAGATTTCTTTATAACTTCCATTAACCAATAGGCATAAATATGGGTTAGAATGATTATGCTCAGGCACTATAATATCTTTATCATAATGCGTGACACAAAGCTTTAGAAAGTCACACTCGAATGATGTTAATTGTTCTCCATAATATTCTCCAATTCTTAGTTGTGCCATTGTAATGTTGCTTTGTAACGCTTTTTTAATAACGGAAATTTATATCTGGTTAAGGTTAACTTAAGTAAGAAAAAGGGTTTTCATATATATATATTAACCACTTCGTGTTATTGTTTGTATTCTTTTGCCCTGCAATTGTAAAGGTAGGGCGGTGAGATGCACTACTTCTCCACAGAACTGGAGCCATAGGGTTTTGTTCTCATTTTAGAAGTTTTTGAATTAGCTGTCAAAACGTTTCTTCCGTCCACCTTTCTCAATTGACTGACTCAATTTTATTTCTAACTAAACTTTAACTCTATGAAAGTAAAGAAACTGTTTGGGGTACTAGCTGTGATGCTTTTGTCTTTTATTTCCGCTCGGTCCCAAGAGAAAACAATTACCGGTACGGTCCTGGACCAAACTGGAATCCCATTACCTGGGGTCAATATTGTCGTTGAAGGTACCACTAATGGTACCCAAACTGATTTTGATGGAAATTACGCGATCAGCGCCAGTCAAGGTCAAGCTCTTCTTTTTACCTATATCGGGCAACGTCCTGCAAGAAGGGATGTTGGTGCGAGTGACGTTATCAACGTCCAAATGGAGGAGGATACCCAAGCTCTTGAGGAGGTTGTTGTAACAGCCCTTGGTATTAAGAGGGAGAAGCAAGCTTTGGGTTATGCGGTAACCGAAGTTGGTTCCGAAGACCTAGAACAGCGTCCTGAAGGTGATGTTGCCAGGGTACTTCAAGGTAAGGCCTCTGGGGTACAGATCACGCAACAAAGTGGTCTTTCAGGTTCTGGTACCAACATCGTTATCCGGGGACAAACAACGTTCAGTGGTAGCAACCAGGCTCTTTTCATTATAGATGGTGTTCCTTTCAGTACGGATACCAACTCCCAAGGTAGGAAGGATGACCGTAACGATTTCGTAAACGGTAACAACGGTTCCAGTAGATTCTTGGATTTGGACCCTAACACTATTGAAAGTGTAAACGTACTTAAAGGTCTTGCTGCTGCAACACTTTACGGTTCACAGGGTCGTAACGGGGTTATCCTTATTACAACCAAAGGTGGTTCTTCACAAGCTGGACC
>NZ_FQWL01000014.1 GCF_900129665.1 Flagellimonas flava
TTCAACGTTGGTGCCACTACAAGAAGAACTGTATTTGACCAAAATGGTGTAGCCAGTGACGGTCAGCAGGTATTTGGAGTGTTGAGACACTTCAACTTCTTGAACCAAAACGAAATCCAGACTTTCAACGAATTGAACATTGCAGGGGTTTACGCCCAAGCGGATTTTGATTACGATAACTTCCTTTATCTAACTCTTGCCGGTAGGAACGACTGGGTATCCAACTTCTCCAAGGAGAACCGTTCACAGTTCTATCCTTCTGCAAGTTTGTCCTTTATCCCAACGGCCGCAATCGATGGTTTGAAATCTGAAAATGTATTGAACTACTTGAAGATTCGTGGTGGTATCGGGGTTTCTGCAAACTTTGATGTTTTGACTTCGGCTTATCCAGTTGTTGATGTTTTGGTATTGGATACTCAAGATGTTCAGGATGGAAGTGGTCAGAACATTGTAACCAATACTACAGGTACCCGTTTAGGTAACCCTAATCTTCAACCAGAAACGCTTGAAGAGATTGAAATAGGTATCGAATCCAGATGGTGGAACAACAGAATTACCTTGGATGCTTCCCTATATCAGAGAAAAACCAACGATTTGATCTTGGATAGACCTCTTGATCCTGCTACTGGTTTTACAGTAACTGCCACCAACATTGGTGAGATTGAGTCAGAAGGTGTTGAAATTGATTTAGGTGTAAACTGGTTCCGAGGTAACGAGGAAGGTGCTTTTGATTGGACTACCAATTTCAACTTTACCGCCTATGAGACAACGGTAACCGATTTAGGATTGGATACAGACCAAGTTGTTTACTCAGGTTTCTCCAACTTGGGTAACGCAGCCATCGAAGGCGAGCCCTTAGGTGCTCTCTTTGGAAGTAAGATTGCTACGGATGCCAGTGGAAATTATATTATCGGTGCGGATGGTAACTTTGTTCAAGATCCTAACGATGGTATCATCGGAGATCCAAACCCAGATTGGGTTGCCAACATGAGAAACAGCATTTCCTACAAGAATTTCACCTTAGGTTTCCAGTGGAACTGGACTCAAGGTGGGGATGTATACTCATCAACTATCTCAAC
>NZ_FQWL01000001.1 GCF_900129665.1 Flagellimonas flava
AAGCCTGCTTCTAACTTAAAATGGCCCGTTCGTCTAGGGGTTAGGACGCCAGGTTTTCATCCTGGTAACAGGGGTTCGATTCCCCTACGGGCTACAAGTGTAGTGTAGAATGCAGAGTTGAGAGTTTTTGAGTATAACTCATGACTCATAACTTAATAATATTTAACTAGAGAAATGGCAAATCATAAGTCCGCATTAAAAAGAATTAGAAGAAACGAAGCAGTTCGTTTGCGTAATAGATATCAGCACAAAACGGTGCGTAACGCCATCAAAAAGCTGAGAAATGAAGAGGATAAGAAGGCGGCAGAGACGCTTCTTCCAACAGTGGTTGGTATGATTGACAAACTGGCAAAGCGCAACATCATTCACAACAACAAGGCTGCCAACTTGAAAAGTAAACTCATGAGCAAGGTTGCAGCAATGTAATTTGCATCCTTACTTAACTATTATGCGCCCCTTTTGGGGCGTTTTTTATTCTCTAAATTGAGTTAGTTCCGTCTAATTAATTTGACATTGTTTCGGTAACCAGGCTTGTCTTTATACCAATCTTTTCTTGTATTTCCTCCTGACAGCCCCCATTCTTCAAAATGCAGATAACCCTCATTTATAGGTTCTTTTTCTAGAAGTAGCGGAAAGGACTCAATTACATTGATAGCCCAAGGAAGTCCATTTTCTGTGGTATAGTCCCCATTTGTGTCTGCAACGTTTCCCTCAACCTCTGGTAAAGAATTTCCCAACGAGGTGGGTTCGTATTTTGCCAAATGTATTTCTACATCTCTTTGGCCATTAGCCACCAAAAACGGATTGAAGGGTGCAAAATCGACACTTGTGTTGGAAATTGGGTTGACGAGGATAATACTTACTGTATTTTCTTGGTTCACTATGGTAGAGTGGTCATCAAATAATGGAATCACGGCATGTTCTTGCCCTAATTCCGTTCCGTTGGTGTTAAGGTCGAAAACGTTTCTATTGAGCAACTGACCGGTTGTAGAGGCTACATTATTCGGGTTCAATCCTGGGATTTCAAACGCCAAACTGTTAACAAAACCAGCACCGTCTGAGGTGACCGAATAGAAGAAATCAATACCTACAAGTTGATCAGAAGCATTAAAAATTTTGGAAATGGAATAGTCAATGGAAGTATCGTTAAAGTCCCAATCCCCTCGGAAAGGCCATAAGTCCTCAAAAACCAAGGAGGCTTTTGAGGAATTGGATGGATACACTATGGCGTAGGCCTTGCCTGCATCATTTGGAAACTCATCCACCGAATCTACAACCCCGTCGCCATCTTGGTCATTGCATACTTCAACTTCCGAAAAAGTGAACCAATTGGAATCGTTTTGGGTATTACTATTGGGGTCATCTATTCTTCGCCAAACTAGGCGGTCAAATGTGCCTTCCGTGGCCGAAATCAGTACAGAACCATAACCATCCCTATAGTATCTTCCTCGAGAGCGGGAATCTGTATCCTTTAGTACCCTTGGTGATGCTTCATAAAAAAACTCCCTACCACCAGAAAGTAAAGTTTCAGTATGCTGATCACCTATAAATTGGTACATAGATGCATCCACGCTACGGAAATGCATTATCAAATTTTGAATAGGGGTATCAAAGGTCATCTCAAATTCCACATAGCCATCTGGATCGTTGTTGGTGTCAATTTTTGAGGCTATCCAGAAGTTGAAACCGTTGAACGTATAAATCGGGGTGGAGAATCCGGCCCCGGCTATGGAAAAACGATTTTTAAACTCAACCCCATCCACGGAGGTGGCCTCAATTAGTGCAGTGGCCCCTTGTTTTGGAAATATGATATTTGAGATGGTGTTACTATTAGCATCGTTGGAAACAAAAACATTTCGGACATCTGCGTAAAACCTCTGACCATAAACATTGGCGCAGTCTACACTGGCCTGTTTGTCTGTTAAAAGTTTAGGAGTGGGTATGTTTTTGCCAGTGGGGCCATTGTAACTATAAGAGGCTGAATTCTGTAATATGGGAACCACAATGTCTTGAATGCCGTCGTTGGCCTTTCGAATGATAAAAAGGTCATCTATAAAGGATGAAATGTTCACACTTTCCTGAATGGAACCATTTCGTGGAAGTCTTTCAAATAATTTGTTGGGAAGCGGCCCCGTGATGCTATCCAAGCTTTCAACAAGTTCGTCAGTATAAGCATATACCTCGTAGACCACGTTGGGGGAACTGTCAGTTATGTTTACGGATATGGTCGTTTCGGTTTTAAAATCGAAATTAACGGGAAATTGAAGTTCCGTAAGATTTGGTGCATCCACGTTGAGTGAATCCTGTCCCAATGACTCCAAGTAATCGTTGTACTTTTCCTTTAAACATCCTTGAAGAAGCAGGGTGGAGAAAATTAGAAACAATATGAAATAGACGTTCCTTGCCATGAATAAGAAATTCATTAAATGAACGAAATAACCTACAAAAACCCATTTTTTATCGATAAACTACCGTGTGAAGTTGTAAAAGCTGTTAAAAGCGTTGTAAGAAAAATACCCATGGATGCTTGGGGCCGGAAGAGAACTTATTCAGTCAATCCTTGATACATGGAAAGTTTGGTTCGGAAACAACCATAGGAAAAAGAAACGCCATTTTTAGGGCGTTTCTTTTTTATGAAAAATGGATTACAGTCTTAATCCTGAAGCTCTGATTCATTTCTATAACCGGTGGAGTCCTTATACCAATCTTGATAGGACGCTCCTCCGGAGGAAGCCCATTCATTGAAGAAGTTGTACGCTTGGTTAACAGGTATGTTTTCTTTTGGCGGCTTAAAAGCATGCACAATATTTATGGCCCACGGTAGTCCGGTATCCGTTTGG
Source organism: Flagellimonas flava (assembly GCF_900129665.1). GTDB lineage: Bacteria > Bacteroidota > Bacteroidia > Flavobacteriales > Flavobacteriaceae > Flagellimonas > Flagellimonas flava. Next base: position 2,841 of record NZ_FQWL01000001.1, read on the forward strand.
AAATTTCCATCGATATCCCTGTTGATTCCCTCCACCGTGGTGTCGTTAACACCAAGAGTAGTTCTGAATCGATTGGGTAGGTGAATTTCTTTGCCTCTATCCCCATCCACTATTAAAAACGGGTTAAAGGGAGCCAATCCAAGTTGGTTCGTGGTTATGGGGGTGGTGAATTTTACAGAAACTGTGGTAGGTACCTTTAACATGGTTTCATTGTTGTCAAACAAGATGATAACAGCCCGGTTTTGTCCCTGTTCCACACCATTGGCAGCTACATTAATGAAGCCTTCGGTAAGCACGGTCCCAGTTACGGATTCAATTAGACTTGGGGAGATGCTTTCCAGTTCAATACCAAAAGCATTGGTGAAACCGGCCCCATCTGAGGTCACCTCAAAATGAATGTCCAACTGTACCGCCATATTATCTGCGTTAAGTACGGCAACAAATCGGTAATTGACAGCTGTATCATTAAAATCGTAATCTCCTAAAAACGGCCAAAGATCTTCAAAGGCCACGGTTCCCCAGCCATACTTACTGGGGGTAAATTGTTCAAAGGCTTTTTCGGCATCGTTCGGAAACTCATCGTTGCTATCGGTTATGCCATCCCCATCGGTATCCGGGTCAATGGTAACTTCATCAAAAACCCTTAAAGTGGTCAGGTCGTTTATGGTTCGGTTAAAATTAACACCCGTGTTTGAGTTGGGCCCATAGCGATATTCCCATCCACCTGTCTGGGTGTCCATTACTATTAGATTACTACTTGCGCCATTGTTGGCCAACCAAAGCTCATTGTTGGAATCAAATGTCATGGAGGTGGGGTCAAAAGGTAAATCTTGCCCGCTAATTCGAATGGCATCAAAATCGCCATTGGCATCAGGGTCCAATCTATATAGTCCTGAAAAAGAACAGACAAAAAGTGTTCCATCTTCAGAAAATGCCAGGTCTCCACCATTCTTTTTATGAAGGCCATTGATTTTCCAATTGGAAAGAATACTTCCATTTTGGGGATCTATGGAATAAAGCTTGTCACCTGTGGAAAAATAGAGAAGACCGTCGTTCTTGTTATAATCCAATCGTGGTCCACCTATTCCCAAGTTGGCGACAGTTGTCCACGTGTCGTTCACCATATCGTACTTCATAAGTGGATTTGGCTTACTACGTCCAATGGAATACAAAAGCTTGTTTTCCTGGTCAATGGCGGCCGTCCAACTGCCCATTGGCATATCAGAAATAAAGGTATAGTCCCCTGTAATTGGGTCTATTTGAAACATTTCACCACTTCCATTAACGCAATAGAGGTAATCTTCTACCATTGGTTTACCGGTTGAAATACGCTTACTGCTTTGGGGGGAATAGGTATATATAACGGTTTCCGAGTTAATAGTTAATATGGAAGATGAGTAACTGGCCCCTTCTTTTCTTCGCACATAAAGCTTATCAAAATAGCTGGCAACTGCAAAGGTGTGCTCAATGGTTCCGCCGGACGGACTGCCACTGAAAATAAGGTGGTTCAAGTTGTCCACGGAGATGTCGATCTCAGTTTCTTCTTCGCCCTCATCATTGACCAGTGTAATGGCCGGACCTTGAACCACTTCGTCGTTGTAGGCGTAAACATCGTATTTAACACCGGGAGTATTGTCATTAATGGTTAGGGAAACTTGCTTTTCCGTTGCAAATTCAAACCCGGAAGGAATTTGCAACTCCGTAATTTCAAGTTCTTCGATTGGAATCTCTGTAGGATTTGGATCTTCTCCTCCGTCTGGATTTGGGGTTGTCGGATTGTCAAGGCTATCCTTTACACAAGAAGAAAGTGATAATGCCATTAGGCAAAATAGAGATAAAACAATTTGGGACGTTTTCATCTTTTTGATGTTTGCAGGACTCGTAGGTCCAAAATTTTCAATAAAACTACTATTAGGAAGGCTCCCAGTTTTTTGATTAGCGGCTATTTGCGACTTTGTGTCGACAAACGGTTTTATTTGTCCGATAAATGATTGAAAGCATTCAACTATTCAAATTGAACGAAAAAACCTACAAATTGATATAATTGATCGATGAACGGTGACCAAAAGTTGTAAAATCGCTTAAATCTGTGGTATGGCTAATGCCTATCTAAAGGCACGGCGTTTACTAATCAAAAAGCCCACAATAAATAAGGAATACATTGCCACAATAAGGAACATCAATAGTTTGTGCAGTTGAAACTGTGAATAAAATGCTGGTGCCTCATAAGCTGCTACAAAAATTAATGGAAAGAATAAATGAAATAATGCCAACCCTAAACTTACCCAAAACAACAGATTTTGTTTCATGGGATAGGGGCTGGATTCTTTTTGCTTCTCTTTAAAATAAAGGACAATAAACACCAATAGGGCCATAGATGCGACTAGGTCTGCATAGTACAAGTTAATGTGGAACGGATTCTGAAAGAAAGCACTAACAATATAGGCCGCCAAGCTTACGGCTGCTCCCGTTTTTACGATCACCTTAAACTTGGGTGTTTTTAATGTCTTCCAGTAGATAAAGAAGAAAAAAGAAAAGGAAACAAGGGAATAGATATTATAGATGATCACATTATGCCAGGCGTACTGATCGTCCGAAAAAAATTGAAACCCTTCCTGAAACTTTACAAAATAACCCAGAAGCTCCGTGAGAAAGGTGTACATGATGAATATGGGAAAAAACCCCAATACCGTATCAAAATATCTTCTGTACCTGGCCACGGCAATAATCCAAGTGACCAGGTAGAGTAAAATATTATAGTGTTCCTTAATAAAAGACAGGAGCTCTGGATACATAATCGTACTAAAAATCTGGGGATGGAGGGGGGCCAGATTGTCCTCTGTTATAGTTTAGGCTTTGGCCTCCCTGCAATACTGGGGCGGACAATGAAGGTACAAAACTGGCATGGGCTTGATTGGATGTTGAATGGTTGACTCCAATTCCATTGGGCCCTACCGCATCCTTAATTAGTTTAGCCTTTCCATCTTCTCCAATGAAGAAGCCAAAGTCTTGTCCATCAACATCAATGGTAGGTACAATAAAAATGGAATTCTGTCTTGGGTGCACCAATTTTTTTCCATCCGGAAATTTTTCCTTGTCTGGATAATTGGCGAAGTATAAACGAAGGGAAGAAATATCCACACCGGCTTCCTTGGCTTCCTGTTCAATAAATGCGATGTACTGTTTTATGCCAGCATAATCAAATGCGGCAAATCTGGCAGGATCAAAAGCTTCCTCTGGACTTCGCTCCGCTTCAAATTGCTGTATGATCTCTACCCGATTTCTGGTGTAATTATCGTAAAGGTTTTTGGATTCCTCAAGAGAGATAATTTGCTTAGGGGGTTTTACTTTTTCGCGATGTTCTTGATCAGGTTTTTCTTCATGGTCTTCTTTTTTTGGTTGTTGCTGACATGCAATAAGGGCCATGAGCAATATCGGCATGAGAAGGTGGGTTACTTTTTTGGTGTTTTTCATTTGTAAGTGTTTTAAGTATATACGTGGTGGGGAAACCGTACTAAAGATATGGTTTTCTTAAAACGAACGCACAAAAAAACCTTTGGTTTCGGCCAAAGGTCTTTATTTTTTAATTCTATGGGGAAAAACTACGGAAAATTCCTATTCGTTCATCGTTAATAGGAATTCCTCATTGTTCTTGGTCTGCTTAATGCGCTGTTCCATAAACTCCATTGCTTCCACAGGATTCATGTCCGCCAAATATTTGCGCATGATCCACATACGCTGAATGGTGGTTTCGTCCAAGAGTAGATCATCTCTTCGTGTAGAAGAAGAAATAAGATCGATAGCAGGGAAGATTCTACGGTTGGAAATTCTTCTATCCAATTGAAGTTCCATGTTACCGGTACCTTTAAATTCCTCAAAGATGACCTCGTCCATTTTAGAGCCAGTTTCGGTCAAAGCAGTGGCAATGATGGAGAGTGACCCTCCATTTTCAATATTCCTTGCCGCTCCAAAGAATCGCTTAGGCTTATGTAGTGCATTGGCATCAACACCCCCACTCAATACTTTTCCGGATGCAGGTTGAACAGTGTTATACGCTCTTGCCAATCGGGTAATGGAATCAAGTAAAATCACAACATCATGGCCACATTCCACAAGTCGTTTGGCCTTTTCCAACACAATATTGGCCACTCGCACGTGCTCCGTTGCCTCTTTGTCAAAGGTAGAAGCCACAACTTCACCACGAACATTACGCTGCATATCGGTTACCTCTTCGGGGCGTTCGTCAATCAACAAAATGATTTGATATACTTCTGGGTGGTTTGCCGCTATCGCGTTGGCAATATCTTTCAGCAACATTGTTTTACCTGTCTTAGGCTGCGAAACGATCATCCCACGTTGTCCTTTTCCAATTGGGGAGAACAAATCCATGATACGTGTGGATAATGTGCTTTGGCGTTCCGCCAATTTGAATTTTTCCTTTGGAAACAATGGTGTAAGGTGTTCAAAGGAGACGCGGTCTCGGACCACTTGGGGATCAAGCCCATTAATTTTGGTCACCTTGATCAGCGGGAAGTATTTTTCCCCTTCTTTAGGAGGTCTTACGTTTCCAAGGACGGTATCCCCAGTTTTGAGCCCAAACAGTCTAATTTGGGATTGGGATACATAAATATCATCTGGAGAGGATAGGTAGTTGTAATCGGAAGACCGAAGAAAACCATATCCGTCTTGCATAATGTCAAGAACACCTTCGCTCTCTATAATGCTGTCGAACTCAAATTCAGGCTCTTTATACCTGTTTTTTAAGTCTTTATCAAAGTTACTGCTCTTTTTGTCTTGACCATTCCTTTGATGCTGGTGGTTTCTTTTATTATGCTGGTTTTTTTGATGTTGGTGTTGCTTGGGCTGCTCTTTTTTAGGGGAAACTTCAGAAGCTCCTTCGGTTTTCTCCTTACTGTCTTTTTGTTTTGGTGCCTCAGCTGTAGCTACATCTGCGTCTTTTTGCTCTTTTTTGGGTCTTGCCAATCGAGCCCTCTTAGGCTTTTGGGGAGCATTCTCTTGCGGTGTTTGGGTGTTTTCTTTAACCGCTTTGGGGTTGGAAGCCTGAACATCCAGAATTTGATAGACCAAATCCAATTTTTTTAGAGTCTTGAATTTGGGCACATTGAGTCCTTTTGCAATTTCTTGCAGTTCTGGAAGCTTTTTAGCTTTTAGATCTGAAATCTCGAACATTAAGTAATGAATAAATTATTATTGTCTTTCGTAAATAATCTGAAGTAAAGTTATTGGGGTACTACGATAGGAAAGAATCCTTGATGCGAGTGCTTCGCTAATAACGACACAAGTATACAAATTATTTTTCAACATTTGGGCGTCTTTTACCGAAAAGACACCTATTTTTGCCTTCCGAAATCAATTTAAGTAATGATTCAGCGAATTCAGACCTTTTTTTTGGCACTGGTTGCACTAATAGCGGGTGCACTCCCGTTTATAGTGCAACTGTGGACCAATACCGAAGGGCATCAAGTTTTTGCAGCTGAAGTACTTTGGGTTAGTTTGGCTTTTTACGCTTCGGCGGCCTTGGCATTGGTTTCCATTTTTTTGTACAAAAACAGACAAAATCAATTTGTGGTGAACAGATTGAACATGATATTAAATCTTTTTTTACTAGGATTTTTCGTTTACCGATCCCTAAACTTATCCGGAGAGACTGTGGTTTCTGAGAAGGGTATTGGGATGCTGATTCCTGTATTTTCTATCGTTTTTCTGGTTCTGGCCAACAGAGCCATCAAAAAGGATGAAGATCTTGTAAAATCTGTGGATCGTCTGCGTTAAACCTAACATCTTAGTAGTATTAGTGCGAAAAAACCCCGGCTTTAGCCGGGGTTTTTGTTCAATATGTTTTGTTGATGTTACTGCATCAATGTCTCTTCCGTAAACCCATTGCCAAACTTTATGTCGCTTAAGGTTTGCACAAGACTTGGTTCTTCCGGGTAACCCTCTTCAGTGGGTATAAAGTAGGATCGTTTGGTAGCTATCAATTGCCCTTCAATGTCTTCGTATTCATAATTGGCAATGATCACGGGTTCTTCAACCCCTAAAAAAGGAAGGGAGAAATAGAAACGATCTACCAACTTGGTCTCAGGATTGACATATAAAATGTAAATATCATTTTGTTCCTTTCCTGTTACTTCGGGATCATAAGTTACATGTACCTTATCATAATTGATGTTATTGTACGCTTCGCTCCCCAGATATTTTGCAACAGTTCCTTTATCGTTCAATTTGTAGGGCATGGTAAACCAATAATAGTTGGCCCTGCGAAGAAAATCACTAAGCCCGACCAAAGCTTCGTCTTCCGACTTTTTTCCATCCACCATCACAACTGTGTTTTTTCCGTCAAAGCACTGAACCACTTCAGCGTCGTTGTCCGGCATTACATTGATTTGGTGCTGTAGGTATTTGCCATAGGAGGCTTCGGAATTAAAAATGTAGCGCTCCATGGATATATCCGCTTTGTCCGTGGCCGGAACTCTATAATCGTAGGTGTATTCCACATCCCGTTTTTTCCAAAGATCGTTCCAACCTCCATGTGCATGAGCTATGGAGGTAAGCACCGTTCTAGGATTTTCGGTATTGTATTCAGGTGTATGGGGAGATTCCGCAACAGGTTCTTCCGCGGTGGCCTCTTGTTTTGGTTTTTGGCCACATGATGCGAAAAGAAGAAAGCCCATAAGGGCTAAAAGTTTTAAACTGGATAGTTTCATTTTGTATAGTATAAGGGTTTTGCCTATTAGACGGTCCGTTTTACCTATACTTACTTAGAAGATTTTTTACAACCCAAACCTTTGATGAAACTCTGCGACCTTAAAGCCTTCCTTCGTAACCTTCTGGTGGGCCTTACCTTCAGGGTTCAGTAGGGGGTTGGTATGGTTAAAATGAATAAAATGAATTTTTTCCCTTTCAGACAACGATAAATTGTCGAAGACTTCCATACTTTCTATCACAAAAGGGTGTGGAATTTCGGTAATATCCCTGTTGTTAATTTCTACAGCGTCAAAAAAAGTAGCATCCAAAAATGCAAGGTCCACTTTCTGAATCTCTTTGGTAATGTCCCTTTCCCATTTATGCCATTTATCAATATCAGGAATAAATAGTACTGTTTTGTTGGGCCCTTTTATGATAAAGCCCACCGTTTCGGAATATTCATCGCGGTGGGGAACTTGAAAAGGTGTAACGGTAATGTTGGGAGTTAGTTTTTGTTCCTGATCAAATCCCATTTCATGCAGTTTAATGTTCTTTAGATGGACCAATTGTTCCCAAGGGCCATTTGTTTCCAAAAAGGATTTCATCCGCGGCATGGTAAAAACTGGAACCTTACTGGCTCCTAAGGCTTCGCGACCTAAGAACATCAACCCGGCATAATGCCCAATATGGGCATGCGTCAGGAATATCCCATCTGGGGTTTCGGTCGTTTTTCCAGAAAATTCCTTTAGGGATTTCAACTGGGATGGTAAATCTGGACTAGCTTCGAATAGGTATGATCTTTGGTTTTCATTATCCACTACGCCCAAGGAAACCACCTTTCTTTGGAAATCGGGGTTCTGGAACAAGTCTTTGCAGCAGTCCCTTTTGCATCCAATATGTGGACTGCCTCCATCTTGGACCGTACCTAGGACATAGAGGCTTACTTTATCTTGATGATCAACGACTTCTTCCTGCTTTTCTTTGGCAGCAGGGCCGCATGATATCAAAAACACCAAGAAAAGAAAAAAGAAAGGTTTCATATTATCGTTTACCCAATTCAATTACTTCCAGATCTGAAATGGTATCTCCATCAATTTGAAACCTGAGCATGGTCCGGACTTGATGGAAACCATGCTTTCCGCAGGCTCCGGGGTTCATATGTAGTAGGTTTAATTTTTTATCGTTCATAACTTTCAAAATGTGGGAGTGTCCACAAATAAACAATTTCGGAGGACGTCTTTTTAATTCATCCCTGATTCTTCGATCATAGCGATTGGGATATCCCCCAATATGTGTGATCCAGACATCCACTTCTTCACAAAAAAAACGGTTGTGTTCCGGAAATTCCTTTTGAATGACATGGTTATCAATATTTCCGTGAACCCCCCGAAGCGGTTTAAGTTTTTCGATTTTATCGGTAACAGACAAATGACCAATATCGCCAGCATGCCAAACCTCGTCGGCTTGGGAAACATATTTTAAAATGGTCTCGTCCATGTGGCCATGTGTATCCGAGAGCAGTAAGATTTTGGTCATAACGCTAAAAATATGCTAAAAAAACAACCCAAGATTTTCATTGGTGGGGATTGAACTATCTTTAACATTTAAATGTAGGGAATCCCATTGAGATATTTTATCCGGTTTTCTTATTTCGGAAAGGCATACCATGGATGGCAGAACCAACCGAACGCCATTACAGTTCAAGAAGTATTGGAACGGTCACTTTCCACCTTGCTGCGACAGCAGATTGAAGTGGTGGGTGCTGGACGAACGGATGCAGGAGTGCACGCGAAGGAGATGTTCGCCCATTTTGACGTATCCGAAATTCAAGATTGCAATGAGTTGGTTTATCGTCTGAATGCGCTTCTTCCGGAAGACATAGCTGTTCAGCAAATTTTTAAGGTAAGGCTTGATGCACATGCCCGGTTTGATGCTGTGGAACGCACCTACGAGTATTGGGTGGTTCAGGATAAAAATCCTTTCTATCGGGATTTGGCCCACTGCATAAAACTTCCCTTGAATGTTGAAGCAATGAACCAGGCAGCCCAATTTTTACTTTCCCATACTGATTTTGAGAGCTTTTCAAAATCCAATTCGGATGTAAAGACTTTTAATTGCGATGTTAGAGAGGCCAAATGGGAAAAGCAAGGAGATAAACTTGTCTTTACCATTGTGGCGGACCGATTCCTTCGAAATATGGTAAGGGCAGTGGTGGGCACCCTTTTGGATATAGGCTTGGGGAAAACGAACCCAGATGAAATCCATACCATTATAGAAAGTAAAAACAGGAGTAATGCTGGCGCATCAGTGCCTGCAAAAGGATTATATTTGACAGAGGTCTTGTACCCCAAAACCATCTTGGATGAGCAAAAATGAAGAAATAGGAAAGGCATTCGATTTTCGATTGTTCAAAAGGGTTTTCGCCCATACGAAACCTTATCGAGTTATCTTTTGGGTGGTTGCCATTGTGGCCATTTTGTCCGCTGCTTTTGCTGTTTTAACCCCTATCCTGGTTAGGGATATTATCAACAAGGCGCTTTCCGCTAAGGATGAAGAATTGTTGATGCTTGTAGTCTTGGCCATGTTAGGTGCCCTTTTGGGCCAGGTAATTTGTCAATTATCCTTTAATTACTATGCCAATCTTTTGGGAGAATCCGTAATTAAAGATATAAGGGTACGCTTGTTCCAGCGCATGATGGGCTTTAAAATGACCTATTTTGATAATTCCTCAATCGGAGTCTTGGTCACTAGGGCTGTGGCAGATATGCAACGTATTGGTGAGATATTCAGTCAGGGTTTCTTTGTCATTGTAGCGGATACGCTAAAAATGCTTTCAGCAGCTGGGATTATGCTGTACATCAATTGGAAATTGGCCGTTATCGTATTCGCTATCCTTCCCATTATCTTGATAGCGACACGTCTGTTCCAGCAGGCAATGAAAGTTGCCTTTATTGAGGTACGTGCCCAGGTGGCAAATCTTAACTCCTTTGTACAGGAGCGTATTGCCGGTATGAAAATAGTACAGCTCTTCAATCGAGAGGAAATTGAAAAAAAGAAGTTCAGGGATATTAATGAAAAGCACCAAAATGCATGGTTGCGAACGGTCTGGTATAACTCAATTTTCTTTCCAATTGCCGAAATTTCCTATTCCATAGGGATTGGTTTGGTAGTGTATTTTGGAGTGGTCCAGAATATAGACAATGTAAGCCTCAACGATACGGGTTCCATATTCGCTTTTTTCTTTTTGATGGACTTGTTGTTCCGTCCCTTGCGTCAAATTGCGGACAAATTCAATACGCTGCAAATGGGAATGGTAGCTGCCAATAGGGTATTTGGAATTTTAGATACCGATAGTCAAATTGCAGACAAGGGGTCCCTTGAAAAATCTGATGTAAAGGGTGCTTTGTCATTTTCCGATGTACGGTTTAGCTATGTGGAGGACGAGGAGGTACTGCATGGAATCTCTTTCGACGTGGAAGCGGGGGAAACGGTTGCCATTGTTGGTGCCACAGGAGCTGGAAAATCCACCATTATCAATCTGCTCAATCGCTTCTATGAAATTGATTCGGGTTCCATCTTGATCGATGGACATGATATAAAAGAGTACACCTTAAAATCACTTCGTTCACATATAGCTATTGTTTTGCAGGATGTTTTCCTTTTTGCCGATTCCATCGCCAACAATATCTCTCTTAGGGATGAGAGTGTGAGTTTGGAGGATATTGAGCAGGCCGCCAAACAGATTGGAGTCCATGAGTTTATCTCCAGCTTGCCTGAAGGCTACCTATACAATGTGAAGGAACGCGGTACCATGCTTTCCAGCGGGCAGCGCCAGCTCATTGCCTTTTTGCGGGCCTATGTAAGTAACCCAAGTATCCTTATTTTGGATGAGGCCACCTCCTCTGTGGATACCTATTCGGAACAATTGATCCAACAGGCTACGGATAAAATTACCGAGGGAAGAACCTCCATTATCATTGCCCACCGCTTGGCCACAATCAAAAAGGCAGATAAGATTATTGTTATGGATGCTGGCCAAATCGTTGAAATTGGTAACCATCAAGAACTTCTAAAAAAAGGTGGGTATTATAATGACTTATACGAGGCTCAGTTTCTGGAAGAAGAAGTTGCTTAGAGATATAGTTATTGTAAAGTTATTTCCTGCAAGGACATCTGTCCAGTTAGAATGGCAATAATCACCATTAAAGTGCCCAATCCCGTCATAATAATGAGAAGCAGGACCACATAGATCAGTCCCCTCCATAAAGTACCCCATAGTTTTGTTTGGTGCATTTGACGTAAAACGTGAAATTGATAGATGACCGTAACAAACAGAAAAGCAAAATTGAATACATCAAATTGCACGGGAAACAGCCCCAATACCAATAAATACGTAAAGACCTGCAGATAGGACATTTGACTTGTGATATAGGCATTGGCCACCAAGTGTTCTGTGTAGTTGAATCTCTTTTTTCCGCGAAACAATAGCCAGGTCATCAATGCATAGAGCGGCATGCTGAGGTAAGACAACAATGCCTGATAATCAAAGACAAAATTCATTCCGGATACATCCACATCGTTGATACTGCTTTGGGCAAGATTGAGTCCGTAGAGATTTCTCAGAATAAAAAACATCAGACCTGATAAAGTAACGGCAATAGCGAAGTAGCCTACAGGGTTCATATACCTTTTTCGGGTTCCCGAAATGAAAGAAATAACTACCTCTCCCGGGTGGCTAAATAGGCCTTTGAAGGTTCTGAGAAAGGTGTTGTCCAAATTAAATACCTGAGCACTGACATCTTCCCATACATTTTTTAAGGTCAAGGGATTGCGAATGACCTTGGCACCACAGGAATTGCAATAATTATCCGAGAATTGAAGGGGGCTTTTGCAGTTTTTGCACTCCATTCTATTCCAGGTCCTTTTTTAGTAGGTTAGAAAGTTCTTCAAGACCCTTGTAAGGGACAAACTCACCATTTTTAATATAGGAAATGGCACCGGTTTCCTCACTGACCACCAAGCAAACAGCATCTGTCTTCTCGGTAATACCTACGGCGGCGCGATGTCGAAGTCCGAAACGAAGCGGAATGTTTCTGTCATTGGATACAGGAAGAATCACTCTTGTGGCCGTAATAAAGTTGTCTTGAATGATGGCTGCTCCATCATGCAGTGGGCTATTCTTAAAGAAAATACTCTCTAAAATGGGTTGGGTGATCTCAATGTTCATGCTGTCCCCTGTAATTTTTACAAAATCCAGGGAATTTGTTCGCTCCAATACCAAAATAGCTCCGGTTTTGGTGACTCCCATTTTCTCGCAAGCCCCAATTAAGGCCTCAACATTGGTGTCCGTGGGCATGGCCTCCTGTTTCAGGAACTTAAAATGGCGGATAAAGTTACGTTTGGTGGCAAAATTGGTGGAGCCGATCATCAACAAAAATTTCCGTATTTCCTGTTGAAAGACAATGATAAGGGCAATCAATCCAATATTCATAAAACCACCAACCATACTGCTGATCATTTTCATTTGCAGAAGTTCCGTAAGTTTCCATAGGGCCCAAACGATTACAATACCAATAAAGATATTGATGGCTACGGTTCCCTTGACCAGTTTATAGATGTAGTAGAGCAGGGCGGCGACAAGAACGATGTCTATAACATCGGTAATCTTAAATTCAAGAAAATTTAGAAAATCCAACCGCGGTGTTTTTGTAAAATTAGCAAAAATAGCAGAACCTAAAATTAGAGCGCGTTAGCTTTCAGTTCTTCGATGAGGGTTACGCATTCAGCGGCTTCTTTTACATCGTGCACGCGCAACACGTTGGCTCCTTTCAAAAGTGCAACCATATGCAGGGCAGTAGTGCCATTCAATGCTGCCTTTGGAGAGGACCGTAGTGTTTTATAAATCATGGATTTTCTGCTAAGTCCTATTAAAATGGGCAGCTCAAAGGCTTGGAATAAATCTAGGTGATTCAAAAGTGTATAATTTTGTGCCGTTGTCTTGGCGAAACCAAAACCAGGATCAATTAGGACATCGTTGATTTTTTTTGACGTGGTTTCCTTAATTTTTCCAGAGAAATAAAACCTTAGGTCTTTGATCAAATCGTCATATACCGCTTGTTTTTGCATGGATTGGGGTGTGCCCTTTAAATGCATAATAATATAAGGAACTTGATACTTTGCAATAGTATTCAACATTTCCTCGTCAAGATTTCCCGCAGAGATATCGTTGATAAGCGCGGCACCCATTTCAATGCTCTTGGATGCTACCTTGCTTCTAAAGGTATCTATGGAAACCAAAGTCTCTGGAAAATTGACAAGAATCAGCTCAAGTATGGGCAACATCCGTTGGAGTTCTTCATCTTCTGGGACATGTTCAGCACCGGGTCGGGAGCTATAGGCACCCATGTCTATAAAAGTAGCCCCATCCTTCAGCATCGTTTCCACTTGGTTTAAGATGTCTTGCTCGTCTTTGTACTTTCCTCCGTCGTAAAATGAATCCGGTGTGAGGTTAAGTATGCCCATAATTTTGGGGCTGCTTAGATCAATCAGCTTTCCCTTGCAGTTTATAGTCATAAAAAATGGGTGCTTTGTTGCGTTTGATTATCTTTGGCAAGGTGCTACAAAGCACCTGTAGTTTGGACGAAATTTACGCAAATTAGCAAGAATAGATGCAGCAGACCTCCCAACAATATGATGCGGTCATTGGCAACTGCCGGGAACTCTTCTTAAAAAAAACCAAGGATTACGGAACCGCATGGCGAATATTGCGACTTCCTTCCCTAACCGACCAGATTTTCATAAAAGCGCAACGTATTAGAAGCCTTCAGGAAAATGAAGTGCGCAAGGTGGACGAAGGTGAACAGTCTGAATTTATCGGTATCATCAACTACTCCATTATGGCCCTGATTCAACTTAAAAAAGGTATAGCTGAGCAGCCAGATCTAAGTGAAAAAGAGGCCATAAAATTGTATGATGACGAGGTGTTTACCACAAAGTCACTCATGGAAAATAAAAACCATGATTATGGGGAGGCGTGGCGCGATATGAGGGTGAGTTCGCTTACCGATTTGATTTTGCAAAAGCTGCTTCGCGTCAAGCAAATTGAGGATAATCAGGGGACTACCTTGGTTAGTGAAGGTATAGATGCAAATTATCAGGATATTATCAATTATGCTGTTTTTGCACTCATCCACCTAAATGACGGCAAATGAAATATCTAGTTTGGATTTCAAGGATTTTTGTGGGAATCTTATTCATTATAAGTGGACTGATAAAGCTTAATGACCCTGTTGGTTTTTCGTTTAAGTTGGAAGAATATTTTAGTCAAGGGGTGTTGGATTTGCCATTTTTGACCCCGTTAGCATTGGGAATCTCCATATTTGTTGTCATTGTAGAGGTGCTTTTGGGTATTTTACTGCTTATTGGTTTTAAACCCAAGTTTACGGTTTGGAGCCTCTTGCTTATGATCATTTTCTTCACTTTTCTAACGTTCTATTCCGCTTATTTCAACAAGGTCACAGACTGCGGATGCTTTGGGGATGCCGTAAAATTAACACCTTGGGAATCCTTTACAAAAGATGTGATCTTACTGGTTTTTATCCTGATCTTGTTTTTTGGGCGGAAGTACATCCAACCTTTGTTTACGGAAAAAACGAACTGGATTTTGGGTGCTGTTGCCTTGGTGGGCTGTTCCTTGTTTGCCAATCAGGTACTCAATCATTTACCGTCTGTGGACTTTCGACCTTATGAAATTGGGGCCAATATACAGGAGGGCATGTCGGTTCCCGAGAACGCACCAAAACCCATCTACGAGTATGCCTGGCGATTCAAGGTTAATGGGACTGATAAAATTGTGGTCACCAATGGGGAATACCCCTCGGTTGACGGTGAGTTTTTGGACGTAGAAACCACCGAAATTCAAAAAGGCTATGAGCCACCCATTCACGATTTTACGATTGAACAGGAGGGTGTTGACTTTGCTTCAGAACTTTTGGAAGAGGAAAACTTGGTCATGGTAATTGCCTATGACCTGGCAAAAAGCGAACGTCCCTATTTTGCGGAAATTGCAGATCTCGCCCGTAAGGCTAATGCCAAAGGGTATAAGGTCATTGGCATGTCGGCTTCCAGTGATGCGCAGACTCGGGCTCTAAAAAAGGACTTTGGCCTGGATTTCGATTTCTATTTTACCGATGAGACCACACTTAAGACCATCGTTCGGTCCAATCCCGCCGTATTGGTTTTAAAAAAAGGAACTATTACCCAAAAAGTACATTATAACGATTTTGATCAACTTGATTTCTAATAACCACCTAAAAAGAAAACTATGAGAACCCAAATAGTAGCAGGTAACTGGAAAATGAACAAAAATTTAGAGGAGACCGAGGCTTTGCTTTCGGAACTTTCAGCCAAACTACCAGATACCCATGCAGAAGTTGTAGTTGCTCCTACTTTTGTAAATCTTGCCGGAGCACAAAGAAACTTGCAATCCTCAAGGATTAAGGTAGCAGCCCAAAACATGCACTTTGCCGAGGATGGCGCCTATACCGGTGAGATTTCTGCAGATATGTTATTGAATATCCATGTGGATACTGTGATTTTGGGCCATTCGGAAAGGCGCTCTTACTTTGGGGAGGATGATGAATTGTTGTCCAAGAAGGTAAAAGCCGCCTTGAATAAGGATATGCAAATCATTTTTTGTTTTGGTGAGGAATTGGAAGAACGCAAGTCTGGAAACCATTTTGCGGTAGTGGAGAGCCAGTTAAAAAATGCGCTTTTTGATTTGGATGCCGGGTCATGGTCGAATATTGTTTTGGCCTACGAACCGGTCTGGGCCATTGGCACGGGAGAGACCGCAAGTCCAGAACAGGCTCAGGAAATGCATGCGTTCATTAGGAAGACCATTACTGAAGCGTACAACACGGAGATTGCAGATGGTGTCTCAATTCTTTATGGGGGAAGTGTAAAGCCGGCCAATGCCGAGGAAATATTTTCCAAACCGGATGTGGATGGGGGTCTAATTGGAGGAGCTTCCTTGAAAGCGGATGATTTTATTGCCATTGTTAGGGCCATTTAACTGTAGATTATGGGTTTAACCTATATTGAATGTCATTTTAAGGTAAAACCCGTTCAACCTGCCGTTGAAATTCTGATTGCGGAACTTGGAGCCCTTGGGTTTGAGAGTTTTGTGGAGGAGGAAACCGGTCTCAGGGCTTACATTTTGGAATCTGAATGGGCATCTGATTTGTTGGAGCAAGTTCATATCCTTCAACATCAGGAATTTGAAATCGACTGGTCCCAAAAGAAAATCAAACAACAAAACTGGAATGCCGAATGGGAAAAGAACTTTCGTCCTATAAAGGTGGGTTCCCAGTGTATGGTCCGAGCGCCATTTCATGAAAAGGAGCCGGTTGAGTTCGATATTATTATTGAGCCAAAGATGAGTTTCGGTACCGGGCATCACGAGACTACACACATGATGCTTCAACATATTTTGGATAATGATTTTGATGGAAAATCGGTACTGGACATGGGATGTGGCACGGGGGTTTTAGCCATCTTGGCGAAGATGAAGGGCGCTGCGTATGCAGAGGCCATAGATATTGATGAGTGGTGCTATTTGAACACGGTGGAGAATGCTGAAAGAAATCACTGCAGTATTGAAGTCTTTCAGGGGGACGTATCGCTTTTAGCCGGCAAAACATTCGATATCATCTTGGCAAATATCAATCGGAATATCCTGTTGGAGGACATTCCCGCTTATGCAAAAAGTCTGAACCCTAAAGGATCCTTATTTCTAAGTGGCTTTTATTCAGATGATTTAGATGCAATTTCTTCAAAGTGTACCGAGCACGGTTTGCAATTCGTTAAAAATTTTGAAAAGAATAAGTGGGTTTCGGCAAAATATGTAAATTAGAATAATTAATTCCAATAGAATGGGTACCAAGGAGAAAGTATCGGAAGAACTGCTGCTGGAAGAAGAAGTTGTAAAGCAGAGCGAGATCGTACTTTTTAATGATGATGTCAATACCTTTGACCATGTCATCGAAACCTTAATTTCCGTGTGCGAGCACACCCCGGAACAAGCGGAACAATGCTCTTTAATTGTGCATTACAATGGTAAGTGTACGGTTAAAACGGGGGAATACGATGATTTGAAACCCAGATGCACCCGATTGCTTCAAGCCGGACTAAGTGCAGAAATTGTGTAGATAGGTTCCTAGAACGGAAATGGAGTTTTACATCCGGAGAAAAATCACTTATTCTTTACACAGGAATTGCTCAGCCCCAATTGTATTTACCTTAATTTTAGCCTTTGTAACCAGTATCCAACCAAACAATTCACTAACCTAAAATGGGCGAGTTTTTTAAGGCCGAATTAAAAGATCGATTTTTGGAATACGCTACGGATCGTAGGGATTATTTTGAGATTCAGGTATTATATGATGAATTTCTTCGTCCCAATTATGATCTGGGTTTTGTAGAGAAGCTGATACGGGAGATTCGGGATTATGATACGAATCTGCTGGATGTCATGGGAGGTAATGGCGCCGAGATTTTTATGTTGGCTTCCACCAGGAATACCCAGGATTTTTTAGATGACGGTGGGTTTATGGACATGCATGTGAAAGAGGAGGAGAAATGGGATACCTTTTTGGGGCAACTGGCCAATAATCGGAAACTTTCAAAAGATGAAAAACAACTTCTTAAAAGAAGTACACCAGGCCCAAAGCGGGAACGGACTTTACTTGTTTTACTTATCTCCGCCATTGTTTTCAGTTTTCTTTTCACCCTCTTCAGTATTTTAAAAGGAGCTTTTTGGGAACCTGATTATGTGCCCGTTGATGAATTTGAACGAAAGTTGGAACAGATTCAGGAGCGGTATAATCGGGAAAATCAGCGGCTAGGCAATCAATTAGAGCAGGCCAGGATTACCATTGACTCACTAAAAGGTGATGCGCAAGATTAAATTAGGACAAAGGCTTACCAATCGGTCTTATTCATGTATTTATCCGACTGCTTTAATTCAAAACCGCCAGTAAGATAGTACAGATGGTTGCTTTGGTGAACCCTTTCCTTTTCTATAAAACTTGTGTTTATAATTGAAGATCTATTGATGCGCTTAAAATTGGTTTTGGGAAGTATTATTTCAAATTCCTTTAGTAATTTTCTCAAAAGCACCGATTTTCCATTTAGCTTATAAAGCTTGCAATAATAACCATCTGCTTCTATCCAAATGATTTCCTTGATTGGGATATGGTGCAAAGTGGAACCTTCTTGGATTTGCAATTTTTCGGGACTATTAGGATTAAGTTTTTTGAATACCTCAAGTAGCATATTGGTATCCAGCGCTACCATTTGTTTTACAGCTTTTTCTATGGCCTGTTCGAACCTATGTTCATCATAAGGTTTCAATAAATAATCGATTGCAGAAATATTGAAGGCATTAACCGCATATTTATTGAAAGCCGTTACGAATATGATTTTACCGGTGAAAGTACACGAAAGTCGATCAAGAACTTCAAATGCGGTCATATCCTTTAACTCAATATCCAATAAAATCAAATCTGGGGATTTGGACTTGATTTCCTGAATGGCCTCCAAACCGTTCTGGGCCATACCCACAACTTTTAGGTACTCGGAATTTGAAGCAAATTTTTTTAGCCGACGTAATGCCGCGCCCTCATCTTCCACTAAAACGGTTTTCAGTTTAAGCTCAGCCATCATACCAATTGAATTTCATAGACCACCCATTGGTCCTGTTGTTCCAATCTAAAATTAAAATTCTCTCCAAAGTGATAATCCAGACGTTGTTTTACAATTTCAATTCCAGTACCATACGTAGGTGCTTTGGGAAGGACATTCCCATTGTTGGCTATTTTGATCTTCTTCAATGTATAATCAACAAAAATGGTAATGGTCAGAACCCGGTTGATGCCTTTAAACCCATGCTTTATGCAATTTTCAACTATGGGCTGAAGGATTAAGGCAGGAAGCTGAAAAGATGTCTTTTGATCTCTATGTTCCCATTTGACCTCAAGTTGTTCTTCGTATCTGTTTTTTTCAATTTTCAGATACTTTTGAAGAAGATTCAGCTCCTCTGCAATAGGAATAAGCTGTTTGGGGGTGATATCCATGGAGTACCGGAGTAAATCGCTTAAGCTTATTAAGGAGTCCTCGGCCTTTTTACCGTTTTCTTCTATCAGCGCAACAATACTATTTAAGGTGTTGAATAGAAAATGAGGCTGTAATTTGGCTTTAAGGGCTAGATGTTTCGCCTTCAGTAATTCTTTTTCAACTTGCTCTTTTTCTCGAATAAGATTTTCTTTTCGCTTAAAATACTCAAACGCAAATATGATGGAAATAAGAAATAGATAATTTTTGATCACATTATGGAGTCCTTCGCTTGCAATAGTATTGGCCGTGTCTATATACCAAGACCAATTGGCTGTGCGAAGGAAAAGCCCATAAAGAGAAACAATTAGGGCGATGTAAAGTGCTGAATAAAGCACACAATGTGCAACAAAAAACATCAGCTTTTGGAAACCTGTAAACTTTTGTATCAGAAAGTATCCAGGAAGTACTAATAGGAAAATCAGTAAAAGACCTACAATCCAAATCACCGAAGGAAAAATGAAAGTTCTATTCCAAAACATCTGGTCTGTGGATTCCCAAAAAAGCAAAGACTGGAAAACTGTTGATAGGGCAATTATGGTCCAGGCAAGTACCAAAAACTGTTTTAATCTTTTACCAACCCATGTTTTTGGGTCAATTTGACCTACAGAGGGTAGTCGATAATCGGGTATAGATGAAATCTTCATTAGCTGCATGAATATTGCAATTTGAAATACTATAAGATGCCTGAACCTATCTGGATATAGGCTTAGGTTTACAGGATTTTAGTAAGAAAGGTAAGGCTTTGTATGCTAACTTCGTTTGCTTTCACTTAAAATGTAGTATGCTTATAAACACCGACTTACATTAGTTTCAAATAAGCTAGGTTTTATTTCAAATAACGGCATTTTTGTTTCACTCCCATTTTTTGGAACACAGTATTTGGTTAGTTTCCCTGACTTAAGATAAGCTCGTTCGTCTTGTGTAACTCAAGGGTGGGTTGTTTTGTGCAAAAATACAAGTACGGAAGTGGGTTTAGATAAATTAACAAATGATGAAAATCTTGAGAACCTCATTGTGGGCTATTGGTCTTTTGATGGTTGCACAGCAGATGAACGGTCAAAATGAAAACATGCCCACATTGGCCACCTATTACTTTGTGGAACTGGTGCCAAATCCAGAAAGGGATAGTATCTCTCCCTCCGAATCCCAGAAAATTTTAAACCAGCATCTTAAAAACATCAAGGAAATGGCACAACAGGGGAGACTGCTGTTGGCAGGCCCGTTTGCCGATGGTGGAGGGCTTTTTATTCTTGATGCCAAATCAAAGAAGGAGGCAGAGTCCTGGGTTATGGAGGATCCTGCAGTAAAGGCTAAGGTGTTCAACTTTGAATTAAGAAAATGGTTCACCGAAAAGGGAATGTTAAGTCTTGAAACTAAAGAGGAATAAAAAAAGAACATAACCACTTATTTTAAACTGATATGGAAAAAGGCCTTTTGGAGAAAACGGGAAAATCTTTGGAAGAATGGATTGTAATCGTTGGAAAAGAAAACTTTGAAAAACATGGGGAGATTCTAAAATTCTTAAAAGCGGAACATGGTTTTACCCATGGTTATGCAAATTTTGTTGCACTAAAGAGTCGAAGTGCTGATGCGGCCTCCCATACCGATGAGGATTTGATCAGGATGCAATACAAGGGAAAGGAACATTTGCTGCCCATTTATGAAAA
Source organism: Flagellimonas flava (assembly GCF_900129665.1). Taxonomy (GTDB): domain Bacteria; phylum Bacteroidota; class Bacteroidia; order Flavobacteriales; family Flavobacteriaceae; genus Flagellimonas; species Flagellimonas flava. The sequence continues at coordinate 23,387 of NZ_FQWL01000001.1, forward strand.
GCTCCGAGAGGCCATTCAAAAACTGGATTCAGATATAACTTTCGTTCCCAAAAAAGCCAATGTGAGTGCAAGGGCTAAAAAACAGTTTGCCCTGATTCAGCCTTCCACGAAAACCAGGATTGACCTTGGACTTAAACTAGAGGATAAGCCGCTTACCAACCGATTGCTGAATTCTGGTAGTTTTGGTTCCATGTGTTCAAATCGTGTTCAAATCGAGAAAGTCTCCGAGGTAGACGAAGAATTGATTGGATGGCTTAAGGAAGCATACGACAATGCGGTATAGGCCTTGTTCTCTAAATTCTAGCTTCCCATGATGGTGCTCGACCCAGCCCGATTATGCTAGTTGAAAAGAGGAAATCGATAGTTAATTAATGTTAAATATGTTGTATATGCAACTTTTGTTTTTACATTCGTACCATGAAATATCAGTTGAAGCACTGTGTTGGTTCTCGTTTAAGGCGACTTTCGCGAATAGCAGATGGTCATATCAGACAAATTCTTGGTGATTTTAAGATTACGGAAAACCAGATGACGATTCTATTTACGTTGCATGAACTGGGCAAGGTTGAACAAGGCAAGGTGGGAGAGGTTCTTTGCCTTGAAAGGTCAACCGTTAGTAGAAACATTAAATTGTTGGAAAAAAGAAACTGGATTTTCCGAACCACCTCCTATAGACCACAGATAGAACTTACGGAGCAGGGAATCGATTTAGTGAAGGTCCTTATTCCGGAATGGGAAAAGGCTATGGATGTTCTTGTGGAACATTTGAGAGAGGATGGCCTTCAAAGCATTAAAAATTTGGAGGCTCGACTTGGATAAAAAAATTTGAAATTCAAGTTGTATATACAACTTTTTAAAATAAAATAATAGCAATGAAAACTGGAAAATCGGAACGGGTAAAAACAGGTGTAAAAAAGTCGGAATTACGTTTGGGATATTCTCGGAACATCCCGCGGATGATTCCCTGGAAACAAGCACTCGTTACCGCTGCTGGTGTATATCCCTTGTTGCTTACCTATGAATGGTTGGTGAAACAAATTTTGCCCTTACACCATATAGATCGACGTATTACCCTCCTCATTGTGGTACTGATGATATCCATATCCATGGTTTTCATGGTAATGCCTTTCATGCTAAAGATTCTGGGACCTTGGCTTTTTAAAAATAAAATCAATAAATAAATAGTATCATGAAAACAATTGAGCTACAATCAAGACTTTTGAGTACATAAACAACCCATGTCCATGAACATGGATTGAAGCTACGCTATGCGGAACTTGGGGACCGCAACAACCCTACTATGCTTTTGTTGCATAGGGTGCCAGAGAACCTTCACACCTGGTTCGATATCGCTCCTGACTTATCCAAGAAATTCCATGTTTTGGCCTTGGATTGGCCTGGTTTTGGGGGAAGTGAGTCCTTTATGGAGGTAAAGAACCACAATCCGAGGTCATTTGCCGCGGTTGCCATGGATTTTCTGGATACGCTACAAATCAAGAATGCTCACCTTATGGCCACAGATATTGGACTGTCTCCGGCATTGATCATGGCGGTGGAGCACCCTGATAGAATTGAGCGTGTAATAGTTATGGATGGGATACCCTTTCCAACAAGTGCGTATTCCTCATGGGAGGTTAAGAGTTTTGCCCGCAAAAATTCCATTAGGGCAAAAGCTTTGATCAAATGGTTCCCAAAAATTTCTGCAAAAATAGCCTATGATAAAGGATTTTACAGAGGCAGTAATATCCCAAAAGAGATTCAAGATGAATTCCTTAAAGATGGATATAATGAGAATACTCAAAATGCCTTTTTGGCTTATTTTCAGAATAATGCCCCTGGACAAGCGTATTTGGAAAGTAGAATTCATGAAGTACATCAACCTGTGCTAGTTGTTTGGGGAAGGCATGATCGATTTATCAATGTAAGATTAGGGGAACTCTTGGCTGAAAGCCTCTCCAATTCCCGCTTAGAAATCATCGAAGACTCGGGTCATTTTGTTCATATGGATAAACCGGAAGCATTGCTTAAAGCCACCTATGCATTTTTAGAACAAGAAAAGCCAAGAAAGGTTGGATTTTAGGGATTGGAAGCCAAAAACCATCATTTATACTGCAACCCAAAACCAAATTCAAATAAAGGGTTTTGGCTATCATATGGAACATCGGCCTTTTGACTCCTCACAGCCTCCATGGACGAGGGGAGCTCAAAAGGTAATTTCCCCTGAGGTTTGGCATTTCCAAAAAGAACCTCGCATGCTGATTCGTCGCTAGCGCCAAAATCGGCAATGACCGCCTTTGCGAGTTTTGTTATTTCTGGGATAACAGCAGGCCTATCCAAATAGATATCCACTATGGTGGGAACTTTTTTCATCAAGGTCAAAACTTCCTGTTTTTCTTCTCCTTTAAAGTCTAAATCTCCGTGGTGAAACGACGCAGCAATGAAGTTTTTGGTATCAACCGGATACCATGGAGTGTTTAACCTTATAATTGCAAAATCTGCATCTTCAGGGGATGCAACTACTTCTGCATATTTGGAAACTGTAATACTATCCATATTTTGGATAAACACTTTGTGTTTAGCCTGAGCCAGGGGTAGGGTTTCGTTTTGGTTTTTTAATAATGTCATCGAAATCCGCTGTGTTTTTTCTCCCAGTGCCTTTGAACTTTCATTTCCAATGACCTCAGTCACTTTGGTTTCATCCAAAAAGGGATTATCAAAAAGGCCTAGCTCGAATTTTTGCCGTAGTAGGCGTCGTACCGAGATATTTAACCTTTCCTCCTGCAATTTACCCTCATTCACCAGCTGCACCACCAATTCGGGTCGACTCTCTCCACCGAATTGGTCACATCCCACTTCAATGACTTTTAGAACCCTTTCCGCTTCGCTCAAATGTTCTACGCCCCAGGCCCTGGCTTCCCATGTTACATCTGGGCCCATGGGAATGTCGGTAATCAATCCCCAGTTAGTGCACACAACCCCGTCATAGTTATACTTCTCACGTAACAGCTTGGTAATAATGGTTTTATTGAAGGCCATGGCCACATTTTCATCGGTCTGATCTGTAGGTACACCATAATAGGGCATAACTCCTGCGGTGTTGCTTTCAAAAGCTGTTTCAAAAGGAATTAGGTGATAATCAAAATTATCGCCTGGATAAATTTGGCCTTTGTGGAAGATAAAATCAGGGTCCAAACCTTCTTTTTGGGGTCCCCCTCCGGGAAAGTGCTTCGTCATGCAAGCTACTCCATTGGATAGGGTTTTACCTTGCAAGCCCTGTATATAGGGTTTTGTCAAACGAGCAGTAAGAGAGGCATCTTCGCTAAAACCACCATTGATTCGTGCCCAGCGAGGTTCAGTTGCCAAATCAATTTGCGGACTCAAGGATTCCCTAAATCCCACAGCAAGGAACTCTTTGCGCACGATATCGGCAAACTCCCTGACCAAACCTTCATCGCCAATAGCCGCAAAACCGGGCATTTCGCAAAATTGGGTAAAACCAGAAGAAGTTTCTTCGGCTCTGTTTTTGTCAAAATGATGTCTGGGGTCCGAGGCCATAGTAATGGGAATGCCCAGCCTTGAATTTTCGGCCAATTGCTGAACATTGTTATACCATTTGGCTAAAATGCTGAGGTCCTCAGGAATGTCCCAGGTATTGAAATGGGTCATTTTCTTGGAGTCCATGTTTTCGGTAATCGGAGGTTGGGTAGCAACAAATCCTTTTAAACCTTGCTTGCCGTCTGGGAGTGCGTCGGTACTTACGGGGACCCCATTGATAAACATCATTCCCGCTTTCTCTTCCAAGGTCATCTGACCTAATAGGTCGTCAATTCTGTCGTCGATTGATTCACGGATATCTTCGTAGATATCCATCTGTTTATTTTTATTCAAATCCCGAAAAGCCTGACCATCTTGTTCAATGATCAATTGGGATTTATGGTGAAGGTTTGATGATAATTGACTTTGTCCCTTGTTGGATGCGGAGTTTTTGCATCCGGAAAATACAATAAGTCCAAAGAGCAGAACTACTAATTTGTGCACTGGATTGGTTTTTATTTTGGTCATGATAACTTAAAAGTACGACTAAAATAATAGTCCTAAAACAACAAAACCCAGCATGAAAATGCTGGGTTTGAGCTATGAGTGACTTCGGCAGATTACATTCGGTGTTTCTTAGCACTCCGCGCTGAAAATCAAAAACCTTCAAAATCAAAAAAGCAAGCTTTATGATTTTGCTTGCTTTTCGATTTGTTCGTGACCTCGGCAGGATTATTTATATTACTTTAAGTTGCTATTATTCAATTATTTAAATTTTTTTTGGTAAGTTTTTAGTATAAATCACATACTAGCTCTTAAGTTATTAGGGTAGTTATTGCTTTCTACACATCCTCTAAAAAGTCCAATTCTTTAGGATACTTCCCAAAAGTCTTTACTTTGTCTTTCCCTTTTCCAAAATTTTTATCAGACACATTAATTGCGTCTAAATTTTCCCATTCTTCTTTAATCAATTCAATTCGATTTTTTGTTTCTGTTTTAGAAAACGGAGTAGTAAGAATAAATTCAATTCTATGTCTTAATCTTTCGTAGTTACTACCTGTATTTTTATGCTGTTCCGCTTTTTCATTTGGTTTTAAAAATGTTTGTAATCCGGTAAGTAGTGCAACTACTGTTGATGCAAAAGCAACAAAAAAATTTTGTTTTAAAAAGAAGGGTAATCCCTCGAATGTTTTTGCATCAACCTCTGGAAACCTGAAACTAAAGGCGATTATTATGGATAATACAAAAGCTCCATACCCAATTCGTTCATGAAATTTAACCCACTTAATAGATTCAAATCTATGTGCATATTCCAACTGATGAACTTTACGCATCCAGTCCAGAAGCATTTTTCTTTGAAACTCATTCATAACCCTCAATTATTGTATTTAACTGCTCAATTAAGTAAGTCGCATCGATGTGCATTTTTCTATTGATTTTTGATTCTTTAATATCCATTGGTCCAACAACAAATGAGTTGTCAGCAATTCCAAATTTAGAAGTGAATGAAAAAAAAGTGGCAGACAAGCCGTTTATTCCTAAACTTTTTGATTGATGGTAATACCCGTGTTTGATGTTATAGCTACTAAATGGCGAATAAACTTCATTTGAAATCTGCTTGACGTTTACATTTTTTTCAGTATTTACGGCAACACTAGTATGTTGATTAATCTCATTTAGGGTTTTATTATATTCTACGGTAAAAAGGGATGCATTTTTATTTTCATGATTTTCTTTGACTCTAAATCTATTATTTACAATTTTTCCAACAAGAACCCAACTTTGCGCCAAAAAGGAATGTGTATGAATTGAAAAAGTATTGCTCTTTTTTTTATCAAAATATTTATCTAAACTATTATCCCATATGTGAAGCCTAATGAAGTCAAAACCTTCCATTTCTCTATCATATTTAAAAAGTGGAATAGATAAAAACCCTTGAGAACCTATTGAAGATATTGTGGCTGTAGTCGGAATAACTTTTAACGACTCATAAATCCATTTCCAAGTTTTTTTAATATTTAGTTCTGAGTCAGTGCTTCTGGCTTTTTGGATTGATTTTATTGCTAGAATTCGTTTTGAAACCGATTTGAGGTACACATCTTTTGTTTTATTAGAAAAACTCTCCAAAAGCTCAAAATTGCCATTATTGAATCCTGCAATCAAATCTGAACTGAAATCGTCAATTGTTGGTAAATCCTTTTCAACATTTTTAGCAAAACATCTATTAATTGAATCCAAAGTGTCTTTAAAGCTCATATGTATTTATAATAACCGCTAACTTCTAAATATAATGATTCTTGTAAGAAAAGTATTTATTTTCTACTTCCCACTGATTTTTATTGGTAAGTTTTTGTGCTAGTTTAGCTTAGTTGCCTCTTTTTATTTCATTGATTTTCAGCGATTTAAGTTTTTGTGAAGTCAAATGTTTGAATCCTTATAAAAAACAAAAAAAGAGTCTAAGTATCAGATACTTAGACTCTATTAGGATTCAAACCTGGTGACCTCGGCAGGATTCAAACCTGCAACCTTCTGAGCCGTAATCAGATGCGCTATTCAGTTGCGCCACGAGGCCTTTTTAATGGGGTGCAAATATATTTCTTTTTAAATTTACGACAAAACCAAGTAATCAAAAATTATGGATTTTGAATCCTATATCCGTGACATAGAAGACTTTCCCAAACCAGGTGTCATGTTCAAGGATATTACCCCGCTGCTAAAGGACCCATTAGCACTTACAAAAGCTTGTGATGCATTGATGAAATCCCTCAATGGTTTGAAGATCGACAAAGTTGTCGGAGTGGACAGCAGGGGCTTTATTTTTGCCCCAATGTTGGCTGCAAAACTTGATGCTGGCTTTATTCCGGTTCGGAAAAAGGGGAAACTTCCCTACGAAACTATCTCAGAATCTTATGAGCTCGAATACGGAACCGATGTTCTTGAAATGCATACGGATGCCATTCAGAAAGGGGACAGGGTCTTGGTACATGATGATGTTTTGGCGACAGGGGGCACTGCAAGTGCCGTGTGCAAACTAGTGGAGCAATTGGGCGGAGAGGTAATCCAATGCAATTTTTTGATTCAGCTTACCTTTTTGAAGGGCGCAGACAAACTTAATGGCTACCCAATTGAATCCCTGTTGAAATATTAATTCAGAGCTCTGGTGGTAACATAATAGCGCCAACCGATTATAGCTAGCTGCAATTTGGACGCCTTGGTAAGATCCAATCCGCGTTTTGTATAGGATGGGAGAACAACTTTATTGATTTTGGCCAGTACTTTGTAGAGCATCCTTTGGGTGTTGGATTTACAAATATAACCAAGTTAAGGATATAGGTGGGTTATGCATCTGGAAACCAAAAAGAAAGGGCTGCTTTCGCAGCCCTCGAAGATTAGAAATTAACTATTCTCTTGTATCCATTGGTCTATTTTCGTCTCCAGCAGCGCAAGTGGAACACAGCCGGTTTCCAATACTTGGTTGTGGAATTGTCTAATATCAAATTTATCCCCTAAAACCTCTGAAGCTTTTTGACGTAATTCACGTATTTTAAGTTGTCCAATTTTGTACGATAGGGCCTGTCCTGGGTTGGCCATATAACGTTCCACCTCGGAAATTATAGAAGCTTCGGATTCGGCTTCGTTGTCCAAAGAATATTGGATGGCCTGTTCCCGTGTCCACCCTTTGGAGTGAAGCCCGGTATCCACAACCAGCCTAATAGCACGGTGCATCTCTGCTCCAAGCATACCGAAATACTGGTACGGGTCTGTGTAAAGTCCAAGCTCTTTTCCCAAAGATTCACAGTACAAAGCCCAGCCTTCACCATAACCGCTGTACCAAAGAGTTTTTCTAAACTTTGGAAGTTCTTCACTCTCCTGGGTCAAGGAAATTTGATAGTGGTGCCCTGGAATTGCCTCGTGTAAAAACAACGACTCGTCAGAATAGACATTGTACTTGGTGACTTCTGGAATCGGGGTATAAAAAATACCGGGACGGGTGCCATCCAAGGAGCCTGGGTTATATTCAGCGCTGGCCGATTTTTCCCGAAATGCTTCCGTACGCCTAACCTCAAATGGTGTTTTTGGCTTTACGTCAAACAACTTTTCAATTTGGGGCCTCATTTGGTCATGAATGGAATTGAAATTGGCAATAACCTGCTGGGGTTCCGTAAAGGGCATGAGTTCCTTATTGTTCCTTACATAATCAAAAAAGGCTTTTAAATCCCCTTCAAAACCAACTTGTTCTTTTACCTTCTCCATTTCGGACCGGATTCGTGCAACCTCACTAAGTCCCAACTCATGGATTTGTGAAGCTGTCATATTGGTCGTGGTGTATTTTCTAATCTGATGTGCATAATAGGCATCGCCATCAGGTTCACCTTGAATACCACTGGATTCCCTGCCTGCCTCCATGTATTCATCTCTCATGAAATCGTGTAGTTTTTGATAAGCTGGGACGATTTTATCTTTAACCATTTGCTCATAGGCAGTTGTGAGTTCCAGTTTTTCCGCTTCGGTAAAACCATCGGGAAGATTTTTGATTGGAGAGAAAAACAGATGTTTGTCTAAATCGGTGATGGTAAGGGATTCCAATTGTGGCAGTACTTTTACGATCAAAGATTTTGGAAGAACATGACCCGTTTGCATTCCCTCGCGCATTTTCTCTTCGGCACTGGAGAGCCATGCCAGATAACCTTCCACTCGTTTTATCCATTTTTGATAATCTTCCACCGTGTTGAAAGGTTGGGCGCTGGAACCACTTGCCAATTGTCCCATGAAAAGATTGGTGGACCACATTTGGTCAATAGGGGTTAGGCTGGCCTTGTGATTAAACTCGTTAAGGTTGATATCACATTCCCAAGCTAGAATTGCTTTGCTCAACTGCTCACTTTCAGTCAGCGCTTCGTCTGGAAAATTGGCCAATTGTGCTTTATAGTTTTCAAAATGGGCTTTAACCTTTGCAATATGCTCATCTGAAAGCGAGTTGGCAAAAACATCGTCATAACGATGATCACCTGCTGTGGTCGCGTTTATTGGATTCAATTTGAGATCTTCCTCGTAATAACTGTCCAATACTGCAGCGAATTCCTCGCTGAGACTTGGAATTTCTTCTTTTTTAGCTTCTTGTTTACAAGAGGCCAGAAGAACTAGGGAAACTAAAAAAACTGTTATTTTTTTCATTAATTAAGTGTGATTTGTTATAAAAATGTAAAATAGACAAATCGAATTAGATGCAACGCCTTGAATTGCTAAAATTTTCTAAAAAAGCGTCCGGTAGTATGGGCGGCGTTAGGTAGAGGATTTCTAAAAGCTTTACTCAATGTCGCATACACTTCCCTCAGTGGAAATCACATCTGCCTAATTGCCCATTTTATTGTATAGGTCATTTGGCTAGTTTCAGCACGAATTAAAAATTTTCAATGATGAAGACAAAACTGAAACTTCTGTTTGTGCCTATCATGGCACTGATTGGCTTTGTGCTTTATGGCACTCTGATAGCATCAAAGCCGAAACGTACTTTGCAGCCAGAGAAAGGCTGTGTGTTTATGACCGTAATGGGTGAGCAACCATCTGATGGTTTCAACCGTTATAAATCAAACCAAAACACCCAGTTGGCTGTCCGCGATGGACTTCAATGGTTATCCCAGGCCCAACTGCCCAATGGTGGTTATGGTGCCGGAAGTCATTCGGCCCAATATGTAAGAGATCCACATGCGGTTAAAGCTGATCCTGCTACCACGGCCATGGTTGGAATGGCATTGTTACGCAGTGGGGTCGAATTGGAAAAGGGGGCAAATTCGGAAAGCCTTAGGAATGCATTGAATTACATTTTGGAGACCATAGAAAGTATTGGGGATGATAGTCCATATATTACAAGGGTCAGAAACACCCAAATACAAACAAAACTGGGCGAGAACATCGATGCGGTTTTGGCAGCACAGTTTCTTTCCAATATCCTAGACAGGAACCTAACAGGTATGGATAAAAAGCGTGTTGTCAGATGTTTGGATGTTTGCATTGCCCGTATTCAGGATGGTACCGATGGTAACGGAAGACAAAAAGGAGCCGGTTGGGCCGGGGTTCTGCAAAGTGGTATGGCAAATAGTGCTTTGGAATCTGCGCAGGCGGTGGGCGCCACCGTTGATAAGGAGGTCTTGGAAAGGTCAAAAAAGTATCAAAAGGACAATTATAATGATGAAGATGGAACGGTCAAAACAGATGATGGGGCTGGAATAGTGCTGTATTCCATAAGCGGGAGCGTCAGGGCAAGTGCAAAAGAGGCCAGAAAGGCGAAAGCTGATATCAAAAGGGCAAAAGCAGAGGGAAAGATTGCTGCCGATGCCGAAATCAATGCGGAAACCTTGGAAGAGATAGGATATGTTAGCGGAGAAGCCCAGAAGTATGGTACAGCCTATAAGGTTTATGAGTCAGCAAAAGTTGTGGCGCAAAAGGATGAGGTGTTGGATGGTTTTGGAAATAACGGGGGAGAAGAATTTCTAAGTTATTTGCAAACTGGTGAGTCCATGTTGGTAAATAAGGATGAAGACTGGAAGAAATGGTATGATGATATTGGAGGCCGCATCCTAAAAATCCAAAATGAGGATGGTAGCTGGAATGGACATCACTGTATTACAAGCCCCGTCTTTTGTACGGCAACAAGTTTATTGCTCCTAACTGTGGAGGAAGACATTGATTTTCTGCAACGAATAGGAGAGGAGAAATAAGGTATTGGCTAACAAAATTAAACCCGGTCATAGGACCGGGTTCTTTTTACTATTTTTCACCTTTTTTCATCATCTGTTTGGCCAAATCTGCCCCAATCAATGACTCGAGCAAAGTATTGTCCGAATTTTTGGATTCACTTCCCTCAATAAAAATTTCGGGTAAACGTAGCTCCTTGAGTTCACGGGCCACGCCAACCGAGGTTTTGTAATCCCACTCGGCTCTTTCCTGAGGGGTTAGACCCGCATTGACAAGCTTGGCATTCTGGTAGGCTTCCGCATCAGCGGCAACCTTTTTGCTCTGCGCCTTGAATTTTTCCACCTCAAACTGTTTCTTTTCCTTAACTAAGTTGAATTCGGCCACTTTTGCCTCTGTTTCAGCAGCAATGGTCTTTTGGATTTGCTCCTTTTCAAGTCGGGCGCGTTCTGCAGCTTTTTCAGCCTCGCCTTTTGCCTTTTCCTTTTGGGCGCGATAGAATTCACGCTCAGCTTGCTGCTTTTCCAATTGGGTTTGGGCTACCTCTTCCTTCTGTAATTGCAGTCGCTTGTCAAAAGTGGTTTCCCAGTCAATTTCGGTAACCACGGCCTGCACCACTGTTAGACCGTATGCTCCAAGGGAATTACCTTCTTCTCGAATAGGTTTTCCATCCTTAAACTTAATACGGAAACGTTTCTGCTTCGATTCCTTATTGACAATGGTTCTCACCGTACTGCTGTCTCCAATAATATCTCTTTGCTCGTTGTTAACGTACTCCTCCAGAACATACATTCCATTTTCCAATTGATCTTTAAAGTAGCGGTCAAAATCAGAAGCCTGTCCAGAAATATAATCTTGGGCGTCCATAAGTTTACAAGTGTTCTTTATGGACTGGTCAATATTGGGTATGATTCTCGAGCGAATGAGATTCTTTTCCGTTTTGTTGCGATCTGCCACAGATAAAAATTGGGATTCGTCCACAGTGTTGATACTTATTACCACCGAGGTGGCAATTCTCGCCTTTACCGCATCACTGAAAGCCCAATATTTGGCTTCATCCACATTGGCATATTCACTCTGCTCGCCCAAACCATGTTCTTGACTTGGAATCACATATTTTATGGGCAATTCAAACTGAATTGGAATTAATCTACCCCACATTTTGGTGTGTATACCCTGTCTGAAGACTGCTTTTTGGCCTCCCCAGGGGTATTGGACCGCATAGGCCGTACCTGGTTCGGCATAAAAGAAGGTACCGGTTACCACACTCATAAGGATTCCAATACCTATGATTTGTAGACTGCGTCGTGAGGTAAACCACAGTAGCAACTTACTTTGTTTAAAAATAGGTTTGGCAACCAAGGTTACAATTCCTAAAAGTATTATGAGTATTCCAAATAATGTAAGCATAGTATTGGTTTTAAAGGGTTAAACAAAAATGATGCTGAGCAACTGGATGGCCAGGAGCACCAAAAACTTGACAATTGTAATCATCGTGTTGATTAATTTTTTAAGGGTTGAAAAACTGTTGTTAACCGGTTACTTTTTTTAAGATAAAATGAGAAGAATCATGTTTCCAAATTTTTGGAAGGAAATCAATACAATTGAATACAACATTGAAGCTAAAAAAATACAATACACTTTAAAAATAATGTGACTTCCTTGCTTAATGTTTTAAAACATAAGTTATAAAGTAAAAATATATTATAGATTGTAATATTTGTAGGGGGTATTTGAGGTCTATTTTCAAAACCAAGGGACTTTTCGTTCAAAAAAAGGGCATTTTGAGTGATTTCGTTTGTTTGGAAATTTGAAATCTTGTGATTCCTGTATGGTTGAAGTCTCAAAAAAACTATGTTTTTTTAAGGGTTCAAGAATGAATTTTGAAGGTGTTAAGCAATATTTTTCCCCGCACGCTTTGGGCGAATAAATCTTCATCTATATTTACAGCAAATTTTAGCCCTTGGTGAATTTACTTTTTATTGTTTTAGGACTTGTTTTACTTATAGCGGGTGGAAATTGGTTGTTGAAATCGGCTGTAGCCTTGTCGCTGCGTTTGGCCATCCCGAAAATTGTCATAGGAATGACAATAGTCTCCTTTGCTACTTCTGCTCCCGAACTTATAGTTAGTATTAAAGCCGCCCTGGATGGTTTTCCGGATTTGGCCTTAGGGAATGTTGTGGGGTCAAACATTGCGAACTTGGGGCTAGTGCTGGCAATAACTGTCCTGATGGGAAGTATTGATGTGCGTAAGAGTTTCTATACCACGGATTGGCCGGTTATGATGGTGGCTTCCCTGTTATTTTGTGGGTTTATCTATTTTGATGGGGAACTGCAACAATATGAAGGGATTGTTCTTGTGGTTTTCTTGTTTCTCTTCTTAGTGTACCTTCTTAGGTTCCAAAAAACGGCCGTTGTGGATGAAATGCCTGAGGATGATACCCCGTTGCCTTTGTATCAAATAGTTCTTTTTTTAGGGATAGGTGGCACGGCACTTTGGGGTGGATCGGAATTGTTGATCAAGGGTGCTGTGGGGATGGCATCTTCATTAGGCGTCAGTGACCGGGTAATCGGCATTACCATAGTTTCCGTGGGCACGAGTATTCCCGAATTGGCAGCCTCTATTATCGCCATTCTTAAAAAGGAGAAGGCTATTTCATTGGGGAATCTTATTGGCTCCAATATCTTTAATCTTTTGGCGGTGTTGGGAATAACCTCGATTATCACCCCAATTCAAGTGATTGATCAAGGACTGCTATCTAGTGATATTTTCTGGATGCTGGGCATTTCTTTTTTGATACTTCCTTTGGTTTTCTTCCCAAAAGGCTTGCGATTGGGATGGCGTGATGGATTGATCTTGTTGTTGTTTTATGTCACCTTTGTTTATCTGACCATAAAATAAAAAACCGCCCCATTAAGGGCGGCTTTCAAACTATTGTCAACAACTAATTAAATACTATACATCTGCAGACTTCACGGTTTTAATAATTCTGCCCGCAATTTTGTACGGATCTCCGTTTGAAGCTGGTCTTCTATCTTCCAACCAACCTTTCCAGCCTTTTTCAACTGTAATAATTGGTATTCTAATGGAAGCTCCCCTGTCCGAAACTCCATAAGAAAAATCAGAAACGTGGGCAGTCTCGTGCAATCCTGTCAAACGCTCATCATTAAATTCACCATAAACATCAATGTGTTCATCCGTAACCGGTCTAAAGGCTTCACAAATTTTTTCATACATTTCTTTGGAACCACAGGTTCTCAAAGTAGTGTTTGAGAAGTTGGCGTGCATACCGGAACCATTCCAATCTCCCTTAACAGGTTTTGGGTGGTATTCGATATAATATCCATACTTTTCGGTCAACCTGTCCAATAAATAACGGGCAATCCAAATTTCGTCACCTGCTTTTTTGGCCCCTTTGGCAAACAATTGGAATTCCCATTGACCTGGCGCCACTTCTTGATTTATACCTTCAAAATTCAATCCGGCCTCAATACACAAATCAGCATGCTCTTCCACTAAATCCCTGCCCCATGTATATCTTCCTCCAACAGAACAATAGTATTTACCTTGTGGTCCTGGAAATCCGCCACGTGGAAACCCTAAGGGTAAATCGGTTTTGGTGTCCATTAGAAAATACTCCTGCTCAAACCCAAACCAAAAGTCATTATCGTCATCATCAATGGTTGCCCTGGCGTTGGAAGCGTGTGGGGTTCCATCAGCATTTAATACCTCGGCCATTACCAACCAACCATTTTTTCTTACGGGGTCTGGATAAATGGCAACAGGTTTTAATAAGCAATCAGAAGAATCTCCCGATGCTTGTTCTGTAGAAGAACCATCAAAGGACCATATTGGACAATCTTCCAACTTTCCACTAAAATCATCTTCAACTTTAGTTTTACTCCTCATGTTTTGAGTTGGATGATGGCCATCCAACCAGATGTACTCTAATTTAGATTTGCTCATAATTGCGGTAGTTATTTGTTCTCAAATTTTATGATTGACAAAAGTATGTTTTTCTCTCGATAATATATCTTTTGAAGGGTTAAAATAACAAATGGCACCTTATATTTTAAGTTACCCCTAAAATTCATGGGGTTAAATGTCAAAAAAGTAAAAATTGAAGCGTATATTATTAAATTGTTAATTGTAATTTCGCATTTCAAACAACCCTAACAATGTCAAACAGAAGATTTATGGCCTTGGCGGAAAGTGGAGCCAGGGTCCCTGCCGGAATGGAAGAAACGGGCAGACGCTCGGCCCTATTTGGCCAACAAGTGTTCAATGAGGAAAAAATGCTTCAATTCTTAACAAGTGAGGCTTTGGATAAGGTAAAGTCCGCAATTTTTCAGGGAACCAAAATTGATAGAAAAATAGCTGACCAGGTAGCTGAAGGTATGAAGGCTTGGGCACTCTCCATGGGAGCAACGCATTACACCCATTGGTTTCAGCCGCTGACGGGCTCAACCGCTGAAAAGCACGATGCTTTTTTTGATATTTTGCCCGATGGGAGGGCAATGGAAAAGTTTGGAGGAGCCCAATTGGTTCAGCAGGAACCGGACGCCTCTAGTTTTCCGAGTGGGGGCATTCGCAACACCTTTGAGGCAAGAGGTTATACCGCTTGGGACCCCACTTCACCGGCCTTTATTTATAAAACGACCTTATGCATACCCACCATTTTTGTGGCCTATACCGGGGAGGCACTGGATAATAAAGCACCCTTGTTAAGGGCATTACATGCGGTTGACGAGGCTGCCACTGGAGTTGCACAGTATTTTGACAAGAACGTCCGAAAGGTGCATGCCACTTTGGGTTGGGAACAGGAATATTTTCTAGTGGACAAGGCCTTAGCTCGATCCAGACCGGATTTGGTGATGACGGGGAGAACATTAGTGGGAACCGCCGCTGCAAAGGGTCAACAATTGGATGACCACTATTTTGGAGTTATACCAAGTCGGGTACTTAGTTTTATGAGTGATTTGGAAAAGCAATGCACCAAATTGGGCATACCAGTTAAAACACGCCACAATGAAGTGGCTCCAAATCAGTTTGAGCTTGCGCCTGTTTTTGAGGAAGCAAATCTTTCTAATGACCATAATCTGCTGCTTATGGATGTTATGGAAGAGGTGGCCGATAAACACCAATTTACGGTCTTGTTCCATGAAAAACCATTCCAAGGAGTCAATGGGTCGGGGAAGCATAATAACTGGTCATTGGCGACGGATACCGGCGTGAATCTATTGAGTCCAGGTTCAACTCCCATGAAGAACCTTCAATTCTTGACCTTCTTTGTGAACACCATTAAGGCCGTTGATGCATATGAAGAGCTTTTGCGTTCTTCCATTGCCTCTGCCAGCAATGATCATCGCTTAGGGGCTAACGAGGCTCCGCCAGCAATATTCTCCATATTCATTGGACAACAACTGAGCGATGTTCTGGATGAATTGGAAGGCGTTTCCAAGGGAAAACTTTCCCCACAGGAAAAGACGGAGCTGAAGTTGAATGTTGTTGGGAAAATCCCTGAAATCTTATTGGACAATACGGATAGAAATAGAACCTCTCCCTTTGCCTTTACTGGAAACAAGTTTGAGATGCGGGGTGTTGGCGCAAAGACTAACTGTGCCAAGCCCATGACCATTTTGAATACCATTGTGGCCAAGCAATTGACCGATTTTAAAAAAGAGGTTGATGCACTGATTGATAAGAAGAACCTAAAGAAAGATGAAGCGGTGTTCAACGTGCTTCGGGAATATATAAAGACATCCAAACGGATTCGATTTGATGGTGATGGCTACGGGGTGGAATGGCAGGATGAAGCCCGAAAAAGAAAGTTGAGCAACAACAAAAATACTCCGGAAGCACTTCAGGTACTTACCTCTAAAGAAAGTATCTCACTGTTTCAGGAAATGGATGTTATGAGCGAGGTGGAGCTAAAGGCCCACCAGGAAGTGGAGCTCGAAGCCTATATTTTCCATGTGCAGATTGAAGGCAGGGTTCTTGGAGAAATGGTATATAACCATATTATACCTGCAGCGGTACGTTACCAAAATGTGTTGTTGGAAAATGTCATAGGTCTAAAGGAAGTATATGGGGCCGCCTACAACAAAGTGGCGGTGAGCCAATTAAATATTTTGGAGCAAATTGGTGAGCACGTGGCTGAAATTAAAAAAATGACGGATGAAATGACGGCGTCCAGAAAACGTGCGAACAACCTCTCAACCATTAACAAAAGAGCGCAAGCCTATTGCAATAATGTTAAGCCTATTTTTGATGATATCCGGGAACAATCGGACAAATTGGAAAAATTAGTTTCCGATGAACTGTGGCCGTTCACCAAATATCGAGAACTTCTTTTTGCCAAGTAAATCATATGGATTTAACGCTAGAGGACATACAAAGTGCTTCAGGCCGTATCAGTGGATTTATAAACAAGACTCCTTTACTTTCATCCTCCTTGTTGAATCAGTGGTTGGGGCATGAGATTTTTTTTAAGGCGGAATGTTTTCAGAAAATAGGAGCCTTCAAGGCAAGAGGCGGTTGCAATACCTTGGCGTGGCTGACTGAAAATGGAAAAAAACCAGGCCATATTGTTGCCAATAGTTCTGGGAATCATGCCCAGGCAGTAGCCTATGCCTCCAACAAATTTGGCGTACCTGCCACGATTTTTATGCCGGAGTACTCGTCAAAAGTAAAAATCCAAGCAACCCGATCCTATGGAGCGCAGGTGGTATTGAGCAAGACAAGGGATATTACCGATGAAAAAGTTAGGGAAGCGGCACAAAAAGAGGGAACCTATTGGATACCTCCCTACAACCACGAGCAGGTAATCTGTGGGCAAGGAACTGCAGCTTATGAAGCTCTTTGTGATTTGGACGATATGGATGCTGTTTTTGCACCGTGTGGGGGAGGAGGGTTGCTATCTGGTACGTTGATCGCCGCTAGGGGGCTTTCTCCACAAACCAAAGTAATGGGAGTGGAGCCATTACGGGCCAACGATGCTGCCGAATCCTTACGAAAAGGGAGCGTACAAAGACTGGCAAATGTCCCTGATACGCTGGCGGATGGAGCTATGACAATGGCGGTGGGAGACATTACCTTTGAATACCTAAAACAATTGGACGGATTCTATGAAATTGATGAGGACCGCATGGTGTATTGGACGCAATGGCTAACCCACTTGCTGAAATGTACAATTGAACCTACCAGTGCAATGAGTATGGAAGGTGTTGTTCAATGGCTTAAGGGTCAGAATCCGGGCAAAAGAGTTTTAGTGGTTATTTCCGGAGGAAATATTGATCAACCTACCCGGTCCAAAATTTGGGAGTCCAATTACTTGGATCAATCCCCAAGCTTATAAAAGCCATACAAACCAAGATGAATTTGATAGGGAAAAGTACTTACTTTCCCTATTTTTGCGCAAAATCAGTTTATGTCTTCAGACAACAGCAAGCGATATGCCCAAAGGGGTGTTTCCGCGTCCAAGGAGGACGTTCATAATGCCATAAAGAATATTGACAAAGGTTTGTTTCCGAAGGCCTTTTGTAAGATTGTCCCGGATTATCTGACCGGTAGCGAAGACCATTGTCTGGTCATGCATGCTGATGGCGCTGGAACCAAGTCGTCCCTAGCCTATATGTATTGGAAGGAAACTGGGGATATCTCGGTCTGGAAAGGAATTGCTCAGGATGCCTTGATCATGAATATCGATGACCTGATTTGTGTTGGAGCTACAGATAACATAATGCTGTCGTCTACTATTGGGCGAAATAAGAATCTGATACCCGGAGAGGTGATTTCGGCCATCATCAATGGGACTGAAGAACTTATTGCTGATTTAGGTCAACATGGAATCACCATTCATTCAACGGGCGGGGAGACCGCAGATGTTGGCGATTTGGTTCGAACCATTATTGTGGATTCAACGGTTACGGCCCGTATGTCACGACAGAATGTTATCGATAATGCCAATATCCGACCGGGTGATGTGATTGTAGGTTTGGCTTCTTTTGGGCAGGCGACATATGAAAACGAATATAATGGCGGAATGGGAAGCAATGGACTTACCTCGGCCAGACATGATGTCTTTGGCAAGTACCTTGCCCAGAAATACCCGGAAAGTTTTGATGCTGCTGTGCCAGAGGATTTGGTGTATTCTGGAAACACAAGGCTAACGGATACAGTTGATGATGCCCCTTTAGATGCTGGTAAGTTGGTGTTGTCCCCCACTAGAACGTATGCTCCAATAATCAAAGAAGTATTGGGACAGTTTAGTTCGCAGGAAATCCATGGGATGGTGCACTGTAGCGGTGGGGCCCAGACCAAAATCCTTCATTTTATTGAGAAAAACCATATTGTCAAGGATAATTTATTCCCGATACCGCCGCTTTTTAAACTGATCCAGGAACAATCCCAAACCGATTGGAAAGAGATGTACCAAGTGTTCAACTGTGGGCATCGTATGGAATTGTATGTAGACCAATCAGTTGCGGATGAGATTATTTCCATTTCCAAGGACTTTGGTGTAGAAGCTAGGATTGTTGGTAGAGTGGAGGCTTCGGACGCCAAAAAATTAACCATCCAAAGTGAGTTTGGCAAGTTTGAATACTAGCATACGAATCCCGTTAAATTAGCGTTCTTTCTATAAACCCCACGCTATGGAAAGAAAAGATTTTCTACGAAGTTTGGGCGCAGGTGCTGCATTTGCCCTTACATTCCCATGTTTAAACGGTTGCTCTACGGATTCTGAGGATTTGGAACAATTTCCTGAACCTGACGGAGTGGACTTTACCGTTGACCTCACAGCTCCGGAATCGAGCCCTTTGGAAAGCAACGGTGGCTTCATTTTGGTGAAGTCGGACCCCGGACTTGGATATACTGATATAGTTGTGGCCAGAAACTTGGAAGGTGAGCTCATCGCCGCAAGTCAGATTTGCAGCCATCAGCAGACGGAAGAAGTCCGTTTCTTGGCACAGGATGGAGGTGTCTTTAGTTGTTCCACCCATGGTTCCCGATTCAGTCAAAATGGAACCCCATTGAATTCGGTGACCAATAATCCATTACGGGTTTTCAGTACGGAACTTAACGGAGACAGCCTTAGGGTATTTGAATCATAGCATCGTAATTTATGAAACACTTTTTGACCATATTATTTGGTGTTTTGTGCTTTGGTTTGGCCCAAGCGCAACATTGGCAGGATAGTTTTGACGACGCGCTCAGCGCGGCAAGTCAGGAGGATAAACCCATAGTATTGGTGTTTTCCGGGTCAGATTGGTGTGGTCCTTGCATTCGGTTCAAACGAAATATCTTGGATTCAGACGAA
The DNA here is from genome assembly GCF_900129665.1 of Flagellimonas flava. Taxonomy (GTDB): domain Bacteria; phylum Bacteroidota; class Bacteroidia; order Flavobacteriales; family Flavobacteriaceae; genus Flagellimonas; species Flagellimonas flava. Next base: position 42,934 of record NZ_FQWL01000001.1, read on the forward strand.
TTTCTTGAATATGCCGACGAGCACTACGTGCTTTTCAATGCCGATTTTCCCAAAAAGAAAAAAAACCAACTTTCACCTGAGAAGCTGAATCGGAACAAATCACTTTTTGAGGCCTATAACCCCAAAGGTCATTTTCCGTTGGTGGTAGTGCTGGACAAGGAAAAATCAGTTTTAGGGACCACTGGGTTCAATAAAAAAGCTTCACCTTCCGATTATATCTTATTGCTCAATGGATTTGTGCAATGAGGGCACTTCTGGTTCTCATATTCGGCTGGATTTGTTCCCTGTCTTTTGGTCAGGAACCCAATGACGTTACCGTAAAAAAAACCATGAAATTGATGGGGAGCCGGTTTGAAATCACGGTAATTGCCCCAAATGAGGACATAGGTTACATCAATATCAACGAGGCGGTATCCGAAATCAAACGGATAGAAAAAATCATTTCTTCTTGGGATGAGACCTCGGAGACTTCAAAAATTAATTCCAATGCGGGCATTAGGCCCACTAAAGTGAGTGCAGAACTTTTTGGATTGATAGAACGCGCCAAAAAAATATCAGAAATTACCGATGGTGCCTTTGATATTACCTATGCATCCATGGATAACATCTGGAAATTTGATGGGAGCATGGACCGCTCACCTTCTGAAAAGGCAATCCAACAGTCTGTTTCGAAAATTGGCCACGAAAAAATCATTCTGAATCCTGATGAAAGCACCGTGTTTCTTGAGGAACTAGGCATGCGCATTGGCTTTGGAGCTATCGGTAAGGGTTATGCTGCGGATAGGGCTAAAGAGCTCTTGATCTCTAAACAGGTAAAAGGGGGAATTATCAATGCGTCTGGGGATCTCACCACTTGGGGCACCAAGACAACGGGAGAGAAATGGCTGGTCGGTATTGCCAATCCTTTGAGCAAGGAGAAGGTGTTTAGTTGGTTGCCGGTGGTGGAGTCCTCGGTGGCTACATCTGGCAATTATGAAAAATTCATAATCCTGAACGGAAAAAAATATTCACATATCATTGATCCTAGGACGGGTTATCCTACTTCTGGAGTTCAGAGTGTATCTGTTTTTGCCAAACATGCTGAGTTATGTGATGCCTTGGCTACCGCGGTATTTATCATGGGGAAGGATAGTGGTATTCACCTGATCAACCAGATGGATGGCGCAGAGGCGGTAGTGGTGGATTCGGATAATAAAATCCATAGGAGTACGGGAATAGTATTCAATGACAACCCTTAGCTATAAGACATGAATAAAGTGTTCTATTTATTGTGTATTCTAATTTTCACCAGTTCCTGTGTGGCGGTTCGGGAATATGACATGGTATACGTCAACGATCAAGAAATGTTGTTGGGCGCAAGGCCCTGCGAACGTTTTGAAACCAATTTTCAGATTTATCGCGAAGGCTCTGCTGGTGCCAATGGTGGAAAATCGGGTGGGGGATGCGGATGCAACTAAGGACTAAAACAAAAAAGCCTAAGATGGTTCTGTCCAATACGCTAACAATTCGAAAATCCGGATTTGGATTAGCTTTTTGGTTATTGTTGGTTGGTTTAATAAGTCCGGCAATTTGGGGACAGCAGACCAATAATTCATACACTAAAAGGGTTTTGGAGGCCAGCGAAGTTGATTTACTTTTCAGTTATTATGACCAGGATGGTCAAAACGCTGCCGTGACCGGTGGTGAGGGAACAGAGGAGTTGACCGATGCCACCTCTACGTTGGTGTTGCGGATTCCCATGAATGAAAACGATGTACTTACCGTGGACGTTGGTTTGTCTGCCTATACCTCTGCATCGTCCAGTAATGTGGATCCCTTGGACGGGGGGAATCTGAATACCACTCCTTTTGATGCTTCTTCAGGGGAGTCCAGAAAGGATTTGCTTGCCTATTTCAATCCCAGTTATCAGCACAGTTCTACGGATAGAAACTCCATTTGGAGTGCAGACCTATATTTTTCAACAGAATACGATTATTTTTCGTTGGGTTTTGGAGGCAGCTACACTCGGTTGTTCAACGAGAAAAATACAGAGCTAAGCCTTGGTGGACGTGTGTTTTTAGACAAATGGAATGCGATTTACCCTATAGAGCTTAGACAAGGTTTTTTTGATGATCGGGTTACGGGTAATGGAACATACAATCCTTCTTTTACGCCTTTCCAAAGTGAAAATAGGAATTCGTATTCAGCATCATTTAGCTTTTCCCAAATTCTAACACAAAAGTTACAGGGTGCTATTTTTGCGGATGTGGTTACGCAAAATGGGCTGTTGAGCACACCTTTCCAACGCGTTTATTTTGGTGATACCGAAGCTTTTTTTATTGATGATTTCCAATTGGCAGACGACGTAGAACGACTTCCTGATAATAGGTTCAAAATACCTGTGGGTGGTAGGCTTAATTACTACGTGAATGATTTTATGGTGCTGCGCTCTTATTACCGGTTTTATTGGGACGACTGGGGCATAACCTCTCACACGGCAAGTTTGGAAGTGCCATTAAAGCTGAACGATAGATTTACCCTGTATCCAAACTATAGGTATTACACACAGTCAGCGGCGGATTATTTCTACCCCAAGGAAGGAGCGCTGTCATCCTTTGAATTCTACACCTCCGATTACGATCTGTCCAGCTACTATGCCCATCAATATGGGGTGGGGATTCAATACAAGGACCTGTTGGCCAATGCAAAGCTATTTTCTTTTGGTTTAAAAACTATTGACCTTAGGTTCAATGCCTATGACAGAAGTGATGGTCTAAACGCCTATATTATCTCTCTGGGAACCACTTTTGTGGGAAATTAGCCTTGGTTTCTTCAAAAAACAATCCAATCAAAAATTGTAAATTCGCATTCCTAACGCGGATTGATTTATGCTTGACAAACTCAACATTGTAAAACAACGTTTTGATGAGGTTTCCGACCTTATCATCCAACCTGATATCATCTCTGACCAGAAAAAGTATGTAAAGCTCAACAAGGAGTACAAGGACCTTAAGGTATTGGTGGACAAACGGGAAAAATACGTTGAGTTGACCAACAATATTAACGAAGCCGAGGAGATTATTGCGGATGGAAGTGATGTCGAGATGGTGGAGATGGCCAAAATGCAACTGGAGGAGGCCAAGGATGGTCTTCCCAAGCTGGAAGAGGAGATTAAATTTCTACTCATACCAAAGGACCCTGAAGACGAAAAGGATGTGGTTGTGGAGATCAGGGCAGGAACAGGCGGTGATGAAGCCAGTATTTTTGCTGGAGACCTCTTCCGTATGTATACCAAGTATTGCGAATCCAAGGGCTGGAAAACCAACATAATAGATTTGAACGAGGGTACCAGTGGTGGATATAAGGAAATCCATTTTGAAGTGTCTGGAGAAGATGTCTACGGAACCCTAAAGTTTGAAGCCGGGGTGCATCGTGTGCAACGTGTGCCGCAAACTGAGACCCAGGGACGGGTGCATACCAGTGCGGCCACTGTAATGGTGATTCCAGAGGCGGAGGATTTTGACGTTCAAATTGACCCTAAAGATGTTCGAATTGATTACTTCTGCTCATCTGGTCCGGGTGGACAATCGGTAAACACAACCTATTCCGCTGTTCGTTTGACACACGTGCCTACAGGATTGGTGGCCCAGTGTCAAGACCAAAAGTCGCAGCACAAGAACAGGGAGAAGGCTTTTAAGGTGCTTCGATCCAGATTGTACGACCTGGAATTGGCCAAAAAACAGGAAGAGGATGCGGCCAAGCGAAATTCACAGGTAAGTAGTGGCGATCGTTCAGCAAAAATTCGAACTTACAATTATCCGCAAGGAAGGGTTACGGACCATAGAATTGGACTTACCCTATATGATTTGCAGAATATTATCAACGGCGATGTCCAAAAAATTATCGATGAGCTGATGTTGGTGGAAAATACGGAGAAACTTAAGGAGGCTTCGGAGATTTTTTAACGCATTTTTGGCTTCAAACACTAGGAACCTAACAATGAAGGCCAACGAGAACCAACTAGCATGAAAATAGAGCACTTAATTTCCCAAATCAAAAAAAAGAAGTCATTCCTATGTGTCGGTTTGGACACCGATTTAGACAAGGTGCCACAGCATTTACTTTCTGAGGACGATCCAATTTTCAGCTTCAACAAAGCCATTATTGATGCCACTTGTGAATATTGCGTAGCATATAAACCCAATATCGCTTTTTATGAGGCCTATGGCCTCAATGGTTGGAAGTCTTTGGAGCGAACCATGGATTATTTGAACGTGGAACACCCGGATATATTTACTATAGCCGATGCCAAACGAGGTGATATTGGGAATACATCATTCCGTTATGCAAAGGCATTTTTTGAGACCTTAAACTTTGATTCGATTACCGTAGCGCCCTATATGGGAAGAGATTCTGTGGAGCCCTTTTTGGAGTTTAAGGACAAGCATACTATTCTATTGGCCCTTACGTCCAACAAAGGTGCTTTTGATTTCCAAACCTTGGATGTGGAAGGTAAACAGCTTTATAAATCTGTTTTGCGGACGTCTCAAGGATACAAAAACGCTGAAAATCTGATGTACGTAATCGGAGCTACAAAGGCGTCCTTCTTGAAAGAGGTAAGGGAAATAGTTCCCGAGAGTTTTTTGTTGGTACCGGGTGTGGGAGCACAGGGAGGTAATTTGCAGGAGGTCTGCAAATACGGAATGGCAAAAAATATCGGTTTGCTGGTAAATTCTTCCAGAGGTATACTGTACGCCTCTCAAGGTGAGGATTTTGCCGAAAAGGCTGGGTTAAAGGCGAAAACTATTCAAGAAGAAATGGAGGTTGAACTGGATAGGTTAACCTAAATCCTTTAAGCAAGATTTTCCAATACTTTCTTAATTCCTTGGGCTTTTCGCTTAAAGAACTCTCCTAAGCTGGTATCCATGTATGTGGCATCTGTAGCTTTTTCAATGAAGTTCTGATACATGAACTCCAAAATGGGAACTGCCTGGCTTCCGCTTGTGATGGGGGTAACTGCCCCAACTTTGCAATACTGATTTTTCATTTTACAAGATTTGTTATAACAAAGATACGGTCTAAAGCTGGTCTTGGACTATGGGTAGGTGGTCTATACAGCTAAAAATCAGGTACTTTATCTAAAATTTAACAATGAAGGAAACCTAAGCCCGTCGTTCTTGTACTTTCTTGGGAAAAAATTAACTTACATTTATTCAAAGCAAAACTGCACAAATAACATATCATGGTTTACAGAAAGATTACCCTTTTGGCGGCACTCTTGGTTTTTAATTTGATGCTTGCGCAAAATCAAACATCGTGTAAATGCTGTTCAGATAATCATCGGGCTTTTGATTTTTGGATTGGGGATTGGACGGTAGCGAATGCCAAGGACGGTTCCCCGGCGGGAACTAGTAAAATCAGCCAGGTAGAAGGAGGTTGCGTTATTCGGGAAAATTGGACGAGTGCTAAATCGGGGTTCACAGGGACGAGTCTTAATTTTTATAATGCTACGGATAAACAATGGGAGCAACTTTGGTTGGACAATACCGGTGCCTATTTGAAATTAAAAGGAAAAAGGGACGGGAACCAAATGATTCTATCTTCGGACCCTGTTGCTAAAGATGATGGTACAACGTATGTGAATAGAATCACATGGACGACGAACGAAGATGGAACCGTGAGACAACTATGGGAAATACTGCAGGGGGGAGAGGTGGTTAATACTGCTTTTGATGGAATATACAGCAAAACAAAATAAACAGCCCGAAGCTTATATTGATGACTAATTCAAATATGTACCTAATGAGACCAAAGAATCTTTGGGAAGTAGCTTGGGCTGTTCATTACCTTAAATTACAACGGGAAGAATGCTTTCATGGCTAAACCTTATAAACGTTTACTTTCCCGATTTAAGATTACTGAACTACCCTTAGGTGCGTATAACGCTTTTCTGGTATTGTGTTGGAGTGAGCTGCGTATCTTTCTTGAATGCCTTGTTGAAGGTAACCTTGTTGTTATACCCAACTTCGTAAGCCACATTGATGATGTTCAGCCTTCTGGATTTGTCTTCCAGTAAGAGTTGCTTGGCTTCCTTGATTCTGTACATATTTACAAATTCATGAAAACTGACATTAAAGTGTTCATTGATAATTTGAGAAGTATTATGTCTAGTGGTGTTCAATTTTTGGGCCACCATATCCAGACTGATGTTATTTTCCCTGTAAATTTTATCGATTGCGAATAAATTGAGTAGGTCTTCTTTCAATTCCAAAGACAAGCTTGGAGTAAGACCAGATTTCTCATATTTTGGAAACAAGCGGTTGCTATAGGCGTATATACCACTGAAGACATCGGGCTGTATGTTGGCAGAATAGCCAACATATAGAACCATCAAAGCCATTGCGGCTAAGGAAAGATCATAAAAAACGCCGCTGATTACCCCGTTTACGATCACGATGCCGTAGGCCGTATACGTAATTACATAAAGAATGTGAATATGATAAACGTTTTTCTGCCAGATACGGCTTTTGTTTTCTACTAGTTTCTCCCTCTTTCCTTTTTGATATACCCTACCGATATAATATCCATAGATGGTCAATGAAATGATTTTTAGCACGACCAAGAGCAAAAGTTTTCCCGAATCTTGGGGATTTAGCCCTTCTTGGACCCTGGAAAGCATTACTTGAATTTTGCTGTCCCCCGAAAAGTTATATACCGTAATAAAAAGATAACCTAGTAAAACTACCGTTGGCAACAAATGCAAAAAATCTAGGGTCCTGAACTTGTATTTCTGCATGGTGCACTTGAAATAAAAGTATAGCAGAGGTCCATAAAGGAATGACCCCCAGGTGGACATTAAATAGGTATGGGGATACTGAAAGTAATAGTTTGAGCTATTAATGGAAACGTGTAGGATAAAGAAGGAATGAATAAACACAAACAGGGCAATCAGGAGCCTTGAAGCCCTATGGATTCGTTTGTTGAACACAATTAATATTACTACATAAAATCCTACCAGTGCAACAAATAGATATAATAGTGACCAGGTTGTGACCCTGGGTATCACCCTCTCCGAAATGAGCTTGAATTCATCAGATTTGCGAATAGGGTCAAAACCTTCATTGGACAGAAAATTTGGATTGAAGTCATGCTGTAAATAGGATAGCAAGGTTGCGGTAGATTCTTTGGGAAGATCCAAGGCAGCCTCGCTTAGCGCCAAACGCTTTAAAATATGGTTTTTTTCGGCCGAAGGATTATCTAGATTTCGCTGGTATATGGAAATGGCTTTTTTGTACCTGTGTATATTGTAGTAATAGTCAGCCCATTCAAGAGAATCTTGCAAGCTTACATTGCCGTCTTCCGCAAAATCCAGCATATTGGTACCCGTGTTTGACAAGCAACTGGTGCAGGAAACGAAAAACACAAACAGGAAGAGGTACAACCGTCCCATAAGTTGATTAGTGAATTAGCCTTCTTTGAAATTAAAGAATTACTCAATTCGAAGTGTTAAAAAAAAACTAAAAAGCGTAATCCCCGATAATAGTTTACTCTTGGCAATTTGTTTTGAATATGCTTTTTAGGAGGTTTGGGAAAGAAAAAAAGTGCATTCAGAAGACGAAAAAACCGGTGCAGGCACCGGTTTAAACTAACTAACTCAAAAAAATGCTAACTCAGATAACTTGCTACAAAATTCCAATTTAACCTTTTTGGAAAGGTTAAATTAACTTTAGGAATTTGTTATAATTGTCTTTCTTTGTTGTGATTATAACGATAAAACTTTATAGTTATTACATTATTATGAAAATTTTATCATTTATCTTGCAAAGCGAACACCTTCTTTAACAAATCTGTTGTCCTAGACGAAATTTTTGTCCTAATTTGCTGCTCTTCCACAGCTATCATTTTATAAACCCCGTCCAAAGCTTCCTTCGTGGTGTAGTCGGTTAAGTCCGGATTTACATCATTGGTCAATGGCAAACTATTGTATTTGTTAATGATGTTTCTCCAGATTTGATCGGCTCCCACTTTTTTGAAAGAACGCTCAATAACAGGATTAAATTTGTCGTATAATTTGGTTTCGGTGGTACGCTGTAAATAACCAGTGGCCGCAGTATCACTTCCCAAAAGAATTTGTCTTGCATCGGCAAAGGAAATTCCTTTGACCGCATCAACAAAAATGGGAGTTGCTTCTTTTACAGCATCCTCGGCTGCTCGGTTCAAAATACGGAGTCCCTCGTCAGCCAAGTTCCCCAGGCCAATGTCCCTCAAAGTTTTGTCGACTTTCTTCAATTCTTCCGGCAAAAATATTTTGACCAGTTCATTTTTAAAGAACCCGTCTTTAAGGCCCAATTTGTTTACCTGTTTTTCAATTCCAAGGTTTAGAGCATCCCGCAATGCCTGCGCTATTTCCCCATCACCAATAGTTGTTCCCTGTGGAAGTTGGTTAACAACTTGTTGCAATTCGGTACAGCCTACTAGCTGAAATACCAGAACGCATAACAGTATTCGTTTCATGTTTCTGTGTTTTATAGTTGAGCTTAATTTACACCGAAACTTTATAAAACCCAGCTGAGAAACAGAATTTTACGAAAAAATCACAGTTTTGTTATTGTAGACTATAGTCTTTCTGGCCACATGTAGATGAACGGCACGTGCAAGCACAATTTTTTCTAAATCCCGTCCCTTGGCTATAAAATCCTTAATGGCATGAGTATGGGACACCGTGGTCACGTCCTGTTCTATAATTGGTCCGGCATCCAGTTCGGCGGTTACATAATGACTTGTGGCACCAATGATTTTAACTCCTCGCTCAAAGGCAGCATGATAAGGTTTGGCGCCGGCAAACGCGGGTAAAAAGGAATGGTGAATATTGATGATTTTATGGGGAAAGACATCAATGACTTTAGGGGATACGATTTGCATGTATCTGGCCAGAACTACAAAATCCACTTGGTGTTCCTTTAAAAGTTCCATTTGTTCCACTTCCGCAGTTTCACGAATATCTTTGGTAAACGGTACATGAAAGAAGGGGATTTGAAACTGGTCAGCGATATATTTCAAATCTGGATGGTTACTTAGAATAAATGGGATGTCCACGTCCAGCTCCCCGGAATTATGTCGACTCAGTAAATCGTAAAGGCAATGCTTATATTTGGACACAAAAATGGCCATTTTTGGTTTGTGCCCATCTTCAAACGCATCCCATTCCATTCCATAGGTCTTCGCCAACTTTTGTTCAAAACTTTCCTTGAAATGACTCAGTTCTAAATGGCTATCGAACTCACTTTCCAAGCGCATAAAAAAGACACCTGCTTCCTTATCCACATGTTGATCTAGGTAAATAATGTTTCCATTTTTTCCATGAATGAACTGGGTAACGGAACTAATAATTCCAGGTTGGTCTTCGCAGTGGATAAGTACGGTGAGCTTCATGAAGCAAAAATTAACATGGTAAAATTATGATATTCCAAAAAAGCAGGCCTTACTAGCAACAATTTTTATATAATTCGAAACAAAACCGATTTTAGCCTGCATTTTCTGTAAATTGCAAGCCTAATATTGACCCTTTATTGCCAATGGAACAATCTAAGCCCTATCAGCCCAAGCATAAGATTAGAATTGTAACGGCAGCATCCTTGTTTGATGGACATGATGCCGCCATCAATATTATGAGACGGATTATTCAATCCACTGGAGTTGAGGTAATTCACCTTGGACACGACCGAAGTGTTTCCGAGGTGGTGGATTGCGCCATACAAGAAGATGCCAATGCCATTGCAATGACCTCATATCAAGGTGGACATAACGAGTATTTCAGATACATGTATGATTTACTTCAGGAAAGGGGAGCGAGCCATATTAAGATTTTTGGTGGTGGAGGAGGCGTCATCTTACCATCGGAGATCAAAGCGTTGATGGACTATGGTATCGAACGCATCTATGCACCCGATGACGGAAGGGAAATGGGATTGCAGGGTATGATCAATGATTTGGTAATGCGGTGTGATCATCCTGTTCCTGATTTGAAAGTTCCAAAAGGGAGTACTTTGGAAAATCTACTGGAACAAAAACAGGTCAACACACTTTCCCGGCTGATTTCTTTGGCGGAAAACCGGCATTCGGATTTTGAGGCCTATCAGGAAAGAATCGAAAACCAAATAGGACAAGTTCCCGTGTTGGGCATAACTGGGACCGGTGGCGCTGGTAAATCAAGTTTGGTGGATGAACTGGTTCGCCGTTTTTTGAATGACTTTGAGGATAAACATATTGGCATTATCTCCGTGGACCCATCCAAAAGAAAAACTGGTGGAGCCTTGCTGGGGGACCGTATTAGGATGAATGCCATAAACAACGAGAGGGTTTATATGCGCTCATTGGCCACACGGCAATCCAATTTGGCTTTGTCCAAACATGTATCCGAAGCGGTTCAGGTACTTAAGGCTGCCAAATTTGACCTGATTATCCTGGAAACTTCGGGAATAGGTCAATCAGATACCGAGATATTGGAGCATAGCGACGTTTCACTTTATGTTATGACCCCGGAATTTGGGGCCGCAACCCAGTTGGAAAAAATTGACATGCTGGATTTCGCCGATGTGGTTGCGATAAACAAGTTTGATAAAAGAGGTGCTCTGGATGCGATTCGTGATGTGAAAAAACAATACATGCGCAATCACGGACTTTGGGATGCCAAAGAGGAGGAGCTACCTATTTTTGGAACCATTGCTTCGCAATTCAATGACCCTGGGATGAACCAGCTCTACAAGGTAGTCATGGACACCTTGGTGAACAAGGCAAAGTCAAAACTCATTTCCAATTTTGAAATAAGCAACGAAATGAGTGAAAAGGTGTATGTGATTCCTCCGGCACGCACTCGCTACCTATCGGAAATTGCCGAGACCAACCGCTCCTATGACAGCTTGGTTGACAAGCAAAGTAAGATTGCACAAAAACTTTACGGGATTTTCATGACCATTACATCGCTTTTGGATATGGAAGAGGCCCGGGCACTAACAGATGTTTTGTCAAAATCAGGATTGGATGAAGAACGGCTTCAAGCGAAACTAAAAAAAGCTGATGATACGGTCTTCCTTGAGCTTTTGATAAAAGAATTTGACCGGGTTAAAATGAATTTAGACCCCCATAATTGGGAAACCCTTATCAAATGGAACGAAAAGGTGCAACGGTATAAATCAGAGGTCTATGCTTTCGCGGTGCGCAACAAGGAGATTAAAATACAGACCCACACCGAATCTTTGTCCCATAGCAAAATCCCTAAGGTTTCCTTGCCTAAATATACTGCTTGGGGAGATATATTGCGTTGGACTTTACAGGAGAATGTTCCAGGGGAGTTCCCTTATACCGCCGGACTATATCCCTTTAAAAGGGAAGGTGAAGACCCAACCCGTATGTTTGCTGGGGAAGGAGGGCCAGAGCGCACGAACCGACGCTTCCATTACGTGAGTTTGGATATGCCGGCAAAACGGCTTTCCACGGCATTCGACTCTGTTACGCTATACGGAAACGATCCTGACCATCGACCTGATATTTACGGTAAGATCGGTAATGCGGGGGTCTCCATTTGTTGTTTGGATGACGCCAAAAAACTTTACTCCGGTTTTGACTTAAGTGATCCGATGACCTCGGTGAGCATGACCATCAATGGCCCTGCACCTATGCTTCTAGGATTTTTCATGAATGCGGCCATAGACCAGAACTGTGAAAAGTATATCAAGCAAAATGGTCTTGAAAAGGAAGTGGAGCAAAGAATCATTGATATTTATAAGAAGAAGAACGTAGATCGTCCCCGATACTCAGGTAAATTACCAGAGGGAAACGATGGTTTGGGACTTATGCTGCTAGGGGTAACGGGTGATCAAGTGTTGCCTATAGATGTTTATAACAAGATCAAAACGGAAACCTTGAGTCAGGTAAGGGGAACGGTACAGGCGGATATCCTAAAAGAGGATCAGGCGCAGAACACCTGTATTTTTTCCACTGAATTTGCACTGCGATTAATGGGTGATGTGCAAGAATACTTCATTACCCATCAGGTTCGCAATTTTTATTCGGTGTCCATTTCCGGCTACCATATAGCAGAAGCAGGAGCCAACCCCATTACCCAATTGGCGTTTACCTTGTCCAATGGATTTACTTACGTAGAGTATTATCTCAGCAGGGGAATGGATATCAACAAATTTGGGCCAAACCTATCTTTCTTCTTTTCCAACGGGGTCGATCCGGAATATGCTGTGATCGGTCGGGTAGCCCGAAGAATCTGGGCCAAAGCCTTAAAGGAGAAATACGGGGCCAATCCTAGGGCACAGATGTTGAAATACCATATCCAAACTTCAGGAAGGAGCCTTCATGCACAAGAAATAGATTTCAATGACATTCGGACCACGCTGCAGGCCCTTTATGCCATTTATGACAATTGCAACTCCTTGCATACCAACGCCTATGATGAGGCCATTACAACCCCCACTGAGGAATCGGTACGAAGGGCCATGGCAATTCAGCTGATTATCAACAAGGAACTGGGGTTGGCAAAGAACGAAAACCCCATGCAAGGGTCTTTTATTATTGAAGAGCTTACCGATTTGGTCGAAGAAGCCGTGCTTTTGGAGTTTGATAGAATTACCGAGCGAGGTGGGGTATTGGGAGCGATGGAAACCATGTACCAACGTTCTAAGATTCAGGAAGAAAGTCTGCATTATGAAACTTTAAAGCACACGGGTGAATACCCTATTATTGGTGTGAATACTTTCTTGAGCTCGAAGGGTTCGCCAACCGTCTTACCTGCCGAAGTGATAAGGGCCACCGAGGAGGAAAAACAAGATCAGATAAGTACTCTGAAAAATTTACAAAAAGGAAATAGGGAGGAAGCAAGCAGGCAATTGATTACCCTGCAGGATGCGGCGGTGCAGAACGAAAATATTTTTGAGCGTTTGATGGAAGTGTCCAAGTATTGCTCCTTGGGACAAATAACACAGGCCTTGTTTCAAGTTGGGGGCCAGTATAGAAGAAATATGTAAATGAATTTAATCCAATCCGTTCTGAAATGACTTTCTCCACTTTTTAAATGAGGTTCTAAAAGTCCGGATTTCCCTTCGAAGTAGATTGAGGTATTCCTTTTCTTTGACCCCGTCCCTTTCCAAACCATTGCAGTAGGCGAGAATGTTTCGCGTCATGATGTTGATAAAGGTGAGGCTCCTCATCCGTACCGAATACGAATTGCTGAGAGCAGCCTGTTCGACCTCTTTGGTAATCTGCACAGCATCGGTCATGAGGGATTGGGTAATATCATCTCTGAAACTACCAACTTTCCTTAAGGACAGTACTTCTTTATTATAAGAAAAATAAAGGGCAATGGCTTCGCTCAAATCACGTAAGGCCAGTGATTTGCGATAGACACCCAGCGAATTCAAAGAATTTCTCTCCATCAGTTTCAAAGCAATTTCAAACCATAAAATTACGTCTCAAAAAGATAACTTAACTTTGTTTTTGAAAGCAAATAAGCCCATGTGCTTTGGATTATTAAAAAATTACATCAATTACTTTAAATATGAAGATAGATGATTTGAATTGGCAAATTCTTGGCTGTTTGCAGCAAAATGCAAGGGAATCATTCGCCAATATCGGCAGGCAGGTGGGCCTAACACCACCCGCCGTGGCAGAACGGGTAAAGAAGTTGGAAGATGTCGGGGTAATTGAGGGTTACGGAACCAAAGTCTCTTATACGCTGGCAGGTAATCAACTGAAGGCAATCATTATGCTTAGGGCCTTTATGGGAAAGTTGAAGCCTTTTTTAAATAAGGTGAATTCCTTTCAGGAGGTAATCAATTGCTATAGGATTACAGGGAATGAGAACATAATTATGGAAGTGGTCCTTAAGGATCAGTCCCATTTGGAAAAGTTCATCGACCAACTTATCGTGTATGGGGAGTGCAGGACCCATATCGTGCTCTCTAATGTGGTTGCTGATGCCCCGATCATAAAAGGTAAGGTTAATACCTAAAATTAGATTATTTTTAAATAGCCATTCACTTCTTAGTTTTTGGCCAGATTTTTGTTATGAAAGGAATATGAAAAAAAGATTCACCCTACTCTTTCTTGTTGTATGCATAGGTCAAGTTGCCTTTTCGCAGCAAATGGTATTGAAAAAGGGAACCATTTTAGAGTCGCTTCCTGTTCATGATTCCCTGCCAGATACCTTTTCACTTTATTTACCGTCAAACTTCAGCACGGACAAAAGCTGGCCCCTCTTGGTGGTATTCGATTTAAAAGGAAGGGAAAAACAGACAATGTCAATGTTTCTGGGCACCGCGGAGGATGAAGGATATATTTTGGCCGCTCCCAAGGTGTACGATTCCCTATCACTATCCAATAATATTATCAAAGCAGGTAGGTCTATTAAAAAGGTCTTGGATTTGTTGCCCATACAAAAATCACGAATTTATAGTGCTGGTGCCCAGGCTGGAGCAAGATTTGCCAATTTGGTTCCCTTGTTTATAAAGGAAATCAATGGGGTAATTTCTATTGGCGCAGCCATCTCCAATACCGAGCTTTTGGATATAAAACGTCCCTTTCACTTTGTGGGCATTGTGGACAAGGAAAATTTTAATTACACCCCAATGCTGGCCACAGAGAAGGTTCTGGATAGGTATCGGTTTCCAAATCAGATACTTCTATATAATGGGGGCAAAGAATGGCCCGATCCTTCCTATCTCAAAAAAGCAATGCAATTGTTCACTCTTGCTGCAATGGCCAAGGGCAATACCCCGAGGGATTCGTCCTATGTCCAGAAAGCTTTCCGACAGGATGTTGTTAAGGTGAACCAGCTTAAGAATTCTGGGAAGTTACTGCACGCTGAACAGCATTTGGGGGAGATGATGTCCATATATGGTGCGCACAAAAACTTGGATTCGCTAAGGTTGATTCAGAAAAACTTACGAAGAGACAAACAATTCAGGACGATGAAACGGGCGGAAAATGCCGCTTTTTTAAAGGAGTCCTTGTTAAAGGAGGATTATCTCTATTATATGGAAGAAGATTTGGTAAGTCATAACTTCAACAATCTGGGATGGTGGAATTATCAAATGGACGAGCTCAACAAGTTCTTGGATAGCCCAATTGTTTTTGAACGGGAAATGGGTTCTCGTCTACTGGGCTACGTCAATGCACTTGCAGAGGACAATATCGATATTGTAAATGCTGAGGATTTGATAGATGAGGATGCATTGGCCTTTCTTTACATGCTTAAAACCATTTTGGAGCCTCAAAATTTTGACTTTTATCTAAAGATCATTTCTTTGAGTGCTAAGAACGAGGACTTTGGTACGGCATTATTTTATTTGGAAGAGGCACTCAAGAAAGGGTTTCAGGACAAGGAACGATTGTATTCCCTAGAGGATACCGCATTACTTAGGATAGATGCCAAATTCAATAAGCTGGTGGCCCAGTACCTTAAAGATGCCAGATACACTATTGAGGAGCAATAAACCTTGGGACTTCCTCCAGATTCCAATCAATGACCAAACCGCCAGCCAGGGATTCAGCAATTTCCTTTCCGTAAAGATATTCACAAAGGTAAAGAGCTGCCTCAAAGCTTTTGGCACCCCCAGCTGAGGTTATGAACTTACCGTCATGCACAAAGAGTACGTTGTCTTTAACATCCAACTGTGGGAACATGGTCTTGTACTTTGCAATATCACTGGGAAAGGTGGTGGAAGCCACCTGATCCAATATGCCGGTTTGGGCCAATACAAATGCACCATCACAATGTGAGGTTACAAACTGGGCTTTTCCGCTAATTCTTTTAACAAAATCCAGCATCACCGTATCCTTTAAATCGGAATCCAAATGGTGCTCTGCACTGGGTACCACTAAAATATCAACTCTTGGGATGGAATCCTGGGTGTAATCATAGTCTGGTAGAATTCTGACGCCTTCAAATGAGGTTACCGGTTGTAGAGTGTTGGCTACCGTGAAAGTGTTCATCGCCTTGATGTTTTCCCGATATTGTGTATGTTGAAAAATATCATATGGGGCAGTAAACTCTGTGTTGTATACCCCGTCCATAATAAGAAAGGCTACATTATATCTATTTGCCTCCAATTTTGGGAATAGCCGTTGAGGCGTTGTTGCCTGTTCTTTTTGTGCTGGTTTTTCGGCACAGGAAAAAAGAAGCGTTAAAAGGACAATTAATAAACTTGTGTAGCGCATGGTTTTTCTAGATAAGATGATAGCTGCTAAGGTACCATTCAATTTCATTTCTACTACTTTTACGGTAAATAAAACAGAAAATGAAATACGGTCTATTGCTGCTATTGTTTGTGGGTGTTGCGTGTAAATCGGACAAAAAATACCATTCTGAAGATTCTTACACTGTGACAGAATCAAAAAAAATGCAGGATATTTTGGACTTCCAGGAGAAAACTAATGCTTCTTTCAAAGACCCGGAAACCTCCCCGCTCCCAGATAGATTCAGAAAGGACTTTAAGGGGTTGGACTTTTTTGATCCGGACACTACTTATATGGTGTTGGCCAAATTGGAACGAACACCGGAAGCAATTCCGTTTTTGATGTCTACAACTACTGATGAGAAACGAAATGAAGCGGTTTATGCCGTTGCCCATTTTGAATTGAATGGGGCAAAAAGAAAGTTGGAAATTTACCAAAGCAGGGAAATGCCAGAGGAAGGCTTTGAGGATTATCTGTTCCTGCCGTTTTTGGATGAAACCAATGGTGAAACTACCTATGGTGGCGGTCGTTACATCGACTTGAGAATTCCAGAAGGAGATTCCATTTTAATTGATTTTAACAAGGCTTACAATCCCTATTGCGTGTACAATAAAAAGTACTCCTGCCCCCTAGTGCCAAGGCAAAATTATTTGAGAACTAATGTGAGGGCAGGAGTGAAAGACTTTGCCAAGGAATAAAAAAGCCTTAATCCATGGAGGAGTAAGGCTTTCTATTAGCATTAAAAGTGTTTTTTTGGTTCTAGAAAGAGTATACTGCCGCTAGTAAAAATGAAGCCAAGCTGTCGTTCAGCTCTAGGTCACTATCTAGAAACACCTCTTCTGAAGTACTGTCCAATCGAATTTCAGGGATGATGGTCAAATCACCCACCTTAGCATTTCCGGTAAGGGTAACCGTAAATACGTTGGCATCCCCATCTGCATCTGCGCCTATTCCGGTAGCGTTTCCAAACCCTTCCATCGTAGCAAAATATTCACCCCTCAACCCGATGGCAAAATTCTCGGAAGTGGTCAATTGGGGATATAGGGCCGCGCCATAGAAACCAGCTCCATCTGTATCTTGGTAGGTAGCATTAATGCCAAGGAAGAAGTCCTCGGATAAATCAAAACCACCGGTATAGTCTATTTGGAACAATGACTTTACATCGGTGTCCACCAATGCCGCACCGTCAAAGACTTCGTTAGGACCTTGCTTGCCATAAAGTAGGTTCAAGTATTGTCCGGAGTAACCTAGCTGGGCACCAAAAGAGATTTCGCCGAAAGGGTTGATATCTGTGAAATCCGTCGGGTTCAATATGGCCAACATAGCGCTCCAATCATTTCCTAGATCAAAATCCGCTTTCAATCCAGCATGTGAGAACGGACCGTAAGAGAACATGTACGAAGTGCTGTAGTTGAAATTGGCGGCTGGTGAAATTACCTCATATCCCAAAAAGGTATTGAAGTTACCAAAGGTCAATGTGGTACTTTCACTTACATTCCAGTACACATATAATTGGTTCACAATGTTTGGGGAGCCAAAAGGGGATCCAAAAACAGCATCCTCACCACGTGGGCCAAATACCAAATCGGCTACAAAACCAACTTTTTCGCCTTCGTAACCAGCAATAAGATTGACCATGCCAAGGGCAAAACCTGGGTCGTTGGCAAAAGAACTTCCAGGAGCAGTGGGCTGAAAATCCGCACCGGGGACTGCGGTATTGGGGACCACTTTGTTCAAGCCATTCAGGTTAGCTCGAAAGTAAGCATCCACTGTTCCGCTAAATTCAAATTTTGGTTTGGCTTCTTCCTCTTCTTGTGCAAAGGTGCTCAGCGATACAAGAGCAAGGGTGGCGAAAGCTAAATTTTTTATGTATTTTGTGTTGATAATCGTTTTCATAATCTATAAGATTTTAGGTGCCCTTTCAGGGCATTTAATTGTATTTAGAGTTTGTAGTTTGAAAAAGGTTATTTTAAACGGAGCGTTCTGCCAAACGCTCCGTTGCCTTTTATATTAATGTTGATTCATTCGGAAATCTGCGTAGGCATCCATTCCATGTTCATGGATGTCCAGTCCTTCCAATTCCTCTTTCTCATCCACTCGGATTCCGGATACTTTTTTGATGGTAAATAGGATGATAAATGCAGTTAGGGAGCAGAACACTGCCGCTGACCCAACTCCGGCCAATTGAACCAAGAATTGATCGAACCCTGCAAGGTCCCCAAAGATTCCAACCGCCAAGGTTCCCCAGATCCCACAGATCAGGTGAACGGCAACGGCACCAACTGGGTCGTCCAGTTTCAATTTATCGATTAGGGCAACTCCCGCTACAATAACAATGCCCGCGATCAAACCGATAATCACGGCTTCATTTGGGGACATCTGATCCGCTCCTGCTGTGATACCTACGAGCCCACCTAAAATTCCGTTTAGGAACATGGTCAAATCATAGTTTTTGTAAGCGAACAAGGAGGCAAGGAAGGCTGATACCCCTCCGGCCGCTGCTGCAAGTGATGTAGTCACCAATACCAAGGAAGTCAAAGCGGGATCCGCGGACAAAACGGAGCCTCCGTTAAACCCGAACCAGCCCAACCAAAGAATCAAAACACCTGCGGCGGCCAATGGAAGGTTGTGACCGGGGATGGCCTTTACTTTTCCATCCTCACCAAATTTACCGATACGTGAACCCAATAAATAGATGGCGATCAAGGCACCCCATCCACCAACGGAGTGTACCAAGGTGGAACCAGCAAAATCGTAGAAACCTTCAGCTTCACCAAAGGAAAGGGAAGAAAGGAATCCGCCACCCCACTGCCAAGAACCTACGATCGGATAAATCAATCCAACGTAGATAATGGTGAATAGCATAAAACTTTTAAGTTTTACCCTTTCCGCAACGGCTCCAGAAACAATAGTGGCGGCTGTTGCTGCGAACATACCTTGGAATAAGAAGTCTGTCCACCAAGTATATCCGCCATCGGCGTACTCTGGTGTCATTCCATTTTCAGGGGCTGCGATTCCAAACCCGGCAAATTTAAGGAAGCCTGCGTCGCCGTCCTCAAATCCTGGGTACATTAAATTAAATCCACCTATATAATATAATAGGAGTCCAACACATATAATAAACACATTCTTGAATAGAATGTTTACAGTATTCTTTTGACGAGTAAGACCAATTTCCAAGAAGGAGAACCCAAGGTGCATAAAAAACACCAAGGCGGTACAAATCATCATCCATACGTTATTCGCTGTAAATAATCCTGCGTCCATAATCTTTAAATATTGTAGTTAAGGTTAGTTTGATTAGTTAATTCCGGCACTGCCGCTTTCCTTGGTTCTGATTCTGTAAGCTTCAATCACATCGGAAACGAAGATTTTGCCATCCCCTACATTGCCCGTTGAGGCAGATTCCAATAATGTATCCACTGTACGTTGTAAGAAGTCATCAGATACCACAATGACCAAGTACCTTCTTTGAATGTCTGATGTGCTGTAGGAAATACCACGATATACATGGCCTTGTTTTTCATTTCCAACCCCTGTTACATCCCAGTAACTGAAGAAGTTGACCTCAATTCCATGAAGTGCTTTTTTCACCTCATCAAATTTGGATTTTCTAATAATTGCCTCGACTTTTTTCATAATTAAGTAGTTAATTGATGTTCAAATATATGTCAATTCATATATGACCATCAAAAAATAGGGGTATACCGGCTTATTTTTATTATTATTTGAATAATACCCCTATTATTTTAGGGGTATCAAATTTAAAAATTGATTTTATTGTGTACTTGGTGTGTTTCGCGGGTGGTCTAGACCCAAATGATGAGTATGCCTCGGAAGAATAGTTATGATTCTTAAGAGAATGTTAAGAAATTAACAAAACGGAAAGTTTGATGGGAGAATATAACTAGTTGCCCAATCTAGAAATCCATAGACCAAGAGCAACCGCTAAAATGCCAATGGCAATGCTTGCGATTGTATACAGGGAAAAGTTGAAAAGTTCACTGTTTTTTAGAAAACTGTGCTTTTCAAAGGCAAAGGCGGAAAATGTGGTGAATCCACCACAAAAACCAGTAGCTAGGAATAAGGTGCTATTTGGTGATAATAGATTGTTTTTTGAAGACACCCCAAGAATGATACCTATGAGAAAGCATCCCACAATGTTTACCAAGAAGGTACCTAAAAAGAAATTTTGAAGTACAATATTAAGTGGTTTGGAAATCAAGTAACGCAAAGCGCTACCCAAACCCCCTCCTAAAAAAACAAGAAGAACCTGTTTCATACCTTAAAGGTACAAACTATACTGCTTTCTTGTACTCGGTTTCGGAACGGTCGCGGGGGAGAAGTTTGGTGACCGATTTTTCCGAAATTCTTTGAATTGGTTTTCTAAATCTTTCGCTTGCACCGTTTACGCTAAAAATCAGAAGGATAGCGTTGATTGCGAGCAAAACAAATAAGAGGCCGAAAAATGTAATCATTGGTTATGCTATCTAGTGCATTACAAAAGTACGTCTTTTCCTATATCGTCCGAGCCGTAGTCTGATTAAAGTTGTAAACAGTTGAATTTTTGTGGTCTAGTCAACTTTGGAGTTAATTTTTAAGAAAATGTTTGATCAGGGCCAGCATTATTACGAATAGTATAAACGAAATCAACACCCACTTTACCCCTTTGTAGTTTTTTCTATGCCATGCCTTATCTTTTTTATAGGTGGAAATGATCACCGCAACAAAAACGATAACAAAAAGCCCGGCAAAAATTAATTGTCCTGTGCTGAACATATTTATATTTTTATGCAAAGCTAAATCAAACAAAGTATAATGAAAAGTAAAATAAAGGCGGTGGAATTGTTCCATAATTCCTTTGGTCTTGGAGTGCTGCAACAACCAAAGGCCAATCTTGGGAAGGAGAAAAATAAATTAAGATTCAATCTTATGGATGAGGAGAACAAGGAGTACCTGGAGGCAGCAGATGAAGGGGATTTGATTGAAGTGGCCGATGCCTTGGGGGACATGCTCTATATTCTTTGCGGAACTATTTTGGAACACGGTATGCAGTATAAAATTGAAGAGGTTTTTAACGAAATCCAACGCAGTAATATGAGTAAGCTGGGAGCCGATGGCAAACCCATTTATCGTGAGGATGGTAAAGTCTTAAAAGGCCCCAATTATTTTAAACCCGATATCGAAGGTATTCTCAACAATTAAAAAAAGCGCCGATCTCGGCGCTTTTTTTTTATTCTACTGGATACCTCCATCCAAACTTGTCTTCTGTCCTATTGTATTGGATGTCCGTAATATAGGTCTTGAGTTGGGTAGCATAGCTGTTATCAAGTTCTGGAAGCTCATAGTCCGTGCCTTGATAGCCGAAGCCCGCAATAGGGGAGACGACAGCTGCTGTGCCAGCACCAAACATTTCTTTTAAGCTTCCATTTTTGGCAGCTTCAACAACTTCACTTACCGTTATTTTTCGCACTTCTGTAGCGATGCCTTGGTCTTCAGCGATTTCCAAAATGCTCTTTCTGGTGATGCCATCAAGAATACGATCGCTCGTAGGGCCAGTGATTAGAGTGTCATTGATTCGGACGAAAATATTCATGGCTCCGGCCTCTTCTATGTACTCATGGGTATTGTCATCTGTCCAGATTACCTGGTTATACCCTTTTTCTATAGCAAGTTGTGTGGGATAGAATTGACCCGCGTAATTACCCCCAGCCTTGGCATATCCCACTCCACCGTTGGCGGCTCGCGAATAGTTTTCTTCTATCAATACCTTAACCTTGCCAGAAAAATATGCTCCAGATGGGGCGCAAGCGATGATAAATTTATACTCATCAGCAGGAGAGGCATGAAAACCAGTTCCTGAAGCTAAAATGAACGGACGAACATAAAGTGAACTTCCTGGATTTTGTGGAATCCAATCCTTTTCCACCTGCAACAGTGTGGTTAGGCCTTCCATAAAATAGGCTTCCGGAAGCTCTGGAATGGCCAAGCGTTTCGCTGACTTGTTCAGGCGTTTGAAGTTTTCCAAAGGTCTAAACAACCAAGCGTCTCCGTTCTCATCCTTATAAGCTTTCATTCCTTCAAATATGGACTGTCCGTAATGGAAAATTTTGGCAGAAGGCTCCAGCGTAATGGGTTGGTAAGGGACCACTTTTGGAGTCTGCCACGCACCATTTACAAAATCACAGACCAGCATATGGTCTGTATAGACGCTTCCAAAGGAAAGGTTATTAAAATCTACCTCACTAATTTTGGAAGTCTTGGATTTTTCTACCGAAACGTTTTTCGTCATTGTTTCCATATTCAAAGAATTTGAACGTATAAAATTAAACAATAAGCCTTAGCATTGCTTACATTTCACTTAAATTTAAACAGTTTGTTTCTGAAATATCAAGATTTTTGCAATCCCTAATGTATTTAACATTATTGGTGTTGGTTATGCAATGTTCAAGGGAATTAATTTGTTGATTTTCAGTATTTATTCAGAAGACGAGTTGAAACGAAGGATTATTACAACGGCAGACGGCTCCAAAACCATTCAAATTGAGGATTGGAACGAGCAGTACCATTCCAAACACGGAGCGATTCAAGAGGCGTATCATGTCTTTATAGAACATGGACTTCGCCTTTTCCCTGAAGGTAAGGTGAACATCTTGGAGATTGGCTTTGGTACAGGCCTAAACGCATTAATAACACTTAAAGAAGCTGCAAGGAAAAATCTGGATATAGAATATGTAGGCGTGGAAGCGTATCCGGTAACTTTACAGGAAGTGGAGGCATTGGAATATTGTGATCAATTGCAGGTACCCCAACTTAAATCCATTTTTCAAAATATGCATCAGGCGTCATGGGATGAACAGGCTTTCATTTCGGACATATTTAAACTGACGAAACAAAAAAAGGATTTTAGGGATATCGACCAGAAAAATTTGTTCAACCTTATCTACTTCGATGCTTTTGGGGCCAGAGTACAACCGGACCTTTGGACCGAGAATGTATTTGCCAAGATGTTTTTGGCCTTACGGACGAAAGGTGTACTAGTGACCTATTCGGCCAAAGGTAGTGTAAGAAGGGCTTTGCAAGCGGTGGGTTTTGAGGTGGAACGCCTTCCGGGCCCTCCAGGTAAGCGTGAGATGCTACGTGCCATAAAGCCCTAAAAAACTTGCAGGATGAATTTCAATAACTGTTTTTGAGGGATTTGAACTTCAACAATTCTGTTAAACCTAAGGTAAAGCCATGATATTCCGGATTTTAATCGACTAAATTTGTAAAAAGTGACGGTATGAAGGTGTTGGTAACTGGAGCGACAGGATTGGTGGGGCAGGCCATTGTGAAGGTTTTGCGTTCCAAAGATGTAGAGGTCAATTACTTGACCAGAAATAAAAACAAAATTACCACATCGGAGGGGTATCATGGGTACTATTGGAACCCTTCAAACGGTGAAATGGATTTGGATAGCTTGAAAGGGGTTTCGGCCATTATCAATTTGGCTGGGGCAAGTATATCCAACCGGTGGACCAAGGCCTACAAGAAAAAAGTACTGGAGAGCAGAATTGATAGTCTTACAACACTTCGCAAAGGATTGAAGCAAGTGGACAATACCGGAATTACTTCTTTTGTTTCAGCTTCCGCCATTGGAATTTACCCAGACTCCCTTACTCATTTTTATGATGAGCCTGAAAAGCAAATAGATTCTAGTTTTTTAGGTAAAGTTGTTGGTGAATGGGAAAAAGCTGCGGATAGATTTGGGGATTTTGACTTTAAGACTGCAAAAGTTAGGATTGGTCTTGTATTGTCCAACTCCGGTGGCGCATTGCCTAAAATGGCAAGACCAGTACAGGCATTTGTAGGTGCTGCCTTTGGGAGTGGAGAGCAATGGCAATCTTGGATCCATATTGAGGATTTGGCTGAAATGTTTGTTTTTCTAATCGAAAATAATCTCAAGGGCACCTTCAATGGAGTAGCTCCCAATCCGGTTACCCAATCCAAAATGATAAGGACCTTGGGCAAGGTGTTAGACCGACCTATTTGGCTTCCAAATATTCCGAAGTTTGTAATGAAGGGGTTGTTGGGTGAGATGTCATATTTACTTTTTGCAAGTCAGAGGGTTAGTAGCAAACGTATAGAGAAAAAAGGTTTTGATTTCCGTTACCCCAATTTGGAAGCTGCACTGGAAAATCTATATGGAAAAAATATTAAGGAAGAAGAGTCCCAGACATCCAATATGCACAACGGATTAGCCTAGTTATCCCCATTGTTTTAAGTATATCCGCCTTTGACGGATTTTTTTGTGTTTTCTGGTGACATTTTGACATTTTTGGACAAATGGCAGTACTTTTGCCACTTCAAAAAAGAAAAAACAATCAATATATGAGCAAGAAAGGTAAGGTTGAGGAAATGGAAGCAGAGTTAAACGACTCCCAAGTGGCTGAAAATCCTGAACTGAACGAAGAAACCTCAGCAGAAGCGAATATGGAAGAAGAAGGGGAAGTTGCTGTGGAAGACCAATTGCGAGCTGAATTGGCGAAAGAAAAAGATAAGTTCCTGCGGTTATTTGCCGAGTTTGAAAACTTCAAAAAAAGAACTTCAAAAGAGCGAATGGATTTGTTCAAAACAGCGGGGCAGGAAGTGATTGTTTCCTTGCTTCCGGTTATGGACGATTTTGACCGCGCGTTAAAAGAACTTTCCAAATCTGAGGACAAGGAAATGTTCAAGGGTGTGGAGCTAATAAGTAATAAACTTAAGGAGACCCTTAAGAGCAAGGGCCTGGAACAGATTGAAGTGGCTGCTGGAGATGCATTTGATGCTGAGGTGCACGATGCGATAACCCAGATACCTGCACCAAATAAAAAGATGAAAGGAAAAATAATTGATGTCGTGGAAAAAGGCTTCAGGCTTGGCGAACGCATCATAAGACACCCAAAAGTGGTTGTTGGTAACTAATAGGATATGAAGGAGGACTTTTACGACATATTGGGTATTTCCAAAAGTGCATCTGCGGCTGAAATTAAAAAGGCCTATAGAAAGAAGGCCATTGAATTTCATCCCGATAAGAACCCCGGAGATGCTAAGGCTGAAGAAATGTTCAAGAAAGCTGCTGAGGCCTATGAAGTGCTGAGCGACCCGGACAAACGGGCCAAGTACGACCAATTTGGCCATGCCGCCTTTGAAGCAGGCGGTGGATTTGGCGGCGGAGGGATGAACATGGAAGATATTTTCAGCCAGTTTGGAGACATCTTTGGAAGTGCTTTCGGTGGCGGTTTTAGTGGCTTTGGTGGTTTTGGTGGAGGACAACGCAGGGTCAAGGGCAGCAACTTACGCATACGCGTTAAATTGACCTTGGAAGAAGTTGCAAATGGAGTAGAGAAAAAAGTAAAGGTTCGTAGAAAGGTTCAGGCAGATGGAGTTACCTATAAAACATGCCCTACCTGCAACGGAAGTGGGCAGGTAACCAAAATTACCAATACCATCCTCGGGAGAATGCAGACTGCGACCACTTGTACCACTTGTGGCGGGGCGGGACAATCTATCGATAAACGTCCGGCCGGCGCTGATGCCCAAGGATTGACGGTAGAAGAAGAAACCGTTTCTATAAAGATTCCACCTGGAGTGGAAGATGGGATGCAGCTTAAAGTTTCCGGAAAAGGGAACGATGCACCGGGAAATGGGGTTCCAGGTGATTTGTTAGTGGCTATAGAAACTGTTGAGCACAGCACCCTGAAAAGGGAAGGTGATAACTTGCACTATGATCTTTATATTAGTTTTTCCGAAGCGGTTTTGGGAAGTTCTAAAGAAATTGATGCCGTCGGGGGTAAGGTGCGGATTAAATTGGAACCCGGAATCCAATCGGGAAAGATATTGAGATTGCGCGGAAAGGGAATATCCAGCATTAATGGTTATGGAAGTGGAGATCTTTTGGTGCATGTGAATGTTTGGACTCCAAAAGAACTGAACAGAGAACAAAAAGAGTTCTTTGAACGTATGCAGAACGATGAAAATTTCACCCCTAAACCAGAAAAATCAGATAAGTCGTTCTTTGAAAAAGTAAAGGATATGTTTTCTTAAAGAACGGAATAAAAGTTTTCTGTTTAAATAAAAAACGTATATTTGAAACTGATGTTGGGAAACCAATATCTAATTTTCTTTTTCATAGCAATTTTTTTCCCATCCTTAGATTTATTTAAGGGTGGGTTTTGTTTTTAGGGGTATTGGGGTCTTTTTGCCCAAATACATATCTTTGGAAAAATACTATACATGGAGCACATCCTTGTTGCCAAAAACGTCTCCAAATCCTATGGTGACCATCAAGCCTTGAGCAACATATCACTTGAAATTCCGGAAAACAGCATCTATGGACTGCTTGGGCCCAATGGGGCAGGAAAGACCACTTTCATCCGTATTGTAAACCAAATCACATATCAAGATCAAGGAGAGGTTTTGTTCAATGGAAAGCCACTTTCGCCGGAACATATTGCACAAATAGGATATCTGCCAGAGGAAAGGGGCCTTTATAAGAGCATGAAGGTTGGTGATCAGGCTCTGTATTTGGCCCAGCTCAAAGGCCTGTCCAAAACTGAGGCAAGGAAGCGACTTAAGTATTGGTTTGACCGCTTGGATATCGGGGACTGGTGGAACAAGAAAATCCAAGAACTTTCCAAAGGAATGGCTCAGAAAATACAGTTTATTGTTACCGTGCTCCACAAACCTAAATTGCTGATTTTTGATGAGCCTTTTAGTGGATTTGACCCCATAAATGCCAATATCATCAAAGACGAGATATTACAGCTAAGAAACCAAGGAACATCTATAATTTTTTCGACGCACAGAATGGAATCTGTTGAGGAGCTATGTGAGTACATTGCCCTTATCCATAAGTCGGAGAAAATATTGGACGGTAAGCTTTCGGAAATCAAAAAAACCTATAAAAACAACATTTATTCCGTGGGGCTGGAAATAGAACATAATGCGGAGGTGTTTTTAAAGAAACTGGAAGAACAACATCAAATTATATCTTCAAGTTATGATAACAGGGAAAACCAACTTGACTTTACCATTAAGTTGCCAACTGCCGAAACAACAGGAATCTTGTCGCAGCTGTCCAAAGAAGCCAACGTGAACCATTTTGAGGAAACCATTCCTTCAGCCAATGATATTTTTATCCAAACTGTAAACAATAGGGATAATGGCCAGTAAACTTGGATTGATTATTAAGCGAGAGTATTTGGCCAAGGTTCGTAACAAGTCCTTTATCGTTATGACCATATTAAGTCCAATTCTGATTGTGGGCATGATTGTCCTCATTGCCTACTTGACCAAGGTGAATGATAGTGAAAAACGGGTTATATCAGTTCTGAACGAAAGTACGATGCTGCATAATGAGTTTAGAATGACCGATAATATGTCATTTGTTCATTTCAATGGAATTACACTTCAGGAGGCAAAAGATTCTACCTTGGCTTTGGGCTATTATGGTTTGCTCCATATCCCAAACGGGATTGATCTGGAAAAAATAACCGGGTCCGCCCACTTGTTTGCCAAGGATAATCCCAATACACATTTGACCCAACAAATAGAAGCTATTTTTCAGAGAAAATTGCGTCAAAAACGGCTTGGAGACCTAGGGGTTACCGCAGACCTCTTTTCTTCTGTTGAAAAACCCTTCGAACTTAATTTGGCCACTTTTGAAGGAGAGAAGAGTGTAAAGGGCATTAACGAAATAAAGGCTTTCATAGGAGGAGGATTTGGATATGCCATTATGATGTTCATTATCATTTATGGCACCTTTGTTATGCGAAGTGTCATAGAGGAAAAGACCAGCAGAATCATAGAGGTCATTATTTCCTCTGTAAAACCATTTCAGCTAATGCTGGGAAAGATATTGGGTACTTCCTTGGCAGGAATAACACAATTTGTGATATGGCTAATTTCGGCCTCGCTGCTGTTGTTATTGGTGGTAGCTATTTCCGGAATTGATATGATGGCAGTAATCAATGAGGTTCAGGCCACCCCTGGCGGTATGAATGGAATGTCACAACTGTCAACACCCTTAGATGAGAACACACTACTTTACGCTAGGGAAATCCTGAATATTCCATGGTTGCTCCTAATTGGATGTTTTCTGTTGTATTTTATTCTTGGCTACCTGATATACAGCTCCATTTATGCTTCTATTGGGGCGGCAGTGGACAACGAAACGGATACACAGCAGTTTGTATTCCCTGTAATACTTCCACTCATGTTGGCCATATATGTCGGTTTCTTTTCGGTGTTCAGCAACCCGCACGGACCCATTGCAGTGGCCTTCTCGCTTTTTCCCTTAACATCACCTATTGTTATGTTGATGAGGCTTCCGGCGGGTATTGGAGAAGGAGGTGTACCTTTGTGGCAATTATTGGCGTCCATAATACTGCTTATAGGAACTTTTTTGGCCATAGTTTCACTTGCCGCGAAGATCTATAGGGTAGGAATATTGATGTACGGAAAACGCCCCACATACAAAGAATTGATCAAATGGTTACGATATTAAGTTCATGATTCAGGAAGGGACAAATGAAATAAAAGAAATCATCCAAGAAGACATTTGGGGCTCTATCAAGGAGTTCCTTAACATGGGTATCCATTTGGGCGAAGGTTCAAAATCCATTCATCTCACTATTGGACTTCTCCTGATTTTGGCCGTAACCCTCGTAATCACCAGACTACTCCTCAAATGGCTCCGGTACCTGTTGACGCGTAAAATGGAAACAGAGGACCGCCAAAAGTTCTCCAGTGTATTCAAGTTTGCCAATTATGTGATTTATGTAGTAGTTCTTTTAATCACTTTAAGCGCTGGAGGTATTGATATAACCTTGGTGATAACCGCTTCGGCCGCACTTTTTGTTGGTCTGGGACTGGCCTTACAGGAACTGTTCCAAGATATTCTTGGCGGGATACTTATTATAGTCGATAAATCACTGCAAGTCGGTGATATCGTTGAAGTAGATGGGAAGGTAGGTAAGGTTTTCGAAATAAAACTAAGAACAACAAGGGCGATTACCAGAGATGACAAGGTGGTGATCATTCCAAACCATAAGTTCATTAGCGATATTGTTTTTAACTATACACAGAACCATAGAACCACTATGGAAAGGGTGGTAGTAGGCGTGGCCTATGGAAGCGATGTGGATTTGGTGACCCGATTGTTGGAAGAGGTCGTTGTTGACCAAAAACAGGTGTTGAAGAATCCAAAGCCCTTTGTGCTGTTTGATGATTTTGGAGATTCGGCCTTGGTGTTTTCCCTCAATTTTTTTACCAATGATAGTTTTGCGGGCTTACGGATAAAAAGTCAGATCAGATATAAGATCAATACCAAATTCAGGGAAAACAACGTTACTATTCCATTCCCGCAGCGGGATGTCCATATTATTCAGCAGCAAAAACCTCAAGAATAGCGGCAAATTGTACATATTCTCCTGTTAAAGAGATGCTTACCGGTGTGCTCCTGCTGTTTTGTGCCCTTTACGGATTCACACAAAGTTCCGACATTCTTAGGGTGGAATATCTGAATATCCCAGAAAATGATACTGGAATAAAGACCCAGCGCTATAAGTTTCTTTTCAATTTGCCCATACAGGTCAATGCCAAAAAAGACTACTTGATAACAGGACTTGAGTACAACAAACTTGATGTTGGCTACGCACGTGATTTTGGTTTTGACAAAAGTGAACTCAACCGCTTTCACGTGGTCGATTTGAATCTGGGCTATATAACCAAATGGAATGAAAACTGGAACCTTGTCACCATATTAACCCCCAGACTGGCTTCAAATTTTACCGAGCGCACCATCAGCGATGATTTTTTCCTCAATGCCACAGCTACATTCTGGAAGGAAAACCCCACAGCCGATAAACCCTATCGCATTGTTCTGGGATTGTCTTACAATAGTACCACGGGTTTGCCTATTCCCTTGCCCTTGATCAGCTACTATCGCCGATTTCACCCGAATTGGTCTTATACTTTGGGCATACCGCGCTCTGGCTTCAAATACCACCCTGCCAAAAAGCACACTTTGGAAATGGCACTATTCTTGGATGGATACTTTATAAATATCCAAAACAATATCGTTTTGCCAGATAGTCAGATTGCATCCAAAATTTCTCTGTCCGCTTTGGTCACGGCGTTTGGTTATCAGTACAACATTTCAAAACGTATGGCTTTGTATGTGTTGGCAGGTCGTTCCATTGAGCAGGAAGGAAAGTTGCGAAACGATGATAGAGGGGATGTTTTTTTACTGAATAACGAATCAAATCTTTATATTCGGACAGGGTTCAAGATTGGAATTTTTTAAATAGAAACGTATGCCTAAAATACTGGTTATAGAGGACGAAGCGGCAATCAGGAGAGTGCTGATAAAAATATTGAGTGAGGAAAGTGATACTTATAATGTCCAAGAGGCCGAGGATGGCCTTAAGGGCATGGAGGTAATCAAGAAAGAAGACTTTGATTTGGTGCTTTGCGATATTAAGATGCCGAAGATGGACGGGGTTGAAGTACTGGAGGCAGCGAAGAAGATTAAACCGGAAATACCCTTTATCATGATTTCTGGGCATGGCGATTTGGACACGGCCGTAAACACCATGCGTTTGGGTGCCTTTGACTATATTTCTAAACCTCCAGACCTGAATCGCTTACTTACCACCGTCAGAAATGCGCTAGACCGGAAGGAACTTGTCGTAGAAAATAAAATATTGAAAAAGAAGGTCTCCAAAAACTATGAAATGATTGGGGAGAGCAAGGAGATTGGGGCTATTAAGGATATGATTGAAAAAGTGGCACCAACCGATGCCAGAGTACTGATTACGGGTCCGAATGGAACCGGAAAGGAATTGGTGGCCCACTGGTTGCACCAAAAAAGTCCACGTTCGTCAGCTCCATTTATTGAAGTCAATTGCGCAGCGATTCCCTCCGAACTTATAGAAAGTGAGCTTTTTGGGCATGTAAAAGGAGCGTTCACCTCGGCCGTAAAGGATAGGGCAGGTAAATTTGAGGCAGCCAATAAGGGCACAATTTTCTTGGACGAAATAGGTGACATGAGTCTTTCCGCACAAGCTAAAGTGCTCAGGGCCTTGCAGGAAAATAAGATTTCCCGGGTCGGAACAGATAAAGATATCAAGGTTGATGTTCGTGTGTTGGCGGCAACCAATAAAGACTTAAAAAAGGAAATCGCAGATGGAAAATTCCGGGAAGATTTATATCATCGATTGGCGGTTATTTTAATCAAGGTTCCGGCTTTGAACGACCGAAGGAATGATATTCCTCTTTTAATGGAGCATTTTGCCAATAAAATCTCGTCGGAGCAAGGTACGGCACCTAAGGAATTCTCCAAAAAGGCAATGGAATTGCTGAAAAGCTATGATTGGACCGGAAACGTTCGGGAGCTCAGAAATGTAGTGGAACGGCTGATTATTTTGGGAGGTCAGGAAATTTCCGAGGAAGATGTGAAGTTATTTGCCAGCAAGTAAACTGCCTGCACCACAATCTCCAAGGCGTTTTAGAGCGCCCATGGTAATGGTCTTTACTCTTTGATGGTATTGTTTTTTATGCTCGGAAAGCCCTGTGTCTAGAAGAGTTTCAATGGCCTCATTGTGTATGCGGGAGATAAATTGATGAGCTTCCTTACATTCAACGCCAGTAACCACCTTGTCCAAAGAGGATTCAAAACCCAATAGGCAGGTATGCACCTGTTTTTTGACCGTGTTTTCTTCGTTCAATACAATGCCTCCCTGATGCTTAAGGGCATCCTTGGTATTTAAAAACAAAATATCGTTACCGTAGGCACTTACGGCCTCCTCTTCAAAAATATCCAACACCTTGGTCCCAATTGCGATGTGCTCCAATGCTTTGTGCAATTCTTTTTTGGAAGTTCTGAAACTAGTAGCTTTTGTAGATTCCTTAAGGTAAAACAAGGCTGCTTCGAGGCTTTCTATAGTGCCGTCGCAGCCACAGTCTATAAAATTGGATCTTGTTTTTTCAATGCTGTTTAGCGCTTTAAAGGAAAAGTACTTGGATTGTTCAAAATTCTCCGCAGTAATAGCCTCTTCGGTCTTAATTTTAATGTATTCCAAATTGGAGTTGGCATACTCGCAGGCATTGCGCGAGATAAAGGAAGACAATATCAAAAGGCTGATTACGCCCAAGATAAAGACTATAAGTAGGATAATCTTTCTTGTTTTCATAACGCTTGATTTGGGACAGTGCGTCTTATGTTTCCTACGAAGTTAGGTGAAGAATCTGCTAAAGGTAAATAAAATCGATAAAACACGAACTTCAACTATAAGATGTAAATAGGATCGATGAACGGCAGTTTTTGGTCGATGGTTGAAGGAATGGACAAAAAAAACTATATTCATTCCCATGGAAAACAGAGATTTACAGCGATATCGGGTAAAACAAGAGGTCAAGCTCAAAGAAATAGATACATATGAAGATTTTAACAGCTCGGACAAGGCCCTGAAAAAGGAATTGGAGAATATCCGCGAGGATTTAGGCAAATTCCAGGATAAACTCTACGCCCACGGAAAATACGCAGTTTTGGTCTGTCTTCAGGGAATGGACACTGCCGGTAAGGACAGCCTAATCCGAGAGGTCTTCAAAGATTTTAATGTCAGGGGAGTGGAAGTACATAGTTTTAAGGTGCCTACGGAACTGGAACGCAAGCACGACTATCTCTGGAGACATTACCTAGCCCTGCCTGCACGTGGTAAATTCAGTGTTTTCAACAGAACTCACTATGAAAATGTACTGGTGACCAAGGTGCATCCAGAATACATACTCGGTGAGGACATCCCAGGAGTTGATACCGTTTCAGATATCGACTCGACCTTCTGGGAAAACAGGTATAGGCAAATCAACGATTTTGAAAAGCATATTGCTGAAAATGGAACCTTGATTTTCAAGTTTTTCCTTCATCTGTCCAAAGAGGAACAACGGCAACGTTTGCTGAGGCGTATTCGACTCAAGGAAAAGAACTGGAAGTTCTCGCCAGGAGATCTTAAGGAGCGCAAACTCTGGGAACAATACCAAGAATGCTATGAGGAAGCTATTAATAAAACTTCCAAAACGAATGCACCTTGGCACATAATTCCTGCGGACAACAAAAAAGCTGCCCGGGTTATTGTAGCTTCCATTCTTCTGGAAGCGTTAAAAAAGTACAAAGATATTGAGGAACCTGAACTGGATGACGAAATAAAAGCTAATTTAGAAACCTTCAAACACGAACTTGAAAAAGAAACCGAATGAGAACAACCCTACTCCTACTTCTTTTAGTTATAAGCACTCCGTTTTTTGCACAATCCGAAGATGAAAGACAACTAAGGGCCATCTATGATAAGGCGCTTACCAATGGAAAGGCCTATGACTGGTTGAACCATCTTTCCAACCAGATTGGAGGAAGACTTTCCGGTTCCGTTCAAGCGCAGCAAGCGGTTGATTATACCCGGGAACAATTAGACTCCCTTGGTTTAGATCGTGTATGGTTACAACCCGTAATGGTTCCAAAATGGGTGCGGGGTACCCCTGAATTTGCGTTCATTGAGACCAAGCCTGGAGTAACCACCAATGTTCCCATTTGTGCCCTTGGAGGTTCAGTGGCAACCCCAGATGTTGGGATCAAAGCCAATATTGTTGAAGTTCAGGGGATAGAAGACCTCGAAAAAGTAGGGCGTGAAAATATAGAGGGGAAGATTGTTTTTTACAATCGGCCAATGGACCCCAAGTTGATCAGCACCTTTGCCTCATATTCTGGATGTGTCGATCAACGGTATGCCGGAGCAGCGGAAGCTGGAAAGTTTGGGGCTTTAGGAGTAATCGTACGTTCAGTGACCTTAAGGTTGGATGATTATCCACATACCGGTTCCATGAGTTATGGAGACACCCCGGTTTCGGAGCGGATTCCTGCTGCTGCGATAAGCACAAAAGGTGCCGAATTGCTTAGCACTACACTTAAATTAAATCCAGACATCAAGTTTTATTTCAAACAGAACTGCAAGCAGTTGGACGATGTGGAATCCTATAATGTTATTGGTGAAATCCAGGGTTCAACATATCCTAATGAGGTAATGGTAGTTGGAGGACATTTGGATTCATGGGATTTGGGGGATGGCTCCCATGATGATGGCGCCGGTTGTGTCCAGAGCATGGATGTTCTTCGCTTGCTGAAGGAAACTGGTTATAAACCCAAACGAACACTCCGTGTAGTACTGTTCATGAATGAGGAAAACGGGCTTCGAGGCGGTAATAAGTATGCCGAGGTGGCCCGCCGGAAAAATGAAAAGCACGTGTTTGCGCTAGAGAGTGATTCCGGAGGTTTTACTCCCAGAGGTTTTTCCTTTAATTGTTCCGATGAAAATTTGAAACAAATACAAAGCTGGGCTGGTCTTTTCGAACCTTATCTTATCCACATGTTCGTGGAAGGCTATAGTGGTGCGGATATTCGACCATTAATGGACCAAGATCTGGTGTTGGCAGGCCTTCGTCCAGACTCTCAGCGTTATTTTGACCATCACCACGCGGAAAACGACACTTTTGAGCATGTAAACAAACGTGAACTTGAACTTGGTGCAGCTACCATGGCCAGTTTGGTGTATTTGATAGATAAATACGGGACGATTCCAAACAAAAAGATTAAAGGGTAAGTCCTAATCGGTTTAGCTAAATCTAAACGGAACGCTTGAGCAGCAAAAATTTATTGGTTTATCTGTTTGATAATTAGTTCGGACTTATTGGATATCCAAACGTTGTCGTCGGTTACGTTTTCAGATTTTAACCTTAAATGAATGTCGATTTCTGATTCAGGAAAGGCGTCCAACAAGTTATCCGAGATTACGTTCACATATTCCGTACTTGAGGTGGAAAGTTCAGTGTTTTCAATAATTTCAAAATTTGTGGCATCGTACAGATCAACAATAGCACGGTTTCCGCTATTATCGGACTTTATACTAGCTGTGTAAATGATGGAGCTTAGGTTATCCCAACTTCTTTTGTCAAATTTTATGATTGCTGGATAGACATTTATATTATCTCCAGAGGTTCCTGAAGCTCCCGAATTATTGTTGTGCAAGACTATTCTTGTTTCTTTTGAAATTGGGTCCTCAATTCCGCCACAGACAAATTTTGTGTCTCCTATTTCGCCAGATTCAAGAGTGAAATTGGAATTAGAATCCAAACCTGTGTCAATCCTGATTCCTCCAAATTGACAATTGTCACCTGGAGTTTCCTGTGAAAATAGGGTAATTGAGGACAAGCCCGACACTCCATCTTCGCCATCTTCAGGTTGGCAACTGATGAGGAGAGCAAGGGCAATAAGTAAATATCCAACTACTAGATACTGTCTCATAATAGATTCAAATTGCATGTTGTTATCGTCTTATGACTAGTTCGGCCTTTCTGCCCATATAAACTGTGGTGCCTTCATTTTGTGTACGTAACCTTATGGAGATATCAATTTCCTTATCAGGTATTTCGGAAATTAGGTTTTCTGAAACCATTAAAATACCGGGGTACTGTGTGGCGGTGTTGGTTAAGACGCTATTTGCAATAACTTCTCCGTCAGTGTCATTATATAATTCTACAAAGCAGCTATTGCTGGAACTTTCGGAATATATCCAAGCAACATAAAAAATTGAGGACGCATTGGGCCAATTTGCTTTGTCAAACTGAATGATTTCGCCCATTTTTCTGCCCTCCACCGAACTTGTTCCCGAAGCGCCAGAACCACTGCTGAACAAAACTATCCTACCCTCATCCTGAAAATCACTGTTGAAACCATCACAGAGATACGTGGTGGATACAACCTCCTCCGCATCGAGCGAAGTATTGGAATTAGCATCAAGTCCGTTTTCTATCCTAACTCCACCGTATGGACAATTGGCGCCTTCAGGCTCGTCGTATAAGACTGTTAGACTATTGACCCCTGATGTGCCGTCTTCTCCATCTTCTGGAGAACAATTGTAACACATAAGAGCGTATAGAAGAAGAAAACAAAAGCTTAATTTGGATAAATTCATAAGTGCAAATATTGATGACAAGTGCGGAGTTATCTGGATTCCGCGAATAACAAAAGGGTTGTGGAAACTCAACGCTTCCCCTTAACTTAAATTGTATGGGAAACCGTAAACAATAGGAATATAAAACTTCTCCACGAATATAGTACTTACGCTATCAAAGTTGCGCCAGCCACATAAAAACCCCTACCTTTGCAGCCTTAAATTCGAAGTCCTTTACGTTCGAATAATCTAAAAATCAAGAAGAATGCAAGACGGAATCTACGCAAAATTCAATACTACAAAAGGGGAAATTTTGGTAAAATTGACCCACGATAAAACTCCTGGAACGGTAGGTAACTTTGTGGCCTTGGCCGAGGGAAATATGGAAAATTCAGCCAAACCGCAAGGGAAACCTTATTATGATGGACTTAAATTCCATAGGGTGATTGCTGATTTCATGGTCCAAGGCGGATGCCCCCAAGGCACCGGAACAGGAGATCCAGGTTATAAGTTTGACGATGAGTTTCATGATGATCTTACGCATGAAGGGCCAGGTGTGTTATCCATGGCCAATGCAGGGCCTGGAACCAATGGAAGCCAGTTTTTTATCACCCATGTGGCCACGCCATGGTTAGACAACAAGCATACGGTTTTCGGACATGTCGCACATGGACAAGAGGTTGTGGATGCTATTGCCCAGGGAGACGGCATTGATACGTTGGAAATTGTAAGAGTAGGTGCTGAAGCTGAAGCTTGGAATGCGATTGAGGCGTTCCGAACTTTCGAAGGTGCACGAGAAAGACGAATTGCAGAAGCTAAGGCCAAAGCCGAGGCCGAAATGGAAAAATTGGCTGCTGGTTTTGAAAAGACCGAAAGCGGCCTTCGATATAAAATGATCCAAGAGGGTAGTGGGATCAAAGCTGAAAAGGGAAAGACGGTTTCCGTTCACTACGAGGGAAGTTTGACCAACGGACAGGTTTTCGATTCCTCATACAGCAGAAATCAACCCATAGATTTTACCTTGGGTGTTGGTCAGGTAATTCCTGGTTGGGACGAAGGAATTGGTCTGTTGAAGGTTGGCGACAAGGCCCGTTTTGTAATACCTTCCCAATTGGCGTATGGCAGTGCTGGAGCTGGTGGGGTTATTCCTCCGGATGCTACGTTGATATTCGATGTAGAGTTAATGGATGTAAAGTAGGGCCAGCCTGCTTCGAAAGCATAAAAAAAGCCTCCGTACGGAGGCTTTTTTATTTTGTTCTGTTCACACTGACCAGCAATAAGCAAAGGTTCAGTAACAATAGTAAGAGTAATACCGTAAAAAAAGTGCCCATTTGAGGATTGTTTAATGGTTTTGTGTTTAATCTACTTTCAGTCTGTTAACAACTCAACGGAGAAATACCCTACTATATTGTACTATTTTTTTGAACTGTTGACGCTGATCAGCAGTAAAATGAGATTGACGGCCAATAAAATGGACAGGATTACAAAGAAGGTGCTCATCGTAATTTTATGTTTAATGGTTGAAGGGGAAACAGTGTTTGTTTAAGAATTAGATTAAAAAAGTAGAATAGGTTGCGTAATCCTTAAACAAAATTGGAAAGAAAAAACCCAGGCCTAGGCCTGGGTTTGTATAAAAAAGTGTGCTGTTACCTTAATCTATAACTTGTACGTTTACGGCGTTCAATCCTTTTTTACCTTGCTGTAGTTCGAATTCTACTGCGTCACCTTCTCTAATTTCATCGATTAAACCTGAAACGTGTACAAAGTGATCTGTGTTTGAACCTTCTTCGGTGATAAATCCATAACCTTTGGAATCATTGAAGAATTTTACTGTTCCTTTACTCATTGTTAAATGTTAAATAATTAAATCAGCCGCGAAGGTACGTTTAATTTATTCGGATTTAAGGTTTTTTTGATTTTTTTCCGAAACCAAGCGATTAAACCGTTGGATCAGGGGTTAATCTCAAGTAGGGTTTAACTTCCTCCACACCCTTGGAAAATAGTTCCTTGGCCTCTGCCGTAGGTATGGCAGGACTAACAACTACTTTTTCTCCGCTTTCCCAATTTGCTGGAGTGGCTACCTTGTGATAGGCCGTCAATTGAAGCGAATCCACAACGCGAAGCAATTCGTAAAAATTACGACCCGTGGAAGCTGGATAGGTCAAAATCAATTTCACCTTTTTGTCCGGTCCTACGATAAATACAGAACGTACAGTTAAGGTGTCGTCGGCGTTGGGATGGATCATGTCGTATAAATCGGAAACCTTTCTGTCCTCATCGGCAATAATAGGAAAGTTGACCACAGTATTTTGTGTTTCGTTGATATCCTTGATCCATTCTGCGTGGGATGCGGCACCATCCACGCTCAAGGCCATCATCTTTACATTGCGTTTTTCAAATTCATCCTTGAACTTGGCGGCGGTTCCAAGTTCTGTGGTGCAAACAGGAGTGAAATCTGCTGGGTGCGAGAAAAGAATGCCCCATCCATCACCTAAATATTCATAAAAGTTCAAGGTGCCTTGAGAGGTTTCTGCTGTAAAATCGGGAGCGATATCGCCCAATCGAAGAGTTGCCATAAATATTGTTTTTTTAATTGATATAATAATTCCACACAAAATTAGTGGATTGTTTTTCATGCCCATTCTGAGGCAGTTAAAACTGTATTAAAGTTTGGGTATGCCAAATGATTTTCATCATGATTTGTGATTTTTTCAAGAATAAAGTTTGCTACTTTTAGCGTATGGAAAAAGATAGCATGGAACAATTACGGTATCCTATAGGAACGTTTAAGGCACCTGAAACAATTACGGATAAACATTTGGATGAATGGATAACGGCTCTGGAGCATCTCCCGGAGCGATTGGAAAACATGGTTTCTCCATTGACCGAAGAACAATTGGGAACCCCATACCGGCCAGGAGGATGGACGGTACGACAGCTTGTGCATCATATTTCAGACAGCCATCATAATAGCTACATTCGTTTTAAATGGGGGTTAACAGAGGATAATCCAACTATCAAACCCTATTTTGAAAAAGAATGGGCCCAACTGTTCGATACACAATCTGCCCCTATCCAAATGTCATTAGATCATTTGCGGGCCGTACATGTTAAATTGGTGTATTTGTTAAAGGGGCTTACTAGGGAACAACTTCAGAGAAAGTTCACCCACCCTGATGGAAATGAGGAAACCACCTTAGAAGAAAATATTGGTCGATATGCCTGGCATGGCAGTCATCATTTTACACACATTGCAAATTTGATCCAACGAGAAGGTTGGTAATCACAACTGTTTGGTGAGCACCCACATCGGTTTTTCCTCGGGAACCGCATGGGGCAGGGTAAGTTCACTTTCCTTTTTAATTTTGAACCCGTTTTTGAGGTAAAATTGAATGGGACTCCCCTTCTGCATGGTATCCAACCATAAAATCTCCTTTCCCAACGCTTTGGCATACGCTTCAATTTGGGTCAATACTTTTTTACCCAAACCTTGACCGGAGTAGGCTTTAAGGAGATATATTTTTTGAGCTAACAAGCTCTGTTTGGAACTATGCTCGTCCAAGGGCGAATCCAATACCAATTTAACGATACCGGCAACGCATTCACCGGTCCTGACTAGGAAATGCCTTAGATTGGGATTCGCCATATCCTCCTTTACCACCTGCTGGGTAAAACTTCTGCTGATGTAGGGAGCGGGGTCCTGATTTTCCCATAGATGCAGATAATGTTCCTTGTAGGATTGTGTTCCTACGGAAACATAAGTGCTTATTGTCGATTGGACAAGCGGTTCTAAAACAATCTCCATACAAACAAATTATGGGCTTTCCCCACCCTCAGGGCCATAGAAAAACACCCAGGTAGAAAAATCATCCGTAAAGTTTTCAAAGCGATGCTCGACCCCAGCTGGTACAAAGAGGAAATCCCCAGGGCCAAAATTGGTTCGGACACCATTGTTCAGGAATTCTCCGGTGCCGGAAATCACCACATATATCTCGTCCCGGGTATGCGGTTGTTGAAGGTCTACTTTTTCGGGTTTATAGATCTCCACTTCCAGGGAACCATGTGTGAAAAGCATCTTAAATGGACTTTCTTGCGCGGTCAACTTATTCAGGGCTTCTGTTGTAGTAATTCGCATAACAATAATTTAGAACTGATTATCGGCCCATTTGATGTTGCACCCAATACTTGGTTTTTGGTTACTATTGATTTCATTTCCTGAAAGAAGGGCATCCATTGCATTTCTGAGATCGTTACCTGTTAATGGCATGCCGTTCCCTGGTCTTGAATCGTCCAGTTGACCACGGTACACCAGCTGCAAATCTGCATCAAACAGATAAAAATCAGGGGTACAGGCCGCGTCATAGGCCTTGGCCACCTCTTGGGTCTCGTCATAAAGATAGGGGAAGGAATAACCCTCATCTTTTGCATTTTGCTTCATAAGATGTGGCGCATCCTGCGGATAATTGACCACGTCGTTACTGGAAATGGCCACAAAGCCGATTCCCTTTGCCTGATATTCCTTTCCCAATTTGGAAATTTCCGGGTTCACATGGATCACAAAAGGGCAGTGGTTACAGATGAACATTACAACCGTTCCTTTTTCACCCTTCAGTTCTTGAAGCGTTAATTCCGTGTCGCTTACCGTGTCTGTAAGTTTAAAATCTGGGGCCTTGGTGCCCAAGGCCAACATATTACTGGGGGTTCTTGCCATGGCATTTGTGTTTTTTTTCAGTTTGCGTAATTGCCTTGCGCATAGGAGGCAACGATACTGCTGTTTGGTGTTTTACAATTGTTTGGAAAGTCAAAGAAATAAATACATTTGGGTAATCCATTGTCAAAGGTGACCCGGACCGATCCTGCTGCGCTGGCACCAAAACCCTTATATCTGTAATTGGCATTTAACTCCCTTGGTCTTCCCTGGCTATCTTTGGATTGGACGGTGAGACCAGAAATACTTCCCGAGACGTACCTATTGAATGCCCAGGTTTTTGAATGGTTGGTTACGAGGTCATCCACTAGCCTGGAAAGGTTTTGACTTCCGGTAGGACCTCCCGATACTTTCATTGTGGTGTACTTGCTGGCTTCTTTCATACGAATTCCCGGCTGGTTCAGCGCAAATGCCTTTAGATTTTCCTCAAACCTGCGCACCCCAGGGCTATCACATCGGTTTAGGCTGAAAAGTTGTGCCATGTCGTTTCGTATGCCGTTGGTCTTATGAATCATATCCACAGAATTACCTATTGCATTGGGATCGGCCATTTGGGCCAAGGTATTGCGAAATACCTCCGCGCTCTGGATTTTTTCCACGCTGAGTTTGGCTGCGTATAAGTCTCTTCTTGCATATAAGCCGGAACCCACAGTGGTCCAGTCGATGCAGGTTCTGCTGGTTTCGATACCATAGCCGTTAGTGATTACTTCCTCAGTGGCGCAGACCCAATTCATGATTTCTACCTTGGAAGAAGGTAGGTTGTTTGGGCATTGCCTGCCAAAAGTTCGAAGGTATTGCTCAAAAAGCATCAAAAATTGATTGTCTTCCCGAGTTAGTTTTACATTTTCGAACTGCCCTCTAAAAATGTAGTCAAAGAACTCAGCATTGAACAGGCCATCTGTATTGAATGACAAGGATTGTGTTTCCTTTACTACCCCAAAACTATCTTCGGTCACAGGTGCAAACGAAGTGGAAATGGTCAGTGCAAAAGCCAAACTGAAGATCTGGATTGAAAACGTCTTTATCCGCATGTATACTTAATTGTTGGTTTTCAAATGACAGTTGGGGATAGGTTAAAGATAGTAAAACAACAGAGAGCGTCAACGCAAACTAAAGTGGTGAATTCAGTTTGGTTTCTGGTTAACTCCAATTACTATTTTCAAGTCGCAAAACTTAGCCGTGTCGTTTTCTACGGTAGTGTCGACAAGTTAATTGGTTTAGGAACACCTTGGACTCAACCAACTCAAAATTCAAGGGCTTGGTCAGTACGCCAAACAGGGAATGGCCACCGCCCAGCAAAATGGGAATTGTGGTAATGATGATTTCATCAATTAAGTCTTCCCTTAAAAAGCTTTGAATGGTAGCACCGCCATCAATGTAGAGGTGGTGATATCCTTTTTGATGGATTTGTTCCAAAACATCTGTCAAGGGTCCTTTCACCAAGAATGCTTTCGCTTCATGACTCGTGGGAATGGAATCCATTGTATTGCTGAGGACAAAAACGGGTTTGGTATACGGCCATTCCACATCAAAACCAACAACAGTTTCAAAAGTCGTGCGCCCCATGACCAGTGCATCAATATTTGCCGTGAATTCATAGTAACCCATACTTTCCCCATCAGGATTCGGAATCATATCCAACCAGTCCAGTCCGCCATCTTTGTCGGCAATATAACCGTCCAAACTGGTTCCTATAAACACGCTGTTTTTCTTTTCCATAAATGAATGTGTAGTCTTGTCGAACATTATATTCAACATTTAAAATCCTCAATTGGCCATTTCGCTACATCATATCCCCAAAGAAAATGGCATTCATCAAAAGCTTATTGGTGCCATACCAAAAAGCCCTAAAGTTGGTATTGTCCGTAAACATAATCACTCGGCCTTTGCCCATTTTGCAAACTTTAAAGGGAACGCTGTTTTTGATCAACTCGGCATTTTCCTCGGAAATGTACCCGCTCAATAATGGGTCATTGGTGTACTGAATGGGATTGTCATAACTGTTCTTTTCCGGTTCCAAGTAGATATTGGTGTTTCGGAACATAGCCAATTTATTGTTCTTGTATCCGTAGTTTATTGGGTGTGAACGGTCTATCTTGGTTTCAAAAATAGCCCCACCCGTAACTTGTGCACCGGTATAGTCGTTCTTTTGATCAAAAGGGATGTTCTTGGCCACCAAAGTGTCCTTCTTCAATTTCACTTTCAGTAATTCATGGGTGTTCATCCAATGCGCGGTATTTCGGAAACCGATAACGGTTCCGCCTGCTTTCACCCATGCTTTGATTTTGTCTGCTCCTTTTTTATCCAAAATTTTATTGCCCCAGCCACTAGGTAAGATCAAATCGGTGTATTGGTCCAAATCCACAGAATCAAAATAGCGGGTATCCAGTTTGGTGATTTTCATATCATATCTGGTATCGAACAAATGCCATATTTCACCTGCATCGTAGGAGCGCACACCATCACCCACCAAAAGTCCAACTTTTTGCTTTTTTACAGGATCAAAATCGTTGCTTCCCAAGTCAATCCCTCTGGTAAGCCCGGTGGAGACCGCCGTAATCTTAATATGACTTTCTTTGGCAACTTTTGATAGAAAATTATAAAGTGCGTCGGCATCCAACTTTTGGTTTTGAACGGGGACCATTATGGTGCCATAA
Organism: Flagellimonas flava; assembly: GCF_900129665.1. Lineage (GTDB taxonomy): Bacteria > Bacteroidota > Bacteroidia > Flavobacteriales > Flavobacteriaceae > Flagellimonas > Flagellimonas flava. The sequence continues at coordinate 86,541 of NZ_FQWL01000001.1, forward strand.
TCATAGGTTTTACCATCTAGGGTAAAGGGCGACTTGGCCGTTTTGGCCCGTAATCCTTTCTGTACTATTTGGTTCAGCGCTTTTGGCGTATAGTATTCGTGCCACTCAAATAAATAGGCATAATTGCTCTTTTGACTGACCCCGCCTTGCGGCGCTTTAAAATCCGTGACCTCCTGCCCTGCATTGGAAAGGGAGTTGAGCTCGGCATAATCCAAATTAAAGGCCAATGGAAATGTCCATGCGGATACATCATAGAATAAGCTGTCCTTGAATGTGGTTCGTTTTTCGAACATAGCCTGGATCAATCTAGGATTCTTCTGGTTCATTGGAACAACATAACTGTATCCCTTTTTATAATTTTTGCCCGAGATGGTAACATCATTTGCCAGTTCATGAAATTTTATTTTGTGTCGGTTCAGAATTTCGGCCAAATGATAGGTCTTGGCAGCATCTTTACTATCGCCGAACACAATGGCCTTGGTTCTATTTCGACTGACTTCCCCTTTCATGTCGCGATAGAATTTCTGCTGGTAATTCAACAGTTTTGTTCGCATATTCTTGGCAGCCTCCACGGTAGAGACAGCCGTGGTGAATTGATTTCTTATTGTGAAAGGAAAGGTCAAGATGCCATTTTCGCTTTGCTGAATGTGACCCCTGGAACTTCCTTGTTCAAACAGGATTCCAATGCTACCGTTAACATCAGGAAAGGTGGAACCTTTGCCGTAGTAGTAGTCGTCATAATTTTCTTCGGAATAGTAGAGGGAACCTATTTTGTCCAAGGCCTTGGCATGGTAAGTGCCGATTTCCCGAGTCAAATCTTGATTGATGTGCGGTGTCAAAGGATTCACCCTCGAAGACTCACCAGGCTGAAAGAAAAAGGTAGAGTTGGTGCCCATTTCATGATGGTCGGTCAAGATGTTGGGCATCCATTTGTGAAAGGTTTCAATGCGTGCTCGACTCTCGGGCAGTTGCACCGGAAGCCAGTCACGGTTCATGTCAAACCAATAGTGGTTGGTTCGGCCACCGGGCCATACCTCATGGTACTCCCTTTCATTGTTGTCCGCGTTCAGGTTGATGCTTTTATGGACATTGGCCCAATACGCAAAACGTTGTAACCCATCGGGGTTAAAACAGGGATCTAGCAAAACAACCATATTGTCCAACATAGTTTCAACTTCAGGGCCCTCAGCGGCGGCCAAATAATAGGCATACGCCAGAGCAGCGTTTGAGCCACTGGGCTCATTACCATGGATGGAAAAGCCCTGATAGACCACAATAGGCATATTGGAGGTGTCCAAATTCCCGTTCCCTTCGGTGAGTTGAAGATGTTGTTGCCTGATGGACTCAATATTTTGATGATTTTTGGGAGAGGTAATGGTAAGCAAAGGAAGGGGCCTTCCCTCAAATGTTTTACCCCTGTCTTCGATGGTGATGCGATTGCTGGAAGCTGCTAATTGCTTCATATAAAACACCAACTTGTCGTGGGTCACATGCCATTCGCCCACTTCATGGCCAATCACATGGGCTGGCTTGGGTATGTTGACGTCATAGCTTACGTTCTGCGGCACATAGTAATCCAGATTTACCTGTTGGGCGGATAATTGTACGCTAAAAATGGCCAACAACAGAAAGTAGAGATGTTTCATAAGATCGTATTAGAATTAGTCAGCACTAAAAATAAAAAACGACCTGCGCATTGCAGGCCGTTTTATGGTTTTTTTAAAGGTTTAGGACTTAAATATCATCAAAATCCACGTCGGTAAAGTTTTCAGTGGTTCCATTTTCACTGATAGGTGTTTCCTCTTCCTTTTTAAAATCTTTTTGGTGTCTCTCTGAAATGACCTCTAGACCTTTTTCATCTATGATGTAATCCATCATTTCCTCCATGATTTCCTTGAATGCGGTAAAATCTTCTTTATACAGATAGATTTTATGTTTCTTGTAATGGAAAGAGCCGTCGTCATGGGTAAACTTCTTGCTCTCTGTGATAGTTAGGTAGTAATCCCCGGCTTTTGTGCTCCTTACATCAAAAAAGTAAGTTCTTCTTCCGGCTCTTAGGACTTTGGAGTAAATCTCTTCTTGATCCATTATGTCTTTCTCCCTCATATAGTCAAGTGTGTTTAGTGCAATAGTGAATAATTCTACCAAAAATGTAAAAAAAATGCTAATCCAGCAACTTTTTTCCTATTCTTTCTCAGAGAGTTGGTTCAGGTAGAGCTCTTTATAATACCCATCAGTATTGTTTAATTCGGTATGGGTTCCTTCCTGGATAATTTCACCATTTTCCAGCACAATGATCTTGTCCGCGTTCTTCGCGGATGACACCCTATGGCTAACAATAAGGGTTGTTTTATTTTCGGAGACTTCCTTCAAATTGTTGAGGATTTCTTCTTCTGTCTCTGTGTCCACAGCGGAAAGACAATCATCAAAAAGATAGATTTGTGGGTCTTTAAGTAAAGCCCTGGCAATGGAGACACGTTGCTTTTGACCTCCACTTAAGGTAATTCCACGTTCTCCCAAAATGGTGTTGTATTGTTGGGTGAAGCCCTCAATATTTTCGTGGACTACCGCTTTTTTGGCCACAGTAACAATATCATCAAAAGATGCATTCTCATTCCCAAACTTAATGTTGTTCTCAATAGTGTCGGAGAAAAGAAAGGCATCTTGGGGAACTGACCCAACAGCACTCCTAAGGCTGTTCAGGTTGAGGTTTCGGATTGGAGTACCATCTATAAGAACTTCTCCTGAAGAAACATCGTACAAACGCGATACCAAATCCAGAATAGTGGATTTACCAGAACCCGTTTTTCCTAGGAAAGCCACAGTTTCCCCAGCTTTGATTTGGAACGAAATGTTTTTAAGTGCTGTAATATTGGTGTCCTCATAGGTAAAGGATACATTTTTGAATTCGATGGCGCCCGTTACCGGCGTTGCTATTTCGACCTCGTTCTGGATAGAAGGTTGTTCGTGCAAAAATTCATTGATTCTTTTTTGGGAAGCTTCAGCGCGCTGGATAATGGAGGTGAGCCACCCCACAATGGCCACTGGCCAGGTAAGCATGTTCACATAGAGAATAAACTCGGCAATGATCCCTATGGAGGCGATATCACCATTGATGTATTGCTTTCCGCCGATATAGATCACAAAAATATTACTGATGCCAATGAGCAAAATCATCAAGGGGAAGAACCATGCATTTACCTTGGCCAAGTCCATACTGGTATCCTTACCCTCCTGGGCCAAATCTTCCAGTTCGGCATTAATTTTGGGCTCTAAGGCATATGCTTTAATGACCGCTACCCCTGAAAACGACTCTTGGGTAAAGGTGGACAGGCTGGATAAAAATTCCTGCACCTTTGTGCTACGTTTATGGATAATCTTACTAATCTGATAAATCAAAACGGACAGAATAGGCAGTGGAATTAGCGTGTAGGCTGCCAAAGTAGGTGCCTTAATAAACATCAAGGGAATGATGCACACGAACATGGTAAGGGTGTTGATACCGTACATGATTGCGGGTCCCGCGTACATACGGACCTGATTGATGTCCTCACTGATTCGATTCATTAAGTCCCCGATCCTATTTTTTTTATAAAAACTTAGATTGAGTCTTTGGTAATGATCGAAAACCTCATTTTTGAGATCAAATTCGATATAACGGGAGACGTTGATAATGGTCTGGCGCATTAAAAAGGTGAAAAGCCCGGATAGCAGGGCGGCACCTACAATGATCAGAATGTATTCGAACAACAATCCCTTGGCGGCACTTTTGGAAATAGTGTTGCCAACGAAGCCTTCGATGGCCTGAATTGATTTGTTGACATAAGAGGGCATGATCAGGGAAAAAACACGCGCAATAATGGTGATCAGAATCCCAATAAAGAGTTTGAACCAGTATTTTTTGAAATACTTATTGAGGTGTTTGAGTTCCTTCATAGGAGGGGAAAGCTTGGTTTTTAGCGGTCTTTCTTTGATGACAATTCAGCAAATATATGGGATTGCCCACAAAGTAAATGTTATAAAACTGATAAGAAAACAACTTTCATAGGATGGATTGAAATATAAGATTACTTTTGCGCAGTAAAAGCCAACAAACGACTTTAAAAGTTCTTTAAAAATGCTTACCAGAAGGCATATCAGAGTAAAAGTGATGCAGTGTATTTATGCGCTGATCCAGTCCAAGGACGATTCTTTGGAGAAACAGGAAAAGTTCCTAAAAGTGAGCATAGAGAACATGTATGTGCTCTATCTTTTGATACTTAGCCTTTTAATTGAGCTGCAGAAATTGGCTGAAAAGCATGCGGCACATGCTTCAAAAAAGTATTTGGCAACGGAGGAAGACGGCTATCCAGACCCATCAAGGTTTGTTAACAACAAACTATTGGCCCAGATTGGCGGCAACGCTTTACTTCAAAAAGAACTTTCCAAGCGAAAACTGAACAACTGGTACCTCAACGAGGAGTATATAAAGATTGTCTACAAGGAGGTTGTGGCCAGCGACATCTACAAAGCATATATGTCAAGTTCCGAAAATGGATATGAGGAAGACAAGGGTGTGGTCATACAGTTGTATCGAAATATCATCGCTCCAAACGAGAAGATTTATGAGTATTTCGAGGATGATAAGTTAACCTGGGTTGATGATATACCGATTGTAAACACCTTTTTGGTGAAGAGGTTGAAAAAAGCATCGGAATCTTCCAACGATTCTTTCTTCCTTCCATCCTTGCTCAAGGATGAGCAAGATATGGTCTATGCCAATGATTTGTTGACCAAGACCTTGTTGAACGATGCCAAATGGGAAAAGGAAATTGAAGGAAAAACGCCCAATTGGGACAACGACCGAATTGCGGAAATAGATTCCATTATCCTGAAAATGGCCATCTGTGAATTGCTCAATTTCCCGTCTATTCCGGAGAAGGTTACATTGAATGAATACTTGGAAATCGCTAAGGAGTATTCCACCCCCAAAAGCAGCATCTTTATAAATGGCGTGTTGGATAAATTGGCTAAAGAATATAAATCCACAGGTCAACTACAAAAAATGGGACGGGGACTTCGGTAAATTTTAATTTGATTAATTTTGAAGAAATAATTTTTTTAATATGAAAAGAGTAACAACAATTTTAAGTTTGATCTTAGCTGTTGGCCTTGTGGGAATTTCTTGCAAGGATAAGGCATCCAACAAGATAGTTGCCGACAACGTGGAGAATGCATCTGACAGGGATGAGGCTCAAAAGCAGCTTCCAGTTATGAGTTTTGAAAAACAAGAGCACGATTTTGGTACCATTACCCAAGGTACAGCACAAGAAACAACCTTTAAATTTACCAATACCGGGAATGCCCCTTTGATTATTACCGATGCTAAGAGTAGCTGCGGTTGTACCGTTCCCGAATACCCAAAGAACACACCTATTGCCCCAGGAGAAACAGGCGAGCTTTTGGTGAAGTTCAACGGGTCTGGCCAGAACCAGGTGACCAAAACGGTGACCGTAACGGCCAATACGGACAAGGGTACTGAGCTATTGCGAATTAAAGCGTTCGTAAACCCAAAGAACGCAGCTCAGGCAGGCCCTGTAAAATAGATAGAACCAAAAACCTCAAATGGAAAATATAGGACAGTTTTTACCTTTGATGCTGATTTTCGTGGTAGCGTACTTTTTTATGATTCGCCCACAGATCAAGCGTCAGAAGGATGAGAAAAAGTTTGCTTCGGAACTTAAAAAAGGAGATCGTATCATCACTAAAAGTGGTCTTCACGGAAAAATAGTGGAACTCAACGACAAGGATTTTTCCTGTGTAATTGAAACCATGGCCGGGAGACTTAAATTTGATCGCTCCGCCATTTCAATGGAGATGAGTAGAAAATTAGCTGCGCCCGCCAAGAAATAATTAGGTTCCCAACAATAAGATACTGAGCCCCTTGAAGTTTTTCAAGGGGCTTTTTGTATTTTAAGGTCAAAATCTACCATCATGGGCAATCGCAGACAATTTATCAAACAAGGCTCCTTGCTTACAGCTGGAATAGGAGCTTCATTATTATTTCCGCCAGAACTCTTGGCCACTATCCGAAAAAAAACCAGCCCCAACGATAGAATTCAGGTGGGATTGATCGGTTGCAATGGTATGGGCTTTGCCAATCTGTTGTCCATCTTAAAAAATAGCGAAGTGGAAGTTGTGGCCCTTTGCGATGTGGATAAGAATGTCCTTGCTGCAAAAACCGAAGCTCTTGGGAAAGCCGAAATCAAAAAACCGAAGTGGTACGGGGATTATCGAGCAATGCTGGAGGACAAGGATTTGGATGTTGTGATTATAGGTACTCCGGACCATTGGCACTGTCTTCAATTGTTGGATGCCGTAGATGCCGGAAAGGATGTCTATTGTGAAAAGCCCATTGCCAACTCCATAGCAGAATGTGATGCTATGCTTAACAAGGTCAATACTAGTGACCGTATGGTTCAAATTGGGCAATGGCAGCGAAGCCAACCTCATTTTGTGGACGCCATCAATTTTGTCCATTCCGGTAAATTGGGTCAAATACGTTTGGTGAAAGCATGGGCCTATCAAGGGTGGATGCAGTCGATTCCAAAGGTCCCAGACGGTCCAGTACCGGATGGGGTAGATTATAAGATGTGGTTGGGTCCCGCGCCGGAACGACCTTTTAACAAAAACAGGTTCCATTTTAATTTTAGATGGTTTTGGGACTATGCCGGGGGATTGATGACGGATTGGGGAGTGCACCTTATTGATTATGCACTGTACGGAATGAAAGTCGCCAATCCAAAATCGGTCATGGCATTGGGAGGAAAATTTGCCTACCCAAATGACGCTCAGGAGGCCCCGGACACACTACAGACAGTTTATGAGTTTGATGGATTTTCACTGCTTTGGGAACACGCGACAGGCATTGATGGCGGAAATTATGGCCGTGACCATGGGATTGCCTTTATTGGAAACAACGGTACCTTGGTTTTGAATCGGGGAGGTTGGGAAGTGATTCCTGAAAAGGATAGGCCCAATTGGAACCAAAATAACGGGCCAAAAATGGAAGCAATTCCTTTACAAACCGTCGAGGCCAATGGCTTGGATTTACATACGGCCAATTTTTTGGAAGCGGTGAAAAGCAGAAAATCCGCCATATTGAATGCCCCAATACAAGTAGGCTATGATACCGCGGTGGTATGTCATATGGGCAATGTGGCTTATAAATCTGGTCAACGTTTGTTCTGGGATTCCGAAAAGCGGCAGTTTGGAAATGAGCAGGCCAATGCGCTTCTTCAAAATGAATACCACAACGGTTGGATGCTGCCCAACAAGTAAGCGGATAGACCAGATAGGGTCATTTAGTGAAGGCGCATTTTGAAACCGATCTCAATTTTTGCCCTTTTTTCGACCCTTTCGTATTTGAACGGCGGTCAGCTCACAGATTTTCACAATGACCTTTACCGCCTTTTCCATACTTTCTAAAGGTACATATTCGTATTTACCATGGAAATTATGGCCTCCAGCAAAAATGTTGGGGCAGGGGAGTCCCATGAAACTTAGTTGAGAACCATCTGTTCCGCCTCGAATGGGCTTTATAATAGGTTCTATGCCCAATGACTCCATGGCTTCCTGAGCAATTTCAACAATGTGGAAGACCGGTTCCACCTTTTCGCGCATGTTCCGATACTGGTCCGTTATGGTCAAATGGACGCAGTTACCATATTTTTTGTTCAATTTTTCGGTGATATCCTTCAAAAGCTGTTTTCTGGCTTCGAAATGGGAAGCATCATGGTCCCTAATAATCAATTCAATTTCGGCGCTTTCAATCTCACCTTTGACCCTGTACACATGAAAAAAACCTTCCAGGTCCGAAGTATGCTCTGGCACTTCTCTAGGGGGAAGAAGACTTAGAATTTCATTGGCAATTCCTGTTGCGTTCACCATCTTTCCCTTGGCATAACCAGGATGAACGCTTTTACCTTCAATTTCAATTTTGGCTCCGGCTGCATTAAAATTTTCATACTCCAATTCCCCTACTTGGCTACCGTCCATGGTGTAGGCCCATTCGGCTCGGAATTTTTCCACATCAAATTTATGCGCTCCCCTTCCAATTTCCTCATCCGGGGTAAAGGCTATGCGAACCTCACCATGTTTAATTTCTGGGTGGTTCACAAGATATTCCATGGCGGTAATAATTTCGGCAATCCCTGCTTTATCATCTGCACCCAATAAGGTGGTGCCATCCGTAGTAATTAGGGTCTGACCGATATAGAGTTCTAAATCTTCAAAATAATTTGGGGAAAGCACCAAATCTTTGTTTTTGTTAAGGACAATGTCCTTGCCATCATAGTTTTCAATAATCTGTGGCTTTACATTTCTACCGCTAAAATCTGGAGTGGTATCCATATGGGATATGAACCCGATAGTGGGTACATTTTGGTCAACATTGCTGGGGAGCGTGGCCATGATATACCCGTGTTCATCAATGGCCACTTCCTGCATTCCAATTTGATGAAGCTCCAGAACCAATTTCTTGGCCAGATCCCACTGTTTTTTTGTACTGGGGGTTGTTTTTGAATAGGGATCACTCTGGGTATCGATGGATACATATTCTAAAAAACGGGGTAGTAATTTCTCCATTAAAGTGCGTTTCATCAAAAATAATGTTTATTCAATCGTGATTTTAGCAAAATCTATAATTGAAAACCTAAATTCCCCAATTGCTAAAAACCAATCAATTGAAACCTATAGTACTTTCTTTTTTGATGTGCCTGGGCTGGTCAGCTTATGGGCAACAGGAATGTTTTCTTGGCATCGGCGGGCAAGATGATGAAACCATCACTGAGGTATTCCAACTGAGTGAGTCCCAAAAGGAAAACTTGGAAAACTGGTCGGCCGAACTGAAGGTCAGAAACGATATTCTAAAGGACCAGGCCAAATATCTTCTTAAGAGACAGGCACAGGCTTCCCCAGAGGACTTGATGGCCATGTCATACAAATACAGGGATTTGTTGGATAGTATGAAACAAAACCTCAGAATGTTGGACAAGCGCCTGCTTACCATTTTCAACGAAGCACAATACAACTTATATATCGAACTCTGCAATCAATTGACACTGCGTCCAATTTATGTGAATAGGTCAGACAACGAAAAATAACCGATTTCTAAAATTCTGTAGGTAGAGTTTATATTTTTGTCCAAAATTTTCCCAATGTACAAGTTCCTCATCCGACCCATACTTTTTCTCCTTGATGCTGAAACTGCCCACCATTTTTCGTTCAAGGCGGTGAAGGTGCTTTCCAGATTGGGATTTGGACCTCTTTTTCGGAAACTGTTTGGATTCAATGATCCTCGGTTGGAACGCGAGGTATTTGGCTTAAAATTCAAAAATCCCGTTGGCCTTGCGGCAGGATTTGACAAGGATGCCATTTTATACAATGAACTTTCGAATTTTGGATTTGGCTTCGTGGAAATTGGGACCTTGACCCCTAAACCGCAAGCGGGGAATCCTAAAAAACGATTGTTCAGATTGTTGGAAGATCAGGCGATTATCAACCGAATGGGATTTAACAACAAGGGTGTATTTGAGGCTGCCGAGCAGCTAAAAAAGAAGCATAGGGTGTTAATTGGCGGTAATATTGGCAAAAATAAGCTTACACCAAATGATAAGGCCATAAAAGATTATTTAATTTGTTTTGAGGCACTTTTTGAGCACGTAGACTATTTTGTGGTAAATGTAAGCTCGCCGAATACTCCGGGACTCCGGGAATTGCAGGATAAGGAACCATTGACTGCGTTGCTAAAGAAACTCAATAAACAAAATGCCAAGATGGCCAAAAAGCTTCAGCTCAAAGAGCGGCCCATCTTGCTCAAGATTGCACCGGATTTGAGTGATGACCAGTTGTTGGACATTGTTGATATTGTAAAAAATACCAAAATCGCTGGTGTTATAGCTACCAATACCACCATTGATAGAAAGGGACTTAAGTCCCACTTGATTCAGACCGAGGAAAAAGGTGGGTTGAGCGGAAGACCATTGACCGGAAGGAGCACGGAGGTCATTCGGTTTTTATCGGAAAAAAGCGGGAAGGCGTTCCCTATTATTGGTGTGGGCGGTATCCATACCCCCGAAGATGCCCTGGAAAAACTTGAAGCAGGAGCTGATTTGGTGCAACTCTATACAGGTTTTGTGTACGAAGGCCCTTCCTTGATCAAAAAAATTAATAAGGCTATCTTGGCGCAAAAATCCTAGCATGTTGGGTCATTACCCCTTGTTTTTTGAAACTATCAACTATAGCATCTTGATTGGTTTTATGGTTTCTTCAGCCGCTTTGGCCATATCACCTGGCCCGGATAATATTTTTGTTCTTGCTCAAAGCATATCCAATGGGGTTAAAGCGGGTTTGGTAACAGTTTTAGGATTGGTTAGTGGTTGCTTGGTGCATACCAGCTTGCTCGCCTTCGGGGTTTCTGAAATCATCAAGAGAAGCGATATGTTATTTCTTGGGATTAAGCTTTTTGGAGCCTTGTATCTGCTGTATTTGGCGGTTAAAGTTTTTCGAAGCGATGCAACCATCTCATTGGAAGGTCAACAGGAATCTAGCATAAATCATCCAGACATGTTTTGGAAAGGCTTTGTGATGAACGTCCTGAATCCCAAAGTGACCATTTTTTTTCTTGCTTTTTTTCCCGGTTTTCTTTTTAGTGAATCGCTCAGTCCGGTAATTCAGTTTTATGTACTGGGCCTGCTTTTTATGCTGGTTGCCTTTATCATCTTTGGATTGGTTGCCCTGTTGGCAGGAAATATTTCGGGTTTTTTACATCGGAACCCAAAAACCGGAGTCTACCTCAAATGGCTGCAAATTGTTGTTTTTGTGGGAATAGCGGCGTATCTCCTGCTATCGGATAAATAATGGTAATTTTAGGGGCGGTTTATGTCCAAAATCAAACTCATAGAATGTCCAAGGGACGCCATGCAAGGCATAAAGACCTTTATTCCAACGGATGAAAAGGTGCGATATATTCAATCGCTATTGGGCTGCGGATTCGATACCATTGATTTTGGAAGCTTTGTCTCTCCCAAGGCCATTCCTCAAATGACGGACACGGCCGAGGTGCTGAGTCGTTTGGATTTGTCCAAAACAGAGAGCAAACTTCTGGCCATAGTGGCGAACACAAGAGGGGCTGAAGATGCGTGCAAACATCCTCAAATCACTTATTTGGGCTATCCGTTTTCCATTTCTGAAAACTTTCAGATGCGGAACACCCATAAAACCATTGCTCAATCCGTTGAAATACTGCAGCGGATTTTGGAATTGGCCCAAGCTCACAACAAGCAGGTGGTCACCTACATATCCATGGGATTCGGAAACCCTTATGGCGATCCATGGAATGTTGAAATAGTTGGGGAGTGGACGGAGAAACTTTCGGCTATGGGAGCCACGATTCTGTCGTTATCGGATACCATTGGAAGTTCCACGCCGGAGGTCATTGATTATCTTTTTTCCAACCTGATTCCCAAATATCCGGAAATAGAATTTGGGGCACACTTGCATACAACCCCCACCAAATGGCACGAAAAGGTAGATGCGGCCTATAAGGCCGGTTGCCGAAGATTTGACGGAGCGGTGCAAGGTTTTGGTGGCTGCCCAATGGCAAAAGATGAGCTAACCGGGAACATGCCCACCGAAAAGATGTTGTCATACTTCACTGCCCAAAAGGCAGAAACAGGGGTGAATTGGATGGTTTTTGAGGCCGCGTACAACAAGGCGACAGAACTGTTTTCGATGTATCACTGACCTCGTTTTCATCATTCCGCATTACCACAATGTTAAGCTTTAATTTTATTTAAATTAAATCTAAATAAAATTTGCATTGAATAAAAAGGGGGGATATATTTGCGCTATCTTACTATTTATATCTAATCTAAATAAACTTTAAAAATGGTATTGAAAAGACTTTTTGTGTTAGGATTGACTCTTGCGCTTGCAGCTTCCTGTTCTAGTGATGATAATGATCCTGTAGATCCGGTTGCAACTTGCACGGATGGAGAAATGAATGGCGATGAAGAAGGAGTGGATTGTGGAGGAACTGCTTGCCAACCTTGTGAGGCATCCATTGATAACCCGGCAACCTATGTATTCCAGCGTAACGGTGAAAGCTCTGTGAGTTTTACTGGACAAACCACTAGAATTCTAATGGCAGAGGAAATTATTGACACACTTAAGGCCGAGAATACCTTGGCAACAGTTATGAATGCAATGTTTGCTCATGAGGAGGGGAACAACGATTTCTTCAATGCCGAATTGAATGCTTCGGACAAAAGTGTGCGTAGCAAAACAGCTGCATCATTCGATTTCTTTTCCAACAATGCCACCGATCAGGCATTGATCAGGGCAGATTTTGAAGGTTGGATCCAAACCCAAGTGGACGAAGTGTACCCAAACTGGAATACAGCGGCGGCGGCAGGTACCGCTGGTCAGCTTGCAGATGGTTCTTCCACAAGATATGTTACCGGAAAAGGACTTGAAATGAATCAATTGTTCAATAAATCGCTTATTGGCGCCTTGATGGTGGACCAAATATTGAACAACTATACCAGTTCAAATGTATTGGATGCTTTTGCTGACGCCAACGATGCGGAAACCTTGGTGGATGGAAAAAATTATACTGATATGGAGCATGATTGGGATGAAGCTTACGGCTATGCATTTGGCACCGCTGCTGACCTTACTGATCCCAGACCAACCATTGGAGATGATGATAGTTTTTTGAACAAATATATTGGTCGTGTAGAAGGAGATGATGACTTCGCAGGTATCACTGACGATATTTTCCAAGCGTTGAAGTTGGGTAGGGCAGCAATCGTAGCCAAAGATTACGATGTGCGAAACGAGCAGGCGGATGTACTTCGTGAATTGATTTCACAAGTAATCGGAGTGCGCGCGGTGTATTACTTGCAGCAAGGTAAAAACGCATTGGATCAAATGGATCCCGATTATGGCGGTGGTTTCCACGATTTGTCCGAGGGTTATGGCTTTATCTATAGTCTACAGTTTACTCGCAAACCAGGATCGACCGACCCATATTTTACAAAGACCGAGGTGGATGCCTTCCTAGCCGATTTAATGGATGATGGAGCCAATGGACTTTGGGATGTGGAACCTGCCACCTTAGATGCGATTTCAGAATCTATAGCCGAACGATTTAGTTTCACCGTGGAGCAAGCAGGAAGCTAATAATTTATATTTAGGTTTCGACTTTTAAGTAGTTCAATAAAAAGAGATGGGTATTTTGTTCTACGCCATCTCTTTTGCTATATTTGGCCCCTATTTAATTAGAATAAATAAAAATAATTGTTGATGAGAAAAAAATGGTATGTTCTGTTTATCGCAGCCTTGGCCATCTGGGCATGCTCTTCTGATGGGTCTTCAGATAATCCACCTACCGATGACGATATGGGTGGCGGTGATGATATGATTCCCGTGACCTTTGACCGTGGAGCCATGTTGACCAATTGGGCAGACAATATCATTATTCCCTCATACAAGGCTTTTCAATCGGAACTTTCGGAACTTCAACAAGCATATAACACTTTTACAGCTGATAAGACGGAAGAGAATCTAACAAACTTTAGAGTTGCTTGGTTGGATGCTCACACAGCTTGGCAATGGGTATCCATGTTTGAGATTGGCCCAGCTGAGTCGGCAGGATATAGATTGAACATGAACACCTATCCCGCTGATACCGATTTGATCGATTCATTCCTGACGACAGGAACTTTTGACCTTTCGCTTCCGGCAAACAGAGATGCCAAGGGTTTTGGAGCCTTGGATTACCTCCTCAATGGTTTAGATGCCAACGATACGGATTTGTTGGAACGTTGGACCAACGGTACAGATGCTGCCAATACAGAAGATTTCATCAATGCCATACTGTCGGATATGATGTCGCTGACAGACGATGTCGTAGGCCAATGGGAAGGTTCATATCGAAATACCTTTGTTTCCAACGATGGGTCGTCTGCCACGGCTTCCGTAGATCGCTTCGTAAACGACTTTATTTTCTATTACGAAAAATTCCTCCGAGCAGGGAAAATGGGAATTCCATTGGGAGTTTTCTCCAATAGTCTTCTACCGCAAAACCTTGAGGCCTTTCATAAAGGGGATGTTAGTAAGGCCTTGTTTCTAGAAGGTCTAAGTGCGGTTCAAGATTTTTTTAATGGGAAGCATTTTGGTTCGGCGACCACAGGGGAAAGTTTGGCCTCTTATCTTGATGACCTTAACACGGTAAAGGATGGGGAGGATTTAACCAAGCTGATCAACGATCAAATTAACGAAGCAAGAGACCTTGTTGGGGAGTTAGGTACATTTCGTGAAGAAATAGAAAACAATGATCCACCAACCAATATGCTTTTGGCCTATGATCAGGTACAAGCTGTGGTGCCTTTGCTAAAAGTGGATATGGTATCGACCATGAGCATTAGTATTGATTTTGTTGATGCAGATGGAGATTAATGCCTTTAAACTTTAGTACATACCTAAACAAAGATGTTGAGGCCGCCCCTTTGGCGGTCTTTCGCATTTTTTTTGGCCTAATGATGTTGGGCAGCATTATTCGGTTTTGGGCCTATGGATGGATAGAAAAGCTGTATTTGGAACCTGCTTTCCATTTTTCCTATTACGGTTTTGAGTGGGTGAAACCCATAGGATCACTCACTTACGTACTTTTTGTCATTTGTGCCCTTGCCGCTGTAGGTATTGCCCTAGGGTATAAATACCGTACTTCCGTGCTATTTTTCTTTTTGTCCTTTACCTATATAGAGCTCATGGACAAAACTACTTATCTGAACCATTACTACTTTATTAGTGCGCTCTCCTTTTTGTTGTTCTTCTTGCCCGTTAATGCCTACTTTTCCCTAGACGCTCGGAAAAATCCTAAAATAGCCTTTCAGCGTATTCCTAGATGGACTGTTGATAGTGTTAAGTTGTTATTGGGAGTGGTATATTTCTATGCAGGGATTGCCAAGCTCAATTCGGATTGGTTGATAGAGGCCATGCCACTGAAAATATGGTTGCCTTCAAAATTTGATATTCCCCTAATAGGCGACCTAATGGGCAAAGAATGGATTCATTACGGTTTTAGCTGGGGAGGCGCACTCTACGATTTGGCCATTCCGTTTTTGTTGTTGTTCGCCAAAACCCGCTATCTGGGCTTTTTTTTAGTGGTTTTTTTCCATGTTGTTACCCGTGTGTTGTTCCCTATTGGTATGTTTCCCTATATCATGATCGTTTCGGCCCTTATATTTTTTGACCCAAAGCTGCACCATAAGATTCTAGGTTTTTTATCCAGATGGTTCAAAATCAACAAGGCAAAATATGATAATGGGAAGGTCTTAGAATATGGGACGACTTTTACCCAACGTCTTAAGCATACAATACTAGTTATCTTCTTTGGTGTTCAGTTGCTATTTCCGTGGAGGTATTTACTCTATCCGGGAGAACTGTTTTGGACCGAAGAGGGGTATCGGTTTTCATGGCGGGTCATGCTGATGGAAAAATCAGGTTATGCACAATTTAAAATTGTAAATAAGGAAACTGGTAAGTGGTTCTATGTGGACAACCGTGATTTTTTGACCCCCTTCCAAGAAAAACAAATGTCTTTTCAACCTGATTTCATTGTTGAATATGCCCATTTTTTAAAGGATCATTTTGAAGAAGACGGACATAAAAACTTAGCGGTATATGTAGAATGCTTTGTAGCCCTAAACGGTAGACTTAGCCAACCCTACATTGACCCAAACGTGGATTTGACCCAGGAAAGGGACTCATTTAAACATAAAACTTGGATATTACCATTTAAGGATGAAATCAAGGGGATTTAGGAATTTTATTTTTTTAGTGTTTTTAGGTACTTCAGCATGGGGACAGCACAACTTTACTGGGGTTGTCACCGATGTTGAAGCCAACCCAATAGACCTGGCCGAGGTGTACATTAGCGAACTTCAACTATTGGAAACAACTTCGGAAAACGGGAATTTTTATTTCTCGGACGTACCTTCCGGTACATACAAAGTGGTGGTTTTTGCCTTCGGTCATAGGGTCAAGGAACAGACCGTTGATGTCCAGGGAGATGTGAACAAAGCACTATCGCTTCAACCCTTGGGCGAACAGCTCTCGGAAGTGGTATTGACCAAGGAAAGGGAAAAGGTATTTGCGCTACAACAACTAAAAAAAGTTGAAGGGACAGCAATTTTTGCCGGAAAAAAAAGTGAGGTAGTACTTATTGAAAACCTCACCGGAAACTTGGCGGCCAACAATGCCCGACAGATTTATGGACAGGTCGTAGGTTTAAATATTTACGAAAATGGGGATGCTGGCCTGCAATTGAACATCGGTGGAAGGGGACTAGACCCAAATCGCACGGCTAATTTTAATGTGAGGCAAAATGGCTATGATATTAGCGCTGATGCCCTAGGTTACCCGGAAAGTTACTATACACCCCCAGCAGAGGCCCTTAGCGAAATCCAAGTGGTTCGTGGGGCAGCTTCTTTGCAGTATGGTCCACAATTTGGAGGTCTTGTGAACTTCAAGTTTAAACGACCTAATCCATCCAAGAAATTGGAACTGGTTTCAAGACAAACCGTGGGGTCCTATGACCTGTTTACCAGTTTCAACAGTCTAAGTGGCACCTTGGGCGACTTTAGTTATTATACCTATTTTAATTACAAAGAAGGGAACGGGTTTAGGCCCAACACTAATTTTAATAGCCGAAATTTTTTCGGGCACTTTGGATATCAATTATCAGATAAGACCAAATTGACATTCGAAACCACTTTTTTCAACTATTTGACCAAGCAACCAGGAGGACTTACCGATGTTCAATTTTTGGAGGACCCCTCTTTCAGTAATAGAGATAGAAACTGGTTTAATGTGGATTGGAAGCTCTTTTCTTTAAAATTGGACCATCAATTTTCTGCTAAAACTGATTTTAGCCTTAACCTCTTCACTCTTGATGCCACACGAAATGCTTTGGGTTTCAGAACCAACCGTGTTTCCCAGTCGGACGACCCCAATGAGCCTAGGGAACTGCTTCAAGATAATTTTCAGAATTGGGGAGCGGAAGGGCGTTTGTTGACCCGCTATAAACTCAAAGAGAAGGACGCTGTTCTCTTGCTGGGAGCAAAGTACTATCAATCGGACAATGACCAAAGGCAGGGGCCAGGTAACAATCTGGATACTCCGGAATTTGAGTTTGCTGCCGAGGAGTTCCCTAATTACGAACGACAGTCCCAATTTAATTTCCCCAATTTGAATTTGGCCGTTTTTGGCGAGAATATTTTTAATCTATCCAGCAAATTTTCATTGACACCAGGTTTCCGATTTGAATATATCAAGACCGAAAGTGAGGGAAGTTTCAGGAACATTGTGCTGGACTTGGCGGGAAATCCATTGCTGAATGAGGAAATTCCGGATAACAGAACTTTTGAACGAAGCTTTTTGTTACTTGGCCTTGGGGCTTCGTACAAACTTAATGGCAATACCGAGTTATATGCCAATTTTTCTCAGAACTATCGTTCCGTGACCTTTAATGATATACGAGTGGTCAATCCATCATTCCAAGTGGATGAGAATATTTCGGATGAAGATGGCTTTACGGCCGACATAGGGGCAAGAGGTCGGATAGGGCAACTTTTGAACTACGATGTCAGTGCGTTTGGCTTGTTATACGATGATAGACTGGGGGAGGTGCTTCGGAACGAAACCAGGGTTAATGCACAAGGGGATTTGGTGGAAACAGGTCGAATAGTTCGTTTTCGCGGAAACATAGGAACGGCATTTATGTACGGACTTGAGGGTTTCGCCGATTTAAGTTTGAAGGAATTATTATTTACTGCCCATGAAAAACTTAG
Source organism: Flagellimonas flava (assembly GCF_900129665.1). Taxonomy (GTDB): domain Bacteria; phylum Bacteroidota; class Bacteroidia; order Flavobacteriales; family Flavobacteriaceae; genus Flagellimonas; species Flagellimonas flava. Next base: position 104,438 of record NZ_FQWL01000001.1, read on the forward strand.
ATTGAATTATTTTGCAAATCTGGCGCTTACAAATTCCGAGTATCTATCTTCGGATGAGAATAATGTGGAAGGAAATGAGGTGGAATTCATTCCCAAGGTAAATCTTAAAACAGGGCTTAGTTTTGGATATGGAAACCTTTTGGGAAGTCTGCAGTACACTTATTTGTCCGAACAATTTACCGATGCCACCAACGCTCCGCAAGATGTAAATGATAATCAACGGGGTATTGAAGGAACCATTCCAGCCTATGATATCATGGACGTTTCCCTATCCTATACCTTTAAGAAATTCCGATTGGAGGCAGGTATAAACAATGTGCTGGATAACAGCTATTTTACCAGAAGGGCAACCGGGTACCCAGGACCGGGAATCATTCCAGCAGAACCAAGGACTTTTTATACCACCCTTCAGATTAAATTGTAATTGGTCAATACCTAAAGAAGGATACCAATGATGTATAATGGCATTTTGAAGACCTTTCCGGGAGAAATAAGGTTATTTATAGCAGCTTTTGTTGTTGTACTTTCCATAGGCTTTTTTACGGGACTCCTATTCGTGAAACAAACTGATTCCACTGCGCCGGCCGGTGTGGAAGAGAATTATTTGGGGAATGAGGCTGATGAGGGGGCAGAAGTAATGAAATTCAAAAAAGGGGAACGTGAAATGCTGACGATTGTTCATACACATATCCTTTCCATGTCATTTATCTTCTTTTTGTTGGGTGGATTGGTTTGGTTGGCCAAGTTGCCCAAAAAGTGGAAACTTTTTTTGACCATTGAACCATTTTTTTCAGCTGTCCTAACCTTTGGGGGGATTTATCTGATGTGGATGGGAGTCTCTTGGATGCGATATGTCGTTATTGCCTCAGGAGTACTTATGACGTTGACATTTACAATTTCAGCGGGATTGGTGTTGTTCCAGTGCGCAGTACCAAAGAAGTAAAAGGCTGAATCCAATTCCGTTCCCAAACCTAGTGGTTTCCATGAACAATAGGGAATCAATTTTCGATATGTCTGTAGTTAATCTCCCAAGGATGTAAAAATGTAACCTTGCTTTTGTTTAGGCCAAGCAGCATCCTAAGCTCAATAACCTCTTGGGTATCCATGAGGATAACGAAGCATTTATTGCCAACTGGAATGGGAATTTTCCGTGGGGTAGGGGCATAGGAAACCATTTTTTCCCAGTAAGCCGTATCAAGTTCGGAAATGTGTTTGCGAAATGCGTCCAGTTCCCATTCATAAAACTCAAAACAAAGGTTGTTGAAAACCAGCTGAAACAATTTGCTTTGATTACAAAAGCTCAATACACCGTTTTTGGTTCTTTTTAAGGTTCGAAGGGACAGACACATAGTTAACCGCATTTGGTGCCAAAGATATAAATTATTTATAATCAGTCTAAATAAAAATAATTAAAAAATGTTAAGGAAAAGCCCCGCTCCGATCATTGAATTAAATTATGGTATATTTGCACGCAATTAATCCGTAATTGCAATGGAAGCCCACCTTAATAAAATTGTCGGCGAAGGACTAACATATGACGATGTTCTCCTTGTACCGGGATACTCAGAAGTTCTACCACGCGAAGTCAATATCCAAACCAAGTTTACTCGAAACATCACTATTAATGTGCCGGTAGTTTCAGCGGCTATGGATACGGTTACCGAATCTCAAATGGCTATAGCCATGGCCCAAGAAGGAGGTATTGGAGTGTTGCACAAAAATATGACCATTGAGCAGCAAGCCATAAAAGTGCGAAAGGTGAAACGTGCTGAAAGTGGAATGATCATGGACCCGGTTACCCTTCCCTTGACAGCTTTGGTAAAAGATGCCAAAGCGAATATGAAGGAACATAGTATCGGAGGAATACCCATCGTAAATGGAGACGGAAAACTGCAAGGGATAGTGACTAATCGCGATCTTCGGTTTGAAAAGGACAACGATCGCCCCATTACAGAGGTCATGACCTCCGAAGGTTTGGTTACCGTTGGTGAGGGTACTTCCTTATCAGAGGCCGAGGTGATTCTCCAGAAAAACAAAATTGAGAAGCTTCCTGTTGTTAATGACGCCAATATTTTGGTTGGACTTATCACGTTCAGGGATATCACCAAGCTTTCGCAAAAGCCCATCGCAAATAAAGATCAATACGGTAGATTGCGGGTTGCAGCGGCAATCGGGGTAACTCCAGATGCGGTTGATCGCGCTGAGGCATTGGTCAATGCTGGTGTGGATGCCATCGTAATCGATACTGCCCATGGCCATACCAAGGGCGTTGTAGGGGTTTTGAAAGAGGTGAAAAAAGCATTTCCAGATTTAGAGGTCATTGTTGGCAATATTGCTACGGCCGAGGCTGCCAAGTACTTAGTGGAAGCAGGGGCAGACGCGGTCAAAGTAGGGATAGGACCTGGTTCCATTTGTACCACGCGCGTTGTTGCAGGAGTTGGATTTCCTCAATTCTCTGCGGTTTTGGAAGTGGCCACGGCAATCAAGGGAACAGGTGTTCCCGTAATCGCCGATGGTGGAATTCGATACACAGGTGATATTCCCAAAGCAATAGCTGCCGGCGCAGACACGGTGATGTTGGGGTCGTTATTGGCGGGTACCAAGGAATCTCCGGGAGAGACCATCATCTATGAAGGTCGTAAGTTTAAATCCTATCGGGGAATGGGTTCCGTAGAGGCCATGAAAGAAGGGAGTAAAGACCGATATTTTCAGGATGTAGAGGATGATATCAAAAAATTGGTTCCGGAAGGTATTGTCGGAAGGGTTCCATACAAAGGTGACCTGTATGAAAGCATGCACCAGTTTATTGGCGGTCTTAGAGCTGGAATGGGCTACTGCGGAGCAAAGGATATTGCAACCTTAAAGGAAACAGGTCGCTTTGTCAAAATAACATTCAGTGGTATCAACGAAAGTCACCCTCATGATGTAACCATTACCAAAGAAAGTCCGAATTATAGCAGGTAAAAGAAGAATTTATTTCCCTGCGTAGGCCTGCCAGTCCTTTTCCTTGTAAATGTTATCGCCAAAATAACGGGCAATCTGCATAAATGGCTTTGCCTTCTGATATCCGGGAACAGGGGAGAGCATATTCAATTTTTCATCCAAGAAAACCACAGTAGGGTAACTCATTTTTCCTTGCAACAATGCCGCCGCAAATTCATGGTAACCCCTTCTTCCAGAAGGGATAAACTTAAAGGTTTTACCCTGAAATTCTATGGGGTCCTTTCCTTCAGCATCCAATTTCACCATATAAAAGTTGTCTTTCATATAGGCAGCGACCTCGGGATTTTGGAAAGTATCCTTGTCCATTTTCTTGCACCATCCACACCAATCCGTGTAGACATCAATAAAGAGCTTTTTGGGCTGGGCGTCTTTTTGTGAGCGCTCTACGGCCTCTTCCCAGCTAAGCCATTCTACATTTTGGGCTTGGGAAATAGTCCCAGAAAATAAAAATAGTATTAAAAAAAATCGGGTTAAGTAGGTAAAATCTGCACGCATCATTCCGTTATTTTATTGGGTTTGGTCTTTCGACCCTAACAAAACTAACGAAAATTATGCCAAAATAGTGTTAACCCAACCATTCTAGGAGGAGGATTAGAAATCCCATTAATAGGCACAACGGTGAATAGTAGCGCGTGTCCAGTGCTGAAAATTTGCTGTTTTTGGCGGTTTTGAAAAATCCTACATACTTAAAATCCCCGAAGGCACGAACAATAAAAATGACACCTACGCCAATAGCAACATATCGCAACCATGAGTAGTCCAAATAATGGATAATTTTATTGATGAACACAAAGGCAAATCCTAGCAAAATAATGCCAACAAGCGCAGCCATAATTTTATTTGGAGTTTTCACCTGATTACTTCCTATTGGAGTTGGAACAACGGCTTCAGGCTCCTTAATGCCATATAATGCCCAAAAAAAATGAAGTATAGCCAATACAATCAGAATAATCGAAATCAATATGGCCAATACATCCATACTATTTTATAGCCTCGGCTTTTGGTTGTTCAAACAAGGTTTTCGCGTCCACCTGATTTCTAAGAATATCATCGAAGGTTTCCCGTTCCCGAATTAGATGGGCCTTTCCCTTGTACCATAACACTTCCGCTGGGCGGTAGCGAGAGTTGTAATTGCTGGACATGGTAAAACAATAAGCTCCAGCATTCTTGAAACAGAGGATGTCCCCTTCAGAAATTTCATTGATTCTTCGGTTACTTCCAAAAGTGTCCGTTTCACAAATATAGCCCACAACGGAATAATAACGTTCCCTTCCCTTGGGATTTGAAATATTGACGATTTCATGGGCGGCACCATACAGCATTGGTCGAATCAGGTGGTTGAAGCCGGAATCAACACTTGCAAAGACGGTGGAGGTGGTTTGTTTCACCACATTTACCTTGGCCAAGAAGTAACCCGCTTCGCTCACCAAAAACTTACCAGGCTCGAAGGCAAGCGTAAGTTCTTTACCATATTCTTCACAGAATTGGTTGAACCTTGTAGTTAGTTTTTTACCTAATTCTTCAATATTGGTCTGGATATCTCCCTCTTTATAAGGGACTTTAAATCCACTCCCAAAATCTATAAAGTCCAAGTTTTTAAAATTTTTGGCCGTTTCGAATAAGATTTCGGAAGCGTAAAGGAATACATCGATGTCCAAAATATCACTTCCCGTGTGCATGTGGATTCCGTTGATGTTCATTTGTGTCAAATCAACAATACGCAACAGATGCGGAATCTGATGAATGCTAATACCAAATTTGGAGTCAATGTGTCCTACCGAAATATTGGAGTTTCCTCCCGCCATTACATGTGGATTGATTCGAATACAAACGGGCACATCGGGATGTTTGCTTCCAAACTGCTCCAGAATAGAAAGATTGTCTATGTTGATTTGAACACCCAGAGCTGCAGCTTCTTCAATTTCCTCCAAAGAGACCCCGTTTGGGGTATATATGATGGATTCTGGTTTGAATCCGGCCATGAGCCCCAACTTTACCTCTTGAATGGAAACCGTATCAAGTCCGGTGCCCAGATTGTTCATCAACCTTAGAATCGAAATGTTGGACAATGCCTTGGCGGCGTAATTTAATCGCAGTTGGCCAACACCTGTGAATGCCTTGGTCAATCGCTTAAATTGATTGGATATTTTCTCGGCATCGTAAACGTAGAGCGGTGCTCCAAATTCTTCTGCAACCTTCAATAAATTAAGGGAATTCATAAGCTACTAATATCTTTCAAAACAAATCTAAACCTTACGATCAATCCAAACAAGAATAATCTTTTCAATTCATAATAATATAACAATTTGTTGTAAAAATAACAATACGTAAAAACAGAGGCTTGCGCCTTATCCCTGGGCATTGTACTTTTAAAGCAAATTAGCAGCATGAAATTACCCCTGTTTCCATTACAATCGGTTTTTTTTCCAGGAGAGACGGTTCCCTTGCACATTTTTGAAGAACGCTACAAACAGCTTATCAACGATTGTAGGAACGAGGCGATTACCTTTGGTATCCCGGTATTTATAGACAACACCATCGCCTTTGGGACAGAGGTGCAACTTGTGGAAGTGGTAACCACTTATGAAGGTGGGGAGATGGATGTGGTTTGTGTTGCAAGGCAGGTTTTTAGGGTTTTAACTTTTGAACAACAATTGGAGGACAAACTATATGCTGGAGGCGAGATAGAGTTTTTGGATGTGGAATATACAGCGGATGAAGAATTGCGCAAGGAAGTCCTGGATAAATTGGAGTCGTTGTACCAATTGATGGATGTACCCTTCACCAAAATTGAACCGAAACAATTCAATAGCTTTTCCTTGGCGCACAAAATGGGACTTTCGTTTGAACAGGAGTACGAGTTGCTGCAGATAGCAAAAGAGACCGATAGGTTATTGTTTATAAAGAAACATTTGGATACCACCACCACGGTACTGACCGAGGTAAATCGAACAAAGACCCTTATCGAAATGAATGGCCATTTTAAAAATTTTGACCCTTTGGATTTCAAGAATTTCAAGGGTTAGGTAATTTTATTGAAACAGAATCAGGTTTTATCCAGTTTGAATTGGGAATGGAAAAGTGGCTTAATCACTTTTATGGCTATTAATTCCTTTTGATCTTCAATTTGTCAATGGCGTTCCCTATTTTTGTCGGCAAATTAAAGTCAGTTCAAAGATGAATCTTCACGAATACCAAGGGAAAGAAATTTTAGCCAGTTTTGGTGTACGAATCCAGCGTGGAATCGTTGCCCGCAATGCCAAGGAGGCTGTTGATGCCGCTAAACAACTAACACAGGAAACCGGTACAGGTTGGCATGTGATCAAAGCTCAGGTTCACGCCGGAGGACGTGGAAAAGGTGGCGGTGTGAAGTTGGCTAAAAACTTAAAGGAAGTAGAGGAATTGGCAGGAAGTATCATTGGCATGAACCTGATTACACCCCAGACTTCTGCAGAAGGAAAGAAAGTGCATCAGGTTTTGGTGGCAGAGGATGTATACTATCCGGGCGACAGTGAAACCAATGAATTCTATATGTCTGTATTGTTGAACAGGGCTTCTGGAAGAAACATGGTTATGTATTCCACCGAGGGGGGTATGGATATCGAAGAGGTAGCAGAAAAGACACCACACCTAATTTTTACTGAAGAAATCAACCCAGCAACAGGATTGTTGCCGTTTCAGGCGAGACGTATAGCATTCAATCTTGGCCTTTCAGGGGCGTCCTTCAAGGAAATGGTGAAGTTTGTTTCCGCCTTATACAAGGCTTATGAGCAGAGTGATGCCAGTTTGTTTGAGATCAACCCAGTATTGAAGACATCCGATGATAAAATCATGGCAGTTGACGCCAAGGTGTCCATTGACGATAATGCATTGTATAGAAGAAAAACCTATGCTGAGATGCGCGACCTTCGCGAGGAAAACCCAATTGAGGTTGAAGCTCGAGAGGTTGGATTGAACTATGTGGATTTAGATGGAAATGTAGGTTGTATGGTTAACGGTGCTGGATTGGCCATGGCCACTATGGATTTGATCAAGATGGCCGGTGGCGAACCTGCAAATTTCTTGGATGTTGGGGGTACGGCCGATGCCAAAAGAGTGGAAGAGGCTTTCCGAATCATTTTAAAAGACCCAAACGTTAAGGCCATTCTTATCAATATTTTTGGTGGAATCGTGCGTTGCGATAGGGTAGCACAAGGAGTGGTTGATGCCTACAAAAACATGGGGGATGCCATTAAAGTGCCTATTATTGTTAGACTCCAAGGTACCAATGCCGAGTTGGCCAAGGAAATCATTGATAATTCTGGACTGGCCGTACATTCTGCCGTTCAGTTCCAAGAAGCAGCGGACAAGGTGAAGGAAGTATTGGGATAACCTTTCAATCAACAAGATAACCAAAAGGCAATGTAGTTTCTACATTGCCTTTTTTATTGTTAATTATCCTAATAATGTACTAAAGTCCCGGCTTTTGGAGTTATGGTATAAGGATTTAGAACCAACAACCTAAAAGATGGGGACGTACGAGGAAAAATTGAGCATACTTTCAGAGATGATCGCCTTTGCAAGGGTAGATTATTCCCTGAAGGATTCTGAATACAATTTTTTGTTAGGTGTGGCTACCAATCTTGGGGTTAAAAAAGAAGCCTTTGATGCCCTGCTTAAGGAAAAATCCCCTAAAGTGATTCTTAAATCACAGGCGGAACGAATTGTGCAGTTCCATAGATTGTTGCTTTTGATGAATATCGACCGGGAGCAGCATAAAAAAGAAATACAAACCCTCCACAACATTGGCTTGGCCATGGGACTTCCTCCCTCAGCCATATGGCAGGTTTTAGAGGTCATGCACAACTATCCAGACAAAGTAGTTCCGGTGGATGTGTTGATCAATATCTTCAAAGCGCACTACAACTAGGACATATTGTCAGTATTAATTGTTAAGAAAATGCCAAAATGACATCTAAATGATGTTGGTATGGGATTTGACTATACAAGGGTGATTTACATGTTTAATAAAAAATTGAATCACCATGAGTATAGTAAAAAGAAATAATCTGTTTTTTCCAGCCTTAATGAATGACTTTTTAAGACCTGATTGGTTTGGAGGTACAGAGAATTGGAATGTAGCCGCTCCGGCAGTTAATATCAAGGATAATGCGGATGGCTATGAATTGGAACTTGCTGTTCCCGGGGGTAAGAAAGAAGATTTTAAAGTGGAGGTGGAAAACGATATTTTGATCATTTCCAGTGAGATTACTTCCGAAAACAACGAAGAAAAAGATAATTACACCCGAAAAGAGTTCTCTTTTACCTCCTTTAAAAGAGCTTTTACGCTTCCTGAAACCGTTGATGGGTCTAAGATCGATGCCAAATACGAGGCTGGAGTGTTACGGGTAAGTCTTCCTAAAAAAGAAGAAGCTCTGCCAGAACCCAAACGATTGATTTCTATAGGGTAAGGTAAGTAACGATTTTGAAGCACACCAACTTGGGTGTTTCATGATGGTTGGTTTAGTTGGTTAGTTTGATAGCGCGTTCTGACATTGCTTCGTCGGGGCGCGCTTTCTTTTATTCCTGTGCTTGAAGTGTTTTTATTTCGTCCCTTAACTTGGCGGCTTCCATAAAGTTCAAATCCTTGGCCGCTTTTTCCATGGCCTTTCGTTTTTCACGGATCAATTTTTCCTTTTGCTCCGGGGTCAAATATTCCAAGTCGGGTTCGGCGGCCCTTAACTCTTCCTTTTGAAAATGATAAGTTGAAACAGAGTTCTTGGCCAAGGCATTATCGAGATTTTTGTTCAGCGCCTTTGGCGTGATGTTGTTCTCCTCATTGTAATTGATTTGTTTTTCCCTCCGATAATTCGTTTCATCAATGGTCTTCTGCATGCTTTCCGTAATGGTATCCGCATACATGATGGCCTTTCCGTTTAAATTCCGGGCAGCGCGTCCCACCGTTTGCGTCAAGGAACGGTTACTTCGCAGGAACCCTTCTTTGTCGGCATCCAAAATCGCTACCAGGGAAACTTCTGGCAAATCCAATCCCTCACGGAGCAGGTTTACTCCGATCAACACATCGAACAATCCCTTTCTTAGATCTTGCATGATTTCCACGCGTTCCAAGGTGTCCACATCACTATGGATATATCGACACCGTATATCGATTCGGGCTAAATACTTGGTCAATTCCTCTGCCATACGCTTGGTGAGCGTGGTCACCAAGGTGCGTTCATCCAGTTCAACGCGCTGTTGAATTTCCTCTACCAAATCGTCGATTTGGTTCATGCTTGGCCTAACCTCTATAATGGGATCCAACAGGCCCGTAGGCCGAATGACCTGTTCTACGTATACCCCTTGGCTCAATTGCAACTCATAATCAGCTGGGGTGGCACTAACATAAAGGGCTTGATTTTGTAACGCTTCAAACTCCTCGAACTTAAGTGGCCTATTGTCCATTGCTGCGGGAAGCCGAAAACCGTACTCCACCAGATTTTCCTTCCTTGAGCGATCTCCTCCGTACATGGCGTGTACCTGTGGAATGGTAACGTGACTTTCGTCAATCACCATGAGGTAATCATCCGGAAAATAATCAAGGAGGCAAAAAGGTCGTGTTCCCGGTTCACGTCCGTCCAAATATCTTGAGTAATTCTCGATTCCAGAACAATACCCAAGTTCCCTAATCATTTCCAGGTCAAAATTGGTGCGTTCCTCAAGGCGTTTTGCCTCCAAGGGCCTTCCAATGTCCTTGAAATAGTCAATCTGTTTCACTAAATCATCCTGAATCTGGTAAATGGCGTTATGGAGGACATCCGGAGATGTGACAAACATATTTGCCGGATAAATGTTCAAGGAGTCATAGATTTCTATTACCTTATTGTTGAAGGGGTCCAATGCCTCTATTTCTTCGATTTCATCTCCAAAAAAGTGTATTCTAAAGGCATGGTCCGCATAACCTGGAAATACATCCACAACATCTCCCTTCACCCTGAAATTTCCGTTTCTGAAATCAGCTGTAGTTCTTGAGTATAGGCTCTGTACCAAAAGTTTAAGGAATTTGGTTCGCGAAATGACCTGATCGCGCTGGATGGAAATTACGTTCTTTTGAAATTCCACAGGGTTTCCAATGCCATAAAGGCAAGATACAGAAGCCACTACCAAAACATCCCTCCGGCCTGACAACAGGGAGGACGTGGCACTCAGTCTTAATTTTTCAATATCCTCATTAATGGAAAGGTCTTTCTCAATATATAATCCACTGGTGGGTATATAGGCCTCGGGCTGATAGTAGTCGTAATACGATACAAAATACTCTACCGCGTTCTTGGGGAAAAACTGCTTGAACTCTGAATACAGTTGTGCTGCCAGGGTTTTGTTATGTGCCAATACTAATGTAGGGCGTTGCACACGTTCCACTACATTGGCCACGGTAAAGGTTTTTCCAGAGCCCGTTACCCCGAGCAATGTTTGATGGGGTTCCCCTTCGTTTATACCTTGTACCAATTGTTGAATGGCCTGAGGTTGATCACCCGTAGGTTCAAATTCGGATACGACCTGAAATTTCATCCTATAAAAATACTAAAGGGAGTAGCGAAAATGAAGTAAAATGAGTTTATCTTTTTAAGGCAAAGTGGCCTCTTATTTCCCTATTTGTTTCATCGGTTGCAGCAAACCAATAATCTCCAGCAGGCAAAGGTCTTCCTCCAAAATTACCGTCCCAACCCAGTGAGTTTTGGGTGATTACGGAAAGTAATCGTCCGTACCTATCAAAGATTCTAATGCTCTGAAGAACAACTATCTCTGCTTCTTTGGGTTGGATGAATTGCCAAAAATCGTTCACATTATCCCCGTTTGGCGTGAAAAATTTGGGAAAACCTTCAACCGTTAAATCCTGGATAAAGGGTGCGCTTACGATTCCGCATCCGTTTTTATCACGGACAAAAAACTCATGACTGCCGGAAGGGACATCACCGAATACATTGCTGTCCTGATAGGGTCCGTCCCGGTTGTCTATGGCGTATTCATAATCGCCATTTCCAGTAGCTTCTACGGTGATTCGGAACCCTGTAGCAGTTTCTACCGGAATCAAGGTTCTTATTGACGGAATTTCGGATGATACCACCTGGAATTCCTTGGAAGTGGGGCACTCGATAATTTCACCAAATTGAATCACTTCATTGTATACCTCATAACGATACGTTCCATTCTCAGTGAGCATTACCTCGTTGGTGTCGGATAGAAGGGTTTCGTTCCCAAACTGGTCAACTTGGTACCAACGATAGCCATCTCCGGTATCGGGAGCTGTTACTAAAAAAGGAGTTTCGTTTTCACAAAATGAAAGGGTATCCGGAAAATCGGAGACTGGATTTAAAGTCACAAATTCTCCAGAATCAGGGTCTAGATAGGGACCACACCCCAATAGCGTGGAAAAATTTTCTTGGGCACATCCAATGGCGCTACCTGCATCATTAAAGGGAACTATAGTTATGAAAAAGGTACGGTTGGGCTCAAAATTGAGCACAAAAGTGGAATTGCTACTAAAACTGTTGTTGTCCAAAACATCTGCTCCTCCCGGTGTAGATCCAATGGTAACACGATAACCGGTTGCTCCAGGTACGGGGAGCCATTCGATCAACGGTGTCAACGGAACATCCGTTTCTCCACTAAAAGGCGTCACCAGTGATGTACAACCTGGAATGGGGGCTAAATCCCTTGTTCTAAAACTGATTTCGGAACAGCTGGAGGTACTCCCATTTTCGTTAAAAGGAACCACTGACGCATAAATCAAAGTGGTAGCAGGTAATTCTCCTGGAGGGTCAAAAAAGAGCGTATTTCCAGCATCGGTCTGTGGTAAGATATCATTTCCGCCAGGAGTGGTACCCAGTGTTACATAGTATCCTGTTGCTCTCGGGGCATAGTTCCAGGATAGGTTAGTGAATACACTAACGTTGGTGCCACCATCCAAAGGGTTTCTAAAGGAGGTGCAATCCGGAACGGTGGTGACATCTTCAGTTACAAAGGACTGACTGCTACACACAATATCACTGCTTCCCTGAAATAAGAAATCCAGAATGATGGTCACATAGATTGTGGTGTTTTCAGGTAGACCCAGATTAGGCGTATAGGAGGTGGAACTCCCTACGGATTGTTCTGATATTTCAGCACCACCTGGAGTGGTTCCCAAGCGAATCCGATATCCTGGAACCCCGTCCGATGATTCCCAAGCTATGGTAGCATCTACAGGGACATTGGTGGCTCCATCAACCGGAAAAAGCAAGTCGGGACAGTCTTGGGACCATCCGGTCAAGCTGACCAGAAAGACCAATATGTAAAGCAATTTTTTTAACATTTGACCAAAATCAAACCCTTTAAATTAAATATTTCCTGACCATAAACCTATCTTTTTAACGCAAAATGCCCTTGGTAAACCCTCCCATCCTCTAAATTGATTTTAAACCAATAATCTGATGATGGAAGTTGACGGTTGTTAAAGGTTCCGTTCCAACCGCTTGTTTTTGGACTTACCTGGGCCATTAGTTTTCCGTAACGATCATAAATAGATATCAGGGTTTCAGACTGATATTCCTCATTAACGCCAATGAGCTGCCAAGTATCGTTTACGTTATCGCCATTTGGCGTGAAAAATTTGGGATATCCAATAACGGAAATCAACTGTTCCGAAATACCACATCCGTTCTTATCCCGCACACTTATGGTGGCAAAACCAGGTTCCACGTTTTCGAAGATGGGGGAATCTTGATAGCTTACCCCATCTAGGGAATACTCGTAATCTCCATCTCCGGTTACCATGACCTCTACCATATTATTGTCAGTGAGGTCGGTTACATCAACATCTTGGATAAAAGCAATATTGGAAGGCACAACCTCAAAATCAGTCGTGTTGAAACATTCAAATATGCCTTCAGCGGTATTGTATTGATAGCCAATTTCCAAAATATAATTGCCTACGGCAGATATGTCAAGTTCTTTGTTATTGCCAAGAGCCACGATATTGGCGCCATCCAGCCGATACCATTGATAGAGATCGAACCCTCCCGGTGCTTGAATGGTTAATGGTGGGCCGTCGGTACACCAGATTATTTCTTGTTCAAATTCGAAAGATGGTGTGGGGTTTACCACCAGATTGATTAGATCTATATCCTCACATTCATTTCCGGTTTCAATTCGCGCAAAAATGTTGGTCGAACCAGTGAGGTAATCTCCTGAAATGGGATTTTGCTCCAAACTTGCATCATCTTGATTGGCATAGAAAACCACATCTACACTGGCATATTCATCGTCTTGAATCGCATTTAAATCGAAAAACCCTTCTAAAAAAGTATCTTCTGGAACTTCATCGCAGGTATAGAATACTTTTTCGTCTCCCAGATTGATGATGATGTCCCTAACCTCCAAATTCAATTCGCCCGTATTTTCACAGCCATTGGAATCAACAACCTTATAGTGAATAGTTTGATTGTAGGGATTGGAATTGGTGTAGCCAATTGGGTTCACTATGGCACTATCGCTGCCCAAATCTGTCAATGATTCGTAAAAGGTATAAGTATAATCCGAATTAAAAATCGCCTGTTCAAGGTTAAACGTGGTCAATCCGTCAGGAGCTCCATTCGTGACGATATCGCACTGCGCCAAGAACAGAGATGGATTATCTGGTAGTGGATTCACTAAAATAAATGCTTCCCCAACAATGGGACATTCACTTGGGTCGGCGGGCATTATCTCTAGGCTATAGCGACCAGAATCTGTGATATCGGCGGTATTTATGGTAAAGGTATTTCCACTATTTGCCAGAGGGCTGCCATCCTTTTCCCAGTTGTATGTGGCACCGGGAATAACCTCGGATTCCAACGTGAATGGTTCCCCGAAACATATGGTTTGCGAAGTGCTGCTCGTTCCATCAGCATTTTTAATGATGGCCACCCGGTCGAAAAAGGACTGAATAAAAGGTGGAAGACCTTGGGTCGCCCTATCCGGTCCCAGGAAAACCGCATTGTGTCGGTAGTTGGCAGCATCCCCCTTTGCATTAGGGTTTTCAATGACCCCTAAATAGGAGGTCCCTGTAAGGTAATTTTCAGCTATGGTCCTATAAATTTTTCCATTTTGACCCAATTGAAGGGCTCCACGATAAATAGACCTTCGGTCGATTTCAACTTCTGAAGCTTGAATATTCGGTGCGGTAAGGTCGTACTGCACTAAGGAAGATGAATGTGTGCCCACCTCGTCTGCGGGAGCATTGTTGGAGGTGTGGGTATACAAAAATTGTTGATTAGGGGAGAATTCCACACCATAGGGAAACTTGTTGGGGGCACTCACCCCAATATTCTGTTGGTTTGATAATATCCCTGTGGTAGCATCAAAATCATATAAAAATAGCCCCGAGGCCGAGTTGGCGCAGGCCAATTTGGTGCCATCAGCAGAAAATTTAAGATAACCTCTGGGGTCAAATATTTCCAGACCAGCAAATTTACTTTTAACCGCAGTGGTATTTACACCCGTAGCGCTTACCTCAAAGGCATGAAAAGTGTCGAAAGCACCAAGCCCTCCATTTTCAGTACCCAGGGTTACCACCCAAATGGATTCATCCTGACAATTTTTGATAACGGCCGATATCTTTTCAGAGCAATCGGCCAGGAGGTTTACATTTTTTTGGATAACTGCACCATCACCACCGTTCATGGTCATATCGACCACAGAATAATTCATGCCTCTATCAGGATCACCTTCAAACACAGCAGTGTCCACAGTAAATATGTAAAGTATGTTGGGGTCTTGTGGTTTCTGGACCACAATAGCGGATTGGGTACTTGATGGGTCTCCGTAAAGTCCACGACCATTTTGCATTACGTTATGGGTACGATCATAAACTGTAATACCATCGGTATATAAAAGAAGATTGCCAATGGCATCGGAAATGGTGGTGCAGCCCTCAAATGTATTGAGTCTGCCGTCGTTCAACGGAGTAACGCTACCATCATTGTTGAACTGGATTCCCGCACCGTTCCCAAAATACCAATTGGAAGTTTCCCCTTGTGCAAAAACCCCACAAGAAAGCACCCCAAACAGTATAAAAAGAGTATATCTATATAGCATTCAAAGGATAACAGTACCTGACAAGATACTATAAATCCCGCTTTTTCAACAATGCGTATGACAAATAGACAAAAATCGCAGTCCAAAGGATAACAATTAAAAATTCATACCAATAGACCTGATAATCAAAACTCATGTTTTCCCCAATCTGCTGACCAATATTTTGAACAGCGGAAAGCCTGGAAAAGGGTTCCTTGATTAGATTTGCCATGGATTCAAGAGGAAACAAACTTTTAATCATTTTGGCACTTTCCCAGCTGGTGACCTTCCAACCCAACAAACCAAACACCATTTGTTCCAGAATTACCCATAGGATAAGAAACCCTAAGGCGAAAGCGGAGCGTTTTACAAAAATCCCCAAGAACAGACAGAACGAGAAGAACCCCACCAGCTTTACAAAAAAGGCCACTAGAAACTCCAGATCAGAGAAAATAATGGAGATTTCATTGTAATCTGAATACACTAGTCCTAAAATCATGGATACCACAAAAACGAAAACTGTGGAAATAAGGGAAAATGAGATGACGGTCAAAAACTTGGATGCAATAAACTCCTTTTTGGACAAACCATCGATTAGGTTTTGTTTGATGGTTTTGTTGCTGTATTCGTTGGCCATCATAGAGACGATGACAATGGCCAAAAACAATTTGAAGATGGCGGTGACAAAGGTGTTGAAATGCCAGATATAAGGAAAATTGAAAATACCCTGGTCTGCCAAATGAAACTGTACGGGGCCAATATCAAATTTTATGGCCGCAACCAAGGCGATTGATGTCAGTAACAGAAAATAAGAAGTGATGAGAATCTTACTGGCCCTATTGTTCCAAAGTTTGATGAATTCTATTTGAAGTAAACGTACCATTCGTTTTTTGATTAGTTGTTTTTGGTCAAGGTTAAAAATTGCTCTTCCAGACTTTCTTTGCGTTTTACCAAATGGGAAAGCACCAAGCCTTTTTCAAAAAGGAGTTTATTGAGCTCCTCGGCATTCATCTCCTCTTTTAGAAAAGCTGTTAAAGTGCCATTCTCTCTAGTGATTTTTCCAAAGCTGGCATTCTTTTCCAGTAGGCTTTCCAGTTTTTCCAGGTCTTTGGTACGAAGTTCAAAGAACCCATGACTTGCCAACATGCCGTCAACCGGTCCTGCGTACAATTTTTCCCCTTTGCGAAGGATCACTACATGGGAGCACACTTTTTCAACTTCGTCCAACAAATGACTTGCCAAGAGTATGGTAGTGCCTTGGGCTGCAATCTTTTTTATAATCTCCCTTATTTGGTGGATGCCCTGCGGATCAAGGCCGTTGGTGGGCTCGTCAAGAATAAGTATTTCAGGGTCGTTAAGCAGGGCCGAAGCTATGGCCAAACGTTGTTTCATTCCAAGGGAATAGGTCCGGAACTTACTGTCCTTACGGTCCCATAGTCCTACCAGTTCCAATTTTTCCTGGATTTTAGTATCCGGAACTTCCTTGATTTTACAAACCAATTTCAAGTTTTGGATGGCGGTCATATATGGATAGAAGTTGGGCCGTTCTATGATGGCCCCAACTTTTTTTAAGGCCTCATGGGTGGAAGTATTTCCATCGAACCAGCTAAATTCCCCGGCGGTGCGATTGACCACGTTCAAAATAATCCCAAGAGTAGTGGATTTACCACTTCCATTAGGGCCTAAAATGCCGTATACGTTGCCTTTTTCGATAGTAAAAGACAAATCTTTCACGGCCGTGAGAAAACCAAATTTTTTGGTTAGATTTTGTACGGTCAGTATTGTTTCCAAGACGGAATCGTTTTTTGATTAGTTTATAGTAACTTGACGAGGTATAGCCAATTTTGTTACAAATTAGGGAAAGAATGTCCGAAGAAAAGTTGATGTCCAAGAAAAAACCAGCGTATCCGGTCAACAAAAAGTTGGATGGATACCTGCACCGGTATAGTCGCAAGATAGAAATCCCAATTTTTTACGAAGACCTCTTACGCTTTTCTGGTTCTGTGGTGGTCTATGACTCGGAAGGAGCCGATACACTTTGGGTTAGGGTATACTATTCCGATTTTGAACGCGAGGAAATCGATTTAAGTCTTAAAAAGGTCTATTCCATTTTACATTCTGATGGTGGAGATCGTATTCTGGAATATCTCAATGTGGATGCCGTGGACTACTGTACTTTTGGGAACTCCAAACCATTTCGTATTAAGATCCGGAATATCCTAAATGATAACTACACCTATTTCTACGTAAAAAAAACAGATGCGTCCCGCGTTTATGGGTTGGAGTTGGAACATATGCTTTCGCCCTATAACCTAAACTTTTTAGTGTATGGCGACACCTTGATCGAGGAGCATATTGCAGGAATTCCAGGAGATGTTTTTATAGAAGACATGTTGCCCAAATGCACGGAAGCCGAAAAGGCACAATTGGCCAAGGAGTTCGTCAAGTTTAATGAACGCTGTATGATTCGGTTGTTGGGAGATATGCGCTCCTACAACTATGTGATTGTACCCGTACACGATTTTGACCATGTAGTCTATAAAATCAGGGCCATTGATTTTGATCAACAGTGTTTTGAGGGAAAACTTAAGGTATACCGACCACAGTTTTTCAAGGAAAACTTTCAGATGGTGGAGTTGGTCCGCACCAAACTGCAGAAATACTCTGTTGATCAGTATAAAATAGAAGAGCGTTCCATAGTGGCCAAACGCATCATCAGTTCTGGTAATCGCATCAAGCGTTTGGTAAGTATTAGCAAAACAGACCATATTTCGCTTGATGAAAACATTAATGACCTAAAGTTGCAGATATACGAGCTTACAAAGGACATGGGTTTTAAGCGGTGCAAAACAATGGGAGAAGTGCTATCCCTTGCTTTGGATTTTGTAAGACGCAATTACCAGGATGTAAATATGAGCACCATTTTTGATGCCTAGGGTGCAAATGTCTGAAATCAGGAGGTTTGATTTTGTTTAGATTGGTTTGTTTGCCAATGACAATAAGAAATCTACATACTTCTAGAACCTAAACCAAAACCTAAACCTGAATTTGAGTTAGAACCGGAACCTCTGTTAAGACTAGCTCTTTTGTTCCTTATTGAAATACACTAGATAGTAGTACATCTGTCGCTCCTCATCCCATCCTTTCTCTACAAATTTTTCAGCAGATTCCGGGTTGATGAAGTCCATCTTAATCTGAATATTGGTATCCAGGTTAATGACATTCTTAATTTTTTTTCGGGCATCGGAAACGGCTTTGTTGGCAATGTCAAAGTTGGAAACATCCTCGATACTGTATTTGGGTCCTTTTTCAACCTTATAGTGTTTGAACTCGGGAATAAGCTCAGGGTTTTCCATCACCTCGTTCAAAAATGAGCTTTCCTCAAAGGCATCGTTCTTTGCGAAATGATTTACGGCCCTGTTCATAAAAAGCACTTCCTGTTGTTTGTCCTCCGCGGGCAATACCACATCCTTGGCAAAGTTTTGACAGAACTTTAGGTAGTTTTTGGTATAAAAGTTTTCATCGGTCAATGGAATCAATCCCAAGAAATTCTCCAACCAATATTTCGCATCATAACGATTGCTATCCACCGAAAGTACTTTATAACCCTCTTCTTGTTCTACGTTAAAGACAATGCAACCTTTGTCCAACTTGTTGATGTTGATGCCCTGGCGGATCAAAATCTCCAAATTTTGACCTTTTTCGGCAAATTGAAGGAAATCGTGCTTCAGCTCACTTTTAAAAATACCAATGGCCTCCGTTTTTTGGTTGTCTATGACCATATCGGAAAAATGAACTACATATACCTCACCACTTTTAATGTGGGGGTGACTGGATTGTTCGTAAAGATGGGTGGTAATTTTCTTGGATAATTCATGAAAGTCTGACGAAGGTTTAAGAAGTGCCTCAACCGATTGGTACACTTCATTAAACTCTAGATCTGCCTCGTGGGAAAATCTAAAATAATTTTCCTCTTTTTCTCGAAAAGGCTTAAAAAAGTACTCTTTAAGCACTCCCGCCATTTCATCATTGAGCGAAAAGGGCTCTTGGGATAAAAAGATAGGTTCGTTCTTGCTTTTGTTACCTACACTGTGCAGGGAAAGATTTTCGATTTGGGCAGAATAAAAGTTGAGCATTTCGGAAAAAGGGTTTAAAAGGTAAAAGGCTAAGATTTAATGATTTTCTAAATCATGGGTTTGAGTTTTGGACTTGAATTTGAGCTTTAGTTCCAGTTTTCATCAAAGTCGAAGTCATCATAGCTGTCGAACGAATCGTCAAAGTCCACTGAAGGCTTGGATTCAAACTTTTTTTCCGGAGGGGAATCTGGAAGCTCCCCAAAACTGAACAGTAAATTGGGATAGCTTCGTCCATTTTCTTTTTCGACAATATCAGCAAGCTCAATAAAAAATGTCCACATACTTAAAAAGTCGTAGACGTAAATAAGTTTTGGGTTTTGTTCAGTCAGTACATCATCTAGGGAAGTCTCGTTCATCAAGCGTACATCGGAACCATTTTCACCCATATCAAAAAGTGCAATTTCCTCATCCTGGTTCCATTCCTCATCACAAGTGTAAAAGGATGCCATTTCACTTCCACCAAAACCAAAGGCCTGGGTTATGGCGTTATGAAACTCTTCCAGAGAATCGGAGGCTTCAATTTCCAAGTCTCTAAAAATATCTTCTTCGGCATCAAGAATTACCCTGATTTTATAAATCATCAGCAAAAATTAAAATAGGGTCAAAGTTACAACAAATACTATTTTATTTTGTGAATCGGTGTAAGGTAAACGTCATGCCGGCCAAAAGAAAAAAAGCGCCGACCTGGTGCAGGACGCCAAGCCAAAGGGGTACCGCCCATATTAGGGTAAATACACCCAAAATAAATTGCAGGGTAACCAGGATCAAAAGGGATTTCACCCCATTTTGTTGAAATCTGGTTAGGGCTTTATCTTTGGTCTTGTACCAAATAAGTAACACGAAAGCCACAACTACATAGGCCAAATACCGATGTATAAACTGAACTCCACTCTTTCCTTCGTAAAAATTCTTTAGGACGGGCTGTTGTTCAATATAAACAGTTTCATGGATAACCTTTCCTTCACTCATTAAGGGCCAATGATTGTGTATAAAGCCAGCATCCAAGCCTGCCACGAAAGCTCCCCACACAATCTGAAGCAATAAAACAACGAGGGCGAAACGAACAAGATTTCGAATACTCTTTTCGATTTGCTTTTTGCTTGGGAAAACTAGGTCTAGGGCGACCCAGAGGCTGTAGGCAAAGGTGATAAAGGCAGTAGTTAAATGAGCAGCCAACCTATAATGGGATACATCCGGGCGGTCCACCAGACCGCTTTTTACCATATACCAACCCAGAAAACCTTGAAATCCCCCTAGGAAAAGCAGAAGAAAACACTTTTTTAGGATGGGTTTATCCAATCTTTTGGTTATCCAAAAGAACAAGAAGGGAACAATGAATACGATGCCGATAAACCTTCCAATTACGCGATGGAGCCATTCCCAGAAATAGATACTTTTAAAATCTTCTAGTGTAAAATGATAATTCAGTTTTTGGTACTCAGGAAATTGTTGGTAGAGCTCAAAGGCCTCTTGCCATTCCTGTTCGTTCATAGGGGGGAGCGTACCGCTGATGAGGTTGTAATCGGACATGGAAAGCCCGGAATGGGTCAGCCGTGTTATACCACCAACGACCACCATGATGAAAACTAATACGCACCCAGTCAATAACCAATAAATTATAGGTCTGTTAGATTTTGTCATTTTTAGGTGTCAAGTTCATTTTTTTTCCTTTTTCAAGCATATAAGCGAAAGCAGCACCATGTTCATTTGGAATTTCACCTTCTAAAATGGCCTCTTTTATGGCGTCTTTCAAAATACCTATCTCCTTCGAAGGTTTTAGGTTAAAGGTTTCCATAATCTCCTCTCCGGTAACAGGGGGTTGAAAGTTTCTAACATGATCTCGTTCTTCCACCTCCACAATCTTTTGACGAACAATTTGGAAATTGTTCTTGTAACGCTTTTGTTTTTTTGGATTCTTTGTGGTGATATCCGCTTCGCACAAGGTCATAAGATCATCCACAAATTCCCCCGCGTCAAAGACTAATCTGCGCACCGCAGAATCGGTCACATGGTCTTCGGAAAGAATAATGGGCCTTGAACTCATCAGCACCATTTTTTGAACGAATTTCATCTTGTCGTTCAAGGGCATCCGTAATCGTTTAAAGAGTTTGTACACCATTTTGGAGCCCACAAACTCATGTGCGTGAAACGTCCATCCAATTTTTTTGTGAAAACGCTTAGTGGGGGCTTTTCCAATATCATGTAGCAATGCCGCCCAACGTAACCATAGATTGTCGGTGGTCTCTGCAATATTGTCCACTACTTCCAAGGTATGCCAAAAATTGTCCTTGTGCCTTTGTCCTTCAATTTCCTCAATGCCCTGTAATGCGGTCAGTTCTGGAAGTATAAGGTGAAGGAGTCCGGTTTGGTGCATTAGCTTAAAACCCAGGGAAGGTTTTTTGCTAAGCAGTATTTTGTGGAGCTCGTCTACGATCCGTTCCTCGGATACAATTTTAATCCGGTCTTTATGTGAGGTGATTGCTCTTAGCGATTCCAGCTCAATATTAAAATCCAATTGGGCAGCAAAACGAATGGCCCGCATCATCCGTAAAGGGTCATCGGAATAGGTTATACCTGGTTCCAAAGGAGTTCTGATGCATTTCTTACCCAGGTCGAGCCTTCCGCCAAAGGGATCGAGTAGTGTGCCAAAATCTGTTGGGTTTAGAGAGAGAGCCATGGCATTGATGGTAAAATCCCTCCTGTTCTGGTCATCTTGAAGCGTGCCATCTTCCACAATGGGTTTTCTGCTGTTCCTTTGGTAGCTTTCCTTTCGGGCACCAACAAATTCCAGTTCTAATCCCTGGTGCTTTATCATGGCGGTCCCAAAGTTTTTGAAAACTGCTACTTGCGGCTTTCCTTCCAATTTTGAGGCTACCTTTTCGGCAAGTGCTATACCACTGCCAATGGCAACAATATCAATATCCTTTGGGCTGCCCCTGTCCAGCAAATAGTCCCGCACAAAACCACCAATAACGTAGGCATCCATGCCCAGCTCTTCTGAAGTTTTTCCGATAAGCTCAAAAATGGGATGTTGTATGGCTTCTTTGTGGAATTCCTGCGTCATTTTATTCCCGGATTACCTTGACCAAACCATCATTACCCAATTTAATAATTGATGATGGGGAAGGGTTTTTGTTTTCGTCCGGCAAATTTACCACATAGTCCACTCCTTTTAAAATTTCTGGTGCTATCTCCTTAAAAGATTTTGGTGTTGGAAATCCTGAAATATTGGCGGAGGTCGATACAATTGGTTTCCTAAATTTATTGATAAGGTATTGACAAAATTTATCCGAGGCTACACGGATTGCAATGGTATTGTCTTCGGCAATAAGGTTTTTGGCAATACCTTGTGGTTCGTCAAATACAATGGTTGTGGGCTTGGTGGCCAGATCAATGATGTCGTAAGCTGCCTCAGGGACCTCTTTTACGTGCCGTTCCAACATGGCCTGGTTGCTCACCATGCAGATTAACGCCTTGCTATCTTCCCTTTGTTTCAGCGCGTATACTTTTTTAACGGCTTCCGGGTTGGTGGCATCGCAGCCAATGCCCCAAACGGTGTCCGTTGGGTAGAGGATCAACCCGCCATCTTGCAGCGTGTTAAATGCGCTGTCCATTTCGGGTAAAAAATCAGGTTTCATTTATTTCTTGTACTTGAGTTTTTCCCGTTGGACACTTTCAATATCCAAAATGTCCTTGGATTTGTAAGTGAGTGCTTTGTGGGTTGCCCTAAGATCACGACATAATTTTCGAAGTCCCATAGGTTCCAAGGACGCTGCATGATCGGTTCCCTTCCAAGTTCTGTCCAGTGTGAAGTGACGCTCAATGATATGGGCACCCAATGTATAAGCCGCCACGTCGACCGCAATACCCAGATGGTGGCCAGAAAACCCAATGCTCTTAACTCGTGAATCATATTGCTCCTTAAGCTTCAGGATGTCAAGCAAGCAAATATCCTCAAAAGGAACTGGGTATCCAGAGGTACAGTTGTACACCACCAAATCCTTTGCCCGACCTCGTTCTTCAAAAAAATCGATAAGGGTGGAAATTTCATCTTTGGTGGTCATCCCTGTGGACACATGCAGTTCTCCTTCATAATTATCACACAGCCATCCCAGCATTTCAAAGTTATTGTTGCACGCGGATGGGATTTTTATGAATTCAGGATTTAGGCTAGAAATTTCCTTGGCCGAGGTGGTCTCCCAAACCGAAGTGGAATAGGTAATGCCCACTTCGTTACAATATGCCATTAATTCTCGATGTTGTTCCACATCAAACTCAAGAAACTCCCGATGTTCTCCATAAGTGCTACCGTACGAGTTTACAGGATTGGGATGGGGCTCGTTATACTGCTTTTCCGTCAACAATTCTTTGTTGTTCCTTTTCTGAAACTTTACAGCATTGGCATTACCAAAGATTTTGGACATATAGATCAATTCTTTGGCAATTTTCATATCGCCTTTGTGGTTGCAACCAATTTCGGCAATGATATAGGGTTCTTTATAGGTCATTAAATCTTAGATTGTAGTTTATGATAAATTCGCAGGCTTCACGTATGGCTCCCTGCGCTGAGGCATTATTCAAGGTTATGTCAGCAATTTGCTTAATAGGTTTTGTGGCATTGGAGGGGCAAAAGGACCATCCTACCCTTAACATGTTGGCCATATCGTTGACATCATCTCCAATGTAAGCGATTTCCTGTGGGCTTAGATTCCGTTCATTTCTTAGGTTTTCTAGAAATGAGAATTTATCCTTGACCCCAAGGAACACATCGGAAATCTTCAACTTTTTCATGCGTTGAGCTACGGTTTCGGAATTCTCGGAAGTCATGACCATCACATTGACATTGTGCTGTCTTATGATTTCCAGTCCCATTCCATCACGCATATCGAAGGTCTTTGAAAATTCACCCTCAGCATTGTAAACGATTCTACCATCGGTAAAAACACCATCCACATCTAGGATTAGATGTTTGATCTGTTGTGGTTTCTTTTCCCCTTTAAACCGAGAGATCAATAATTGTTCAATGATTTGCCAATCGGTCTCAGAGTCAATTTCTGTAAGCGTATCTTCCGGCATTTCGATGATGCCAATGTTTCCGCTCAATCGGTTGCCTGATTCCAACAGTGCCTTTTTGTGGGTTGCATAAATGGACCCATTCTCAATTAAAAGCCCTTCAAAGTCCTGTCTTCTAGGTCTTTTGGTATAATCATAGTTAATACTTTTTCCATCTTCCGACCAAATAAACCGGTGTGTACGCACCACGCTAACGACCGCATCTTTGCCCTCTTTCTGTAACGCCTGCAGTGCCTGATTGATATGGTCACGTTGGGTGAGGGGGGAAGTGGCCTGCAGTAGACAGAAGATATCATAATTGTGATCTATTAAACCAGAAAACTCAAGCATGGCAGATTCTGTACTGGCCGTATCCGAAGCATTTTCAGGGGACCTTTTTAAGGTCTTTACTTTTTTGCTCCAGGAATAGTTTTTGCCAATGTAGGAAATGATTTCCTCGTCATCGGTGAACACATAAACCTCGTCAAGATTGGAGAAGATGGCCTCTGTGAGTGCCCAAGAAAAAAGAGGTCTTCCCAAAAGTTTCTTTTTATTTTTCCCCGGAATACCCTTGGAATCTTTCCGTAGTGGAATAAAGCCTATGGTTTTTATCTTCATTTGTTGCGGTTTAAGATGGGATCTCCATATTTTTTATCAAATCCCTTGTGGCGCCAACGGTAAATTTATCCAAATAATCCTTACCTAGGAAAAAGCGCTCCTTTACTATTTCTAGGTTGGACAGTGCGGTTGAAAAAAGTGTGTAGCCTTGCTCAAAGTGAAAACCTTCCTTTAGGCCAAGGATTTCTATGGGGAAGAGCGCGGGCAAAACGGTTATATCCTTAAAATGCTCTTTATATTTTGTTAGTTCCCTGGGATGGGTTTTTAAGATGATGTTCATATTCTTGGGAATTTTTGAAACCACATCCTTGTAAATCTCAATTTTTACCGCCTCATTTTTAATGACCTTGTCCTCTGAGATAGGTTGGGTGAGAATGAGGGCGTTGTTCTTATTTGGTATTTCTAGGGAGCCTGAATTCAAAAAAATGTCAAACACCTCTTTTTTAAGTGTCTTGGACCAAAGGGCAACTTCTTTTTTGATATTGAGTTCCTTGGATTTCCCTTGCAATGCCTTAGGTAATTTTCTTGGAAATTGGGCGTAAATTGTTTTTATCTCCTTATCGAACCCACCGCCAATGGGTGTTTTGGTTATGAAGGTTTTTAGAAACTGTTCAAAGGTCGAGTGACGTTTAATATAGGTCCTGGCGCCATCTTCAATCATGTTTATATCCCTATTCTTTCCAAATTCGTATAAGAAGTAACTCTTTGACGAATCCGTATCGCACAGGTAGAGTTCTGAATTTTTAATGAACTCCTTTTCCTTTTTTAACGTAGGATGTCTGTTTTCCAGATAGGGAATCAGTTTGGATTTCCTTCTCACGGAATAATTTAATTTACCCAAGTCTTTTACGTGGTCTCTGCGCTCCGAAATGATATGGACATCCCTGAAAAATCGTTTTTTCAGATTGGGGATAAGGGTTTCTATCATAGGGGTGCTCTCCACCAAAAAAAGCAGGTTGTCCCCGTAATCATCAACGGACCCATTAGAGTCTTTTAGGATATGTATCAGGGATAGATAAATATGGTATATTGTAGACCCAACATAGGTTCGTTGCATAGAAAATATAGGAATTGTGTGGAGGATGTACCTCAAAAAACTACATTTGCAAAAGTACTAAAAACTCTAGTTAATGCCTGCCCTGAGCGTAATTATAAGCACCTATAACAAACCTGATTGGCTTGAAAAAGTCCTTTGGGGTTTCGACTGTCAGACCTACAAGGATTTTGAGGTTGTGATTGCTGATGATGGTTCTTCAGACGCTACCAGGAAAAGGATAGAGGAACTACGAAACCAGCTAAGTTATCCCATCAAGCATGTTTGGCAGGAAGATGATGGTTTTCAGAAATGCAGAATTCTTAACAAGGCGATTGTGGCTACCGAAGCGGACTATATTATTATGACCGACGGGGACTGCATTCCCAGAGAAGATTTTGTGGAAGTTCATTATATCAACAAAGCACCTTCAACTTTTATTTCAGGGGGCTATTATATGTTACCTATGAACATATCCTTGGCCATAACAAAACAGGATATACTAGAGCAGAACTGTTTTAACATCCAATGGCTTAAGGAAAAGGGAATCCCTCAAACCTTTAAGAACAATAAGCTTACTGCAAATGGGTTTATTTCCAAGCTTTTAAATGCGTTTACGCCTACTAATCCAAGCTGGAATGGCCACAACTCATCCGCATGGAAACAGGATATTCTAAACGTTAATGGTTTTGACGAGCGGATGCAGTATGGCGGTGAGGATCGCGAAATGGGCGAGCGTATGGTGAATTTTGGAATTAAAGCCAAGCAGCTCCGCTATAGTGCAGTTTGCGTACACCTAGATCATGACCGCGGTTATAGGAATGAAGAGGCCCTATCAAAGAACAAGGCTATCCGAAGGGAAACCAAAAGCACTAAATCAGTGTGGAGTCATCACGGCATTACCAAATAATAGGTAAGCTCATTCTTCTTTTCCAATCGCTTAAGTTCACGATAGCGCTCCAAAACACTTAAGGCATTCAAGTAAGAGATAATAATACCTTTCTTACCGTCCAAGAATCCAAGTCGGATAACGTAATGGTTGAAAAACTTCCAAAAAGGTTTTATGATCAACAGGGCATAATTGAAATGCTTTTCCTTGTAAAAAGATTCTTTGGCCTTCAATTGGCCGTAGCGAAGCATTTTGCCCTTGTAATCTTCATAATTTTTGTAACAATAGTGGGTGAGTCTTTCATTTAGGATGCAGGATGTCCCATCCACTTCCAAGGTTTCGTGCACCAATTTCTTGTCAGTATACTTGGCCTTGCTTTTTTGAAAAAGCCTATGGTTTTTGTCAGTTTGCCAACCACTGTAGTTCAATGGTTCATTCTGAAACATAAACTTACGATAGAACCAATATGCTGCACACGCTTTAGGATTGTTTATGGTCTCAACAATTTCACTTTGCAGCCTTTTGTTGACCACCTCATCGGCATCCACGAATAGAACCCAGTTGTTCGAAGCCTGTCGTAGTGCATAGGATTTTTGTGCCGTAAAATTTTCAAAGGGATGTTGGATGACCTTCACATTGGGACGTTGTTGAAGGTATTCATAAGTTCCATCGGTACTGTACGAATCCACCACTATAATCTCGTCTGCAAATGAAACGGAATCAATACATTTTTCAATGTAGCCCATTTCATTATACGTAATTACTAGCGCGGATAACTTTTGCTTTGGGGTGCTCAATCCAGCCATATTTATTGGTACAGGGTTTGGTAGTTACAAAATTATAACAAAATTTTAAGGAGAAAATTGTTTCCTTATGTAATTTTCTTACACCGAATCGATTTTCGAATTCCTCATAAATACTCCATGAAATTTTAAAAAGGTAGGTGGTTTTGTATGTAAAAGATGGCAAAAGTGTAATTGGTTGCTTGCCAAATTAATTTTTTTTTGATGCAATGATATGTGGATATGTTGATGGATATAAAGAATTGGTATTCAGCTTGTATCGATTATACCCTTCCGCATTTCTTTTCTAAACCGCTACATCATGCTCCCGCAAAGCATTGTTTAAAGATGTTTTCTTATCCGTGCTTTCTTTTCTTTTTCCGATAATCAGGGCACAGGGAACCTGATATTCGCCAGCAGCAAATTGCTTCGTATAACTTCCCGGTATCACCACCGAACGGGCTGGCACCCTACCCTTTAATTCAATGGGCTTTTCTCCGGTAACATCTATGATTTTGGTAGAAGCGGTAAGTACCACATTGGCTCCAAGCACAGCTTCTTTTTCTACCCGTACTCCCTCAACAACAATACATCTGGACCCAATAAATGCATTGTCCTCTATGATTACAGGTGCAGCTTGCAGTGGTTCTAGAACACCTCCAATACCCACTCCACCACTCAGATGGACATTTTTGCCAATTTGGGCACAGCTCCCAACTGTGGCCCAAGTGTCCACCATAGTGCCTTCATCTACATAAGCACCTATGTTTACATAGCTCGGCATTAAAATGGTACCAGAAGATATATAAGCACCATGTCTGGCTACTGCGTGAGGCACTACGCGGACTCCCTTTTGTTGGTATCCACTTTTTAAGGGAATCTTATCGTGATACTCGAAAATACCGGCTTCCAAAACTTCCATTTTTTGTATGGGAAAGTATAAGACTACGGCTTTTTTAACCCATTCATTGATTTGCCATCCGTCGGCAACAGGTTCGGCACAGCGCAGCTCACCCAAATCTATGAGATTTATCACCTCCCGTATGGCCTTTTGGGTTTCCCCTTCTTTTAGCAGATCCCTGTTGTCCCAGGCATCTTCAATACGTTTTCTAAGCTGCAGCATGTCTATTAAAATTTTGACAAAGATAATCGTGCCGCCAGAATATTCACCCTTATTTTAACGGCATAACATTTTTAGGTTTATTTTTGCGAAAAATTTGGTGTTGGCAAGGATTTTGGCTTTGGATTTTGGAAAGGTAAGAACTGGTATTGCGGTCACTGACGAGCTGCAATTGATAGCGTCTGGACTGACCACGGTGGAAACCAAAGATTTGCTCAATTTTCTTAAAAATTATCTTGAGAAAGAATCTGTGGAGCGTTTTGTCGTAGGCTTGCCCAAACAAATGAACAACACTCCATCCGAATCTGAGGAATTGATCCAACCATTTTTGCAGAAGTTGGGAAAAGCCTTTCCGACAGTCCCAATTGATCGACAGGATGAACGGTTCACCTCAAAAATGGCCATGCAATCCATGGTGGCCGGTGGTATGAAGAAGAAAAAACGCCAAAACAAGGCTTTGATAGATGAAATTAGCGCCACGCTCATCCTTCAGGCCTACCTTAATAGAGTTTGATTTATGATTTTACCCATTGTTGCCTACGGAGAACCTGTACTGCGGAAAGTTGCCAAGGACATTTCTAAGGATTACCCAAAATTAAAGGAACTGATTACAAATATGTGGGATACCATGTACAATGCCCACGGTGTGGGATTGGCAGCTCCCCAAATAGGTCTTCCCATTCGGTTGTTCTTGGTTGATACATCACCATTTGCGGATGATGAAGAGTTGAGCCTTGAGGACCAGGAAGCATTAAATGGATTTAAGAAGGTGTTCATCAATGCCAAAATTGAGGAAGAAGCAGGCGAGGAATGGGATTTTAATGAAGGATGCTTAAGTATTCCTGATATAAGAGAAGATGTAAAGCGGAAACCCGAGATTACCATTAACTACTTGGATGAGAACTTCAAATCCCATTCAGAAACCTATGGAGGGCTTTTGGCGAGGGTTATTCAACATGAGTACGATCATATAGAAGGTATTCTGTTTACGGACAAATTGTCCTCGCTAAAAAAACGGCTGTTAAAAAGTCGTTTGGACAAGATTTCCAAAGGAAAGATCAACGTTGATTACAAAATGAAATTTCCCAATATCAAAAAAGGACGTTAAAAAAAAGGACGTTTGGGATAAAAGCATAATTTTGCGCGCATAAAACGAAAATATGGCTCTGGATAAAATTTTATCAATTGCAGGAAGACCTGGACTTTACAAGTTGTTAACTCAGACCCGTTCTGGTTTTGTTGGTGAATCGCTGTTGGACGGAAAACGTGTTTCTGTTGGAATGCGAAACAACGTAAGTGTTTTATCTGAAATCGCCATTTATACCTTGGAGGAGGAAGTCCCTTTGCGTGAGGTTTTTCAGAAAATAGTGGAGAAAGAAGGAGGGAAGAAAACTTCAATTAGCCACAAGGCCGCAAAAATTGAATTGGAGGAATACTTCTTTGAAATCCTTCCCAATTATGATGAGGACCGTGTGTATGCCAGTGATATCAAAAAAATTGTGCAGTGGTACAATTTGCTATTGGAGAACAAAATCACCGACTTCTCCGACCCTAAGGACGAAGAAGTCGCGGTGACTTCTGATGAAGAGGAATAGACATTACTTTTCCCAATCCACCAATTTGGTTGGATAATAGTTGACTTTCATGCTATTTAGATAAGGAACTTGTTTAGCCAACCGTTCCCTGTAATCTTCCCAATTGCAATGCTCTTCCGCTGACCATGCCAGTTCGGCATATCCTATTGCGCGCGGAAATGCTAAATATTCGAGCTCTTCGCTATTACTTATGGTTTCCGACCATAATGGAGCCTCAAGCCCTAAAATACTTGCTCTAGGGAGTCCCTCCATATAGGTTTCAGGATCCCATTTGTAACCAACATCAACAGGAATGAGACCTGCCCAAGTTAAGCCAAACTTGGAAACGGAGTCGTACTTCATATCCAAATAGGTTTTCTCCGCTGGGGACAATACCACTTTAGATCCATTTTTAGCAGCCTTCAATGCACTATGGGGTTCGTTCCATAAATGGATGACCGTAGTGGAATCAATATCTCCTTGGGCAATTTCATTCCAGCCAAAAGCTCTTTTCCCATGCTTCTGCACTATTTTTTCAACTCGCTCCACAAAGGTGATATAGTCGTTCTTTTTGGTCACGTGGCTTTCATCCCCGCCAATATGAAAATAAGGCCCAGGCGAAATAGCGGCCACCTCACGAATCACATCGTCCAAAAAGGCATATACAGTATCTTTTTGGGCATCAAAAGTGCTGAAACCAACCCTGGTTCCAGTATATGATTTTAAGGGTTTTCCATTTCCGTTTAAGAATGGGTAGCTCAAAGAAGCGGCGTTGGTATGTCCTGGCATGTCAATTTCCGGAATAATGGTAATATGTCGCTCAGCGGCATAGGCGACCAAATCCTTGTATTGTTCTTGGGTATAGAATCCGCCTGGTCCACCACCCACTTCTGAAGCACCACCTACCTCGGTAAGTTTGGGCCATGATTTAATTTCAATACGCCAACCCTGATCATCGGAAAGATGCAGATGAAGCACATTGTACTTGTAATAGGCCAAGATGTCCAAATATTTTTTAACCTCCTCAACGGTGAAGAAATGACGTGCCACATCAAGCATACTTCCCCGATATTCAAATTTTGGGGTATCCGTAATTTTCCCTGATGGAATCAACCACATAGAATGTTCGGTCAAGGTATCGTTAGTAACTTCCGGAATCAGTTGGCGAAGGGTTTGAATACCTCTGAAAGCGCCCGCAGCCGTTTTTGCATTAAGTACTACAGAATCATTTTTTATTTCAAGTAGATAGGATTCAGGTCCTTGCAGATCTCCACTGTCAGATTGATTGATCAAAACCAAACGATCGGGAGCATTTTCGCTATCCGTTTGATTAACTGGAAGGTCTAGACCGGTTTTTATCTTGATTTTTTCTGAAAGAAAGCGGCCCACATCCACAAATTGTGGGTCGGTTTCAGAAGTTTGGATAGCGGTAGCTTGGTCAAGTCCAAAAGCGCTGTGGGTTGCCTCTACATCCAAAGGTTTTGGAATAAGGGCCGATTGTGCCAAGTCTGTTTTCGGGTAATTGATGGGTTCCTTTTTTGGTTGACAGGCAGCAATGCCCATCACGCAGATTAGAACCAAAAGTGCTTTACGTAGCATAATTATAAGGTGTTGTTGTTTACATAATCTTTAAGGACATCATACCAAATATCATAGCCTTTGGTGTTCATATGAAGTCCGTCTTCAATAAAAAGATCTCTTTTCAGTTTTCTTTTGTTCAGCATAACCGACCAAACATCTGCAAATCTGACCCCGCTGGTCTGGGACGCCAATTTGTTCAACCTTTTGTTCAATCTCATATACCTTCGTTTCAGGTGCCATCTGGAAATACTTGGCTTTGCAGAGATCAGTACAATGTCCAGGTCCGGCTTTCTTTCTTTAAGCTCTTCAAGGATATCTTCCAAAGTCCCCACAATATCTCGAGGACTCTTTTTGGCATTGATGTCATTGTCCCCTTCATAAATAAATACCTGTTGGGGATTGTAATCCAGAATCAGTTCATCCAGATAATGCTCCAGATCGGAGGATTGGGAACCCCCAAAACCCGTATTAAGGATTTGACTCCCGGGAAAACGGTCTTGAAGGTCTTTCCACATTCTAATGCTGGAACTACCGGTAAACACAATGGTCATTTTGGAGATATCCCACGAATCCTTTAGCCCGGCTTGGATTTCCTCCACTTCTTTTTTGAAAGGAAGCTCTTTTTGCCCAAGTACGATAACAAAGGAAAACAAGCTTATTAAAGAAATCAAGTACGTTTTAATGCCGTAGTTCATAGTTGTATTAGGATTTGTTGATAATTAGATGAAAGACTCTAAAATTACCCAAAAATCCAGTATGTCCTAAAGTATGGTCTTTGTACTTTTAGATAAAATTTTATAGATGAACGCAAGATCTGGGCAGCTGAAGGCATTAGATAGACTACTGACGATCATGGATGAGTTAAGGGAACAATGTCCGTGGGATAAGAAACAAACCATGCAAACTTTGAGGCACCTGACCATAGAGGAGACCTACGAATTGGGTGATGCAATTCTGGATAACGATTTGGAAGAGGTGAAAAAAGAACTGGGTGATTTATTGCTGCACATTATTTTTTACGCAAAAATTGGGTCCGAAACCCATGATTTTGACATTGCAGATGTTGCCAACGAAATTTGCGAGAAACTCATCAACAGACATCCTCATATTTACGGTGATGTCACTGTGGAGAATGAAGAGGAAGTCAAACAGAATTGGGAAAATATAAAACTGAAAGAAGGAAAAAAGAGTGTGCTTGAAGGTGTTCCGAATAGCCTTCCGGCCTTGGTCAAGGCCAATAGAATACAGGAAAAGGTTGCAGGAGTAGGTTTCGACTGGGAGCGGCCAGGACAGGTTTTTGAGAAGGTTCAGGAAGAACTTTCCGAACTTCAGGAAGAATTAAAACAAGGGAACCCCGATCGTTTGGAATCTGAATTTGGGGATGTGCTTTTCTCCATGGTCAATTATGCTCGATTTTTGGATATTAATCCTGAAAATGCCCTGGAACGCACCAATAAAAAATTCATCAAACGATTCCAATATTTGGAAAACAAGGCAAAGGAATCTGGGAAGACCCTTAAGGAAATGACACTTGCCGAGATGGATGTGTTCTGGGAGGAAGCCAAAAAGGTGTGATTTTTTTCAATAGCTTTATGCTCCAGCCATAAAAGCATTTTGTAATGAAACCCAATACCCTAGTAAAGCGTTCTTCACTTTTTTTAGTGGTTCTGCTCCTATTTTCTTGTAAATCCGGGACGAAAACAGAAACCCCGGAACAACCCAACATTCTTTTCATCCTTTCTGATGACCATACCTCCCAAGCTTGGGGACTTTATGGCGGTATTTTGGCCGATTATGCACAGAATGGAAATTTAAAGCGTTTGGCGCGGGAAGGTGCGGTCCTGAACAATGCCTTTTGCACCAACTCCATTTGCACCCCGAGCAGGGGAAGTATCCTAACTGGCCAGTATAGTCATATGAACCAGGTGTATACGTTGAGTGAACCATTGCCGAAAGGACATCCAAACATTGCCAAGACCCTCGGACAAAATGGATATCAAACGGCAATCATTGGAAAGTGGCATTTGGTGGGCCAACCAGAAGGGTTTGATTACTTCAATGTATTACCAGGGCAGGGATTGTATTGGGACCCG
The DNA here is from genome assembly GCF_900129665.1 of Flagellimonas flava. Taxonomy (GTDB): domain Bacteria; phylum Bacteroidota; class Bacteroidia; order Flavobacteriales; family Flavobacteriaceae; genus Flagellimonas; species Flagellimonas flava. Next base: position 138,391 of record NZ_FQWL01000001.1, read on the forward strand.
GTTATGAAAACCAAGGAAAACTGGGTCGATGGGCATGATGGCACACAAGGAACCGTCCATAAAGGTTTTTCTACGGATGTGATTACGGATTTGACCATTTCACACTTGGAAAAACGCGATAAAAACCAACCCTTTTTAATGTTCTGCAACTTTAAGGCAACCCACGAGCCATTCGAATACCCAGAACGTTTTGCCCACCTTTATGAGGATATGGAAATGCCCGAGCCTGAATCTCTGTTGGATTGGGGAAAAGAAACTACAGGAAGGACTTTTGGCGGACAAATTTTGGAGCGGTTGGGAGTAAGATGGGATGAGGCCACAAAAAACCCTGAGAAGTTTTGGACGAGCTATCCTGGTCTACCATACCCGTTGGATGGTCTGGACAGTATTCAAAAGCGCAAAAAGATTTACCAGAAATTAGTGAAGGACTTTCTACGCTGCGGCGCGGCTATCGACGACAATATAGGCAAGCTTTTGGATTACCTCGAGGCAGAAGGTGTAGCGGACAATACCATTGTAGTATACACAGCGGACCAAGGCTATTTCTTGGGAGAACATGGTTTTTTTGACAAACGGTTGATTTACGAGGAATCCCTTAGAATGCCCTTTGTCATCCGATATCCCAAAAAAATAAAAGGGGGACAACGCATAGATGACATTATCCTCAATATTGACTTTGCACCCTTGATTGCGGACTATGCAGGTTTAGAGCGACCAGACTATATGCAGGGAACAAGTTTTAGGGAAATCCTAGAGGGAAACCCTCCGGCAGCATGGAGACAAAGCATGTATTATAGATATTGGTTGCACCACCCCCATAGACCAGCCCATTTTGGAATTCGAAACCACAGGTACAAGCTTGCTCTTTTCTATGGACAGGACTTGGACAAACAGGGGACCTCAAAAGAGACTACTCCGGCCCAATGGGAATTTTATGATCTGAAGGAAGACCCGAAGGAACTTCATAACGCCGTGAATGAGGAGAAGTACGAAAAAGTTATACAAAGCATGAAAAAGGAGCTGTTGGAACAACGAAAAATGTATGGGGATATGGATGAAGATTATCCGCAAATGCAGGCTATTCTGGAGACAGCATTTCAGGAGTAATTAAAAACCAAAATCTGTTCGTTTAGGGCCGAGGTAAACAGTATCTTTGGCTTCCTAATTTGAGCAAGTGCTTTCCAATTATACCAGAGAATTTGCATACAACCTAAGACTGGCCTATCCCGTAATATTGGGCATGCTGGGTCATACTTTTGTAGCCTTTGCGGATAATATCATGGTTGGGCAACTTGGAACCGCCGAGCTGGCAGCGGTTTCCCTGGGAAACAGTTTTGTGTTTATAGCCATGTCCCTGGGAATTGGATTTTCCACGGCTATTACCCCGTTGGTTGCCGAAGCGGATGGCGCTGGAGATCAAGCCGCTGGAAAGCGGGCGTTGAAGCATGGTTTGGTGTTGTGCACCTTGTTGGGGCTTTCGTTGTTTGGTATCATCCTGCTGTGCAAGCCCATGTTAAACTATATGCAACAACCTGCTGAGGTGGTGGAACTCGCCATTCCCTATTTGGAGTTGGTCGCATTTTCGTTGGTACCTCTGATTGTATTTCAGGCGTTCAAACAATTTTCCGAAGGGCTTTCCCAAACCAAGTATCCCATGTACGCTACAGTATTGGCAAACGTGGTGAACATTGTCATTAATTACTTACTGATTTTTGGTTCTTTTGGCTTTCCGAAACTCGGCATTGTGGGAGCTGCCATCGGCACTTTGGCATCACGATTTATTATGGTGGGATACATTTGGTTTCTGCTCAAGCGAAAAGAGAAGTTTCAGTCTTATGTTACTGGATTTAACTTCAAGGTCATAGAAAAGAAAGTCATCAACAAGATTATTAGTCTCGGGTTTCCATCGGCCCTACAAATGTTTTTTGAGGTGGCCATTTTTACTGCCGCTATATGGTTAAGTGGAGTTTTAGGTAAAAATGCCCAAGCAGCTAACCAAATTGCACTGAATTTGAGCAGTATGACCTTTATGGTCGGGATGGGCTTAAGCGTGGCCGCTATGGTGCGGGTCGGCAACCAGAAAGGATTGCAAAATTTTTCCGAGTTAAGACGAATTGCCCAGTCTATATTTTTTCTCACTTTGATTCTGGACGTGGTCTTCGCGGCCTTGTTCTTGTTGGGTAGATATTGGTTGCCTACCATCTATTTGGATGTGGATGATGTGGTCAATCAAATGGACAATACAGAGGTGATCGTTATTGCGGCCAAACTGTTGCTGGTGGCCGCATTTTTTCAAATATCCGATGGTATACAAGTTGTGGTTTTGGGAGCTTTACGAGGTCTACAGGATGTTAAGATACCCACAGTAATTACCTTTATTGCTTACTGGCTTATTGGTTTTCCGGTTTCCTATTACTTTGGACTCCATACAGAATATAAAAGTTCCGGGATTTGGATGGGACTTTTGCTGGGACTTACCGCATCGGCCGTAATGTTGTATATTCGATTCAATTATTTGACCAAGAAGTTAATTAACAGCTAATTAAGAGCAATACACAAACTGCTATAAATGGAATTACCCAAGTTTCTTTTAGGTGATAATACCGACTACCCAAGTTCTATTTTTATCGTGCATACCGAATATCCTCGCTTTATCATCAATTTGGAAAATGATGAGGTGGAATGGCTGGAGGAATTTTCCAAGGAAGATGAGCAAGAGCTGTCAACGGAGGCAGAAAGTTTAATTGAGGCGGCGACGGCATTTTATGATAGGGAAGTAGCTAGATACGATTCATAACATGCTGGAGCAACTCGTTGAACTTGATAAGGAGCTTTTTCTGTATCTCAATAGTCTGGGAACCACGACCTGGGATGGATTTTGGATGTTCATGACCAGAACCCGAAATTCGGCGCCCCTCTACTTGTTTTTGTTGTATCTGGTATATCGAAACTTTGGTCCCAAAAGAACCCTTGTGGTATTGGCGGCTGTAGCATTGCTCATTACCTGTACGGACCAACTATCCAATTTCTTTAAGTATGGTGTTGGCCGATTGAGACCTTGTCACGATGCCGAGATAAGCGGGGTCATGCGTTTAGTAAAAAGTTATTGTGGTGGAAAATTCAGTTACTTTTCTGCCCATGCGGCCAATTCGTTCGCCCCTGCAATGTACTTCACGCTTCTTTTTAGAAAGAAAGTCCCGTTTATAGGTATGTTCCTGATATTTTGGGCGCTTATTATAGGCCATAGTCGTATCTACATAGGAGTACATTTTCCATTGGATGTAGTGACCGGTATGGCCATGGGAGCCCTTTTCGGGTGGGTGTTTTCCAAGTTGACTATATTTGCCTTTCAAAAATTGGGTACATGATTTCATCTACCAGGTATTGGTTTTTGCTTGCCCTAATAGTTTTGTTATACATAGCCGGACTATTTGTGACCCTTTTTGAGAACGACTCGGCACAATTTGCGGTTATGGCAATGCGAATGGTGCAGGAAAATGATTTCTTTACCTTGATTAAGGGTACAGAGGAATATCTTGATAAACCGCATATGCACTATTGGCTGGCGGCCTTCTCCTACAAACTTTTTGGCATTCACGATTGGGCTTACAGAATACCGGGTGTTTTGGCCATTTTTCTTGGTGCATACAGCTGTTATGGACTTGGTAGACTCTTGTATAATAAAGATGTTGGCAGATTTTCCGCCCTTATATTTTTAACCGCACAGACCATTGTCCTATCCGGAATAGATGTCCGTACAGATGCTGTATTGACTGGCTTTTCCGTTTTTGCCATTTGGCAGTTGGCCCTGTTTGTTGAAAAAGATAAATTGCTGCATATCCTCCTTGGCGCATTTGGCGCAGGGATGGCTTTTTCCACCAAAGGACAGATTGCTTTGGTTGTTATTGGAGTTTCATTGATTTGCCATTTGTCCTACACTAAAAAGTGGCATCGCTTGATCAGCTGGAAACTTTTGTTGGCAATCCTTGTTTTTGGACTGACGATTGCGCCCATGTTATATGCGTACTATCTGCAATTTGATTTGCATCCGGAAAAAGTGATTAGAGGGAGAAACGGCCGAAGTGGTATTTTCTTTATTTTCTGGGAACAGAGTTTTGAACGGATGAGCGGAGCGGGAGTAGGCAAGAATAGCAATGACTTCTTTTTCTTTTTTCACACCTTTCTATGGGTCTTTCTTCCCTGGACAGTTTTGGCTTTGATTGCGTATTGGTGTAGAGTGAGGGAATTTTGGAAGACGAACTTTGCTTTTAACCCGAAGCTGGAATTTATGACGGTGGGAGGAATTTCCATCCTGTTTTTGTTGATAAGCTTCGCCCAGTTTAAGCTTCCGCATTATATGAATATTTTAATTCCGCTTTACGCCATCTTATCGGCTTCTTATTTGCATGATCTTTATAAGAACTCCAAGCGAAAGATGATCAAGATTTTGTTGGGCATCCAATATTTTATCCTGAGCATTGTGTTTATTGGCGTTCTTCTACTTTGCTTCCACGTTTTTAAGTTTGAAAAGGGGTTTTATTATGTCCTGCTCATTGCCTGCTTGGGAATCATTACCTATTTCTGTTTGAAGCGTGAAGCTTACTATATGCGGATCATCACACTATCTGTGTGTAGTTCCTTATTGCTAAATGCAGTATTGAATTTGCATTTTTATCCTAGATTGCTGGCCTATCAAGGAGGTTCCAATATGGCTGAAAGGGTAAAGGAACTGGATATACCCCATGATGATATTTACAAAATTACAACCCGTCATACATGGGCTCTTGACTTTTACAATCAATACCCCGTGAAAATCATTTCGTTACCAGAATTGGAGAATAAGACCGGTATCTGGATTTATGCGGATGATATGGAATTGGAGACCCTCTTGAATTCTGGTTTTCATTGGCATGAACAGATAACGGTGGACCAATTTAGAATAACCCGATTACAGCTCAAATTCCTTAACCCACATACGAGGGAGAAAAAACTCAACAAAATGCATTTGGTACAATTGGATTAGTTCCCCACTTCCAATTCAGGTTTTTTGAAGTGAAACAGTATCCCAAAAAATGAAACTAGGGCTGTTATAAGAAAAAATATAAAGCTGATACTTATGGAAGTATTGGCATCCAGCCCCAACCATTTGGCCCCATATAAAAATGTAACCTCCCTACTGCCTATTCCCCCTATCGTCAACGGAATCACGGATACAATGGAAGAGATCAAAAACACAAAAAGATATTCGAATATGCCCCAATCAATGGATAGGGATTTAAGAATACAAAGAATACAGATCATTTGGGTGCCTTGAACCAATAGGGAAAAACCAAAGGATTTCCAGAAAACGGGAAGCGTATATGGGAAGAATCTTCTAATAAGCCACCAAAAAACAAAAATAGCCAAAGGAATACCTCCCAAAATAAGCCATATGAGCGATTCAAACAACGGATGATTCAAAAGTATGGCTAGCACACAACAGTAAATAAATATTGCAAGTAGTCCGCTAAGTCGGTCCAAAAAAAGCACGGCAACAACTTTCTTGGTCCCAGCCTTGTATTTCTTTTGGATGACGTAACCTTTATAGGCATCTCCACTAATACCGCCGGGTAAGAACAAATTATAGAACATTCCAAGCAGGTAAAGTTTGAAATTGCTTAGATGGGTCAGTTTCACGCCAATTTGATGAAAGTAAAGATTAAGTCGTAATGCACCAATGGCTTTTGAGCTTGCAACCAATAAAATTCCAAGGAATAGATACCACGGGTTGCTATCCTTCAGGGTGCCTACAACTTCCTTAAAATCTATTTTGGTGAAAATAAAATAGATCAGGGCAACACTGATCACAATTTTTAAAGCTGTAAGTAGCTTTTTACGCAGCTTTTCCGTCACCTATGCTTATTTTTTTGACCCGATAAGGTCTTTTCTGCTGGGATTCGTAATAGGTGCGAATGAGCAATTCCATGACTATACCAATAGTGAACAATTGAATTCCTCCTAAAATGAACATCATTCCAAATATTAGTAGGGGTCTATTGCCTATGTCCTCGCCAAGGCCAAGTTTAACAATAAGCAGATAGATATTGATAAAGATGCCCAGAATGATCAACAGTACACCAAAAATTCCGAATAGGTGTATGGGCCTTTGGAAGTACTTTCTAATGAACAACAACAACATCATATCGGCCACCACTTTGAAAACCCGCTCCAAACCGTATTTGGATACACCGGCATGTCGTGCATGGTGCTTCACTGGCACTTGTTTGATCTGTGCACCCTCCAAATGGGCCAACAACGTGATAAACCGATGCATTTCCCCATACAGGTTCAACCCTTTTGCAATGTCCTTCGTAAAGACCTTGAGGGCACATCCGTTGTCCTTGATGTCTAGTTTAGTAACTCTTCTAACTAAAAAATTGGCAATTTTAGAGGGAATCTTTTTTACTAAGGAATCCTTTCTTTTTTGACGGATTCCCGTAATAACATCGTATTCTCCGCCAATGGCTTCTTCCAACATTTTTGGAATATCAGAGGGGTCATTCTGTAAGTCGCCATCCATGGTAATAATGTACTCACCTTCTGCATAATCAATCCCAGCGGCAAGGGCCAAGCTCTGCCCGTAGTTCTTTTTGAGTTCGATCAGATGCACCTTGGAGTCATCCATGTTCTTAACGACTTTACGGGTCTTATCCTTGGAAAAATCGTCAACATAGACAATCTGATAGTTATACCCTTCAAGGCTTTCATGGATTTTTTGGGTCAGGAGAACTACATTATCTTCTTCATTATAAAGTGGAACCACAATGGAAAGAAGGGAATCGGTAACGGTGCTCATGAATTGGCTTATGATCTGCGCAAATTTACTTCTTTTATTTAAGTTCTTTTTTTAGTCCATCCAATAAAGTCTTGGCGGCATAAAAAGGTGATATTTTGCTGTCCACCACGTCCTTGAGCATCTTTGCTTGCTGGGTCTTAAAAGAATCTTTCTGATAGAAAAAATGCATCAATTGTTGGTCTACCGTCTGAAGAAACCAATTCTTGTTTTGTTCTTTTCTGTTGGTTTCAAAATGGTCATTGACCTTTGTACGTTCTACAAAATCCTGAATCATCGACCAAATCTCCCGTATACCCGTATTATCCATCGCTGAACAGCGTATTACCTTGGGGGTCCAACCGTTCTTTTTGGGAGGATATAGATGTAGGGCCCTTCTAAACTCGGTTTCGGCCAACTTGGCTTTTTCCAGATTATGGCCATCCGCCTTGTTAATTGCGATGGCATCGGCCATTTCCATGATGCCCCTTTTTATCCCTTGAAGTTCATCCCCAGCACCTGATAATTTTAGCAATAGAAAAAAATCAACCATACTGTGCACCACAGTTTCACTTTGTCCGACACCAACAGTTTCCACAAGAATGGTATCAAAACCAGCTGCTTCACATAATATGATGCTTTCTCTGGTTTTTCTGGCCACCCCGCCAAGGGAATCACCGGATGGTGATGGGCGAATAAAGGCATTGGTATCCTTGGAAAGACTTTCCATCCTTGTCTTATCGCCCAGGATGCTGCCTTTGCTGAGTGAACTGGTGGGATCCACCGCAAGCACGGCCACTTTTTTTCCGAGGCCTGTAAGTGCTTTACCAAAAACCTCAATAAATGAGCTCTTTCCCACACCCGGCACACCAGTTATTCCAATACGAATACTGCTATTGGGCTTGGCCAGGCATTTTTCTATAATGGCATTGGCCTTTTCAAAATGGTTGGGATTGGAACTTTCCAAAAGGGTGATTGCTTTGGACAGGAAGGTTTTGTCCCCTGCAAAAATACCTTCAGTCAATTGCTCCACAGAAATCTCCTGCTTTCGCAACTGTTTTATTCTGGATACGGTATGCTCAGAGGTCTTCTTCTTGTTCGGCACTGCTGGTAAATAGGTGATTTCATGCTAAGTTAAAAAGTTTAAACGTGTTGCGTGTGTTTAGCTTGGATTGTTATTGCAATTTAGAAATCTTGTTACAGCCTGAACACCTTTATTTTTGTTAAAATGCCTTAAAACTGAACTATTTTGCAACGACGGTATTTTTCCTCCGTCTTTATTACAACAACAAAACACCAAACCGAAGCCCACCATGTTTCAAATTGAACTGGTAGAACAATGCAAGTCCAACAACCGCAAAGCCCAAATGGAGCTGTACCGCCAATATTGTGATGGTATGTATGGCGTGGCCCTTCGTTTTGTGAAGGACCCAGATGATGCGGAAGATGTGCTGCAAGAATCTTTTATAAAGGCCTTTCAGCGGATTCACCAGTTCAGGGGTGAGGTCACTTTTGGCGCATGGTTAAAACGGATAGTGGTAAACCGAAGCATTGATTTTTTAAAATCGAAAAACCAGAAAATGGTTGAATTTAAAGATAATTACCTACAGGTTGCGGAAGATGATGATTGGACCGTGGAGGATGGAATAGCGTTGGAAACGGTAAGGGAAGCAATAGAAACTCTGGCTGAGAAGTATAGGTATGTGGTACAACTGTTCCTTGTTGAAGGCTATGACCATGGTGAGATTTCACAAATCCTTGGAATTTCGGATACTGCCTCCAGAACCCGTTTACTAAGGGGCAAGGCACAATTAAAGGAGATACTTAAAAAAATGACGTATGGCACAGGATCTTAGAAAAATGTTCGCGGAAGAACGCAAAAAACAACCAATCGAAATGAAACGCGGCCACGAGCAGCGGTTTATGGATAGGCTGGAGAAAGAACTTCCCATTGGAGCAAAACGGAAAACCATAAACAATTTTTTCTGGCTGAAGGTAGCTGCTGCCATCGTGGTGCTTCTCGGACTGGGAATTTATATCAGTTCTTTGGAAAATAAGATTAAATCAGGCCCAGAAACCCAGGTGGTGCAAAAGAATGACACAGAAGTCCAGACAATTTCTTTGGGTGATTTATCCCCTGACCTAAAGAAAATTGAGAACTACTACGTGACCAATATCAATCTTGAACTTTCTGGGTTGGAGTTTGATGGGGACAATAAGACACTTATAAATGGATATCTGGACAAATTATCCGAATTGAATGCAGAATATGCCCTTTTGAATGAAGAGCTCAATCAAATTGGTCCAAATGACCAGACCATTAATGCCCTGATAAAAAATCTACAGCTTCGGCTGCAACTGTTGCAGAAGCTGAAAACTAAGTTGAATCAATTAAAATCATCAAAAAATGAACAGGAATCATCTAATATTATGTAATGTCGTTCTGCTTGTTCTGGCTGTATGCGTTGGCCAGGCGCAGGAAAAGACCAAGACTTATACGGAAACGTTCAATGTAAATGATCAAACAGTGTTGAATATTGATACAAGTCATGCCGATATTGAGTTTGAGACATGGGCAAAGGACGAAGTGGAAATCACAGCGGAGGTTGAACTGGAAGGCGCTACGGATGAAGAGGCCAAGGACTTCTTTGAAAAGGATGTAATAAAGATTCTAGGGAACAGCAAGGAAATTCAAGTGAGGACCGGGAGTGCCAGTTATGGGGTTTTTGCAGCAGGCTCACATCCAGGCGATTTTCAGTTTGTGGTGCCAGAAATGCCAGCAATTGAACCTCTTTTTGAAGAGTTGGAGATTCCCGAATTGCCGGAAGTTATGATCATTCCGGAATTACCCCCGTTACCTCCAATTCCGTTTACGGAGTTTGACTACGATGCCTATAAGAAAGATGGTGATAAATATCTAAAGGAATGGAAGAAGGATTTTGATAAGAATTTTGATAAGAATTATCAGAAAAAAATAGAGGAATGGGGGGAAAAAATGGAACAGCGATCCAAAGAAAGGGAGCAGGAACGTGCGGAGCTATTGCAGCAAAGGGATGAACTTAGGCAGCAGCGAGAGGAAGCCCGTGAGCAAGCTAGGGCCGTAAGGGAAGAAGCTAGAGAGGCTAGGGAAGAAGCACGGGCCGAGATGCGCGAAAAAAGAGACGAAGTAAGGCGTACGCACTCTACCACCCGAACCTTTAGCATTCACAGCGATGACGATTCCAATATTTTCTACTTTTCTTCAGATGGGGAGCAAAAGCAGTATAAGGTCAAAAAGCGAATCAAGATTAAAATGCCCAAGTCGGTCAAACTAAAAATGAATGTTAGGCACGGGGAGGTGAAATTGGCCGCAAACACCAAGAATCTAAATGCAAGCTTGTCGTATGCAAGCTTGCTGGCCTCCACCATAGATGGGGATAGAACGAACATTAGAGCGTCTTACTCTCCAGTAGTGGTACAAAAATGGAATTATGGCCAGTTAAAGACGGATTACTCGGATAGGGTAGACTTAAGGGAAGTGAAGGAGTTGCGGTTGAACTCGGTTTCATCCCAAGTGACCATAGATCGCTTGGAAGACAAAGTCTTTGTGACCAATAATCTTGGGGCACTTCAAATCAATTCTGTGGCCGATGGGTTTTCCAATATCGATATCACCGTAGAAAATGGGGAAGTGGACTTTAAGATTCCATCTGTGCCCTTTTCCATCTATGTAAATGAAACCACCTCTAATTTTGAGTATCCCAAGGTGTTGGCCATTGGCTCATCAAAGAATTACAATACCAATGTGCATAAAGGTTATCATATCAGCAACAAAACGGACAAGGCCATTAACATCAACTCCAAGTATAGTGAGGTGGTGCTAAAGGAATAGATACACCTTTTTCCCATAATCAACCTACGCTACAAGTACTTTCCTGGCCCAGATATTGGATTCTGCCTAATGGGCTTCCTCCTTGAGATACGATTTGAAATTCTCCTTAAACCGGTTCAGTCTAGGAATAGAAACATTTCTTATGTAAGAATTGTTGGGATTACGCTTTTCATAGTCCTGATGATACGGCTCAGCTTTGTAAAAGGTTTCAAATTCCTTCACTTGTGTTACAATAGGTCGGCCATAAACTTCCTTGGATTCCAACAGTTCGATATAATCGGTAATGATCTTTTTCTCCTCTTCATTTTTGTAAAATGCAATGGAACGGTATTGGGCACCCCTATCCGGCCCCTGCCGATTAAGGGAAGTAGGGTCATGCGAACCAAAAAATACCTGAACCAACTGGGTAAACGAGATGACCTCGGGATCGTAATAGACCTCCACGGCTTCCGCATGCCGGGTTCTTCCGTAGGCCACTTGTTCATAGGTGGGATTTTTTTCAGGACCGCCTGAATATCCAGAATACACTTCTGCAACTCCCTTTACACTTTCAAAAATAGCCTCAACACACCAAAAACATCCGCTGGCAAAGTATGCCGTCTCGTAGTTTTGGAGGTCAACCGGGTCGGCAATTACTTCCTTGACAGCCTCCTGAGTAACTACTTGAGTGGTATTAGTGTTTTTTGTCTCGGGCTGACAGCTTGTTGTTGCGATAAGCAAAAGAGCTGATAGTGCAATCTTTATCATCTTCATAATGGGTTTGGGTTTTAGGTCGGAATTCAAAGTGTCAAATTACTAGTCCAACCAAATCTTAAGATTAAATTGTGATAGTTTCGGTTAATGGAGAACCTCGTACGATATCCATAGTGGCAATTTGATCTAGCTTGGAATCCCTTTCATAAAAAAATCACTGCTCTGTTTAAGGTTATAAATCTCATTCTAAAATTTAGATGGCCTTAAATGGTATTTTCAGACCCACGCACTTTAAAATGACCTATTCTGACTTTCAAATGCCCTGAAATTATAAAAACTATGGGTTCAGGGCAAGGTCTTCTCTCGACGTCCTTACCAAAAAACCAGACCAACTGCACGCTCTGAAAAGTATGCTGCGACTGGGAGTATCGATGAAATGCACATGGTTTCGGTAGCCTGTATTTTGGCATAAAAACTTTCATCGAGGATAAAATACACTTCAGCCGAAAAAAGTTCCGACACCGAAAAAAAATGGAGGTTAAGCGATGAAAATCCGGGCCAGGGGAGGGTCGAAGGTAAATTTACCATGTAAAAACAACCCAAGTCATGAAAGCAGTATTAACCATCATCACAGTAGTTTTCTTCGGAACTTTAGCTATGGCCCAAGACATCTCTAAAGAAGTTAAGGTAGATGTCATTACCGAAGGTGTTGAATTGAATGTTGAGATTCAGGAGCAAACTGAAAAGGAAACTGAAGTTGCTCGTTTGTACATGTTCAAGAATTCCAGAATCAAAAAAGCTCTTTCTTTTAGAACAAAAAGGAACAAAGCTAAATTGGCTTAATCATGATATTGGAAATTGCTATCCCTTTTACGTTATTCCTTAGTGTGGCTTTTGTAGTTGCCTCGGTTGTTTTTTCATTTCGTAAAAGAAGGCAAAACCAAGACCCAAAAACGCTTAATCGGATTAAATCGCAACACACCGATTCTTAAGCATTTGCCACAGACATTCTATTATTTTCGTATTCACCAATCGTTAAAACCCCATAAAATATGTACGCTATTTTAATCCCGGCTGCTTTATTGTGTAGTTTAATTTTTGTTTCTGCTGCGATACTATTCTCTTTACGTCTCGCAAAAGCGCCTTTGCGTCGTAAATAATCCCATCCTTAATAGTGTAGGTGACACCACCCACACGCACAACCTGATTATCATCTGTAAGTTTTATGGCTCCATTGCCGTAGAGAACCTTTAGGTTTTTTAGAGGATTCTCGGAAACTACAACGAAATCCGCTAGTTTTCCAATTTCCACTGTACCAATCTTATCAGCCAAGCCAAGTGCCTCGGCTCCGTTGAGTGTTGCAGATTGAATGATTTCCAAGGGATGGAATCCGGCCTCCCGAAACAACTCCAGTTCCCGGATATAGGCAAAGCCATACAATTGAAAAATAAATCCCGAATCGGAGCCCGTGGTAACACGCCCTCCTCGATTCTTATATTCGTTTACAAAGGTCATCCATAGCTTGTAGTTTTCCCTCCAAGCGACTTCCTGTTCCGTTCCCCAATCATGCCAATACGAACCATGGGATATTTTACTCGGCTGGTAGAAATCCCAAAGTGATGGCAAGGTGTAATCCTCGTGCCATTCCGCCCTGCGTGCTCTATGTAGGTCACGACTGGCTTCGTAAATATTGAAGGTAGGGTCCAGTGTGAAATCAAGGCTGATGAGTTCATCCATAACCTTGTTCCAATGGTCAGAAAAAGGTTTTGCGGCCTGTTTCCATAGTTTTCCAGCCTCTTCAAAACGATGTTGCTCATTTTGATAGTTGTAACCTAACGGATAATCCTGAACGGTCCGATCTTCAAACAGGGCCTCGGGCAATCCATACCAATGTTCCATACTGGTTAAACCCGCTCGCGCGGAATGGAGTACATTCCATCGGGCCACATCCAACTGGGCATGATGACAGGCTGATCGCAATCCCAACTTTTTGTTTTCATCTAGAGCGGCCGACATAATTTCTGGTGGCGCACCAAAGAATTTAATGCCATCAGCCCCTCTCTGGGCGTTGGCACGCACCCATTTTCTGGCTTGTTCCGGCGTGCTTATTGGAGCATCGTTCAGGGGATTAAAATTACCGGAGTTTTGCCCAAAAGCGGTATACGCCTGAATTCTTGGTGCAATGATTTCGTTTTTTTCACTTTTTCGTTTCAAGTCCAAGGCCCAGTCCACACCTCTTCCAGCTGGTTCCCTAACCGTGGTGATTCCGTGTGACATCCATAGCTTAAATACATAGTCATAATCTGCTCCTTGGGCCACACCGCCTATATGGCCATGCATGTCCACAAAGCCCGGTAACAAATACATTCCTTCGCATTGAAGCTCTTTTCCTCCGGGTTTGAGCTGTGGTCTTTTACTTTCTTTGATTTTTACCCCTGGGTAGCCAACAACTTGGATATCGACTATCTTGTTATTCTCCACCACGATATCGATGGGTCCCCTTGGTGGGGCACCGTTACCATTAATAAGCGTTACTCCACGGATAATCAGTTGGGAGAAAGGACCTTCGCTCATGCTATCTTGCCCAACCCCTGAAAAAGCTTGGAACAGTATCAATAAAGAGAGTAATTTTTTCATGTTGTATGGTTATTCTGGAATTTCAATTTTATTACCAAGGAACAGGGCATTTAAGAACAGTCTGTTGGTACCATACCACGAACCCCGAAAATTGGGATTGTCTGCAAACAATATGACGCGACCACTTCCCAGCTTGCTAACGATTAAAGAAGCTGAAGGCTTAAGCTTGTCTTCCATATTCTCTTTGGTGATGAAACCATCAATATGCGGATTTTTGGAGTATTTGGCCACTGTGGCATATTCGTTCTTACTGGGTGATATCCAAACACTGTTGTTTTTATAAACGGGGATAGATGCGTCATGATAACCAAAGGCCAAGGGGTGGGTTACATCTAAATCTACCCTAAAGATAGCACCGCCAACGCTTTCCTTGCCCAGATTTTCTGGAGCATTTACATACGGTTTGCGGACGACAGCTTTGGTGGTATCCTTTTCTTTTTCGGTAAATTCCTCTGCAACCAGTTTTTTGTCGATGGCCCATTTTGAAGCCGTTCCAATGGTAACTAGGGTATTTCCCTTGCCTACCCAATCCTTTATTTTATCCTGTTGTTTTTCGGATAGGTCATAACTACCAGAAACCATTACCAGGGTATTGTATTTATCCAAATTGGCCCAACCAAGGTTTCGCATTGGGATTTTGGTGATGGGCATTCCTACTCGCGTATCCAAAAGATGCCAAACTTCACCAGCCTCATAAGATCGTACCCCATTTCCGATAAGCATGGCTGCTTTTGGTTTTGTTAGAGCATCAACATATCGGCTACCTAGATCAATACCGGCCGCATTATAGCCCGTATGTGCGGCGTAAGTGGGAACTTCAAAACGGTTTTGGACCTCTTGTATCAATTTGAATACATCGTTGGAATCCTTTTTTTGTAGACTCACAGGAATAACCAAGGCCCCGTAATTAAAGCTTTTGTTCCCAGCCGTTGTCTTGGCCGTAAAGGGTTTGAAGGAGGCCGAAACCACCAATCCCTTTGATTGCAGGAAATTCAACGCTGCCACAGCATTATAATCATCGTAATCAATGATATAGGCATATTCGGATTTTGGGACCGAAGTCGCCTGGATTAAATCGGAGGTTGAAACCACCTTTTCTCCCAGATTTAAGGAGGAGGTTGCCTTGTATTTCATATTGTAGAAATTGGCCACGGACCAAGCGGAGGCATCATAATACACACTGTCACGATATTTTTCATAGGTTTCAAACATGGTTTGTACCATTCTATATTGTGGTTGTTGGGTTGGTACCACAAATTGTTCACCGGATTTATAGACGTCTATTTTGTGTAACAACAACTTGTCCACAAAGGCCTTCACCCTGTTGGGATCATGCTCATCCTTAAAGGTATACCCTTTGATCCTGCTTTTGGAAGCATTTCCAAGCGCGCTTTTAAAGAAGTTTTGCTGGTATTTTCTCAGATACGCCTTGTTTTCTATTGCAGCTTTTACAGTTGCGACACTAGACGTATATTGATTTCGGATGGTAAAAGGGAAGGTGATCTCTCCAAAGGCAGTGGTCTGTTTATGACCTCTAGAACTGGCTTGCTCAAACAAAAGGGCCAGTCCGCCTTGTAAATCTGGATAGGAAGAGCCATACCCTGGGTAGGTGCCATCAAAAACCTCTTTACTAAAATAAAAGGAGCCTATACTATCCAATGCCTTGGCAAAATAGTTGCCAAAAAGGTTGTTGAGTTCAACATAGTTTTCCTTGGGCATGATTGGATTCAAGGAAGCGTTGTCCTTCATCGGTTCAAAGAAATAGGAGCTCTGGGAACCCATCTCATGAAAATCCGTAACCACATTGGGATACCATTCGTGGTACCAAGTTAATTTTCCACGACTTTCGGGATTAATACCAAGAAGCCAATCACGGTTCAAATCAAACCAATAATGGTTAGTTCTTCCCCGTGGCCAGTACTCATTGTGTTCTGCATCCTGGGGGTCGGCCACCATAGGACTTCCTTGATACATATTAGCCCATTGTGTGTGACGATCGCGCCCATCGGGATTGATGGTAGGGTCAATGAAGATGACACCATTGTTCAAGTAATTTAGTATTTCCGGATTATTGGAAGCGGTCAGTGTATAGGCCATTAAAAGGGCAGCTTCAGAACTTGATGGTTCATTTCCGTGCACATTGTACCCTAAATTGACAAAAATGGGCACCTCATCATAGTTATTGGCATTTTTCGCCGGGTCCACAAATTGCAGATGTTGTGTTTTAATCTGCTCCAGATTCTTATGGTTCTCAGGAGAAGTCACAGTAAGAATAACCAGTTTTCTGCCTTCATGGGTTCTTCCATATTCATAGATACTGGCCCTATCCGATGTTTCAGCCAGTTTGGTGAGGTAGGCGACTATTAGATCATGCCGAGTATGGTGTTCTCCAATAGGATAACCCAGAAATGCTTCGGGTGATGGAATGTCAGAATTAAATGGATGAAATTTTTTAAAGAAGTAGTCTTGAGCTGCTAGGGAGGAACTTGTAAAAAGTACAGCCAGAAATAGTTTTTTCAACATACTTTGGAAGATTAGGTTAATCTTCTAAAGATAGGAAAAGCTTTAGTCAACAGAGTTGAATTCCTCTATAATTTCTTCGAATTCCAAGATGTAGTAGGTGCCTTTTTTCTCCGTATCCCGACTTATGGTTCCCCTGAGTTGTCTGGCCAGATTATAAATCAGTTTTAGGCCAAGGGATTTAGAGGTTTCTGGATTAATATCTTCTGAATATCCGGCACCATTATCCCCTAATTGCATTTCATATCGCTTATCGGAAAGCTTGCGTAGGGATATTAGGATTTCACCGGCCTGATCTTCCGTGATTCCATATTTAAGGGCATTGGTGATGGTCTCATTAATAATAAGCCCTAAGGGAATGACCGTGTCAATGCTGAGTTTATGATCATCCATATGAAGGCTTACCTTGATCTTGTTTGTATTCCCCTTAACCGATCGTACCAGATAATTGCACAACTCCTCTACATAGGGACGCAGCTCTATTTTAGATAGGTAATCGTCTCGTTTATAAAGCATCTCATGAACCATGGCCATGGATACCACACGGTTTTGGCTACTTTTTATGATGCTGCTTATTTTTTCATCGGCAATGGCCCTGGATTGCAAACTTAGCAAGCTGGAAACCGTTTGCAGATTGTTTTTGACCCGATGGTGCACCTCCTTCAAAAGAGTTTCTTTTTCATCTATCCGTTCTTGGACCTCCCGCCGGGATTTGTACAACTTATGATGAGCGCGCAACAGGTTCTTTCCAAAAACGCCCCCTAATAAATACACCGCAAAAATGACACTAAGAAAGGCGAACCATCTTCTGGAAGCTTCTGGAACCGTATTTTCGGACAGTTTAAAATCTCCTAAATCGTATAAGAATATGAGCGTAACTACAATAAGGTTAACTATTAAATAGAATTGTCCGTACATGGTCGTAGTAACGTAGCCAGCGAAAACTACTATGGCCAGAACCAAAATGAACGGACTTTGAATTCCTCCACTATATATGGTGATGAGTATTCCTCCTATCATAGCCAAAATTGACGAGACATTATAGGTGGCCGTCAAATTTTTATGCTTGCTATAAAGAAAAGTATTGATGAAGTTGAGCAAGGCATAGCCAAAACACACAAAAGGGATTACCCCTTTGATATCAAGGAAGAACATACAGACCAACCCAAAAGCAATAGACGTAAGAATGGAATTGTGGTTGACCTTTAAAATCAACTGAATTTTGTCCTGTAGACGACGTTTGTCCTCATTGGGCGCATTCATAGGCGTGTGGTACGGTTATTTTCCTTTACTGTGATGGTTTATTTAGACAGTAAAAGTAGCTCTTTACGGGGGTGTTTGGGCTATAAATCTAATTATGTTTTTTATATAATCAAAAACGACAGCCATAATCGACTGTCGTTTAAGGTTTTCCCGATTTTCGGATTAGTCCTCCACTAAGACCCATTCGCCCCGATCGATAAGAGGCTCGGCCTGTTTATATTTTACGGTCTTGCTTTCTCCCGACATGACATTTTTAATGGTCACCCGGTCGTTTCTTCCAATTTTTGGTCGCTCACGAACAATGGTCTCCGTAATCTGGGGTCTTCTTCCCTGGGTTTGACCTGCGGCGCGATTCTGCGCTGCCAATTCATCACTATTTGGGATTTCCTCTTTTGAGGTCTTAAGATTTTCTTTTGGCCGTCTTACACTTCTAGCTTCTTGGATTTGATTGGTGTTTTCGGATGGAAGCTCCCCTTTGAAAAGGAAGGAAATAACCTCCTTGTTCACCTTGTCAATCATTTCTTTGAAGAGCTCAAAGGCTTCAAACTTGTAAATAAGTAATGGGTCCTTTTGTTCATGGACGGCCAACTGCACGGATTGCTTTAGCTCATCCATTTTACGAAGGTGTGTTTTCCAAGAATCATCGATAATCGCCAAGGAGATATTCTTCTCGAAATCAGTGATCAATTGTTTCCCATCACTGGTATAGGCCGCTTCCAAGTTGGTGACCACATTGAGCGTCTTTATACCATCCGTGAAAGGAACCACAATACGCTCAAACTTGTTGGTCTGATCTTCATATACCTTTTTAATGACCTGAAATGCCACAGTGGCGCTGCGTTCCATTTTTTGCTGATAGAACTCATAGGCCGCCTTGTACACCTGATTGGCAATATCCTGAAAGCTTAATTTTCTAAATTCCTCTTCCGTGATGGGAGAAGTAATCGAAAAGTACTTGATCAGCTCAAACTCGAAGTTTTTATAATCTTCAGCAGCTTTGTTGGTGTCGGCAATGACCTCGCAGGTATCGTAGATCATGTTGGCGATATCCACCTTTAACCGCTCTCCTTGAAGGGCATGGCGTCTACGTTTGTATACGACCTCCCTTTGTGCGTTCATTACATCGTCATACTCCAGCAAACGCTTCCGGATACCAAAGTTGTTCTCCTCCACCTTTTTCTGGGCGCGCTCAATAGATTTGGTCATCATGGAATGTTGGATAACCTCTCCTTCTTCCAAGCCCATGCGGTCCATCATTTTGGCCACCCGGTCCGAACCGAACAAACGCATTAGATTATCTTCCAAAGAGACATAAAACTGCGAACTTCCCACGTCTCCTTGACGACCTGAACGTCCCCTAAGCTGTCTGTCCACACGCCTAGAATCGTGGCGTTCCGTACCTACAATGGCCAGACCCCCGGCATCTTTTACCTGATCGCTTAGTTTGATGTCCGTTCCACGTCCCGCCATGTTGGTGGCAATGGTAACTATACCTGCGTTTCCAGCTTCGGCGACAATATCAGCTTCTTTTTTATGTAGTTTGGCGTTCAATACATTGTGCGGAATCTTACGCACGCTAAGTAACTTGGACAACAATTCCGAAATCTCAACCGAGGTGGTACCGATCAATACAGGTCTGCCAGATTTGGAAAGGTCTGTAACCTCTTCAATAATGGCATTGTATTTTTCCCGTTTGGTCTTGTAGATCAAATCATGGCGGTCATCACGCGCAATAGGCCTATTGGTCGGAATTTCCATAACGTCCAACTTGTAGATTTCCCAGAATTCCCCGGCTTCGGTAACCGCGGTACCGGTCATTCCCGCCAATTTGTTGTACATCCTAAAGTAATTCTGCAACGTAATTGTAGCGAAGGTTTGGGTCATGGCCTCAATCTTCACGTTTTCCTTGGCCTCAATGGCTTGGTGCAATCCGTCTGAGTAACGTCTACCGTCCATGATACGTCCGGTCTGCTCATCTACGATCATCACCTTATTGTCCATTACCACATATTCCACGTCCTTTTCAAAAAGCGTATAGGCCTTGAGCAATTGGCTCATGGTATGGATACGCTCGCTTTTTACCGCAAAATCTTTAAAGAGTTCTTCCTTGAGTTCGGCTTCTTTTTCAATTTCCAGTTCCTGCTGCTCAATTTTGGCGATTTCACCACCAATATCGGGCATCACAAAGAAATCCTTATCCTGGTCTCCAGAAATGTAGTCGACCCCCTTGTCGGTCAATTCAATCTGGTTGTTTTTTTCGTCAATAGTGAATAACAAATCGGCATCTACCTTGGGCATCTCCCGATTATTGTCCTGCATGTAGAAGTTTTCAGTTTTCTGAAGCAATTGCTTTACACCTTCCTCACTTAGGAATTTAATCAGGGCTTTATTTTTTGGGAGTCCACGGTGAACTCGAAGCAATAGGAAACCACCTTCCTTAGTATCCCCCTCCTTGATAAGCTTTTTGGCCTCGGCCAAAACTCCAGTTAGGTGCTGACGTTGTTTCTGTACAATGTCGGAAACCTTTGGCTTTAACTCGTTGAATTCGTGACGGTCACCCTCTGGCACGGGTCCCGAAATGATCAAAGGAGTCCTTGCATCATCAATTAATACGGAATCTACCTCATCCACAATGGCGTAGTGATGTGGAGGTTGAACCAAATCCCCAGGGGTATGGGCCATATTGTCCCTTAGGTAATCAAAACCAAATTCGTTGTTGGTTCCGTAGGTGATATCAGCATTGTAAGCAGCCCTTCTTCCTTCGGAATTGGGCTGATGTTTGTCTATGCAATCCACAGAAAGTCCATGGAATTCGAAAATAGGAGCCATCCAGGCACTATCCCTTTTGGCTAGGTAATCGTTCACGGTAACCAAATGGGAGCCTTTTCCAGATAGTGCGTTAAGGTAGAGGGGGAGAGTGGCCACCAAGGTTTTTCCTTCCCCTGTTTGCATCTCGGCAATTTTTCCTTGATGCAGGGCTATACCTCCAATCAATTGCACATCGTAATGGACCATATCCCAGGTAACCTCTTTTCCCGCGGCGTCCCACGAATTCTTCCATATGGCATTGTCACCCTCCAGGGTCACATAATCCTTGGAACCGGAGAGGCTTCGATCAAACTCCGAAGCGGTTACGGTCAAGGTTTCATTATTGGCAAAACGCTTTGCTGTTTCCTTGACAACCGCAAATGCCTCGGGAAGTATATTGTTCAGTGTTTTTTCGGAAATTTTATAAGCCTCTTCGCCAAGCTTATCTATTTCGGTATAGATCTCTTCGTTTCTATCAATATCTGTGGACTGCTCCACCTCTTCCTTTAAGGCGGTTATCTGATCATTGATTGCTTTGCAGTCTTCTGCTATTTGAGATTTAAATGAGGCCGTTTTTTGTCGCAGCTCGTCATGTGATAATCCTTCCAGTTGTTGTTCAAAGGATGTTATCTCTTTCACCAAAGGTTGCAATGATTTTACGTCTTTTTCGGATTTGTCCCCAACGAAAACCTTTAGAACGGAATTAATAAAGCTCATGAATAATTTTTCTTTTGGATTGCAAAAGTTGTTCCATTGTCCAGGGCGGCATGGAAACCTTTACAAGGCTGTCAAAATTACATAAAAAAAAGCCTCAGAAGAGACTTTTTAATACGTTTTGTTTATCTGGGAGATCAATACTCATCCTCGTTCCAAAGGTAATCTTCCTCGGTAGGATAGTCGGGCCAGATTTCCTCGATGGACTCGTAAATTTCACCACCTTCCTCTTCCATGGATTGTAAATTCTCTACAACTTCCAGCGGAGCTCCGGTTCGGATGGCATAATCTATTAATTCGTCTTTGGTGGCTGGCCAAGGCGCATCACTTAAATATGAAGCTAATTCTAATGTCCAGTACATAGTAACGGTTTGATTTTAATTTTTTGCAAAAATAATTTTTAAACCGAATTTGTCAAGTAAAATCGAATTTATTTGAAAATTATTTTTGGCGTGTTAATCTGAAACGCAGAAAATTAGGATTTATTCTTCCAATTTTTCGGGAACCCACTTGACCTCTTCCGCGTGTAGATCTTTTGACAACTTCCGTGCCAATACGAAGAGATAGTCGGAAAGCCGGTTAATGTATGACAATAAATTTTCTGGTACAGGCTCTTCTTCATTCAAGTAGGAGACCATGCGCTCACCTCTGCGACATACCGTTCTGGCAATATGACAGTATGACACGGTGGTGTGCCCTCCTGGAAGTATAAAATGTGTCATTTCCGGAAGTTGTTCATTCATTTCATCCATTTCTTTTTCCAATATTTGGATGTCTTCTTCGGAAATTCGTGGGATTTTTAGACGGTTGTCCTTGGTGGGTTCAGTGGCCAAAATAGCACCTACCGTGAACAATTTGTTCTGTATATGGGACAAAATTTCTTTGGAATGGGAATCCATATTCTGATCTCGGAGCAGCCCTAAAAAGGAATTCAGTTCGTCTATAGTGCCGTAGCTCTCTATGCGAATATGGTGTTTGGGAACCCGTTTACCCGTAAAGAGTGCCGTGGTGCCTTTATCACCGGTTTTGGTATAGATTTTCATTTTTTAGCAATCAATGGACAATTAGTATTCAAGAATTTCGGGCAGTTTAAGGGTGGTCATTGGTAATCGTTACCTGCGATTGTCATGGCGTCTTTTACCTTCCATAAACTTTCGGGATTTTCTTCGTTTTGTGCCCCTTTTGTTTCTAAATAGCACAACGAGATAAATCAACCCCAAAATCCCTAGCGCATACCAAATGGTGTAATCTGTTGTCGCAGTTTCCATACTTAAAATTAGTTTTTTAAATCCGGATGGTGAAATGTTCCTTTTCTTGTTCCTTTCTTATACAAAGAGCTCCCAAGTTGTACATATCAATACTTACCGTAATATCGGACAGTTGTATGAGTTGGTTCCATCGCCTTTTTTGTGCAGGCGTTTGATAAATACCATCAACCAAAATAACACTATCGTTATGAACTTTTCCTTTGGAAAGTAGCTGCTCGAATTGAAACACATCGAGGTCTTTTGTATAAACCAGGTCGAACAAATTTGGGTTGAGTTGTAGTTGGGGGAAGGTGTCCATCACTACTTTAGCGGCTTCAATATCATCCAAAACGGCAATACTTTGGCTTTGGAAGTACGAAATCGTTTTTAGTAGGACATTGATGGATTTATCATGGTGCCATCGTTTTCTAACATTTAAACACTGGGTAACGTACTTAAAGACAAACGGGGAATGCACCCCGTGCTCATTGGTGGATTTTCGAAGAAAACCGATATAGGATAAAATTTTGTCCATCACCCTTCCAAAATTGCCGAAAGTTCAAACCATCGCTCGGTTTTGGTTTCTATCGAATCGGATAGTTCCTTAAGTTCAATGGACAATTGGGCAATGGTATCTCCATCCAAATCAGGATCAACAAATTTGTTCTGCAATACCTCCTTTTGTTTTTCCAACTTCTGGATTTCCTTTTCCAATTGCTTGTGTTCCTTTTGCTCCAGATAGGATAATTTTCTGGTTGAATCCTTTTCTTTCCAAGAGGTCTTAACCGTTTTTTCTCCTTCACTGTTTTTGGCTTCCCGTTCTGCGGTCGTTTTGCTGGTTTCGTAGGCACGGTAATCGGAATAGTTGCCGGGAAAGTCATCGATGGACCCACTTCCTTTGAATACGAACAAATGGTCCACGATCTTATCCATAAAGTAACGATCGTGCGAAACTACTACGAGACACCCAGGGAAATCCAGCAGAAAACTCTCCAGCACATTGAGCGTCACAATGTCCAGGTCATTAGTGGGTTCATCCAAAATCAAAAAATTGGGATTCTGGATAAGTACGGTACACAAATACAGGCGTTTGCGTTCTCCTCCGCTTAGTTTTTCCACAAAATCGTACTGTTTTTTGCGATCAAATAGGAAGCGTTCCAGCAATTGCTGGGCTGAGATTTGTTTTCCTTTTTTCAAGGGGATGTAATCCCCGAATTCCCGTATAACATCAATAACCTTCTGTCCTTCTTTTATGGAGATGCCTTTTTGGGTGTAATAGCCAAATTTTATAGTGTCACCAACAACGACCTTGCCCCCGTCCGGAAGTTCTTTTTGAGTAATAATATTCAAAAAGGTGGACTTACCGGTACCGTTTTGACCAATGATCCCAACACGTTCTCCCTTGGTGAAACTGTAATCCAGTTTGTCCAGAATGGTTTTTTCGCCATAGGTTTTGGAAACGTTGTGCAATTCTAGGATTTTACTGCCCAAACGTTCCATGTTCAACTCCAATTGCACCTGATGCTCCTGTCTTCTTTGATGCGCTTTTTTCTTGATCTGCATGAAGTCATCTATGCGGGATTTGGATTTTGTGGTGCGTGCCTTGGGTTGTCTACGCATCCAGTCGAGCTCTTTTTTGAACAATAGTTTGGTCTTGTGCTGCTCCACGGCCTCGCGCTCGGCTCTTGCCTCTTTTTCCCGCAGATAGTAGGAATAGTTGCCCTTATAGCTATACAGTTGGTTATTGTCCAGTTCAATGATCTCATTACAGACCCTTTCCAAAAAATAACGATCATGGGTCACCATGAACAGCGTTATGTTTTCCTTACTGAAATAGGCTTCCAACCATTCGATCATTTCAAGGTCCAAGTGGTTGGTCGGTTCGTCCAAAATCAGTAGTTCCGGCTTGTTTAATAAGGCGTTGGCCAAAGCCAACCGCTTTTTTTGTCCACCCGAGAGCTCACTCACCTTTTGATCTAATTGATTTAAATGAAGCTTAAAAAGAATCTGCTTGTACTGGGTTTCAAAATCCCAGGCATTAAGTCTCTCCATGGCTTCAAATGCCTTTTGGTAAGCTTCGGTATTTTCTGGATCTAGAACTGCTTTTTCGTAAGTCGCAATTACCGATAAGGTTTCATTTTCGGTGCTTAGAATAGTCTCTTCAATGGTCAAATTTGGATTCAGATAGGGCTCCTGTTCCAAAAACGAAATTTTAATTCCTTTTCTAGAGACCACCTGACCGGTTTCGGAACGATCTTTTCCTGATATAATATTGAGTATGGAGGTTTTCCCACTACCATTTTTGGCGATCAAGGCTATTTTTTGATCTTTATTGATTCCAAAAGAAAGATTGGAAAACAAGACCAATTCGCCATAAGATTTTGATATGTTCTCAACGGTGAGAAGATTCATTCAGTTAAATTTTGAGGATACTACTTTTGGACAAACTTCAAAAGATAAACGTACCGCACGGCAAGGGTCAAAAGTAAGGGAATCAACACTGGGGAAAAAATTTGGACGTTCGCCAACCATACTATCAGCAGCAAAGCCAAAAGTCCAAGCGCGGTCCATAAATATTTCAAAAACCAACTGGGAAGTTGCTGTTTAAAAACAAAAACATAGGAAACGAACAGATTCAAGGGGAAGGCCCAAAGAATGTTGAAATTTCTGGGTGTTGAGGTATGATCTGTAGCTACCCAGAGCAATACTAGGAAAGTTCCGATTAGTCCGGTTAAGGTAAAAAGCGAAAAATCGAGCCATCTACTTCTTGTGCCGTGCTTATGATCCAGATAAGTGACTGCAAGCGTAAACAAAAACAGGAGGCCAAACCAAAACAATGGAGACAAGGGGAAGAAGTTCTTTTGCTCTATCTCTGTATAATCTAGGACAGTCCGTTCCCTTTCTAGTAGCGGTTTGCCATCTTTTCTGGTGTTCCTAATTTGTTCCATGGCATAGTAAGGCAAAAACATATGCTCCTGCACGGTAGCCGTCCTATCCACCACCGAGCCGAAGGCCACGTCAATACCAAAGGAGGACCATGAGTTTAACTTCAGGTTTTGCCGTACCAATTGCCTGAACGTATATTGTTTTTCCAAATGGGAACCTTCAAAAACGATGTTATCCCCATAAAGTTCTTTAAGAATATCACCTGCAACACTTGAGCAATTATTTAGCAATGGATCATAAAGATAATCTCTGTTTTCGGGTAGATAGTTGTTTTCTAAATAAGTGAAAAATGCATTTTTTTCATCTAAGCTTAGGTTAAGTATTTGTTCCCTTATCCATCTTCTCTCCATTTCATATTGAAATAGAAATCTATCGAACCTTCTTCTTGACAATGAAAAAATCAATCTGCCCTTGACAAAGTTGAGATAGAAGTTCGGTCGATTAAAGTCAAAAGTACCATAGTTATAGACCACATCAATACCCAGGACAGAATCTTGAACACGAAATGCGGTATGCCCGAATGCGGAGATTAAATCATCTCCCGCTGCACAGGTCAATAAGCTTATTTGGGATTTTTCAGTGAGTGAGGGAATTTGCGAAAACATTCGTTCCGCAAACAGAAGTGTGAGTGCCAAAAAGAAAACCCGTAGTTTCATTTGTGACTTCATGAGCGCAAATATCAGAATAAATCGGACAGGTAGTGCCATGAAAATCCAACAGTTTCTTTTTTAGCTTATTTTTACCAAAATCCTAAACCTTATGAGGTCTTATATCCCCAATTTTTTAACCTTGCTGAACCTATTTAGTGGTTGTGTGGCTGCCATGTTTGCCGTAATGAACCAACTGGATATGGCCGCTCTTTTCGTTTTTATCGGTATTTTTTTTGATTTTTTTGATGGGCTAGCTGCCCGTGCCCTGAATGTTCAGAGCGAGGTTGGGGTACAATTGGATTCCTTGGCGGATATGGTGACCAGTGGGGTGGTGCCTGGGATTGTTATGTTTCAATTATTGGAAATGTCGCAAACTTCAGGATGGGGTTCGGGAGCCAATTTTATAGGACTTGATGCATCCCCAATAGCTTTCTTGGGATTTGTTATTACAATGGCCTCTGCGTATCGTTTGGCCCGATTTAACATCGATGAAAATCAGGTATCTTCTTTTGTGGGACTTCCCACCCCGGCAAATACACTTTTGATTTTGTCCCTACCATTGATATTATTGTTTCACAACAACGACACGCTTAACGGTATCATTCTAAATCAATGGTTTTTGATTGGATTGACTTTTGTAAGTGCCTACCTGCTAAATTCCAAAATGGAGCTGTTTGCCTTAAAATTTACTAACTGGAGCTTCAGGGACAATTCGGTCCGTTATCTTTTTCTGATAGGGAGCTTGGTGCTGTTAATCACCCTACAGTTTCTGGCCATCCCGATAATCGTGTTTTTTTATATTGCTGCATCCTTTTTTCAGAACAAAAAGGAATAGAATTGGGAGCTGTTTGCTAAAAGTCCAGTTTCTTTTTTCGGAGCTCAAAGTTTTGACCTAAGTATACTTTCCTTACCATTTCATCAACGGCCAGTTCCTCTGGTACCCCGGCCTTGAGAATACCACCCTCAAACATAAGATAAGAACGTTCCGTAATGGCCAAGGTCTCTTGCACATTGTGATCGGTAATCAGAATGCCAATGTTCTTGTTTTTCAACTGGGCCACAATACGTTGAATGTCCTCCACTGCAACGGGGTCCACTCCGGCAAAAGGCTCGTCCAAAAGGATAAATTTGGGGTCTGTGGCCAATGCGCGAGCTATTTCGGTCCTACGGCGTTCTCCTCCAGAAAGAAGGTCACCCCGGTTTTTCCGAATGTGTCCAAGACCAAATTCGTCAATAAGCGATTCCATTTTCATGTGTTGCTCCTTTTTACTCAAATTGGTGAGCTGAAGCACGCTTAAAATATTTTTTTCGATGCTCAGTTTCCGAAATACAGAAGCTTCCTGAGCCAAGTAACCAATCCCATTTTGGGCCCTTTTATACATGGGGAATGTTGTGATTTCCATATCATCTAGAAAGATCTTTCCCCCATTGGGTTTGATCAGTCCCACGATCATGTAAAAAGAAGTGGTTTTTCCAGCGCCATTTGGACCTAAAAGTCCAACAATCTCCCCTTGATTGACTTCCAAGGAAATACCCTTTACAACTTTTCGGCCCCGATAGGCCTTCATAATATTATCGGCTCTTAACTTCATATGAATGCGCCAAAACTAAACATATTCTGTTTTTAGCTGGTCTTCTTTGGGATTTTTTTAGGTTTCGCTTTCTTCCAACGCCTCCCAAAACTCATAAGCCCTTCTCAAGTGAGGGACAACAATGGTACCGCCAACCAAGGTGGCAATTCCCAACGTTTCCATGACTTCTTCCTTGGTGGCTCCTTCTTTTTTGGAGCTTTCCAAATGATACTTTACGCAATCATCACACCGAAGCACGGCTGATGCGACCAGGCCAAGCAATTCCTTGGTTTTTACATCCAAGGCTCCGGCCATATAGGCATTGGTGTCCAAGTTGAAGATACGTTTGATGAGCTTGTTGTTTTCTGCCAACAACTTTTCGTTCATTCTGGCACGATAGGCATTGAATTCTTCTACTTTATTTGGCATTTTTCTTAGCTTTTTTAGCTTCTTGTTTGACCACAACCTTTGAAATATAAATGCTCGCTTGGTATAACAACAATACCGGTATAGCCACAATGATTTGGCTGGTGACATCAGGAGGGGTTATTACTGCACACAATATGAGGACAACGACAAGCGCTATTTTTCGATATTTTTTCAAAATTTCGGGGGTAACCAACCCTACTTTGGTCAGAAAGAAGATGATGATGGGAAGTTCAAACATAATACCACAGGCAATTACGGATGAACGTACCGTAGCGATGAAGGAACTGATATCAATTTCATTGGATACTTCCTGGCTGACCTGGTAGGTCCCCAAAAAGTTGATGGACAAGGGGGCCACTACATAATAACCAAACAAAACCCCAAGAAAAAACAATGATGATGCGACTAAAATAAACCCTCTGGAATACTTTCTTTCGTTTTCATGCAGGCCAGGGCTTATAAAGCGCCAGACCTCCCAAAGTACATAGGGAAAGGCAATAATGACTCCCGCCCAGATAGAAGTCCAGATATGCGCGGAAAACTGCCCGGCCATCGTTCGGTTCTGGATGGTAAATGGCAACGATTCCCCACAAAATTCTGAGTCGACTCCAAAGAAGTTGGCAATTCTACAGAAAAATTGGTAAGTAGGAAAGTCCATTTTTTTAGGACCGAAAATGATAGTATCAAAAATGAAATCCTTCATGATAAAGGCTCCGCATCCCACAATGACAATGGCTACGGTAGATCTGATCAAATGCCAGCGCAGTTCCTCCAAATGGTCCAAAAAGGACATCTCGTTGGGGTGTTCAATCTTTTTCGTCATTACAGAATACCTTCATTTATGAGGTTATGGATATGTACCACTCCAGCATAGGTTCCATTTTCAAAGGCAAGTAGCTGCGAAATACCATTGTCCTGAAGGGTTTTTAAGGCTTTTACGGCCAAGGTATCGGTATCCACGGACTTCGGGTCCTTGGTCATGATATCCCCGGCGGTCAATTCTCCAATATTGTCGTGTTTGCGAAGCATTCTTCTAATATCCCCATCCGTGACCACGCCAACAACCTTACCGTTTTCAAGTACGGCTGTTACCCCTAACATTTTTTCTGAGATTTCTACAATGACCTCCTTCACACTTGAATGTATGTCTACTTTCGGAACCTGATTGTTTACCACAATATCGGCGACCCTTAGGTATAATTTTTTCCCTAGCGCACCTCCGGGATGGTATTTGGCGAAATCGGCACTGCTAAACCCACGAAGTTCAAGCAGGCAGATCGCGAGGGCATCTCCCATGGCTAGTTGGGCCGAAGTACTTGTTGTGGGAGCCAAATTATTGGGGCAGGCCTCTTTTTCCACGTAGGTGCTCAGAACAAAGTCGGCCTGTTTGGCCAGAACGGAATCCATATTCCCAGTAATGCCTATGAGTTTGTTCTTGCCAATTTTAATCAAGGGCAACAAAGCCTTTATTTCTGGGGTATTTCCACTTTTTGAGATACAGACTACCACATCATTTTTTTGAATGGTGCCCAAATCGCCGTGAATAGCATCTGCGGCGTGCATAAAAATTGCAGGAGTTCCCGTTGAATTGAGGGTGGCCACAATCTTGGAGGCAATAATGGCACTTTTTCCAACTCCGGAAACTACAACCCTTCCCTGGGATTGAAGGATGAACTGAACTGCTTCGGCAAAGTGATCATCTAGAAAATCGACCAAGTTGAGAATGGCCTTGCTTTCCGTTTCCAGGGTTCTTTTTGCAATGGATAAAATAGACTGGGTATCGCTCAAGGTAATAAACAGATTATCTAATTGTATTCCTAAAAGAATGTCTTATATTTAAGATTACAAAACTAAACAAACTATCTCTTACTGACCATTTACGGAAGACAGATTACTTCTTCTTCCCAAAATTAGAATGTTTCGGCCTCAAAATTAGGTTGCTTGATTAAAATAGAACACACGGAAATGGGTTCCACTAATACCGATTTGTACTCCTCGCTAAAAAAGTATTTTGGTTTTTCACAGTTTAAAGGACTTCAGGAGAAAGTAATTCAGAATATACTTGATGGGAATGACACGTTTGTAATAATGCCCACTGGAGGTGGAAAGTCGTTGTGCTATCAACTTCCGGCTATTATGCAGGAGGGTACGTCCATAGTGGTGTCCCCATTGATTGCGTTGATGAAGAACCAGGTGGATGCCATCCGAGGGGTTTCGGAAAACCATGGTATTGCCCATGTTCTAAACTCCTCATTGACCAAAACGGAGGTAAAACAGGTGAAAGAAGACATTTCCAACGGCGTCACTAAATTGTTGTATGTGGCTCCTGAATCGCTTACCAAAGAAGAAAATATTGAGTTTTTAAGAGGTGTGCCGCTCTCCTTCGTGGCAGTGGATGAAGCACACTGTATCTCCGAGTGGGGGCATGACTTCAGACCGGAATACCGCAATCTTAAAAACATCATTAACCGACTGGGGGATGATATTCCCATAATAGGGCTTACGGCAACCGCCACGCCCAAAGTGCAGGAGGATATTATCAAAAATTTAGGCATGACGGATGCCAAAGTTTTTAAGGCTTCGTTCAACCGTCCCAACCTTTTCTATGAGGTGCGACCGAAGACTCAGAACGTTGACGCCGATATTATAAGATTTATAAAACAGAATCAGGGGAAATCAGGGATTGTATACTGTCTCAGCAGAAAGCGGGTGGAGGAACTTGCACAGGTTCTTCAGGTGAATGGGGTTAGTGCGGTGCCCTATCATGCAGGCTTCGATGCCAAGACACGTTCCAAATACCAGGATATGTTCTTGATGGAGGAAGTGGACGTGGTAGTGGCTACCATTGCATTCGGAATGGGAATTGATAAGCCCGATGTTCGTTTTGTAATCCATCATGATATACCCAAAAGTATAGAGAGCTATTATCAGGAAACCGGACGAGCCGGACGGGATGGGGGTGAGGGCCATTGTTTGGCCTTCTATGCCTATAAGGATGTTGAAAAACTTGAGAAATTCATGTCTGGAAAACCCGTTGCGGAACAGGAGATAGGAAATGCCCTCTTACAAGAAATTGTCGCCTATGCCGAAACTTCTATGTCGCGCAGAAAATTCATACTCCATTATTTTGGAGAAGCATTTGACGAAGTCAATGGAGATGGAGCCGACATGGACGATAATACCCGTAACCCAAAGCCAAAAGAGGAAGCAGGGGATGAGGTAGTGAAACTGTTGAGTGTGGTCCAAGGAACAAAGGAAAAGTTTAAGACCAAGGAAATTGTAAAGGTGTTGGTGGGGAAGGTCAATGCAATGATTTCATCGCATAAAACCGATGAAAAGGAATTCTTCGGTATTGGAAAGGAGAAGGATGAACCCTACTGGATGGCATTGACCAGACAAGTGTTGGTGGCTGGTTTGCTAAAAAAGGAAATTGAGCAATACGGGATTTTGCACGTGACTCCAAAAGGAGAGGAGTTTCTAAAAAAACCATGCTCTTTTTTAATGACCAAAGACCATGAGTATAGCGAAGCTAAAAACGATGCTATCATTACTGCCGCCAAATCTTCTGGAGGGGCCGCGGATGAAAACTTGTTGAAACTGCTTCGCGATCTGCGGAAAAGGGAAGCGGCAAAAATGGAAGTCCCGCCCTTTGTTGTCTTTCAAGACCCTTCATTGGACGATATGGCCCTGAAATATCCCATTAGTATGCCAGAGCTATTGAATATTCACGGTGTTGGCGAAGGGAAGGCCAAAAAGTACGGGAAACCTTTTGTAGAACTCATTTCAAAATATGTGGATGAACACGATGTCATTCGCCCAGATGATTTGGTAGTGAAGAGCACCGGGGCCAATTCTGGTTTAAAGCTCTACATCATCCAAAATGTGGATCGCAAATTGCCCTTGGATGACATTGCATCGGCGAAGGGACTGGAGCTTCCCAATTTGATCAAGGAAATGGAACAGATTGTCTTCAGTGGCACCAAACTTAATATTGGTTATTGGATTGATGAAATCCTGGATGAAGACCAACAAGAGGAAATCCATGACTACTTTCTGGAAGCTGAAACAGATTCCATATCTGAAGCCATTGAGGAGTTTGAAGGAGATTATGAGGATGAAGAGTTACGGCTCTACCGCCTCAAATTTATTAGTGAAGTCGCTAATTAGTAACCACTATAATCGCTCGCCCCGATCATTGCGATAATGAATCCAAAGTATAGGATAACCAATATCAGGTAAACCAGGGAAAGTGCCAATCCAACATAGGCCAGTATTTTTCCGGTCTTTACATTGCTGTAGTCGGTATAACTTTCATGATTTTGAAGATAAAGTTGGTTTGCGGTCTTGGCTTTTACCAAGGCGATAATGCTAAAAATTGCTCCAAAGGGACCACAGCAAAATATAGTGCCAACAATGGAAATAATTCCCATTGTTAGCACTGTACTGGCCCCTGGTAAGGGTTGTTGACTCATAATTTATTTGTTGTTAACCTCCGTATTGTTCTAGAATTTGCTCCTGCATTTCTTGGATTCCATCCATG
Source organism: Flagellimonas flava (assembly GCF_900129665.1). GTDB lineage: Bacteria > Bacteroidota > Bacteroidia > Flavobacteriales > Flavobacteriaceae > Flagellimonas > Flagellimonas flava. The sequence goes on from NZ_FQWL01000001.1 coordinate 171,091, forward strand.
CCCAATGTGCTGAACAAGTAAATGGTGTAAATCAAGTACAGAACGTTCAATACAATACCGATAATGGCTAGAATTCTACCGGTCTTTACATTGCTGAAGCCTGTATATGATTCTGGGGATTCCATGTAAACTTTGGTGGCCTTGTTAGCCATGACCACGGCAATGATTCCAAAAATTAGACCTAGGATACCATAGCAACAACAGGTTACAATGGAAACGATTCCGAAAACCAGAATCAGCGTTGAATTTGGGAGTTTTTGTTGTTCCATAATTTAATATTTAATTGAAAAGATTGTTCATTTTAAGTACGTAGCTGATAATGATGGTACCAGCGGTAACCAACATCAAAACAAATTTTATTTGATGGGCGTGTTTTAACTTTAGAAAGAGATTGGTAACCAAAAACAATAAAAGCACCATGATGGGGTAGATGGCGGGATACATATGAAAGGCACCGGCAAAATCACCTTGGGCCAACAAATGTATGGAGCGTTGCATGCCACACCCTGGACAATCCAAACCCGTAAGTTTCTTGTTGAGACAGGGCAACATAAAGTCCCTGGCGTGAAGAAGTACAATGGTCAGTTGCGATTGCATGGTAATGGTTATGGCCAAGAAAATTACTATTATTTTTGCGATTGCTGTTAAACTTTTCAAAATATTTTAGTGTGTTTCCCCATGGCGGATCTTTGTGTAGGTGATAAAGTTGAAGTTTTAGATGAGGCTATTTCTGGCCATGTAATCGAGGTTTCCGGCGATGAGATCACACTTGAGACCGATGATGGCTTTCCAATGCGATACAGTAGCAAGCAATTGGTGAAAGTAGGCGATCGCATAAAAGTGTCCAATCACGAAGCTACCCTGGCAAAAAGAGAAAAAGAGATTAAGCGAAAAAAGATTACTTCAATCCCAAAGCCCAAGGAAAGAAACGCTCCCAAAATGGAGGTAGACCTTCACATTCATCAGCTAGTGAAATCTACTAAAGGACTCAGTAATTTTGATATGCTCAACATCCAATTGGAAACTGCCAAAAGACAATTGGAGTTTGCCGTGACCAAACGAATACAAAAGGTAGTTTTTATTCATGGAGTGGGAGAAGGTATTCTAAAAGAAGAGCTCCACTATTTGTTCAAACGATACGACCGTCTTAAATTCTACGATGCAGACTATCAAAAGTACGGTTTGGGCGCCACGGAAGTTTATATTTTTCAAGAGACCTAATTGGAAATCACAGTATTGACCTCTCCGAACTCCTCAACGGCCAGATTTGTGATTCGTTCCCCGTTTTCAGCTACGAAGGAGATTTCGGTCAGGCGAATGGTATGCACAAAATTAGTCCCGTCCGCGTCAGATACGGTTTCTATGCTCACAATTCCATCTTGCGCCTCAATTTCCTGAACCACATTGGGAGAGATGGGTGGAATGTCATCGCAAAAATAGTTTGACGAAACATCATCTGAAAAAATACGATAGGTCAATTTGGATTGTCCTGGAACCGTGCTGGTAGTGGTTATGGTCTCACCAACCACCCCATTATCCAAAACCCCGCTGGGTAATTCTAGAATAAGGGCCTCCGTAGTGTTGATTTTGAATAAGATATTGGCCGATGTAGCTACCGGGTCATCACAAAATTGAAGTGTGGTGGAATCAAAATCAATAGTGTCCACCTGTAAATCTCCATCGCTACAAGCCGTTAGAAGCACGGCAAAAAGAATTGGGAAGCAAAATTTTCTCATGCGCCAAAGTTAAAGCAATTCCATTTTAATACCGAAAACAGGGTAAGGACTTTAAAAGAAATTAACTTTATTTCACCTATTTTTGACCTTGTTTTAAATGATAGCTAAGTCATGCAAAAAGTGTATTTGGATAATGCTGCCACAACCCAGGTCAGGGATGAGGTAATTGTTAAAATGCAAGATGCCCTTGCCAATTTTTATGGAAACCCTTCCTCCACCCATAGCTACGGGCGATCCGCAAAGACCGCCGTTGAAAAGGCCAGGAAGACGATTGCAAAGACCTTGAATGCGCAACCTTCGGAAATCATTTTTACCTCGGGAGGCACGGAAGCGGATAATATGATTTTACGTTGTGCGGTCCGTGATTTGGAGGTAAAGACAATTATTACTTCCAAAATTGAGCACCATGCGGTTTTGCATACGGCTGAAGAACTTGAAAAGGAGTATGGCATAGCCTTGTGGTTTGTGGATTTGGACCCCTATGGAAATCCAAAGATGGATCATTTGACCAAGTTGCTCCAGAAGGACGGATCAAAGAAATTGGTCAGCCTAATGCATGTTAACAACGAGATTGGGAACATTGTGGACATTGATGCCATTGGTGCCCTTTGTAAGGAGTACGATGTCTTGTTCCATTCCGATACGGTGCAGTCCGTGGGCCATTACCCCTGGGATGTTCAGGAAACCCATGTGGACTTTTTTACGGCCGCAGCGCATAAATTTCACGGGCCAAAGGGTGTAGGTTTTGCGTTTATCCGGAAAAACTCTGGTTTGAAGCCCATGATTTTTGGGGGCTCCCAGGAAAGGGGCTTTAGAGCAGGAACAGAGCCTTTTCATAACATTGTAGGTTTGGAGGAAGCATTTGTACAATCTTATGATCTCTTGGAAGAGGAGATGGCATACGTTAAAGACTTGAAAAGCTATTTTCTGAAACAAATCAAGGAAGCGATTCCGTCAGTGGAATTTAATGGGCACTCTGGGGATACTGATAAAAGTACGTATACCTTGGCCAATGTACGCTTGCCTTTTGACAAGCAACAAGGTCTTATTCTGCTTTTTCATTTGGATATGAAGGGAATAGCCTGTTCCAAGGGTAGTGCATGTCAATCAGGAAGTAGTATGGGCTCACATGTGCTTACTGAGCTGTTGCCTGCTGAGGAGTTGGAGAAACCGTCTATCCGGTTTTCGTTCTCCAAATACAACACTAAAGAGGAGTTGGATTATACCATTGGTGTGCTGAAGGAATTTGCAGCAGGTTAATTCCGTTTTTTTCGTTGTTTTTTCTCCTTGTCATAAGGGAATTTCCTTGAAGCTAACCTCATCATTTTGTCGATGAGTTCCGTGGTGTTCTTACCTGTTTTTTTGGTGATGGCCTTTTCGTATTTCCACAAAAGTTTACCAGAATCCCCATCGCTTACCTTAACACCGATTCTTCCGTAGTTGGCATCACCGCTAAAATAATCGAAGAGGTTAAAATCTGTGGGTACACCTTCGGACAATAAGATATTTAGATTTAGGTTGCCGCTGATGATACCGTCCACCTCCAGAATCTTACAGAGTTCTTTAATGGTGTGGATGTCCAAGTTATCATAGGAGATTCCATTTTGGGCAAGAATGGCATTGGTGTCTTCAATATTCTGAAAATCAACATTGAACCTTTTCCTTTTTTTTCGTTTGGAAAAATAGGTTTCCAATGCATTTTGAACGGCATAACCCTCTTTTTGGGCCAGCTCTCTAAGTTCGTCCCTATTTACGCTTCTTTTGAGATCTAAATTGGCTATGAACGGAATAATGGCCAATTCTTCATGGTCCATACTCAATTCGTCAAACCGTCTATTTTCGTAGATATTTTTTTGCGCAGATGCGACGAAGGTGCACAAAAATGCAAAAAGCAGTAGTATTCTTTTCATTCAAATAGTTTAAAACCGTACGCCAAACTTTAGGTTAAGGACCCTACCTGTCAGGAAATTTGGCACCGCAAACTGACTTCGTGTGTCCACATCCCTGACCCATGTGTTGGTAATGGAATTAAGGTTATTGAACATGTTGAATATTTCAAAACCCGCACTGAACTCCTTAAACCGATGCAACCAATGTCCTTCTGGGTACTGATTTTTTCTATCGGCAAAAATATATGAAATTCCCATATCGGCCCTCCTGTAATCTCTTAATCTATTCTGAAAATCGTAAGGGTCGGCCTCATTTGGGGAGCCTCCAGGAACTCCTGTATTGTAGACAAGATTAAGATAGAGCTTTAAATTGGGGATGTTGGGAATATAATCCTGAAAAAGAACACCCAATTTCAAACGCTGGTCAGTTGGTCTGGTAATATATCCTCTATCGTTTCTGTTTTCCTCTGTTCTTAAGAAGCCGACACTGACCCAGGACTGGGCACCGGGCACAAATGCACCTGTAAGTCTAAAATCGAACCCATAGGCATAAGCAGTGGCATTGTTTTGAGCTGCGTACCTTACCCGCACATCTTCCACTGTATACGGATTGATATTGGTCATATCCTTGTAATAGGCCTCTGCTATAAGTGTAAAAGGGCGCTCCCAAAGTATGGTGCTATATTCACTTCCAAGCACGTAATGAACCGACCTTTGTGCTTCAACATCTGGATTTATGTTTCCCGTTATATCCCTCAATTCTCTGTAAAAAGGAGGTTGTTGGTAGCTTCCAATGGCAAAACGGAAGAGAACATCTTCTTGCCAATTCGGCTTAATGGAAAACTGTGCCCTTGGACTTATCAAGGTCTGTGAGTTAGTGTCGAATCCTTCGCCACTCAAAGTCCAATGCTGTGCCCTTAGCCCTAGATTATAATAGATGTTATGGCTGCCCATCTTTGCCTGCTTGCTGTACTGAACAAATCCGGATACCCTATTGGTCATGACAAAATTCGTGGCTTGAGCACTTTCAAAGGCCACAAGGTCACCTGCAAAAGGCTCTTCAGGTTGGTTGTTCGCAAAAGCTGGTTCAAAGGGTCTTAAGAAGAAACCGGCCGAGTCTATAAATTCGGCTTCACGTAACTGGTCCCTAACATCTTCATGGGTAAATTTAACTCCCCATTCTATCGTGGAGTTGCCCTTTTTATGTATACCATTGTGTTTAAAGTTGAAAATGAGGGCATCAAGTTGGTTTCTAGCCCGATTAAATTGGGAGCCAACCCCTCTTGAGTTGGTTATCTCGCCAAGGTTTTCGCTACCAAGATTGGTGTCCACCTCACCCAACTCATAGGAAGCAATTACATCCGAAAACTCCTCCTCCTGGGTATGATATAAGGAAGAAGTTAGGGATAACTTGGTATGGTTATTAACGACAAAATCAGCCTTTAAAGCAGCAAGTCCGCTATCATATCTATTTTTCTCCTGCCCTTCATAAAAAACCACCAAGGCCCTAGGGTCGTTCAGGGTTCCAAAATTGGTCTGGCGGGTCAATGGTTCATTTTGATAATCGTTCACGGAATAAGTGCCGAGAAAACTGAGATGGAATCGATTTGAAAATCGATACGTAAGATAACTTTGAACATCTACGAAGGTGGGATTGAAATTACGTTCCGTTTGTTGACTGTTTACAAAAAGGCTGTTATTTCGATACCGAAGGCCTGTGATGCTGCTAAATTTTTTGTTCTTAGAAATGGTTTCAAGGGTGGTACTGGCTCCCAGAAGACTGCCTTCGATTTGAAGTCCAAATTCCACCGGAATTTTATAGGTGATATCCAGGACCGAGGATAATTTGTCGCCATACTTGGCCTGAAAACCCCCAGGTGAAAAATCCAAAGTGGAAGTCATAGTACTGTTTACAAAGGACAGACCTTCCTGTTGGGCGGAACGCACAAGAAAAGGACGATATACCTCTATGCCGTTGACATAGATGAGGTTTTCTTCAAAATTACCGCCTCGTACATTGTATTGGGTGCTGAGTTCATTATTAAAGGATACCCCCGGCAAAAGTTTTAAAATATTTTCAACTCCGGCATTTGCACCCGGGATTTTGCGGACCACCTCGGGCGCTATTGAAACTATGCCCTCCACTTTTTTCTGACCTGTTGGTGAAACCTCAACACCGGCCACCTGGATTACTTCGGTCTTCATGACCGGGTTGAACTCGAAAGTTTCATTGGTGGTTAAGATTAGGTTTTCGAGCACTACATTTCTATGACCTAAATGGGAGAAGGTTAACGTAGTACTTGTCTCAGCAATCAATTGAAGGATATAATAGCCGTTGGCATCTGTGGTGGTCCCAAGGGCTCCAGCAGTAATGTTTACATTGGGAATAGGTTGGTTGTTCCCATCCAACACTGTTCCAGCTATGGTGGCAGTTTGTGAAAATAGGCTACACGCCCAAAATAGGGCTAAAAGAAAAAAAAGGGGTTTAAGACGGGCCAACACTATTTTCTGAAAAAGGTACTTTCAAAAGTACTGGAATTACCGACATTATCGGTTACCTTGACCTTAAGGTCGCATTGGGTTTGGTCCAATATCCGGTCATCAAAGTTATAGGTAATGGTCTTGGTTTTTGGCTCGTATTCCATCAAAATCCACTTCCCATTAAGGGTCGCGGAATACGTGTTTATACCGCTGAGGTCATCCGAAATCTCCAAACTGAGATAGCTGTAGTTGCTAAGCCACTGCTTTTCCTTAAAATTTCTTGGTTTTATGGTGGGAGGCACGGTGTCTTTTGCTAAGGTGTAGGTGCCCATGGTTCTTGTCCTGGTTGTAAAGAAACCATCTCTTTTAAAAGTTCTGGAATGCCTTGGTTTTAATTTTTCATCCAAACGGGCTATGAACAACTGCTTTTTATCAGCTTGGGAGTATTTGGTGGCATCAAAACTGATGGTGAAATTTCTATGTGCCGCTACCTCATTATTATGGATTCTAACGGTGTCCTTTCCCTTTTCCAAATCAATGTAAAAGTCTTCGTAAAATGTATTGGCCGGGAAATATACTTTGGCGGCACCTAGGTCAAAATTATTGGGTTTGTCGGCTAGTATAAAATGGTCCGTTTTCTCATTTTTACGGGAAATGGCGGCTGTTTCCTTTTTCCCCTCCACGGGAATGACCAATTTTACCTCGTTCTGTTCGATATCAGAAATTAAGAGTTCAATGTTATAGGACATCCCTTCCTTAACGGTTACCTTTCCATTGTTTTGAAGTGTGCCATATATACTTAGGTGGTTGTGGTTTTCTTTGAAGCATTTTTGAATGCGTTGGCGGTATTTGCCAAAATGGGCATAATCTATTAACGTGTTAATATATCGGGTCTCTCCAAAGGAGAAAGTATCAAAATCGTATTCTGAAACCACTTTACCATTTACTTTTTGTTTCACAGCATAGACTCCATTTTTGTTGGCGGCCATATCTTGTCGGTCAAAACTATTAAAACCAAAGCCAATAGTGCCAATAGCTGTTACCTTATCCGCTAGGAAAGAACCGTCAGGTTGTTTGGTGTAGTTAAGTTGTATTTTTTTAGCGCTTCTGTTGATCAAGGCGTCATCGGATAACGGATATCCATATAGTCCAAGTAATGTGGGATTGGTAGCGTCCCTGACTTCATAACCATACAGCAAGGGGTTCGTTGGTTTTTCGGTGACACTGCTTCGAATCTCAAAGTGAAGATGTGGTCCCGAAGATCCACCTGTGTTCCCGGAATATGCTATGGTGCTGCCTTTTGTCACTTTCAACTCCCCATAGTCTGGAAAGGTTTCCACCTCGTAAGACTGTTTTTTGTATTGCAGTTTTTTAATGTATTCCTCTATTTCTGGACTAAATTTTTTCAAATGGGCATATACCGAGGTATATCCGTTGGGATGCGCTACATAAAGGGCTTTGCCATAACCCCAAAGGGATACCTTTATTCTTGTTACCGTGCCGTCCGCTATGGCCAGTACTGGAAGTCCTTGCCTCCGCTGTGTTTTTATGTCGATTCCCGAATGGAAATGGTTCGAACGAAGTTCCCCAAAAGTTCCAGCAAGGACCAAAGGGATATCCAATGGGGATTGAAAGGCGTCTTGGGGGTATTTTTCCTGTGACGAGAGTAGGGGGGAGAATAGGAGGAGGATTCCCAAAAAGTGTAACCGCATAGTAGAATTTATAATTACATACGAATGTAACCAATGTTTTGGTTAGGTAAAAGGCTTTGTCCTTGGTTTAGAGGGCTCCCGGGACGTGTCCAAAGATTAATACCAAAAGTATTGCGAGGTTACCTAAGGTTGGTTAACTTTGTGTGATACGCATTGATGTTTGCATATGGGCGAACTGGTAGAGATTGTAGATTCTTTGGAAAACAAAGTGAGCAAATTGCTCCATAAGATGGAGCTGCTTCACAAGGCCAATGCCAAGTTAAAAGAAGAACTGGTCCTCGCAAAAGAGGAAAATCAAAATCAACAAAACGCTGTTTTGGAATGGGAAGAAAAGTATAATTCCCTCAAAATGGCAAACACAATGCTGGGTAGTAATACGAATAAAACAGAAGCCAAGCTCAAGATAAATACATTGATACGCGAACTTGATGTTTGCATAGCCAAGCTTGCAGATTAGTTGGTACCGATATTATGGAGGAGAAGCTCAAAATAAAGCTTTCCATTGCAGATAGGGTATATCCGTTGACGATAGACCCCAAACAGGAAGAAGGATTGCGGAAGGCGGCCAAGAACATAGAGAACCTGGCCAAAAAATTTGAGCAGAATTACGCCGTAAGGGATAAGCAAGACGTCCTTGCCATGTGTGCCTTACAGTTTGCCTCCAAAATTGAGCAAAGTGGAATAGACCGTTCGGAAAATACTAAAGCGGTACTTGAGCGCCTTAAGGCCTTGGACGACTTGGTACATTCCAAATTAGGGGAATAAGTTCTTTTAAATAAAATATTTGTTACTGCCCACATTGGTAATTAAATTTTGACAAACTCAACACTATTATAATTAAAAAGGGTGAGTTTAGGTTGTAAAAGCAGGCCCTACCTGTATAGGGATCCTTGAGCAGCTTGTTAGCCCTAAACCTGTAATTTGGAGTTTGTACAGAACTTCTTCCAATGTGGGCTTTTTTTATAACCAAACATTTATCAACATGGATAATACTATGATATTGGTTGTAGCCGGCGTTGTTGGACTGGTAATAGGTTTTGCTATTGCCAAAATGATGGAAAAAGGAAAGGCTGCAAAGACCATCTCCGGGGCCAAGAAGGAGGCTTCAGACATTGTAAGGGAAGCCAAAAAAGAGGGCGAGAACATTAAGAAAGATAAGATATTCCAAGCCAAGGAAAAGTTTTTGGAATTGAAGGCGGAGCATGAAAAGGTCATCATCAACAAGGATAAGAAGATAGCGGAATCTGAAAAAAGGACTCGGGACAAGGAATCCCAAATCAGCAACGAGCTTTCCAAAAACAAGAAGCTTAACGATCAACTACAAAACCGGATAAAGGAGGTCTCCCATAAGAGTGAGATTTTGGACAAAAAGCAATCTGAGGTTGACAGGCTTCATAAAAGTCAAGTTCAACAATTAGAGGTGATTTCTGGACTTTCCGCCGAGGATGCCAAAAGTCAATTGCTGGAATCGCTGAAAGAAACGGCAAAAACCGATGCCATGGCCTATCTGCAAAGTAGTATGGAAGAAGCCAAACTCACTGCGCAACAAGAGGCTAGGAAAATAGTGGTTAATACCATTCAGCGTATAGGTACGGAGGAAGCTGTGGAAAACTGCGTTTCGGTCTTCAACCTGGAATCTGATGATGTAAAGGGAAGAATTATTGGACGAGAAGGACGAAACATTAGGGCACTTGAGTCTGCTACCGGTGTTGAGATTATTGTGGATGATACACCAGAGGCAATTATTCTTTCCTGCTTTGATTCGGTTAGAAGAGAGGTTGCCCGTCTCTCATTGCACCGCCTGGTAACAGATGGTAGAATTCATCCAGCTCGTATTGAGGAAATCGTAAAGAAAACCGAAAAGCAAATCAATGAGGAGATTGCGGAGATTGGAAAGCGTACGGTAATCGATTTGGGAATCCACGGACTGCATCCCGAGTTGATCAAGGCCGTGGGAAGAATGAAATATAGATCGTCTTATGGCCAAAACCTATTGCAGCATTCACGGGAAGTAGCCAAACTTTGTGGGGTGATGGCTGCCGAATTAGGCCTCAACCCAAAGATTGCCAAAAGGGCAGGACTTTTGCACGATATTGGTAAAGTGCCAAACACCGAAGTAGAGGTGGAGACACCACACGCCATTCTTGGCATGCAGTGGGCACAAAAGTTTGGAGAGAAAAAAGAAGTGTGCAATGCCATTGGGGCGCACCATGACGAGATTGAAATGAACACCCTGATTTCTCCTATTGTTCAGGTCTGTGATGCCATAAGTGGAGCACGTCCTGGAGCCCGGCGACAAGTGTTGGACTCCTATATCCAGCGATTGAAAGATTTAGAGGACATTGCCTTTGGATTCAATGGGGTTCAGAAAGCCTACGCTATTCAAGCAGGTAGGGAACTCCGGGTAATTGTGGAAAGCGAGAAGGTGAGTGATGACAAAGCTGCGGAGCTGTCCTTTGAGATTTCACAAAAAATCCAAACGGATATGACCTATCCAGGGCAAGTAAAAGTAACGGTGATTCGGGAAACTCGCTCTGTCAACGTCGCCAAATAGCGCCTGATATTTATCATCCTTTTGCTCAAGTATTCCAGCTAACTTCATGATAGTTTTAAATTTATCGTGATGAAAAAAAGAGTACCTGTTTCAGAAATAATGACCACAAACTTGGTCACGGTTAGCACTAGTGAGGATTTAGTTACCGCAGAGGAGCTGTTTAAAAAACACAATATCCGTCACATTCCAGTGGTTTCAGGAGAGACCATTCTTGGAATGCTAAGCTATACCGACCTTTTGCGCATAAGCTTTGCCGATGCGGTGGACGAAACTGAGGAAACCGTCGATACCATGGTTTACAACCTGTTTACGATTTCCCAGGTCATGGCAAGGGATGTGGTGAGCGTTAGCCCCCAAACCAGTATTAAGGAAGTTGCCGAGTTTTTGGCTACCAAGGAGTTCCATGCGGTTCCTGTTGTGGATGATGGAAAGCTAAAGGGAATTGTAACCACAACCGACTTGATCAAATACTTGGTGCAACAGTATTAGTTAGCGGACCAGGGTAAACGCACCGAATAGGAATAATTTATTTATTTATTTATTCTTCTTCATTACTGGACTGTGCACTTTCCTCTGCCTCTTTGTTCCGATTGTTCTTTAGAATGTTGAGCTTTTTCAATTTGGCCTGCCAGGTTTCCAATGCCTCTTTGTGCTGGTTGATGTTTTTGACCACCTCTTTTACCAAAGGATTGTCTTCGGATGCATTGGAGAAGAACTGCAGATTGTTTTCGAGCTGTCGGATTTCAGACTTGCTTTCATCAATCTTTCTGCGGATAAAGGTACGTTCGCTATTGATGGCGTAGTCATCATCCGATTTCGCGAGTTCCTGCATTTTGTCACCATACCTCAAAAGTTCAGATTCTTGTCGACTTACGCCTAATTTCCGGAATAGTGCATCTACAATTTTATTGAACTTCCCGTTGATGTGCTTTTTATTGTAGGGAACCCGCCCATATTGTTTCCATTCGGCTATAAACTCCTTTAAAGTTGCCAAATCTTTCTTCGAATCTCCTGTAAGATTAAAGGCTTTCAAACGATCTAAGCAGGAGTTTTTCTTTTCGAAATTCTCGTACTCCTCTTTTTGAGACTCACTTTTCTGGGCATGCAAGCGATTAAAATAGTGGTTGCAAGCCTCTTTGAATTCATTCCAGATTTTATCCGAATACTTTCTTGGAACGTGGCCTATCTTTTTCCACTCGCTTTGAATTCGCTTCATCTCCGGTGTGGCCATTTCCCGGTCTTCACTATCTTTTAAAGAGACTGCCAAGGCCAACAACGCTTTTTTCTTCTCCAGATTTTCGAGTTGTTCCTTCTTTTGATTTTTGTAGAAAGCATTCTTATTGCGATTGAATTTCCGCACGGTTTCTTTAAACTCGCTCCAGGTTTGTTCGTTTACCTTTTGAGGAACTTTTCCGGCTTTAAAGAACGCATCGCGCAAAGCTTCCACCTCTTTTATCTGTTGTTGAAGGGCACGGTGGTTGTTGGTTACATTGTCTGCTATTTGTGCTATGGCGGTAATTACCTCCTGCTTTTTTACCAGATTTTTTTCATAGACTTTCTCTTGCTCTTGAAAATATTCCTGGCGACGTTGGTGCATAGCCTTGGTGGCATTGCTAAATCGTTCCCAGACCTCCTCACGCTGTTCTTTGGCTACCGGTCCAATATCTTCTTTCCAGATTTTATGCAGGGTCTGGAGCTCTCTAAATGCCTTGTTGAGATCAGGCTCTTGGGCCAAGGCTTCCGCTCGCTCTACAAGTTTTAATTTTTCTTCAAGATTGTGCTTAAAGTCGAGATCTCTGAGCTCTCGGTTTAAGTGGAGAAAATCATAAAAGATTTCCATATGGTGGTGGTAAGTACGCCACACATCATTATAATTGTTTCTTGGAACTGGACCTGCGTTCCGCCAGTTTTCTTGAAGTTCCTTAAAATTTTTATAGGTGGTGTTGATATCCTCCTCCACGTTCATGAGTCCCTTGAGTTCCTCAATGATCTCTAAACGTCGCTGCAGATTGCTTTTTAGGTTTTGCTCCAGTTGTTTGTAATACTGGTCCTTTTTTTCCCGATACTCACCAAAGACCTCATTGAACTGTCTTTTGGCTACGGAGTTATATCTAAAATCAATGGCATTTCCGCCATTGGCCACAAATTCTTCTTTTTTGTGTTCTAAAAATTCTTGGAATTTCTGGTCAAACTCGTATTTAATGGAACTGACATGTTTGTGAATGGCCTGGACCTTCTCATTTTTGACCAGACGCTGGAGCTCGCCCACCAAATTTTCCATAGACATGGAATGATAGTCCAGAAATGGGATGTGATGTCGCTTTTCATTCTCCACATCTTCAGCATCTTCAGCGTTTGACTCTTCAATTTCTTCGATGACCTTTTCAGCTTCTTCCGTGGATTCGTCCGCCGTTGCTTTTTCGGCAGTCACCTCGTCAGGACTTTCCATGGGCTGGGTCTCTTCCGTGTCTTTTTGTACTGGGGCTTCGGATGCGTTTGGTTCAGAAATGGGGCTTTCCTCAATGGTTGTTTTTTCGCTCTCCGGATTTTGCTCAGTACCACCTCCTTCAGTTTCCTGAAGTTTTTGCTCGTTTTCCTGCATTAGTAGTTTATTTTCCTTAGGATTGATGATAATGATAGCCAAGTTAACAACTATATTACCCAATAACAAAAGTAGTGATTCTTCTTTTGGCCTTGTTTTATGCTATGCCATGGGTGATTTTAGGGTGCTTCAGGGAGTTTTAGGTTTGATTCCATATTTCCCAAGCTTTTTCCGCTTGAAACTCCAGCATATGCAAGCCATTGCAGATTGAGCTACCACGTGACTCGCCCTCCTTTAAAAAGGTTGTTTTTTCAGGATTGTATATCAAGTCAAATAGCAAATGTTTGTCCCCTAGAAATTGATAGGGCAAGGCCGGTTTATCGCCAATATTGGGATGGGTTCCCAAAGGTGTGCAGTTGATGATCAACAGATGGTCTTCAATCGCTTTTTTGTCGAGGTCGGAATAGGCTAGTTGCCCTTCTTTTTTAGACCGTGATACAAAAGTGTTGGAAATCCCCAGCTGATCCAATACAAATCGTATTGCTTTTGAGGCTCCACCGGTTCCCAAGATAAGTGCGCTGGTGTGGTATGGTCTTAAAAAGGGCTCAAGCGACTTCTGGAACCCATGGGCATCGGTATTAAAACCCTTTAAGCCATTTTTTGTGAATTTAATGGTGTTGACAGCTCCAATTACTGCGGCTTTTCCATCGATTTCCGAGAGAAATGGAATAACCTGCTCCTTATATGGAATAGTGACATTAAGGCCTTTTAAAGTGTTTTCTGTCAACAGGGATTCTAGCTGCGCTATCGTCTCAAGGTCAAAATTTTCATAGCTATGGTCGTTTAGACCCAAATCCTGAAATTTCTGTGTGAAATATCCTTGGGAAAAGGAGTAGCCAATGTTCCTACCTAGCAGTCCGAATCTGTTTTCTTTCTTTTCTGTTTTTTCCATACCAATCCAATAGCAATAAAACCAAAATTCCAAGAATCACAAAAAATATGGCCCACCAGGTTTCAGAATCCCCCAAATTAGGGAAGTAACGCTCATAATTGAGTACCACTTTATCCCCGTTGGAATCCAAAATAGGGTTGCCCGAGGCATCCATTTTAAACATAGTCCGTTTCCATGGCCAAACCACCCCAAGGGAGCCAGTAATAAAACCTAGTAGAACAGCTGTGGTGATAGCCTTAAACCGTTTCAATACAAAACTCAAAAGATGCGAAAAAGTAACCAATCCGGTGGCCGAGCCCAAAGTGAACACGGTAAGAATGGTTAGGATACGCATACGCTGCGGATTATCCACAAAACCAAAATCACCCGAGAGTACTTCTGAGAAGGTATCGTAAAGTGCATTCACGGAATCCACAAGCAATAGGACATAATTTCCCAATAAGATGAGAATAAATGAGCCAGAAAGGCCTGGAAGAGTCATTCCCGAGACGCTGATAATGCCGCAGAAAAAAATAAAAAACAGGTTGTCGTTTTGAGTGGCCGGACTTAAAAAACTAATGGAAATCCCTATGATAAGTCCAATTATACCTGAAAATACGGTGCGTTGGTTCCAATGGTCAAAATCTTTCCCGATATAGTGAATGGAACCAAGTATCATCCCAAAAAAAGCTGCCCAGACATAGAGCTCCTTTTGCTCCAGGAAATAGTCCAAAACTCTGGAAATGCTAAAGTAACTGATGAGCATCCCGGAAATCAGAAGAAGCAGGAAACGCCCGTTTGTATATTGGTAGAAACTTCTAAAACGCCCATTAAACAGTAATTTGAAGGCTTTTGAATTGACTTTTTGAAGCGAGTAAATAAATTCTTCGTAAAAGCCTCCCACAAAGGCCACAATGCCACCAGATACTCCAGGAACTTTGTTCGCAGCGCCCATGCACAGGCCTTTTATGACCAAAAAGAAATTGTCAAGAAGGGTTCTTGGCTGATGCATACGGAATTGTGTTTTTCCCTACTTTCTGGAGGCAGTTCTTTCCAGGATAAAAATAAGCGAAAAACCTATTATGGCTAGGATTAGGGCAAGTATTAACTGATTTTCACCTTCGAATGCTGAGGGCCAAACGTTTACATCGTCCACAACAATAGTCTTATCCCCGAAAGTCTTGGTTTCCAATACTTTTTTCCATGGCCAGATTTTGTTTAATGACCCTAGGATAAAGCCGGTTAGTAATGCTAAAGTGATGTTTTTGTAGTGAGTGAACATCCATTTCAATAGACGAGCAAAACTTAGGAGTCCAAAAACAGCTCCCAAAGCAACGGTCAAAACGATTTTGATGTCCTTTTCATGGACTGCATCCAAAATGGTTTTGTAGGACCCCAGAAGTACAAGGATAAATGCTCCTGAAATCCCAGGAAGAATCATAGCGCAAACGGCCAACGCTCCCGATAGGAAAAGATAGGGTAGGCTATCAATATTTTCATTGGGTGGAAGTTCAGTTATGAAGTAGGCGAGGAAACCACCCAGGATAAATACGATAATAGCAGCCAATGACCATTTTTTAATTTCCTTTCCCACAAAAAAGACGCTTGCCAAAACCAATCCAAAAAAGAAAGACCAGAGAAGGATAGGTTCATTTTCCAACAACCAACTTAAAAATTTGGCCAATGAAAGCACACTGATAAAAATCCCTGAGAAAAGGGCTAATAGAAAATTGCCATTCACCTTGGTCCAAAATGCCTTTAAGCCATCCTTTCTGAGCACTTTGAAAAGAGATAGGTTTATATTGTTGATTGAAGTGATAAGTTCCTCATAGATTCCAGAGATAAAAGCTATTGTGCCCCCGGAGACCCCGGGAACAACATCAGCAGCTCCCATGGCCATACCTTTAAGGGTAATCCATACGTAATCCGTAAACTTTCTTTCTTTCATAAAGTGGTTGGGAAAAGTGCGCTTTAGGTTGACGTTTTCTTAATTTCGGAAATCCAGACTACTTTTTGCAATTCGGGGAACTCTTCCTCAAACTGATGAAGTTTTTCCACATCCATTTGCATGGCTTGGGCCAATTTTTCCTTGGCATTTAAAACTTCCCCGTTCTTTAGATAAACACCTGCTAATTTGTAAACCAATTCTGCACTTTCTGGATAGAATTCCAAACCTTGCACAAGTACTTGGATGGAAGAGCCGTAATCCCCAATGTTTTTAAGAACTTCAGCCCAATTTTTCCAGGTGTCGAACTCATAGTTTCCGAGATCTACAGCTTGTTTGTATGCAAAGTCGGCTTCGTCATAATTTTTTAGGACGAAATAAATTTTAGCACATTTTTTCCAGTAGATGGGGTTTTCCCCATCTATATTTATGGCCTTGTTGATATAGTACAACGCCTTTTCATAGTTCTCCATTTTAAAATGGAAATCGGTAATGGCCAACCAACCTTTGTCTAGCAAAGGGTCTTCATGCACGGTATTATAGTAGTAGTACTTGGCCAAGTCATTATTTCCTAATTTTTCATGGCATTTACCAATTCTTAGGTAGGCATGGGAAGTTGGATCTTCTATGGAAATGGTAGTTTCGTAATTTTCGATGGCCTCGTTGTACCTGCCCAATTTTTCAAGCACCTTGGCTTTTTCAAAGTAGGCTCCAATAAAGGAATCATCCGAAATAATAGCAAAATCGAACGAAGTAAGCGCTTCTTTGAACATCTTTTTGCTAAGGTAGATTTTCCCTAGCTGATGCCATGCTACCTCGCAATATGGATTTCGTTCCAGATAGGTATTGAGATATACGATGGCCCCATCAAAATCTTCCAGAAATTCAAAGCAGTAGACCACATTGTATAGTGATGAGTAGTCGGAATCGTCAAACTCCACACATTTCATAAAGCTTCGCTTTGCCTTTTCGTAATCATCCATGAAGAGGTATTCCATGCCGAGAAGGGAGTGGATGTCAAAGCTGTTTTCCGTAAGATGAAGTGCATCGAGCAATAGGTTGACCGCTTCTTGGTGATTATCCTGTTTGGATTGGATATTGGCTCGCTGAATATAGATTTCCTCATTGTGGGCGTCTATGTTCTGAATCTCATCCAATAGGCGTTCGGCAACGTCGTATTGATCCTCAAAAACCAAGACTTCAACACGTAATAGTTTTAGCTCCATGGAGTTGGGGTGTTGTTCCAAACCAATTTGGATAGCCTTCTTTCCCAAGGATATTTTACCGTTGTTAAGGTAGTGGTGAATGATTTCTTCGAAGTCCTCCGCATCAAAAAAATACACATCATCGGTCTTGAGCATGGACTCAAATTTGCTGATGGATTTATCCGGATTTTCGTTAGAATCTAACGCCATAGAAACGTGTTTGGTTTAACTATGGACTTAAAATTAGCCCTTTGGCGCTATCAATAAGTCCGTTTATGGGGTATGTTATCAACAAATTAGTTAACAGCAACAGCATTATATCGGTCTAAAATGCTAATGATTTGGTCGCATCCTTGCGTTATTTCTTGCATTGAAATTGTCAACGGAGGTGATATCCTCACCGCTTTAGGTTCAAAAAGCAACCAAAAAAGAACCAATCTGTTTTTAGCTGCTTCCAGGACCAAATAATCAGCAATTTTTTTGTTTTCAAACAATAGGGCCAACATTAAACCTTTACCCCTTATTTCTTTAATCAAAGGATGTACCAAACGGGTACGGAAGTATTTTTCTTTTCGGAGTGTATGTTCAATGAGTTGATTTTCAGTAACTTCCTTCAAAGTTGCCAAGCTGGCAGCGGCAATAACAGGATTTCCGCCAAAAGTGGTGATATGACCTAATTTAGGACTGTTTTGTAGACAATCCATCATTTTTTTCGAAGCAACAAAAGCTCCAACTGGAAGCCCAGATGCCATACCCTTACCTATGACCAAAATATCTGGCACGCAGTTAAAATGTTCAAAGGCGAAGAGTTTTCCTGTGCGTCCAAAACCTGGTTGAATTTCATCCAAAATAAGCAAGGCTCCAACTTCATCACAGCGCTTTCTTACTTTGGCCAGATAATCATCTTTGGGTAGAATAAAACCGGCACCGCCTTGAATGGTCTCCAAAACCACGGCAGCGGTTTTTTCTGAAATATGTTGTAAATCAGAAAGGTTATTGAACCGAATGAACGAAACGTCAGGAACCAGCGGGCGAAACGCGCTTTTTCGTTCCTCAAACCCCATAAGACTTAGACTGCCCATGGTATTCCCGTGGTATGCCTTGTGGGCAGCTATAAGCTGCGACCTCCCTGTGTAGCGTCTGGCCAATTTTAGTGCTCCTTCCATGGCTTCTGTTCCTGAATTTACCAAATAGGTAGTCTCCAATCCCGCTGGAAGCAAGGAAGCCAGCAGTTTGGTGTATGCTACCGCCGGTTGTTGCACGTACTCGCCATATACCATAACGTGCATGTATTGTTCGGCTTGCTGTTTTACAGCTTCAACCACGCGAGGATGACAGTGCCCAAGGCTACAGGCGGATACCCCCGCTACAAAATCGAGATGGGCGTTTCCGGTTTCGTCATAAATGAAACTACCTTCGGCCCTTGAAACCTGAAGGCCCAACGGGTGCGGTGTGGTTTGCGCCTGATATTTTAGAAAGTCCTCTTGCATCCGAAAGTTGGAACGGGAAATTAACGATTCTTATTGCGACGAATCTACGGTCTTTTCAACCTTTACTTTTTTGGGATTTACCGCTTTGGTATTTGGTGATTGGGATTCTTCTGCAGGGAGATTACCGCTACGTTCCCGTTCTTCGGTATCAATGTCCACAGGATTATCTATACCACGGATTTGAATCAAAGTGATATTGTTGTCGTCGAAATCAAAAATGTCATCTTTGGTACGCAGGCGCTCTTCCCCACGCCAAATGAACCCTTTTAGTTTTCTACTTTCCTTGGGCAGGTCCTTATCTGGAAATATATCTCCGTCTGGATTTACAAAGAATGTAATGTCTTCAATATCGCTGTTGGCCATGATCAGTCTGATCTTACTGCATATGGTCTTGTCAATTCCGATGAGCTCCTGATCATCGTTGTACATATAATAGATGACCTCGGTGTTTTTGACCAAATCAATGATTTTGAGCTCATTTTCTATGAATTTTCCAAAGAGATCTTTCCCTTTAGCCTGATTGTATCCGGTTTTACTTATCGTATCCAAGGAAATAATGAAGGCGTTGTCCAATACCTTTAGCGAGTCCAACTGGTCCGTTTCCAAATCGGAGATAAGATGAATACTATCCCCTGTGATTTGGTTGTCCAAATTCCACATAATGGGGTCGGTGATCAACTGGGTTATGCCTGTTTTTTCTTCGGAATGAATGGAATCACATTTCCCTGCAAGATCGGTCTTAAAGAATTTAGCGTTTCGGAATGCCCGGATAATCCTGGATTCGGGTTTACCGGTTACCATTAGGGTGTCCCCATGAATATACAATGAATCGTTCTGTACCACATTGATGGCCACTGCCCGCTTTGTGGCGAACAGGGAATCTTTTTCCTTGAAAACTTCCGCATAATGTGCCCTTACCACCCCTTGATTGATCGTGTCGGTAACTGTGATGTTGTTTGTGGCAGAGGCAAAAGACGAGGTCTTGTCGAAATAAACACTATCACCTTCAATAATTCGGTTATTGTAGTCTATTCGGGTGTTTTTTACCCCGTAACCCTGTTCAATTGTAGTGTCGTAAAACCCACGCTCACAATAAATCTTATATTCCTCGCCGGTGATGGTGGAAGGCCCATACATATAGGCGTTTTTAGACTGGCGATAGTAGTCCAGTTGCTCGGAATCTATGATATATTCTGGGTTGTCTATATGTACATTTTTTCGAAATTGCACCTTCTTAAGTTCCATGAAGTAGTTCCCAATGATACTGGTAAGTACATTTGCTGAATCAACAACTTTGCCCCCAGACCTATAGTACGAAAGTTGGTTTTCCCTATCAAAATAAAGGGTATCCGTGGTCAAGGTCATTTTTCCATCGGTCAAATCCACCTTCTCCCAGGCCTTGGCCAGTCTGGTATTCCCATCATAATCCATTTTTCCACTGTTCATTTCAATGGAATCCCCTTGTTGCATTCGGATGTTTCCAATGGCCTTTAGTCGGTTTTCTTGCGCATAAAAAATGGCGATATCGCACCATAGGTCGGCACCCTGGTGTTCAAACTGCACTTGGCGTTCATCATCCTTGCTAAAAATTGACGCTCCTGGAAATTGGGCTTCGTCCTTGGTGAAGTTTGCTCCGTAAACAATGTTGATCTGCCTTCCAGTGGACTTACCCTCATCTTCTTGGGCGAAGGATAAAAATGAAAACAGGCTCAAAAAGAAAAAAACAATCTTTCGCAATGTTCAAATTTTGTCCAAAAGTAGGCTTTTTGGCAAAAGTGGGAATTAAGATTTAGAAAGCTTTGGCATTATTTTATGGCAAGGTGGGATTTCGTTTGTCCATTGGGAGCTTTCCTCCGTCGATTTTTAGCTGTCAGTTTCAAATAGTTTTGATTTCTTGTGGTTGTAAATTCTTGGATGGTATGCGAATTATTTCTCACCCTGCTCTATGGCTTGCTATACTTTTCGGACAGGCTTGTAAAGGTCCCGAGGCTGAACTGCCACAACATATTTTGGAACAGCCACTTGAAATATCCGCTCTAAATGAAAAGGGTGAAACCTTGATCGTCTATAAAGAGGGTGGGTCAGATGGGGGCACTCTCCAACTAGAAAAGCAGGTTGATGCAGAATCAGAGCATTCTTTGACCTATACTTATACGATTCATGCTAAGGCGGATATGGATATAAGCCTGCAAAAGGATTGGACCCTCGCTTCAACAACTTTTGAGGAGGCCGAATTTTTGTTGCCGGGATTTTGGTACAAGAGGAATCTAAGGTCGCCAGAGAAGGCTCCATCCTTTAAAACCGCAGATTTCTGGTCATTTCGGGAAGACCGACTTAGCGCACCTTTGGCGGTTGGGTATAACCCTAACAATGGCCAATGGGTAAAACTGGAACGTAGGGATTCCCTCTTACGGGATGAAAAACCTGAATCCATGCAAGGAAATATCAAATTGCTTACGGATATAGGCAGCCTTGGGATTGGCAAAGGAAGTAACCAGCAAACACTTTTGAGGGGTAATTTTCCGTTTCTGGAAAGTCCTAGTTCGTATCAGTCCAAATTAAAATTGAATCCCAAATGGATGGCATTTTATCCATTGAAGAAAGGAGAAAAACTCAAAGTAAGTTGGACGGTAAGTTTTGGAAAGGCTGAGCGCTTTTCGGATATGGTCAAAAACACCTGGGAAACCACTTATGATCATTATAAGCCGAGTCAGGTCGAAAACACTAAAACTGATATCCAAATCAAGGAAGTCCTTAGCAATTACTTTTATGAGAGTTATGCCGAAACAAAAGATTTAAAAGGGTTCGCCGGACTTTGGTTCGATACCAAAACCTGCGAAAACACCGGGGTGCTCTCCGTTGGCTTTTGTGGTAAGACTTTCGCTAATGCCTACAATTTATTGGAATATGGGGTGCAACAAAACAATTCGGAACATATAGCTTTGGCCAGAAAAGTGTTGGACTCTTACTATGCCAATGGGTTTACCTACACTGGATTGATTAGGGAGTTGGTATATGGGACCAATGCGGAAGATGTATATACCTTAAGAAAACAAAGCGAAGGCCTTAAGAACCTTCTTTTCCTTTTGGATTTTGACAAGCGGCAAGGTATTCAACGGGCTACGTTGGAGCAACAAATAAAAACTTTGATGCACCGCCTAGTGGAACTTCAGGACAAAACGGGTGGATTTCCAAGGAAATTTGATGCGAATTTTAAGGTTTTGGACAATTCAACGGGCAGCACTCAGAGTATCATCACCCCGATGGTG
Source organism: Flagellimonas flava (assembly GCF_900129665.1). Classification (GTDB taxonomy): domain Bacteria; phylum Bacteroidota; class Bacteroidia; order Flavobacteriales; family Flavobacteriaceae; genus Flagellimonas; species Flagellimonas flava. The sequence goes on from NZ_FQWL01000001.1 coordinate 192,845, forward strand.
ATGGCGGCCAGGTATTTTAACGAACCGGAATTTATGAAAGCCGCGGTGATGGCAGGAAGTTATGCGGAAAAGAACATTATTGAACAATCGGATTATTTTTCCTCTACCTTGGATGCCAATTGTGAAGATAAAGAAGCCGCGGCCATAGCTGCGGTATCCTTTTACCATTTGGCCTTGGCCGCTGATGACGCATCCAGGCAAAAGTATGTATCCCTAGCCAAGGAAGCGGCTTACTTTGGATTGAGTTGGTATTATCTATGGGATGTCCCCTTTCCAAAAGAAAGTTTGTTGGGCAGAACCAACCTCAAGACCAGGGGTTGGGGGAATGTATCCACCGAAAATAACCATATCGATGTTTGGGCATTTGATTTTCCGCATGTGTTGGAATGGTTGGCCCGTGAAACAGATGAACCACGATTTTCGGAGATGGCCAAGGTGATTACCTCATCGATAAAGGACCAAATGTTGCCCTATGAAGGACATATGGTGGGTGTTGGTAAGGTAGGCTATATGCCGGAAATTATTCAACATACCGTCTGGGATTATGGAGCAAATGGTAAAGGCTATCTCAATGCGCACATGTCGGTAGGATGGACCGTAGCCTCTATTTGGGAAGTTCTTACCCCTGGCCGGTTTGGTCGTTTTCTGGAGCGCTATCCGTAGAATAACACTTTCCTATTTCTAGTGTTAGGTATAAAGAAAATGGAGGCAAAAGACCTTTAATTCAGGTGGCCAAGAGGTATTCTTTTGGGGTAAATGAGCACAGTTTTCTGCAAATTTTGTGGTTTAATGGGCAATAGCCCCAAGCTATGTTTGTATCGTAATAAAAACTGCAAACTATGAGAAAAGCAATTGAGAAGAACTCCTTGTTTTTTGAACTTGGAGCAACACAGAACAGGAATGGAAACAAAATGTCCTTTTTGAGTAATATGGACGCCAATAAAAAAGTCGGATGGGAAGCAACCTTGTTTTTTGTGGGACTGCTTTTGGCACTACCTGTTATGACTGGGCTACTTCTACTGATTTTTAAGTTCGTATAAAGCTTGATAATACGATTTAAGACCTGGCTGTTCCTCCGGAATCGTCAGGTTTTTTGTGTTTTAGAATTTGGTGTGAACAGTAGGAGAAAAGCAGACCTTGTTAGCACCCTAGTTATCACCTCTGCCAAGATAGGCCCTAATGGAAGCTATTTTTCCTGAGTTGTTAAATGTAATTACGTCCACTACATATAGTTCCTCGGACTCATTCACGATGATTTTCAGCTCGGCAGCTACCGTATTCTCATCTTCATAAGTGGAAAGTATTTCTATGACCAAGGAATCGGCCGCATCAAAGTTCTTTTGGGTTTCTTTTAGGGCAATATTCTTACCCTCGACCCTAATTTTCCAATCACGGAGGACGATGTCATCCGCAAACATGCCCTTGATGGCCCCTAAATCTTTCTCTGCATATTTTTGGAGGTAGCGGACAGCTAGTTCTTTAAAGGGACTTAATGTCATTGAATCGAATGTTTTTATGGGCGAGAAAAATAGATAAAAATCCTTTTGAAGACAATGCTCTAGACCAGCCTTTTATTGCAATATATAAGCTACTCTAAATGCGAAAGATCTTCTCCCAGTTGTCTATTTTGGTTTAAGCTTTCGATAAGTTCCATTTCTAAAGGTGAGAGTTCAAAGTCAAAAAGATTAAAATTTTCGGCAATCCGTTTAGAATTAGTGGACTTTGGAATAACGGCCACTCCTCTTTGCAATTGCCAGCGCAATGCTATCTGAACCGCTGACTTGTTGTGGGTATGTCCAATGCTTAATAATTCTGGAATTTTGGAAACCTCACCCATCATGATTGGCCTCCATGCTTCCAGTTGAATCCCATGTTTTTTTGCAAAGGTCAATAGTTCTATTTGACCCAAATGGGGGTGCATTTCCACCTGGTTCAAAGATGGAATTATATTGGAGTTTTGCATTAGATTTTCTAATTGCGCAACGTTAAAATTGCAGACACCGATAGCTTTTGCCCTTCCGTCGTTGTATAATTTTTCAAGGGCTTTATAGGTTTCTACGTATTTGGATTTTACTGGCCAGTGAATCAAATATAAATCCAGATAGTTGGTCTGTAGACGTTTGAGACTTTTATCGAAGGCTTCTAGAGTTGAGTCATATCCTTGTTCGGTATTCCAAACTTTGGAGGTCAAGAAAATGTTCTTCCTTGGAACATCACTTTCCAGAATAGCTTTTCCTACTCCCAGCTCGTTTTTATAGGCCGAAGCAGTGTCAATTTTTCGATATCCTGTCTGAAGTGCTGAAAGCACAGCTTCTTCAACTTCGCCATTATCCTTGGCGAAAAGTACACCAAGTCCAACGGAGGGCATAACCGTTCCTGTGTTAAGGGTGAATCCATTCATTTGTATCAAGACTTATTACGGAATGGCAAGATAGAAGGTTGATCTCGGGAAAGGAGGTAGTATTTATTCCAGTTTTTAGCGGATTTATTCTTGTTTGGCAAACACTCTTGGTCGTGGAGATTGCCAGTTTGCGCCTATTTCTTTATAGAATCTTTTTCTTTGTATGCTTCACTCTTTGTTTTAAGGTACTCCCAAACCCCAGCCATATCATCTAAATTGGATAGTTCAGAAAAATCTTTTTGGGATAGGCAATAGGTTAAAAATCCATCAATATTTTCCTTCGGAATAGCAAAATTTTCCGACATTGTTCTTTTTGAGAATATGGAGAGGATTTTCTTTTCGATTACCAGATTTTCTTCTCTCGCTACCATATCTTCAAATAACTTGGTCCTACCGGAAATTCTGTTGATGATTTTATGGGGATTTAGAATGACTCCAATGGTGAGGTAATTTAAAATATTAACTTCCTTGGTCTTCTCCTCCGCTGTCATAAACCTGGCATATTTACCTCTATCTGCCTCCAAAAGAAGTCTTTCACTTTGGGTCATGATACTTAAATTGGCATTTGGCAGCCCCAATTCCGAAGCATCAACTAGAGGTTTAATACCTAGTTTTGGAGCATCGAGAATCAATTTTCCGGATAGGTTATAGGGAGTGAGCGTGACTTCGTTTAATTGGACAATATTATCCACCACATTGATGATCACCGACATTTGGCCTAAAATAGTTTCTGTAATTGTGATTTCCTTTGTCAGATACTGAACAGCACTTATTTGGATGGTGTCTCCCAATTTCACCTCCAAATTGAAATCACCCTGGGCATCTGTGATCGTTGATTTTTTTGAGTTTAGATTAACAACCAGGACATTGGAAACATCATTGGTAAGACTTTGGACCTTACCCTTTATGATAACTGCCTTTTCTTGACCAAGAATCCAATTAGGGTTCCCGAAAACAAACAAAAAGGTAAAAACTCCCAGATAGACTTTCGGTATGGTCACGCCTTATTTCTTGGTTAACAAGAAAACTATAAAACTTTGGCTGCACGATTGTGGGTAAACGTGGTAAATTGTTGTTAAATAATTGGGGTGATATTGTTTGATTTATGTGGAGACTAGCCTGATATGTTTTTAAAGTCCGACTCCAATATGGCGTAATGGAAATTATCTGACCATCCCTGTTTTAATGGGAGTACTTGTCGCTTTCTTCCTTCCCTGGTCATTCCTACTTTTTCCAAAACCCTTATACTTCCAAGATTTTCCACCGCGCAACCCGCCTCAATGCGATGAAGCCCAAGTTTGCGAAATCCAAACTCCAAAATTTTATTCAGCGCTTCCGTGGCATATCCTTTTTTCCAAAAATCCGAATGGAGCTTGTACCACACCTCACCTATCTTGAATTTGGGTGCACCCAGGTTTAAAGCGATCAACCCAATAAATTCTTGACTTTCGACATGTGCTATTTTTAAAGTGAAACAATTGGCATCCCCGTTCGTATTCTTTTCAATCCACCCTTTGATGAGTTCCTCCGTTTGGACTATGCTTTCCGGAATCCCGAGTGTATTGTACCTGTCCGTTTCAGGTAGGGAATGTAATTCGTGTATTTTTTCCAAATCCGATAAAGAAATTGGACTTAGGAGCAATCTTTGGGTTTGAAGTTTAATATCCATTCGCTCTTTTTAGCACTGGGTAAACATGCAGATGTATTATAGTACTCGAACTACCACATGTGGTCAAACCTACAAAATATGTTTCAGTCCAAAAACCGAATATCCCTACTGTCATGTTTAATCACTTTGTAAAGTCGTCAATCTCCCTAAAAATTTCTACAGAGATTCGTTCACCTAGCTCATGCATGGATTGCATTTGACTGGTTTTGCTATCCTGCCAAAACTTTTCCCAATCACTGAGGGTATCCCACCTTGCAATGGTCTTTATTTGTTCAGGGTTCCCTTCATTCTGGAGCATAAAGCTACCCCTGGCACCTGTTACTTCCTCATGTATTCTATTGGTTGTGCTTTTCCAAGTTTGCACGAAGCGGTCTTTTTTTTCAGGTGCTACCTTCCAGTTATAGATGATACGTATCATTTATTATGTTTTATTAAGTTGAACCACTTTCATATCAGGCATGGGATAATACCGGAAACCGCCATTTGACATTATTGAAGTAATCGATATTGTCCTTGAGGACAAACAAAGTATCTGCCGATTTTAAGGGACTTCTTTCATAACCTATGTCATCTAGGGGGGTAAATCCCAATACTACCTTTTTTATGGATGTGTTGACAATTGATGAAATTACCGAGGTTAATTGAATGGTGGTTCCAGAAAACACATCATCCAAGTGCAGGGTATCACCTTGAAAATCAGCAATAACAACGGTATCAAGTTCGGTAAGATGGTAAATGCTGTTTTTCTTTAACCACAAGCAATAAAACATAATAAGGGAGAGATTCTCCCTAGCAGAAACCTTTGCTATCGCAATGGACGTTCTAATGGCATTCATAAGTAATTCCCTATCCTCTTTTTTGTCTAGGTCAAGCCTTTTTAAAGGTGGCATTTTTCCTGAAGGGTTTACTTGGATGGAATGCTGATGTTCTTCAACTATTCCAAAATTGAATTTAGGATAGAAATCAAGAACACTATCGTTGGCAAAAAGGTAGACAAAATCTGAGTTATCTTTCCACTGGCTAATGACCCATTGCAGCAGGAACCTGCTCAGACCTAAACGACGGTAATCGGGATCTGTCATTACAGTGCCAATTTGAATACCCGATTTTCGCTGATTTTCAATAACAAAATCAATTTTTGTAACTGAAACATTTGAAACTATTTTGTTTTTATGTAGCAGTGCATAGGGAATATAATTGTCGTCCCAAAACCCTTTTTGATACCAATCTTCAAAGTTAAAATCAAAGGTTGTTTCCGTCAATTCGTTGAAACTACGGCGTAATTCCGGGTCATTTTTAAAATTTTGTACCAGTGTGTATGAGCGGCGGCCCAGGTCTACAGTCTGCATAGGTTTGTAGTAACGATTTATAAGTCAATAGGTAGCGAACGGCTATGGTATTAGTTGTTTTCTTTTTTCAGGATATAGTAATTATACACATTGTCTTCGCGATACTGGTTATGCTCTATAGTGATTCGGTTATTACCTTTCATCCAGGTATTGTTTCCAATATAGGTTTTTAGTGTATCAATGCTTTCCTGGCCTAAATATTGAATGGTTGGCCCGTCTTGGGAAGATTGAATCTCAAGCGATTGGGTGGCACCTCTTATCAGCCCTGTATAGGTTCCTTCGATAGCACTAAAATCACTATCTGCTTCAACAATATCGAACTCTTTTCGCTCCAATAGCTTCCAGGTTACTTCATCGGCAAAAAAGTTCCCTCCATGAGGTCCTGTAGTGTTTACCAAACAAATGATATATAAATCTTCATCTGGGAAATATCTTGTTTCTGATAGGAACCCGTTTATTCCACCCCCATGGGCAATTTCACGGTGTCCATTATCCAAAAAATTAACCAACCCTTTGGCATAGCTAACCGGAGTGCCATCTCCTAACCGATCCGGAGTAATCAACGATTGGTACATGGGTTTTGTCAATACTTTTCCTGTATGTAAGGCCCTCATCCAAATCAATAAATCTCCGGCGGTACTGCAAAGAGAACCTGCGGCGTAGGGCCAGGTATGATTCAAATAGGGTTTTTGCTGAAGTCCATCAGGTGTATAGTTGTAACCGTAGACCTTGTTTTTAACCACCTCACTTGTTGAACAGTAGCTGGTGTTCTCCATACCCAAGGGTTCAAACAATTCTTGTTTTAAAAATTCCTCATAACTTTTTCCGCTAACTTTTTCTATGATCAGGCCCAGAAAAAAATAAGCGGAGTTATTGTATATGAGCGCTTCATTGGGTTCGAATAAAAACTCGTTTGCTTCTACCAATCGCACCAAGGTATCCCTTGGCTGCTGTTGTATGGATAAATCCCAAAACTCGGGAATCTCCGTATAACTGGGAATACCAGAGGTATGGTTCAATAAGTTGGCGATGGTAACTGCTCTCCCTTTGGTATCAAAGCCTAGGTAATCCGTGAAATCATCGTTCAAGGCAAGTTTTTTGGCCTCAACCAATTTTAGGATGGCCGCTGCTGTAAACTGCTTGGTGACAGAGCCTATTTCGAATTGCCCATCAACGGGCATGGGAACTGAAAGTTCCAGACTGGCCATACCATAGGCTTTTTTCAAAAGCGTCTTGTTTTCTTGAAACACGATTAGCGATCCACCGGCTATTTGAGCACTATCAATACTTGACTGAAATAAGGAGTCCACATATTTTTCAAGTGGCGTATCAGCGTGGGTTTTCTTTTTTTGTTGGCAACTTGCAGAGAACAGTGCGATTAAGGTGATTGATAAAAGTATGCTTTGTTTCATGGATTACGTTTTTTGATGATTGGAGATGGGGTCAAATCTTGAATTGTCTGACCTAACCCAGTGATCTGTATGTCATGTTTGGATTTTATGATGTAACCTGCCAACTGCTGGTCATGCTTCAGTTTACAATATACTTTAATTTAACGAAGAAGCGGTTTGGGTATCCACCCAAACCGCTTTTATTATTATCATGTCTGAAGACGCTTTTTTGATTTTTGCTTTAGGTTGCAGTTGCGTAGCTGTTTTTTTCCTCAGGTACTTCGCTTAAGTACTGTACAAATTCGTACTGATTGCCATCGGCATCGGCGAAATAATCGCGAATCCTAAACTGTTCCGTTTCCTTCGGAAAATCCCTTTTGTAGCCGTTGCTCAAAAGGTTATTGGCTATTTCCTCCACATTGGGAACTACAAAGCCAATGTGGTTGATTCCAGCTTTATCATAGTCTTTTTCTGGCCTTATGTCGCTTACTCTGGCCTGATTTAGAGCAACATAGGTATGGTCGTCGCCTAGATGTACCCATTCTCTGGTACCATTTCCTCCACCCCTGACTTTAAAATGGGGAAAAGCGGTCTGGAAGAACCGTATGGCTTCCTGAAGATTTTGGACGGTAATATTGGCGTGTTCCAAATATATACTTTGTGTCATACTGTTTACTTTTTGGTTCCCAACAAAGGTCTAAACTGCAAATGGGCTAAAAAACGACCCTAGGTACAGAAAGATACCTGTACTAAAGTATAGTGTACTGTAGAATAGCTAAAGTTAAATGCTAAAAAGGCCCCTTTTTAGACCAATGTCAACGGCCTCGGTTCTATTGGTTGCATTCAGTTTGGAAAGGAGGGAGGTGATATGGAATTTAACCGTACGTTCCGCAATGTATAATTGCTCACCGATCTGTTTATTGGTAAGCCCTTCCTTGATCAATTTTAATACCTCCAGCTCGCGTTTGGTAATGGGCATTTCTGGATAGGCAAACTCCTTTGATGATGTTTCAGTACGATCAGCGGATGCCGTCTCTTTGAGGAGTTGACTTAAATCTTTTTGTAGCTCTCTTGTTTTTTGAAGTGCCTCGTCACTCTTTGCACTTTCCAAACAGGAAATTATAACCTCCAGTTTTGGAAAGAACACGGTCTTGGATACGCGCTCCATAGTAGCGCTTGCAGGGTTTGGAATTACAGGATTTAGGGACTGCTGCAGCCGGGTGCGCTGTATGGCGGTACCCACCAATTCACCAATGGTATTTAGGATGGTGAGTTCTTTAGCCTCGAGCATCCGGGTTTCCTTGCTTAGCAAGTTGATGAGTCCCACTTTTTGTCTATCCATGATAATTGGAATTGTGGCGTGGTACTTGAGTCCGTTGGTGCCCGAGCTGATATCCCGCAATCTCGAGCAAGCAATTTCACTGATGTTCATCGCCTGGTCCATATCGTCGGACAAGTACTGTTTGATGCAGTAGCACCATCCTGAGAGGCGTTCGGGATGATTACCCAGTGCTGGCGGCAGATTGTGAGAGACAGCTAGGTATACCGACTTATTGTCGGGCTCCGTAAGCCAAATCCAACCCGTGTCCATGGCTAAAATTTCAGCTGTCTTCTCCAGTGATTTGCGCAAGGCTGAATGCAGCGAAAACTCTTTGTTCAGATGACTCGCTATATCATATAAATGGGAGAAGTATTCAGCATCGTTCATTGTGGAAAACTAGGATTTGACCGGAGCATCAGAACGGTATGTGTTGCCCCATGTTGCTGTTATAAATATAAGATTATTAAATAGCCCTAAGCGGCTGGGTCGGAATTTGACCGGTAATACATCACAAATTGTAGAAATATTTTGGACTTATTCTGCAAACACCGAATAATGGCTAACAGTTCCAGGGAAATCTATTAAATATTGCCTATCATCTTCATAGTATTTGGCTTCTTCCAAATTTGGTCCGGTGAAGTTCGCAATTGTGGCTAAATCGGTCCAATAGGTTAATAGTCTAAAATATGTGACCCCGCCCTTATCGCGCTTAAGAAACGAAAGTTTCACAAAGCCTTTTGTTTTTTTGTAATCGGGGATGTCCCGTTCTTCAATAATTTTGGCATACACCTCCGAGTGCTCCAACCTAGTTTGTCCTTCCCAGATTCTTACTATCATTTGTTCCTAATTCAATGTGAAAATATTCCTTTAATTTAGATTCAAACTCTTCTTCATTAAATTCGATAAGCCGTTCTTTTCCCGATTGTGAAATTTTCAACTGCGTATTGTTCAAGGTGACCCTACCATTTTCTTTGGCAATTGAAATCACCTTTTTTTGGGTAAAGTGGGATTCCTTGCAACTTTGATGGTACTTGCAGCGGGCTTTAAATTCTATTAGCTCCCTTTCCTGAGTGGAAAATATATATTGAGGGGAGACCAAATCGTTTTGAATTTCATTGACTCGTATATAGGAGGAGTTGTAATGGTCAAAACTAAATTGTCCGTACCTGTCGGATATTACTTCGCCAAAGGTTATCGGTAGTGGATGAAGAGAAAATTTACCAAAACCAACATCAACCAAAAAATCTTGGTTTTCCAAAGTGACCAACAACACCAAATGGTCATATTCAGGGCTATAGGAATTGTCTTTTCCATAAGTCCGAGCGGAAATCAGTCTTGATTTGAAGCCAAGCTCATTCAGCAATTGATTAAAAAGACCATTAAGTTCATAACAAAATCCACCGCGTCCACTTTCAACGATTTTATAAAAAAAACTATTGGTGTCCAATGTGATTGGTATACCATAGTGGATATCCAAGTTTTCAAAGGGAACGCTTAATAGGTGTGCTCTTTGAAGTTGGAAGAGCGTATCCCTTGTTACTTTTATGGGTTGGGCATAATTTATTCTTTGAAGATATTTTTTGGTATCTATCATTGTATAAGGCTCTTTGAGAAATCGTTTAGTTCCTTTTGGACCACCTCAGGGATTGAACCATTTTCAATCCAACAATGTATATCTGACAAATAGTTCATCCCTAAATAGGCTGCTGTTTCTGTAAACGGCATATAGAATCCATGCTTTAGGTTTTTGTCTGAACCACAACTGATTACCGCCATATGCATCCCTCTTAACTTCCGCCCGGTATCTTTTTCTATTTTTAGGCAATCTGAAATTCTATCAAAAAAGGTTTTCATAATTCCGCTCATGTTGTACCAATAAACAGGGGTTGCAAAAATGATTAGTTCGTAGTTGTCCACTATTTCTTGTATCAATGGATGAAAATCATCATTTCTATTGCGGAACTCATAATCGAATTCAGCAATGTTTTTTTGTTTTAAATCTATTATTGGATAGTCGGTTAAGGTACTGACATAGGAACAGATTTTTTGAGTGTTCCCCTTACTATTTGAGCTTCCAAGTACTATGATTCCTTTTTTCATTTCGTTATTTGAATGTATTTCGTGCCTTCATCCGGCATACTCCGTTGCTGGGCTTTCGCTTGGACGGAAAATCCCTTATAACTTTATTTAGAAGAAAGAAAATTAATATCTCCAACTTTTTAAGTCGGCACCCTTTGGGGCCACGGTATGTAACTTCTCTACATATTTTTTAATGAACATACGATGATACCGCAACCGACTAATATGGTTTCCGTTTTCATGATCACCGTTCCAACAGTGTTCCGCCCGATCCCCATAGTCAACCTCACCATTGTAATAGGGAGCACTGGTTTCGGATAGGATTTCCTCGGCAAGATATACCGCATTGTTGAGGTAATAATTATCCATATCGCCACAATACAAGTGAATTTTATTTGCCCAGTCATTACCATGTTTTGCCCAGTCTCTTTTTAAAATATAGGCGAGATCATAGTTTTCTTTCCAGTAATCGGCAACCTCCCTGTCTATTTTCCCAGTTAGGCGGTCCCAGATTCTTTTGGGATAGCCCTCTTCATCCACTGGCGAATACGTAGCTTCCCAAATATCCCATTGCTGTCCCGACCGACCTTTGGTACCCAATACCAATTCGCGATAATTCATATCCCGCAAAGTAGCATCCACATTCCCCAAATTGTCCCTATGCCCTGCGACCAGCGTTTTTCTGAATGTTCCCTCCTTGTAGTATGCATTCTCATCTTCGTAAATATTTACTAGACAATAGGCTCTAAAATCAATCGGGTCCGGGCAAGCAGCAAAACACATCCCGTATTCCTTGGGATATTTTACCTGGACCGCAAGAGCCTCCCATCCACCGGTACTTCCTCCGTACACAAAACGGGACCAACCCTCTCCTATACCTCTAAACTGCTTCTCGATATACGGGATGAGTTCATAAGTGATTGCATCACCGTAAGGGCCTTGGGCGGCACTGTTAACGGCGTAAGAATCATCATAGTAAGGAGTGGGATGTTGGATTTTGATTGCGATAACCCTTGGGAAATCGGGACCTGTCCAGGTTTTATAAAAATCATAGGCCTCCTGTTGTACAATGCGATTATACCCCTCAACATTAAATCGCTCGCTAAAGTCCGACTCAAGATTTGGGTCGGGTGGAGTCGTTCGAAATCCCCCAAAATCACTGGGAAAATGCCCGTGCATGATTGCCAAAGGGTATGTAACATCAGGATGGGTTTCCCATCCTTCAGGCAACAATACATGAGCTCCCAAGTACATATCCCTTCCCCAGAAATCACTCAACATCTTGCTTTTGATTTTTATGTGCTTCACATATTTTGTGTCCTCAGGTTCAGCAATTGGAGGTATTTTCTGGTCAAGTTTTAGGGTAAGTTCAGGGAACTTCCCATTGACTATGGAGATTTTTTGGGGTGTGGAGTAAAGATTGCCTGGCGCCCGGTTCCATTGTTGTCCTTCCCCTCTATCCATGGGTAATTTTACAACATGTCCATCCGCTCGGTTGAAGGTTTCGTATTTGTGAAACAGGACTTGGACAAAAAACTCACCTGACGGTAGATCTTTAAAACTATGAATAGGATATCCGAACGCTTCCATATCAAATTTCAGCGGCTCATTGGGTTTCCAGTCGGTAACATCCATCCCAAAGCCCTGGCAGGTTTTGGAATCATCCCTAAGTTGAAATCGGGGTTCGGTCTCATTTTGTTCCGAAATCAATACAATCAATCTTCCGTCCAAGGCGGCATCATAATGTTCTGATGGGAAAGAAAGTTCGATGTTTGCCGAGGTGTCGGAATCGGAACAGGAGAAAATGAATAGGGTGAGGATTAAAATAACTGGCGCGATTAGGTGCATCAATGCTCTTTTGGGTTTTTTCATGTTGTCTTTGGTTTTATTTATACTCGTGGTACTTATCGGGATAATTTCAATCAGAAGCCGCCCGTTTTGCTTTTATTCGATTTTGGCGCTATCTAACAACGGATCACTTTCAGTTAAAACAGTATCAGTGTTGTCTATGTCTTTACACTTTCAAAAGACTTGGAAACTTTTTGTTCAAATAATCAAAAATAGTATGGGGTAACTTGTTTAGGTCCGATGTTAGTTCAACACATATGGAAATATGTCCATCGGGCATTGATTTCACAACCTGATAGAAATTTCCATACCCAATAATCAAGTGATTTAGTCCTCCGCAATCGATATTTCCCCTTTGACTGGTCAATTTGAGCAAGGTTGGATTTACCAATAGTTCTTCGTACTTGTCTGTCTCTCCAGATGAACTGTCAGAGGTATCCTGCCTTTGCCTATAAACAAGTTCATCACCCCTGTATAGGGCTACATAGCGGATTTCAATGAATTCATCGAAAAGGGAAGTAATAATTTTTTCCATACTTATAATGTTGGATTAGCAAACACAATACGTTTTTTTATACTTGGTTTCACTCCTCGTAAATGTCAAATTTATTCGACACAGACTTCATCAACTGATTATTTGTAAAATCATCTGGTGTCATCTTTGAAAGCTGTTCCAAAAAAACATCGAACTGCCCATTTTTGAAAATGGTAAGCATTTTACCACCCTGCGCGCATTTAGCCTCATGCCATACATTGGGGGGTACGGTGATCGTATCCCCTTCGTGCAAAACGATTGGTTGATCATCGAAAATCAATTCCATTTCACCTTCAAGCATATAGAACACTTCTGTCATTATCTTGTGATGATGTCTTTTTAAGTGAAATCCCGGTTTGATGGTATCTTCAACCAGACATAATTCTCCATTGGTATCTCTGGATGAGACTTTGACAAAACAGTGATCCTGTGAATAATTGTAGTTTTCCCCTTGTCCACTTGCCACGTATTTTTTTGATGCCATAATCGGTTTAATTTAGTGCAACAATTCCTATGGTTCTTGCCATGACTTTAATTTGCTCATCCTTTGTCTGATCAATCAGGTTTTGTTTAATTATCTTAATCCGTTACCGGTTTACCGTGCCAAACACTGGACCCAAATGTGGTGAGGAACACGTTTTCCGTGTTATTTTCATCAACAATTACCCGATGTCCCCAATGAAAGTCATAGTCCCTTAACTTTTGCCAGGTGTTGCCATAGTCTTCGCTCATATATGCCCCTTGATTGAAAGTATTGCAATAAATCCTGCCAGATCTGTATTTGTCCACGGTAACATCATAAACATAATAGTTTTTATCGAAAATACGCTTCCAAGTAGTTCCGCCGTCTTCAGACATAAGAATACCTCCATCCAAATCAATTGGGTTGTTGCCCCCAGTTGCCTCGGCTATTTTCCGGCCCACCATATCGCTCAAACTGATATCAGACCATGAACCCAAATAGAGTCGGTCAGGATTCTCCGGATCATATGTCATGCCATTTGGGAACAAGGTCTTTTCACCTAGGTCGACATTTGTCCAAGAATGGGCTCCATCGGTTGACTTGTATACGGCACCCATAAAAACCTCCCTTCCCAATGCTCCGTTAAGATGCTGTGGAGTTGGACTTGTGATTAAATACAAGGTTCCGTTGGGCAATAGGGTAAGTTCAAAGGCAGCAAGGCTTCCTTTTATACCATTGTTGTGCAGCTTCCAATTTTTACCATCATCTATTGATTTAAAAACGCCTTTGCCATAAACGGCTACATAAAGTGTTCTGTTGCCGCTTGGGGAGTTTGGGTCTAAAACTATTGAGGTGGTGGGAGAATCGAAGTTCATACCCCCATTCGTTGGAGTCCAAGACCGACCTCCGTCGGTAGACACTGCAACACCTCCTCTAGCATAATCCCTCCATTTGGGATTTCGTGTCATTTTCCCCCTGGGAAAGTCATGTAAAGATGACCAAACGGACCATAGTTTGTTTTTTACATCGGGATCAAATACCATCCAATAACAGGTGTTTTGCCACTCAACAGGGATTCCATTAGTAGATCTTGACCAACTTTTTCCTTGATCAAAGGAATGGTGATATCCGATATCTGTATAACTAACAGCAATATGTGATGTGTCCATTGGGTCAAAATGTACACCATAGGAAGTTGTTACATCCAGTCCATTTGAGCGGTAAGTCCCATCCTTTGCCTTCGTGGAATATATGGTCTCCCAGCTTTCCCCACCATTCACAGTTTTCATACTTCGGTACCAATCGGTTACTATGGCCACATCGCCATCATTAGGGGCCACACCTACATCAATCAATCGAATAAAATCATTGCCAAAAGCTTTCTGTACCCAGGCATCTTCAAGATTTGAGGCATCCTTACCATCTCTCACCCCGTATTCACCAGATCCACCACCAGCTTTCCACACCCATTGCCAAGAATTGCCCGAATCAGATGATTTTAGGGCTCCAAACCAAATCGCATTTGTTCCGTCATCCTTCCTTTCCTCATAGCTGTTGGATACGATATATACGTTTTGGGCGTCGTTCTCAGCAGCGGCCAGGGTGGCATACGTAGGTAACGCATTCCCTTTGTTGGTGATTAGGACGCTGTTGTCCTGTTGCCAAGTTCTTCCATGATCACTGGATATCCAAAGTGCAGTTGGTGCCAATTTTCCTAAATCCCGATCGGGTTCCTTGTTGTGCAATCCGTAAAAAATAGACCTGCCTTCATTTGCAATGTTGCCCCCCGTTATTGAAAAAGCCGGTTTCATGGGTTCTGGATATTCAAAAGAGGTTATCTTCAAGGATTCCTTGTTTATAGAATTTACACCAGAAGCTGTAAAGGCTAGAACCTCTTGCTTGAGTTCCTTGGTATTTGTGAAGATAAAATCTATGTTTCCATCCAACTCCAATCTTTTCCAATCCTTTCCACCATCTTGTGAATGAAAAAGGAAATTTTCCAAACTAAAGTAAATGGTATTGGAATCATTGGGGTCTACTTTAATGTTTGTTACTGTTGGACTATGGGATTGGGAAACTGTTGTATCATCATAGATGTTGAACAGCGAACTTTCTTTGACCGCTAGGGTAAAGCTGGCATGGTCTCCGCTGAAAGATTCTTGTATGATATCCTCCTCAAAAGGATAGATTCTTTTCCAGGTTTTTCCGCCGTCTATGGATTTATTGAGCGTATTTGACCCAATAAATTGCACCTTGGGGTCGCTTGGGTCATATGCAAAGGAATATGATCCGTTGGGATAATTGATTTGGGCATAGGATTTACCGCCATCTTGGGTATGATATGCACCTGTCATATCGCAACGAATCATAAAATCTTTCTCATCTGCATATGAAAAGGTTGGAACAAATGTAGAGCCACCTCCACCGGGGCCAATACGTTTCCAATTGGTCGGTTCCTGTTTGGGAACCTTGATATCCTGCTCTTTCTTTGCTATATCACCGCAAGCAAAAAAACTCAAAACAATAATGCCGAAGATTGTACTTTTTACACCTTTTTTTTGGTTGGAAGTCATGAGTTTGTATTTGACCCGTAGCGCTTGATGTTTTGAAGGCAGGATTAGGGTTTTGACTTCTTAAAGTTACGGAAATTTGGGGTCGGTTAAGGTTTTTTAGACGACCCATCACAGACCTGTAACAACTACTTATTGATAACGAAATGAACTGAACAAAAAACGGTTTTGAGTATTGGTTCAAACCCGTATTGGATGTCCATTGTACCGTGGTCCGTTTTTAGTCCAGCTCCATATATTCCGATTTTCCACCGGATAAATCCCCATTCAGCCAGTTCCAGTCAAATTCCAATTTGAGTTTTCCGTTTTCGGTCTTTGAAACAGTACCTTTTGAATGTCCGGCTTTCAATTCTCCATCGGTTGTAAGACATTGGTACAAGAGTTCTATTTTTGAATCTTGGGCCTGCTTTCCAATGATATGCCCCTCCAATATTGCCCCTCCTTTGTACTTTGCGGTGATTGTTGCGCCGTTTTGAAAATAATGGAAAATGGTTTTATCTGAGGACAACCCACTTTTGTTTTCGGTCGTTACAAAGATTTTATTGTCTAGATTCATGTTGCACGTTTTAGTTGATGTTAAAGCCAATGTTAGCGACTTTTTTAGTAGAACACTTTAGTATGAGTTTTTAATATTAGTGCTTTGGGTACCCCAATTGCTCAAAGAGTTCGGGTGATCGCTTCAAATAACGTTCTTTATTGGTTTCTTGGAACCAGGCTTCCGATATTTTTTCATTCGTATAAAGACGTGCATCTTTCCAATGCTGAATGCCTGGAATGGACAACTTTTGCCAGTTTTCGTTTATAAAGCTAACTGCCTTGATATTCTTGTTATAGATGAAACTGAAAAAATTCACAAACCACTGATTCCAGACCTCAATATTTTCTTTATCAATGCCTTTGACCGGGCTCGATTCTGCAATCATTACTGGTTTCCCATGTTCTTTGGCAAAGTTCAAGACGTTATCACAATACGGACCGAAATCGGCACTTCCATAGGCATGCCCAAAGACCGAGATACCTACCCAATCCACGTAATTGTCCCCGGGATACCACTCGGATAACTTATAGTCTTTGAATGGTTTGGAAGCGTATGAATGCCAAACAAAGGCAATATTGTCTGCTCCTTTTTTTCTTAACACATCAACGATTCGCCGGTATGCTTTTACATAGCTCTCGGGTTCCAATTCGTTATGTGGCCCGTCAAATTCATAGCCTATCCTCAGGTATATAGGTCGGTCCGTGGATTTTGCCCAAGCCGCGTATTTTTTAATGACCTTGTCATAATCGCCCTTACCTGCAAAGGTGGCAATATTCCATTTACCCACCATCCACATGGCACTGTGCACAACAGTATCGGGAAACCAATCAACCAACATTTGGTGGTTCTGTGTGGTGCCGGTATTGTTTTTATGGGACTCCGCAATCCCTTTAAACTCCGGTATTCCCCAATAGGCCGACCAGCCACCTGGAATCTTACGATTGGGAAAATTCTCAAGATATTCTGAAATGCTTTCAACCGTCTGCCCCATAATAAGTAGGGTTTTACCTGGAGGAGGGACAAATTTTGTCTGTTCGTAATTGTAAACAAATTCAGGATCAACCTCTGTATTGATTTGCGATAGCATATTTTCAATAGATGGTTCGGTTGATTCCGAATCTTTTGTTGTTTTTTCTTGCGACCACAGGAGCGGTGGTAAAAAGAATAGGAGAACAGTCGTTAAAAAAATAACCTTGTTTTGGATTGTTGATTTACAAATTGCCATAGGTAAAGTGATTTCTTTTTTTATTGAATTCACTTGTTATTCTATTTTAAAAACAGCTTCTTATTTAAGTGCTTGATCGGTTATTGCCCATACAGGATGTTATGGCCAGTTTTACTATGAAATTGAAATTCCTAATAGTCCGCAACCCCTTAAAATTCTTTTCTTGTCATCCACCTTTTTACTTTGAATTGCATGCAACGGTCCGGCTATGATTCTGGCTTAGCAAATCCGTTAGGATTTTCAAGTTCGGAATCCAGCCGTTTAAAAGTAAGAAATGTTCATGGTCTTAACCAGCTACCGCAATCAATTATAGCCATTGTTTTAGGTAATTTTTATTTATTTAAATCCTTGTACATAATGTGAGTATCAACCAATCCTAATTCAGAATGTCTAAATCCTTTTGGTGTAGTTCCAATTATTTCAAATCCGTATTTTTTCCATAATTCAACTGCTCCTTTATTTGTACTTACCACAATATTGAATTGAATTCCCTCAAAGTTATTTTCCTTTGCTATCTTGAGAGAGTGTTCGCAAAGTTTTTTCCCAATTCCTTTTCCGTGAGAATTTGGGTTCACCATATAACTGCAATTTGCAATGTGGCTTCCTAAATCAATTTGATTGGGTTTAATGATATATGTTCCGAGTATTTGTCCATTTTCTTCAATCACATATGTTTCCATATAATCCGCAAACCAATGTTTTTTTAAGTCCGCTTTTGGTGTATTTGGATTGAATACATAGGTATCTCCTGTTTCAATAACTTTTGAGAATATTTCCCAAACTTTATCAATATCTGTTTCTGTTGCTTTTCTAATGTCCAATTTGTTCGTTTCTTAAATAACCAATAACACGTTTATATCCACAATTTACCTCATTCTATATGGATAACCTTCCTTTATAGGTGGATAAAACCTACTTTTTTAAGCACTTGTCATATATGGCATTAAACATTTATAGGCGTGTGCCTTTCTTTGGCTTTATGAAAACTGAAAAGCTGACCAAAACCCAAAAGAAACAACTCTCCCGTTTTATTGTGGAACGATACGGCTC
Organism: Flagellimonas flava; assembly: GCF_900129665.1. GTDB lineage: Bacteria > Bacteroidota > Bacteroidia > Flavobacteriales > Flavobacteriaceae > Flagellimonas > Flagellimonas flava. The sequence continues at coordinate 211,284 of NZ_FQWL01000001.1, forward strand.
CCCACAGGAGTTTGCCAAGGTGCTGGACCGTAACCTGGAAATGCTCTTTTATATAGAGGAAGAGGTATTCACCCCACGGGAGGTGCAAGGGGTGGTCTCTGCCCTCCGGGGCATTATTGTGGCCTTGCGACAGAAAAAACAAGCTGGTTCTAAACAGGTATGGTTTCCCTTAACTTCCGGCCCTTGATCAACAGCCAGAACATAAAAACCAACTCCCCAAAAAAGGTAAAGAACAAAATGTCCAAATTGGTTTCCGGACTTATAAAGGCCCCCAGGGTATGGATCACATACCCAAAACCGGCAATTAAGAGCAATATCCCAAAAACTTTTGGTACATAGCTGGCCTTGAGCACCAAGTACCCCAATAAAACGAGGTACACGCCAAAGATCAATAATCCAAAAGACCATTCCAATCTAAAACTGTCCATATGCAATTGTATGGATTGTGCCAGTTGTACATCGGCACTCCCAGTATAGGCATGCACAAATGCCAACATCTTTACCAGATTGGCCAGGGCCACCAGGTACATGGCGGTATAGATCAGGCGGAACCAGGCCACCAGAAGCGAAAAATACCGCATTACCGGTTTTAAGAAGAGGTAGAGTGCCCAGGCCACCACAATATCGCAGAGCAGGGTGATCAGGTGCAAAAAAATACTGGTGGTAAAAAGTAGTTTTTCCCGGCCGATGTTCTCCGCCGTTTCCAACGCATCACCTGCTATTAGTTTTGGAAAAATATGAAATTCGGCAAAGGGCACGGTAAAGGTCATGAGCAAGAGGCCCAATCCGGCAATTAGGGCGGCATTGCCCAAAGTCATTGTTTTTTTGGAGGTTGAAGTATCCATGGTGTCCAGTTTTAGGTTAAGACTGATCACTATGGAAAATGTTACATGCAATCCTATCTATGAATGGTCTGCACGCGATCAGGCCCAACCGAAACAATCTTAATGGGCACGTTCAGTTCCTTTTCCAGAAAAGCGATATAGTCGTTCAGGGCAGGAGGGAGGTCTGCTGCCTTGGTCAATTGCGTCAAATCCTTGGCCCAGCCCTTCATTTCGGTATATACGGGGGTGACGTTCTCACTTTCTATGTTGTATGGAAGGTGCTGAATTTCTTCGCCTTTGTATTTGTATGCGGTACACACTTTTAGAGTTTTAAAACCGCTCAATACATCCGCTTTCATCATCATCAGTTCGGTTACCCCGTTAATTTGCACAGCATATTTTAAAGCTACCAAATCCAGCCAGCCACATCTACGGGGTCTTCCCGTGGTAGCACCAAATTCGTTGCCCACACGGCCCATGGTCTCTCCATCCTTGTCAAACAGCTCGGTAGGGAAGGGGCCACTGCCCACACGGGTGGTATAGGCCTTGAAAATTCCCAGTACACGTCCAATTTTGTTGGGTGCCACACCCAATCCGGTACAGGCACCAGCTGCCGTAGTGTTGCTGGAAGTGACAAAGGGATACGTTCCAAAATCAATGTCCAACAGGGAGCCTTGGGCACCCTCGGCCAAAATCTTTTTGCCTTCATCCTGCGCCTTGAAGATAAACTCTTCGCTGTCTATAAAACGCAGTTTCTTCAAGGTTTCCACACCTTCGTAGAACTCTGCTTCCAACTCGGCCAGATCGTATTGGATGTCCACATTGTAGAATCCTATCATGGCCTCGTGCTTATCGGCAAGGGTTCGGTATTTCTTTTTCCAGGTATCAAACTCCAAATCTCCAACGCGCATACCGTTACGGCCGGTTTTATCCATATAGGTTGGCCCAATGCCCTTAAGGGTAGAACCAATCTTCGCCTTTCCCTTGGCGGTTTCGGAGGCGGCATCCAACAAACGATGGGTAGGAAGGATCAAATGTGCCTTTCTGGAGATAAATAGCTTGGATAGAATATCGATATTGAACTTGTCAAGATTGTCCAGCTCCTTTTTAAAGATGACCGGGTCGATCACCACGCCATTTCCAACAATGTTGATGGCGTTTTTATGGAAAATCCCGGACGGAATGGTATGCAAAACATGCTTTATCCCATCAAATTCCAAGGTGTGCCCGGCGTTGGGACCTCCTTGAAAACGGGCTATAATATCATAATCTTTGGTAAGTACATCAACAATCTTTCCCTTTCCCTCGTCTCCCCACTGGAGTCCAAGCAATAAATCTACCATGAAGTGTGTTGGTTATTCGGTTAGGTTTTCTTCTTTGTTACGGGTTCCGTAAAAGTAAAGTGAGTGGTTACTGATCTTAATATCAAAAACCTCCTCAATGGTTTTTTTGATGGATTGGATGCGAGGGTCACAAAACTCTACCACCTCTCCAGTGTCCGTTAGGATCACATGATCGTGCTGGCGGTCAAAATAGGACTTTTCATATTGCGCCTGGTTCTTCCCAAACTGGTGTTTACGAACCAACTTGCAATCCAACAAAAGTTCAATGGTGTTGTACAAAGTGGCCCGGCTTACACGGTAGTTTTTTGTCTTCATTTTAATGTAGAGGGATTCCACATCAAAATGGTCATCACTTTCATAGATTTCCTGAAGAATAGCGTAGCGTTCCGGGGTTTTTCTATGCCCTTTTTCTTCTAAAAAGGAAGTGAACACATTCTTTACAATTTCCTGATTTTTGTCGTTGCCCATAGCTTCTCACCAATGCTAAAGGACAAAGGTACAGCTAAAAATTAAATTCTGGATACTTTGTCAATACCCTCCACCTGCTTTAAATGGTTGATGAGTTTTTTGAGGATGCTGTTGTTTTTGACGACCAAGGTGATTTTACCTGAAAATGTGCCGCCGTCCGCGCTAAAGTTGAGGTTCCGCATGTTCACATGAAGGTTATCAGAGATGATGTTGGTAATCTCGTTCACCAAACCCATATTGTCTATCCCGGTAATCTGGATGTCCGCGGAGAACACCTCTTGGGTGGAATCTATCCACTTGGCACTCATGATACGGTAGGCATAATTGGACTGCAAGGAAATGGCATTGGGGCAATTTTTGGTATGCACCTTGATCCCATCGTTGACGCTTACAAACCCAAAAACGTCGTCCCCGGGAATAGGATTACAACATTGCGAGAGTTTGTAGGTCAATTTTTCCTCTTCCTTTCCAAATACGAGCATGTCATATTTGGTGGTGATCTCATCCTTGTCCACATCCTTGGGAGCGGGGTTTCTTCTAATTTTATTCTTGAAGAAATTCAGGAAGGCGTTATGGTATGAAGAGGCAAAATCCTTGATTTTCTCATTGTCGATGACCCCAATACCTACCCGGTAAAACAGGTCCAGACTTGTTTTTAGTTTGAAGTAGGTTACCAGCTTATTTACGGTATCCTCGTTCAAGGTGATTTTCTGGGATTTTAGCTTTCTTCGCAGAATTTCCTTCCCGTCTGAGGCAATGCTCTTTTTCTCCTCGCTAAGGGAGGATTTGATTTTGGCCCTTGCCCGCGCCGTTTGGGCATAGTCCAACCAGCTTTGATTGGGTTTGGCACTTTCCGAGGTAATAATTTCTACCTGATCGCCGCTCTGCAGCATGGAGCCTAAGGGAACCAATTTCCCATTGACCCTGGCGCCACGGGTCTTCATGCCCACCTCGGTATGGATGTGAAAGGCAAAATCTAAGGGTGTGGAGCCCTTTGGCATGGATTTAAGGTCTCCTTTGGGCGTAAACACAAATATTTCTTTGGAGTAGAGGTTCAGTTTAAACTCCTCCACAAAATCCACGGCATTTCCATTGGAAGTCTCAAGGGCCTCTTGCAATCGGTTCAACCACTCCTCAATACCTTGTTCCTTTTGTTCGCCGTGCTTGTATTTAAAATGGGCCGCATAACCCTTCTCCGCAATCTCGTGCATGCGCTCACTTCTAATCTGGACTTCCACCCATTTTCCCTTGGGACCCATTACGGTGATATGGAGTGCTTCGTACCCTGTTGATTTGGGTGAGGTGATCCAATCTCTTAGCCGAATGGGGTTTGGGGTGAAATGATCGGTAACAATGGAATAGATTTTCCAAGCCAGGAACTTTTCGTTCTTTCGGTCCGATTTATAGATGATACGGATGGCAAACTTGTCATACACCTCATCAAAGGCCACATTCTGTGCCTTCATCTTCCTTCGGATGGAAAAAATGGACTTCATCCGACCCTTGATATCATAGTTGAGTCCCTCCTTGTCCAACGAATTTCGGATGATATTGGAGAAATCCTCAATATAGGTCAATTGTTCCTCCTCCGTATCCTCAATTTTGGCCTGAATGTCTTGGTACACCTCGGGTTCGGTATATTTTAAACTGAGGTCCTCCAGATGTGTTTTAATATTGTAAAGCCCTATTCTGTGCGCCAGAGGGGCATAAATGTATAGTGTTTCGGAAGCGATTTTTACCTGCTTGTGCTCCGGCATGGCATCCATGGTGAGCATATTGTGGTAGCGATCCGCAATTTTAATGATGATGACCCGGACATCGTCATGTAAGGTCAAGAGCATTTTTCTAAAGTTCTCCGCCTGCTGACTAATGTCCTTGTCTTTTTTTAAGTGGGCGATTTTCGTAAGGCCGTCCACGATACGGGCAACTGTTTCCCCGAACATGCGCTCTATATCGTCAAGTGTGTACGAAGTATCCTCAACCACATCATGGAGCAGGGCAGAAGCAATGGAAACGGCGTCCAAGCCAATTTTGGAAGCTACGATCTTGGCTACGGCAATAGGGTGAAAGATATAGGCCTCTCCAGACTTTCGCCGTTGGTCCTTATGCGCATCTACGGCCACGTCAAAAGCAGAACGTATCAACTTCTTGTCCTCATCGGTCAAGGTTTGATAGCTGATACGAAGCAATTCTTTGTACTGCTTCGCAATCTCCTTGTTCTCTTTTTCAATAGCAGCCTCCGTCATAGTATATTAAAGTTACCACAATCTTTATAGCTAACCAACAAAAATTATGCCTTTAAATTTCTAATGCGCTCAACCAGAGGAGGGTGGGAGTAGTGCACAAACACGTAGGCGGGGTGGGGCGTGAGGTTGCTGAGATTGTTCTTGGAGAGCTTTTTTAAGGAGGTCACCAAGGGAGTGGCGGCGAATGTCTTTTTGGCATAGTCGTCGGCTTGAAACTCAAACTTTCGTGACAGATAGTTCATGGCCAATCCCGTAATTTCGGAAATCGGGCTGTACAGCAGGGCAAAACCTACCAAGCCGGCATGAAAACTGGGTATGGATACACCAATGGCAAGGGAAATATCAGGATTGTTTATAAATAATGCCAGCACATATAGTGTAAGGCCTGTTAGAGCCAATGAGACCATCAGGTTGAAAATGATATGTTTTCTTTTGTAATGCCCCACTTCATGGGCCAACACTGCAACTATTTCTTCTTCACTTAAGTCATTGATCAAGGTGTCGAACAAAGTGATTCGCTTTTCCTTTCCGAACCCGGAAAAATAGGCATTGGCCTTGGTGGACCGTTTAGATCCATCGATCACAAAAATGTTTTTGAGCTCAAACCCAACCTTTTTCGCGTAGCTTTCAATGGCATCTTTTAAAGATCCTTCAGTTAGGGGTGTCTGTTTGTTAAAAAGAGGGACTATCAGTCTGCTGTAAAAAAGGTTCATAAAGAGCACCACCCCACCGATCAACATCCAGGTATAGATCCAAAAATTGGGCCCGGTCCACTGGTAAAAAAGAATGAAAAGTGAAAGTACACCTCCACCAAAAACCAAAGTTAGGATTGCGGCTTTCAATTTATCCAGAAAAAACAGTTTTTTACTGGTTTTGTTGAAACCATAGCGTTCTTCTATTACAAAGGTGTGGTAATAAGAGAATGGAAGACCTATAATACTGCTACCAAGCAAAATGAGCCCGAAGAATATGAGGGCCATTAAAATGATATCATCGGTCAAGGAACGGGTGAACTGGTCTACCCATTCAAAACCACCTAACCAAAGAAAGGATAGTGTGGCAACCAAAGAGAATCCATCGGAGAACGCCCCGAATCTATAGTTGGTCCTTTTGTATTGCTGCGATTTTTGGTATTCGTTGTCGTCAAAAATATCCGAAAGTTCTTCTGGAACCTTAGAGGCAAAACGCTTGGCATTCAGCAATTCCAAAAGTTGGTGAATAAGATACTGAATCACCAAAATACCAATAATAACATAGAACAGGGTAGTTTTTTCCATAGGCTAGAATCCGCGTTGGCGCTTCGCTTCAAATATAAGTATTGCCGCCGATACCGATACGTTCATGGAATCAATTTCACCTTGCATCGGAATAATGATGTTTTGGTCGGAATTCTGCAGCCAATTTTCGGATAAGCCTGTGGCCTCCGTTCCTACCACAATGGCAGAGGATCCCTTGAAATCACACTCGGCATAACTTTCGGAAGCTGTGAGCGCAGCAGCATATATATTAATTTGTTGTTGTTTGAGGTACGCAATAATCTCTTCAGTGGTTCCCGTTCCAATTTGGGTTGTGAACACACAGCCAACACTGGACCTAATGATATTTGGATTGTACAAATCGGTTTTTGGGTTGGCAATAATCACTGCATCCAAGGCCGCGGCATCCGCAGTACGGAGCAGCGCTCCTATGTTACCTGGTTTCTCTGGAGCCTCGGCCACCAAAATCAGTGGTTCCCTATTTTTGAACCGAAGCTTTCCCAAAGCGTGGTCTTTTCCACCAATCAAAGCAAGTACACCTTCGGTGGTTCCCCGGTGCGCTACTTTTTCATACACATTTCGCGACAAGCTAATGTATTCTGGACTTTGGTCCTTTGTAGTAAACAATTCGGGATTCCCTTCAAAGATTTCGGGACAGAAAAGAAGTGTTTCAATACTATAGCCTCCTTTTTGGGCCAACTCAATTTCCCGGAGCCCTTCAGCTACAAAAACACCTTGTTTTTTGCGCTCCCTTGACTTTTCCTTCAAAAGAAGTATGCGCTTGATCAAAGGGTTTTGTGCGCTGCTAATGGATTTGTGTTCCTTCACCACACAAAAATACGTATTCTTGTAATCTGCCCATCCAGTTTCCGACGAAGTTGGTGATTAACCACTAAGAAAATGAAAAAAGCTCTTATTGTATCGATGATCATGGTCATCGCTGCTTGCAAAACCAGCACAAAGAAAGAAGAATCTCAAGTAGAAATTCCTGTTGAGCCAGAGGTAGTATCTGCCAATTATCCAGAATTATTGGAAGGTGTTTTTGAAGCCCATGGCGGGTTGGAAACTTGGAAAGTGAAGAGAACCTTGGTCTACGACCTTCCCAAGAAAGATATTACCGAAACCCATACCATTGACCTTTGGTCGCGAAAAGATAAAGTGGAAACCGATTCTTTTTCAATGGGAACAGATGGTTCGGATGTTTGGTTGTTGGATGCTGAAGGCAATTATCAAGGTGACCCTGTTTTTTACCATAATTTGATGTTCTACTTTTATGCCATGCCTTTTGTATTGGCCGATGATGGCATAGTATATAGTGCTGCAGAGGATTTGGAATATGAAGGGGAAAGCTATCCGGGTATTCGAATCGCTTACGAGACAGGAGTGGGAACATCTCCCAAAGATGAATACTTTATCCATGTGGATTCAGAAACCGGTCAGATGGCTTGGTTGGGGTATACGGTTACGTATCGCACTGGCGAAATATCAGATATTGTGAAGTGGATTCGCTATGATGATTGGCAAACTGTTGATGGTCTCACACTACCAAAATCCATTACCTGGTATAATTATGACGGTCCTAAGATTTTGGATGCCCGTAGCAAGGTTTCTTTTGAAAATGTTGGCCTAAGCACGGTATCTAAGCCAGACGCTTTTTATGATAAGCCAGAAGGTGCGATAGTTGCGGAATCCAAAATGCCTGGTAGCGATAGTAAGTAAGAAAACTTTGGTCCGGAGCAAGTTTAGAACCCGTACTTTTCGTGGTAACTGATGAGCAGGCCCACAACGGAGTTATAGCTTTCTATACCCTCTTTTTGGTTGTTGACTTTGAGAAATGCATTGAAAATGGACTTGAATAAGGGTTCCAAAGGATTTTCATATTGCTCCCAATAATCAGATACCTCCTTGTAGTTCTTTTTTACGCCGGGATGGAGATTCTTGACCAAGGCCTCAAATAAATCTGGGTCTAATCTCTTTAAATCGGACAGGCAGTACCCAAGAGCATGGGAATAGGCGGTGTACTTAAAGTAGGGGTCCTCGTTTTTTGAGGTGACCAGAAACCCAATGAAATTTGTATCGTCCTCTGCAGAATAACCCAATTGATGACCTACCTCATGCCCGCTTACCGTGGGCATTCTATAAGCAGGTGCGCCGGTGTTTACTTGGGCCTCGTTGGAAAAAGGGTTGAGGTATCCGCCATAACCCATATAGCTTAAGGGAACTACAAATAATGAAGATTTGATACTGGAATGGTTATATTCAAGAAAAGGGTAATGTTGCTTTAAAGAATCATAGCCGGTTTCCGTTTTTTTGAATATCTCCTTCTTCGTGTAGGGAATCTTTACGGGCTCGCCAGGATTTTTAGTAATTTCCAATTGGTAGTAGTTGGAACGTTCTATCAGGTATTGACAAAATACAGACAATTCTTCTTTATGATATTTTTTTTCAATACCCAATTTCCAGGTAATGGGCTGACGGTAATAATTCATGCCCCAAAGAAGATGAAAGAGAAAATAGACAATGGAAAGTACCACGACCAAATCCTTTAACAACAATAACGGCTTTTTCTTTATCGATTTCCACTTCCGATATAGATAGCGTGCCAGAAGAAGGGACAGCGCGAGATACATCAGGTCGCCCATGGAAAATGGAATCCAGCCAAAAAGAATCCGTAACAAGCTTGAAATTGGGGGATATATCCCTTCGCTATAGTATTTTTCAACAAGGTCGGGATAGCTCCCAATCCATTTTACCAGGACAATTTGTAGTGGTAAGGCCCAGGCAATAATTGTTTTTACTCTTGGTCGCATCAAAATTAAGTTGGATGAAACTCTGTTGCGCTAAACTACTCTATAAAATTTAGAAGCACCTTGCTTTTGCGACAGTCTTAACAAAGCTTTGGATACAAAAGAAGAGGCCGGGGATTTTGCCCGGCCTATGTCAAGTATTCGATTGCTGTTATTCTTGGATTCCGGTAATTTCCAAATCGAAGATCAAATCGGAATTTGGAGGAATGGGTCCACCACCCTGTGGCCCGTAGCCTAAATGCGGTGGAATAAAAACTCGAATTTTGTCACCTACCTTCATGGATTGTAGTCCTTCTTTAAATCCAGGGATAAGTCTTGCCTCTGGACTATAATCCATAGGAGTGGGGAAATAACCACCACCTTGTTTTCTCCTAAGGTCAAATTTGTTGAATTTAGTTGCGATACCCTCGTAATTGCTGTCAAATAAAGTGCCATCAGGCAGCCATCCGGCATACATCACCAATACTTTTTGCCCAACTTTGGGCTGCTCGCCTTCACCTTCTTTTAATTTTAGGATTCGCAAACCAGAAGGAAGCTCTTCCGCACTTTCTTTTTGAGACGCAAACTCACTGGCAAACTCTTCCACCATTTTTTTAAAGGCCGCAACAGCTGCTTCCTCCTCGGCAAAATAGTCGGTCATGATTTGAACCGCGTCAAACTTTTTGGCCTCTTTGCCGTTACGCACGATTTCTACTTTGTTCATGATCACATCCACCTCCGGTTTATCACCCGGTAAGGTTTTGACATTGGCAATGGTATCCACTACGTCCATACCACTTATTACTTCGCCAAAAACGGTATGTCTTCCGTCAAGCCATGGTGTCTCCTTATGGGTAATGAAAAATTGACTTCCATTTGTTTTTGGTCCGGAGTTGGCCATGGAAAGGATTCCTTTTTTAGAGTGGGTGAGCGAATCGTTGAACTCATCTTTGAATTTGTAACCTGGGTTACCCCTTCCAGTGCCCGTTGGGTCACCTCCCTGAATCATAAAGTCTTTGATAATGCGGTGAAAAATGATACCGTCATAGTATTTTTTGCCTTTGACGCTATCAGCCACAAAAGGGTTGTTTCCTTCGGCCAAGGATACAAAATTGGCTACGGTTACCGGGGTTTTTTCATGTTCCAATTTTACAAGGATATCCCCTTGACTTGTTTGGATATCAGCAAAGATGCCATCACCCAAATCAGCATATTTACTGGATTTACATCCCAGTAGGACTAGAGAAAATAGCACAAGGGCCTTAAAGGATTGTTTCATGATATTATGGTTTTAGATTTAGACTATCTTGATTAATAATTATAGTATGCAGTTCAATTGTTGATTTGACCGGTGTACGTGGACCAATGCGATTCCCATCTCCGTGATAGCCATAAGCCTGTAAGGATGGGAATAAAAAAGTGGCCCGTTCATTTATTTTGAGCAGTTTTACCGCGTTTTGTAGCCCGGTAAACAACCGTTCCTTGTCCACAACATAGGAGGTGGGTCCTAGTTCCTCGGAGGAATAAATAGTATCGTTGGCCAACGAAACCAAATTGTACGAAAACAAGATTTGATCATTCGTCCGGGGGTGATATTGGGAGGTGTCGTTCTTGACATCAAAATAATACCAAAATCCACTTGGACTGGTCTGGTAATGGTGAAGAGAATCCTGAGCTATGATCTTTTGGATTATCTCTTCTTCCTGAGCTAGAAGTGCCTTGTTGCGTTCCACGGATTCCTTGAAGAAACTTCCGGATTTGACTTCCACGGGCTTTCTTGGTTCCGGACCTCCACAGTTGATTAATAACAATGCCAATACGGCGACTTTGAATAGCTTCATGCGTTCAAATCACTTTTATAGGTCTTTAATACCTCATTGAATTTTTCTATGGTTTTTTCCATGTCCAGTTCACTTCTTCCTCCCGCCGCATTATCATGTCCTCCACCGTTGAAGTGTGTTCGGGCAAACTGGTTGACCGAAAAGTCCCCTATGGAGCGGAAAGATATTTTAATGATACCTTCTTCCCGGTTTTCTATAAAAATGACTGCAAAAATAATACCTTCCAAGGTAAGCCCATAATTGACGAAACCTTCCGTGTCCCCTTTTTTGAAATTGTTGTCATCCAGTTCCTGTTGGGACAAGGTGATGTAGGCAGTTTTGTATTCTGGCAGGATGATCATATTGCTTAGTGCAACGCCCAGAAGGTGCAAACGGGAAGGAGAATTGGCGTCAAAAACCTGTTGATGAATCTCCATATTCTGTGCTCCGCAATCAATGAGGTGTGCTACTACGCGATGTGTTCTGCTGGAGGTGGACCGGTATTTAAATGAGCCGGTATCCGTCATGATTCCGGTATATAGATTAGTGGCAATATCTTTGGTAATAAGGTCCACGTCGCCAAGGAATTCTATGAAATTGTAAACCATTTCGCAGGTAGAGCTCATACTTACATCGGAATAGGTCACTTTGGCGTAATCAGCAGGCTGCTGGTGGTGGTCTATCATAATGAAATCCGCCTCCTTCTCGGTAAGTGGGGTTTCCAATTGTCCGGTTCTTGAGAGGTGGTTAAAATCCAAAGTGAATACCACGGTAGCCTCTTCCAGAAGTTTTTTGGATTGGGCATTTTCCTTCTCATAGTTTAAAATAGCGCCACAACCTGGCATCCATTTTAGGAATTTGGGAAAATCATTGGGGCTTATTATCGCCGCTTTAAATCCCTTTGCCATCAAAAAACCACGCAGGGCCAAACAAGAACCAATGGCATCACCATCAGGGTTTTTGTGGGGAATAATTACGATTTTTTGGGGCTGGGAAAGAATCGACTTAACAGTCGTGATATCCTCTAAATTCATGCGCCCAAAGATACGATAATATCATAGAGTCCTCATCTTGATAAGTTTGTTTTTGTTCCATGGAGAAAATAGCCAGATCTGTTGAAAAGCTTTATTGGAATCGGACCGAAGAATGGATTGAAGGTGGAACGTAATTTGAAAGCGTCAAATCACGGCCATTTGCGTTTGCCCGTTGCACGAAAAAGAGTAAGTTTGCGCAAAATTTAAACAAATGACTGGAAATAGAACGTTTACCATGATCAAACCAGATGCCGTTGAAAACGGTCATATTGGTGCAATTTTGGAAAAAATAACCGGTGCTGGCTTCAATATTGTGGCCATGAAGTACACGCAATTGAGCAGAAGAGATGCCCAAGAATTCTATGCCATCCATAAGGAACGTCCATTCTTTGGGGAGTTGGTGGAATTTATGACAAGAGGTCCTATTGTAGCGGCTATTCTAGAAAAAGACAACGCTGTTGATGATTTCCGAGCTTTAATCGGGGCCACCAATCCTGCTGAAGCGGCAGAGGGTACCATTAGAAAGTTATTTGCTACTAGTATTGGTGAAAATGCTGTTCATGGATCCGATAGCGATGAAAACGCAGGTATAGAAGGAGCTTTCCACTTCTCGGGCAGAGAGGTGTTCTAAGAAGGGACAACAAAATATATTAAAAGGCCACTCCGTTAAGGGTGGCTTTTTTTGTTGGAGAACAATAGCAATTCCTCTTTTTTACTAGGTGGAATTACCTTTCCGGATTCCAAAAGTCCAATTTTGGTGAGAAGGTTTCGAGATTTGGTGTTGTTGGGCATGGTAATTCCCAAAACCTCTTCTATGTTCAGTTCCTTTTTTGCGTATTCCATTAAGCTACAACAGGCTTCATAGGTGTATCCTTGTCCTTCATATTCTGGTAAAATGGCAAATCCTATATCGGGGTGATCTAGATAATCTCTTTGGATAAACCCGCAAATTCCTATGGGTTCCAGTGCGGTTCGCAAAACCATTTTGAACAGACCAAACCCATTGGTTTCATATGAATGCACCAAACTGTTTTGGATATAGTCCTCGGCTTGTTTCTCGGTTTTTACCCCACGATCTCCAATGAATTTAATCCAGCTTGGTGTGTTCAAGAGTTTAAGGAAAAAGGCTGTGTCGCCCATATTCGCTTTCTGAATGAGCAATCTTGAGGTTTTGGTAACGATATCCATGGAAAACAATTTGAAAAATGGTGTTCTAGCGTAGCACTATTTTTTTGATAAGCTCCTTACCCAATTCCTCATTCAACATGGTCATGATTTTGGTTTTGCCCAGACTAAGTTCTTCCCGAAGCACTGAAGATGAAAGGGATACATAAAGAGTCTCGTTTTTAAGCTCTACGCTAGTGGTGTAATTGTTAACCCCATTTCCCATCAGATTGACCCAAGCTTCCCGGGCGTCCACTTTGTCCATTCCTTTCTGCAGCTTGTTTTCCTGAATGAACTCGTTCAACGCTTCGCTCAAATGGCGGTGGGAGTTGTGTCTTTTGGCCATTACTTTGGAATTTGAATGGGTTGAAAACGGGTATATGTATATTTTAAGCCCTCTTCATTCTGTATGGAGAAGGTAAGGGAGTCCAGCTGGACCAAGATTTCCTCCCTGCTATCTGAATCTTGCTCGAAACGCAACCTATAACCTTGGTTTGATGCGACTAAAGTAAACGCTTCGGCATTATTGGAAGTTTGATAGCTTCCGTCAAATTTTGGCTGTAATTTTTTTAGGAACCCTTGATCACCATCAAATTGGATAAAATCTATACTGGGATTCATGCCGTAATTCTTGGTTTGACCATCGGGGAATTCCACTTTCTTTATTTCCCAATATCCGTTCAAATGACGCAGATCCGACTTAGAGATCGCGTGCTCTACGCAACCTATCAAAAAGAAAACAAGACAGTATAAAAGGATTCTGGCCATTCTACAAGGTAAAAATTTTATAGCTCTGCTGAATGTTTTGGAGCACGTTTTCCGTTCTTTCGGCATGGGTGTCACTTATAAAAAGTTGACCAAAATTATCGTTGTCAACCAAAGAAACAATTTGGGCTACCCTATGTTCGTCAAGTTTATCAAAAATGTCATCCAACAACAAAATAGGTGCGGTCTTCGCCTGTTCTTTTATGAAGTGGAACTGTGCCAATTTTAAAGCGATTAAGAATGATTTTTGCTGCCCTTGACTCCCAAATTTTTTAATGGGATGCCCTCCAATGGTAAAGTTGAGGTCGTCTTTGTGTGAGCCGACACTGGTATATTGCAAAGCCCTATCCCTTTCAACAGCACCCTCCAATAACTCCAATAGACTTTTTTCTTGAAGTTGACTTTGATAGGATAGCATGATTTGTTCGTCCTTTTCCGAAATATGGGCATATTGTTCTTTAAAGATGGGAATAAAGATTTCAATGAATTCCAAACGCTTTTTATGGATCGAGCTACCAAGTCCATGGAGTTGCTCATTATAAATGGAGAGCGTTTGTCCATCAAAAGTGGCATTGGCCGTAAAGTATTTTAAAAGGGAGTTGCGTTGCACCAACACCTTATTATACTTTATAAGGTCTTGGAGATAAGCTTTGTCGGATTGCGAAATTACCCCATCCATAAATTTTCTACGGGTATCACTGCCCTCAATAATAAGATCCCGATCGGAAGGGGAAATGATGACCAAAGGCAAAAAGCCGATATGGTCCGAGAATTTTTCATAGGCCTTTCCGTTCCGTTTTATGACCTTTTTTAAACCCTTTTTGAAGCTACAGATGATTTTTTCGTTTCGTTCTTCCTTTTCGAAAGTGCCCTCCACTACAAAAAAATCCGTTCCGTGTTTGATGTTCTGAGTGGCAACAGGATTGAAGTAGCTTTTGCCAAAAGCCAAATGATAGATCGCGTCCAAAATATTGGTCTTACCCACACCATTATCTCCAACCAAACAATTGATCACCGGGTCGAATTCTAGAATTTTGGAATCGAAATTTTTATAATTGACTAAGGATAAATGCTTTAAAAACATAGAAAAGCTAAAGGGGCTAAAAGAATTTAAAGAGGCCGCAAAGCGATTAAAGATTCCAAAAATAACGAATAAATTGCCTTTTGGTTTTGGATAAAAACTTTATTTTTGCGCGATTAATAAAATGAAGGATGGCAACATACAAGAAGCGAGGCTTTAAACCAAAAAACAAGGCAGAGGAAGTTCAGTTGGATGAGCAGAACAGCACAACAGCAGAGGTATTCAGCACCTTGGACGAAAGTGCATCCAAAACCGAAGCTTGGGTTCAAAGGAACCAGAACTATATTTTGGGAGCAATTGGGGCCATCGCAATTGCAGTATTGGGTTACTTGGGCTATAATGAGTTTATCCAAAAGCCAAAGGAGGCCTCGGCGGCCAATGAGCTTTTTTACCCACAACAATATTTTGATCAAGCGCTTACCAGCGAGACCGCAAAGGATTCCCTGTTTACCTTGGCACTTAACGGAGCTGAGGGTAAGTATGGTTTTCTTGATATTATAGAGGAATATAAAGGGACGAAAGCCGCTAACCTGGCCAAGTACTCAGCAGGAATGACCTATCTGAATTTGCAGCAGTACGATGAGGCCATTGCGCAATTGGATGGCTTTTCCTCCGACGATGAGGTGCTCGGAGCCATGGCAAAAGGTGGAATTGGTGATGCTTTTTCCCAATTGAACCAACAGGAAGATGCATTGGATTTCTACGAAAAAGCTGTTTCGCACAGTACCAATGATTATACTACCCCACGTTTTCTTTACAAGGCAGGGGTTTTGGCAATGAACCTAGGACAAAAAGACAAGGCACTTGGATTTTTTGAACGCATAAAGGATGAATTTTCATCCGCTCAGGAAGCCAATGGAATAGAGGTGTTGATTGGGCTGGCCCAAAACTAGCATCATGGCCACTGAAAATAAAAATCTATCCGTTTACGATAAGGCAGCAATCCCAAATGCGAAGAATCTTCGGTTTGGGATTGTTGTTTCTGAATGGAACGAAACCATTACCGAAGCGCTTTACCAAGGAGCTTTTGAGGCACTTACCGATTGCGGTGCCCTTCCAGACAATATTTTAAGATGGAATGTTCCAGGAAGTTTTGAGCTTACTTTTGGTTGTAAAAAAATGTTGACTTCGCAAAAGGTGGATGCCGTCATCGCCATTGGGAGTGTAATCAGGGGTGAAACCAGTCATTTCGATTTTGTATGTAGCGCTACGGCCCAAGGAATAAAAGACCTTAATATCGCATACGATATACCCGTGATTTTTTGCGTGCTTACTGATGATAATCTACAGCAGTCCATAGATCGTAGTGGCGGTAAGCATGGGAACAAGGGAACCGAAGCTGCCATTGCCGCCATAAAAATGGCCAGCATTTAGACAGTTTCGAACCAAGGACCAAGCTTTGGAGTGTTAACATTTTTTGGCATGGCGTGTTCCACTTGCTTTTCGATTTTAAGTACCTTTGAGTCTACACTGAAAAGGACGAAATGCGAAATTTTCTAAAACTTAGGAAAAACCGAACATATAACTATTCTCCTCGCTATTATAAAGGCGAAGGAAGTCCTTATAAAATGGAACATAAACTCGATAAATACCGAAGTACGGCCCACACCCAAAGAGGACTTAAAAACAAGATCACCTCTGCCATGGATGATCTAAAGACGGAAGGTGACAGAAACCTAAAGCTTCGTTTCCTAATAATTGTGGTGGTCTTAATAGCGCTGTTTCTCTACATTATAGACTTCGATTTATCCATATTCCTGACTTCCTAATGGCCGACATCATTAAACTTTTACCGGACCATGTTGCCAACCAAATCGCAGCAGGGGAGGTGGTTCAGCGGCCCGCGTCCGTAGTGAAGGAATTGTTGGAAAATGCCATTGATGCTGGTGCTACCCTTATTAAATTGATTGTTAAAGATGGGGGGAAGGCCTTGATTCAGGTAGTGGACAACGGCCTGGGAATGAGCGAAACAGATGCCCGTCTCTCTTTTGAACGCCATGCCACCTCAAAGATTTCCAATGCGCAGGATCTTTTCAATCTGCAAACAAAGGGTTTTAGGGGGGAAGCCTTGGCATCCATTGCGGCTATAGCCCATGTAGATATGCTTACAAGGACCGAACAACTTGAAGTGGGTTCACATTTGAAGATCGAGGGGAGTAAAATTATTTCCCAAGAGGTGGTTGCCACCCCGAAAGGTACCTCGATAGCAGTAAAAAACTTGTTTTTTAATATCCCCGCCCGTCGTAATTTCCTGAAATCCAATCTGGTGGAGTTACGACATATTACGGATGAATTCCATAGGGTGGCCTTGGTCCATCCCAACATTGAATTTCACTTTTACAACAACGGTTCCGAAATTTTCAATCTTCCTGTAGCGAACCATAGACAACGGATAAGCCATGTGTTCGGGAGTAGGATGAAGGAGCGTTTGGTTCCTGTTGAGGAAGAGACCGAAGTGGTGAGGATATCCGGATTTATCATTAAGCCGGAATTTGCCAAAAAGAGCAGGGGAGAGCAGTTTTTCTTCGCGAATAATAGATTCATCAAAAGTCCGTATTTACACCATGCCGTAGTGTCCGCATTTGAAGGTCTGATCAAGTCAGACCAATACCCAGGTTATTTTTTGTATTTGGATGTGGATCCGTCATCAATTGACATCAATATCCATCCAACCAAAACAGAGGTCAAGTTTGATGACGAACATACCCTATATGCCATCCTACGTTCCACGGTCAAGCACAGTTTGGGGCAGTTTAATGTAGCTCCAGTCTTGGACTTTGAACATGATCCAAATTTGGACACGCCTTATGCATACAAAGAAAAGGGGGCCGTATTGCCCAAAGTTACCGTTGATGCTGCATTTAATCCCTTTCAGGAATCAAGGAAATCTTCTGGTGGTCAATCTGGCTACCAAAAGCAAAACGTTAAGGGATGGGAGAACCTTTATGAGGGACTAACATCGGAGCAAACTGATAATTTCAGCAGTCTTACGGTTGAAGCAGAAATGGAAGTTCAGGGAACGTTTTATTCTGATGATGAGCTAGAAGCACAGGCGGGTACCACTTTTCAACTTCGACGCAAATTTGTGGTGAGTACCATTAAATCTGGGATGTTGGTGGTACATCAAAATAGGGCACATGAACGCATACTTTTTGAAAAATTCCTTGAGGAAATCACCGTTAGGGAAGGGGTAAGTCAACAACTGCTCTTCCCCTTGGAACTTTCATTTTCGCCTCAGGAGCTATCGCTTTTGAAAGAAGTGCGTGAAAGTTTAAATAATGTAGGATTCGCGTTTGAAAACTTGGATCAAGAGACTGTAAAAGTAACAGGGGTACCTATATTGGTCTCCGAAAGTGGAATTGGCACGGTATTGGATCGCATTATTGCTGATTACCGTGAGGGGTACCAGGAGGCTGCAATGTCCCAGGCAGAAATGTTGGCCAAGACCTTATCGCGTAATTTGGCAGTAAAAACAGGAGAAGTTCTGGATCAGGAATCACAATTGGCATTGGTGAACGATTTGTTCGGATGCAAGGAGCCTGCTTTAAGCCCTTTTCAAAAATTGACATATACCATTATCTCCGAAGGGGATATCGATAAAAAATTTAGCTAATGGGTAGATTGACCGAGGCCGTAAAACATCTCTTGATCATTAATGTGATCCTGTTTTTTGCCACCCAAATCTATGGTGACCAGATGTATCAGTGGTTGTCATTATGGTTTCCAGAAAATATAAACTTTAAATGGTGGCAGGTTGTAACCCACATGTTTATGCACGGTGGTCTAATGCATATTGTTTTTAATATGTATGCATTATGGGCCTTTGGTACACCTTTGGAACAGGTCTGGGGAAGAAACAAGTTTTTGTTCTTCTATTTTTCCGCTGGATTGGGTTCTGCTGTGTTACATTCCGGAGTTAATTTTTATCTGTTTCATGAGGGGCTAAGTGCACTGGTCAATTCCGGCATGTCCGAAAGTCAGGTACTAGATATCTTAAGTCAGGGGAAGTATAGCCCTGATTGGTATAATTTGGCTCCCAGAAGTACCATAGATAATTTTTTAAGTGCCTATAATACCCCAGCCGTTGGGGCTTCTGGGGCGATATATGGAATTTTGGTAGCTTTTGCCTTTATGTATTCAGAGGCAAAGCTCATGTTGATATTTTTACCGGTTCCGATAAAGGCGAAGTATTTTGTTCCCTTGTTATTATTGGGAGACCTAATTTTTGGAATAGGGAATGTCAATACGGGAATTGCCCATTTTGCGCATATCGGGGGAGCGTTGATTGGCTTTGTGATGATGTGGTACTGGAAAAAAAATGAGTTTAACCAAAACAGATGGGATTAGATGGCTAAGGGCGGTGTCCAATATAATTTTGCACGTTTAAGCATAGCGGAAAAACTGATTGCAATCAATGTGCTGATCTTTATTCTGGATGGCTTGGCCAAAGCACTATATGGCAGTTCCGTATCCGATTGGTTTCAGTTGCCAAAGGATTTTGGTGAATTCTTTGGCCAACCTTGGTCCTTGGTAACCTATTCCTTTTTTCATGCTGGCTTTGGTCATATTTTTTGGAACATGATCATGCTGTACTTTGCAGGACGCATTTTTCTAAATCTTTTTGACAACCAGCGATTTCTCAACGTGTACTTTTTAGGAGTCCTTATAGGGGGGCTGGTATTCCTCCTTAGTTATAATATTTTCCCAACATTATTGGATTCCAATACGGCCTTGATAGGAGCTTCCGCTGGGGTTACAGCCATTCTGATTTTTGTTTGTGCCTATATTCCCAACCAAGAGGTGCGGATTATCTTTTTCAACGTAAAACTGTGGCATGTAGGTCTATTTTTTGTGTTGGTGGATTTAATTCAGATACCCTATGGAGGGAATGTCGGAGGGAGATTGGCTCATTTGGGAGGAGCGCTATTGGGGTATATCTATGCTAGGCAACTACTGAATGGCACCGATATCGGTGCGGGATTCACTAAACTTTGGAAAGGTATTGAGCAGCTTTTTAAACCAAGGGAGAAAAAAGGTCCCCTTAAAACAGTTTATAAGAAAAACGAATCTAGGGGCAAAAAGCAAAGTGAATATGATAAAGCAGCCCACCAGAGAAAAATTGACTCCATTTTAGATAAAATAAGTAAGTCTGGCTACGAGAGTCTTTCAAAATCGGAAAAAGACTTTTTGTTCAAAGCGGGTAAAGAAGATTGAGTTTGAGGAAAAAATCCAAAATTTGGAATAAACTAATTTATGCCGTAAACCTATTTACTGCTTTTTTACTATTTCTTACCAGTACCTTATCTTTTTTTGAAACCCAATTTTTAGCGGTTTTAAGCCTATTTGTACCTTTTCTTTTTTTTCTGAATCTGGTCTTTTTGGTTTTTTGGTTGCTGAGAAGAAAAAGACAATTTCTTCTTTCTTTCCTTAGCTTGTTATTTGGATATATATCCTTTGGAAGCTTTTATGGATTCGGGGAGAAATCTAAAGAACCTTTGGATTCGGATTTAAAAGTTATGAGTTACAATGTAATGGGATTTAATAAACATGGATGGTTAAGAATACCCGATGTGGAGGCCAAAATATCTGACCTTATAGTACTAGAGGACCCCGATGTAATTTGTATTCAGGAATATAATGAGACAAGTGATGATTGGTTGGATACATATCCTTATCGAAGGGTAGCTCCATATTCGAGAACAGTCAAAAGGACTATCCAGGCAATATTATCGAAATACCCAATAATAAATAATGGCTCGTTGAATTTACCGCAAACATCAAATAATATTATTTATGCCGACTTGGTTGTGAGCACCGACACCATTAGAGTTTACAACACACATTTAGAATCCTTTAAAATTGTTCCTTCCTCAAGAACTTTTTCAAGTGATCAGTCCGAAAAGAACTATAAGCGATTGGTGAGCACATTTGCGAAGCAACAGGAACAGGTTAAAATTTTAAATGAACATAGGGCCAAAAGCCCATATAAAACGATAGTTTGTGGAGATTTCAACAATACCCAGTTTTCTCATGTGTACAAAACCGTTTCTGGAGGTTTAAACGATTCTTTTTTGGAAAAAGGAAACGGATTTGGTAAAACGTACAGTTTAAAGGGATTTCCTTTACGAATCGATTATATCCTTACCGACCCAGAATTTGAAGTTATTGCCCATAAAAACTACACTGAACGGTTATCGGACCATTACCCGATTATGGCCACACTACGTCTTAAGAAATAGACAATCGGAAATGTCCGCAATTATGTGAATGAGCAATGCTGCCCCAATTAGCCTTGTTTGCTTAAACAAGGTTAAGAGCACATAAACCGAAATGGCCCAATAGCCATGCAAGGGGTGAAAACCAATACTGCAGCGATTGGCATCAAAAATGGGTTCAGCCCATAAATGATCAATATCGATAACAATTCCAGCTAAAAGAACTAAGGTCACTTTTATCTTCTGTTCCTTAAAAAAAAGAAAGCCAATCGCGACGGGCACCAGAAAATGAATACCATAGTGAACTAAGAACCTAAGCATCTAGAAAATCTAAGGCCATATTTCTTAGATATAACAATGAGTTTGGCCCTTCATTGAACAACAAATCAAGGATGCTGAGATTGGGAATAAACCCATGACGATCCTCAAAAACTTGGGGATAAACTTCGCTATTGAGATTTAAACTACTTTTAGCGATCACTAAAAATCTCCCATCCGCTATTCCTTTTGGTTTAGCTTCAAACTTTTGTGTTTGCTCCGTTGAAACGGAGATGCCCAGGCAATCTGCAATGGTAGTAATGCTATTTAGATTGAAATCGAGCAAGTTGTTCGAGGGCTGCTGAAAGAGTGGCCTTATTTCATCTTCGTAAAACTCAAAAAAAGGAGAGGTGCGATATGCCGTTTCTAAGGAACGCCAATGCAGTCGTTGCCAATTGGTTGAAGTATCCGGTTGTACATCGCGATATTTTTGTCTTCCCTCATCTCCTCCAACATGCTTAATGGGAATGTTCAGCATATGCCTTCCCTGATCCGTGCAGATATAACATCGATTGCGGTAGGTCTGCTTCTGAAAATTATCATACGCCTCCCAGATAACCTCTCTTTGAGCTAACACGGAAAAAGTCGCAATGCTTGGAAAATAGCAGGGATGAAGCAGAATTTTCGACATAGTTTTTTAGAACGGCCCCCAGTGGAAATGGTAGGGTTAAAGACTAAACGATTTAATCTGTTTTCTTCTTTCTTCTTTTTCTAACGAAATCAAATACAAACCAACCGCCCAAGACCATGAGGAAATACTTTAAATAGGAAACCGGTTCTCCACTTCCCCCAACGGTGGTAAAGATACGGTCCCATCTAGGCTTCCAATTAAATAGTCCCTCCTTGAAATTATCGAAGCTCAACCAAAGGAAAACAGGCTTGCCCACAATATGGTTGGCAGGAACATAGCCCCATGCCCTGCTGTCCTCCGAATGATCACGATTGTCCCCCATCATCCAGTAATAATCCTGTTTAAAGGTATACGAACTGGCCTCTTCGCCATTAATAAATACCTTTTGACCCGAAACCTTCACATCATTGTACTCATAATCCCTAATGATTTTTTTGTACAGGGGTATGGTCCGGGCATTGATCTCAACGGTCGCTCCCTTTTCTGGGAGATAGATGGGGCCAAAATTGTCATTGTTCCAAGGGTATAGGTTGGGTTTCTGCGGGAAAGCTCCTGCATAAACACCTTTTGGCTCCATGGTCTTAATCACAGAATCCACCTTACCACTTGAACGTAAACTTTCAACCATTTCATCCGTCATATTTGCGTTACGCTTACGGTCAGTAATCTCTTTGAGGGATAAGCGAAGTGAACGTATCATTGCAGGATCTATACCCTTACTTGATGCAATGATGACGTTGGACGAATAAATGCGATATCCGTTTTGCTGCAGGATGCTTTGCTGATTCCCACTAATGGGGTTGTTGGATACATAGGTGCGGTCGAATTCATCAATACCAAGATCTAGAAGTAGTCTTGAGGAAACCCCTTTCTGAGAATAGATAAAATATTCGTACATAGGCTTGGCACGATCGGACAAAATCAATTTTTCTCCATTGATATACACATCTCCTTGTACTACCGAAAGTGAATCTCCTGGAGTTCCCACACATCGTTTTACATAATTGGATTTTTTATCGATGGGTTTTTTTACAGCTCGTTCAGCCCTAAAAAACTGATAAAGGGTATCCGATGGAAGGCTGAACACCACAATGTCGTTTTTCTTGACCGTGTTGAATCCGGGTAGGCGCAGATAAGGCAATTGTAACTTATTTTTCCAAGAAGTCCTGTAGGTGGCAGGGTCAACATCGGCTATGTAGGATCTTGTTTTAAGCAGTGGTAAGGTATCATGAACCATGGGAGCGGCCAAGGTTGTCATGGGTACTCTGGCCCCATAATGAAATTTACTCACAAAAAGGAAGTCACCAATACGAAGCGTGCGCTCCAGAGATCCGGTTGGAATTACATAGGGTTGAATAAAATAAGTATGGACAAAGGTGGCGGCAACAATGGCAAAAATAATGGAGCTCACCCATTCTCCCAGCCCTGTTCTTGGCTTAAGGTCCCTGTCTTTAATGTATTCTACATCCTCGGCATAGTTGATATAGTAGATGTAGAACCCAAGGGTCAAAAGTACCGCCCAAGTATCCAATAGTTTGTTTTTTCCAAAACTCCTGATGGTTTCTACCCAGACCACTGGGAACATTAACAGATTAATTATTGGAATAAACAAAAGTAGTACCCACCACCATGGCCTATTGATGATTTTCATCAACACAATTCCGTTATAAACCGGTATGGCAGCTTCCCAAGCCTTTCTGCCCGCTTTCACATAAAGTTTCCAGGTCCCAAGGAAGTGAATGACCTGAATAATCAGGATAAAAATGATCCACTGTGTTCCGTCCATAGAAAAGTTTATTTGTAAGACTTCAAGTCTTGATTGTTGTTACTAATTTTAATTGAGATTTAACACATCCTTCATAGAGAAAACACCAGTTTTCCCTTTGATCCATTCCGCTGCAATAACAGCCCCCAGCGCAAAACCCTCACGGTTAT
Source organism: Flagellimonas flava (assembly GCF_900129665.1). Lineage (GTDB taxonomy): Bacteria > Bacteroidota > Bacteroidia > Flavobacteriales > Flavobacteriaceae > Flagellimonas > Flagellimonas flava. The sequence continues at coordinate 235,170 of NZ_FQWL01000001.1, forward strand.
GAGCGGTATGCTTGATTTCAATCGTATCGACCAAACTCTCATAGTTGATAGTATGGGTACCTGGAACCATACCCTCTCTTTTGGAGGTTATTGGAATGGTTTTATCGCCTTGTTCTTCCAATTTCCATTCTTTGTATTCCGTATTAGCAATAATTCCCTCTGCCAAAGTGATGGCAGTGCCACTTGGCGCATCCAACTTTTGGGTGTGATGGATTTCTTCCATACTGGCTTTGTACTGATCCAAGCCTTTCATCATTTTGGCCAGCTGGGCATTGAGCTCGAAAAACACATTTACCCCTAAACTAAAGTTGGATGCATAAATAAATGCGCTTTGTTTTTGTTTACAGATATCTAAGGCGTTTTCGTAATTATCCAACCAACCGGTGGTTCCGGAAATGACCGGAACATTGTTTTCAAAACATTGCGTAATGTTTCCAAAGGCCGCATCCGGAGTACTGAAATCAATGGCCACATCCATGGTTTTAAACGAAATTTCTTCTGTTTCCACATCAACCTTTGCCACTATGGCGTGTCCACGTTGTTGAGCTATTTGCTCAATCATTTTGCCCATCTTGCCATATCCAAAAAGTCCAATATTCATAGGCTAAAATTTAACGACCAGCGCCATTCCATAGTTGGGAGTGTTGGTCAGTGGATTCAAATCCAAATAAGGTTTAAAGTCAATGGCCAGGTTTTCATCTACATTGTATTGTTTCAGGTGGGCGTCCACATTGGCATCAATAACATTGAGTGCATAAAGCATTATGGTTATCAAAAGCGCCAAATCCCGATCCCGTTGCGTACTCTCTTGGGCATCTTGCAAGGCCTCTAAAGAAATGTCAGGGCCACTTCCATCCCCATTAATATCGTAAAATTCATCATCCGTGAAACCCGCTCGCCTGCGTTTGAAGGCATCCCGGGCACTGTTGTATTCGGTATTGTTGAAGGAGTATACGTAAATCCCCGTACCAATGGCTCCCCACACTAAGGGTGCCTTCCAATATCGTTTGTTATAAATCTGCCCCAATCCAGGAATAATGGCTGAATAGAACGCAGCCTTACTTGGCGCCAGAGGATTTATTCTTTTCTTTTCATAGGTAACCTCTTCAATGGTAATGCCCTTTCCCTCTAAGTCTTGGGCAAGCGAATCGATTTCAGGTGGAGGCGGTTGTACCCCGTCTTCCTGAGCGAAAGAAAAGTGCAGAAAAAAAAACAAAAAGCAGGAAAGAAAAAATGCCTTATTCACCAATCAACAATTTTTTTAGACGCTGGAATTCCTCCTTGGAATGAAAAGGAATTACAATTTTTCCCTTTCCATTTGAAGAGGTAGTGATATCCACCTTGGTAGAAAGGTGTGATTTTAAAGCATCCATGCCTTTGGCTACGAAATTTGGGACTTCGTTGGAGGATGACTGTTTTTTACCCGACCCATCTTTGTTCTTGGACTCCTTATAGGCTTTTACCAACCGCTCCGTTTCCCGAACTGAGAGCTGGTCGGAAACAATTTTTTCGTAGATATTGATTTGGTCCTTTTTTTTCTCGATGTTGATCAGTGCCCGTCCGTGCCCCATGCTTACAAAACCATCCCGCATTCCTGTTTGAATGATAGGATGCAGTTTTAGTAAACGAAGGTAGTTCGTAATGGTGGAACGCTTTTTACCTACACGGTCGCTCAGCTTTTCCTGGGTAACCTGAACTTCATCGATCAATCTCTGATATGACAAAGCAATTTCGATAGGATCGAGGTCTTGTCGTTGGATATTTTCGACCAAGGCCATTTCCAAGGATTCCTGATCATTGGCAATACGGATATAAGCCGGAATCGTTTTTAGCCCTACCAATTTAGATGCCCTGAAACGTCGTTCCCCAGACACGAGTTGGAATTTGTTGAAATCCAACTTTCTTACCGTTATGGGTTGAATAATGCCCAATTCTCTAATGGAACTGGCCAATTCTTTGAGTGTTTCGTCATTAAAATTGGAGCGGGGCTGAAATGGATTTACCTCAATGGAATTGATTTCCAGTTCAACTACATTCCCAATGACCTTATCCGCGTTTTTATCGGAAACGGATTGAATATCATTTTCCGGATCTTTCAATAAGGCGGACAGGCCTCTTCCCAAAGCCTGTTTTTTGGTTGCTTTCGCCATTTAAACTTTCTCCTTGTTTTTTTTCAATATTTCATTGGCCAAGTTAAGATAATTGGTGGCCCCTTTGCTACTGGCATCATATTTTATAATGCTTTCGCCATAACTGGGCGCTTCACTTAGCCTCACATTTCTTTGGATGATAGTATCAAAAACCATATCCGCAAAATGCTTTTTTACTTCCTCAACCACTTGGTTGGAAAGTCGTAGACGGGAATCGTACATGGTTAGTAGCATGCCTTCGATATCCAAGTCGTTGTTGTGTATTTTTTGTACGCTTTTTACTGTATTCAACAGTTTTCCAAGACCTTCAAGTGCAAAATATTCGCATTGAATGGGAATCATAACCGAATCTGCCGCGGTGAGCGCGTTCAAGGTCAATAATCCAAGTGAAGGGGCACAGTCAATTAAAATAAAATCATAGCGGTCTCCCAGACCTTGCAATGCTTCCTTGAGCATGTATTCCCTGTTATCCTTGTCCACGAGCTCAATTTCTATGGCCACAAGGTCTATATGTGCCGGAATTAGATCCACATTCGGGGAATCGGTGGTGATAATGACCTCATCCACTCCCATAGTATGTTCCAGCAATTGATACGTGCCTTTCTCAACTCCATCCACATCAATACCCAATCCAGAAGTTGCATTGGCCTGGGGGTCGGCATCAATTAACAGCACCTTTTTTTCCAACACTCCAAGGGAGGCCGCAAGGTTAACTGTGGTGGTTGTTTTTCCAACACCACCCTTCTGATTTGCAATAGCAATAATCTTGCCCATTTCATAGTAAGTTAGGGGCTAAAAATACGATTATTTAAGACGCTAAAAAATGTATTTTGTTAACAGAAGGTGAATAACCTTGGCATTGGACGTTAAAGAAAGTTAAAGTTATAATTGTTAGATGGTTAAGTGCTCTCAGTCCATCAAAATCTTTAGGATATCAATGGCTGCATCACTGATCTTGGTACCAGGTCCAAATACGGCAACTGCCCCATGTTCAAAAAGGTGGTCGTAATCCTGCTTGGGGATGACTCCACCCACAATGACCATTATGTCCTCGCGTCCATGTCCCTTGAGTTCTTTCACTACTTCGGGAACAAGGGTTTTATGTCCGCCTGCCAGTGAAGATATACCCAGCACGTGTACGTCGTTTTCCACAGCCTGTTTGGCAACTTCTTTAGGGGTTTGAAACAAGGGTCCTATATCCACATCAAAACCAAGATCGGCATAACCTGTTGCAACTACTTTTGCTCCGCGATCATGTCCATCTTGTCCCATCTTTGCAATCATGATGCGTGGACGTCTTCCTTCTTCGGCAGCAAACTCATCGGCCATTTTTCTGGCCTTTTCGAAACTTTTATCGTTTTTAATCTCTTTAGAATACACGCCTGTAAAAGATTGGATTTTCGCTTTGTAGCGACCAAATGCCGTTTCCATAGCATTGCTTATTTCCCCAAGGGTCGCCCTGACTTTCGCGGCCTCTATGGCTAAAGCTAACAAATTTTCACGCTCCTTAGTGTTTTTCATCGCCTGTCCTGCGGCCAATTCAATATTTTTCAATGCCATGGAGACTTTTTCGGCGTCCCTGGTTTTTTTAATTTGTTGCAATTGGGACACTTGTTGTTTCCTTACCTTATCGTTGTCAACCTCAAGAATTTGTAGTTCATCTTCATCCTCCAAGATGTACTTGTTAACACCGACAATGGTGTCTTGCCCACTGTCTATCCGCGCTTGTTTTTTTGCAGCGGCTTCTTCAATACGCATCTTTGGGATTCCAGCTTCGATTGCCTTGGTCATCCCTCCCAGTTTCTCTACTTCTTGGATAAGTCGCCATGCATCATTGGCGATTTCCTGCGTCAAGTTCTCCACCAGATGACTTCCGGCCCATGGGTCCACAGTCTTAGTGATATGGGTCTCCTGCTGCAAATAAATCTGCGTGTTTCTGGCTATTCGAGCCGAAAAATCTGTTGGCAGGGCTATAGCTTCATCCAAAGCATTGGTATGTAGACTTTGGGTACCGCCAAAAGCAGCGGCCATAGCTTCTATGGTCGTTCTTGCCACATTGTTGAATGGATCTTGTTCGGTCAGGCTCCATCCACTGGTTTGGCTATGGGTACGAAGCATCAGCGACTTTTGGTTCTGCGGTTGGAATTCCTCAACCAATTTGGCCCACAGCATCCGTCCTGCCCTCATCTTTGCAATTTCCGTGAAATGATTCATGCCAATCCCCCAGAAAAAGGATAGTCGAGGTGCAAAATCGTCAATCTTCAAACCGGCCTTTATTCCTGTTCTTATATATTCAATACCATCGGCAAGAGTATAGGCCAGTTCCATGGCTGCGGGAGCTCCAGCTTCGTGCATATGGTAACCTGAGATACTTATGCTATTGAACTTGGGCATATGTTGACTGGTAAACTCGAAAATATCCGCCACCAATTGCATAGAAGGTGCTGGCGGGTAGATATAGGTATTCCGAACCATAAACTCCTTTAGAATATCATTTTGGATGGTTCCGGACAGTTTTTCCATAGTAACTCCTTGCTCCAAAGCCGCTACAATGTAAAAGGCCATGATTGGGATAACTGCACCATTCATGGTCATTGATACAGACATTTTATCCAAAGGAATCCCATCAAAAAGCACTTTCATGTCCTCCACGGAATCTATGGCCACACCGGCTTTCCCAACGTCCCCAACCACCCGCTCGTTGTCACTATCATAACCTCGGTGGGTGGGAAGGTCAAAGGCCACCGAAAGACCTTTTTGCCCAGCTTCCAGATTCCTTCTATAAAATGCATTGCTCTCCTCTGCGGTAGAAAAACCTGCATACTGACGGATGGTCCAAGGTCTGCGGACATACATGGTGGAATAGGGTCCACGTAAAAAGGGAGAAATCCCAGCGGCAAAATCCGAATTAGGACTTGCCTTTTGAGAAGTTTGCCCTGCCAAGGTGATATGGCTAAAATCCTTTCTACTCATCTTCCAATCTTTTTTGTTCCATTTCCTCTGCCAAACGCCTTTCGATAATAGGGACCAATAAAGTTTTTCTGGGCTGGGATTTTACGAAGGGGTATAATTCCAGCTCAGTTTTCATAAGATCCTTTGGATTTTGGTAGGTATTGGTACCAAGGAGTTTTAATTGTCCCATGTTGAACTGTTCTTGCTCTTTATCAGCGCTTTCCTTTATTTTTCTTTGGATAGCTCCTTTTTTAAGTTCGGACAGGAACCCTCCGGAACTTTCAATTTGTTGGAACAGTTTCCATGCTTTTTCGGCCAATTGTTTGGTCAAGGTTTCAATGTAATAGGAACCTTCAGAAGCCTTGCCGGCATCTTTGAAATAGCTTTCTTCCTTTAAGAGCAACAATTGGTTTCTTGCAATTCGTTCCCCAAATTCATTGTCCTTATGGTAAAGGGCATCGTAAGGAAGATTGCAAACAGTGTCCGCTCCCCCTAAAACTGCTGACATGCATTCGGATGTGGTCCTAAGCATATTCACATTGTAATCATACAAAGTCTTGTTGCGTTTGGAGGGTAATGCCAATATATGACTCCTGTAGTTATAGGAATACGCGGTATTTAGGGTTTTCCATAACCATCTTAAAGCTCTGATCTTTGCTATTTCGAAAAAGTAATTTCCGCCGATGGCAACGGTAAAGTTGACTGCTATAGGTATGCCTTGTCCGTTTTCATGACGTTTTTGGAAATGATTCAGATATTCATTCGTATGGGCAATGGCATATGCCAATTGTTGTACTGCATTGGCACCGGCATTTTGATACAGGGAAAGGTCAACACCCAACCATGTTTCTGTTTGGTACTTTACAGCCTGTTGTCCAATAGTTTCAAGAATTTCATGGTCCCTTTGAAGATTATGGTGCCAATTCCCTGATCTTGCGAGGTTTCCTATAGGGTCTGTATGCAAATGGAAGTTGGTCTTTTTTCCTCCAACTGAGGTATATAGGTTTTCTATGGCTCTAGAATCCAAAAACCCAAATCGAAAATGCAAGGGTATTCGTGAAACACCGATTTGAGCCAATAAAGCACCAAAATCAACTTCGGTGTCCGGAACATCAAAAATGATACTTTCGACTCCCCGTTGCAACGCATCCAATGCCTTGGTGTTCGCTTTCTTGGCATCACCTGTATATATGGTTTGCCCAACTTTCCAAGAATTTGAGGATTTGAGTTGAGGAGCGGTATTTTCAGCGAGGTCTTCGGAATGGTAAAAAGGCTTCACCTTGATACCCTCATTGGATTCCCATACTAGGGTGTCATTATAATCGGCTCCCTTAAGGTCGAACTGGATTTTCTGTTTCCACTGTTTGGCGGTCACAGATGGGAATTCGCTAAACAAACCTGAATCACTCATTTTTTTTGGTTTTTAGGCTGTCCTCGTATTCGATTAGGAAAATCTCCTCGTTCTCTTTCTTCATATAATACTTTTCCCTCGCAAACTTTTCCAGCTCTTCCTTGTCCGAAAGTTTTTCCAGAACCTTTTTGTCCTTGTCTATTTCACCCTGAAGAAACTCCTTTTGTTTTTCCAACTTCTTGATTTCTTGATTCAACTCCCGATGAATGAGCAAGGAATTGGCATCGAAAAAAAACATCCATATCACAAAAGCTGTCAGTACAAGGACATAAATATTCCTTGCGAAGCGAAACCATTTTTTATTTTTTAACCCACTTAGGCCCATTTTACCCCAATCTTTCATTAATTATGGTCCTTACCATATCCACCGCTACCGTGTTGTAGTGGTTATTCGGGATAATGATATCAGCAAACTCTTTTGACGGCTCAATAAACTGTTGATGCATAGGTTTCACAGCTGTCTGGTAACGGGAGAGAACCTTTTCCAAGTCGTGACCGCGTTCCCGAATGTCCCGCTGTAATCTTCTAATAAGACGTTCATCAGAATCAGCATGCACATATATTTTTATGTCGAACATCTCCCTCAGTTTTGGGTTGCTCAGTACCAGTATTCCTTCAACGATCATCACCTTCCTAGGAGGCGTTAGTATGGTTTCATCCAGTCGGGTCTCCTCAACAAAGGAGTAAATAGGTTTTTCAATCGACTTTCCTTGCTTAAGCAATTGAAGATGCTTGATCAACAAGTCAAAATCGATGGAATTGGGATGGTCAAAATTGACTTGTCCACGTTCCTCTTTGGTCAAATGTGCAAGATCGTTGTAGTATGAATCCTGGGAAATAACACCCACTTCATTATCTGGTAGTTCTTCCACAATTTGGTTCACTACCGTGGTTTTTCCGCAACCGGTTCCCCCGGCTATTCCCAAAATCAGCATACCTAATAGTTTACCCCCAAAAGTAAGCATTTGATAAGATTTTCATAGGATCAATACCAGTGCATAGTTAGCCCATATTTAGAGATAGGGGAATGATTATTGTCATAAATCCTGAAAGTTAATGGGCTTAGATTTGCTAGGGATTAGCTCATAATCTTATATTTATATACACAACCTATGACGACTTTTTATATGGAAAATTCCTTTACGGTCAATGTTAATGGAAACTTAGATTTTTCACTAGCGAAGGACCAAGTGGATGGTTTGGATGTATTCCAGACCGGGATCGGCACCTTTCATCTTCTAAAGGAAGGTGTGTCCTATCGTATCGAGATTTTGGAGGTCGACTTCCAAAATCGGACATATACAATCAGAATCAATGGGAATGAATACGATACCATTGTAGGAACACCTCTGGATCAGCTCATCAAAGACATGGGATTTGCAGTCAACGGTTCAAAAAATATTGATTCCATATCGGCTCCCATGCCAGGCCTAATTTTGGAAATCTCCGCTAAAATAGGGGAAGAGGTGGTCGAAGACCAACAACTTCTCATCCTGGAAGCCATGAAAATGGAGAACATTATCACTTCACCTAGAAAGGGAACTATTAAAAATGTAGCAGTGAAGCAGGGTGATGTGGTGGACAAGGCACAATTACTCATTGAATTTGAATAAACACTTAAGATGAAAAAAATATTGGTTGCCAATCGCGGGGAGATAGCCATAAGGGTAATGCGGACCGCAAAAAAAATGGGTATACGGACAGTGGCCGTGTTCTCTGAAATTGATAGGAACGCCCCCCACGTGCGATTTGCGGACGAAGCGGTTTGTATTGGAGCAGCTCCTTCCAACCAGTCCTACCTTCTGGGGGATAAGATTATAGAGGTGGCAAAAAACCTGCATGTCGACGGAATCCATCCCGGTTATGGTTTCTTAAGCGAGAATGCGGACTTTGCTGAGGCCGTGGAAAAGAACGGAATCACTTTTATTGGACCTAAATCCAAGGCTATTCGAATCATGGGAAGCAAGCTAGCTGCAAAAGAGGCGGTGAAGAAATATGACATCCCCATGGTACCGGGAATAGATGAGGCCATTACCGATGTTACCAAAGCCAAGACCATTGCCAAAGAGATAGGATACCCCGTTTTGATCAAAGCTTCAGCCGGTGGTGGGGGAAAAGGGATGAGAATCGTTGAAAAAGAGAAAGATCTGGCCTCTGGAATGGAACGGGCCATAAGCGAGGCTACCTCTGCATTTGGAGATGGGGCCGTTTTTGTGGAAAAATACGTTACTTCCCCAAGGCATATTGAAATTCAGGTGATGGCGGATACTCATGGAAATGTACTGCATTTTTTTGAGCGCGAGTGCAGTGTCCAACGACGGCATCAAAAGGTGGTCGAGGAGGCACCTTCTTCCATTTTGACTCCGGAACTGCGAAACGAAATGGGGATTGCAGCAACCAAAGTGGCCAAAGCTTGCGATTATGTGGGAGCCGGAACGGTGGAATTTCTAATGGATGCCGACCTGAACTTTTACTTCTTGGAAATGAATACTCGATTGCAGGTGGAGCATCCGGTAACGGAATTGATTTCCGGGGTTGACCTGGTAGAGCTGCAAATTAAAGTGGCCAGGGGAGAAACCCTCCCTATGAAACAGGAGGAACTTAAAATTCATGGGCATGCCGTGGAACTTCGGGTGTATGCAGAAGATCCTTTGAATGATTTTTTGCCCAGTGTTGGTACCCTGGAAACCTATATACTTCCGAAAGGAGAAGGCATAAGGGTTGATAATGGTTTTGATGAAGGGATGGATATCCCCATTTATTACGATCCCATGCTTTCCAAACTTATTGCCTATGGTAAAACTAGGGAGGAAGCTATTGAATTGATGTTGGAGGCGATTCAAAACTATAAAGTAAAAGGAGTACAGACCACCTTGCCTTTCGGAACCTTCGTATTTGGGCACGAAGCATTTCGGTCCGGGAATTTCGACACGCATTTTGTTAAGAATTACTATGCTCCGGAAGCTATCCAAGAAAAAAGTAGAAAGGAAGCTGAAGTAGCAGCCTTGATGGCTTTGTATCAATACCTGAATGACCAAAAAATAGTACAACTACCTGCAAACTGATAGCGATGGATTCCAAGATAAAAAAGTTAAACGAAAAACTAGCCGAGGCCTATTTGGGCGGAGGTGAAAAAAGGATTGAAAAGCAACATCAAAAGAAAAAGCTTACGGCGCGGGAGCGCATCGACTATTTGCTCGATGATGGTTCCTTTGAGGAAATGGGCATTTTGGTGACACACAGGACCACGGACTTTGGAATGGATAAGGAAATCTACTACGGAGATGGGGTGGTAACTGGTTATGGCACTATCAATGGCCGCTTGGTATACGTCTATGCCCAGGATTTTACGGTTTTTGGCGGCGCACTGTCCGAAACACACGCCGAAAAAATCTGCAAAGTGATGGATTTAGCCATGAAAGTGGGCGCCCCTATTATCGGGTTGAACGACTCTGGTGGCGCACGAATTCAGGAAGGGGTAAAGTCATTGGGTGGTTATGCCGATATCTTCTATCGAAATGTCCAAGCTTCCGGGGTGGTTCCGCAGATTTCGGCTGTTATGGGCCCCTGTGCAGGAGGGGCGGTTTACTCCCCGGCCATGACGGATTTCATCGTAATGGTAGAAGAAACCAGCTATATGTTCGTTACCGGACCCAATGTGGTGAAGACAGTAACCAATGAGGAGGTCACCTCTGAGGAATTGGGAGGTGCCAGCACCCATGCTGTAAAGTCAGGGGTGGCCCATAAGACCTCGTCAAATGACGCGGCCTGTTTGGATGATATTAGAAAACTCTTGGATTATCTTCCCCAGAACAATAAAGAATTACCTAAGAAATGGAAATTTGAACTCGGAGAGGAACTTCGGGAGGAACTATCCAATATAGTGCCCGACAATCCCAATAAGCCTTACGATATGCATGATGTGATCCATGGCATCATTGACACGGATTCCTTTTATGAAATCCATAAGGATTATGCCGAGAATATTATTGTTGGTTTTGCAAGACTAGGTGGAAGAAGCGTTGGAATCATTGCCAACCAACCCATGTTTTTAGCTGGTGTATTGGGGGTGAAAAGCTCTCGGAAGGCGGCACGATTTACACGCTTTTGCGATGCCTTTAATATCCCACTCCTGGTTTTGGTGGATGTACCCGGTTTTTTACCCGGTACCGATCAGGAATGGTCGGGGATTATAATGCATGGGGCCAAATTGTTGTATGCTTTGAGTGAGGCAACTGTCCCTAGAGTAACGGTAATCACAAGGAAAGCTTATGGTGGCGCCTATGATGTGATGAATTCCAAACATATTGGAGCTGACTTCAATTTCGCCTGGCCAAGTGCAGAAATTGCGGTGATGGGGGCCAAGGGCGCAAGTGAGATTATCTTCAGAAGGGAAATTGCCGCGGCCGACGACCCGGAAGCCAAATTGAAGGAAAAAGAGGAGGAGTATGCAGATAAGTTTGCCAATCCCTACAGGGCTGCACGAAGAGGATTCATAGATGAGGTAATCCTGCCCAAAAATACACGGCGTAAACTTTTGAAGGCATTTGCAATGCTTGAGAAAAAAGAAGTTTCGACCCCAAAAAAGAAACACGGGAATATCCCATTATAATGGGTTGGTCTCAAAAAGAGATTATAAATAAACCGTTTTGCCAGTCTTCACCGATTCGTCTGCTGCAAGCACGATTTTTAGACTGTTAACGGCATCATCCAGATGGTCTGTGAGGTCACGATTGTTTGCAATAGCATCCAAGAGGTACTCCTGTTCCAGAAGGCAAAGTTGATCATGATCCGGCTCGTTAGACGTATTGATAAGTTCATCGGACTTGGCAAAATTACCTATGTGGTCAAGAGCACTGTGGTGTAATTTCAAACTGCCGGTTTTGGTATGACCCTCAATATCTTCGGATGCTCCCTTATCGTCATCACTTATGGAAACACAACCCTTGGGACCCAAAACATCTTTGATAAAAAATGCCGTTTCGCTCATCATAGGTCCCCAGCCAGCTTCATACCATCCTACCGAGCCATCCTCAAAGCGCACCTGTAACTGCCCATAGTTGTACATTTCGCTGTCGACTTCATTGGATAGTCTTGCACCAATAGCAGAAACACTGATGGGGTTTGAACGTACCATGGAACACATAATATCCACATAATGGACTCCACAATCCACAATGGGAGACATGGACTGCATAAGCTGTTTGTGGGTATACCATTGCTCCCCGGCGCTTTGCTGGTTGAGATTCATTCTCATAACCAGGGGTTTGCCCAAAGTTTGGGCCATCTCCACGAATTTGGTCCAAGTGGGATGTACACGCAAAATATAGCCCACCACCATTTTTTTGCCCTTCTTTTTGGATAGTTCCACTAGGCTTTGAGCTTCTGCCACAGTTAATGCGAGTGGTTTTTCCACAAAAACATGGGCATTGGATTCAAGAGCCAATTGCACATAGTTAAAATGCGTATCTGGATAGGTGTTGATGGACACTACATCAGGTTGGGTTTGTTTTAAGGCTAGCTCATAGTCATGAAAAGTGGGAATACCGCCTAGCTCTTTGGATAGACGTTCACGACTTTTCTCTCCACGGCTCACCAATCCCGCTATTTCAAATCCATCCAACTTGTAATAGGCGCGTGCATGGGAGGTTCCCATATTTCCACAGCCAACAACCAATGTTTTCAAAGCTTCCATGGTATAAAATTAGAAATTAAATACGGGCTCTCAAGCTCTGAATGCATAGCTTAACGAATTCAGAAATATCGAGTCAAAACATAACATAAATACTTCATAAAAAAAGCCTCCACAATTTTAGGGATGCGTAATTTTGCCGAATGCAAAAAGACGTGCAAAAACCCAACTTTGAATTCATCGCCTTGATGGCCGCTTTGATGTCCATCGTGGCGCTTGCCATTGATGCGCTGTTGCCAGCTATTTCCAATATTGGAGAGGCCATTCATAGCCACAACTCAACGGACAATCAGTTGTTGGTGACCATGATTTTCCTTGGGCTGGGGGTGGGGCAGCTGGTTTTTGGTCCGCTGTCTGATTGTTACGGTAGAAAACCTGTGGTCTATCTTGGTTTTGCACTTTTCGGAATAGCAAGTGCAATCTGTGTTTTTGCCCCTTCCCTAGAGATTATGGTAATCGGTAGGATCCTTCAAGGGATTGGACTTTCAGCACCGAGGACGCTGGCCATTTCCATTATTAGGGATACCTATAAGGGGGATTATATGGCCAAGATCATGTCATTTGTGGTGGCTTTCTTTATTTTGATTCCCGTGGTTGCTCCGGCCATTGGTAAACTCATATTGGATGCCTTCGGATGGGAGGCGATTTTTTATATTCAGCTAATCTTTGCTCTTATCGTGGGTATCTGGTTCTGGAAGAGACAGCCTGAAACCCTAAAACCGGAATATAAGATTCCCTTTACCAAACATGTTTTTGTGGATGGAGTTCGAGAGTTCTTTAAGTACCGGGATACCATCGTCTTTACCTTTATTTCGGGATTGGTAACGGGAGCATTTTTGGTTTACCTGAGTTCCTCGCAGCATATTTTTGAAAATCAATATGACCTTAAGGAGGCATTTCCATATATTTTTGCTGGCTTGGCCATTTCCATCGGACTTTCCACGTTCATGAATGGAACCTTGGTGATGCGATTTGGTATGCGCAAATTATCACTTTTAGCTTTGACCGCTTTCTGTCTTATTGCCATCCTGTATGTGGTATTGTTTTGGGGAATGCCCAATCCTAGCATTGTGGTTTTGGTGGGTTTCCTTTCGTTACAATTCTTCTGTTTGGGCTTTATGTGGGGGAATTACCGCTCTATAGCCATGGAGCCAATTGGACATATTGCTGGTATAGGTGCCGCGATCAATGGATTTATCTCAACACTATTGGCCATTCCCATCGCTACATTTATTGGAGAATTTATCTCAGATACTGTCTGGCCACTATTCGCAGGTCTGGCCATCTGTGGAATTGTTTCATTGGGGATTGTAATGCTTGCCAAAAAGCCCAAACCATTGGCAGTAACCCGCTAATTGATATCGGGATAAAAAATTACTCCACTGCAGGAATCTTTCTCAGCCCCGGTTACAGAACTTAACACATTGGTCTTATCTTGAAGACGAAGCACTCCCATTAAAGCAAAAACCAAAGCTTCCTTATAGGCAATCAGTTCCTTGTTGGGGACTACCACTTCAATGTAATCACCAAGAACGTTTTGAAGGGTGTCTATAAAGAACTGGTTTAGAGCGCCACCACCAGTGGCAAACAGCTTTTGTGGCTTGCCTGTGGCATGCTCCTTTACTTGAAGGGCAATTTGCTCGCAATTATGATGGATAAATGTATGAAGTAGGTCTTTATCAGAAGCATTGGAGTTTTGTATTAGAGGTATTATTTCTGAAGTGAACCATTCGTAACCTGTTGATTTTGGATGCGGAAGTCTATAGTATTCCAAAGCATTAAGTTTGGCCAATAAAACATTATCCAGTTGGCCTGAGCGGGCCATTTTTCCATTATCATCATACTCCAATCCCATTTTTCTGGTGATGAAGTTTAAGGGCATATTGGCCAATCCTATATCGTAAGCAATTCGCTTACCATCCTTTAAAAATGACATATTGCTTATGCCTCCTAGGTTAAGGCAGAAATCATACTCATGAAAAAGTAGTTGGTCTCCTATTGGCACCAAAGGGGCTCCTTGCCCTCCTAGGGACACATCCTTGGTCCTAAAATCGCAAACCACCTGTATGCCACTGGAGTTAGCCAACTGTTGCCCGTCACCGAGTTGAAAGGTAAAGCCATCTTCCGGCCGATGGTGTGAGGTATGCCCATGACTAGCAATAAAATCCACTTCAAGTTGTTCGTCCTCAATAAATTTTTTGGCTTGTTGCCCTAACCAAAACCCATAGTCAAGATGCAGCTGGTCGTGTTTTTCTTCGGAGCTATGAATCGCGTTTTTGAGCTGTTCCCAAAGTGCTTTTTCATAGGAGATTTCACGAGTCGCCTCTATGGAAAATTGCCATTGCCCCTCGGATTCCCAAAGATGGCAAAGCGCTAAATCCAGCCCATCCAAAGATGTACCCGACATCATTCCCAAGACTTTATAAATGCTCATGTCCGTTTTTGTATTTTAATGATAAGAGAAACAGGTTTTTGTTCGTCGTTGAGGACTTCTTCGATAAAAAGCTTTGAATTCGGTAGTCGCCCTAGAACCGCTATCCAGTCCTCAAAAGTTCTTGCATACCAAGCATGTCCATCCTTAAAATTACCGGGAAGGCCTTTCCAGGAATCGTTCAGCCACTGACTTACATAGGGCATTTCATTTTGTAAAAGAAAATAGGGGTGCAAGGTCTGAATTAGGATACTTCCGTTGGAACTAAGTTGGTTCAAAGTGTTCTGCAGCAATATTGGGAGCCCATCCTTCAGATAAAGACAAAAATTAAACACCGCACAATCAAATAATCCGCTTGGAATGGTTTTACCTGCTATGATATCCTCAAAAGTAAACACATGGTAAGTTTCAGAACCTTGTTTTTGGGCTTCCAAAATCAAGTCTTCAATGGCGTCCAAACCCACAGCCTCAATTCCGAGACCGCTAATTCTTCGGGTCAACCAGCCTTCCCCACAACCAATATCTGCCAATTTTTTGCTATTGAGTTCTCTTATAGCTTCAACAATGGCGGCATTAGTGAATTTTCTGGAGGCAATGCTGTTCTCCTGCATGACCTTTATCCATTCAGAGGCATTCTGCTCCCAAGATGAAATAATCTTATCTGTCATAGTTGCAAGGTTTTGAGTTGAACCGGAAGCTTGCCCGGAGTCTCTGCATTTCCTATAAAATGCTCAAACGCTATTTCCTGAAATTCTTGAAAGTTTTGGTAAACGATGATAAGCTCAGAAGCTTTGGTGCAGTCCAAAATATCCAGTACGTATGGATTCCCAAAGAGATATGCAACAGTGTTTTTTAGGCTCAGAATTTCGTTTATCAAGCGTAAAACTTCAGATGAAAAACCAAAATTGTCCTTTGGTTTTATTGCTGGTGGAAAGAGGGCCAAAACAACCTTTTGATCACCGTCCTGAAGGTTTTTCATGTCCTCCAAAATCTCAGGGTAAAGATGGACATGCTTTTGGTCAAATGCACTTTCAATTTTTTGAGAGAATAGGTTTTTGTATGGATTCCCAACGGAGAGATTCAAAAAATGTCCCTCTCGTACTTGCGCAAAGGTATCTTGGTTTGAAATGTATGACGTAAGTGATTGCTTGGCCAGTTTTTTGTTCAGTGGACTAAGTTGATATTCAATGTTGTTTTCTTTTCCTTTTTCAGAAAAGGCTTTTTCCTTTAGTGCCCAAATTCTTTTAAAACTTGCTTCGATGTGCTCGGGAGCGGCACTTGACAATATCTGACTTATGCCTTCAGCTGGGTTCTCGGAAAAACACATCATATCCATTCCAGCATGAAAAGCTGCGGCCTCCAGAGTTCCCTTTTCAGGGTAGTTTTTGGAAACGGCATGCATGTTCAATGCATCCGAAATTACAACTCCTTCGAAACCAAGTTCGTTTCGGAGCAATTCCGTGATGATGGGATATGAGGTGGTAGCAGGATTTCCAGAGTCATCCAAGGCGGGAACGGACAAATGTCCCACCATTACCGAATCCACCCCTTGATCAATAAGTCTCTTGAATGGGTATAGTTCATTCTGAAGCAACGTTTGCTTGGATTTATCAATAACTGGGAGACCCAAATGGGAGTCTGTTGCCGTGTCCCCATGGCCAGGGAAGTGTTTGATGGAATTTAAGATGCCGGATTTGGCCATTCCCTTTAGATATGCATTTGCTTTGCTCAAGACTTTTTCCTTATGGTCTCCGAAGGAACGATAACCAATCACGGGATTTTCAGGATTATTGTTGATATCAGCCACAGGACTCAGGTTCCAATGTATTCCTGCTTGAAGGCAATCCATTCCAATTTGCCATCCCACCTGTTCAATAAGGTCCTCATTGCCCTGGATTGCACCTAGTGTGATTGCATAAGGGTATTGGGGCGTGTTTTCAATCCGCATAGCCAATCCCCACTCGGCATCAATGGCTATCAGCAGGGGAATTTTTGCCGCTTTTTGATACCGATCTATAAGTTGTTTTAATCGATCGTAACTGTTTTCGTTATAGACCACTTTCTTTTTGCCCTCAAAATTGGTGGCAGCGCTAGCCCTGCTATGAAAGAAGCAGATCGCTCCAATATGCTGTGTGCGGATCAGATGCTCCAGGCCTTGCACCTCTTCTTCGCTATCATTGATGAAAGCTGCTGGCATAAATAATTGTCCCACTTTTTGGTCGGGCGTCAGCTGCGATGTTGCTTCTTGGTATGTTAAAAGTGAATTATTCATTGGAAATGGCGGTTTTCTTCCCGTAATCGGATGGATACTTTAAAAATCTCAGCAAGAAAAAGGCAGGTAGGGCAGCAATCACGACCCAAATAAAGAAACCATCATACCCCAGCCATTCTTGAATGTAACCACTGAGCATTCCGGGCAACATCATCCCCAATGCCATAAAACCGGTCGCGATGGCATAGTGTGAAGTCTTTGAAGCTCCTTCCGCGATGTAGATGAGATAAATTAAGAAAGCTGCAAAACCGAATCCGTAGCCAAATTGCTCCAAAACCACGGTTCCCACTACGGCGTACAGACTTGTGGTCTGGGTAATGGCGAGAAGGGCGTAGAGCAGATTCGGAAGATTTAGGGCCAAGAGCATGGGAAGCATCCATTTTTTTAGCCCATCCCTTGAAATTAGGATTCCTCCCAGAATTCCGCCAAGGGACAGCATGATCACACCAACGGTACCGTAGATGGTTCCAACAGCTTCAGTGGAATAGGCAAGGCCGCCAACTTCTTTGGTGTCTAGCAGGAAGGGAGATGCCATTTTTACCAATTGGGATTCACCCAAGCGATAGGTAAGTATAAACAAGAGGGCCAAACCAATCTGTTTTTTTCTAAAGAATGTATAAAATACCTCCCAAAAACTTGATGGCTTTTCAGAGTTCTTATTTGAGGTCTTTTCAAATTTGGGGCAGGCCAAAAGGTTGGATAAGGTCAAAACCAACATCAGAATGGCCGCACATATCATAGTAAAGGACCATGCCTTGGTATTATCCCCGTACTTCTGTTCCAGAAAACCAGCGAGTATCACTAAAAGACCCTGCCCTGTGACCATGGCCAACCTATAGAAGGTGCTTCGTAATCCAATAAAAAAGGACTGCTTCTTTTGAGTAAGGCCAAGCATATAATAGCCATCGGATGCAATATCATTTGTGGCCGAGGCAAAGGCGGCCATCCAGAAAAACGCCAGGGTGATGGTGAAAAAAGCATTGGAAGGGAGCGAAAGCCCTATACCCAAAAATGCTATGCCAACCACAAACTGCATTGCCAAAAACCATTTTCTTTTGGTTCCGTTCAGGTCTATCAGTGGACTCCATAACGGTTTTAACACCCAGGGTAGATAGAGCCAACTGGTGTATAGCCCAATGTCGGCATTGCTAATGCCCAAGCGTTTGTACATGATAACAGAAACTGTGACAATTAAAATATAGGGCATACCTTGGGTGAAGTACAATAAAGGAATCCATGCCCAGGCTCTTTTGTCTTTTTCTGCTACACTCATTGTTTTTCTAGTTTAGGGGAATTGGTATGGTCTTGCTTTCATTTCCGTACGCATCGCGGATGGAGATGCCGTAAACCTTTTTGTTTAGTTTGAACTGAAAGCATGCCGAACTATCAGTTTCTGAAAGATAGACCTTTTGCACAAGCTGTGTACTTCCTTCCTCAACGCTTTTGTGGTATTCGTGTAGCCTCACAAACCTAGGTATGGCATCTTTGTGGGAAATACAGATCTCCACTGTTTTGTTCCGGATATGAACCTTTTCAATTCTTGGTTCGATAATACGTCTTGACGAACTACCAATGCCAGCAGGGTTTTGGGATGGATTTCTATAAAACTTCCGCTGGAGTGATTTTACGACCCTTTCATTTTTATTTAGCAGGGATTTTGCGCTGAAAAACACATTCCCGGAAATTCTGGATTGCGACCTGGCAAAGTCCAGCTGCTTTGGTATTTCGTTTCGGCGCTTCCATGCTTTATCTGCGTTGTTTTTAATTTTATAGGTTCCGTTTCCAATATATAGATTGGTATTGTTGGTCTTGTTGGCCCACCATGTTGTGATGATTCGGTGGGAAGCAACAGGATAGTCCATGCTCCAATACACCTGCGGTACCAAATAGTCCAACCAGCCCTTGTCCACCCAGAGCAGCGGATCTGCATACAAATCCTCATAAGTGGTCTGACCTGCTTTGGTGGCAGAGCCATTCGGGTCCGTATCCTGGTTTTTCCAAACACCAAATGGACTTATCCCAAATTGAACCCAGGGTTTGGATTTTTTTATGGCCAAATGCGTTTTTTTTATCAGGGAATCCACATTGCTTCGGCGCCAATCCCCCAAACTTTGTTCCTTTAGGCCATATTCCTTATAGCTTAGGGAGTCGTTGAATACTTCGCCATCAATTTTGTACGGATAGAAATAGTCGTCAAAGTGGATGGCATCTACCTGGTAATTATCCACCAGCTCCAAAATTACTTCAGTAAGCTTGTTTTGCACATTGGGTAGACCAGGATTGTAATAATACTTTTTTCCATACTTGATCATCCAATCTGGATGTTGGTGATAGTCATGTTTTTCAGATAGCGCCAGGGTGTCCAAATCGAAAGTGGCTCGATATGGGTTTAACCACGCATGGAATTCCATCCCACGTTTGTGGGTTTCATTGATCATCCATTCCAACGGATTTTCAAAATCCAATGGTGGCTTCCCCTCTTTTCCAGTAAGGTATTTGGACCATGGGGCAAGTTCGGATTCATAAAATGCGTCACCGGCGGTCCGCACCTGAACAATTGCGGCGTTGAAGTTGAGCTGTTGATAGAAATCCAAAATCTCAATGAAATCTTCCTTTTGCTTTGTTGCGGAGTCCAGGCCATTTTTGGGCCAATCAATGTTTACCACAGTAGCAATCCACACCCCTCTGAATTCTGTTTCCGGGGAGGTGGTTCTTCTGTTTAATGAGGAACAGGAAGTAACAAGGATTAAGAGGGCAAGGAATAAAATGCTTCGCATTGAACTAAATAAAAAAGGCCTACTGAAGAATAAATGTAGGCCTTTTTGCTTGATTAAATTAAAACTAACAAACTCAAAAAAGCTAATTATATAGAAGGGTCATCCGGGGTATTCGGATTACTGTTTCTTTCCAAATCTGGGTATGGATAAAAGTTCCTATTTCGTTCCTCGTCATAGTTCATGGCCGCACCACTTGGTTGTGGTCTTCCGAACCTTCTGCTGTCTTCCAAACTAGTTCCTGTCAGAAACAACTCGGCCCTTCGATTTTTATAGACCTCGTCCAAAAGCGCATCAGCGGTATTGTCCCCGGCATAGGCGGCTAGGTTGGCATTCACCCCAAATGGGTCGTCCGAATCGGTAAGCACCAAATTCAAGGCTGTAGTGGCGGCGGCTAAGTTGGGAGTTCCCAACCTAAGGTTGGCTTCCGCAATAATCAGGTTCATCTCATCTGGAATGTATACTGGCAAAGATCCTGTATTTACATTGAAGAAACCTGCCAAATCCTCAATGGGCAATCCATTTTGGTTGGTTTCATCCAAGTCGACCAGATAAAAGGAAAGCCTTCCATCTGCAGGATCAAAAACAAATTCCGCAGGAAGCCCAAAATTGTCCCTAGGTTTAAAGTTTGGTGCGTCATTCTGAAACACCCTTGCCCAGATGGGGTTCAGGTTTTGCGAATCGTATGCAAAAACAGATGTGGAGGATATATCCACACTATTTGCTGCAGCTATTGCGGCATCATAGTTCCCTGCAAAGAGGTTATAACGTGCCGTCATTGCGGAAATGGTATTGCCCATATCAATATTTCCCAAAGTAACTCCATTTGTGAATTCCTCCGATGGTGCCGTAGAGGCCAGTTGACTGGATGCTTCAGCTAACAACGTAATGGCCGTAGCAAAGGCTTGTGCCCTTGGGACGAATGTGGCGTCATTGTTATTGCTGGTGGCCACTACCACTTGTTCATAATTTTGCGCCAAACTTCCAATGGCCATGGCCTTGAACAATTTGGCATGGGCGATAAGTCCACTTTGGGTGCCAGCCCCAAGTTCTATATTGGCCGTGTTGGCTTCAATATCCTCTGCTATTTTTATCACCCTAAGCATGGTGGACCAAAGGCCTTGTACATTGGAATTGAAATTTGGCAAATCGGTTCCACCATCTTCCAATTCAATCATATTTTGAAAGGTGGTAGTAATTCCGCCTTCCCGTGCTGTTATGGCCGGAGTTTCCACGATCCAACGAATGCCGGTTGTGGAAAACAATTGTTGCATGCCCACTGCGGTGGCAAAAATCCCTTCCCGGGAAGAAAAGGTTTGTTCCTCCGTAGCTGCATTTGGATTGTCAAAATCAGTTTCACAGGAAACGAATCCCATAGAAATTGAAATACAAACGATTAAATATTTTATACTGTTTTTCATCGTAGCTTTTTTAGGTTTAGAAACTAAAATTAATTCCTAGTTGGTAGGTCCTTGGAATGGGTACGCCAGCAAAATCGAAGCCTCTTACCCCATTACTTTGTCCTGCTGTGTTAATTTCTGGATCCCATCCAGAATAGTCATCCCAAGAAATCAGGTTACGTCCCACTAGACTAACATCAATTCTATCAATTCCTTCAAAAGGAGGGGTAAAGCCATAACTAATGGCCAGTTCCCTAAGCTTTACGAAGGAACCATCTTCCACGAATTCTTCAAAGATTCCTGCTTGGGCACCGCCAAAGCCTTTTGGTCTGTTGCCTAAAAGTTCCTGCCCTACATTGGAGCCACCTCCAAAAATCACATTGTCCAAAAGTCTACGGTTCCAGTTAAATACATCAAAACCTTGTACCGCATCCAGCTGTACCCTCAGTTTGAAATCCTTATAGGCAAATTCATTGATCAGCGAACCAAACCAATCGGGATTGGGATCACCGATTACTTTGGACCCAGCACCGTCGTCCGTGGTACCCCTAAAAGGATATCCATTTTCGTCCAAGGAGATACTACCATCGGCGTCCCGGGCATAAAACTGTCTAAAGAAAACTCCCAAAGGTTCTCCCTCAATGACAAAATTGGTTGCAAAACTTCCTGCAAGCGCAAATTGTCCTCCACCAGCAACACGGGTGACCACATTATCGTTTTGAGAGAAAGTTGCGGTTACATCCCAGCTAAAATCGTTGGTCTTTATAGGTGCACCACGAAGTAGGATTTCGATACCCTTGTTTTCCAGGTCACCTACATTTTCTATTCGGGAGCCAAACCCGGTCGATGGTGCCAGTTCCCTTGGCAACAAAAGATCCGTAACATCTTGTTTATAGTAGGTGAACTCTACACCAAGGCGGTTGTTCAAGAATCCGGCGTCAAACCCAAATTCAATTTCTTCCTGTCTTTCAGGTGCAATGTTGAGGTCTCCTTGTTGAGTCCCCGGTCTTAGACTAGGTGTTCCATTGATGGACGATGGGTCCAAGGTGGTAAACCTTTGGAATGCGGTCAAGGCGGTCAGGTTACCAGCTTGCCCCCAAGAGCCTCTCAGTTTAAAGGTGCTGAAGGCATCACCAAAAGTATTCTCCCAAAAATCTTCCTCGGACACTACATAAGACAGACTGGCCTTTGCATATACCTGGTTGCGTTCGTCCTCCCCAAAAGTAGATGCGCCATCCAAACGTACTGCCCCGTTGACGTACAGTTTGTCCTTAAAACTAAACGACTGCTGCAAAAAGGATCCCCAAAATGATATTTGGGAACGGGTTTCCCCTTGACTTAAAATACTTCCGTCCGAGGCCACTTGCACAACAGGTGCCAGTCCATCGGCGTCTATCGCGATTCTATCGAATTCTTCATATTGCCAAGAACCACCCAAGGTAGTAGTGGAGTTGATATTGTCCGTTATCGGGGTTTTGTATGTGATGTTCAAATCACTATTGTATTGGAAATTGTTGATGTCCGCACGTCGCGCAAAACCATTTCCGTTTGGTGATGTGTTGTTGATCGGGATGAATGCATTTGCCGATTGATTGTAGAAATCCAGCCCCAAGAGATAGCTGGCACTTAATTTGTCGGTTATCTTTGCGTTCAATCCAATACTTGTAATAATCCGATTGACCTTCTGTCCAAAATCAAAGCGATTAACTGCCTCTGCCGGATTGGTCCTGGGAACCAAAAGGGAAGTAACAGGATAAACTCCTGAGGCGTCTGGTGCAGGGTTTATGCTGTTATCACTAAAGACAAAACCGGTGATAGCACCATAAGCCGCGTTGATACCTCCATTCGGAATGTCAGAACTTACACTTCTAGTGAAATTAAGCCCTGCATTGATATCCAACCAGTCAAATGCTTTTTGGGTGATATTGGTCTTAAATCCGATTCGCTGGAAATCTGTGTTTTTTATGATTCCTTCGTTATCCAAGAAGGAGCCAGAGATGTAATACGATGTCTTTTCGTTTCCTCCTGTTACGGATAAGAATGTTTCTACGCCAAAACCAGATTCAAAAAATTCATCTTGAAGGTTATAACGTTCTACGGGAACGGTTTCCAAATTCTCCCTATCAAATGGGTCTACCCATGCAAGGGGTGCGGTATTATAGTCAATCTCTTTCCTGAGCTCGTTGATACGAACATTCGTGTTCAAAGTAAATTTAGGCGCTCCGGTCTTTCCTTTCTTGGTAAATATTTGAACAACACCATTACTCGCCCGGGATCCATAGATCGCGGCCGCAGCCGCTCCTTTTATCACCTCGATGCGTTCAATATCGTTCGGATTCAAGTCCACTAATCTGTTTTGGGAGTTGCCTCCTAAATCTACTAGGTCGTTGCTGTTACTGGAATTACTTATGATTATTCCATCAACAATATATAATGGGTCCGAGTTTCCCAGAACGGTACTTGGTCCTCTAAGCCTGATGCTGATTCCGCCAGCGGGATCTCCTGAATTTTGTTGTACCAAAGCTCCAGATATTTTACCCGAAATCGCTTGATCAACTGCAATGGCTCCGTTGTTTACCAAGTCTTCAGCCTTTACCGAGGAAATGGCATTCCCCAAGGTTCTTTTGTTGACCCCTGCCGGGTTTCCGGTGACGACAACTTCATCCAAACTTAGAAGGTCTTCAGCGAGTGCGAGGTTGTTGGTGACATCGCCCCCTGAATAACTTACATTAATCTTTTGGGTGGTGTAACCCAATGAACTAGCAGCAAGTGTGTAATCGCCAGAGGCGAGATCTACACGAAAACTGTAGTTTCCATCAAAATCCGTGACAGCGCCGAACGAAGTGTTCTCCAAAAACACTGAAACACCGGAGAGCGGTATTCCGTTACCACTGTCTGTAACCGTCCCTGAAAAAGTTCCTGAATTTTGGGAAAATACCATGGCACTGTAAACCATGAAGCCCAGAATCAGGAAGGAACGTAAAGTTTTTCCAATCATGAGGTTGAGTTTTTTCCATTTTTTTAAAATGGGAGTTAGTAATTACTTGTAGTTAGGTACTCGTTTCGTTAAATACGAAATTGCGTTCATCTCAAAAATATGCAATTAATCGAAATTCTTGCAATTTTTTGCAATTAAATTTGGCAAAAACTTGCAAACAAAGCAAATTTTTGCATTATTTTAAGAATTGTTTAAACTTGTATTTTTGCCATAAAACCATACCATGCTTAAGGAAGAACGTCATCAGGTAATCCTAAACGAAGTACGAATACACAATAAGGTGTTGCTTGCAGATATTGCAGAAATTCTCAAGGTTTCGCAGGATACGGTCCGCCGTGATATCAAGGAATTACACGATAAGAACAAATTGAAACGGGTGCATGGGGGAGCCATTTCCCTGGGATTTAACCATTATAGCTATGTGAATCGGGAGATTTATTCGTTGGAAAAGAAATCCCGTATTGCGGAAAAGGCCGTTTCCCTACTCAAAGACGGTCAGGTAATCCTGCTCAGTGGAGGAACCACCAATTTGGAAATCGCTAGACTAATACCGCCTTATCTCAAAATCACCTGTTTTACCCCAAGCCTGCCCATAGCAATGCAGCTATTGCCAAAACCAAATATTGAAATCATTGTCATCGGGGGAAAAATCAACAAGGATTCCCAGATTGCGGTGGGGGGTAGTCCTATTGGCGCGCTGGCCGAGTTAAAAGCGGATATTTGTTTTTTAGGAGTCAATAGTATTCATCCGGTAGAAGGGGTGACCGAACTCTACTGGGAAATTGTTCAGGTGAAAAAGGCGATGATCAAAGCTTCCAAAAAAGTAGTGGTACCATCTATTTCCGAAAAAATAAATTCGGAACAGCGCTATAAGATTTGTGGTTTGGATGCCGTTGATTTGTTGATTACGGAACTTGATGAATCTGACCCGCAATTAGAGGTTTACAAACAAAGCATTGAATTGCTCTAAACAAAAAAAAGCCCCGATTTCGGGGCTTTTCTTTTTCTAAGTTTCCTTTTATTATTTGAACTTGTAGCGAACAAAGGCCTCGATAGCTGCATAGTCCGCCATTCCAAGAGCTTTGTAATGTTGTGCTGTATTCTTGTTTCGTTCTTCGGCACGCATCCAAAATTCCCGTGAGTCGTTGCCTTGGAACATCACCCCGTCTTTCTGGGATTGATGGCAGAAAATGGCAAGTCGCTTTCTCAATACCTGCCCTGGACTCATAGGTACAGCCATTTCAATTTCGTTGATGTCCCATTCATGCCAAGCCCCTCTGTACAACCACAACCAGCAATCGTCCATAAAGGGTTCATCCTTTAGCTCTTCTACGGCAGCAAAGACAGCATCCAAGCATACCTTGTGTGTTCCATGCGGGTCGGCGAGGTCTCCGGCCGCATAAATTTGATGCGGTTGAACTTCTTTGATAATATCGACCATGATTCTCACATCGGCGTCCGAAAGATCTTTCTTCTTAATGGCACCGGTTTCATAGAAGGGTAGATCCAGAAAGTGTACGTTGGCATCATCCAACCCAAAGTATCTGGTGGCGGCGTAGGATTCGCCCCTTCGGATATTTCCTTTTAGTTTGCGAACCTCAACAGGGTCAAAGTCAGCTTCTTTTTTGGATTTGATGGCGTCGATGATTTTTTGAGCTTCGGGAGTGACTTGAATGGAGTTTGCGGTTTCAGCGAATTTAAGTGCCTCGGTATCCGATACGGCAATATTTCCAGAAGTTTGATACGCCACATGCACGTCATGACCCTGTTCCACAAGACGGTCAAAAGTTCCACCCATTGAGATGACATCATCATCTGGGTGCGGACTAAATATAATGACCCGTTTCTTGACCGGGAGGGCCCTTTCCGGTCTGTTGGTATCGTCAGCTTTGGGTTTGCCACCTGGCCATCCGGTGATGGTATGTTGTAACCTGTTGAACATTTTTATGTTCAGCTCGTAGGAATCCTGTTGGGTCAATAGCCCCGACATGCCGTTGTCATTATAATCTTTATCCGTTAGGCTTAATATGGATTTTTCCACTTTTCCACAGAGCCATACAATGGCTTTGGCCGTTAGTTTTTCTGTCCATTCCAAGGATTCGTCTACCAACCAAGGGGTCTTGTTCCTGGTTAATTCGGTGGCAGCTCCTGTATCCAGTACAAAGGTGCAATTTTTGTGTTCTTGCAGATAGGTTGCGGGAACGTGGGAAGAAATCTCACCCTCCACGGTCTTCTTGATGATATCTGCCTTATTTTGTCCCCATCCCAATAACACAATTCGTCTAGCGCTCATTACTGTGGCAATCCCCATGGTAATGGCCTTTCTTGGTACGTTATCGATTCCTAAGAAGGCGGGGGCAGCATCTACCCGTGTGATATGATCCAAGGTGATTACCCTAGTCGCGGAGTTAAAGTGGGATCCTGGTTCATTAAAACCAACATGTCCGGTTCGCCCGATCCCCAGCAACTGAAAATCCAACCCGCCGGCGTCCTTGATTTTCTTTTCATAAGCCAAGCAATGTTCAATAATTGCATCGCCGGTAACAGTGCCGTTGGGGATGTTCACATTTTCAGGTGCAATATCAATATGGTTGAACAGATGTTCATGCATAAAATAATGATAGCTCTGCCTGTTCTCCTTTTCCATGGGTAGATATTCGTCCAGGTTAAAGGTGGTCACATTGGCAAAGCTAAGTCCCTCCTCTTTGTGCATCCTGACCAATTCCTCGTAAACCCTTATTGGGGATGAACCTGTTGCCAGTCCCAGTACACAGGGTTTGCCCACAGCTTGTTTCTGACGAATTAAATCGGCAATCTCTTCGGCCACTATGGCGGAACCTTCCCTAGAGTTATCGAAGATAATGTTGTGGATTTTTTCAAAACGTGTTTCCTCAAACCGTCCAACGGGGATATAAGAGATGTCCATACTTTTCTTTTTTAATGTTACTGATTCCATGAAACCCAGATTTTCAATGTGTTGGTGTTACTGATTATTCCCATTTTTTAGTGGTTAAATCGCTAATTGACAGGGCAAAAATAGGAAATAAAATTGATTTTTGCTGTTTTTTGCTTTTTTTAATGCTGTTTTTTGCATTTAATAACAATTTATTAACTTTAAAACCGAATAAAACGGCAAAATTTGAAATTATATATCTTTGCAGCCTAGATTATGAATATGCTCAAGGAAGAACGACAGCGGACCATCTTGAATGAAGTTGCCTTGCACAACAAGGTGTTGTTAACTGACATAGCAGATATGTTGGATGTCTCCATTGATACCGTTCGACGCGATGTGAAGGAATTGGATACGGGCAACAAACTTCGCAAGGTTCATGGTGGTGCTGTGGCTTTGGGTTTTACAAATACCACGGTTAGGAACGATAATATCTATGCCCTTGATGAAAAGAAAAAAATAGCGGAAAAGGCGGTGAGTTTTTTGAAGGACGGTGGGGTAATTTTTATAGATGGAGGTACCACCTGTGTGGAGTTGGCTCGCAAGATACCTGAGACTATACAGCTTACCTGTTTTACCATGAGTCTCCCTGTGGCGTTGGAGCTTTTGTTGAAACCCAATATTAAGGTTATTTTAGTCGGCGGAGAGGTCTCTAAGGATGCTCAAATCTCTATGGGCGCAAGTACTATCCATCAACTATCAGAGATTCACGTGGATTATAGTTTTATAGGAACTGGATATGTGGATTCTGTTTATGGCCTCACGGAGTTCGATTGGGACATTGTACAGGTTAAAAAAGCAGTAATAAAGTCTTCCAAGAAGACCATATTATTGTCGATTTCAGAAAAACTAAACTCTCAGCACCGCTATAAAACATGCGATATTCATGCCATACATACTATGATCACTGAACTTGATCCGAGTCACAAACATTTAAACCTATTTAGAAATCAAGAGATTCACCTTTTATAATGAAAATGGATTATAAGAAGATTACCGAAAACCCTTCGAATTATGACAATTTGGAGCAAATGGATACCCAGAACATTTTGGAAAATATTAACCGGGAAGACCAAAAAGTTGCGGATGCAGTTGCTCAGGTAATTCCCCAAATTTCAGAACTTGTGAACGCCACCGCAGAGCGTTTTGAGCGGGGCGGGCGTCTTTTCTATATAGGCGCCGGTACAAGTGGTCGTTTAGGTATTTTGGATGCTTCTGAGATTCCACCAACCTATGGAATGCCGCATGATCGTGTAATCGGGTTGATCGCCGGCGGCGACAAGGCCATTCGAAAATCCGTGGAGTTTGCAGAAGATAGCACTATTCAGGCATGGGAAGACCTTAAAGAATTTGACATCAACCAAAATGATGTAGTTGTTGGAATAGCCGCTTCGGGAACTACTCCTTATGTTCTTGGGGGGATTGGCCAGGCAAAAGCAAATGGTTTGCTTACTGCTGGAATCACCAACAATCCAGGTTCCCCATTGGCCACCGAATCCGATATTCCAATAGAGGTAGCTGTAGGACCAGAATTTGTGACAGGTAGTACACGAATGAAGAGCGGAACTAGTCAGAAGTTGGTACTTAATATGATTTCCACAGCCCTGATGATCCGGATTGGTAGGGTAAAGGGAAATAAAATGGTGAACATGCAATTGAGTAACAATAAATTGATGGATAGGGGAACCCGCTTTTTGGTTGAAGAGTTGGAAATGGACTATGAAGAAGCGGAAAAAATCCTAAAAAAATACGGTTCTGTAAAAAAGGCTATTGAGGCCTTAAAGCCGTGAAGAACTTTGAAAAACGGCTAACTGGAGGGCACCCCAATTCGTTGGGCAATACCATTGAAGTGGTCAATGATGTACTACAGCACCACGAATATTTTGAAGAACTGTTTAATTGTTATTTTTCTGATGATGAGGTGGTTAGGCTAAGAGTTTCCAATGCAATGAAGCGAATTGCTAAAGAAGAAAAGCAACTTCTAGTACCTTATTTGAACCGTTTTTTGAATGAAATTTCCCAAATCGACCAGGCTTCAACCCAATGGACCCTGGCGCAATTGTTTTTGTTGTTGGAAGATGGGATGAATCAAGATCAAATGTCCAAGGCCAGGCTTTTACTGCAAAACAACCTTGCCAACCATAAAGACTGGATTGTACTTAGTCAAACCATGGAAACCTTGGGCCAATGGGCTAAAAAGGATGATAACCTAAATGCATGGTTGCGACCCCATTTGGTTAGACTTTCCAAGGATGCGAGGAAATCCGTTTCTAAAAAAGCAACGAAGACGTTGGAAATTCTCGAAAATTAAAGCTTATTGGGGTGTCAATTTATAGATTCCCTTTCCCTCAACGCCAACATAAATAAACCCATCTGGAGCTTGCCTAACATTGCGTACTCTTCCCATACTATCCAAGAGCTTTTCACGATAAACCACTTTGTCATTTTCTATCACTAGGCGTTCCAAATACTGAAAGGCCAGTGATCCTACCAGGAGATTTCCTTTCCATTTTGGATACTTGTCCGAGCTAACAAAGGTCATTCCGGATGGAGCGATGGAAGGTGTCCACTGATAAACTGGTTGCTCCATTCCTGTTTTGGAAGTTTCATTCGTTATTTTCGTTCCACTGTAGTTAATGCCATAGGTAATCACAGGCCAACCGTAGTTCTTGCCTGCTTGGATTTTATTGATTTCATCTCCGCCCCGTGGGCCATGTTCGTGTTCCCAAAGTTCACCGGTTTCCGGATGCAGGGCCAAGCCCTGGGGATTTCTATGTCCATAACTGAAAATGGCCTTTTTAGTGGTATCAGAGTCTGCGAATGGATTATCTGTTGGGATACTACCATCGTCATGTATTCTATAAGTTTTTCCCCCATCCCGAGCAATACTTTGGGGGTTATTATCCCGATTTCCCCTGTCGCCCACGGAAAAATAAAGAAACCCTTGTCGGTCAAATTCCAGCCGAGAACCAAAATGTTGGCCTTTTGTCGTATTGGGTTCAGCTTTGTAAAGAAGTTGTTTGTTAATTAGCTTGTTTCCTGAAAGTTTGGCCCTAAGAATAGCTGTGTTGCCCCCCTTGCCATCACCATCAGAGGAAGAATACGAAAAATAGATCCAGCCATTTTTGGGATAATCTGGGTGAAGTTCAATATCTAGAAAACCACCCTGACCTCTTCTATAAACCTCCGGTATATTTTCAATTTCAGTGGTTTTCCCATTGTTAAAATGTAGTAATTTTCCTTCTTTTTCAGTGATTAGAATTGTACCATCCGGAAGAAAAACCATCCCCCAAGGGTTTTGGATATCCTCAACCACTGCTTCTATAGTAAAATCAATGCTTTCGGGAATATTTATGCCCTTGTCAGAATTTTGGGCACAAGATGTAGTAAGCATTACAACGAAAAAATAGGGAAGAATGGCACTTTTTTTCATAATTTAACGTTGAAATTATAGATTTTATAGACGAACGACGGCTTTTGTAAGTCGAAAGATAAAGAGAATTATATAAGTTTAGAAAATTACAATCTAGAATATTAAGACCCCAAATCTGACGTATTCTTCCATAACAAGACTTAACCTATGCTCCCACAGAAAACAAGGCATTTGCTATATGCCGTGTTGTTGGTGTTTCTATCAATATTTGGTTCCACGGTACTAGCAAAAACAGAGGTTCATCGGGTACTTGAAAAGGTAGTCGCTGCGGTTTCTGGACCTCAGGATGCAAAGATTTCAAAATCTTCCGAAACGGAATTTGCGCGCAAAGAATCCCATTTTTCAACAACTGCCAGCAGCGCCATGTTCATGACCATTATTCAAGGTGCGAACGAGGAAGTGGTATGTCCGAACGACGGTAGTACCTTGGCCAAATTTTTCCTCTGCGGTACCAGTGATGTCAGAACGCTTAGCCTTAGTCAGTCTGGAGGCTCCTATGAATGGCAGCAATTGGACACCAATACCTGTGCTCCTACAGTGGTGGATGATTGTCCAACCATAAATGCGGCCTGTACTTGGAATACAGTTGGAACCAACTCCACTTACAGCTTGTCAACCTCAGGGGAGTTTAGAGTAAGGGTGGATTCGGGACAGTACTTCTACTTCAAGTCAACACTTAACCCCTTGGACCCGCAACTTATAAAAGAAGACATAGTATGTGGAAACCCCGGTAGAGTGGAGGTAACCAATGTTCCTGCAGGCTATGAGTACAGTATAGCCGGTCCCACAGGGCCTTTTCAGGACGACCCTTACTTTGATGTTACGACTGCAGGAAACTATATGGTTTGGGTGCGTCTTAAAAATGTTTCTGCCAGTGCCTGTGTTTTCCCATCAAATACGGTAAACGTTCAAGATTTGGACATTACCGTTGATGTGACGGCCAATGATATCCTGTGTAGCGGAGAGCTGGGAAGTATTGATGTGCAAGTAGCTGGAGTGCCTGGATTCTACACCTATCGCTTGATAAAAAATGGAGTTACCGTGGATACCTTTGGTCCAAATGGATCGGACTCCTACACCTTTGCTAACGTAAGTTCTGGAACCTATAGTATTCGTGTAGAGACCAATGACTGTTCGGAAACAATAACCACTACCACAGGCGGAGGAGCTATTGAAATAGGAAATGGAATTAGTCCTTTGGATGTTTCGGCCACTGCTTCCGAGAGTTTTGGCTGTGGAGCCTCTTCTGTTGATGTGGATTTGACCACATCGGGTGGAACGGCACCATATCGTTTTAGTGTTGATGGTGGAGCCTTTAGCGCACCTTATACCGGTTCAACCACCTTTACGGTGACTACGGCCGCTACTTATGCCATTTTGGTTGAGGATGCCAATGGTTGTCAACGAAGCGCATCTGTTAATGTACCAGATATACCACCGCCACTTTTCAATTTTGTAGAGGAAGATGCCAATTGTGGTGGTACCAATGACGGACGGATTACCATAAATGTGACCAATGGCTTTGGTTATGAAATCGAATACAGTATCAACAACGGGGCAAGCTACCAAATCAGTAATGTTTTCTCCAGTTTGGCACCTGGCACCTATGATATTGTCCTACGCTATGAGCAGGACACCTTTACCTGTACTACGGCTGCCCAAGTTGCAACTATTGGAACACCATCAAACATCAATGCAACGGCAACGCCGGACACCGTACCTACCTGTGCAGATGAAAATGGAGGACAAATCACCATATCCGGTGTTTCTGGAGGTACGGCTCCCTACGAATATAGTGTAGGTGCAGGATTTGGAACTAATCCCGTATTCTCCAATTTAGGGGTAGGTACCTACACCCCTTTGGTCCGGGACGCGAATGGTTGTGTGCAGCCATTACCAGATGTTGTCTTCAATACCTTGGATAAACCTACAGATTTGGCTTTTACCATCTCCAGCTTGAATTGTATTACAACTACCGCCTCGGTGGGACTTGTGGTGACTGGAGGAAGTGGGCCCTATACCTACGAAATTATTGCCCCAGCGGCCAGTGCTATAAATAATGGTAACAATGCTACCTTCACAGGACTGGGATTGGGAACTTACACCTTCAGGGTTACGGACAATGAAGGTTGTTCCTACGATGAAAATTATGCCATTACAGATATTAGTTCCATTGGAGTACAGGCCCAGCAGACTAGAGTGGTCACCTGCGTTGGCGACTCTGATGGTGAAGGAAGGTACTTGGTGGACGGCTTTAATACTACCTACAGCTATAGTATTGATGGAGGTACTTTATTTACTGCCCAAAACAGCGGTATTATTCCAGTCACCGGTTTAGCTGCCGGAAACTATGTGATAACGGTAACGGATGAGGAAACAAGTTGTACCGATAC
Organism: Flagellimonas flava; assembly: GCF_900129665.1. GTDB lineage: Bacteria > Bacteroidota > Bacteroidia > Flavobacteriales > Flavobacteriaceae > Flagellimonas > Flagellimonas flava. The sequence continues at coordinate 268,029 of NZ_FQWL01000001.1, forward strand.
AGCCACATTGACCATTGAAGAACCGTCAACAGCTTTTGCGGTCTCCAGCTTGGATGTTACCAATATGAGCTGTCAGAACGGAAATATTGGTGCAGTTCGAGTGAATACTGTTGGTGGATGGGGAGGAAACCGATATACCCTGACCCAACCAGATGCTTCAACAAGGGGACCTCAAAACAGCAGTGTTTTTTCTAACCTTTCTCAGGATGGATTGTATCAAGTGAGTGTAACTGATGCCAACGGTTGTACGGTGACGGATAGTTTTACCCTGACATCGTTACAAGCTCCTTCATTGGCATTGGATTTAGGTGCTTCGGATTTATGTTATGATAATTTTACTGCAGCCACTTTAGTGGTCAACGCTACCTTGGGAGCAGCCCCTTACCAATACAGAATAAATGGAGGTGCACTTGGTGTAAGCAATACCTTTTCGGGACTTACCCCCGGTACCTACACGATCGAAGTTGTGGACGCAAATGACTGTAGGGACACGGTCACTCAAACCATAGAGCCACAGGTGGTGGCCAATGCTACGACCATCCAAGAACTGGATTGTGCTGGCCCACCGGCACAAATTCAGGTGAACATTAGTAACGGATATACCTCTGGAGGTGATTATGATATTTATGAGGTGAGCATAAATGGTGCCCCTTATACTTCCGACAACAATAATATTACAGGGAATTCCTTTGTGTATAACATACCTAATGATGGTTCCATTACTTCGGATACAACATACCAGTTTCTTGTTACAGATAGTCAAGGGTGCACTACCGAATCGAATGTAGTAACCATTACACCTCCTGAGACCATTGCCGGTTCTGTTGTTGGAACGGATACGCAATGTGGGGACAATACCAGTGGAATTGTTGAACTGATTCCAGATACTACCCAAGGTGTTCCTCCTTATGAGTTTAGTAACGATAACGGAGCTACCTTCACAACACAAAACATCTTTTCTGGATATGGACCGGGTACCCATGGTGGTTTTGTGATTCGGGATAGTAGGGGATGTGTGAGTCCTCCTTATGATGTAACGATAGGTGGCAGTGCGGCATTAGATGCAACTGCAACGCCCTCTCCCGCGGTTTGTTCAGCTGGTTCGGTTCTTGGTTCCATATCAACCACCATCAACAACGGAATTGCTCCATTTGATTATGTACTATTGGATGTTGCCGGTAACTTGGTGGCCTCGTCAACGGGAACAGGAAGTACAACGGTAAATTTTCCAAACCTTCCGGTTGGAAATTACACCGTGGTAACCACGGATTCCCAAGGATGTGAAGATAGGGATGAAGTGGTAATTGATCAGAATACCTTGGATTTAACACCATTGGACCCACCACCAGCCCTATGTACGGATAGCTTTATTTCTTATCGGGTTCAAGCTTCAGGTGGTACCGCACCTTACGAGTTTAGATTGGTAGGAGACCCTACATTCACACCTGCCAACGTTAACGGAGTTGATATCCATGACTTTTCTGCTGTTGTAACCTTTGGAGTGACATATTTTGTAGAAGTCAGAGATAACTTAGGGTGTACCTATATTGAAGAAATCTTGCCGATAACTGCACCAAGTCCTGTTACAGTGACGGCAACGGCGACCACGGCTTCCTGTAATGTTGCAGGTAGCGGTGCAATAGATTATGAGGTCACTGGAATTGCAAGTCCTGCGGATTTGACCATTACCTTGGAGAATACAGATACCGGTGCCATCATTTCTGGCCCCACTTCTTCTACCAATGTTGCGATTCCCTATGCCGACACATTTACTGGTCTTGCACCGGGGAATTATCAAATTATAGTAAGAGACGATACCACGGGTTGTAGTGGAAGTACTCTCGTATTTATTGGCTTTAGTTCGCCATCTATAGTAATTGATAACAACGTACAGGCCACTTGTAATGCAGGCGCATTTATTACAGTTAGGGGTATTGGCTCGGCCACTCCTTTCAATTATGCCTATGTGCCTTCTGGAGATCCGGTCCCAACTGTGTTTGGAGCGGATACCACATTTGAAATTGGAGGTCCCTATCCGTCCAATTACGATTTTTATGTACAAGACGCCAATGGGTGCACAGCCATGGTTACCGGAACAGTAACGCAAGAAGCTGGTGTGCCGAATCCAACCATTGATGTTACGAACCAATGTACAGCTACCAGTGGTTATCAGATTGATGTGACTTCTCCATTATCAACAGGCTCTGGTTTGCCGCACGAGACATTTATGTATGATATAGGAAGTGGTTTCCAAACCGGAGTTAACTTCGTGGTTCCCAATCCGGGTAGTTATGTAATTACTGTTAGGGATGGTAACGGATGTATCAATACGGTTACCGCCGAAGTATTTGATTTCTTCGCAATTTCCGCCGATGCAACATCATTTCCTACCTGTAATGCTGGTGATGGGGAAATCACAGTTAACACCACAGGGGGTAGTGGTAATTTTGAATACCAGCTTAGGGACGCCGGAACATTGGCCAATATTGGCCCGGCACAAAGTTCCAATATCTTCAGCAGTGTTTTACCAGGAGACTACAACATTTTGGTTACGGACTTAAATTCCAATACCACGCCACTTTGTTCGGACGAAGCCATTGTTAATGTTTCGACAGTGAACACTCCGGTGATTACCGCCACACCAAGTACGGATATCACCTGTAATGGAGCCAATAATGGTACAATTTCGGTTGAGTTGCAACCGGGGAGCGATACAGATACACCATTGAGCTATATACTTTATGATGGTGCCAGCTCTACGATTATGGCCGGCCCTCAAGGCTCCCCAGTTTTCGATAACTTGGGTCAGGATACCTATCAAGTGGAAGTGGTTTCGGATAGAGGTTGTTCGGACCGCTCAGGCAATATCATCATCTTGGAACCCACGGTATTGCAAGTGGATGCCATTAATACCGATTTTAGTTGTAATCCATCCAGCAATCAGTTTAGTACTGCAACGATTACCATATTTACCGATACCAATGGCGATGGTTCCGGTACGGCAACAGGAACAGGTCCATATACTTATAGTTTGAACGATGGTACTCCGCAATTTGATGGGACAAACTTTCAGACCAGTAATACATTTGAGGTGATCGATAATGGTACAAACCAAACCTTTATCCTTACTGCAAGGGACCAAAATGGATGTGAGGAATCCACAACAGTTAGTATAAATACACCAACTGACATTACCTTCAGCTACAATGTGGGACAAATCACATGTGATGCTTCAGGAACGGGGGTAAGTCCAGGTACCATCGAAATTATTGTGAATGAAGGACCGGGCAATTATGAGGTGGAGATTTTGCCTCTTGGATCGGAACCGGCTAGGAACTCAGGTGGAACGGATAGGGTAACTTGGGATATAGCTACTCCTGGAGATTATATTTTTGCCGTTACCGATGTTGGTAGTGGTGGATGTTCATATCTCACGGCAACCATCAATATGCCGGAATATAACACTATTGAAGCTGTAATTGCAGAGGTAAGACCTGTGACTTGTTTTAACGGGAATGATGGTGAGATAAGTCTGGTCATAAATAATTACAGCGGTACGTATAACTACGAAGTATTCTCTAGGGATAATTCTGGGGTTGAGACCACAACTGGGGTCACAGGTAGTTTCGATACCAACGCACCGATCAACAGTCCTGAAATCATAACGGGCTTGCCCGCTGGTAACCTTGTTGTGCATGTAGAGGCAACCGCTTCCCCATTCTGTGATGTGGTCAGTAATGTAACCACGGTACGGTCCCCGGACAGACCACTTTCTGTGACCGCTGTTCAAACCACGGAAGTTACCTGTAATGTTCCCGGCTTTGGGGAAATTACCGCTACCGGAGATGGAGGTTGGGGTACCTATGAGTATCAACTGATTGCACCAGATGGTACAACAGTTCTTGTGGATTACCCCAATACGAATCCAATTTTCCAGAATTTGTCAACCGGAACCTATACGGTCAATATAAGGGACCTAAGGGGCTGTGAGGAAACAACGAATGTCAACTTACCCTTGCCTACCCCGATCACCGCAGATATCCAGGTAGTACAACCCTTGCGATGTAATAATGACAATGATGGAATTATAGAGGCCTATGGTATGGCTGGCGGTCAGGGAGCGGGCAACTACTTGTACCAATTGAACAGGATTACCGATGGAACAAATAGTGGTCTTCAGACCACCCCAAATTTTGCAAACCTATCAGCAGGAGAATATACCATTACTATTTTTGATGGTTGGAACTGTAGCTTTACCACAATTCCGATTACAGTTCAAGATCCGGAGATTGTTATAGCTGAATTGGTGGAATTGCAGCCTCCTGGTTGTGGGGATTTGGGTAGAATGCAACTTACCGTAACCAATCCAGAAGTAGGCGTGGATTATTTCTATAGAAGGGCTGGGACAGCTGACCCGTTTACACCCTTTGGAGCTGGATTGACCAGCGTTGAAATAACGGCAGATATAACTTTGGACCCTGGACCATTTCAATATGACGTTCAGAATTCCAATGGTTGCCCGTTCGAAAAATCAAACCAGATTTCCTTGGATCCCGCGGCACCTTTGGTCATAGCATTGGATTTGACCAACGCTACCATTAACTGTGCGGGTGAGGCTACAGGCATAATTCGTTCGGAGGCTTTTGGTGGAATCGGAAGCTATGTGTATACTTTGTTGAATTCCAACACACCTCCCAATCCTACTCCAGCAACCACGGTGAGAACTGCGCAGAGTTCTGGTATTTTTAGGGATCTTCCGCCTGGAACATATTATGTGTATGCCCAAAGTGGAGGTTGTGAGGCCATTTCAGACCCTATTATCATAGAACCTAAACCGCCTTTGGTATTGGAATACTTGGAAGCTGTACCTGTTTCATGTTTCGGGGATACCGATGGTCAAATTATTATTGAGGCCAGTGGTGGAACCGGCGACATCAGATATTCGATTTCTGATACCTTAAGTGAATTCTTTGAAGGTGATGATCCATCCAACCCCAACAGAAAAACCTTTGACGATTTATCTCCAAGAACCTACGATGTAATCATCCAGGACGATTTGGGATGTACGATAACCAGAACAGTGGAGATTACACAACCAATGGAGTTGTTGGCTGGTGTAGCCTCTACAACCCCGGAGATATGTCTGGGGGATATGGACGGAACCTTGACTTTGGAAGTTACTGGAGGTACTGCGCCATACTATACAAGCGTAAACTCAGCCGATGATGCCGATTTTGTACAGAACGACACCTTATTCTTTGATAATCTTCAAGGTGGAGAAACCTATGTGATTTTTGTGCGGGATTCCAACGGATGTCAAACCAACGTAGTGGCCGATATCGGAATTGGAATAGAATTGATGGCCGAACCTATCGTGGAGTATGGATGTGAGGGCATATTCCCAAATAGCACGGCAACGGTTTCCATTCCGGACAGCTCTGTATTGAACGATTTGTTGTTCTCCTTGGATGAGGACGATATTCTATTGGCAACCGAGCAGCGAACCTTTGGAGACCTGTCTCCTGGGGAACACACGGTATATATCTATCATAAAAATGGATGTGTAACCTTTGTGGAGTTCGAAATTGATGCCTATGATCCATTGACTTTGGAAGTGGAGAAAATCGGACCAAATGAAATCAAAGCGATTGCTTCAGGTGGTTTTGGTGGATACGAATACTTCTTCCAAGGCGAATCTTATGGAGAAGAAAATACCTTTAGTATTAATTTCGACGCCAATGTTAGTGTAATGGTGCGGGATAGAAATGGATGTGTGGCCAATTTGGTAATGCCATTCAACTTTGAGGGCATGCCAGAGATCCCACCTTTCTTTACACCAGATGGCGACGGATTGAACGACGATTGGTTTCCTAGAAACAGAGAGTTCTTCCCAAATATTGATGTAATTATTTATGATCGCTATGGACGGGTAGTGGCCAGATTGGATCAGGTGAAGAAATGGGATGGAACCTATGAAGGCTATCCACTTCCCACAGGTGATTATTGGTATGTTGTCAACGCAAACGACAATGAAAACCAGCAGTATGTAGGGCATTTCACACTGTATAGATAGGTCCTAATGGTTTTTTGGCTATATTTACTTTGAAACTTTGTTTCACAGCTTATTTATTTGGATTGCGACAACCTAACCAAAATTTGTAATCGATAAATGAGCTGTTATAAAATAGGAAGCGGGGCAATTTATTATTGTGGTTTGTTAGATTTGCTATGTTTCTAAAGTTTAACAAGGGTGAACCAAATCTTTAACAACCGATTACATGGATAAATCAAAATCTTTCCAAACCCCATCTTTTTTAACCTACGAATCAAAAAGTTTGGACTATTCCATTTTTCAGCTCAATCTTTTTCTTAACGGCTATGATGAGGTTTCCAAACCTTATAAAATTGATTACAACACTTTGTTAATGAGTTATCATCTAAGTCCAGGTAGAAGTTTAGATGAGTTTTGCCAAGATCAAACTATTGGCTACTTTTTACTCAACCCCACCTATGACTCAGCAGAAGCTAGAGAAGCATTTTGCTTGGAAATCAGGGAGTTTTTGACCGGACTTTGATACTCCAGAAATTTTCTTTCAAGTTTTTCGTAATCTGAAGATAAATTGACTAAAATTTATATTTTTGCATTCCGATTTTGGGAGAGGTCATTTGGTATTGTTGATGTTCTACGATAAGACCTTGTGTATTGAAATTCTCGACTGAAGGTGGAACACGGGATGTGGCGCAGTCTGGTAGCGTACACGCATGGGGTGCGTGTGGTCGCTGGTTCGAATCCAGTCATCCCGACTTTTAACATTTTTTAACAACTAAACTCTGGTAACCCCTTGATTACCAGAGTTTTTTTTGTTTTAAGTATTCCATGTAAATTAGTTGATTTTGTACTAAAATGACTTGTAAAGGTTACCTATTCGGTTACCTAATTTTAAAGCACTTCTGCAAGTCCAATGTTTACGGGTGTTTTAAGACTAAGTTCGAATCGAGTAGCGATGAATAACAAAAATCTAAACTGACTAATAAGTCCCAAAAAAGGTTGATTTTAGTGGACTACTCGCCAAGAACATCCTGCATATATTTTTTGATATTGGGGTCCCCATAGATTTTCCCAATCATTTCCTTATACAACTCAGTAAATCGCTTGTTTTTGGAAAGATTACCAAAAAGTGATTCTTGCTCTAGAAATGCCAAAGGTTCTGTGGCGGTTTTTCTGGCTGCTTCATGAAGTTGTACTGCCATAGCATCAATTATTTCAGTAGGCCTTCCATCCTTATTGATTCTTTTGTCAGAATAATAGCACCATGCAGCAAGTATAAATGTGGCAAATTTAATGCTGCCATCTTGCTCTAAATTTTCAATCAGTGTTGGAATCAAGAATTTTGGAAGTTTGGCCGAACTTTCTGAGCAGATTCTGCTAACGCTATCCTTAATATTGGGATTGCCGAAACGAATTTCTAAGTTATCTTTGTAGTCCTCCATATCGATTCCTTCTATGGAACCTAAAATAGGGGTAACTTCCTTATCCATAAAGCCTCTCATAAACTTTCTAAAGGTTTCATCGCGCATGCAGGAATCAATGGTAGGATGCCCATGTATTGCCCCTGTTATTCCCAAGACAGAATGCCCCGCATTCAACAATCGTATCTTCATTTTTTCATAGGGCGTCACATCAGGAACGAATTGTACCCCTAAATTTTCAAGTTGTGGTCTACCATTTGAAAAATTGTCTTCAACAACCCATTGGATGAAAGGCTCACATACTACGGGCCATTTATCCTGCAAATCATATTCATTTTTTAGATAGTCTATTATCTCCTTTGTAGTCACAGGAGTAATTCTGTCAACCATACTATTCGGAAAGCTGACTTCTTTTTCTATCCAACTAGCTAACTGAGGGTCTTGTTTTTTTGCGAAAGCCAATACCATTTTACGGGCGGCAGCACCATTGTGCTGAATATTATCGCAGGACATGATTGTAAATGGTGGGAATCCGTTGGCTCGTCTTTTTTTGAGTGCTGCGGTCAAATAGCCGTAAACCGTTTTGGGTTCATTCGGATTTCTCAGTTCATGTTGTATGTCAGGATTTTCAAAATCGAACTCTCCGGTTGATGGATTAAAATTATATCCTCCTTCGGTGATGGTCAACGATACAATTTTAGTGGTTTCACTTGCCAATTTATCGATAACGGCTTGAGGGTCATCGACCGCCAATAGAAACTCCGCAATAGAACCGATGATTTCATTTTCAATGTCCCCATTGGGGTGCTGGGTGACCAAGGTATAAAGACCATCCTGTTCTTTTAAGACATTGTACATGTTACGGTCTCCTTCCCGTAGACCCACACCACAGATTGCCCAATTATCAGCATCATCTTTTTGTAACAATAGATGAATGTAGTAGGCCTGATGCGAACGATGAAAACCACCAACCCCGATATGGACAATTCCTGTTGCTAATGATTTTCTGTCATATTCGGGACAGGAAATTCGATTTGAAAGATTGTCAAGATTTTTCTGATTTAACTCCATTTCTACTTTTCTACAGATTAAGATCCAATTTTCACCTTATTCCTTTTCATTGCCCAATACGCAGTAACGAAATAGGTAACCGTACAGACAAATCCATAGAAATAAAAGGTTTCCCGGTTGACGATATAGTCCTTTTCCGTAGCACTACCAAACAACACCTTTGCTGCCAATATTAAAGTAATTGACAAAGCAGTCACCGCTAGGACTTTTAATGCTTTTGTAAATAAAGAATTGTCCTTTGGTGGGGTTGGTTCTTCAGCAGCCAACTTTTCGTGGTACTCATCAACCAGTTCATTGAACTCTTTTTCCTTAGCTTCTGCTTCTGGATAGGTTTTTTTGGCACCATAACGACCCGCTAAAAATGTATATAAAATAGTAGTGAAAAACCATGTTGGAATAAATAGATAATAGAAAGACATGACATCTAAAAAGTTTAGACCAAAACCGAATACTAACCCCAATCCCCAAGAAGCAACAGCGGGTATGCTGGTTAGGTAGTCTTGATACTTTGACCAATAACGTGTATATCCGATTCTGGGAAACACTTGATGTTCAGCAAACACAATAGCTCCGACAGGAACCACCAATAGGCCTGCATATGTCAGCAAGGGAAGTATCTGGGAGAACACAAAGGGAAAACAAGCAATGATAACCATAGCAATTCCCACTACCATGGTGGTCTTTCGACGGGAGAAACTGGAAAATATGGCTTGTGCCGCCAATCCTGCACGATACAGATTGGTGATGGCTGTTGTCCATCCCGCCACAATAACAATCACAAAACCTGACCATCCTAATGCATAGTAAGCCACATCACCGGGGTCAAGCTCCACAATGGTCTTTCCTAAAATCACAGCAGCTCCAGCTCCCATAATTCCAGCGGCAATCCAAGCAATATAATGACCAAATAGCATTCCCGTACTTGTTGCCAATCCGTAGGATTTCTTCTTTGCGAATCGCAATAAAGCCATATCAATTAAGCCAAAATGTGTAATGGTATTTGCAGCCCATCCAAAACCGATAACCTCGACCAATCCTATACCGCTTTCCCCATCACTATTTATGCCCGTCCATATGGATAGATTCCCAATATCCACAAATTCAGACCAGCTACCAGGAAGCGGTTTCTCCAAAACACTTAACGAAAGGGCAGGGAGCAACACCAATGCACCGCTGGTAAACATAGTAAATAGCCATGGTGCACATATCCCTGAAAAATCAGAAACGGCGTTAAAACCATAGATGGCTACATAGACCACAACCATACCGACCAAGAAAACAATTAATATGAACCAAAAGTTTGTGGGATACCAATTCAGCTGCGCAGGAATATCAAAGGCGAATCGCACAGCAGTTGCCGAGACCGTTACCATTGCCGCAGAAATAACCGTGAATATGAGCACATTGGCCCAATCGTACAAGTATGACATTTTCTTGCCTGCAATCTTTTTGAGATAGGTATAAAGGCTTAATCGGGTGTCAACGGCAATCGGAGAAGTAATCAAAGTCCAGCTTAATACGGCCAATATATTTCCAATGAGCAGACCTATGACTATATCCATGGTCTTGGCACCTAAGGCAACAAAAGTGGCTCCTATGACAAACTCGGTTGCTGCCACATGTTCGGCCGCATATAGCCCTGCAAAATGAGTCCAGTCGTGAAGTTTATGTTTTGGAACTGGCAGTTGTTCTTCCTGCATTTGTTCCAATTTCGAAAAGTTACTCGAATTCTTCATATCGTGTTTGGTGGTTTTATTTAGAGAACTGAAAGAGGCAAATTCTTAAACTTACCATGAAAGATAGAGAAATAAGGGCGACTTTGGAATGATAGTAAGGTTTTCACGAGATACTTTGCCAGAAAAACTTGGTCTTAACAGTCGCAAATTTTAAGCGACATTTTAAATTGAATTATAAAAGTTGATTTCAGACTATTTCACATAGCCTAATGTGATTTTAGTTATATTTAACGGCCGTTTTATTGGATTCAGCAGAAGAGTTAATTACAATTATTAACCCAGTCCCATTTCTCGTCTTTTTTATTAGTTTCGTTATTTAAAGTTTTATGGAACGCATAGGTGCTTCAATTTTTACAAGTATTGGCCCATTTTTGATGTTAAAAATGTATTCCATAATGCTGGTTGTAGCCAATTAATCACTAGTTTTATGAAAGCAAGAAAGTCAGCTCGAAAAGTTACCTATTCGGTTACCTATCTTGCGAAAGTCAACGCAAAATATTGATAGTGAGATGATTGTGCTTTTATTCATAGTGCTGTCATCCCGACTTTTAACATTTTTTAACAACTAAACTCTGGTAACCCCTTGATTGCCAGAGTTTTTTTTGTTTTTAGATTCCCATTAATAACAGCGGTTTTTGTGGAAGAATGACTTCCAAAGGTTACCTATTTTATAAGTGTTTTTGGAATCCCAATGTTTATCCGTCTTACGAGACTGGGTTGGAGGGCAGATACGATGAATAACAAAAATCTAAACTGACTAATAAGTCCCAAAAAGGTTCTTTTTGTGGGATTATCTATAGCTTATATAATAATACCATTGACATGTTACAATTCTCATGGGATATAAATCTTGAATTTTGCAGCCCATTTGGCAAATGTCAGATTCTAACATGGGAATCTTTTTTTTGACTGCTTTTACATCCACCCATGGAATTATCGTTACTTTGACTATAATATGGAAATTCCTATACATATTGATTTTATAGCCTTAGTTATACTGTTAGGGGTTTTTCTTGGCCTATTCGTGTCCTACTTCATCATTAAAAAATCACTACGCAACAATCTTCCCAACCTCTTTATGGGGCTTTTTATTCTCGCCATATCCTTGACGATGCTGGAAGGCTGGCTGAATTACACAGGGTATATTTTTAAGTTTTTATGGTTATCGAATTTTGCTGAGCCACTGAACTTTTTAATGGCGGGATTACTCTATTTATTTATCGACTCACAACTTGATGGCCATGGGAAAAAATATTATTGGGTGCATTTTATCCCTTCACTGTTCTGGTTTGGCATTTGTATGTTTTATTTCTTGCAACCGGATGCGGTGAAATTTAATGATAGTCTTGAGGTAATGGATATGGATTATCCCAGATTAGATGAAAACCAAACTTTTTCAGATGATCCCCTTGGCGTTCGCAATTATACAAATCTATTGACGGGCATTTATTTTGTAGTTTACATAATTCTTGGGTCACGTAAACTATTGCTTAAAACCAAATCTTCGGGAGAGTCAATTTTTGTGACGAAAAACAAAACCCTTAAGGCTATTCGTAATATCTCGTTGCATATCATAATCGTGACGATAATCTTTATTCTGGTAAAGAATACTTTTCATGACGACGTAGGTGACCATTTTATATATCTCTATGTTTCTTTTATGATATTTATGACCGCGATCCAAATCATGAATCAATCTACCTATTACAATGAGGTTTCTTCCTTTTTAGAAGTTCCATCGCTAAAATATATAAAGTCATCTTTAGAGGAATCTGAAAAAAATACCATTCTCGAGAACATTTTATCCCAAATGGAGAATGAAAAATACTTTAAAAGTAGTACGGCCTCATTGTCTGGGTTAGCGAAAGCCATTCATGAAACCCCGCATCATGTTTCACAGGTCATAAATGAGAAAATTGGTAAGTCTTTTTTCGAGCTTTTGGCAACCTATCGTGTCAAGGAAGCGCAGGCCATTTTAAAAACGGATTTGGGTAAAAAACTGACCATTGAAGAAGTTGCGGAACGTGTGGGCTACAACTCGAAGTCCGCCTTCAATTCCGCTTTTAAGAAAATTACTTCTAAGACTCCCTCCGCCTTTCGGAATTCGTAACTCACTGATATACAATATAAAAATGTGCTTTCCGATAAGGACGAACACCGTACTTATAGGCTAGGTCGTTGGAAGGGGGCGTTGTACAATAGCTTTGTTTCATAATCAAAGAACGAACAGTTATGTACACACAGGCTACACCTAAAAAACCAAGAAAGTATTTTATCGATTGGCTAAGAATCGGACTTATAATAAGCGTATTCTTCTTTCATGTTGGAATGATTTTTAGACCGGAACAATGGCACGTGAACAGTGCGGAATCATTTGAGTTTTTAGACCCTATAATGTGGTGGTTACATCTATGGCGCATGCCCCTATTGTTTCTGGTCTCTGGTATCGGAACATTCTACGCTATGGGCCATAGAACAACTTGGCAATATGTGAAAGAGCGATTAAGAAGACTGTATATCCCATTTACAGTCGGCTTTTTCACTTTAGTACCACTTATGGTCTATATAGAACGAATTGACCAATACGGCTCATTCTTGGATTTCATCCCCCATATGTTCGATGGAGGACCTTATCCAGTTGGAAATATCTCATGGCACCACTTATGGTTTATTCTGTACTTACTTTTGATATCCTTATTGATAGCGCCATTTTTAAACTATACCAAAAGTGGACATTACAATATGGTCAGGGGAAAATTGATAAACATTGCCTCAAGGAAAATGGGGTTGAATTGGCTGTTGCCCGTTCTTATCATTTCCCAGGTTATTTTGAGACAGTATTTTCCAAACAGCACCCATGCCCTTTATAATGATTGGGCTTACTTTTCCTATTACTTGTTATTCTTCTTGGGCGGATTTATCCTATTCACAAGTGACAAAGTAATTAGGGCTCTTACCAAGGATAGGCGATTGTACTTGTATCAAACAATCCTATTTACAGTATTGCTCTTTTCATTGCCATCGATTTTCGGAGAACCTTCCATAGTTCAGGATTACTCTCGAGGAATAACCGAAATGGTCATTTCATTGTCCTGCGGATTGACGGCAATCGGCTATTGTAAAAGATACTTTAACAAAGATCATGTATCACGAAAAGCATTGAATGAAGCCATTTATCCCTTTTACCTTTTGCATCAGCCTGCCTTGATTTTTGTAGGCTATGTCGTCTTACAATGGGATGTTTCTTATGGAATACAAGCAATTTTAATAACCCTAATATCATTGGTGTTCATTATAGGATGTTATTGGTTCATTCAAAAATTCAATGTTCTGAGAGTTGTTTTTGGAATGAAGCCAAAAAAGAAACAAGGTGTTCTAGCCAACGCACTCCCTAAATCCCCCGTATTTGACAAATAATTGGTTCAACCCTTAAAAAACAAAGATGAAACTATTCAGAAAAATTCGTCAGACTCTTATCAAAGAGGGAAACTTGAAACGATACCTGCTATATGCCTTTGGGGAAATTCTGTTGGTCATGATCGGGATAAGTTTGGCCTTTCAAGTCAATAACTGGAACGATAACCGAATAAAGGGCAATGCTGAGATTCGATATTATGAAAATGTACGTAATCAGATAGCGAACGATAGAGAATTGATTTTGGAGCAAATGAACATGAACAAGAGCTTTATGTTTCAATTTAATTACGCCAACGAAATTCTGGAAGATAATAATAGAAGCAAGATGGACACTCTGGGGCTTATTGTTCGCAAACTGACCCAATATACCGATTTTGACCGTCAGGGGAATATTTATGAGACCTTGGTAAACAGTGGAGAGATCAAATTCTTACGTAATCACGATATCATTAATGGGATTCGACTCCTAGAGGAAAAATACCTGTATATCAATCGAATGGAGAACATTCATTATGATGCTATGATGAATTATGTAGTGCCAGGTATAACTCCCCTTTTAAAATTTTCGGACGGGAAAATTCAGAGCCCTGATGAATTGTACACTTATAAATTTCAAAATCTAGTACTCGCTCTGCTACAAATCATGGAAGAAAAGGACAAGGTATATCAAGAAGCTTTGAACGAAATTGAAGTGATTACAGCTGAAATAAGCGAAGAACTTCTATCCTGAATTTTAACATAACACATTTTAAATATTAATAAATCAATTGAAAACAATCAAAATGAGAACAGTTACAATGAAAACAAGTAAAAATCAAATGAAAATTACAATGATGGCAATAATGTCCATCTTATTTATCTCATCATGTAATAACGACGATGACAATGGTAATTCGCAACCGAATGCAAGTAGGAATGAACCACAGCAGGTAAGTATCGATTTGGGCACACACAAATTAGAAACTTATAGCCAAATCAATGATGCAGAATATCTTGTTGTATTTGAATCTGGACTTGGTTATGGTGCTTTCGAGTGGTTCACAACAGGAATTGTAGACGAAATTGGAGATTTATCTGATGTATTGCTTTATGATAGAGCAGGTTATAACAATTCCGAAATAGGTCCAGGGCCAAGAGATATTGAGACTTTAACCTCCGATTTAGAAATGGTCGTGGAGCCCTATTTAAATGGAAGAAAAGTGATACTCGTTTGTCATTCTCTTGGAGGACTAATTGCTAGAGATTATGCAATCAAAAATCCAGATAAAGTAGCATCAATCCTTTTTATTGATCCAACACATGAATCTTTTCACAATCTTAATCAAGCTAAAGAAGATTTCGTCTATGAAATTTATGTAGGTCTTTTTGGAACGGAAAATCATGGAGCACCAATGGAAGCCAGAGAATTAATAGAAGATGATACATATGCCACAACCTTAACAGATTTGCCGAACATACCCATAACGGTGCTTACAAGTATGAAACAGGATCAGAATAATAACGATACCGATGAACTTCATGAAGGTACTAGACAAACTTGGTATGATGCACACGAAGAATTAGGTTTTGGTATCTCTGACTTTACTCATATTAGTACGGTAGACTCAGGACATGGTATAAATTTCGAGGAGCCAGGTCTAGTAATAGAACACATCAAAATATTATTATCAAAGTAGAATTGACAATTAAAAATCAAAGAATTAAAAGTAAATCAAAATGAAAGCAATAAACAAAATTTTAGTAGGACTAACATTGCTGGTAGTATGGTCAGCCAGTGTTACAGCTCAAGAATTAAAGGTAGAAGCGGTATCTTCTGTAAGCATTGATGAACTTCCCGAATACGTGGTTGTTACTTCAGAGAATACCAAACTTATTGGGGGAATCAATATAAACATTGATTATAAAAAATCTGATTATGAAAAGGTTTTAAAGGAACTGGAATCCTTACTTCAAAACAGGAAAAAACTTCGAATCAGAAATCAAACCGATTTATTGAACGCCATGTCCAAACTTGGCTTTGAGTATGTCAATGCCTATAATGGCAAAGAGAACAATATAAGTCTTGGTTCAGGAAAGGATGTAGAAGTAATCGGTGGTCAGGCCAAGTACCGTGTTAACATGGTATTCAAAAAGAAGGAAAAGTATCAGAGTTGATTTAAAAAAGAAACGAAAACCAATGAGCACAAACAGGTTACGATTGAGCTCATTGGTTTTTAATTTTATGAATGCCTATAGACCCGAACAACTAAGACGAATAGACCTTTTTAAAAGGGAATTTTGGTCAACTCAAAACTCTTTTTGGATTCAGGAGTCAATCAAATATTTTTCGAACAAATATTCCTGGATTGGTATCCTTGTTTTCATAATTCTTTCCAATACCTGCGAGATTCAAGGCTAGACCAAATTGCCAGTCCCGATAACCTGACCCTAATCGCACACGTTGTACACTGGCTATATGACCAGACGTATTGAAGTTGGAAAACAACTCCAAGCTTGTATATAAGATCCAGGTATCCGTCAGTTTGGGAGTATATCTTACTATGGAAAACCAACTGTATGACAAGTCTGATTTAAGTGCTATTGCAGGCAGCGCATAAATCATGAAATTTTTACCATTCTTAAAATAGTGAACCCCGAGATCAAGGCCTGAGGAAGTAGTGGAAACTCTTCCAAGTAAGGTGCCTCCGACACCTGTCTTGGAGGTGTAATTTAGATAGGCGCCTGTAAAAAGATTCGTATTGTTGTTCCCATATTCTGCTGTAGCCCTTGATCTGGTGAATAGGGTCCATTTGTATTTATCATCAAAAGGCTTTAGCCATTGCAGATCTATAAAAATCCGTTTGGAACCTGGCATAATCTCAATACTCTGTGAAAGGCAATTGTTGAGTGGAATTATCAGTATCAGGCTTGTTAGAAAGTTCTTCATGTTGTTTTTAACTGCTGCTTAGAACCTTTGATTTCTTCTAGTCGATTGTGTTTATGCTGACTATTCGGATAATTGAGCCACCAGCATTCTGGCTACTGCTGCCCCAGAATTTTGTTGTTGCCCTGTTATCAAATTGCCATCTTCAATGGCATACGAGGCGAAGGGGGTCGCTACTTTAAAGGTTGTGTTTTCCAGTTTTTTTGCCTCGTCTTCGATACGGTAGGGTTGAATTTTCATACCTACGGCTTCATCCGCAAAATCCTCTTCTGCATTGGCAAAACCCGTCCAGGTCTTACCAGAGATCACTAAATCACCATCTGATTTTCTGGCCTTCAACAGTAGCGTAGTGGAATGGCATACAGCGGCGGTCGGCTTGTTTAATTCATAGAAATCCACAAAAAGTCTTTCCAAATCTTTGTTGTCCCGATAAGTGTACATTGGGCCTTGTCCCCCAACTAAGAAAATAGCATCAAAATCTTTAACGTTGACCTCGGTAAGTTTTTTGGTGTTCTCTAGCATTGTTTTAAAAGATTCTTGCTGCATATAACCAAGTGAAATCACATCGTGGGCAGAATAGCCACTTTCATCGGTCGGGTCGGAATACCCATCCATAACCAATTTGCCGCCCGCCGTTGAAACTAGTTCAACTTCATAGCCGGCTTGTTGAAACACGTGTAACGGATGTGTGAGTTCTGCAGCCCAAAAACCAATGGGCCAACCGGTTTGTTTGGAAACTGTGGGACTACTGGCCACCATCAATATCTTTCCTTTGAAAGGCGCACCATGAAAATGGACGTAATCTTCTTTTTCTTTTACCTGTGTTGTTGTTTCAATTTGTTTTTTTGAGTCGGTATCGGATTTCTTTTTTTCTACTTGTCCTGCGCAACCGATAAATAGAAGTGCGAAGGAATAAAAAGTTGCTCTTGAATATCTCATTTTGAATATTATTTTGTTGACACAAAAGTATCAATAGGTCCTATTTTATTGATGAATTGCTATCTTTGTTAGTAACTAACATAAATGTAAGTATGCCGCAATTCTTAAAGGACAACAAAAAGTATTACACACCAGTGGAATATGTGTTTGCCAAAATCGGGGGAACCTATAAAATGCCCTTACTTTGGCGATTGAAGGATAAGACCTGGCGCTATTCTGAACTAAAGGAAAGCATCGCCCATCTATCGGATAGAATGCTAAGTAAAAATCTCAAGGAATTATTGAATGACGGATTTATAAACAAGGAGGTCATACCAGAAGTTCCTGTTCGTACGGAATATTCCATAACCGAAAAGGGCATGAATTCTATTCCCATAATATCCATGCTTAGGGACTATGGATTTGAGCTAATGAAAGATGACGGAATCAAACATTGATCACAACGATACTGAAAAAGAACAATAGGTGGGAACCAGTTTCTTGTTGTTAATCAGAATAAATGGCAATCCGAATATTGGTTTGCATCCATTCTGCTATGGGGATAAGCATGCAGATATCTTAGTTGACTTCGGAAGTTTCGAGTTTTCCCCGTTCTGAATGTTGCCCATTTCTAACATAAGCCAAAAGACATACCGAAATGACAACGATGGCAAGAACATAAATAAAAGTTGGGATGGGAAGTGGGTCTCCAGCGGCATAACTATGTAATCCGGATAAGTAATAATTGACTCCAAAAGAAGTCATTATTATGGAGCCAAAAGCTATCACACTGGCAGCATTCAGCACATAAGTGCTCTTCAATGAGGGGACAAATCTTAAGTGGAGCACAATGGCATAGATTATTATGGAGATCAAGGCCCAGGTTTCCTTTGGGTCCCATGCCCAATACCGTCCCCACGACTCGTTCGCCCAGATGCCTCCCAAAAAGGTGCCCACCGCCAAAACAAACAAACCTATGGTCATGGAAATTTCGTTGATATAGGTTAGCTCCTGGATTTTTAGATCAATAGTTGCACCTTTGGATTTAGTTTTGAAAATCATCAACAGCAGTACCATAAGACCAAGTATTGCCGATAATGCCAAGGGCGCATAGCTGCTAACGATAGTGGCCACATGTACTTTTAACCAAAACGATTTGAGTACCGGCATCAAATTAGTGATTTCAGGACTCAGCCAATCCAAATAACTAACAAATAGCAAGGAGCCGGTGAACAAGGTAGAGAGCGGTAGTGCAAAATCAGATTTTCTATAAGTAAGTAATCCACAAAACATCAACACCCATGCAACAAAGACCAACATTTCATACCCGTTGCTCCAAGGTGCGTGTTGCGCCACATACCATCGTAGCATAATATTTCCAGTGAAAACCAGAAAACCAATCAAAGAAAGGATTATCATCGTATTCCATAAAACGTTAATCACAGACTTTTGAATAAAAATCTTGGCCAATGCCAAAAAGAGCATGATCAGCCCCAAGGTGAAAAAAACCTGAAACAACCAAAAATTGAGGTTCATTTGATTGTACCATAATTCGGCCTCTACCCTTTGGTCATTAGGTATGATGTGATTTCCCAGAGTAGCTTGATAGGTGTCAATATAGGATAGTTTTTCGGTAGCTGCAGCCCATTGTTGTTTGACCACATCATTGAAATAATTTGGTATTATGGTTTGCACAAAACGCGCATCTTCCGGAGGGAAATCTTCAAAATGATGAGTGTAGCTGAACCAAGTGTCCTTGATGTCGAGGCTATTGGGGAATATCTTCAAATAATTCCCAGAAAAAATATTGAAAAGAATATTAAAGCGTTCATCAACCTTAAGCACCTCTTTGTCAAACTCATTTTGTTCTGCAGGTTTTTTTGCATTGGCCGCTTCTACAACCTTTGTAAGCACGTACTCTCCCTTTGGATTGATTAAATCATCGAAAGCAATGAAATCATCATCATTGATTTTAAGTTTTGCAAAGAACTCACCTCCCTTTTTGGAATCGATTTTTATAATGGGAATATGCTGCCATGCCTTTGGAGCTACATGCATGGCCAAGAATACCTGATTGGCATCCAAGCGGATGCGTTGTTGTTCACCGTTAAATTTGTAGTAAGGTTTACGTGATACTTTTCGCAAAAACTCGGAAGCGAGTGTATTGATGGGTTTTATCCTTCCATCCAAATCCTGAACCATCAAACGACCAAAAAGATCAGCGTGCTGTTGATCAATTTGTTGTTGCGATACCAATACCGAAATGGGAACGATATCCTTTTTTTCCTGACCGGGAAGCTGAGGGGAAAGGAATCCAAAAAGAAGCAGGGTGACCAGTTGTTGTTCCTTTCGTTTTAGTTTGCGAAGCTTTTTGTTGATATAAGCAAAGCGAGACTTTTTCCCGAATAGGGTAAAGAACATCCCAATCATCATTAAAAAATAGCCTAGGTAGGTCACATTGGTTCCAATAACGTCATGATTCACCGAAAGGACCGTGCCCTTTTCATCCGTGTCATAACTCGCCTGATAAAAACGATAGCCGCCATGATCTAGAACATTGTTCATAAATATCCTGAATGGAGTTGCTATAGCGCCATCAATTACAGTGACTTCACTGGCGTAGGCCGATGGACTTTCAGAACCTGGGTAGCGCTCAAGCTGAAAATCGTTAAGTTTTATGGAAAATGGCGTACTGATGGGTTTGGCGCCATAAGACAGGGACAATATCACATCATCCACCATAAGCTCATGGGTGGTAGGTAAAAAGCCCTCCCTGTACAATAGTGTTGCTTCCTTGGTTTTACCATTTACATCGACATTCAGCGCTAAGGCGTCATCCTTTGTTTGGTCATTGTCCTTTGGTTTCTCAGAGGTACTTACCAATGCAATCTTTCCCGAAGGATGAAACGAAAGTGGAACAAATGAAAAATCTCCAGAACGATATAAGGTCCGCAACTGTAGGGTCTGCAGCGTATCTTCTTTTATGGTACCCGCGGTTTGGCCGGCCATGACAAAAAAATCCATGGGATGAGGTGAGTGTACTTGGAAAACGCCTTCCTTTTCCAAAATATTGATGATATCGCTGCCTTTGGTTTCAAAACCGATTTTGTGTTTATGACTTCCAATCTCTTCTTTTTCGCCTTTCTTTAGAAAAAGGGTTTCCCGACCATTGCCAGAAGTAACCACCAATTGCAATAGGGGAAGACCCTCCTCGGGATCGTCGATTATTTCCGGAGTAGCATCCGCCACGAATTCTTTGTGGGAAATCCTTATCGTGTTCCCATCCAAATGGGTTTGCATGCTAAAGGAATTGTCCTTCAATGGGGAGAAGTATATCTCTTTCTCCAAATGAGTGGTCTTTTGGTTTTTGGAGATATGGACCTGAAGGTAATTCTGGTCTGAAATAATGGTATTGGATGATGCTCCTTCACGAATGCGCATAATACCCCCATAGGAATGATAGCGTGTAATGCCAGCACCCAAAATGATAATAATAAAGGCCAAATGAAACAGTAAAATGGCCCATTTATCCTTTCGCCAGAGCTTGTACTTGAAAATATTCGCTGCAAAACAACAAGCCAGACCGAGGATGACCAGCTCAAACCACTTGGCATTATAAATTTTTACCCAAGCCGTAGCAGTGCCAAAATCGTTTTCAACAAAGGTTGCTATACCCATTGCCGTTGCAAAAACCACGAGCAAAAGCAAAGCAAGTTGAGGTGAGGAAAAAATACGGTAGAGATGCCTCATGGAGAGAATCTGGAAAAGGATGGATTGAAGCGTTTTATTGGTCTAGCATGCTTACTTCTTTGGAGTCCATGGCATCTTCGCGGGCCTTGGCCTCTTTCAGCCACTTGGGGAGTAATGTCTTTTTAAATTCCTCTTTTTCCTGAACCAACTTTTCCATATCCAAACCGATGAACTCTTGGGCTTTTTCCTTGGTAGCTATATCGGGCATGGGTACGGGTTGGTTAAAACCTAACTCTGCCAAAAGCCTAACCAATTTAACTCTGGCTTCTTGGGCAATGTTGAGCCCTCCACCTATAACCCTGGCCGTTTCCACCGGGGAGTGGAAGGAAGCTCCGTGCGAAGCTGCCGCATAATCCCATCGCCACTGTGCATGTCGAATGTCGTTAAGGATGGCTTTCATTTGTTCCTCGGTTGCCCCTAAATCCCAAGCTTTTCCGGCTTCAACGTGGGCTTTTACCAGCAAATCTTCAAGTTTCAGTCTGTTTTCAGTTGCCTTTTGTTGCCGTTCGTAAACATTGGTCATTAATTTCTTGGCTTCCTGTCTATGGCAGACCTGGCACGAATTGGCAATATTGTTCAAAGGGGATTGCAGATGGTGATCTGTAAATTTTTGCCCCCCTTCGCTCTTGTAGGGCATATGACAATCGGCACAAGAAACCCCGCGATCGGCATGAACCCCTGTTAGATATGTTTCGTAGCCCGGGTGTTGCGCCTTCAACATGGGAGCCCTACTGATTTTATGGGTCCAATCGGTAAATTCAAGGTCATCATAATAGGTTTCCATTGCTTCTACTGTCATCCCGTTTTTCCAAGGAAATACCAAGTAGGGAACACCTTCTTTTCCCGGTATTTTTTTATTGAAATAATATTCTACATGACATTGGGCGCAGACTAGTGAACGCATTTCCTGGTGTGTTGCCTTATTGATATCTTTCCCCATGGCATCAAATGCCTCCACCAGAGCGGGGCGTGTGATACGAAGCTTCATGGATTTTGGGTCATGACAATCGGCACAACCAATGGAATTGACCACTTCTGGGCCTTTATCGGCCCATTTACCGCTGTAAAACTCGTCTATTCCCTTTTCATCCATTAATCTTGGAACATCAGGACTTTTACAGGTCCAACAAGTTGCAGGCATTGGACCATCCCCGGGCCCTTTGGGGCCTCCAGTACGCAAGGTATTATGAATGTCCTCTATGGCGTAATAATGCCCTCGACCTTGGTTGTAATCTTTTGAAAAACCATATCCGGCAAACAATACCACCAATCGAGGATCTTCTTCCAACATATCTCGCATGGCGGACCCTCCTTGATAGGATGCAAAAGAACTCTCGGAAGTTTGCAGCCACGACTGGTATTCTTTAGGGTAGTTCTCTCCCCAGACCTCATTTCGAACTTCGTTTTCGCCAATATCCACCTGGGGAACGTATTGGTACTTTGCTTCACTTTTTCTATTGATTACGCTTGATGCCAGCAGGCCGAGCAGGAATACAACAACTACGGTAACAATGAATAGTACTTTGTTTTTCATGACGTTCGGTTTATTCTGATTCCATTTCCTGTTGCAGCCAAGAAGGAATTACTAGTTCTTCTTGATTAGTTGGCAATGGAGCAATATTATATTTTATGGTGGACATGCCGTGGATTCTCCCATGCGGTACTTCTTTGTGGCAGCTCCAACACTGTCTGTCCGTTCTGTTCTGTCTGTGATTTTCAATAAACCCATCGTACTTACGCTGTGTGACCTGTTGCACATGACAACGAACGCAGTTGTTTTGTACAACCTCCTGAGATCCTTCTCGCATGAAAATGACCTCGGGCTCTGCCCTTGCCGTAAAAATAGAAGCATGGTATAGGCCGTCCATCGCCTTGAAATAATAGGCGTTAAAAACATTATCCTGTGGAACATGGCAACCATTGCAAGAGACCCATTCACGATGGGAGCTATGCATCCAGCTGTTGTAGACTGGGGTCATCACATGACAATTTACACAGGCTTGGGGATTATCGGAAAGGTAGGACACGACCTCGCCTTCTTTCATAAGAAAGAAACCAAGGCCCACAATACTGGCGGTAAGCACAACAGCTGTTGTGCGCCATCTTGAGCCCCTATTTGGCCATAACCTTTTAAAGAATTTCCGCATAATACCTGACATTTAAATATAAGCATTTGTAGGATACCACTGGCGAATTGTGAATTAAAATAGGTTGGAAAAAACCCCAGCACTATTGGTTGGAATTTTGTTTTAAGTCCGTTTTCAGAAGTCGAGGTGCAATGATCAATTGTGCCCATGCCCAATTATTGGTATTGTCGTTGGGCCTACCGCCCTTGACCAAGCTCATACTTTCTGAGGCAAACATGTGGGAATAACCTAGATTGAATTTTAATGCTTTGGAGATTATCTGAGTATAGACGATATCCAACTCTGTACCTAGGTACTTGTCCGCATCATTCAATAGATTGGCATTGGATAAAAAATAGTGGCCTTTAACAAGTAAGTTGGATTTTTCTCCCGTTGTAAAAACAACCTTACCGTAGAAATCGTTCAACCCCACATTGTTCGCATGGTTGCCAACGTAGAAATAATCCATATAACCATTGAATTTATGGTTGGTTCCATAAAGAGGGAAAAAGGATTTGTTTTTACTGTCTCCGTTTTGGTCGGTGCCACTTAAAAGTTCCAGCCCAAGGCCGTATAAAGTATTTTCTGGTTTGTAACTTGCCTCGATGAGCAATTGATAAGCACTTAGGTCTGTTGTGGCATTAGCTTTTCCAAATTGATAGTACAAACTGCCACTTAGATTCACTTGTTCTATGGGAAAATTAAAGTAGGAACCGGTGGTGTGTCGATAAAAAACGCCGTCTGGTTGATCTTCGTTGACCCCGGTGAACTTTTGAAAACCAGTATTCAGGAACAAGAAACTAACTGAGTTATTTTGCCATTTCTTTTTTAGATAGGCATACTGCATGGCTTTATAGGTGAAAAAACCTTGGATATTAAATACGCTTCCTTCGTTGACTTGTGCTTCCTGACTGAAGGCGAACCCAAGGTCCATATCGAATCCCTCATCAGAGAATTTTAGCAGGGCCGCATCATGAAACCTACCCTGCATAGCCCAATCCAACCCGCCAAAAATGCGTTGATCGTCATAAGAAATTACCTGTCTACCAGCTTTTAAGGACCATTGTTCGTTTAAAAACACTTGGCCCCACGCCTGAAACAGTGAAAATGAATCATTGCCATCAATTGGAAGGATTTGCCTGGTATCTCCCCAAGTGCTCACATCTTGAACGCTAAGAAAAATTTTGAACAGCTCCTCCTGATATCCAATGTTCAGCCTAGAGCGTTGTGCAACAAAGGCGGCGGGATCGGCATCATTTGGGAAAAGATTGTTGAAGCCATGACGGTATTCAAAACGAGCTCTTAAATCCGCATCTACAGTTAATTGGGAGCATAGTTGGCCAATAAACAAAAAAAATACGAACAGGGAAACGGAGATGTTTTTTGAGAAGGTCATATGGTTGATGGATTTAGAGATGTATTAAAGTTAACCAAACCTTCCGGATGAAATACTTTCCACATTGGATTTAATCCAATCGATGCACTCTTATTACCCTTAGACGGACTCTACGACCCAGCTAGCCATATGAGAGCGTATTGGATGGAAAATCATGTTTTTATGGTGTGCCAACTCTATTTTGGAGCAACTTTTTTCTTCCATTGCTCAAAATCTATATTTATCTGCTTATTGGTAGGTGGATACAGGCCAATTATTGAATTACCTTTACGGACTTTTTCCATCACAAATTCTTCATATAAAGTCATTTGCAAACCTTCTTCGGCTACTTTTTCTGCTAAATATGCAGGAATGACCATTACACCATCAGCATCCCCAATTACATAATCCCCAGGGAAAACGGCTACATTTCCGCAACCAATTGGTTCGTTTATGGCAATGGCTTGATGCAGCGTAAGATTGGTGGGAGCTGAAGGGGTTTTGTGGAAACTTGGAAAGTTTAGTTGGGCAATCTCGGCGGAATCCCTAAAGCCACCATCGGTAACTATGCCTGCTGCTTTTCTTTTCATAAGTCGGGTCACCAGAATGGAACCGGCAGAGGCTGCCCTGGCATCTTTACGACTATCTATGACCAATACGTGTCCTTCGGGACAGTGTTCTATGGCCATACGCTGTGGGTGCTTCGGATTCTTAAACACTTCAATTGGGTTTAAATCCTCTCGTGCAGGGATATAACGTAAGGTAAATGCTTGTCCAACCATGGGAGCGCCATTGGTATGTAGCGGTTTTACCTCATGAATGAATTGATTTTTTAGTCCGTGCTTAAATAGGCAGGTGGCCATCGTGGCGGTACTAACCTTTTTTAATTTGTTGGTTATTAAAGTTGTTTTATCCATGGATGTTTTATTGCTGAAGGAGATTTTTGTGTTAAAAATTTGTCAAGTATTCAAATATACATATATTTGGTAAACCAATCTGGTTAACCAATTGTAATTTGAAGGACTTTTCCCTTGTCAATACATAATTGTAGTTTGCCGGTATAGGAATCTAAGAAACACTAGGTAAAAAATTATTAAGGTGCCAGCGATTTCATAAAGCTGCATAAAACCCAAACAAAACACTTTTAGTAAACCAAGCCGAAAGACTATGCCAAACATTAAGAGCCTTAAAACATATAAGTCCACCTTTCTAAAGTATGTCCTGTTAATGGGTTTTATTTCATTATTTGTTGGGTGTTCCGAAAGGAAAAAGAAAAATATCAGCAATCCTGAAAGGGCTCAAATTGGGCTAAACGCGAATGACGTAATTCCATTTTTTAAACATTGGAATTTGATTTTGGGTGATGGTTCCAATGTTGGTCAGGCAACCAATTTTGAAGATGAGAATTTCTTTTATACCGCAAGCGATGATAAAACCGATTGGGTGGTTTTTAAAACCCCCAATGCTGGTAGTACCCATGGAACTTCGAACAACACAAGAACAGAATTGGCACAGCTGAAAAAATGGTCACCGATGACGGACGCCAGAATGAGTGCCACGCTTAAAGTCATGAATGTGGCCTCCACAGGTGATGCCAGTGTTGCATCAACATACGCTGTGGTTGTTGGTCAGATTCATAGTGCAGATGGGCATGAGAACGAACCCCTTAAGATATTTTATAAAAAATTTCCAGGCCATACCAAAGGTTCCGTCTTTTGGAACTATGAAATAAATACCGCTGGAGATGATAATTCAAAACGATGGGATTACTCTTATCCCATTTGGGGCTATGACTTTTCTGTTGTAGGTTCGGATGAAAACACCTATCCAGCAGAACCACAAGATGGGATTGCCTTGGGGGAGGAGTTTAGTTATGAAGTTGAAATCAAGGAGGGAACCATGTATCTTAAATTCACAAGTGAAGGACATGAAACCAAAACATTCGTCAAAAATCTTATTGCTACTGAATATGCCAATCGCTCGGACCTACCGGAACAAGTTGAAAACCTTTTTGTACCTATAGGACAGGATGGCATAGAGCGGGTAAATGCATACGCGGATGAAGGGTTGTTTTTTAAACTGGGTTGTTACAATCAGACCAATGGAAAGGACCCAAAAGTGAATAAAGTCTGGTGTTCGGGTGCCGAAACACATGGAGGTGACATCCAAAAACAATATGGGGATGGAAACTATGCTGAAGTATGGTTTAAATCAGCCAACATCATCATCAGTGATGATGCCATTTCAAATGAAGGCTATTTTCTGGCCAACGACGGGTTAAGCAAGAAAACCGTTTATCCACATGAGGTAATTCCCTTTATGGACAAGTTTAAAATACTGATGGGGGATGGGACCAAAGTAGATGATTTAACCCAGTTCCAACAAAAGGATTTTTTCTATACGGTCATAGATGGCACAAGGCGTTGGGTGGTGTATAAAACCCCGAATTCAGGAGTTACTTCAAAGAACTCCAGCAATACCAGAACAGAGTTGCACGAAAAAAGGGAATGGACACCGGAAGAAGGGGGAAATCTAACGGGTACATGCAAGGTAATGCAAGTTTCCACTTCTGGAGATGCAAGAGTGGCAGCTTCCTATTCAGTTGTAGTGGGACAAATCCATGGTGGAGAAGGTCATGAAAATGAACCTTTAAAGATATTTTATAAAAAATTCCCTGGCCATACCAAGGGTTCCGTTTTTTGGAATTACGAGATTAATACCGCAGGCGATGACAATTCGGTGAGATGGGACTATTCCACCGCGGTTTGGGGATATGACATGTCCAAGATTGGTACAGCAATAAATGATTATCCCGCTGAGCCCAAGGATGGGATAGCATTGGGAGAGGAATTCAGTTATGAGGTAAATGTGTATAAAGGAATCATGTACCTCACATTTAAAAGCGAACATCACGAAACTAAAACCTTTATCAAAAATTTGGTCGCATCCGAGTATGCGACCAAATCGGACCTGCCGGAACAGGTAAAAAGACTATTTGTGCCCATTGGCCAAGATGGAACAGAACGGGCTACAGCTTATAAAGGTGAACTGGGTTACTTTAAACAAGGTGCCTACAACCAAACCAATGGAAAAAGCCCCGAAACAAATAAGGTTTGGTGTGCAGGTGCGGAAACCTATGGTGGAGACATCCAGAAGCAATATGAAAACGGTTGTTACACAGAAGTGTGGTTCAGGGAGGCTACGGTGGGACCAGGGCAGCCGCCAAAATAAAAATAGTTTAACGACTTTAGGACTAACGATAGCATAAAAGTAATATGGAAGCATTTGGAGCAAGCAAAGAATTTATAAAAGGAGCAGACCTGGATTGGGAGGTTGTTGGAGAAGGACTAAAAAGAAAAATCATGGGCTATGACGATAAGATCATGTTGGTTAAAGTGCACTTTGAAGTAGGTGCGGTAGGCCAAATGCACGAACATTACCATTCCCAGGTCACCTATGTGGAAAGTGGGAGTTTTGATGTTACCATAGACGGAAAGACCCAAACCCTAAAAGGAGGCGATTCATTTTATATTCCGCCTCATGCTATGCACGGTGCGGTTTGTACAGAGGCTGGGATCTTGATAGATGTCTTCAGTCCTATACGAGAAGATTTTATGCAGTCCTAAGTTTTTAGGACATCGAAGTTCCACAATGGGAAATTATACCCACAGGAACAGACAAATCCATAGAATTTTAACATTTAAATGAAAAAATCGTTTTTCATTAACGATTTTATAACATATATTTGGTAATCCAAATTGGTTAACCAATTTGGATTACCAATAAACAAAAAACACAATCCATGAAAACATAGCACAAAAAAAAAGGACAGGTGCACGCCTATCCTTTTTAAATCTTACTTCTTATGGGAGGGAAGTAAAACTCAAAAAATACACGATTAATGTATAATTTGAAGAATTCAAAAATAGTCAAATTCCTCAACACTTTTACATTCACTTCGTGTTAATCCGATGAACATCTATGCATTCCCTATCAAGGAAAGGCAATTGACTAAACTTTTGAAATTAACTGAGAACAAATGAACTTAAAAACAAAACTAATTTGGGTTTTGGCATTACTTGTCAATATCCAACTTTTAGCACAAGACATTACTGTCACGGGTACTGTTACGGATACTAATAATGTTCCCATTGCGGGGGTCAACATTATTGTCGTTAATACCACAAATGGGGTCCAAACAGATTTTGATGGCAATTATAGTATAAGTGTTAATTCTGGTGACACCTTACAATTTTCCTATATCGGTTTTGCAACACAAAACATAGGTTTCAATGGCCAAAGTGCCATTAATGTGACCATGCAAGAAGACACCAGCCAGTTGGACGAGGTGGTCGTTATTGGTTATGGAACACGAAAAAAATCATCATTGACAGGTGCAGTGGCAAAAATTGAAGGTGGCGAAATCGCAGCCATTCAAGCGCAACGTGTTGATGAGGCCTTGGGAGGTAAGCTTTCCGGAGTACTTATTCAGAACCAAGATGGCGCACCCGGTGCGGATCCAAAAATTCAAATCAGGGCCGCCTCGTCAATCAATGGTAATTCAAGCCCACTAATAGTAGTTGATGGATATCCAATTTCCGGTAGTTTGGCAACCGTTAACCCTAATGATATAGCGAGTTTGGAAGTACTAAAGGATGCAGCCTCAGCTGCTATTTATGGTTCTAGGGGCGCAAACGGTGTAATTCTTGTAACTACAAAAAAGGGAAGGACCGGTAAAGCCAGCTTTAGCTATAACACCTATGTGAGCGTCTCAAGCAGATATCTAAAAGATAACATTAAAACTACCTCTGGAGACTACGCTGAAATTGCTAGGGCCAATATTGCTAATGGGACGTTTAATGTATCCGATTTAGATCCTGCTATTGTTGATTATAGACTTAATGCATTTGCTGATTCACCGGATGTGGTGGGTGTCGAGGATTGGTTCTTCAGAAATGGGTTCAGCACCAATCATGATTTTAGCATGAGCGGGGGTACTGAAGATGTGAAATACTTTGCTTCGGTAGGTTATTTAAACACGGACGGCGTTGCAATTACCCAAGGTTTTGAAAGAGTAAATGCAAGGTTGAATATCGATGCCAAATTGGGAGATAAGTTTAATACCGGGGTCAGCTTCAACGGTTTTATATCTGATAGAGATATTGTTGGGCATGATATGCGTGATCTTTTAAGGGCATATAGCGTTCATCCAATTTACCATACCGAAGCGTCAATTGCCTTCGTTCAGCAGTTGGATCAACAAGCCCAGGCATTGGGACTTGCATCCTTTGATTCGGGTTTTAGAGGTGGTGCAGATGCCCCATGGAATAGTAGTATCTATACATTAGAACCCGGAATGACTGCGCAAGACTGGCACTACGGCAGAAGTGGCAATGGTATTGGTGGTTCCGGTGATGCCGGTCCTGCAACTAAATTGGACAATACAGACCGATATCAAAAAACCTATTTTGGAAATATCTCCTCCTATTTGCAATACAGTATTCTGGATGGATTGAACATTAAAACTGTTCTTGGAGGTGACTTAAGGGATACACAAGATTACTTCTGGCGAGGGTTGGAGTTTGATTCTAGGGCAAGAAGTACACAAACCGCTTTAAATCAAACTGATGTAAAGAGATCTTCGATATTGAGTGAAACTACGTTGAATTACGCAAAAGTAATTGGCAAGCATGATATATCAGCGGTTGCGGGTCTTGAATTTCAAAACTTCTACATCAGGGGAACTGCCCTACAAGGGTCAAATGTACCTTTCGGGGATATCATCAACTTTAATCTATTAGAACCCGCAGATATTGCGGTAACCGAGAGAGACGAGACCATTTCGAGAAGAAGTGTTTTTGGACGGATAAACTATGCATATGATAATCGCTTTCTGCTTTCTGCTTCTGTGCGGAGGGATGGTGATTCACGTTTTGGCGCCAATAACAAATATGAAACCTTCCCGGCACTTTCTGTTGGTTGGAATGTTCACAACGAATCATTTTGGAAATCCGATGCATGGAGTCTTTTAAAGCTGAGATTTAGTACTGGATCTTTAGGTACCACTTCAGACTTGGGAGCCTATAACTCCTTGAGTCTATTGAATCCGAGTGCAACTATTTTTGGCAACGGTTTCTTAATACCATCGGATGTAGCCAACGATGATTTGACTTGGCAGACCAATACAGAGACTAATTATGGTGTTGATTTAGGTTTTGCGGGAAACCGTTTTCGCTTGAGTGTGGATTACTATACGTCCGATATTGAGGATATTCTAATTAACCAAAGTGTTTCGGAAGTATTGGGAACAACTTCGATTAGGCTAAATTCTGGAGATGTAAGAAGTTCAGGATTGGAGTTTGAGCTTACAGCCAATTTGGTGCAAAAAGAAGATTTCAGTTGGAGCCTTGGAGCCAATTTATCAACTGTGGATACGGAAATTACAGATTTAGGTGGACTTGATGAATTACCACAGACCATTTACGGTCAGAGCGGAAGAGGTCCAGTTTTTAGAAATTATGTAGGAGGAGAAATAGGTGAAATGTGGGGGATTGAAACCTCTGGTGAAGTGGAAATGGAATACCTCTCCAACCCAATAGAATTTCCCGACCAACAGAGTGGCTGGAGCTATGCGGTTGATCAAAATAATGATGGCGTAATCGATAGAACAAGAACCGTTGAAGAAGGAGGTGACTTGGTAAAAATAGGGCAAAACACTCCCGACTTTTACTGGGGACTAAATAGTAATTTCAGCTATAAAGATTTTGACATGTCATTTCAATTTCAGGGAGCGCAAGGAGGTGATGTCTATAACATCGACCCGCTTTATTACGGTTCTCAATGGGGTAGGGCACTTCGAGATGGTTTTGATGCGGATGATGATGGTTTAGCAGATAACAACGGTCAACCTTATGTCAGAAACAGAGATCAAACTGATGCGGTAATACAGGATGCATCCTATGTGGCATTAAGAAACCTCACATTGGGGTATACCATTAATTCTGATTTGATCAATAAGATAGGTATGAATTCTGCCAGGATCTATTTGGCTTCCTCAAACCTATTGTATTTATGGGGAGACGATTATACTTCATTTAACCCTGAAGGTGTTGAGACGACCAATAGCGGTTATTTAGGTCCAACCACATACGGAGTACAAGTAGGAGCAAGTCCAATTGTTAGAAGCTTCACACTTGGTTTAAATCTTAATTTTTAATTAGCAAAAAAATGAAAACAGTATATAAATTAACATTGGGATTATTGCTGCTATCGATGGCATGCGAAAATGATTTGGACCAAGTTCCGCCAAACATTGCCAGTGCCGATTCTTTGGAAGATTTTACTGGGGTTTTGAATGCCGCATATTTCTATCAGCTTGGTTCAGTTACGCCAATGGCGGTCATGGGGGATTTTAGGGCAGACAATGCGTTTATGTTTGAAGCCCCGTTTACTGAGTTTGATGAGTTTGATGCAGATTTACCAGCGATGGAGGATCAATTTTTTGGGCCTTTCTATACCGCGCTGTATAAATCTATTTTGAGTGCCAACAACGTAATTGAAAATTCTTCTGACAACACGGACATTGGTGAAGCTAAATTTTTAAGAGCACTGTCTTATTTTAAGTTGGTTCAGGTTTTTGGTGATGTAACGGTCAATTTGTCCAGTGCACCGCCCACAAATGATTCATCTATTTTGGTTAGGCAACCGGCAGCGGATGTATACAACAACGTTATCATTCCAGATTTGCAAGACGCTATCTCTGCCCTAGGTGTTGAAATTGTTAATGGCAGAGCTTCTAGATTAGCGGCCCAGGGAATTTTGGGTAAAGTATACGTACATCTCGGAAATTTTGTGGAAGCTGAGGCACAGCTGGCAAGCGTTGTGAGTGGGGCTGCGGCAGCGAACATAGAATTACAGACAGACTTTGCCACTATATTTGGCGTTGATAATGATTTAAATTCGGAAATCATTTTTGCCACGCAGGTATCGAGCTCGATTGTTGATGAATATGGTTTCTCCGAGTTCTGGTCTTGGTCCGGCGGACTTGATACGAAGTCTTTGATGCCACTTGATGCAGATTTGGTTGCTGCCTTTGATGCCAGTCCAGGTGATTTGAGGCGAGCGGTTACCATCGACGAAGCGCTTATGGCCTCACCGAAATTTCCACAAACAGGTGGGCCAGACCATGACTGGATCGAGTTGAGATTGGCAGACGTAATTCTGCTTTTTGCAGAGGCGTTGAATGAAAATGGTGATACTTCGGGAGCTCTAACAGAATTAAACAAGATTCGTGCTAGAGCGGGATTGGCAAATTCAACGGCAACAACACAGGCTGAAGTAAGACAAAGCATACAGGATGAAAGGAGACTGGAACTGGCTTTTGAAGGCCAGAGGTGGTTTGATTTAGTGAGAACAGGTACGGTAGATGCTGAAATGGGTCAAGCGGTTAATCCCAATTATCACTTGTTTCCTGTGCCTATTTCCGAGGTACTTGCAACCGGAGGAGTAATTACCCAAAATCCTGGATATTGATTTAAAAATTAAAGAAGTTTTTTATTAAACATTGGCCATTAACAGATGGTAATTTGAGTTAGTTTAGTTTGGCAAAGTAAGACTATTGGTCTTTGGTTTAGACCAATAGTCTACTTGTTCCAAAAAAGACAAAAACAACTTGCAGGATGTTAGGTTTATTTTATAAATTTAACAAACCAATCTGGTTAACCAATCTGGTTCTAAATAATAAATATGAGGGTCGAAATACTGACGAAGAGCGAAATTAACGAGGTTCAAAAGGATATTATTTCCAAGCTAAAAGATTATATCGAATATAAAAATCTGGAACCAGGCGATAAATTGCCTTCCGAAAGAATGTTATCTGAAAAATTCAGCGTTAGCCGCAGTAATATTAGGGAGGCCATTCAAAAATTAGAGTTTTTTGGCATATTGAAATCCCGACCGCAAAGCGGAACCTTTATTGCAAATATTGGAAAGGTGGCAATGAGCGGTATGATGGAAGATATTTTGAGATTGGAAGACCCAGATTTTAAATCGTTGGTGGAGACTCGAATTTTGTTGGAACTTAAAACAGTTCGTTTGGCCTCATTAAGAAGAACCCAAGAAGATTTAGCGAAAATGAGAGCGGCACTTGACGCCTATAAGGAGAAAGTACTGAATGGGAAAGATGCGGTTGAAGAAGATTTGCTGTTTCATTTGGCAATTGCCCAGGCAAGCAAGAACAGTACGATGAATACCTTTATGTTAATCATAACTCCCGAAATCATTACAAACTTTGAGAAATACCATGTTTGCGATGCCAACTTATCATTTAACGGCATTCAGGAACACGAAAATATTTTCGAGGCGATAAAAGACCAGGACCCGCAAAGGGCCAAGAGAACGATGAAGACACATTTTAAGGTTTTATACCAGTATTGCTATAATACATAAGATTGAATTGGTCAAGAACAAAATTGCACGCTTTTGTTTTTGATGTTTTGAAATATTCGGAGGGAAGAAAATTTAAACAGATACGATAATGTTTTCCATCAGTTAGGGAATCCGTATTACATGATTAATTTTCAGGAGATTAGATGAAATGGTTATAGCGCTGTGCTATTGTGCCTTGGAAATACTCTCGCGCACTCCTCTAAAACAATAAGAAATGAAGTTAAAAGGCTTACGTTGGTGGGTAATTGCATTGATTTGTGTTGCCACGGTAATAAACTACATAGACAGAACGGCATTTGGTGTGATGTGGCCAGAAATGGGCAAAGATTTGGGCATGGATGAGGCCGATTATGCTGTCATGCTCAATGTGTTTATGATCACCTATGCGCTTGGAAAATTTCTGTCTGGTAAGTTATACGACCAAATTGGAACGCGACTAGGGTTCGTATTTTCAATCACACTTTGGTCGGCTGCTGCGGTACTGCATGCCTTTGCCAGAGGTTTGGTGTCTCTTTCCGTGGTTAGGGCCATGCTAGGATTGGGTGAGGCAGGCAATTGGCCCGGTGCTGTAAAAAGCAACGGCGAATGGTTCCCAGTTAAGGAACGGGCCATAGCCCAGGGAATATTCAATGCCGGGGCATCTTTGGGAAGCGTTATAGCACCAGCTTTGATTGCCTTTCTGTATGCCCAATTTGGATGGAGAACCACCTTTATTATTCTGGGTCTTATCGGTTTTATCTGGATAGTGCCATGGTTTGTAATTAATAAATCAAAACCGGAAAAACATCCTTGGCTCACAGAAAAGGAGCGTAACCTAATTCTTGCCGATCGGATTGCACCATCTGAAGAAGACAAAAAGGACAAGGGACTTCCCCTGCATAAGATTTTAAGCTATAAAGAATCCTGGGGTGTATTGGTTTCGCGGTTTTTCATAGAGCCTATCTGGTGGTTGTTCGTAGGCTGGATGCCTTTATACCTAAATTCCAAATTTGGCTTTAGCATTGAAGAAATTGGGTCCACTATTTGGATTTCATACCTCGGGGGTATGGCAGGAAGCATTTTAGGCGGGTGGTTCTGTGGTAAACTTATGGAAAAACACGCTGTTGACTACGCTAGAAAAACCTCAATTTTAATAGGCGGACTCCTCATTTTCTTGGGCCTTTTGGGAATCATATTCTTTGTGAAAGGCAATAACCCAATGACCTTCATTTACATTGTGGCCTTGGTACTTTTTGGGTTTCAGTTTGCCATTGGAAATATCCAAACCCTATCAAGCGATTTGCTTAAGGGACCTTCCGTAGGAACGCTGGCAGGATTGGCAGGAACCATCGCCGCGGTTTCAGTGATCATCATGAACTGGCTCATTCCAAAAATCACTACGGTTTCCTATACCCCTGCATTCATAATAATAGCAGTATTGGCACCTTTGTCAGTACTATCCATATATATTTTGATTAGAAAGATTAAACCCGTCGAACTCGATTCGATATAACGCACATTAATAAAAACAACACATGATATCAAAAGGAAAAGTAGCCGTAATAACGGGAGCAACAGGAGGCATCGGCTTTGAAGTCGCCAAAAGACTCGGACAGGACAATTATACTGTCATCTTAAATGGGATTGAGGATGATGCCGGAGCTCAGCGGGTAAAAGAACTTACCGCAGCGGGTATCACTGCTGAATATTACGGTTTTGATGTGACCGACGAGGATGCCGTCGGTAAAAGCATCACTGCAATTGGTGAAAAGTATGGAAAGATAGATGCTCTGATCAATAATGCTGGAGGACTCGGTGGAAGATCCCGTTTTGAAGACATGACCACTGAATTCTATAGAGGGGTTATGGCCTTAAATCTAGATTCCACTTTTTTTGTCTCCAGGGCGGCTATTCCATTTCTTAAAAAAGGAGATAAGGCTTCCATTATAAATTATACCTCTATCGCCGGATGGAATGCCGGTGGACCAGGAGCAGGAATTTATGGAACCTCCAAGGCTGCAGTACATGCCATAACCAGGGCATTGGCCAAAGATTTGGCAGAGTACGGAATAAGAGTTAATGCAGTGTCGCCAGGCACCATTGACACTCCTTTTCACACGCAAATAAAATCGACCAAACCTGAGGTTTTTGCCTCTTGGAAGAACAATATTTTATTGGGTCGGTTAGGGCAACCAGAGGATGTGGCATCCGTGATTTCCTTTTTGGTGAGTGATGACGCTTCGTTTATGACAGCAGAAACCATCCAAGTAGGTGGCGGACAAGGTTTAGGAATTTAAACTACCAAAATGGGCAAACTAAAAGGCAAAATAGCACTGGTAACCGGGGGTTCAAGAGATATTGGAAGGGCCATATCCATAAAACTTGCGGCGGAAGGAGCGAAAGTTGTGGTTAACTACCTCAATTCGGATACCGGAGCCAAGGAAACCGTGGCAAAAATCCAATCCATGGGACAGGAAGCCATTGCGGTAAAGGCAGACGTTTCTAAGCTTAATGATATTGCAAACTTAAAAGCAAAGGTGGTGGAAGCCTTTGGGTCCAAGATTGATATTTTGGTAAACAATGCGGGCGGTTTGTTCGCCCGTAAAACACTACAAGAGTTTGATGAGGAATTTTACGAACTGGTTATGAATGTAAATTTCAAATCCACAGTTTTCGTCTCCCAAGCATTTGCACCTTTGATGGATAAAGGTTCGTCCATTGTCAATATCTCGTCCCAGGCCGCCAGAGATGGGGGAGGTGGAGGCTCTGCGCTGTACAGTTCTTCCAAAGGGGCCGTGACCACCTTTACACGAGCTATGAGCAAAGAATTAGGGCCCAAAGGCATTCGTGTGAATGCCATTTGCCCTGGATTGATTGGAACCAAATTCCATGACGACTTTACCAAGGATGAAATCAGAAAAAAGGTTGCAAGCGTGACTCCGTTGCGTAGGGAAGGAGCAGCAGAGGAAGTGGCTGATTTGGTGGCGTATTTGTCCTCGGACGAAGCCTCTTTTATCACTGGAAACAATATCGATATCAACGGAGGCCTAGCTTTTAGTTAAGGATTTTGGAGTTGAACCAGTCAGCAAAACAACATTCGATACTGCAAAAGATCTTAGCGTTGGTTCTGGGTTTCGGACCTGGCATTTTCGCTATAGGTTATACCATTGGAACGGGAAGTGTTACCTCTATGATCGTGGCCGGAAGCACCTACGGGATGCAGCTCCTTTGGGTGCTACTTTTAAGTTGTTTCTTCTCAGGGATTTTAATGTTTACCTATGGTAATTATGCCCTAATATCGGGGGAAACCGCCCTTTTCGCATTTAAAAAGCATTTGAAATGGGGAAAGCTAATTGCCATTTTGATTATAATAGGAATATCCTTTGGGCAGTGGAATTCTTTGATGGGTATTCTAGGTATATCTGCCAACATTATATTTGAATTGTTATTACTGTATTTTCCACAGTTGGAAGGATATCAATACGAGGGGGTGCTGGCCATAGCAATATTGATCATCGGAATTATGTATGCACTACTATTGGTGGGGAAGTACAGCTTTTTTGAGAAGATCTTGGTCATTTTCGTGAGCATTATGGGCCTTTCATTTTTGGTGTCCCTTTTTATGGTATACCCCCAACCAAAGGAAGTTTTGGAAGGTTTGTTGCCATCCATCCCCCAAATGGAAGGTGGAAAAATGATGGTAGCCGCTTTTGTAGGGACCACTATGGCTGCTGCTACCTTTTTGTCACGGCCCCTGTTTGTAAAAGGAAAGGGCTGGACCATTAGCCACTTAAAACAACAAAAAAAGGATGCCATAATAGCTGCATGTTTGGTATTTGTGATTAGTGGGGCCGTTATGGCTGTGGCCAGCGGAGCCTTATTTCACCAAGGAGAACCCGTTACCAAAGTGTTGGATATGGCCAATACCTTGGAACCTGTGGCCGGAAAGTTTGCCCTCAGTCTATTCTTTTTTGGCACCTTGAGTGCGGGCCTGTCTTCCATTTTCCCCTGCCTTTTAATAGCGCCCATTTTGCTGGCGGATTATCAATCAGGCGAACTCGATACAGGTTCCAAGCAGTTTAAGGTCATTACGGCTATTGCTTGTTTGTTTGCGTTGATTGTACCTGTTTTTGGAGCCAACCCTATTGAAATGCAAATTCTTTCCCAAGTTTTTAATGTATTTGTGCTTCCCCTGGTTATTTTGGGGATTCTACTGTTGGTAAACAACAAAAATCTGATGAAGGGTTTTAGTACTAGTTTACTCATCAATATTGGGCTTATTGCGGCCTTATTTTTTTCACTTCTGATTTCTTTTAAGGGCATTGTGGCCTTAGTGGATCATTTCTAGAAACGGACTATCTGTATAAAGTAATTCCTTGGATTTTATTTCATGTGAATTTCCGTTAAGTTTCTCTTATTCAGGTTGTTGCTCGAGTTTAAATTTACCGCCCTCCCTTTAAGAAATGTGTTGTTGATAAGATCGTGAAGAACCTAGTGGCACCTACGTAAAATCCAAGTAAAGAAAATGTGAATTTTACGGTAGGTTATTCAGAACAATTCCAACCTTATTCTAGTTCTTTATGGAGATTACTCATATCACTAAAAGGGATTTTAGCACAAAACCCTTTGAGCTTTACAAAATCACAAATGCAATTTTAAAGGCCATGACCGCGGTGGAACATGGGCAAATGACCGATGCACAAAAAATTGCAGGGGAAGTGCATTCGACACTTCTGGAGCGCAAGGGCCAAGATGCCAATTACGTTCCCACGGTGGAAGAGGTGCAGGACATCGTAGAGACAAAACTGATGGCAAGTGAATTCCAGGATGTGGCAAAGGCCTACATCATTTACAGAAATCAACAGGCCCAAAGTAGAAAGTCGGATATTTTCGAAAAACGCATCAATCTAAAGCCTTATGAGTATCCGGAATTGTATGAATATGTGCCTGCCATTCGCCATTCGTATTGGATTCATACCGAATTCAATTTTACAAGCGATGTACAGGATTTTAAGTCCCGTTTGAATGAGGTCGAGCGAAGCGCCATAAAGAATACCATGTTGGCCATATCCCAAATAGAGGTGGCTGTAAAAAGCTTCTGGGGAGATATCTACCACCGCATGCCCAAACCAGAAATCGGCTCGGTTGGGGCCACCTTTGCAGAAAGTGAAGTCAGACATCATGATGCCTATTCGCATCTTTTGGAAATATTAGGATTGAACAAGGAATTTGAGACACTCAAAAAGAAGCCCGTCATCATGAAACGGGTCCAATATTTGGAAACCGCCTTAAAAAATGCCAAAAGTGAGGACCACAAGGAATATTCCGAATCCATATTGCTTTTCTCTCTTTTTATAGAGCACGTTTCCCTTTTCTCTCAGTTCCTCATCATAATGGCATTTAACAAGCACAAGAATATGTTGAAGGGAATCTCCAATGTGGTAGAGGCCACGTCCAAGGAAGAGCAAATTCATGGGGATTTTGGTATTGATATCATAAACATTATCAAAAAAGAACATCCAGAATGGTTCGATGAAAACTATCATAATATGATCCAACAGTTGTGCGAGGAGGCCTTTGTTGCCGAAAGCAAAATTGTGGATTGGATTTTTGAAGCCGGTGAGCTTGACTTTTTACCCAAAGCCGTAGTGAACGAATTCATTAAGAACCGCTTCAATAACTCACTGGAGAGTATTGGTATTGAAAAAACTTTTGAAATAGACAAAGAAATCCTGAAACAAACAGAATGGTTTGATGACGAAATAATCGGAACAAAACACGGTGATTTTTTCGTGAAACGATCCATCAATTACAGTAAAAGAACACAAAGTATAACCAGCGACGACCTTTTTTAAAATATGGAAAACAAAACCTTCGAAACCCTAAAGACCAAAACTGAAACGACTACATCCGAAAAACTCGTAAACGCCAGAAAAGAGGGACTCACAATCCTAAAATCCACTACAGATACTGAAGGTTTTAAATGGCTAAACGAGTACAGCCGTAAATTTTTGGGAGCGGGTTACTTAACGGAAGGCGCC
The DNA here is from genome assembly GCF_900129665.1 of Flagellimonas flava. GTDB lineage: Bacteria > Bacteroidota > Bacteroidia > Flavobacteriales > Flavobacteriaceae > Flagellimonas > Flagellimonas flava. The sequence goes on from NZ_FQWL01000001.1 coordinate 308,282, forward strand.
ACGCCAGAAAGTCGAATTCGAGAGATTGCAGAACGGGCCGAGCAAGTTTTACAGCTTCCGGGTTATGCCGATAAGTTCTATAACTATATGTCGGAGGGCTATTTTTCTTTGGCGTCACCAGTATGGTCTAATTTTGGTAAGGAACGGGGTTTGCCTATCAGCTGCTTTGGTTCGCATATCGATGACGATATGGGTAACATCCTGTACACCCAATCGGAAGTGGGGATGATGTCCAAACTAGGAGGTGGTACTTCTGGATATTTTGGTAAAATCCGACATCGAGGAGCTCCGGTCAAAAACAATGGGGAGGCTTCTGGAGCGGTCCATATTATGCAGTTGTTTGAATCTATGGTGGACGTGGTAAGTCAGGGTTCCGTACGCAGGGGCCGTTTTTCTCCCTATCTGCCTATTGATCACCCGGATATTATGGAGTTTTTGGAAATTGGCACAGAGGGAAATCCGATCCAACAGCTTACCCACGGTGTAACGGTCTCCAATGACTGGATGCAAGAAATGATCGATGGCGATGTGGATAAGCGCACCGTTTGGGCCAGAGTGCTGCAATGTCGTGGTGAAATGGGGTATCCCTATGTTTTCTTTACCGATAATGCCAACAATGCCAGCGCAGATGTGTATCAAGATAAAAAACATCAGATTTATGCCAGTAATCTGTGCACGGAAATTATGCTTCCTTCCAATAATGACTGGTCTTTTGTTTGCGTTTTATCCAGTATAAACCTATTGCACTATGATAAGTGGAAAAATACGGATGCCGTAGAGACGATGGTGTATTTCTTGGATGCGGTCATTACCGAATTCATAGAGAAGTTGGAGGTGTATCGGGATTCTGCCAACCGTGATGATCGACAGACCTTTTTGTTTATGGAAAGAGCGTATAACTTTGCCAAGGAAAATAGAGCTCTTGGCTTGGGTGCACTGGGATGGCACTCGTTGCTCCAGTCCAAAAGAATGGCCTTTGACAGTCAGGAAGCTTACAACTTGAACAATGAAATTTTCAGAGAAATAAAAGAGCGATCTTATAAGGCATCGGAACAATTGGCCGAACGTTTTGGGGAACCCAAGGTCCTTGAAGGATATGGAAGGCGAAACGCAACCTTAAATGCCATAGCGCCAACGACTTCATCAGCCTTTATTTTGGGGCAGGTTTCCCAGGGAATTGAACCGATTTGGTCCAATATTTATGTGAAGGATATTGCTAAAATCAAGGTAACGATCAAGAATCCGTACCTCATGGAATTGTTAGAAGAAAAAGGACAAAACACGGATGAGATATGGAAAAGTATCCGTGATCGGGATGGATCCGTCCAACATCTGGAATTTTTATCCGAAGGGGAAAAAGCCATTTTCAGAACCTATTCGGAGTTGGATCAATTGGATGTGGTCTATCAGGCGGCCGCACGTCAAACCCATATAGACCAAGGGCAATCCGTAAATATCATAGTACATCCGGATATGCCAACAAAAGACATCAATAAAATTCATGTAACTGCCTGGAAATTAGGACTTAAATCCTTGTATTACCAACATAGTATGAACGCTGCACAAAAATTCAAACAAAAGAAAGAATGTGCCAGTTGTGAGGCCTAAGAGTTAAGGAATTAATTGGTGAATTTAGGTGGGTTTTACATCTTAAAAACCACCTGGTCGGAAAAATGAAAAAGCAATATCCATTTAATTTTTTTATATATTGTATGATCAACTAAACTAATTCTCATTAAAATGTCATCATTTCCTGGGCTTTTATCAGATTATGACAAAGATGACAATGGCAAGGAATTTCTAGGTAAGAAGTCCGAACCCGTTGATTTCGATTCTACTTTGGAATGGAAATTATTTTGCGAGGGTAGTGAAGCTGCATTTGTAAGAATTTACAATCATTATTTCAAGACCTTATATAATCTTGGAAGACAATTTTCCGGAGATACGGATCTGTTAAAGGACACACTTCAGGAAACCTTTATCAATATTCGGAAAAAACGTGCGAAACTGCATAAGGTAGTTTCTGTTAAGGCTTTCCTAATCAAGTGCTACAGAAATAGAATAATCACAGAGCAAAAGAAAAGGAAGAAAAGCATGAACCTAAGCTTTTCTTTGGGCGCATACGGATTCTTACTTACACCTTCCCACGAAAGCGTGTTGATCAACAGGCAATTTAAACAAGAACAAATCGAATTGATTCGTGAATCCCTGAATAAATTGACCCGCAGGCAAAGGGAGGTGGTTTATTATTTCTATTATAATGGACTTTCCTATGCCCAAATTAAAGATGTGATGGGCTTCTCCAGTGTCCGCGCCGTAAGGAACTTGGTTTATAGGTCGCTTTCCGAGCTGAAGAAACACGTGGGCAGGTAACCTTTTACCATATACCTCCAACACCTAAATACATGTTGTCTGCACTTTACCGAATCAAGCATTGGATTGCGGAAAACTCCACATTTTTTAGATATTATTGATAATAGTATCAGAGAGTTATGATATTTATTTAAATAAATTCATTTTTTTTGATGTCATTTTACATTTTATGAAGTCTTATAATTAATAGTGGAATACCTATGGATTATCACGAGTACGATTTAGAGGATTTTTTGGCGGACCCCGAGTTTAGGAATTGGGTGCTGAGGCCGGATCCCGCTTCACATATTTTTTGGAAGAAATGGCTGGCTGCAAATCCGTCCAAAAGAAAGACGGTTTTGGCTGCCAAGGAGATTATCCTTTCTTTAAAATTCCGCTCCGGCACCAATGAGATTGGTGATAAGGATCAAGATGAGCTGTTAAAATCAGTCTTGGGCAAACCCAATAACTCAATTGGTCTTAAGAAACAGAAGTGGGTGACGGTTGCTTTTCAGGTTGCCGCCTCTTTGGTATTGCTGATTGGTTTGTCCATTACGCATAAAATGTCAACTACCCAAGAAATCCATCCGGCTTACAAAACGGTAAAACGGATAGTCAAGGAAAACCTTAAGGGACAAAAATCTAGGATTACATTGCCAGATGGGTCCACTGTGTTCTTGAATAACAACAGTAGAATATCATACGCCTCCAAGTTCGGGGATGAAAGAGAGATTTTTTTGGAAGGAGAAGCGTTTTTTGAAGTGAAAAAAGATCCTACCAAACCGTTCTTGGTAAATTCAAGAGGTTTGATCACTAAGGCACTGGGAACTTCCTTTAATATTAAGGCTCCTCTAGGCAAAAAAGTTGAAGTTGGTCTTGTGAGTGGCAAGATTTCGGTGGCTTCGGTTGCCCAAGTACAGGAAGTAGAGATTATTGATGACCGGGGCGGTAAAGCAACTTTTGACGCAACTCAGGGTAAGTTGGACATATCCAGTTACAAGGATATGGATTTTTACAAGTGGACCAAACGGATTTTGGTTTTCAAGTCCGCAAGCTTTGAGGAAATTAAGGAAACCTTGGAGAATTGGTATGATGTTGAAATCTCCGTGAACAATCTAAATAGACGTATAAACTATACCGGAGAATTTCCAAGTGAAAGTTTGGAAAGCGTTCTGGAGCGAATGGCCTTTGTGGAGAAATTCTCTTTTGAAATTAATAGGGGAGACGAAAGGTCCATTTCCATAACCTTTGAATAAAAGCGATGCTAACACTTAAACTAAACATATGAAAATCAAAAACTATCCGTAAAAAAATAAGTTTGCTCCAAAGAAAATGGCACTTTCAATGGAAACAAACTTATCATCAAAAGTTCAATTAAAGTATATCAACTAAACCGACGTAAAAGTATGAAATTTAAACTATCTAAAACAATCGCCATGCTCTCTCGGATGTTTATTTTGCAACTAGTTTTCTGCTATTTTGCAATGGCAAATGAGGGGTACACCCAAAGCATGAAGGACATCTACTTGGAGTGGGATAACTCGCGACAAGTTAAAGTACTTGATGTCTTCGATGAAATCGAGAACCAGTCCTTGTTCAAATTCAATTATGATGAACGGGACGTTGACAGAAAAACAAGATTTTCCATAGAACTAGGTACACATTCCGTATACAGTTTATTGGAACAGATCAGCAAAGAAGCTGCTCTAAATTTTAAAAGGATTAACAGCACAATCGCGGTTACTCCCAGACTGACTAAGGAAGACCCGGAAATTGTCGAAAAGGAAGCCGTACAAAAAACGGTCACTGGTACGGTCACGGCGTCATCCGATGGTGCTCCCTTACCCGGAGTCAGCATTCTGGAACAAGGGACTACCAATGGAACACAGACCGATTTTGATGGAAATTATTCCATAAATGTTTCGGAAGGAAGTGTTCTTGTGTTTTCCTACTTGGGGATGTTGTCCCAAAGCATTCCCGTAGGTGCATCCAATACTATCAATATCATCCTGCAAGAAGATGCAAGTCAGCTTGATGAGGTAGTAGTAACAGCTTTGGGCCTTGAGCGATCGGAGAAATCACTTTCCTACGCTAACCAACAGGTAAGAACGGAAGAGCTTACACAGGCACGCCCTGTAAACGTGTTGGAAGGTTTGAGTGGTAAGGTTGCAGGTCTTTCCGTGACGCAATCCGCGTCCGGTGTAGGTGCTCCAACCAAGGTGCTCTTAAGGGGTAACCGATCCATTAACGGAAGTAGCCAACCGCTGTATGTGGTGGATGGTATTCTATTAAATGGTGATATCAACAACATTAGCCCAGACGATATACAGGAAATCTCTGTACTTCGAGGAGCTAATGCAGCAGCACTTTACGGAAGTAGGGCTGCCAACGGTGCGATAGTAATTACCACAAAATCAGGTAAGGGAGCCCCGGAAGGAGTTTCCACCTCAGTTGGATTTGTGGCTACCTTCTCTAGCGCTATTAATTTGTTGGAATTGCAGAACGAATACGGTCAGGGAGCCGGAGGAAGTTATGGGGCCCAAGCAACTACTTCTTGGGGACCTCGTTTTGATGGAAGCCAAGTAGCGCACTGGTCCAATAACCCCGAGTATCCCTTATTTGGGCAAACCTATGCCTATGAGGCACAACCGGATAACGTAGATGATTTTTTCCAAGTTGGACATAATTTGGCCACTAACATTGGGGTCAATATCAATAGTGAAAAATCAAATGTGTTTTTGGGCTATACATTTACGGATGCTGGTGGTATAGTTCCCGGCAATGACTTGAACCGTCACAGTTTATCCACAAGAATCAATACTAAAATATCGGACAAATTAACAGCCGATGTGAAATTGAACTATATCCGAGATGACTTTTCCAACCAATTGGCGACGGGTGAAGGTTTTGACAATCCTGTACGGTATTTGTACAAAACTCCGAGAAACATACGAACTGAGGATTTTGAGGCCTTCAGTTTTGTGAATCCGGAAGGTAAGGTCCGTCAACACTACTTCCTACCACAGTTTAACGGTGGAGGTAACCCTTACTGGACCATTAATAACGTCTTGCGTCCTAGGGTACAAGAACGTGTTCTTGGGCTATTGTCACTGAAATATCAAATCACGGATGACCTTTACATCATGGGTCGTTCCGCAATTGATAGGGATAGCTATAGGTCAGAGATTTTGCGTTCAAATGATACCTATACAGTGGCTCAATTTGGTAGCTATCGAAATGAACAGCAAGCGTTATCGGACTGGAACAGTGATGTTCTGATCAACTATAACAAACAGATTACTGATGATTTCAAAATAGATTTAAATGCAGGTGCCAACCTTAGGGTCTTTCAGAGAGATAGACTATGGGGAGAAGGAACCAATTTTACCATTGAGAATTTCTTTGCTCTCAGTAATACGCAAAATCCGGTGGCACGAGAGGAATTTGAGAAGTTTGAACAACAATCTGTATATGGTTTCGGAGAATTCTCTTATAAGAACGCCATATTCTTGAATGTTACAGCCAGAAATGACTGGAGTTCCACTCTTCCTGAGGATAACCGCTCTTACTTCTACCCATCGGTAGGTTTGACCGCTGTGGTCACCGACTTGATAGATACAGACTTTGGGCCTTTGAGCTTCTTGAAGTTAAGAAGCAACTGGGCAGAAGTGGGTAACGATACAGACGCGTTCCAATTGTCTAGAAGAGCGAATATCATTTTTGGTACCGCAGAATTGGATCCGGAATTACCTAATCCAGATTTGCGTCCTGAGACCACAAGATCTTTGGAGTTAGGTTTTGATTCCCGCTGGTTGGAGAATCGTTTAAGACTTGATTTTACCTGGTTTAAGACCAATACCTTTGATCAAATATTTGCAACACCCACCCCGGTGGCATCTGGTATCGCCAGTCGCTTCCAAAATGGTGCGGATATCCAAAATACTGGGGTTGAAGTCATTCTTGGTGCAACCATCATAGACAATCCAGACTTTACCTGGGATTTGGATGTGAACTTTGGTACTTTTAAAAGTGAGGTACTGGAAATTGCAGAAGGTTTTGATCGCTTAACAGAAAGTAGCGACTTTATTCGTGATTATGTCTTGGAAGTTGGAGGTGAATTTGGTGATATCTATTCCAGAGGTTTCCAACGTGATGATCAGGGTAGGGTGCTCATCGATGATTTGGGGCTTCCATTGATTACTCCTGGAAGGGATGAAGTATTGGTAGCGAATTTCAACCCAGATTGGTTGGGTGGTATCCGTAATTCCTTCCGTTATAAGAACTTTAATTTCAGTGCTCTAATAGATATTCGTCAAGGAGGTACGGCAACTAACTTTACCGACGCTATTTTGGCTCGTGATGGAGTTTTGGAATCAACCCTTCAAGGCCGTGAAGGCGGGTTGATCTTTGGTGAAAATTTCTTCGCAGGCGAGACTGCTGTTGTTCAGTCCAGCGGTGCGGCGAATAATATAGCCGTCAACGCTGAAGAATTTTGGAACCGGGTAGGTGGTCGTAACACCCCGGTTGGTGAAGCTTTTGTTACTGACCTGTCCAACGTTCGCCTTAGAGAATTGGTTATCGGTTATACGGTACCACAGAGTTTGCTTTCAAAGACCTTTATATCGTCAGCCAGTGTATCCTTGGTGGGCAGAAATCTTTTCTTTATTTCCAATAAAGCAGAAAATTTTGACCCAGACCTGCTTGCAAGTACGGAGAATACAGCAGAAGGTACAGCAGCTTTTCCTTTGCCGACCACAAGACAGATTGGTGTGTCGATAAACTTTGGATTCTAAAAAAAAGAAATGTAATTAAAAAGAAAAAACATGAAAAGTATTGTAACTAAATTATGTATAGGCTTCGTTCTGGGAGTTTTCCTGCTGGGCTGTACAGATGATTTTACGGAAATAAATACGGATCCGAAAAACTTTACCACGGATGCAATAACCTCCTCGGAGTATCCTCTGTTCTTCCAAAGGGCGTTGTATACCCCAAACTTCTTGCCTTTTGACAGTGCAAGAGGACCTTTCCAGTTATGGCATTCCTTATTCTCGGATGTGTATGCGAATTATTTTGCCACCACGGCTCCTAACTTTGACAGTGACCAGTTCATCTTGGTGGGGGGATGGCTTAATGGGGCGTATCGCTATTTTTATAGTAGGGCTGCTCCAAACATTAAGTTTGCTGAGGATGCAGCTGTAGATTTAGAGTTTGATTTGGAGAATGCCATGATGAAGGTATGGCGTGTATATGCATACCACAGGGTTACCGATTATTGGGGACCTATCCCATATTCCAATTTTGGCAATTTGGAAAATCAAGTTCCTTATGACTCTCAAGAAGCTATTTATGCTGACTTTTTTACCACTTTGGCAGAAGCCACCACAGTTTTACAGGCGAATGCAGGTGGAACCTCCTTCTTAGGAAGTAATGATGTTCTTTTTGGTGGAGATGTTGACAAGTGGATCAAGTTTGCTAATACATTACGTCTACGTTTGGCCATGAGGGTAAAATATGTAGATGCTGGTTTATCCCAGTCCAATGCGGAAGCAGCCATCGCCGGAGGAGTTATGACATCGAATGATGACAATGGTCTTATCCAAACCAATTTGAATTTCACGAACAGTTATACTACCATCACACAATGGGGTGAGTTCCGTATGAGTGCAGACATGGAAAGTGTGCTTAAGGGATATCAAGATCCTAGGGTTGCTACCTATTACGCTCCTGCTGCCACTCCGGATGCGGCGGATGACCCGGCGGGTGTTGAATTCCCATATGAGGGAATGCGAAATGGACAGACAGCTGAATCCAAGGCCACAACCACGTTCAATGATTTGGCTTCTAATATGGCCGGACCGTATACCGCAGGTGGTGATCCTGGTCCAGCTTGGATCGTGATGACAGCTTCGGAAGCTTATTTTCTAAGAGCGGAGGCCGCTTTGGAAGGATGGGCTGCTGGTGGAACAGCTGAAGACTTGTACAATCAGGGTATTACACAATCACACTTGCAACATGGGTATGATGGAACCAACCTTTCCGGAGACGACTATGTAACAAGTGCTTTGACCCCTGCTGCTATCGATGGTACAGATGGTCCCGTTTCCACGGTTCCTGTTGCCTATAATGCTGGAGGTAGTGCCGAGGAGCAATTAGAGCAGATCATCACACAAAAATGGATAGCACTATGGCCAGATAGCGAGGAAGCTTATGCTGAGCGCAGAAGAACTGGCTATCCAACATTGTACAACAGATTAAACACGCTTAACCCTAATATAGCGGTGGATGAGATTCCTAGAAGAATGACTTATACCGCTACAGAGTTCGCTGACAATACAGATGCTGTTAACGCAGCAATTTCTACCTTGTTGGGTGGCCCAGACCTTGGGACTACCAAACTATGGTGGGATGCAAAAAATTAGTTTGAGTTAGGTTTAAGTCGCGAAAATACCAATGCTGTTCCTGGCATTGGTATTTTTTTCTTTAATTACTTTACCTAGGGATAATTCCTCTTGGGGTATCATAATATTACCTAATCTGTACATATGAAGCGTTTTCGTTTAAGACTTTTTTTGGCCGGAATTCTCGTCGCTACTTTTTTATCTTGTTTGGACCCAGGTACTGACACCATGTTTTCTCAAATGCCCGCCCAAAAAACAGGTATCTCCTTTGTAAACAAACTCTTGGAGACCGAAGAGTTTAATGTTTTGGAATATAGTTATCTGTATAACGGAGGAGGTGTGGCCATTGGAGATATCAACAATGATGGTTTGTTGGATATTTATTTTACAGGAAATATGGTCGGAAGTCACTTATATCTTAATCAAGGGAATTTTGAGTTCAAGGAAATTGCCAAGGAAGCCGGTGTTTTTGCTGAAGGTCTTTGGAACACAGGAACCACAATGGCCGATGTAAATGCCGACGGTCTTCTGGATATTTATGTGTGCCGGTCGGCCGCAAAGGCCCCGCACAAAAGGAGAAACTTGTTGTTCATCAACAATGGGGACCTAACCTTTACGGAAAAGGCCGAACAATTCGGTGTGGACGATTCCGGATACACTACGCATGCATCCTTTTTTGATTACGATAATGACGGGGATCTTGACCTCTACGTCCTTAATCACTCAACCCAAGAGTACGCAGGTTTTGATAGGATTACTCATACCCTTAAAAAAAGAAAGAATGCCGCCTATTCGGATAAACTCTATAAAAATGAGGGAGGTTATTTTCTGGACATGGGCTCACAGGCCGGACTGATTTCGAATGTTCTTGGTTTTGGACTCGGACTATCTGTTTCTGATGTCAATAATGATGGCTGGCTGGATATTTACATCTCCAACGATTACAACGAACAAGATTACCTCTATATCAATAACCAAGATGGAACCTTTACGGAAGATTTGGAAAACCACGTGGGCCATACTTCTCTCTTTTCCATGGGAAGTGATGTAGCAGATCTTAATAATGATGGTTATACCGATATCATTACGCTGGATATGCTCCCTGAGGATAACTACAGGCAAAAAATGGTTTCTGGTCCAGACAATTACGAAAAACACAGTCTTCTTGCGGAAACAGGATTTTATCACCAAACCATGAGGAACATGGTTCAGTTGAACAATCAGGGCAACTCTTTTTCTGAAATAGGACAGTTCTCGGGCATTTCAAATACGGATTGGAGCTGGGCAGCTTTGGCAGCGGATTATGATAACGATGGTTTTAAAGATGTCTATATCACAAATGGGTACAAGCGGGATTATACCAACATGGATTTCATCAACTATGCCGTACAAGAGAAACTCAATGAGGATAAAACTGGTCAGCGCACCGCAATTTCAGAGTTGCTGGAGAACATGCCCTCGGCGGTGGTGGAAAACTATATGTACCATAACAATGGAGACCTGACATTCAACAAGGTTAACTCGGAATGGGGACTTGATCAGAAATCACTTTCCAATGGTGCGGCCTATGCAGATTTGGACAATGACGGGGATTTGGATTTGGTAATCAATAACATTGATGAACCTGCCTTCATCTATAGAAATAATAGCGAGACACATCTTGGCCATAACTTTTTAAAAGTCAAACTGCAGGGAAGCAAATGGAACACCTTTGGTATTGGAGCAAAGATTAGCGTAAACTCAGGGGAAAATATTATGGTCCAAGAAATGATTCCCAGCAGGGGATACCAATCCTCTATGCCCTATGACCTTGTTTTTGGATTAGGGAAAGATAGTGTTGCGGAAAAACTGACAGTACGATGGCCCGATGGAAAGGTTCAGGAACTCCATGATATAGAAGCCAACACCGTCCAAACGCTTTCATACGCAGATGCCGTAACCATTTTAGAAAGCGAGATAAGCGAAAAATCAACCCATTTTGTTTCGGTGGCCGCGGATAGTCTTATGCGTTACCGTCATCAAGAAAATGAATACAATGATTTTAAGAGGGAACGCCTTCTTCCACATCAGTTGTCGACCCAGGGCCCGAAAATTGCCCAGGGAGATTTCGACGGTGATGGCCTATCGGATATTTATATTGGTGGTGCAAAAGGAAGCCAGGGAGGACTGTTCAGGCAGGATAGAAAAGGCGGTTTCACCGCCATTAACACCTCTTTTATGGAAGAGGATGGCGGTTCGGAGGATATAGACGCTGAGTTCTTTGATGCTGATGGTGATGGAGATTTGGACCTCTACGTCGTCAGTGGGGGCAATGCCTTTGATAAAGGGTCAGAGGCGCTTCAAGACCGATTATATATCAACGATGGTAAAGGTAATTTCCGTAAAAGCCCAAATGCGCTACCTAAAATGTATAACAGTGGTTCCTGTGTTAGCATTGGGGATTTTGATGCTGATGGGGACCAAGATCTTTTCGTGGGAGGAAGGGTGCTGCCCGGAGAGTACCCAGAATCACCTAGAAGCTTCATTTTAATAAATGATGGTAAAGGACAGTTTAGCGATGGCACGGAAAACGTGAATCCAGATTTAAAATTTCCTGGAATGGTCACAGATGCGATATGGTCTGATATTAACTCGGATGGAAATCTTGATTTGATCGTTGTGGGAGAATGGATGCCCATCCGGGTATTTTCCAATTCAGGGAACAAGTTGGAAGAAATTACCCAAACCTGTGGTAACAAAGATTCAGAAGGATTCTGGAACAGTATTATAGGTGAGGACTTTGATAATGATGGGGATATGGATTTTGTTGTGGGCAATTTTGGGTTAAACTCCCAGTTAAAAGCATCCCTTTCGGAGCCTGCGACACTATATGTAAAGGATTTTGATGGTAATGGATCGCTAGACCCTGTTCTTTGCTCCTACATCATGGGAGAGGAATACCCGGCTTTCTCAAAAGATGACCTGGTGGAACAATTGAATGGTCTCAAGAGCAAGTATGTGAATTATAAGGATTACGCCAATGAACGGATAACTGATATTTTCACATCGGAAGAATTGGATGGGGCAACCACTCTGGTGGCCAAAAACCTTAGCACCGGTTATTTAGAAAATTTAGGGAATGATCAGTTTCAGTTTAAAGCTCTGCCTACTGAAACACAGACAGCTCCAGTCTATGGACTGCTCTCTGGTGATTTCAACCACGACGGAAAAAAGGATATTCTTCTGGGAGGTAACTTTTTCGGTACCCGGGTAAAATATGGCAGGTATGATGCAAACAAGGGCACCTTGCTCTTAGGAGATGGTACTGGTGATTTTGAGCCGGTCAATGTAGCCTCTAGCGGACTCAACATTGATGGAGAGGTAAGGGACATCACCAATATAAAACTATCAGATGGAAGTAATTTGGTGGTTTTTGTCAAAAATAACACTGATGTGGAATGTTTTAAATATTGATATGGGGCTTTTAAAATATATCGTTTCGACTTTTATTGGATTTTTGCTGTGCGCATCCAACAACCTGATTGCACAAACAGCTACTATTACGGAGGAGACGAGAAGTTTGGATACCTATGGGTTCCACACTCCCAACCCTGTTCCAATACTTACAGAAAACACGAAAATCTTTCCTTACTATAAGTTTGAGGGATATGAACATGATTCGAGAAAAAAGAATTGGAAGGTCATCAAATTGGAAAATGAGTACATAGAAGTCTATGTGTTACCAGAGATTGGCGGGAAAGTATGGGGTGCCATTGAAAAGAGCACCGGCAATGAGTTCTTGTACCGGAACGAAGTAGTTAAATTCAGAAATATCTCCATGAGGGGTCCCTGGACCTCCGGGGGAATCGAATTTAACTTTGGAATTATCGGACACCATCCGTCCACGGCGACTCCGGTGGATTACAAAATCCAGAAAAATGAAGATGGAAGCGTAAGCTGTATTGTTGGTAATTTTGACTTGCCCTCAAGGACCTATTGGCAAGTGGAAATACGACTGGAAGGTGATAAGGCATTTTTTGAAACCAATGCATCATGGTATAACGGAACCCCGTTGAGTCAATCCTACTACAACTGGATGACCGGAGCTGCGGTAGCAACGGATGATTTGGAATTCTTTATTCCCGGAAATGGTTACTTGGAGCATAATGGCACTTGGCAAAAATGGCCTATTGACAATCAAGGACGAAACCTTGCCATGTATAGGAACAATGATTTTGGCCCCGCCAAATCCTACCATATAGTAGGAGACTATCAAAATTATTTTGGCGGCTATTACCACGATAGAAAAGTTGGGTTTGGGCATTGGTCTTCATACGAGCAAATGCCAGGACAAAAACTTTGGTTATGGGCGCTTTCCCGTGCAGGAGGTATTTGGGAGGATCTATTGACGGATACGGATGGACAATACATAGAGTTTCAGGCAGGTCGCTTGTTCAATCAGTATTTCCCCGGAGCGGAGAATCCGGTTTCCCAGGTAGGTTTTGACCCCTATGTCTTGGATTCTTGGCAAGAACTCTGGTTTCCTTTTAAGCAGATTGGCGGAATGGAGGCCGCATCTGAATATGGTGTGCTCAACTTGGAAAGAAATGGGGACACAGCTTATATAGGAATCAATGCACTACAAACGTTTAATGAACCTCTCAAGATTTTTGTCAATGGGAAGGAAGTTGTAAGTCAACAACTAGATATGAAACCTATGGAAGTTTTTGAAACGGACATTAGCTGTAATCAAGGAGATTCCATCGAGGTAGTTCTGGGAAATGGCAAGCTCTACTACACCTCAGAAAATGTTACTTTGCTTAAGAGGGACTTCGTGCACAAACCTGAAGTGCAGCGCTCCCACATGGAAAAACTATACCATAAGGCTTCGGAAGCCATGAAGTATCGGGAGTACGACTTGGCCGAAAAAAAGCTTGGGGAGCTGTTAAGTTTGGATCCTACGCATACCGGTGCACTCCTTCTTTCTGGGGAGGCGGAATATAGAAAAACCAACTATGATAAGGCCTTGGGTTATGCCAATAAAGTGTTGCAGCTCGATACCTATGATTCCAAGGTGAATTATTTGGCGGGGATATCCTATAGGGCCAAAAATGATGCTGTAAATGCGCTTGAAGCCTTGGGCTGGGCCGCGCGTTCCATTGCATATCGTTCTGTAGCCTTTGCTCAAATGGCCGAAATTTATTTGGGCATGGACAATTTGGACCAGGCGGAATCTTATGCGCTTCAGGCCTTGGATTTCAATGCACATAATTTAAATGCACGTCAGGTTTTGTTGGTCGTTTACCGAAAACAAAAACAAACCGAAGCCCTTGACTTACAGCTTCAGCAAATCGAGCAGGTAAGTCCAATCAACCATATGGCTAAGTTGGAACAATTGCTAATGGCCGAAAAAGATATAACCGCCATTCAGGGAGATATCCAGAACGAATTTGCCAAAGAGACCTTATTGGAACTGGCTTTGGGCTATTTAAGTCTTGGCCAAAAAGACGTTGCACAAGAATTATTGAAGATCAATGGGGGAGATAGTAAGACCAAACTGTTTTTGGCTGCTCTGATTCGTGATTCGGATATTGAAAAAAGCGATGCTCTGTTAGAAGAAGTAGATAAGGCTGCCCCTGACTTTGTTTTTCCATATAGGAGGGAAATGATTCCTGTTTTGGAAGAGATTGTTGGTGTGCATGACAGTTGGAAGTTCAAGTACTACCTCGCTCAAAACTATTTAGCCGTTGGTCTCAGGGATAAAGCAACACAACTCTTGGAGGAATGTGGCAATCAACCCGATTATGCACCTTTTTATATGTTTAGGGCCAAAATATGGGATAAACCATATGGCGACTTGCTAAGCGATTATACTACCGCACTAAATTTGGACAATGCTTCATGGAAAAATTGGGACGATTTTATCCGTTTTCACCAAGATAGTGGTAAGAATGAAGAAGCAGCCAAGTTAGGAAAGAAGGCCTTCAAGAAATTCCCGGACAACTACAACGTGGGATTGAGTTATGCACGGGCCTTGGTCGCCATCCAAAGTTACACTAAGGCCATATCTGTCCTTTCTGGATTACGTATTTTACCTTTTGAGCACGCTTCGGAAAGTAAAAAAATCTATAGTGAAGCACATCTGTTCTTAGCAAAACAACTGATGGATAAAAAGCAATTCAATAAGGCCGCTCAATTGTTGGAGGCTTCAAAGGAATGGCCCGAGCATTTAGGTATTGGGGCACCTTACAATCCTGATAACCGTATACCGGATTATCTCCTTGGGCTTTGTTATAAAAACCTCGGAGACATCGATAAGGCAAAGTCATACTTTGAATCTGTATCATCCTATAAAAGCACTGCCGAGCAGATTTCCAAAAACACCTTTTTTGAACTATTGGCCCTAGGTGAAATCGGAGAAAAAGACAGTCAAGGGCAACTATTTGATAAAATCAAATCAGCGGCGATCGACAACAAGAATGCTGGGTTGATTTTGGCCTTGTATAATAAGGATATCGATCAAGTTGAATCACTTCGGAAATCGCAGGGTATCGATTCTAGAATCATTCAAATTATGGAATATAGCATGCCCTAGATAAATCTTTAAGACACCTAGGGCATTTATCTTTTTGTACGTGGATAGGTTTACTCTACTTCCACGATCATTTCAATCTCCACGGCAATGTTGGTGGGCAAAGAGCCCATTCCAACAGCTGCACGCGCATGTTTTCCACGTGCCCCAAAAACTTCAACCATAAGGTCGGAAAAGCCATTGATTACCTTGGGGTGGTCCACAAAGTCCGGTGCGGCATTCACCATACCAAGGACTTTTACAACCCGTTTTACCTTGTTCAGATTGCCCAATTCAGCCTTAAGCACAGCGAGTTGGTTCAGAGCCGTAATACGTGCGGCCTCATAACCTTCTTCAATAGATAAATCAGCTCCAACCTTTCCAGTGATGTATTCTCCATCATCCATTTTAGGTCCTTTGCCAGCCAGAAAAATCAAATTGCCAGTTCGCACGGCATTTACATAGTTGGCCACCGGAGCGGATGGGGTGTTCAGTGTCACACCCATTTCTGCCAGTTTCGCCTCTGGATCATAATTGGGATCTGTTTCCTGGGTTTGTGTGTCCTTTTGCGGTTTCTCTGGAGCTTTCTCAGATGTAGGGCCACACGAAACTAGAACCAAGGATAGCAATAGGCCTTGAAATATGTTTTTCATAATTATTGGATTTGCATAAAATTAAGCGTTTTCCAAAACTTCTTTCACCCTTTGGGCCACGATTCTCTCTTGACCCGGAATCATCATCCAAGTGGTGATGCCAATCGTATCCTTGTTACCAACGGTGGCGATGGATGGGTGCCCATCCTTTAATTTCTTGCGTGCCTCTTCAGCAGTAATTTTGACCACATTTTCATCCCACTTGATACGCAGCGACGGTACATGGTTCGCATGTGGGGGCACGTGAATCTCAGTCTCCACACCCTTGACGGATCTTGCGCTATCCGAAATCAATTTTATCTGACTTTCCCAAAGCTTCCATTCGGCGTCGTGATCTTTGTTCAAATAGGTTTCCAAAGCTGCCAACATGCCCAGAACCTCTTCCTTGTTCACTTTCATTCCCCTTCCAATTGTGGTGCCTCTTGGGGGTGTATGCATCCTGGCGGCTTCAATGTATTTGCGTTTGCCTAAAAGTAGCCCGGCACTCTGAGGACCACGGATTCCCTTGCCTCCAGAAAAAGCAACCAAATCAAACCCCATTTTAGTAAACTTGAATAAATTCTCAACCGGAGGTACATCGGCAGCGCAATCGATAAAAGTTGGAACGCCGTGTTTCTTGCCCAGAGCCACAAATTCCTCCCTTTTTATTTCGCCCTCTTCGGTGTTTGCATTTAAGAACCAGAGCATGGCCGTATTCTTGTTGATGGCCTTTTCCAGATCTTTGGCAGTTTTTACCCAAACCAGTTTAGCGCCAACATTTGTCAATGCCTTGGAATAACCAATATTATGGGCTTCTTGGAGGATGATTTCGTTCTTGATTCCAGAGGAATCGGGTAATCTGGCCACAATTTTTTCATCCATTCCACTTAGCACGCCTGCGGTACCAATAGACATGGCTCCAAACGCTCCTGAGGTTACCGTGGCATATTCACATTCCAATAATTGGGCTATACGTTCACCAACCTTATCCTGAAGCTCATCCAAATCCACATATTCCGTTGCTCCATAAGTGATGGCGGAAAGTACTTGCTCGGACATCAATGAACCGGTCATGGAAGTGTAGGTTCCCGCAGCATTGATGAAGGTTCGTATTCCCAATTCCTTAAAGAAATTGCGTGATGCTGTTGTTTCCACAGCGGCGTGCATCATATTCGTGGTGAGCAATCCCGTTCCAACCAAACCTCCCACTACGGGGACACTGGAAAGGGTCTTTAAAAGTTTTCTTCTAGTAAGCATGATCTTGTTTTTATAATTCGTTAATCCAATGCTGCTATGCAGTCAATTTCTACCAAAGAGTCTCCGGGAACACCACCGTAAACGGCAACTGTTGTTCGTACTGGGGGATTTTCACCGAAGCGACCCCGATATACCTCGTTCATGCCATGATAATCCTCCAAATCGTGCAGGTACACATTTACCTTCAATACCTTGTCCATGGAGGAGCCATTTTTTACCAGCTCTTTTTCTATTTCTTTGAGCACATGGTCTGTGTGCGATTTAATATCTCCTTCAAAATGCGCGCCTTTACCGGCAACGTATAAGGTGTTTCCATGTTTCACGGCCCCAGAAAACAAGGGGATTTTTTTGTCTTGGACGATTTCACCAACTACCTCTTTCTTTGGAGCTGGTGCTTTGCCCATTGCCTTCACTGAGCCCGCACCCAATAGGGCGGCTACCCCCATTCCTAATTTTTTAAATGCTGACCTTCTATCAGTTTTTTCCATTGTATAGTGCTTTTAATTAATGATTTGATTTCGTGTATGATTCTTTGATTACCACATGCGTTTTTCCAAGAGTTCCTTTACTTGTTCCTTTGGTACCGGAAGTTCATCAATATGATTCCGAAGCCATTGGGAGAAGTCTTTTTCGATTTCCTCGGTCCATTTATTGTCGATTTGCCCTGGAGTGTATTTGCCCTCCTTAAGTCTGGTGATTCCGAACAGGTCCCTAAGTCGGACCACTTCAGAGGTTACCACCACCTTTTCAGCGAGATGGGCCGGAATAAACATGACACCTTCTTTTTTGGCCAAGACGATATCCCCGGGAAGCACAGTGGCCGCACCCATTCTAATCGGTGTATTAATGCTGAGCAGCATCACTTCGGTGAGAAATGATGGGTCCCAGCCTCTTACAAAAGCATTAAACCCTTCAATTTCTGAAAGTCCCTCCATATCCCGACTAGAGGCATTAAAGACGACGCCATTTTTTGATTTGGCATAAATGGAATTTCCCAAATTGTCGCCAATCAAGGTTCCGTTAACAATTTTACCGAACGCGTCTGCGACATAAACATCTCCTTCCACAAGCATATCTATAGGCCAAGAATTGGTATTCCCAATTCTTCCATCGGCTTTGCCTTTTTTCTTTATTTGGTCCGAAACATCCGGCCTATTTGGCATGTATTGGACCGTAAGGGCCCTTCCTATCACCGGAACGTCGTCATGTAGCGGTTGCCAGCCACTTTCAAACTGATTGTGGTAGCCTTCGTTGCGTAAAACACCCCATGCCTCTTCAATGGTTACCTTTTTCATCCTTTGCAGGACATCATCTGCCACTTTGGGTCGTCCGTCGTCAAATCGTTCGCCTGTGTACTGGGGTGTAAGGAATTCCATTTGACTTTTGGTCAGGGTCTGTGCTTGTAGGTTTCCCACAGCTAGTACCGAAAAAACCAGGAGTAAGCTTAATATATCATGTAGTTTCATCTCGAAATGTTTAATTAGGGTCATTTTGTTCTTTATCAGAATCGGTTGTTTCAGTATCTGGATCTTTGTCGCGCCACCATGTTGCGAGGGAGGAACCTGAAATATTCATCCATGGGCCAAAAACTGCTGGAGCTAGGCCTATAGTGGCCACTTTTCCCATCTCCAAGGCTATGCCGGAAGCCAATCCACCATTTTGCATACCTACTTCCAACGCAATGGTTCGGCAATCCTGTTCTTTCATTTTTAATACTCGGCACGACCAATATCCCAGGAAATAGCCGGCGATATTATGGATGATAGCTGCCAAAATCAGGAAAAGACCAATGGTGAGGAGGCTATCACGGCCAGCAGCTGTGATGATTGCAATTATGAGCGCAATTCCAGCCATAGAAACTATGGGCATGGCCCGGTCCAGCCATTTGGCCTTACCATGGAAAAAGTAATTGAAGAGTAATCCCAGAATTATGGGAAGGATTACAATTTTGACGATGCTCAACATCATTCCCCAAAAATCTATAGGGACAAATTGCCCGGCAAAAGTTTTCATTAAAAGGGGGGTCATTAAGGGGGCCAATACGGTTGAAACTGCGGTCAGGGTAACGGAAAGTGCCAAGTTGGCCTTTGCCAAATAGGCCATGACGTTGGAAGCCAATCCACTTGGAGAAGACCCCACCAGTACAATACCAGCAGCTATTTCAGCTGGAAAACCGAATAAACTTGCGATGGTGAATCCTAGAACAGGCATGATGGTAAATTGGCAGACCAGACCGACCAGAACACCCTTTGGCATTTTAACCACTCCAGCAAAATCCTTAATGCTCATTGCGGTCCCCATACCGAACATAATAAGCTGCAAAAGTGGAACAATCAACGATTTAAGCTGGAACTCTCCAATTGATGTAAAATAGGAGGGATAGTACATGGAAACGCTTACCGCGGCAAAAACCAAAATGGTAAAGGAGAACCCCTTTAATTTTTTTGAACCTCTGAAGCCCAATGCCAACAAAAGGAAAAACAGGACAACGGTTGGTCCTGTTTGTTGTCCATGTCCGAGAATCAGCAAGACCAGCGTAGCTACTAAACAGAGCAATGCTGCAATTAAAAGAAGTTTATATTGTTTTTTCATTGGTTGGTTGCGTTTTGTCATTTATCCCAAGGTGTGCTGGCCAGGCCATTTAAGTCCCACACTACCTCACCCTCTCGAATTGTAAGTTCGCACTCCAGTTTTTGAGTGCCTTTCATTTTTTTCTTTCTAGTATCAATAAAACCAAAATCCCCTTTTCTCAAATTCAGAATGGCTACATCCGCCACAGCTCCTTCTGAGAGATGGCCTAAGTCCTCTCTTTGGATGATTTGAGCCGGTTGCCAGGTGGAACTGCCGATTACCTCATTTAGCGGCATGTCCATATTCAAGAATTTGGACATGACATTAATTTGGGTTTTCATACCACCGTTCATGCTCCCGGTATGCAAATCGGTACTGATGGAATTGGGTTTTAACCCCTGTTTCATGGCCGGGATAGCTTGCTCGAATAGAAAACTACCGCCTCCGTGACCCACGTCAAAGATAATTCCTCGTTCTTGAGCGGTAAAAACGAAATCCCTGACCTTTCCATTTTTGTCCACAATGGGAGTTCTACCATTTACATGGGCATAGGCATGGGTGAAAATATCCCCAGGTCTCAATTTTTCCAAAAACAAGGTTTTTATGGGCAGTTCAGGATCGCTACCTCCAAAATCAATCATCACAGGTATGCTGGCCAATTTACCTGCTTCCACTGCCCGTTCGGTCGGGGTCCAATTATACCCACTATAATGAGCCAGCTTTACACCGACCACAATATCTGGAAATTGCTTTGCCACCATGGCAGTCAATCTGGCATCCATGTCTGAAACATCTTGTTCAATGGCGCCACCCTTCATTCCCAAGCCCACAATATTCAAAAAAGCCAATACTCTAGTTTTGGAACGATCAACAACCTGCTCCTTAAACTTCCTGAAATCTCTCCAACCCGAACTACCCGCATCAGCCACGGTGGTCACCCCACTGCGAAGGGTAAAGCCGTCTGGAGGAAGCGCTGCAAAACTGTTATTTAAATAACCAAAAGGAACGGTTCCATGGAAGTTATGGGTATGAATATCCAACAAGCCAGGGGTAACGTAAAGCCCTTGGGCATCAATTACCTTTTTTGCCTGCCTTTGTGGAATTTGCGCATCAACTTTGGCAATCTTGCCTTCTAGAATGGCTACATCCATTATTTGGTCTACTCCATTTTTTACATCGATTACATGGCCATTCTTAATAAGCAAGTCATAGTCTTGGGCAGTAATAGGGAGCATAGCCAAAAACATAACCATAACTTTGGCCGCATTTTGAATGCAGGACGGAATCTTGATTTTACTTTTTTTGCACATATCTATATCTTTTTTGGCTCTATCGATATGGGGTTTAAGCCAGGGTTGTTTCTTTGGTTTTATTGTCCGCTTGATGCTTGTATATCATTTCTGATTTTTTTCACTTCCATGGAATCTATGGCACTGGCATTATTCTCAAAGTTGGCACGGATATATGTTAATACCTCGGCAATTTCCTTATCGGATAAAAAACTATGCTGGGGCATTACACCATTATAGGTTTCACCATGGACCTGAATACTACCTTCCATACCTTCCAGCACAATTTTTATGAGTCTTTCCTTATCTCCCATTACCCAATCTGTGTTGGCAATCGGGGGAAATCTTCCTGTTGCCCCACCACCATCTTTTTGATGACAGGCACTGCAATAGGTGTAATAGGTCTTTTCTCCTCCGGCGATTTCATCTTTCATTAAATTATCGGCGATTCTATCCGGCGTTCGAATGTGGGTAAACGTTTTTCTTTGCTCCATTTCCGCAAGCTGGTCAAGACCAAACCCATCTTTATCTCCAGTAAAGGTTATCTTCCAAATTTTACCTTTTACGGAGTCTGAAACATACATGGAACCATCTGGGCCAAAAGCAATTCCCATGGGGCGGAAGTGTGCATCATTGACACTGACAATGGGGTCTACCCCAGCAAAACCATCTATAAATACCTCCCAATCTCCCGAAGGCTGACCATTTTCAAACGGTACAAAACCTACGAAATATCCTGATTGCGGATAGGGTGCTCTGTTGGTAGAACCGTGAAAGGCAATAAAAGCACCATTTTTATAGTGTTCTGGGAACGCATCTCCTTCGTAAAAAACCAAATCGTTTGGAGCCCAATGTCCGGGAAATCCAACAATAGGATCATCAAATTGGTCGCACCTTCCAATGATATTGCCATCGCCACCGTATTCGGGGGCCAGCACTTTTTTCTCTTGAATTTGATCATAATAGCAATACGGCCAACCAAAATCAGAACCCTCCGTTACCTTAATAAATTCTTCCGAGGGAAGCAGGGCACTTTGCCAAGGGTCATAAACATTGGGGAATAACCTCAAAAGATCGTCCCGGCCATGCATCACCACATATAAATTTTGATCATCGGAATTCCAGTCCATTGCGACTACACTCCTGATTCCGGTAGCGTATTTGACCCCATCTTTTTGCGTCTGCCCTAATTTATTGGCATCAAATTTCCATATGCCCCCATGGTCCTCCAACTGTGGGCAGGGGTCCAAGCCAGGTGCGCCTGGTGTTCTTTTGGGATCTTGGCAGGCGTTGGAGGGTGCGCCAAACGGGATATACATATGTCCATCATCATCAAATGCCAAAGGTTTTCCAATATGCTCGTGCTTGCCATGGGGATGGTCATCCGTAAAAACGATTTCCATCTCCCCCTCGGGTATCAGGGTTCCTGGTTTTAGCTTGTACCGATACACAACAAGTTCAGAACTAAAGTAGAGATAGCCATTGTAGATGCGCATGGCAGTGGCATAACTCCATTTTTGACTAGTGCGATACGAGCCGAAGCGTTCAACCGCATCAGCCCTACCATCTCCATTGGAATCTTGCATGACCGCAATAGAGCCATCGGCGCTTGAGTTCCTAAGTTTTGCATATAGATATCCATCCTCAGAAACCGCCATATGACGTACTTTTCCCTCTGTGCTATCAACAACTACAACAGCTTCAAAACCATCAGGAAGGAAAAGACCACCATTGGGAGGGCCCTTATCAGTGCTACATTGTACAAAGAAAAGAGCAAGGCAAGCCCATATGAGCGCTGGATGTACCCTAAATACCAAATTTATATAGGCAATTTCATTGGTAATTGGCTGTTTTGGTTGGTCCTTCATGGAAATGGTCAAAAATGTGAATCTAGATTTGCGTTTCTCTCGAATATTCGAAAAATTGTTTCAAGTATTCCAAAGTTGATAAGGGAAGAGAAACTTTGTTACTATTATGACATTAAAAACCTTAAAATGACATCAAAATCATTTTTATGATTTTCCTAAATAATTGGAAAACTGTCTAACCTAGGTTATAGTATTAAATCTATGGTCGAAAAAAGCAAGAAGCAAAAGATTTAGACCAAGGTCATTGTGAGGTATCTGTTCAACCGTAAACCAACTACCATTATTCCATTTAATATGAAGTAGAAGAGATTTGAAACTTTGGATCGGTATTAAAAGATACTCGAGAAAGGGCCTATTCAAAAATCAGTTTTCCGAAAAACTCGGGACGATGGAAGTCTGGTTTTTTAGTATGGACCGGATTCCAACTTAGGTAATGTTTCTCTGAGGTTGCATCTCCACATTTGTAAAAATTTGCTCTTGAGCTAAGCCCCTTTAACTGGATTTGAGGATTATGAGCGAGGCTTTCGGCAGGTATAATAATGGTAATTTCCCATTGGTGCCCACCCTTTTTTTCAGCAAAAGGTTGAGAACCCAGCGAAGATTGAACCTGAATTTGTTTGTGGATATCGTCTGGGTTGCTAAACTGTCTTTTTTTCCTTTGCGGTCCGTAAGCCAAGTGTGTTGTCCCTATACAATTGAATTCGAAATTGTAATAGCTACCATCACCCAAGGGATCAAAGAAAAACTCAACACAACTATCCTTGGAGACATAATCATTGGTTTGTGTCTTTTCGGCAAGAATATTATCCTCCACCACCTCATATTTTAACCAGATGTTATTGTTCCAATGCGCTATCTTAAAAGATACTTTAGGTTGGTAGGAAAAGCGTTCCCAATTGACTAGGTCTACCGCATGGCTTTCCGTGTTCGTATCCAATAGTTTTGAAACCTGTTGGATATCAGGGTTTCCTTCAAATTTGATTTCTTTTACTATTATGGTTTTATCCACATGGTTGGTTTTAGGGTTACAGCCTGCAATCAGCAAACAAAGGAAAAAGAGGGTGGACCACTTTTTAAACATGGCAAGGTTGACTAGTTGAGCACTAAAGGTACAAATTGTAAGTGGCTATGAACTAGAATTTTGCTCGATATTGGGAGGGTGTGCATCCCTTTATCTGTTTAAACTTTCTGTTGAAGTTGGCAATATTCTTAAATCCGCAACGCTCCGCAATCATTGAAATGGACAGTTCCGCGCCACTTGAAATAAATTTACTGGCCTGTTCAACCCTGATTTCAATTAAAAATTGAAAAAAGGTCTTATTGGTCCTTTTTCTAAAATAGCGACAAAAGGCATTTTTGCTCATGTTGGCTACATTAGAGACTTGATCTAAAGTGATAGGTTCATGAAACTTTTCCATCGCAAACCTGAAAACATCACCCATTCGTTTCCCCTCGTCATCAGAATACATTTTTTTATAGACAAATGAAGAAAGAGGGGCTGTTTTGGCCTTGGAAATTAGATTTAGAACAAGTAGCAAAGTGGCCATCTGTTCTACCTTATTTTGCTTCGCCAAGGACTTAAAGAGTGGGATGATATGATCCTTTTTCGACAGGATTTTCATCCCATGCTTGGATTTTTCAAAGAAATCTTGAAGGGAGGAAAGATCTGGAATGTCAAAGAAAGTTTCTCCGAAGGCATCCTTGTCAAAAAAAAGCGTGTACATCACGGATTGATGTGCCGCCTTGGAGTCACTTTTAAATACATGTGGAAGAAAACCACCAATAACCAAAATATCGTTTTCCCTGTATTCATTTATAGTATCTCCCACAACTAGGGAACCCAAACCTTTTTCCACAAAACTAATCTGGATTTCTCCATGCTGGTGCAACTGGTTATAAAAGACGTGCTCCCGGTCTTCTTGATAGACCAAGGCCTCATTTTTAGGTTTCGGGATTTTAAAAGGGAGGACCTTCAATTTGTTGTTTGGACTTAAATTAATCAAAAAAACAAAATATTAATTACATTTTGGGTAATATAGTATTAGTATAGGTTAATTTTTGGCCCAACGGATTCTGTTGACTCACCTAATTTTGCGTCAAATAACTATTATTATGGTACAATGGGAGGGTGTTATGCCCGCAGTTACGACAAAGTTTACAGCTGATGATCAATTGGATTTGGTCATGTTTGAAAAAAACATTCGCGCTCAATTGGAGGCAGGAGTTCATGGTATTATCTTGGGTGGCACCTTAGGGGAGGCCAGCACCTTAACACGCGAAGAAAAGGAGGTACTGATTAAAACCTCTTTGTCCATTGTTGAAGGGCAGGTACCTGTAATCATTAATATTGCAGAACAAAGCACTTCGGATGCTATAGCGGTTGCCCAACATGCAGAAGCGGTTGGAGCGGAAGGCCTGATGTTGTTACCGCCAATGCGCTATAAGGCTACTGATTTTGAAACTGTGACCTATTTTAAGGCAATTGCCAATAGCACTTCGCTACCTATAATGATATATAACAATCCTGTCGACTATAAAATTGAGGTAACTTTGGAGATGTTCGATGCGTTGACCGAATGCGAAAATATTCAGGCGATAAAAGAATCGACCAGGGATATCACGAATATTATCCGATTGAAAAACCGTTTTGGTGACAGATTCAAAGTGTTCACTGGGGTAGATACCCTTGGTTTGGAAAGCTTGGTCATTGGGGCAGATGGATGGGTTGCCGGTTTGGTTTGCGCCTATCCGGCGGAAACCGTGGCCATTTATGAATTGGTCAAGGCAGGAAAGATAGAGGAAGCCATGAAGATTTACAGTTGGTTCATTCCGTTGCTGGAACTTGATATTAGTCCACAATTGGTTCAAAATATTAAATTGGCCGAAGTGGCAACGGGCATAGGGACGGAACACGTAAGAGCTCCAAGGCTGCCACTTCATGGTGCGGAAAGGGCGAGGGTCATTGGTGTTATTGACAAGGCGATGCAGAATCGTCCAACCTTGCCAGATTATAAAAATCTTAGAACCATAGCATAAATGATTACAGGAAAGAATTACATTGGGGATAGGCTAAGCTCGCTTGGCAAGGTTATATATAAGACCATAAACCCAAAGCTGAATGTTGAAAACCCAACAGATTTCTTTGAAGCTACCTCTGAAGAAATTGGTCAGGCTGTACAATTGGCGTGGGAGGCATTTAGCGTGTACAGAAGGACACCAGGCTCGCAGCGGGCCTCTTTTTTAAATGCCATTGCCGATGAAATTCTTGCTTTGGACCACGAATTGGTTGATTGTTATACTTCGGAATCTGGTCTTCCTGAAGGTAGGGCCATTGGAGAGCGGGGAAGGACTGTGGGGCAATTGCGTTCCTTTGCCACCTTGATCTCCAACGAGGACTGGCGGGAAAATACGTTTGATGCTGCGGAACCGGATAGAAGTCCAATGCCAAAGGCAGATTTACGTAAGACCCTTGTCCCATTGGGTCCGGTGGCCGTTTTTGGCGCCAGCAACTTCCCCTTGGCCTTTTCAGCTGCGGGAGGTGATACGGCAAGTGCCCTAGCCGTAGGTTGTCCGGTGATAGTAAAGGCTCATCCCATGCACTTAGGTACTTCAGAGTTGGTATCTGGTGCCATCATCAAGGCCGCCAAAAAGACAGGAATGCCGAATGGGGTGTTTTCGAGTGTTATTGGAGGCAAGGAGGCCGGTATGTCTTTGGTAAACCATCCTCATGTAAAAGCAGTGGGATTTACGGGTAGCCTAGGTGGAGGTAGAGCTTTGTTTGATTTGGCCGCAAAAAGGAGGGAACCAATTCCTGTTTTTGCAGAAATGGGGAGTGTCAATCCGGTGATAATTACTCCGAATGCCATTTCAAAGCGGTCTTCGGCAATTTCAGATTCCTACGCTGCTTCCATTACCTTGGGAGCAGGTCAATTTTGCACAAGCCCTGGTCTATTGTTGACCATAGCGGGTGAAGAAACAGATAATTTTGTGCGGGATTTGGCGGATAAGACCATTCAGGTTGAAGCGCAGTGTATGTTGCATCCAAATATTAAAAATGGTTTTGAAGCCCATGGCGCAGAGGTAATTGATCAGTCAGGTGTGTCCATTGTGGCTGCCCATACAGGAGCTCAAGTGAACTATGCCGACCCCAAAATAGCAATGGTTTCCGGCTCCGATTTTTTGGCCAACCCTCAAATGGGACAAGAGGTTTTTGGTCCTTTTTCTTTGGTCGTTAAGGCTGAGGATGAAGCACAGCTTGTGGAGATAGTCAACAATCTTGAAGGTCAGTTAACAGGAACAATAATTGCTGAGGACAATGACGGATTGAATCTTACGACTTTGGTTGATGCCATGGAACAAAAAGTGGGTAGAATTATCTTTAATGGTGTGCCAACAGGCGTAGAAGTTTGCCCGTCCATGCATCATGGTGGACCGTATCCTGCCTCTACTGATTCCAGGTTCACGGCGGTTGGCGCAGATGCTATTAAAAGGTGGGTGCGACCAGTGAGTTATCAATCGTTTCCAAAGACATTGTTGCCCAATTCCCTAAAAACAAAATAGTCCTAACATCAGTAAATGGCGAAGAAGACCTTTTTTTGTGTAGATGCACATACTTGCGGTAACCCTGTTAGAGTTGTTGCGGGCGGTGGACCTACTCTTGTTGGTAGGAACATGAGTGAAAAACGACAGCACTTCCTTAGGGAATTTGACTGGATTCGAAAAGGTCTTATGTTTGAGCCACGCGGGCACGATATGATGAGTGGAAGTATTTTGTTCCCTCCCCATGACCCGCAAAATGATGTGGCTATTCTTTTTATTGAAACCTCGGGCTGTTTACCCATGTGCGGGCACGGAACCATTGGTACCGTAACCATTGCTATTGAAGAAGGGTTGGTTTCCCCAAAAGTACCAGGAAGAATCCGTTTGGAAACCCCCGCCGGATTAGTGGAAATAGAGTATAAGCAAACTGGCAAAAAAGTAGAATGGGTAAGATTGGTCAACGTTAAGTCCTATCTCGCGGCCGAAAATCTTTCGGTAGAATGTCCGGAACTGGGAGAGGTTTTTTTCGATGTTGCGTACGGAGGTAATTACTACGCCATCGTGGACCCACAAGCTAATTTTAGTGGAGTACATGATTTTACTGCTAGTAAAATTATCCAGTTTTCGCAGGTGGTTCGAGATCGCATAAATGCGAAATATCCCAATACTTTTGTGCACCCCGAGAATGAAACAATCAGAGATGTAAGCCACATGCTTTGGACTGGTGATACGCTGGATCCATCATCCTCTGGACGGAATGCTGTGTTTTACGGTGATAAGGCCATAGATCGTTCCCCATGCGGTACGGGAACATCGGCCAGAATGGCCCAGTTATATACAAAGGGCAAATTGAAAATTGGAGAGCGGTACATTCATGAAAGCTTTATCGGCAGCAAGTTTATAGGACAAGTTCAGAAGGAAACAACCTTACAGGATAAAAAGGCAATTATCCCGAGTATTCAAGGCTGGGCACAAGTAACAGGATACAATTACCTAATTATTGATGATGATGACCCTTATGCCCATGGTTTTCAGGTTATTTAGAATCTGATTTTATAGCATAGCTACGAAGTTGATGCACTGTGCTGTCGTCATTTGCAGAATTTTTTGAAGTTGAAAACATAATTTTGTTTGTGCCCATACCAGGATTTTGTGTAATTTAAAGGTACAGCTAAGGTTTTTGTTTAACGAATAAGGGGACATGGAGCTTATTTTAGAAGCTCTACTTAGACAAAACAAGACCTTCTTACTTAACTCGCAACTAACTTGGTGGTCATCCCTCGAAATATTTTTTTGCCCATTGCGCTATTCCTATGGAGTGTTGGGATTTCACAAGAATTACCTCCCATTCAAAACTTTTCTCCTGCCGATTATAGTTCCGAGAGCCAAAACTGGGCGGTTTCCCAATCCAGCCAAAAACTCATCTATATTGCCAACAATAAGGGTCTCCTGGAGTTTGATGGGGCCAGATGGACTTTATATCCATCACCAAATGCATCTATCCTAAGATCTGTAAAGGTAGTTGGCAGCAGAATTTATACTGGCTGCTACATGGAGTTCGGTTTTTGGGAAAAGGACAATGTGGGCATCTTGCAGTATACAAGCCTTTCAGCTAAAATAAAGGACCAACTTTCTAGGGACGAGGAGTTTTGGGGCATTTTGGAGTTTGGAGATTGGATTGTTTTCCAGTCCCACAACAAAATCTATAGTTATAATCTCAGCGATGATAGGGTCAATACCATAGATTCGGAAACCTTCGTGCCCAAAATCTTTAAAGTGGATCGCACTATTCATTTCCAAAAAATGGGTAAAGGGGTATTCCGCATTGAAAATGGACGTGATATACTGGTTTATGATCAAGAGCCCTTAAAAACCAATGAAATCATCAATATTTTCACATCAGGTAGAGAACTACTTTTTTTAACAAGGGATGATGGCTTTTTTCGAACCAACAATGGTAAACTCGAAAAATGGAATGTCCCTGTTGATAAACTGCTTTCTGGCATTAGCCTGTACAGTGGGCTTCAATTAAATAATGGAAATTTTGCGCTGGGAACCATATCACATGGACTCATCATCACAGACGAATATGGAAACATCATACAGCAAATAAACCAACTTAACGGTCTCCAAAATAATACGGTTTTGTCTTTGTACGAAGATTTGGACCGTAATATTTGGTTGGGATTGGATGTGGGGATTAGCTACATCAATATTGGTTCACCATTTAGGGTCTATCCTGATGGCAAAGGTCTGGTCGGCGGAGTTTATGCCTCTATAATCAAAGATGGAAGACTGTATCTTGGAACCAACCAAGGACTTTTTTATAAAGTATTGGACACCAAGGAGGATTTTAGATTTATCGAAGGAACGGAAGGACAGGTTTGGTCCCTCAGCAATATTGATGACACTCTCTTTGTTGGGCATCATACCGGAACCTACCAAGTAATCGGTAACAGTGCTAGACAAATATCCAACGTTCAAGGAACATGGAAGGTAGGTTCCCTAGAAAACAAGCAGAACCTGCTTTTACAGGGAAATTACGATGGACTATATATTTTGGAAAAGGTTGCGGATACGTGGCGACTTAGAAACAAGATTGATGGTTTTGAGCACTCTGCGCGCTATTTCGAGGTATTCGACAACCAAATATTCGTCAATCACGAATACAAGGGAGTTTTTAAATTGGAGGTAAAGGAGGACTTTTCAAACGTAACCAGCTTGAATGTGGATACGGACATACTAGGTTCCAATTCTGGAATTATAAAGTACAAAGGGGACCTTCTCTATGCCTACCAAAAAGGAGTTTTTAAATATGATTGGAATTCCAATTCCTTTGTCAGGGACTCAATTCTGAGTGGGCTATATAAGGCAAAGGACTACACATCTGGTAAAATGTTGGTGGATCGCAAAAATGGATATCTATGGACCTTCTCCAATACAAATATTGGATATGTGACTGAAGGTAGGTTGGCGAGCACCCCGACCATAAATCAAATACCACTTACTGAGAATATCCGCAATGGGATAATCGGGTACGAAAGTGCAACCGCCCTACCAGAAAATGACCACTATCTATTTGGCGCCAGATCAGGTTATTTTACGATAGATGTCCAAGATTTTAGAGAGAACGAGATCGAAGTGTCTATAGGTTCAGTTCAGAAGGCAGGTAAAAACAGGATTGAAACCGAAAAAAGTCTTATCGATCCAACAGGTGAAGGAAAGTTTAATAGCGAGGAAAACAGTTTGGAAATAACGTATTATGTTCCAGATTACAGCAAGTATTTAAAACCGCAATATCAATATAGACTTGAAGGTATTTATCCAAACTGGAGTGATTGGTCCGAGACCGCATCTGTATCTTTTGAGAATCTTCCATCAGGAAGTTATACTTTCCAAGTAAGGGCAAAAATGGGCGAACGTATTTCGGACAAGATGGATAGCTACAGCTTTAAGATTGCCAGACCATGGTACCTTTCCAATTTGTTTTTGGCGCTTTACATTATAGGTGGAATATTGGGATCTATCCTTATTCACAGTTCCTACAGGCGTTACTATCACAGTAGACAAAGGAAATTGATAGCGGAGAACCAACGAGAAATGGAATTGACCAAGGCCCAGAACGAAAAAGAGATTATAAAGCTTAAAAACAAACAACTTCAGGAAGAGTTTAAGAGTAAGAGTAACGAATTGGCGGCCTCTACAATGAGTATCATCAAAAAGAACGAGTTGCTCACAAAGGTCAAAGAGCAACTTGCGTCAAGTATAGAGGACAAAGAATCCGTGAAACCCATAATTCATGTCATTGATAAGAATCTCAATCAAAACGACGATTGGGAATTGTTCAAGGAAGCGTTCAATAATGCGGACCGAAAATTCCTCAAGAAACTAAAAAAGGCACATCCAAATCTTTCTCCCAACGACATCAGGTTATGCGCTTATTTGCGTTTGAATCTTTCCTCCAAGGAAATTGCCCCAATGTTCAACATTTCACCAAGAAGCGTGGAGATTAAACGGTATCGCCTTCGTAAGAAAATGAACTTGGAGCATGATGATAACCTAGTAGACTACATCTTAAAGCTATAAGCCCTCTACAGTTTTAAGTTTTTACCTCAACATTACCTATACAAAGAGCAAAAAGTGTGTAAATCAGCTTTTCTGTATTCCCTTCTCAGCCCCCATTAAATCTAACTTTTTGACGATTTGACAAAAAAAGCGAACATTTTTTGAAATGTATATTTTTTGTTGAGGTCATTTTTATGGACTCGGTAGTTTTTTAAGATAAGTTTAGACGTTCACAAAAGTGGGGAATTGTGTTTAATCTGCGCGATTTTGTTTAAGCAACGATCATCACCTTCCTCCCTTAGTAAGCTAACATCAAACTAAAACTAAACATGACTATGAAAAACAATTTAATGAGATTGCTGCTCTTATTGTTTGCAACGGGTATGTATGCCCAGTCCGATAAGGTCTCTGTTGTAAGTAATGAGCAAGGAACGAAATTAGTTGTGAACGGTGAGGATTTCATGATCAATGGTATGAATTGGGATTACATTCCGATTGGAACCAACACCGTGAACGCGGATTTCTGGAACAAACCCGATGATATCATCAAAGCGGGTCTGGATACAGAAATGGCATTACTCAGGAACATGGGAGTAAATGTGATTCGTCAATATACAGGTGTCCCTGCAAAGTGGATTCAGTATATCTACGAAAACTACGGTATCTACACCATGTTGAACCATTCGTTCGGACGCTACGGACTGACCTTGAATGGGGTTTGGACACCGGTAACCATTTACGATGACCCCACAACTTCAGACTTTTTAATGTCTGAAATGAAGGAGTTGGTGGAAGGCTATAAAGATACTCCCGGCCTTTTGCTATACCTATTAGGAAACGAAAACAACTATGGACTGTTCTGGGCCGGAGCGGAAACAGAGGATTTCCCTGATGATGAAGGCAGAATAGAGTTTATAGGTGAAAGTCGTGGAAGACCCATGTATAGGTTGATGAACGAGGCTGCGAAAATGATGAAGTCTATGGACGCATCGCACCCAGTGGCCATCTGTAATGGAGATGTGCTCTTTATTGATATCGTTGCAGAGGAATGTAAAGATGTGGACATCTACGGAACCAATACTTATCGTGGAGCTTCTTTTGGTGATATGTTTCAGGTTGTAAAGGACAAACTGAACAAACCAGTAATGTTCACGGAGTTTGGTGCCGATGCATTTAACGCAGTAGAAAACAAGGAAGACCAGTACTCACAAGCCTATTATATGCT
Organism: Flagellimonas flava; assembly: GCF_900129665.1. Classification (GTDB taxonomy): domain Bacteria; phylum Bacteroidota; class Bacteroidia; order Flavobacteriales; family Flavobacteriaceae; genus Flagellimonas; species Flagellimonas flava. The sequence continues at coordinate 341,028 of NZ_FQWL01000001.1, forward strand.
TGAAAACTGGAAGGAGATTTACGAAAATGCGGCCGGATTGGGCCAAGTGGGCAATTCCATAGGTGGATTTACTTTTCAGTTTAGTGATGGATGGTGGAAATTCGGTTTTGATGACCGAGAGAATGCTGATGTCCATGATAACAATGCTTCATGGTCCAACGGCGGTTACGCAAGGGATTTGGCCTCTCCAGGAGCCAATAATATGAATGAGGAGTGGTTTGGAATATGTGCCAAAGGAGCAACAAACCCTAGAGGACTCTATGACCTCTACCCAAGAGCTGCCTATTACGCGCTGAAGGATGCACACCAGCTGAATCCATATGAAGAAGGTGTTGATATGGACTTTTTGCAGAACCATTTCAACAATATCCAAATTATGGATGCCGTATTGAGGGCTCGCGGTGATAAGGCCGCTTTGACAGGTGAACAAAGTAATTTGCTTCGAATCAGTAATTTACAGGCCAAGTTCGCAACCTTTAGCACTGGAGGTAGATTGATTACCACACCGGACAATGCCGATCCGGACGACCCTAACACCTTTCCAAGCGAGTTAGGTTTTGATCATATGCAATCCTATTTTATTGGAGTAGAGGGGAATCCAGCACCAAATATGCGTGCCGAGGTTAATGTTAATGTTGTAGGGAATGTGGCCCAAAATCCAATTAACGAGATTTTTTATGAAAACAATTCCCGACCCTTGGAGGTGAATACCGATCAAGGTAACGTACTCGTGCAGGACGTCAATAGGATTAGGGTTTACCAAGCTGAATTTGAATGGAAGGCCAAGGAGTTCGATTTGAGAGGTTTCTACAGAACGGGGCACTACCACTGGGGATACGAAGGTGACTTTTTTGGATTTTATCCAGAAGCCAACTACGGGCCAAACCTCGATATCTACAACGGTGAAATTCTTGGAGCAGAGGTGGATGGAAAAGGTGTGCTTAAGGGATTCAAAGCTGCAATTGGACCGCAATTGTGGTGGGGTGCCAATCCAACGATGCTTTTCAAGTATAAAAGACATATTGGAAAGTTTGACGTGACGGGTATTTACCATCGCGATTTTGAAACGAATATCGTTTTTGATGATAGTGGACGGCGTGTTTTGGACATCAACCAATTACGTAGTGGTGTGGTTCCACCCTGGCCGACAGAAAGAGCCGCCATTGCCATAGAAAGAGAGATTGGAAAATTTGGTTTCGAAATTGGAGGTATTTGGGCAGGAAGCCCTCTGAATGGTACAGCCTTTCAAGATGTAAGAGGTACCCCCGGGAACTATACCGTTTTTGAGGATAGAATCCAAGCAAGCGATAACTGGGGAGGTAAATTCAAAATGACTTACGAAGGCGGTAAATTCAATTGGTACGGTCAAACCGCGGCCATGGGCTTAATTGCTAATGGAGGTCGCGATCAAACTATGACCTTCACGGGATGGAAACTGAGAGACACGGGAAGTGGAAATCAGGTGAATGTATTATCCGGATTTACATACGCCACCGGCAATTTCCAGATTGCACCCAATTTCTTATGGCAAAAACCCCTAGTGGATGCCATCCCCCAAGATGTACAGGCACCTGGAAGATTAAGAAATATTATTGACGATCCTTTTTCGGTACGTTGGAATAGGGAAACCACCGCTGGAGAGTTATTGTTGACCTTCGACCCTACACCCGGCACCTGGATGTACGAGTGGGATAACGATAGGGCTGAAGATGCCAAGTTCGCCATGAACCTGGGCTTTGTATACCGTCATCTTCCTACAACCATGGATGCACATATTGGGTTCTTGGCCGATCGTACCATTTTTTCTTTTCCCAATTCAGCACCAGCCCAAGACCTATGGGAGATTCATTCCAGAATGGTTTCCAAGGTCAATCCTGACCTAGGAATCATCGGAAACTTCTACTATGGAAATGGACAGGGCAATGGTGACAGCGATCGACTCATAAAAAGATTTGGCGCCGATGTTAGGGCGATATATAAGAATATGAAATTTCGAACCCATGTGAAAGCCAACGATTGGGGACCTTATGATTACCACAGGGATTTCAACCTTACATACCCCTTGCAATTGATGTTGGACATTTCAACGACCTTGGGCAAACCGGATTGGTTCATTTTGCCCAGCACCCAAGTTGGGATTCGAGGAACCTGGAGATCTTTAAATGAGTTCTCGCCCAGGTATTCGCCCAACGCGCTTCGACCAAACACATTTCCTCCGACACCCATTTTAAGTACGGTTGGATTTGACAATGGGCAAGAGTGGGAGATTATGACATATGTACATATCAATATCGGGAAATAAAAAAATAAGAAGATGAAAAATATAAAATATAAAAACTTACGATTTGTTTTTCTTCTGAGCTTGAGTATGGCTGTTTTTTACAGTTGTGAAAGAGATTTTTCAGATGATGTGGAGTTTGCAACCTTTAGCACAACGGCTGACGTGTTTACTGATTCCCCAGTGGGTTTGGGAAGTAATTTTTATTTTCCTTTTCTCAATTCAAAGGCAACGGCATTCAGAGTGGATAATGAAGTTGGTTTTGAAAGCGAGGCATCAATTCGGATAGATGTGCCCAATGCAAACGACCCTGAAGGAAGTTTTGCCGGAGCCATTTTCAGAATAGATGGAGCCGGAAGGGACTTAAGCGGTTATGATGCCTTGACTTTCTATGCAAAAGCCTCTAGAGGAATAGTTATTGGAGAGATTGGTTTTGGACAGGACTTTGAGGAGAATAAGTTCCAAGTAACACGAAACGGGGTTACCTTGAGTACCGATTGGGTGAAATATGTGATTCCCATTCCCGATCCTTCAAAGTTGGTTGAGGAAAGAGGAATGCTCTGGTTTTCAGCTGGAACGGATGCAACCGCGGGATTTGGGTATACGTTTTGGATGGATGAGGTAAAATTCGAAAGACTTGGTAACATTGCACAGCCAAGACCTGCAATCTTAAATGGTGCCGATATTGCTCAAGAAGGTTTTTTGGGCATTCCAATAACCATACAAGGACTGACCCAGACCTTTAATATTGGTTCCGGAGAAAATATAACACTTACCGCAAAGCCTGGTTACTTCGATTTTGAATCAACAAACGTGGATGTTGCACGTGCAAACGAACTTGGAGAGGTTTCCGTAGTGGGAACGGGTGAAGCAACAATTACCGCTAGCTTGGCGAACGTAGCCGCTGCGGGTTCCCTTGCACTGAATGTTACAAGGGCATTTGATTTTGCTCCGACTCCCCCACAAAGAGATCCAAGCGATGTCATTTCTATTTTTAGTGATGCATATACCAATGTTGGAGTGGATTATTTCAACGGATTCTTTATCCCTGATGGTCAGACTACACAAGGTGGGGCACCACCTTTGGATTTAAATGGTGATAGGGTCATCAATTATACCCAATTGAATTTTGTTGGGATAGGGTTCTTTACGGATGTTGCTCCGGTCAACGCTACGGCCATGGAGACGCTGCATTTGGATATCAAAGTAAACGAAGCCATTGCTCCAGGCGATTTTATTAGGCTGCAGTTGTTGAACTCGGTTGGAAACAATGAAACATCTGGTGAATACACCATTAATGGCGATGCACTGACCACCGATGGTTGGGTAAGTTTCGATATTCCACTATCTGACTTTGTGGGCTTGACAGACCGTTCTCAATTGGGACTACTGTTCTTTATAACAGATTCCACCATTTCAGACATTTTCGTGGACAACATCTATTTCTACAGATAAGAAAACTAATTCAAACAAAGAAAAAGAAGATGAAGAATTTCATTAAAAACAATATAGAAAAACGTATGACCCTTCCAGCATTAGTGATGGTACTACTTTTAGCAGTTTGCGGCTGTGAGACGGATGAGGATCAGACTGTGGCAACTTTGACCAATCTGGTGTTGTCAGAGGAATTTGATTCTGATGGTGCTCCAAACCCTGCGGTTTGGGGATATGATATAGGAAGAGGTCCGAACGGTGATGGTTGGGGAAATCAAGAATTGCAGTACTACACGGACCGCTCAGACAATGTTGAGGTACAAAACGGAGTATTATTAATAACCGCACGACAAGAATCGTTCGAAGGGGCCTCATATACTTCGGCAAGACTATTGACCAAAGATCTTTTCGAGCAGAAATTTGGCCGTTTTGAAGCCAGGATACGACTGCCTTATGGACAAGGAATTTGGCCTGCCTTTTGGATGCTGGGTGCTGATATTGACGAAAACCCTTGGCCTGCTGCCGGAGAAATTGATATCATGGAATATCGAGGTCAACAACCAACGGTTTTGGTCGGAAGTGTCCATGGGCCCGGTTATTCAGGTGGAGATGCCATTTCCAAGGAGTTTATTTTGGAGAACGATCGCTTTGATACGGGCTTCCACATCTTTGGAATTGAATGGGGTCCGGACTATGTGAACTTTTATGTGGACGACTTTCTCTACAACAGAATCACACCGGAAGATGTGACAGGTCCCTGGGTGTTCGATAAACCATTTTTCATTTTGATGAATTTGGCCGTTGGAGGCTCTTTCGTAGGTGCCCCAAATGCAGAAACAGAATTTCCCCAGACCATGTTGGTGGACTATGTAAGAGTATATAATTAAGAAAAGACTAAACTAACGCATACTACAATGAAACTATTACTTAAAAGAGCCAAGATTCTATCGCTATTGATTTTGGCAATATCCTTTCTAGGATGTGAAGAAGATGACGAGGGGAATATCCTTCCAGCGGTGCTGGCAGGCTTTACCTTTGATTTGAATGAAAACACCGGTACGGTATCTTTTATCAACATTTCGGAAAATGCTGATTCGTTTGAATGGGATTTTGGAGATGGTACCTCATCGACAGAAATAGACCCCATAAAGACATTTGCCAACGGTACGTTTACGGTGCAACTTACGGCATCCAACTCGGCCGGAGCTTCGGATTCCACTGAGGATGAGATTATAATTTCGGTTCCTGAGCCACTCACATTACCTGTTTTACCAATCACTTTTGATGGTGCAAATGTAGACTATACGGCAGGCACATTTACTGGAGCAGCTTTTGAAGTGTTAGAAAACCCGGACCTTTCGGGTACCAACGATACAGCTTCAAATGTAGGTGCAATCACCAATATTGGGGCGGAGTTTGAAGGTATCTTTTTTAATTTGAATACTGCAATTGACCTTACCGATGATAAAACCATTACAATGAACTTTTGGGCTGAGGAAGCTATAGATGTCTTGGTAAAATTGGAAGAGGGTACTGGGGCGGATACGGAAGTGTCGGCAAGCCATGGAGGTACTGGATGGGAAATGTTGTCCTTTGACTTCACCTCCTCGGATAGTTTTTCTAGATTCACGATGTTCGTTGATGGACCTGGTACCACGGCAGGAACTTTCTATATAGATGATATTGAACAGATGGGCGCTACGGGAGGTGGCGATACGCCTACGGAAGCAGCTCCTGCGCCTCCAACCAGAGATCCGGCGGATGTAATTTCCCTCTTTAGCGATGCCTATACAGATATTGCTGTGGATACCTTTTTTGCCAGCTTTAGTAGCGGCGATGGAGTGACCGATGAGCAGGTAGCTGGCGATGCGGTAAAACTTTACGCTAATTTGGACTTTGCTGGTGTGGAGACGCTGACAGAAACTGTAGACCTATCAACGATGACCAATTTCCATATCGATGTCTGGACAGCAACCTCATTCGATTTCATATCCAGGTTGGTAGATTTTGGAGGTGATGGTTTCGGCAGTGGTAACGATACCCAGGCCGATGAAAGGACAACCCTTACCGCAGGTGAATGGAACTCGATAGACGTAACCATTGCCGATCTTCAGGCTGCAGGATTAACTGCGACACCCACGGACTTCAGTCAATTGATACTTGATATTGTTGATGTAGTCGGAACGGTATACGTTGATAACATCTATTTCTACAATGACATCGCAGGTGGAGGTGATGTGCCGACAGAAGCGGCTCCAACCCCTCCATCTCGGGATGCTGCTGACGTGATTTCCATTTTCAGTAACGCCTATACCGACATTGCGGTAGACACTTTCTATGCCGCTTTTAGCAGCGGCACTGGGGTATCCGATGTTCAGATAGCTGGTGATGACACAAAACTGTACGCTGATTTGGACTTTGCCGGGGTTGAAACCTTAACAGAAAATGTGGACCTGTCCAGTATGACCAGCTTCCATATCGATGTTTGGACGGCGACATCCTTTGACTTCATATCCAGATTGGTAGATTTTGGAGGTGATGGTTTCGGCAGTGGCAACGATACCCAGGCCGATGAAAGAACTACCTTAACGGCAGGCCAATGGAACTCTATTGACGTAACGATCGCCGATCTTCAAGCGGCCGGATTAACGGCAACACCAACAGATTTTAGCCAGTTGATACTTGATGTCGTGGATGTAATCGGAACGGTATATGTGGACAATATCTATTTTTACAATGATAGTGCTGGCGGAGGTGATACGCCTACCACTGCGGCTCCGACCCCTCCATCTCGGGATGCTGCTGACGTGATTTCCATTTTCAGTAACGCCTATACCGACATTACGGCAGACACTTTCTACGCCGCTTTTAGTAGTGGTACTGGAGTATCTGATGTTCAAGTTGCTGGTGATGACACAAAACTGTACGCTGATTTGGACTTTGCCGGGGTTGAAACCCTTACAGAAACTGTAGATCTGTCCAGTATGACCAACTTCCATATCGATGTTTGGACGGCGACATCCTTTGACTTCATATCCAGATTGGTTGATTTTGGTGGAGATGGTTTTGGTGGGGGTAATGACACCCAGGCCGATGAAAGGACTACCCTTACAGCAGGTCAATGGAACTCTATAGACGTAACCATTGCCGATCTTCAAGCTGCAGGATTAACAGCCACTCCAACAGACTTTAGCCAGTTGATTCTCGATGTGGTAGATGTAATAGGAACGGTGTATGTAGATAATATCTATTTCTACAACGATGGCGGTGGCGGTGGCTCAACATGTCCTGCACCGCCAACGGGCGAATTGTTATCCAATGGAGGTTTTGAGGCTAACTCCGGGGATGGCGCTTGCTGGCAGCTTAATGCCGGTGGTGGATCGGTGACTATAATTGATACGGATGCGAATACAGGTACTTATTCAGCCAGGCTGACCACAGGTACTTCTCAAGTGCCGAACTTGAAACAAGAACGATTTGCGGGAAGTATAGCTGGTAATCAAGGAGTACAGGTTACATTTAGGTATAAGATCACCTCGGCTTTTGTTGACGGATCCATCCTGCAGGTATTGGCCTTCTCAGAATTTACAACGAATCCAGCTGTTTCACATGACTTAGGTAACGCCATGGACGTTAGCACGGTTGATGTATGGCAGACCTACACAGGTAGTTTTACTACAGATGCTGGTATTGAAGAAGGGATATCCCTGTTGATTCAAGCTACATGTGGTGGAGCGGCAACTTGTGCCGGTGAAGTACTTATTGATGACGTAGTTGTAACTGAAATATAAATCTATTAAAGTGTTATTCTGACCATCGGAATAATGCAAAAATTAGGGTTGTTAAAGCCTTTTTGCTCAAGAGGTTTTATCGGATAGGTCGGGTAAACCACCCGGCCTATTCACACCTAATTTTCAACTTGGGCGATTGAAACCAACCATTTCAAACAGATGAAACAAAGCAACCAAGTGATTAAAATGAATAGATCCTACACTATTCTCATAAGTTTAATAGTAGCCTTAGGGGGATTTTTGTTAGGATTCGACAGTGCGGTAATCTCAGGTGCCATCAAGGGTATCACCTCTTATTTTGAGATGACGGACGCTATGCTAGGATTTGCGGTGGGATGCGTCATTTTCGGAGCTATGGCCGGTAACATTTTGGCCGGACCACTTGCCGATAGGTTTGGGAGAAAACGTGTTCTGATTATTGTTGCTGCCCTCTTTGCCATTTCAGCTACTTGGTCGGCCCTGGCAACCGGATATACGGAGTTTATAATTGCCAGAATCTTAGGAGGTATAGGCATTGGCGGTGCTATCTTGATAGCTCCAATTTATATTGCTGAGATCGCACCTCCACATCTTAGGGGCAGTTTGGTATCCTTTAACCAGTTGAACATAGTCATTGGTATTTCAGTGGCTTATTTTTCAAATTATTTCTTTGTGAACTCCGGTGAAGATAGTTGGCGATGGATGCTTGGGGTAGAGGCCGTTCCTGCCGTAGTTTATTTCCTTTCGCTATTCACGGTGCCCAGAAGTCCAAGGTGGCTTATTTTAAAATTGAACAAGATTCAATTGGCCCGAAAAATCCTAATGAAAATAGGAGGAGAGGAATACGCTGAGATTACCGTCGCGGAAATACAACGTGGACAATCCAGACAAGAAAAGGCCGGACGATTTACAGACCTAACGAAAAAAAAGTATACCACCATTATGATAATCGCCTTGGGTATCGCTTTTTTCCAACAAATAACAGGAATCAATGCTATCTTTTATTACGCCCCAACAATTTTCGAACAAGCCGGCGGCAGCACAGATTCATCATTTCTACAAGCCATTGTTGTAGGGCTCACCAACTTAGTGTTTACCCTTGTTGCGATTTGGTTGATCGATAGATTGGGAAGAAAACCTTTGTTGTTGATTGGTACCAGCTTGATGACCGTTGCACTTTTGATGGCAACACTTGCCTTTAAAAATGCTACCTACCATTTTGGGGATACCTCACTGAGAAAAGTGGGAGATTATCAGGTATATAAAGCCTTGGGAGATTTTGAAGGAAAGACTTTTGACAATCAGGCCGCACTATTTACCGAGGTTCGGAAAAAATTGAATGACCAACAGTTTTTGGATTTTAAACGCAATGAAGTAACCAATTTCATTCAGGTCAATGCTACCTTGGTCTTAGTGGCAATTTTGCTGTATGTTGCAGCCTTTGCCATATCCTTGGGGCCGGTCATGTGGACTTTAATTTCCGAAATTTTCCCAAGTAAGATTAAGGGGATTGCCATTTCGGTTGTTGGATTTTTCAATTCCTTGGTGAGTTTTTCGGTTACACAGGTATTCCCATGGGAATTAACAAATCTAGGCCCTACTTTAACTTTTGCCATTTATGCCTTATTTTCCTTACTCGCTATGTTCTTTGTATACCGATTTGTAATAGAGACCAAAGGAAAAACCTTGGAAGAAGTTGAGGAATTATTAATTCGATCATAGAAGAACACAAAAGATGATTGGTGAACTACAATTGACAGAAAGACAAAAAAAGCATAACAATAGAAATATGGAACAGGTTCAAATAGGAAGGGAGAATTATTTCAAGATTTCCAATAGCGATGAACTACGGCCATTTTTTATGAGTATCGTAAGCGACTCTGATCACTGGATGTTTATTTCCAGTAATGGTGGACTTACCGCGGGGCGCAAAAACTCCGAATTTTCCATTTTTCCCTATTATTCTGATGACAAGATTACGGAGTCAACGGAAATAACCGGTAGCAAAACGATCTTCTGGGTCGATGCCAAAGGGAAATCGAAGTTGTGGGAACCTTTTTCCGAACGATACGAAGGTCTATATCGCGTTTCAAGGAATCTATATAAAAGTGTTTACGGAAACAAAATCCTTTTTGAGGAGATCAATCACGATCTGGAATTGACGTTTCGGTATGAATGGAATTCAAGCGACACGTATGGCTTTATACGAAAATCGACCTTGGCCAACACGGGAGAGGAAGAGGTTAAAATTTCCATGCTTGATGGTGTGCAAAATGTACTGCCGTATGGCGTTGGGAGCGATTTGCAGAACCGGCAAAGTAATCTTGTGGATGCCTATAAGAGAAGTGAACTTATCAAAGATTCTGGGCTTGGTATTTATGCCCTTAGCGCAATAATAGTGGACAAAGCGGAACCCAGTGAGGCCCTAAAGGCCAATATTGCTTGGTCCTTGGGATTGGAACATCCTACCCATCTGCTCTCATCACTTCAGCTAAAAAAGTTTCGAAAAGGCGATTCGGTCCAGGAAGAGACCGATCTAAAGGCAGAAAAAGGAGCATATCTACTTCATACCCAGCTTTTGTTGGCCCCTCAAACGGAGAAAGAATGGATGATGGTACTAAATGTAAGTCAAAACCACTCATCCATCATAAACATTTCCAAAAAGCTTAAGAATGCGGAGGCCTTAAAGAATGAGGTGGAAAAAGACATTGAGCTAGGGACCCAATCTTTGATATCCCTCACAGCTGCTTCTGATGGTCTTCAATACACCACGGATGTACTACGTGATACTCGGCATTTCTCGAACACTCTGTTCAACATTATGCGAGGAGGAATCTTCGATAATGCTTATACTATTGAAAAATGGGATTTCACCAACTATCTTAAAAATGCGAATAAAAAGGTTTTTGTAAATGCAAAAACTCTTCTGGCATCACTTCCGGAGACTTTCCAACTTTCAGACCTTAAAAAAGTGTCAGACCAAGGAAAGGACAACGATTTGGTTCGACTTTGTTTGGAATATATGCCGCTCAAGTTCAGCAGACGACATGGAGACCCCAGTAGACCATGGAACCGTTTTTCCATCAATATGCGTAATGAGGACGGCTCAAAGATTTTGGATTACGAAGGAAATTGGAGGGATATTTTCCAAAATTGGGAGGCTTTGGCCCATTCATATCCAGAGTTTATTGAAAGTATGATCCATAAGTTTTTGAACGCCACTACTTTTGATGGCTACAATCCCTATAGGGTGACCAAAGATGGATTTGACTGGGAAATCATTGAACCGGATGACCCATGGTCCTATATCGGATATTGGGGTGATCATCAAATCATTTACTTGCTCAAATTCTTAGAGTTTGCAGAAGACCATTATCCAGGCAAATTGAGAGCTTATTTTGATCAGGACCTATTCGTATATGCCAATGTGCCATACAGGATCAAGGAGTTTACCGAAATACTAAAGAACCCGAAAGACACCATTGATTTTGATCACGATTCTGATAAGAATATTCGGGAACAAAGGGAAAATATTGGAGCGGACGGCGCCCTGCTTGTAGATCAGACTGGAAGCATACATCGGGTAAATTTCTTAGAAAAGATATTGGCAACAACGCTTTCCAAATTATCCAATCTTGTTCCAGAGGGAGGTATTTGGATGAATACTCAAAGACCAGAATGGAACGATGCCAATAATGCATTGGTGGGCAACGGGGTATCCATGGTAACGCTCTATTACCTTAGAAGGTTCTTGACGTTTTTTCAAAAGACCCTGTCCAATTCCCCGCAAGAAAATATCAAGATTTCAGTGGAGATGCATAGTTTCTTTGAAGGTGTTTTGAACACCCTAATAAGTCACAGGCAAACACTATCCGGGGCGGTCAGCGACCAAGACCGCTTTAAAATTGTTGCAGGGCTCGGTAAGGCAGGAAGTGATTATAGAATGGGAATCTATGGTCAAACTTTTACTGGAAAAAAGAAAGAGCTCTCCCTAAAACACATACAGGAACTAATTGAAGTTGGACTGGAGTATTTGGAGCATTCTACGCGAGCGAACAAGCGAAGCGATGGCATGTATCACGCATACAATTTAATGTCGCCAGAAGATGGAAATGCCATATCCATCGCTCATTTAAGTGAAATGTTGGAGGGCCAGGTAGCAGTTTTAAGCTCGGGATATCTTTCTCCTGAAGAAACCTTAAAGGTACTGGACGCATTGAAGAGCAGCAAGCTTTTTAGACCTGATCAATACAGTTATTTACTTTACCCCAACAAGGATTTGGCTCCATTCATGAGAAAAAACACAATCCCTGGGGATGCCGTAAAGCAATCTGCCTTGCTCACCGCGCTAGTTGAAGAAGGAAATACTCAGATTGTTGAAAAGGATGGGAATGGTATTTTCCATTTCAATGGAGACTTCAAAAACGCGGCAGACTTGGAATCCGCTTTGGATGCCATTTCCAATACCAAATACCAAAAACTTGTAGAGCGCGATAAGGATTTGGCGCTAAATGTCTTTGAGGAGGTCTTTAATCACAAAGCTTTCACCGGAAGGTCGGGAACTTTTTATGGTTACGAAGGACTTGGCTCAATTTATTGGCATATGGTTTCCAAGTTGCAACTAGCTGTGAGCGAATGTGTTTTTAGCGCTGTGGACGCCGGGTCCAGCGAGGAGATTATTGGAAGATTATTGGAGCATTACTATGAAATCAATGAAGGAATTGGGGTACATAAATCCCCAGAACTGTATGGCGCCTTCCCAACAGATCCCTATTCGCACACCCCGGCAGGTAAAGGAGCTCAACAACCGGGAATGACCGGTCAGGTAAAGGAGGATATACTAAGTAGGTTTGGAGAACTAGGTATTGTTATGCAAGACGGCAAACTCGGGTTTAACCCTTGCATGCTTCGAAAAAGTGAATTCCTACAAGAATCCAAAACCGTCCAGTACATAGATGTGTTTGGAAAGGAAAAACAGTTGCTGTTGGATGAAGGCTCATTATGCTTTACCTATTGTCAGGTACCTGTAGTGTACAAGTTGGCTGCGGCAGAAAGTATAGTCATCATGAATAAGGATGGAAATCAATCCGTTCATGAGAAACTGTTCTTAGATGCCCCGTACAGCCAAAAATTGTTCCTAAGAACTGGTGATATCGCTCAAATTAGTGTTAACCTAACGGAAAATAGATTAAGATGAAAGTATAAAATTGTATTATGAGACCACTAATATCAATATGCTTTGCAATTGTGGCTCTGGTTTTGAGCTATTCCTGCAAGGAAAATAAAAAAGTAACTGAAGAAAAAGAATCCCAAATACAAAACGAAGTGACAGCTAAAGATATCTTAGGTAATCCGGACTACTTGGCCATATCCTACGGCGGATATAGAGAGGTTACACGCGATATACAACCAACAATCGATGAACTTAAGGAGGATATGAGATTATTGTCCGCCATGGGCATCAAGATTGTAAGAACCTATAATGTGCAGTTACAACAAGCTTCCAACTTAATGACCGCTATCCGGGAGTTGAAGCAGGAAAATGGAGATTTTGAAATGTATGTGATGCTTGGGGCCTGGATCGATTGTAAGAACGCATGGACCGATCAAGAGCCCGATCATAATGTGGAAAGCGAACAAAATGAAGCCGAGATTGAAAGAGCGGTGGCTTTGGCAAATCAATATCCTGACATTATTAAAGTCATTGCGGTAGGTAACGAGGCCATGGTTCGATGGGCAACTAGCTACTATGTGCAACCCAGTGTAATCCTAAAATGGGTGAATCATCTGCAGCAGCTAAAGCAGGATGGCAAGCTTTCCAAAGACCTCTGGATTACCAGTTCAGACGATTTCGCCTCATGGGGTGGGGGAGACCCTAGCTATCATACGGAAGATCTGGCTAACTTGATCAAAGCTGTGGACTATATTTCCATGCATACCTATGCGTATCATAACACCCATTACAATCCTGAGTTTTGGGGTGTTCCAGATAATGAAGAACAGCTTTCGGACATTGAAAAAATAGACGCGGCCATGTTACGTGCAAAGGATTTTGCGATGAACCAATATAGGGCCGTATCTGACCATATGAAAAGTTTGGGCGTGGACAAGCCCATTCATATTGGGGAGACAGGCTGGGCCACAGTTTCCAATGGACAATATGGCGCAAAGGGTTCTAAGGCCACTGATGAATACAAAGAAGCCCTATATCACAAGCATCTACGGGAATGGACGAATGCAGAAGGAATTTCTTGTTTCTATTTTGAAGCCTTCAACGAGAAATGGAAGGATTCACATAACAAGAACGGCTCAGAAAATCATTTTGGGTTGTTTACTCTAGATGGGAGGGCAAAATATGCATTATGGGACTTGGTGGACAAGGGTGTTTTCGACGGACTTTCGAGAAACGGCAACCCCATTACCAAATCATATAGCGGAAATAAGGAAGCTTTAATGGCAGAGGTTTTGGTGCCACCACTAAAAAGGGAACAAGTGGTCCCTCATTAGGGAACTGACGGTTTTAATGAAAACGAAAAAGGATGTTGTCCAAACTCAAATATGTATTAATTCTAACCATGGTAATAGGAGCTTGCAAAGAAAACCGGTTGAATGTGGAAGTGTATGAAACCTCTGCTGCCGGAAACAAACTGAGCCCAATTACCACTTTGGACATTAACGGTCAAATTGAGCCGGAGATACGTCTTTTACCAGATAAAAAATTTCAAACTATAACAGGTTTTGGTGGCTCTTTTACTGAAGCTTCTGCCTATCTGCTAAACCAATTGAGCAAGGAGAATCGCCAAAAGGTCATTGAAGCTTATTTTGGGAAAGAAGGTGCCAAATATTCATTAACTCGTACCCATATGAATTCGTGCGATTTCTCAGTGAGTAACTATTCCTATGCACCTGTTGAGAGCGATACGAATTTGGAGCATTTCTCTATTGAAGAAGACCGGGATGACATCATTCCTATGATCAAGGACGCCATTGCCGTATCCGAGGATGGATTTAAGATTTTAGCTTCCCCATGGACCGCTCCGCCCTGGATGAAGGACAATAAAGATTGGCGAGGAGGTAAGCTACTGCCAGAATACTATGATACTTGGGCGCTTTTTTTCTCAAAATACGTGGATGCCTATAAGTCTGAAGGGATTGATATTTGGGGCTTTACCGTGGAGAATGAACCCTTGGGCAATGATAGCAACTGGGAAAGCATGCATTATACTCCAGATGAAATGACAGCCTTTGTACAAAACCACCTAGGTCCAAAACTGGGGGCAGACGGTAAAGGCCATGTTAAGATTTTGGGCTATGATCAAAACCGAGAGCATTTAAATGAGTGGGTTGATGAAATGTATAAGGATGAAGCCAGCTCAAAGTACTTTAGCGGTACCGCCATTCACTGGTATGCCAGCACCTTCGAAGTCTTCCCTGAGGCACTGCAATATGCGCACGAAAAAGCACCTCATAAACATCTGATTCAATCTGAAGCTTGTGTGGATGCCCAAGTACCAGAGTGGAAAGACGATGCCTGGTACTGGTCCAAAGAAGCAACCGACTGGGGTTGGGATTGGGCTCCGGAAGATCAAAAGCATATGCACCCCAAATATGTTCCAGTTTATCGATATGCAAGGGACATCATTGGCTGTCTAAACAATTGGGTGGATGGCTGGATTGATTGGAACATGGTGCTCGACCGTCAAGGCGGTCCCAACTGGTTCAAAAACTGGTGTGTAGCCCCAGTATTGGTGGACCCTGAAGCAGATGAGGTATATTTTACGCCTTTGTACCATACCATGGCCCATTTCAGCAAATTTATTCGGCCGGGTGCCCAGCGTATAGGTCATGAAATGAATGCGGATGGTTTGTTGGTGACAGCAGCCAAAAACCCTGATGGAACATTTGCGGTGGTAGTGCTAAATCAAGAAGAGGTACCTAAATCGTTTACCCTTTCATTGGATGACGAATCAATACAAATCAACATAAGTGGAAAGGCCTTGCAAACCATTATAATTCCTGGTGGAACACCCGAAGCCTAAACCAACTAATACTAACTAAAACTGAAATTATGTCAAACGTAAAAACCAGCAAAACAGATAGGGTCCCCTTGGGACAGAAAGCCGCTTTTGGGGCTGGGCACTTGGTTTTGAACCTTTACCCTGGAGCCTTGGGGTTCTTTATGTTCTTCTTGTTAACCGCTTTTGGGATGGATCCTTTTTTAGCGGGACTTCTAGGTGGATTGCCACGTTTTTTCGACGCTATTACCGACCCTATAATGGGGTTTGTTTCGGACAACACCAGCTCTAAATGGGGCAGAAGAAGACCATACATTTTTGTGGGAGGAATTTTAAGTGCTGTTACCTTTGTCTTGCTCTGGCAATTGGATGAAGGTAATTCCTCCGACTATAATTTTTGGTACTTTTTGATCATGTCAATGGTTTTTCTTGTTGGAAATACCATGTTCGCCACCCCTCTAGTTGGTTTGGGTTATGAAATGACCTCGGATTACAACGAGCGGACACGTTTGATGGCATTCTCACAAACAGTGGGACTGTTGGCTTGGGTGATCGTTCCTTGGTTTTGGGTGATTATTGCCGATCCCGATATTTTTAGCAATCAAGCGGAAGGGGTTAGGACGATGGCAATCTATGTTGGAGTGGCTTGTTTGCTGCTCGGACTTTTACCAGCCATATTTTGTAGGGGAATAGATGCCTCCCATATGGGCAACAGAAAAAAGTTAACCTTCACCTCTATATTTAGTAATTTGAAAGACTTGTTCGTCAGCATTAAAGAGGCAGTGAAGAACAAGCCATTTATGAAATTGTGTGGAGCAACGTTTTTGGTTTTTAATGGATATCAAATTGTTGCATCTTTTAGTTTCTTCATTTTTGTTTTTTACATTTTCAACGGAAGTTATGAGGCCACTTCAACATGGCCGGCCTGGTTTAGCTCAATTGGGGCATTGGTATCGGCCTTTTTGGTCATTCCCATCGTTTCAGCCATGGCTACAAAATGGGGTAAAAAGAAAGCTTTTATTATCTCTACGGCACTGTCCATCGTTGGGTATCTCCTGAAATGGTGGGCATTTACTCCAGAAAATATTTGGCTTTCCTTTATTCCAATACCCTTGATGTCATTTGGTTTGGGCAGCTTGTTTACCCTCATGATGAGTATGACGGCAGATGTCTGCGATTTGGATGAGCTTCTAAACGGAATGCCAAGGAAAGAGGGAACTTTTGGAGCCTTGTACTGGTGGGTTGTTAAACTCGGGCAAGGTTTGGCCCTAGTTCTGGGAGGTTTAGTATTGAAGGTAATAGGTTTTGACGGTAATGCCGCAACCCAAACTGTAGATACACTTACCAAATTAAGAATTGCCGATATTGTAATTCCGGTAGTTACGGCGGCTTTGGCCATTTGGGTCATGTGGAAATATAGCTTGTCCGAAGAAAGGGCAAAGGATATTAAAGCGCAGTTGGAAGAGCGTCGAGGAGTGTTATAATGTGTAAAGAGGTAAATCGAAAAATATAATATAATGTCAACAAAAATAATAATCGTAGTAGTTGGAATTTTCCTTGTTTTCCTTGCTTTGTTGGGCAATAGAAAGGGAAATTCAGGTGAGGGATTTCTCAGTAGTAAACTGGTATTGGCCTTTGGGATCATTGGTGTTTTAATGATCATTTTTGGCAGTTACTCATCAGATCTTGTGAATTACAATACCCAAATGGAACAGGTTTCCATTGGTAATAAATTAAAGATTAGCGGAACAGTGGATGCTGTTAAGGTAGTTTCCCCTATTGAAAAGGATTCCGTGGACTGTAGAATTTTGACTATGGGTGTTTACCCCGAAGGGCATTCAAAAGACATCTGGGTGATTATTAGACCTACCGATGATCGGTATTATCCACAGTCCGATCACACAAATACTTCTTACAAGCGCGATGGTGAATGGCAGGTGGTTACCCGTTTTGGAGGGGATAAGGGTGAAGCTTATGACTTGATCATTTATGAAGCTGATACCGAAGCGTCTGCCTTTTTTAGTACTACCATTGCCAATTGGAAAGAAGCGGATGACTATCCTGGTTTACAGTTGGCGGAAATGCCAACAGGAGCCAAAGAAGTGGAACGTCTTGTAATTTATACGAAGAAAAACTGCCGGGGAGTCTTTTAAACGAATAGGCGCGATAAGTATTAATCCGGAAACAAGTTCAATGGCTATATCAACTAAAATATAATGCATACAACTACCCACAGTGTGCCCTTTGGCCAAAAGGTGGCCTTTGGTATTGGTATGTTCGCGAACCAAATGTTCCCTGCCATTCTTGCCATTTTTATGGTGGTATTGGTGCAATCCTTGGGATTTAATGGATGGTTGTGGTCCCTGTTATATTTTTTTCCAAGAATTTTTGATGCCATTACCGACCCAATTATGGGTTATATCTCCGATAATACCAAATCCAAATATGGAAGACGCAGACAATATGTGCTGGCCGGAGGGATTTTAATGGGCGTTGCCTTTATTTTTATGTGGCAGTTATATGCTGAGAATTCGTTACAGTACAATTTTTGGTATTTCTTTCTTTGGTCCACGATATTCTATTTGGGACTGACCCTTTTTAGCGTACCCTATGTGGCCATGGGCTATGAAATGAGCGATGATTTTCACGAGCGTACCAATATCATGGCCGTAGCACAATGGATAGGTCAGTGGGCGTGGGTCATTGCACCCTGGTTTTGGGTCATTATGGATGACAAGGATTGGTTCCCATCTTCAGATGTAGCCGTTCGGGAATTAGCAGTTTGGGTGGCAATTCCATGTGCACTGTGTGCCGCGGTACCTGCAATTTTTATCAAAAGCAAATCCACCCTGAACGAAGACTATGAGCCCTTGAGTGTATCGAGTATTGGGAGTAGCCTAAAGAAAATTGTCTACAGTTTTAAAGAAGCTTTCAAAATAAGTGAGTTTAGAAAGCTATGCGGAGCAACATTTTTAATTTTTAATGCATTCAATACGGTTGCCACGCTCACCTATTTCGTAATCGTATATAAATTGTTCAATGGGGACGCCGGTGCAACAGGTATATGGGTGGCCTTGTTTGGATGTTTGGGTGCTTTAGGCACGACCTTCATTGTGATTCCGGTTGTGACATGGATGTCGAAAAAAATAGGTAAGAAAAGTGCATTTATGGTATCTCAGTCCATCTCGGTTGTGGGATATATCATGTTGTATTTTCTTTTTGTCCCGGGTAAGCCTTGGATGTATATTATTGCTCTGCCACTGTTTTCATTTGGAATCGGCAGTTTGTTTACCATTATGATGTCCATGACCGCGGATGTGATTGATATTGATGAAGTGAATTCGGGGAAACGACGGGAAGGAATTTTTGGAGCCATTTACTGGTGGATGGTCAAAGTTGGCTTTGCCATTGCCGGGGGATTGGGCGGGGTCATTATAGCCGTTGTTGGGTTTAATCCTGATCTACCTACCACGGAACAGCAAGTTGCAGTGGATGGACTTCATGCCTTCTTTTGCTTTTTTCCCATGTTGGGAACCTTGGGAGCAATGCTCATTATGCGCAATTATAACGTTACAGAAGAACGCGCAAATGCCATAAGGATGGAATTGGAAAAAAGAAAAAATTAGCCTCTTAATATGAAGTAGGGGAGAACAACGAATAGAATTAAGTATAACAATTGAAGAACAACTATGTCATATAAAGCAGAACGATTTTTAAATCTGGCCTCGCTGGATTACGCAGGGAAGAGTGAAAAAGAGCTCAAACTATTGTGCAGGAAAGTTCTAGATGACGGAATGCACGGCCTTTGTTTTAGTCCCTATACTGAAGGGCAGCAACCTGGAGATCAGATTTCGGAGGAACAGATCCATAAACGCATGAAAATTATTAAGCCCTATACCAAATGGATTCGATCCTTTTCATGTACGGATGGGAATGAGGCCATACCTAGAATAGCTAAAGAATACGGGATAAAGACCATGGTGGGTGCATGGCTGGGGGATAACCCGGAAATTAATGAAAGGGAGGTTGCAGGTTTGATCGAATTGGCCAAAGGAGGTTACGTAGATATAGCCGCGGTTGGAAACGAGGTCATGTACCGGGGCGATCTCACCGAAGATGAATTACTTAGTTTTATCCACAGGGTAAAGGAAGCCATTCCGGAGACCACTGTGGGCTATGTGGATGCCTATTACGAGTTCAGGGAACGTCCTCGAATTACAGAGGCCTGCGATGTAATTTTGGCCAATTGTTATCCATTTTGGGAAGGTTGTGACTTGGATTATTCCCTACTTTATATGAAGGATATGTTCCGACAGGCGGAGCGAGCCGGAAACGGGAAAAAAGTAATCATTTCTGAAACGGGCTGGCCAAGTCAAGGAACAAATCTGGAAGGCGCGTTCCCATCCTTTGTGAATTTCATGAAGTATTTTATGAATACCCAAAAGTGGTCTGAAGAAGAAGATATCGAAATATTCTATTTCTCTTCGTTTGATGAAAGCTGGAAAGTGGGGGATGAAGGGGATGTTGGAGCGTATTGGGGACTTTGGGACAAGGACGAGAAATTAAAATTTTAAGCTCGTTTAACTACTTTTTTAAGGCCGCTACTTCTCGAAATCAAGTTCCGTATACACAGGAAAATGGTCTGAAGGGTATAAACCATTGAACACGGTGCTGAAGATGGCACTTTTTAGGGGCTTAAATCCATCAGAGACAAATATATAATCGATTCTACGGTCGGTAGGTTTTGTGATATCAAAGCCATTGAAGGTTCCTCCGGGGCCATAGGCTTTTGCACCCACTTCAATATGGCAGTCTTTCATTTCTTTTGTTATTGATGAGTACCCTGTACTGTTAGGGTCCATATTGAAATCTCCCATCAGGATCACAGGCAATCCACCGGTATTTAGTTGCTTGATCTTCGATAAGATCAAAAGGGAGCTTTCCAATCTTGCCTGTTCCCCAATATGATCAAAATGGGTATTAAAGACATAAAATTGCCGCCCGCTTTCTTTCATTTTAAATAGGGAATAGGTACAGATTCTAGGTAAGGCCGCATCCCAGGCTTTGCTAGGCTTATCAGGAGTAAGGGATAGCCAAAAAGTGTTGTCTTTTAACAGTTCCACCGTTTCTTGATGATAAAAAATGGCAGTAAACTCTCCCTTTTCCTTGCCATCATCACGCCCAACACCAACGTATCCATAGGCATTCAAACCATTTTTCAAATCCCCCAATTGATGCAGTAGGCCTTCTTGTGTGCCAAAAACATCGGGTGCATAAAAATTCAATTGGGATATTAAATGTTCTTTTCTATTGTCCCATCGATTCTCACCATCCTGCGGATTGTCATACCGAATATTATAGCTCATGACCCCCAAAGATTGTCCAATGGCCAAGGTGGCGGTGAACAAAGAGAGTAATAAAAAGGCTTTTTTCATTGGATTGGATTTCCCCTTAATCGCTTAAAGGATTCGTTGGCCTCCAAGATATCTTCTTTTGATGCTTTTTCAAACTCTTTTTCCGTCACTTTGTAATGCAGTTGAAGACTGTCCAGTTTTTTGTGCATCAGTTTTACCTCTGCGGTATACTCATCATCATTGATGGCATTGTAGAGTTCTTGGGGGTCTTTTTCCAAATCGTAAAATTCCCAGGTATCAATATCATCGTAGAAATGAATGAGCTTGTATCGTTTGGTACGTACTCCATATTGTTTTTTGACCATATGGAAAGCTGGGTAATCGTAATAATGGTAGTAAATGGCATCCTTAAAACCGTCTTCACTACCGTTAAGCAAGTTTTTAAAGGATTTTCCCTGCATTTCCGAACTAAATTGCTTTCCTCCCGCCAAATCAAGAAATGTTGGAGCGAAGTCCAGGTTCTGCACTAAAGCATCTACGGTTGAATTGGGTTCGATTACTCCAGGCAGCTGCATGAGCAATGGCATTCGGAGCGACTCCTCATACATAAATCGTTTGTCAAACCAGCCTTTTTCTCCCAGGTAAAAGCCTTGATCCGAGGTATAGACCACCAAGGTGTTGTGGTGTAAGTTATGTTCTTCCAAATAGTCTAACAGTTTACCAACCCCTTCATCCACCCCTGCTACAGTGGCCAAATAGTCCTGCAAATAGCGCTGACCCTTCCATCGTGCTAATTCCTCACCAGAAAGTCGGGCCTCATGAAAAGCATTGTTCTTGTTTTCATATGCATTGTCCCAAGCTTTTCGTTGCTCAGGGGTCATACGGTCAAAATCAATGGTCCAGGGATTATGGGCAAGCTCCGGATTACCCCATTCTCTGGTCATTTTAAGATCATGTCCCTCATACATATCCCTATAAATGGTTTGTTGTTGTTGTTTCGCTGCCTCTTGATTTTCATAGGAATGGAAATAGGTTTCCGGTAGCGGAAAGCGAATGGAATCGTATCTATTTGCATGGCGTAAGGCCGGCATCCAATTCCTATGGGGAGCTTTATGGTGCACCATCAAAAAGAAGGGGTTTTTGGTATTGGTTCGAGCTTTTAACCAGTCCAAACTTTTTTCCGTTATGATATCAGTGGCGTATCCTTCCATAATGGTGGTATCCTTCCCCTGAATGAATTCAGGGTTGTAATAATTACCCTGATCATTTAAGATTTCCCAGTGGTCAAAACCTTTGGGCTCGCCGTGCAAATGCCATTTGCCTACAATGGCCGTTTCATATCCAAGCTTTTGAAGGTATTTTGGTAGTGTAGCCTGATTTGAATTAAACTTTTCACCGTTCATTCTAAACCCATTTGCATGGCTGTGTTTTCCTGTAAGAATCACTGCCCTGCTGGGACCGCAGATTGCATTAGTACAAAAACTGTTTTGAAAAAGGGCACCATTCTTGGCCAGACGATCAATATTAGGTGTGGGCGCTAGTTGGGACAGCTCGTGACCGTAGGCACTAATGGCCTGAAATGCATGGTCATCCGCCATGATAAAAATGATGTTTGGCGCGCTATTGTCAGTATGTTGGGCGGAGTCCTTTTGCTTACACCCCAAAAATAACATCAAACCTGCAACTAAGATTCTATATCCCATGAAACCAAATTATTAAAGAATGATTACTTTATTTTAAAGTGAAGGTTTTTTTTAGGCTACAGTCCGAATTGGTACCTACAAAAACTTCAAATTCACCTGGTTCGGAGACAAAGTTCAGATCTCCATTGTAGAACTTTAAATCTTCTGGTTTAAGCGTTAGCACTACTTTTTTTTGTTCCCCTTTCTTTAGAAAGACTTTTTGGAATCCTTTTAGCTCTCTTTTTGGGGGAGTAATGCTCCGGACCACATCGCGCAGATACAGCTGAACGATTTCTTCTCCATCAAAGTTACCTGTATTGGTCAATTTTACAGTTAGTTCCAAACGCTCTCCATGACCAATCTCGTTCTTTTCCAAGATTAGGTCGGAATACTCAAAAGTGGTATAGCTCAATCCATAGCCAAATGGCAGAAGGGGAGTATTGGGGACATCCAAATAGTTGGACTTGAATTTTTCAAAGTTTCCCTCGGGTGCAGGTCTGCCCGTGTTCTTTATACTGTGATAAATGGGAATCTGACCTACATTTCGGGGCCAGGTAGCTGTCAATTTTCCAGCCGGATTGTAATCCCCAAAAACCACATCTGCTATGGCGTTACCGGCTTCTACTCCAGGATGCCAAACTTGTAGTATGGCAACGGGAAGGTCGAACTCCTCTGGAATGGTAAGGGGTCTACCGCTCATAAGCACCAGGGCAACTGGTTTGCTGGTGGCCACAAGGGCTCTGATGAGCTTTTTTTGGCTTTCCGGGATTGAAATATCGGTTCTGCTTGCGGCCTCCCCACTCATTTCGGTGGCTTCTCCAATAACAGCAACAATAACATCAGCTTTTTCCGCAACTTCAAGTGCCTCTTGTAATAGAGCATCAGAAGAACGTTTTTCTATTTGAATTCTAGGTCCGAATACATTCACCTTTTTCGCAAAGTCGGTATCATCAGAAATATTAGCGCCTTTGGCATAAAGAAGCGTAGCTTGTGGGGCAACATTTTTGAACCCTTCAAGGACCGTTACCGCGAACTCAGGATTACCGGTTGGTGCCCAGGTACCCAGCATATTGTTTCTACTGTCGGCCAAGGGACCTAACAAAGCAATTTTAGTGGTTTTCTTTATGGGTAAAATGTTCGCATGATTTTTTAATAAAACAAAGGAACGTGTTGCCAGTTTTCGAGCCAGGGCCCTGTTTTTGGGCGTTAAAATCTCTTTTTCTGGTCGATCGGCATCCAAGTATCTGAAAGGGTCTTCAAAAAGGCCGGCCTGATATTTGGCATGGAGTACCCGCCTACAGGCTTGGGTAACTTCAGCTTCCGAGACCTTTCCTTCTTTAACCGATTTGGATAAGGTGGTCAGAAAACCTTCACCTACCATGTCCATATCCAATCCGGCCTTTAAGGCCAATTTGGAAACTGCTTGTAAATCTCCCAGCCCGTGGGCTATCATTTCATTGAGAGAAGTGTAATCGGAAACCACAAAACCTTCAAAGTCCCATCGTTCGCGAAGCAAAGTGTTCAATAACCATTTGTTCCCTGTGGCGGGAACACCGTGAACATCATTGAAAGAGGTCATGACACTGGCCACACCCGCATCCACTGCAGCTTTATAGGGTGGAAGGTATTGGTTGAACATTTTGATTTTGCTCATATCAACGGAATGGTAATCCCTGCCAGCTTCGGAAGCTCCGTACAAGGCAAAGTGTTTTACGCAGGCGAGCATGGTGTTTGAGGCTTTTAGATCCTTGCCCTGATAGCCTGTTACCATGGCTTTGGCAATGGCGGACCCTAAATAAGGATCTTCGCCAGCCCCTTCGGCGATTCGACCCCATCTTGCATCTCTGGCAATATCGACCATGGGAGAAAAGTTCCACATGATACCATCCGCAGTGGCTTCCGAGGCTGCCATTCGAGCTGCTTTCTGAATCAAAGCCATATCCCAACTGCAGGATAGTCCAAGAGGTAGGGGGTAGGTGGTTTTATAGCCATGGATTACATCCGAACCTATTAACAAGGGGATTTTTAAACGGGAATGGTGGACCGCCATTTCTTGGGCTTGCCTCACTTTTTTTGGACCTGCTACGCCAAAAAGTCCACCTACTTGACCAGCCTTTATTTTGGCCTCCACATTTTTACTGACTACTGCCCCGGTTGCAGCGCCACCTCCAGGGGTAAGAAGGTTGAGTTGCCCAATCTTTTCTTCAAGGGTCATTTTGGCTAGCAGTGCCTCTACTTCAGGAATAGCTGAAATAGACTGACTTGATAAACTGCTGCTAACAAGGAATACAGCCAAAAAAAGTTGTGAATACCATTTATTTATTTTCATGAGGCCCATGTGATTTTTTATCCAATTCAGCAATTGGATGCAGTTTGATTATGGTTTTGTGTATTGAAAGCCCAGCAAATCCAGCCCCCTTTGGACATCTTCATTTTGCATGAACAAGTTCCAGAGAAGCCCCGACCGATAGTTTTCTATCATGATAATTTGTGGACCTTGATCAATGGCCAAATAAGCCTCTGCTACCCAAAAATCATGCTCGGGACTAAAAGCGTCATAGAATCCGGCCGGTCCCAGCAATTTGTCCTTGTGGCGATAGAAATAATGAAGAGCACTAAGGGATTCGTTTGGAGTATATGGGATGGAAGCGACCGCTGCTGTCGGTGAAATAACTCCGATATCGTTGGCAGGATGGTGGGCATTGTATCCAATTCCGCCGTCAGTGTTTCTTGAATAACTTGCCGTAAGACCCCAACATTCCTCACCGTAATCCTCAAAGTTTTTAGGGTTTTCAACGCAATAGGCATAATTGATATTGGTATGGTTCAGGTTGACATTCCAATAGTTGACAAAATCATCCGCCAAGCCCTTCGGATTTAAGCCGAGATAGGAGTAGTGAGCCCAAAATAGTGGTCCTCCAAATTGTTGTGCGCCCGGATGTCTCACCAACAAAGGAAATCCATATTGGGTATTGGAAGAGGTAATATCCCCATCAGATGTCCATCCTGATGTATAAACTTCTTTCGAAATGCCATAATCGGGAGAGGCTGCAGCCAATATATAGGTTATCAGCACCTCATTGTACCCTTTGAGCTGTAAATTAATGTCGAATCCAAAGTTGGGGCTCCAATGCCAATAGAGGGTATTTTGATTTTGTGTAAACCAGTCCCATTCTACCCCTTTCCACAGGTCATCAGCCTGTTGTGCCAGTGTTTTTTCACTTTCAGAGCCATTTTTGAAATACTCTTTGACGCAAATAAGTCCCTGGACCAAAAAAGCGGTTTCCACCAAATCCCCACCATTGTCCATAGGGCTAAATGGAATTACATTTCCCGTTGCACCATTGATCCAATGTGACCATGCGCCATGAAATCGGTCTGCGTTTTGCAAAAAATCTAAAAGTTGGGTGAGACGCTGTTCTCCCTCAACTCTTGAGATGTATCCCCTTTCGATTCCTACTAAAATGGACATCAATCCAAACCCGGTTCCACCAGAGGTGACCACTTGGGCATCCCTGCTAGGCTCATTGGGATGATATCTTTCCCTTGCGCCACCTGAATTACTTTCGGCAAAATCCCAAAAGTATTTGAAGGTTTCGCGCTGGGTAAGATCTAGCAACTCGGTATCACTTATGACAGGTTCAGGTGGTGGTGGAACTTCATCATCGGGGACCGCAATGGGGGTATAGGTAAACTCATCGCTTCCCCCACATGAAACAATTATCAAAGTGAGTAGAAAAAAGCAGTTGTGTTTAATCATTTTGGGAGGCTTCAGGGTATGTAAAACCAAGTTTGTCCAATCCATTTTGCACATCCTTGTTGGTCATGAATAAGTTCCAAAGAAGCCCACTGCGATAGTTTTCGATCATTACTGGGATGGGCCCTTGGTCTATGGCCAAATATCTAGGGAGATACCAATCATCTTGAAAGCTAAAAGCGTCATAGGGACCATATTTTCCAATTAGGCTATCCTGATCTTGGTACATAAACCGGAGAAATTGCATACTCTCTGCAGGGGTATAAGGCATTGAGGAAAGAGCTGCCGTAGGAGAAATAACCCCAAGGTCTTCATCTGGTCTATGACCAGCATAGCCTTTTGGAGAGTAGCTTGACGTCAATCCCCAACAATTTTTACCATATCCCTTAAAGTTTTTTGGGTTCTCCACGGCATGATTATAGTGGATTCGAGCGTGATTCACGTTCAACTTCCAGTAATCCCCATATGAATCGCTTAACCCTTTAGGGTTCATGCCTAGATAGGAGTAGTGGGCCCAGAATAGGGGACCTACAGGAGCATCATCATGTTCGTAGTGGTTTAATTCGGTCCGAAGACCGTAATACAGGGTATCCTTGGAGATCTCACCGTTTTTGGCCCATCCTTTCTTATAAACTTCTTCGCCAATCGGATGGGTAGGAGAGCTTGCCGCCAAAACGTACATGATCAATGCCTCATTATAGCCTCCTACCGGGAAGTTCATTTCCCATTGGTATTTAGGGCTCCAATGCCAATAGAGTACATCTTCACCTCCCTTGGTATACCAATCCCATTCAACTCCTTCCCAAAGATTTTGAATTTTGGCACAAAGTTCTACCTCTCTTTCATTCCCATCTTTGAAGTATTCTTTTACCGTAAGCAGGCCCTGAATCAAAAAAGCGGTTTCCACTAAATCCCCACCATCATCTTTGGTGCTAAATGGGGCAGTTTTACCCGAGGGCAATAGCCAGTGGGGCCATGCACCATGAAAACGGTCCGCTTTTTCAAGAAAACCAACCACTTTCTCAAAACGCTCCAGCGCTTGGCCACGGGTAATAAAACCACGTTCCACTCCAACCAGAATGGCCATAAGGCCAAAGCCAGATCCACCTGTGGTAACAATATCTTTATCGTGGTTGGGATAAATGTTGTCCAAATGAATGCGTTCTCGGGCCAAGCCTGAAATGGGTTCTGCACCATCCCAAAAATAATTGAAGGTCTGTTGCTGAACCATATCCAACAGCTCTGCGTCCGAATGGATGTTTTTGGAAACGTTTTGGGCTATGGGTTCTTTTTTGGATGCCCTGGGACCATTGCATCCCGCTACTCCGAATGCAATGGCCAGAACAACTGCTGAAATTAAAACTAACCTCATTGAAAACTAACTAACTCAAATATTACTGTTCGTTTTTATTGATCAAAATTCATTACCGACTGTACTTCGGATTGTGAAAGGGCCTTGCTGAAAAGCCTTAACTCATCCAAGTAACTCAGGTCGGATAGGTGGTTCCATTGATTGAATCGGGGAGCTCCCGAACCAATGGACAGGATATCGCAGCCCGTCCAATCCACTCCGGTAAAATCACCTTGAGCAACCACCTCGCCATCTATATATACCACACATTCCGAATTTGAAATGGTAAATGCCAAATGAACCCAATCCGCAGTATCTGACGGAATGGAAGCGGTGGCCCCACCATCAAACCAAGAGTCTCCGTCACCACGGCCCACGTTTAATTTGAAGATTTGTCCATCACCACCCGCTTCCCTGAAGAAACGGAAGCCATTTGTCCTTAGGTTTTGGATATCTGGATATTCGGCACGTTCCATATCTGGAGGGCCCATTACCAGAATTCCTGCTCTATCTGGGTCTGCGTTTATTTTGTACCACATGGTTGCACTAAATTCTTCTGTTGTCAAGCCGTTGGTAGGGAAAGTCAAGTACGAATCTGCAGCACCGGCGTAGGCATCACTGCCCGCAACACTCTCCCCTGCAAAGCCTGTAGTGCCCACAGTGGAAGCATCGATATCCAAGAATTTTTCTGTGAGGTCTCCATCAAAGGGCATATAGAACATTTCACCTTCAAAAGAGCCCACAAAACCTCCGGCCTCGGTGGCCATAATGCTTTGAATTTCGTTTTGCGAAAGCTCCCTATTGAACATCCGGAGCTCATCCATATTGCTTAAATCGGATAAGTGGCCCCACCCTGTAAACCTTGGAGCTCCTGACATAATGGAAACTAAGTCACAATTGGTCCAATCCACTCCGGCAAAATCTCCTTGACTCACAATTTCTCCATTGATGTACACTGTGGCCCTACTTTGGGAAATGGTAAAGGCCATATGACTCCAACCGGCATCTGCAGGTAGGTCTGCTGCATCTCCCCCGTCAAACCATGCTTCACCGGCTCCTGTGCCAACATTGAGCTTGAATCGCTGTTCACCTCCCGCGTTTTCCCTAAAGAAGCGGAAACCATTCGTTCTTAGGTTTTGGGTTTCCGGGAAGCCAGCATTTTCAGTATCCGGTGGTCCGATGACCAAAACACCCGCACGGTCTGGATCTGCATTTACTTTGTACCAAAACACTGCGCTGAATTCATCTGAAAGCATACCTTCCGAGGCAAGCTCCAAATGCGAGTTTGATGCCCCGGCATAGGAGTCGAGTCCGACGAAACCTTCCCCATTAAATCCTGGGGAACCCACTTGGTTTGCAGGTCTTAGTCCTACCAAATCAAAATAATCCCCATCAAAAGGCATGTAAAGGACTTCTCCGGCGTATAAGGGAACATATGCCGGTTCCTTTACAAAATTGACCGTGACCGATGTGTTTTTACCATCCAAATCCGTGGCGCTAACGTTAAAAGTATGATTACCATCAGCTAAATTGTCATAGGTTACATTATCGACCAAGACTCGGCGGTAATCTAAAAAATCGCTCATTGCTGCAATTTGATTGCCATCTATTGAGGCCTGAATGCTGGCAACTTCAATGTCATCGGTTACTTCAAAATCAACCGTGATGGAGGTGACAGCTTCCAATACTTTTATGGTAGTTCCCTCCAGGGGATAATTAATTGTCACCTGTGGGGCGGAAGCATCCGCTCCGGGATCCACTTGGGTGAGTCCATCTATACCTTGGTCACAGCTATAAAACAATAGTATGGCCAACAAACTTTGTGCTAAAATTTTCGTAGTTCTCATCATTACAATTTTTAATTGTTTACGATATCGCCCAATATTGGAAATTCGTCTATTTGATCTTGGTGATAGGTAACAAAGGTCCTATCGGGTGTAAAAGTTCTACCACCAAAACTTAGTTCGTCATACCGTTCCAACCGAACCATGTCGAAAAAACGTTTACCCCACTCCATGGAGAGTTCAGCGTACTTTTCATCCACAAGTTGATCTAGGTTAACCCCGCTCAATGGGTCTTGTCCGGCTCTAGATCGAACTATGTTTACTGCATCATCTGCTGATATGGCAGTTTGTGAAGCCCCTTGCAAGAGTGCTTCTGCATAAACCAAAAGAGTTTCGGCATAGCGAAAAACGATGTAATGCTTATTGCTGCCGTATCCCGTACGACCGGGAATCAGTTGATTGGTTGGCAAATAGTGTTTGCCACTTGAAAATATAGATCGTACATCAGCGGTGTTGGTATCCCCATCCCTGGTGGTAGGCGAAACGAAGGCTGGTAAAGTGGCTTCGGTATAGGGTGTTGAGGCGATTAGACTATCTATACCTCTTTGGGAGAAGAATACCGAGGTCTCCAAACGTACGTTCTCTTCACGGTCCAACATGAATTCAACAAATTTAATGGTGGGTTCAAAAAAGCCCCAACCACTGCCCGAACCTGCTATGGAGGGGTCCCAACTATTTGGTCCGTAGGGATTGTAAAGGTGACCAACGCGATCTCCCTCACCTTGGCCAAAATCTGAATATTGAAATTCAAACAGGCTTTCATCGCTGAGTTTTCCCGGTGTTTTGAACAATTCATAGTAATCGTTGAATAGGCTGAATTTTCCAGAGGTAATAATTTGGCCGGCTGCATCTGCCACAGCCTGATAATTTTTGAGCTCTTGATTTGCCACGGCCTTGATCATCAAAGCGGTATAACGTGTTACCCCACCAGGTAAATCGGTACGTTCATTGGGCCGCATATCAGGCAAAAATGGCAGTGCTTCGTCCATCTGATCCGATATATGCTGCATAACTTCATCCTTGGTAGGTACGGAGGTTACATTTGCAAATTCATTAAGGTCTGAAGAGGTCGGAATAAATACTGCGCCATAGACCTGTGATAGATGAAAAAGCAATACGGCCCTTAACACCTTCATTTCTGCAATATATTGGTTGCCTAAGGCTACCCCATCCTCGTCTGCAAACTCTTGGTACCTTTCAATCTGCTCCATTCCGGTATGGGCGGTGATAATGTCACCATAGTAGGTTTCCCAAAAGGTTCGTGATCCAAAAAATGAATTGTCATAGACATACCGGTCTTGGTTGATAAGTCCCTGTTGGTCCCCGGCCGCATTTACATCGTCTCCCCGAGTGGAAACCACTAACGGCTGTTCCCAGCCCCTGGAGGTAACCGACTGGTATACACCGATTAGTGAAAAAATCATGTCGTCGGTTTTTGAAAAGTCGGTGCCTCCTGCAAAGTTATTGTTGAGTTCTGGTTGATCTAGTTCACTGCTGCAGCTCGTAATTAAGACGCCCAAAAAGGCAAGAAGCATACAAAGTTTTTTTGTTTCCATATATATCATAGCTGTTGTTTTAAATTGTAATATTTACGCCAAATGTGTATACTCCCGGTATGGGATAGGTTTGGTTGTCCCTGCCATTTGGAACCTCTGGTGTGAAACCGTTATAGTCAAATAGTGTAAGAGGACGCTCAGCAGTTAGATAAAATCTAATCTTGGGATCGAAATCACCACCAAATTTTGGCAGGGTATACCCAAGGGTGACATTTTGCAATCGAATAAAATCCCCGTCCTCAACAAAAAAGCTGCTCAAAAACTGATTGCTCCAAGGATTTCTTATACCTCTTGCCGAAGGATAAGAATTTGAAGTACCCGCGCCATTCCATCGGTTGATGGCAAAGTCCCTATCAATATTGGGATCAGGTGTCTGTCTGATTGCAAAGCGTCTTTGGTTGGCGATGACATTTCCGCCCTGACCAATGACATTCAAATAAAAATCCCATGCTTTATAGTTCAGCCCTAGATTGAACCCAAAAGTATAGGTCGGGATATACGAACCTAAATCGACCCGATCTTGTGCGTCTATCATCATGTCCCCATTGTGGTCCACAAACCTGAAATCACCCGGTTCAACCGTTAATCCATTTGCTATTGCCGTTTGCGCGGCAGGGTCATTTTGTATTTCTTCTGGTGTCTGATATACTCCAGCGACTTCAAGTCCGAAAAACGGATTTATGGTTCCCCCGACAACAGTTCTTTGGGCAAGATCACCTCCACTGGTCAAATTCTCCTGACCTGCCAAATCGAGTACCTCGTTGTCCAAGGTTGCAAAGTTTGCTCCTATGGTATAACTAAAATCGTCAGAAACCTGTTTGTTCCAGTTCAGTACAATTTCAAACCCTGTGTTTCTTATTTCCCCAACATTTTGTCTTGTAGTTCCTGGTACCAGAAGTCTGGAAACCGGAATTACTGCGTCTCGGGTGTCTCTTTGAAAATAATCAGCTTCCAAAGACAGTTGATTGTCGAACAATCTGGCGGAGACACCAAAGTTTGTGCTTTCCGTCACTTCCCATTTTAGGGCCTCAAAGTCACTACTTGTTACCAAACCTGAAAACTGGGTATCCCCAAAAGCTGCGGTGACCTCCTCCGAGGTAATTCCACCAGAACTTGAGTCTACGTTGGCGTTACCTGACTCTCCCCAAGTTGCCCGCAATTTTAAATAATTGAAAACCTTACTTTCAGGAAAAAAGGACTCCTCAGAAACGACCCAACCTGCACCTATGGCAGGAAAGTACCCCCATTTTTCCTGATACTTGTTGGTGCCGTCCGCTCTAAACGTTCCATAAAGAAGGTACTTGTCGTCAAAATTATATGCCACCCTTCCAAAGTAGGAGAAGAAGTATTCCCTAGATCCATCGTCTCCGGTGGCCCTATCCCCATCGCCACCTTCACTGACATCTATGGTATCCGATAAATCAATAAAGTATGATTCTTCTCCTATACCTGGGCCGTTGGGGAAATTCAAGCCCGTGACCTCCAATTGTTCAAAAGAGCGATCCCTAAATGCTGTACCTCCCAAAAGGGTTAGATTGTGCTTGTCAAAACTGTCCGTATAGGTCAAAGTGTTGTCCCAGGTCTGTTCGGACAGTGTTTCATTTCTTTTTATCAAAGTGGCATTTTCTCTAAATGCGTTTCCGTTACCGAAGAAAAATGGAAGTCGTACTTCTCTAACTTCAAGGGTTTCAAAGTTGTGATAATAAGCCGTTTTAAAGGTGAGCTTGTCAGGTACAAGTTGGTAGCTAAGATCAAGGGTTATCAAGGAATTTCTTCCTTTGTTTCTGTTCTCGGTGTTTTCCATTATAGGGAAAGGGTTTTGAGTGGCCCTGTATCCCAAATCCTGCGCATTGGCATACGGTCTGGGAAATGCGTCCGTTTTGGAAGGATCTAGAACGGGCATAACGGGTACCGCAAAATAAGCCAGTGCAAATGCAGTTTCTTCCGGCCGGTATCTTGTAGAATTACTGAAAAGAGTTGACAGACCAATATTGAGTCGATCACTTACATCAAAATTCAGTTTGCCTCTTATATTGAATCGTTCAAAATCATTCTTCATTTTAAGAATACCCTCCTGTTCAAAATAGTTTAATCCTACGGAATAGGTAATATCCTCGGTTCCCCCAGAGACGCCAAAACTGTGATTTTGCTGAAGTGCATGACGAAGAATCAGGTCGTACCAATCTGTGTTCACCGCTGGCACATCAGGGTTTATACGGCTTCTTCCGTAGCGCTGAATAGCGTTTTCAATAAACTGAGCCTCGGCATCCGAACCAGACTCCCTAGCCAAGGTGGCAAACTGTTCCGTATTGGAAAGTGTCACCAAATTCTGGGCTATTTGAACGGATTGGTATCCATTATAGGTGATTTGTGGTTTCTGGTTTGCCTTACCGGATTTAGTTTGAATGAGAACCACCCCATTGGCGGCCCTTACCCCATAAATAGAAGTTGCGGAAGCATCCTTTAAAAGTGAAATGCTCTCTATATCTTCGGGATTCAAGAAGTCAATATCATCAAAGAAAACTCCATCTACCACGTAAAGTGGGTCCGAAGCACCATTAACAAAAGAGCCCAAACCCCTGACCCTGATTGTCGGACCTGTACCCGGAGCACCGCTACTAACCACTTGCAGACCGGCAACCTTACCTTGAAGGGATTGCATGGCAGCGCCAGAAGGTGTGCGGACAATGTCCTCAGATTTTACAGTTGCAATGGATCCTGTTAAATCAGCTTTTTTCTGGGTACCATAACCTACAACAACCACCTCGTCCAGGAGTTGCGTGTCTTCTTGAAGACTGATATTGATAACAGCCCTTGAGTCTACAGGTATTTCCATCGCCAGGTAGCCGATGTAACTGATGACCAAAATACCTTCGGAATCAACGTTGGCTAAGGTGTAGTTCCCGTCAAAATCGGTTTGCACACCATTTGTAGTACCTTTTTCAATTACCGATGCCCCGGGCAACGGTTGGCCAGTAGCATCTGTAACAGTTCCTGAAACTGTAATATCACTTTGACTATACGCAACCATTTGGAGCGATAAAAGCAATATTGTTAAAAATACGTTTCTAATTTTCATAATCGTTTAAAAGTTGAGTTGTGTTTTTGCTAAATTAACAATGAGGGGTGTTTTACCGGGATATGCGGGCTACATAAAAAATACATCACTTTTTAAAAGGCTGAAGATGTCCATTTTAATGGGTATTGCAGTAGTCCTAGCTGTCAAATGAGAAAGAATAATTCAAATTTGATGTAGTAATGATGTATTGGACTTTAGGGTAAATTTGTAAGAAAAGTTCTGGAATTTAGCTTCTTAGAAGGTTATTAAAAAGTTTGATAAACTTTTTGAGCTGTCAATTTCCAGTTTTTTACGTAATCTGTATCGATGTATTTCTACGCCGCGAACTGATATGGCCATTAATGGGGCAATTTCTTTGGTGGATAAATTCATTTTGAGATAAGCGCACAACTTGAGGTCTTTTGGAGTGAGATTGGGGTAGGCCTTTAGCAATCGCTCAAAGAAGTCTTCGTGAAGTTCCTTAAAATTAACTTCGAATCGTTTCCAATCATCATTATCCTTAATCGAATTGTTAAGTTTTTTCAGAAAGGAGCGGTACCGTTGGGAGTTGGAAAATTTGTCCTTATTAAGCACCAGCATATTCTTGAACTCCAAAATCATCTCGTTCTTTTTTGCGATATTTAAGGTGGTGCTGGCCAATTCGTTTTGTTTCAGTTTTATCTCTCTTGCCAATTTTTCCTTTTCAAGCACAGCCAATTGTTCCTCTTGTTCTTTTTTTAACGTTGCTTCCAATTGCAGTTGTTTTCTGTCGAATTTGCGTTTGTTGTAAAAACGTATCATAAAAACAATCCCAATACCCAAAAGCGAATAAAGTAAAAGGCTTAGTTTGGATAGGTACCAAGGTGGTGCGATCTGAAAGTCAAGGCTTCTAGGCAGGGAGGTTTGATTATCTTGGCCCACAGTGTATACTTTAAAGGTATAGTCTCCATGGGGAAGATTTTGGAACTGAACGAAACCTTCCTCAATTATCTCGGAATACCTAGTAGGGCCTAAAAGTTCATACCGATAGCGGGGTTGCATCAACTCCGAGGCTGATATTTCAAGCGCTATGACTTGAGAGTCCTTGTAAGGTATTTCTATATTCTGCCCAGAACCAGGATGGGAAGCCCCCTCATCTTGAAGTAATTGAATATGCGGTATCGGAAGCTTCATGTTTTCTAACCAACCATCAAGAATATTGGTGTTTACCATTGCAAATCCATCGGTTAAGGTAATGTAGGAAACAGAATCATTGATTTTTATGATATTCTGGGAGTCGGGTGCCAGTCTTTCATTCAACGAAAAATCCGAAATGGTGAGGCTATCTTTTTTAAGGTCTGTGTGGATAACTTCCTTTTTGCCCTCCCTATTAACAAACCAGAAATGTTCCCTGTTAAAAGAAAGAAGTTCATGATCATTGAATTTTTTAAATTCTTCAAAAGCTACAATACGGTCCAAAATAGGATCGTATTTATACCAGGAGTTCTCGCCCCGAATGACAATCTGGTTCTTGATATTATAAAGCTTTACATTGTAAGCGCTGGGTTCTTGCTGATCTTCATATTGGGTAATCGATATCACATTTTCATGGGAATCATCCAATTGAATTCTATAAAACCCCTTATATGGGTGTGCAGCCCAAAGCACATAAGGTGTTTCAAAACATAGGTGCTTTATGGGATCATCGAAGTTACCTATTTTAACCACCTCCCAATTTCCTTGGGCATCCATATTATATCGAACCAAACCGTTATAGGTGCCTTGCACATGGGTAGATTGCTGTTGGGGAATCCTGGCAAAAGCATAACCTCCGGAAAAATCGGATACTTTCTCAAATTTGTTATTTACGATACGATAGGTGCCTGTATTATGCCCACAAAGCAAATCGCCGTTTATAAGCTCAAGGTCCCAAACATGGCCTTGGGATCCCTCCACAAAACGTAGTTTGTCGTTTTCAAAATAAAATACCCCCGTATTACTTCCCAAATAAAGACGATTGTTGAAAAGGGCAATGTCATATACCATTCCCAGTGACCCTGAGAAGTCTGTAAAGTAGGTAATGGGATTGTTCAGTTTTGCGCGGGCCAAACCATTGTCCAACCCCATCCACAGCTGATCTTGGAACTGGAGCATGGACAATACCGTATTATTCAGAAGCCCAGCTTCACGATTAAGTAGTTTGGAAGTTTCGGTGGTGGTATCCCACAGATAAACACCATTCTTAATGGTGCCAAAGGCAAGCTGACTGTCGCTAAACTTTAAAATTTTATTAAGCTGATGCCGTTTTAATTCTTGGTTTAATTGAGTGTCCCAAACCATTAGGCCTTGATCGTTCATCAGATAACAACCATCGAGTTTTGTACCAATCAACAATTGGTTTCCTAGAGAAACCATATCGGTAAGGTTTTTATCCAATAATGCATCTTGATGCATTAAAGGCGAAAGCTTATCATTTTTTAACTCGAAAAGCCCCTCGGTTCCCGCGGCCACAATTATGCTGGAATTGTGAATGACCAAATCAGAAATAATCTGCGGTAGGTCGATGACCTTAATTTTATTATTCTGATAAATGTAGATGGTGGAAAAAGACCTAAAAATGACCTGTTCTCCAAATGCAATTATTTCCCAGAATTCCTCACTGGTGAACTCATGATCTTCAATAAGATGGGTCAAGGAGGTATATTTCAGTATCCCTAAATCGTCTTTGGTCCAATATCCGAATTCCTCATAGGACCCTGTGAAAACTCTTTCCCCTACAATCTCGACAGATCGAATTATGGTATTGTTAGGTAATTTGTTCAGAGTCCATTTCTCACCGTCATAGTGAAGCAATCCTTTGTTATTTGCAGCAAAAAGTTCACCTCGGGAATTAACGTCCAA
Organism: Flagellimonas flava; assembly: GCF_900129665.1. Lineage (GTDB taxonomy): Bacteria > Bacteroidota > Bacteroidia > Flavobacteriales > Flavobacteriaceae > Flagellimonas > Flagellimonas flava. The sequence continues at coordinate 378,007 of NZ_FQWL01000001.1, forward strand.
TCCCCAATTCTTGCTAGCTCCTTGATACTCGGATAGTTTATAGTTGTAAACAGAAGGTAGAAGGTTTTGAGCAATCCCCGTTTCAAAACAGAAGAGCAACATCAGAAAGGATATTAGCTGCAGTGCCAAGCCATTTTCGGAAGTGAATTGGTTTATCAAGGATACTTTACAATCCTTCCTGAATTCTCGATTTGTGAAAATTGTAATATATTTTTTTAGGATAGTCACTTTGTAAATCTATGATCCCATCAAGAGGATTTCGTATAAAAGTAGGTCATTTTGCGTTTTATGTATTGGCTTGTTTTCTTTTTGAAAAATATGCCCGGGTTAGAGGACAAAATACTGGGAGTTCACTGAATGTTCTGTTTGGTCGAAGTTTTTGGCCTGTGATAAATGGGAAAATTACACGAGTTAGCAATAAAACACATCTTATTGGCTCTTTTATGCAACTCATGAATTAGGTTATCATCGACAGCTTGATCTATCACAATTTCAGGATATAGGGTAACTTCCTTAAACCTTCCACTTCCATCTTTAGACTCCGTCATGGTGCCCATTGCATTATCCGTATACTCCAACACAACAATATTATGGGTCGAGCACAGATGCAGAAACCAGAGCATATGGCAGGATGCCAACGATGAAACAAATACATCCTCTGGATTGTATCGAGTACCATCTCCCCGAAAACTGGGGTCAGATGAACCTGCTATGCTATGTTGTTTTCCTTCAGCGGTTATCTCAAAATCTCTGTTGTAGGAGTGATAATTCTTGGTGCCAACTTCTTGACTTCCTATCCATTTTAAATGTATCGTATAGGTGTGCTCTTTCATAATCTGGAACTTTGAGATATTATTTTGGAGATTTTTTCTGATTTAATGATGATAAATATACTGCGATCATTTGTGCAATCGTTGATCCAAATGGGGCATCCATGGATGCAAAAGGGTCATCCGTCCATTGGAAGGGTATTTTCAAACCCCATGACCGTATGTTTGTTGCAGAAATAATGACGTTCCTAAAACATCTGAAGATAAAACCTCCGAAGAATTTGGTGAAAAGTATTTAGAGAACACTTTTAGCGTTCCTTACCTGACCCAATTCAAAAGAGGTATCCGTTGTGCTGAGGGGTGTTGAGGTTGAGCCCCTTGGCCTGCGGTTTTTGACAAGATTTTCTTTTTACATTTACTTGACCTACTTCATGGACAAAGAGTCGAAGCCCGGACTCTTTTCCTTTTTTGACCAAGCCCTTCCTTCTTCCTGTTCCTAACAATTTTTGTGCACAACTTGGTGCCATCAAACAAATGGGCAAGTGTAAGTTTCTTCACAAAAAACCTACTTTTGTATTGGAAATTATGCGAGAACTGAAGATTTTATTATGTCAGAACAAATAGAAAGAATTAAGACGTTGATTATTGGGTCGGGGCCAGCTGGCTACACTGCGGCAATTTATGCTTCACGAGCAGACCTTAAACCTGTAATGTATACGGGCATGGAGCCGGGAGGTCAATTAACCACCACTACGGAGGTTGATAACTTTCCTGGATATCCTGAGGGTATTGATGGTCCAACTATGATGGTGCAATTGCAACAACAAGCTGAACGCTTTGGCACAGAAGTTAGAATAGGAATGGTAACAGCCGTAGATTTTAGCGATGAACCTGGAGGTGTCCACAAGATTACCGTGGATGATAGTAAGCAGATAGAAGCGGAAACCGTAATTATTTCTACGGGTGCTTCTGCTAAATACTTAAATATTCCCAGCGAGCAGCGCCTAAGGGGTGGAGGCGTGTCTGCCTGTGCCGTATGTGATGGATTCTTTTATAAAGGTCAGGAAGTTGCAATTGTTGGGGCTGGTGATACGGCTGCTGAAGAAGCATCGTATTTGGCCAACATCTGTGAGAAGGTGACCATGTTGGTTCGAAAAGATTATATGCGGGCCTCCAAAGCCATGCAACATCGCGTAAACAGCTTGGATAACATCGAAGTGCGATATAATACGGAAGTCGATGAGGTCTTGGGCGATCAAGTGGTGGAAGGATTACGAATGGTCAACAACCAAACAGGTGAGAAGGAGGATATAGCGATTACCGGTCTTTTCATCGCTATTGGACATAAGCCCAACACCGATATTTTCAAGGGACAGCTGGACATGGATGATACAGGTTATATCCTTACGGAAGGCAAGTCTACCAAAACCAACAAGCCTGGAGTTTTTGCTAGCGGCGATGTTCAAGACAAAGAATATAGACAGGCTGTAACAGCAGCAGGAACAGGATGTATGGCAGCCCTGGATGCGGAACGTTACCTTGCGGCCATAGAAAGTAAAGAAGCTTTGGTTTCCTAAAACCAACAATCCTATAAGTAAAAAAGGCGTCCTGCAATAGCTTGGACGCCTTTTTTAGTGGAGTGCTAATTCAATTAATCTATACGTTTGTAGTTTTCCGAAAAGGTTCTGTTGCCCTCTTCATCAAAACTTATTTGGCTGTAATAGTCGTCGTTCATTTCCAGTTCAAAACGGAATACGCGTAAGGTGTCCAAGGCAGACATCATAGGTGCGGAGCCATATTCGAGTGTCTCTATAAGTGAATCCGCAGTTATTCTGTAGGTTCCGTAACCAAACCAATCCAGGGAATCTTTTGGAGAATGTCTGCTCCACATGATTTTCCCATTATAGTACATTTTTACCTGACGGTATCCCTCTGCCTTCGGTACCGTATCTGAAATATTGATTCCATCATCGTAGTTATAGAAACTTTGAAGTTCCCATGTTCCCTCAATTGAGTGCATAGCTTCAGGTTTTGGGGACGCAAACTCTGTGGCAGAGACCAGAAGGAGCATCAACAAAACCAATCCGAATATTTTTTTCATTGTGGCGTGTTTAGAGTTGAAGTTTCATTGTCACATATAAGGTATGGTTTTTTTAACAATTAATCAATATTTGACCTTATTAATTGTTTATCTGTCAAACATTTAAGAATAAAACTAAAAAACCCTAGCAATTGCTAGGGTTTTATGGAATTGGCTTGGTCTATTTAGTTATTGTGCTTATCGCTATATCCTTAGTATTTGTGTACACTTCCGGAAACCGATTTTTTGGTTTGCACGGAGGCTTCACCGGTATATGAGATGTCCGCTCCACTACTGGCATCAGCAACTAGGGAATCGGTTACGTTAACTGAGATATCGGAACCGCTGCTGGCGTCGGCATTGCATGTTTTTGCAATTAATTCCCTCGCCCTGATATCGGCCCCACTGCTGGCATCCGCGTAAAGTGCATCCGTGCTTCCTGAAATTTTAATGTCAGCTCCGCTGCTGGCATCAGCCGACACCTCGATGGCCCTAAGTTCTATATGAAGATCCGAACCACTGCTGGCATCCAGTTCAATCTTTTTAGCCTCTATAATGTTCTGGGCAATAAGATCTGCTCCACTGGAGCTTTTTAAAGCTGTAATTACAGGTAAGGAGACATAAATCTTTTTGGTGGCTCTTCCAATATTTTCAATGGCATGGATTCTAAGTTTACCATCTTTAATATCCGTTCCGATAAGGTCAATAACGTTTTCATCGGCTTCAACGGAAATTTTGAAATCCTGATCTTGGGTTACAAATACGTCCAGACCTTCCGAGGCGGATACCACGGTAAACTCATCTGTTACTTTTCTGGTTTCCTCAACAACCTCTCCGTTGCCTCGTTTGCCATCTCCAAAACTGATGTCCATTTTGCACGATGAGGCAAAAATGGCCAATAAAAATGCGATTGCGATTTTAGCTAGTGTTGTCATGATTGTTTTCTTTTGATTGATTAAAATTCGTGTTTTTGATTATTGTCTAATAAAAATGTTTGCTCAATTGTCAAAACGGAACCTTCAATTGTATTAATTGTCCCCCGTTTTGATTTGTATGCCATCTTCGTCAATTTTCATTTGAAACTGGTCGTTACGATCTTTTACATCGATATTGACGCCGTTCTCATCGATAATGATTTTACCGCCTTCTTCGTCTTCTTCGTCGGTTGGTAACTCTTCTGGACAGTCTTGGCATTTTAGTTCTCCATCTTCGCCCATAATCCATGTATGGCCTATAATATTACTTCTGTAATAGTCCCTATCGTTTTTAATACCTCTCCCAATATGTCCCCTTGTAGATTCCTCAAAGCGAATGACCCGTCCCTCGGGGATATAGAGCGTAGAGGTAACTTCCTGGTTCCTGGCTTTATTGGAAGTTTCCGTAGTGAGAAAGTCATCCAAAATTACCTCTCCGGCCAGCAACTCATAGCCGTAATTGATTTGTTTGGCCCTATCTCTTGCCGATAATGTGGTGCTGCCGTGGGAATCTTTACGAATATTCAAACGAACAGATTCATCATCGGATTTCCGTATACGTACATCTACGTCATCAGATATCAAGATTCGATTGTCATTTTCGTCGTAGGTAAAGCGCATGCGCCCAAAATGCACATCATCCATATTGAATTCCAAATCGGAACCTCTCATTTTAATGCTAAGGGTATCCGAGGGACTCTCCATGACAATCTCGTCATTGATGTTGACACTACCAACATTGGCAAATTCCGCAGCTTGGCGAACTCCCAGGGCAAATAAGGTACCTATCGCTATCAACCATAGCCCCAGGAGTGAAAACTTGGCAATGTTGCCAATAGATTTAAGATTGTTCACCAAGATCTTTAGGCCGAGATACATCAAGAAGAAAAATGGTATACCAATGGCCAAAAAGATAAGCAGTGACATAAGCCAAACCGGTGCTCCCGTTGTCCCCACAATTTCGTAGAAATCGATTCCAGGGATATTTACAGCATTGGATATACCAACTGTGAACATGGCTATAAACAACCCAATTAGTGTTGATGCGCCTATAATGATCAAAAGGATACCAATAAATTTTCCAATGATCTTGAAAAAGAACATAATGATGTCCCCTATGGTATCAAAAAAGGTCTTGGAGCCGCTCTTGACCTTGTTGCCCACTTTTTCGTAGTCAACGTTTTTTACCTTGTCCGCAACATCATCAAACCCCTCTTTAACTTTGCGTTCTATATTGCTGATGTTGATGGGCTCCCCCGTCATATCCAACTTTTGGGAAGTTGTGGCCGCCTCTGGCACCAATATCCAGAGCAAGATATAGGCAATGATTCCAAAGCCAGTGAATACTCCTAAAAGGATAAAAATAAGACGTATCCAAAGTGCGTCTATACCTAAATAGTATTCCAATCCGGAGCATACCCCACCGATATACTTTTGGTCTATGTCTCGATATAGTTTTTTGGTTCTGCGAGGTGTTTCGGAATATGATTTTTTGGGTTCGTCCTCAAAAATATCCTCATCCACCATATAATCTTCTGGCTGGCCCATGATGTTGATTACCTCATCTACCTCTTTTTGGGTGATGACCTGGCGTTCATTCTCCATTTTCTCCAAGAAGAGCTCGGCTACCCTGGCTTCAATATCTGCTATGATCTCATCGCTCCCAGCCGTACCGGAGAAAGACCTTTTTATGGAGTCCAGATATCGCCTTAGTTTGTTATACGCCTCATCGTCTATATGGAAGAGGGTATTTGCGAGATTTATATTAACTGTCTTGTTCATTTCTTGATTTATTTTGTGTTGGTTACCAGATTGACTGCATTTCTAAGTTCATCCCAGGTACCGTTGAGTTCGGTAAGAAATACTTTTCCTGTCTCGGTTAGGGCATAATATTTTCGGGGCGGGCCGGAAGTGGATTCTTCCCAACGATAGTTGAGCAATCCCGCATTTTTTAGCCTCGTCAAAAGAGGGTATATCGTGCCTTCCACCACTAGCATCTTTGCGTCTTTTAGGGCTCCAAGAATCTCGGAGGCATACTTGTCCTTATCACTGAGGATGGACAGGATGCAGTACTCCAGAACCCCTTTTCGCATTTGTGCCTTTGTGTTTTCTATGTTCATAATTTCATGGTTCTAATTTTGCCGGATCAAATCCGGTGTCCTATTAACTGTTCGTTTTCATATGCCGAATCGATTTCGACTTTGTTCCCACCGACCCCCTGTGATGAGCAGGGGAGTGGAAACGTTTTTTGATTGATGATGTTTGATTGATGATGTTTGATTGATGATGTTTGATTGATGATGTTTTGTTTTTTGATTGATGAATAAACCCAATGTTTTTTATTTGATGAATTTTATAGTGAAGGGGTAACTAAAGGTTTCCCCTTCATTGGTTCTTATGGTGGCCAAAATGGTGTAAACGATATTCACGACTACCAATACGCCTTGTAAAAAACCCGTAATGCCTACAGGCCAGAAAATTCGGCCCAATCTAAAATCATCGCTGTTCAGATGAATGTTAAGATTGTTGAGCTCACTTAGCCTATGGAATCCAAAGAAATCCCAGTCGAACAAGTCCGGTAAAAAGCCAATGAAAAAAGGAATGCTGATGAGGCCTACAATAATGGAGTACAAAAGCATACTGATTTGGAAGTTCAATGCTTGCTTGCCGTTGTAAGCTACAAATTTATAGTCCTTTTTGTTGGCTGTCCACAAAATCAATGGAAGTATAAAATTCCCGAAAGGAATAAAGTACTTTGAGAAAGTCGACGCGTGTATGATCGCTGATAAATTTCGTTCGTGTTTAGTTAAGGTTGTTGCCATTTTTGACTGATGATTTTACTTGTAAGACGGGTTTACCTATTAGCTTACAATGCAAATATATGTCCAAAAGATGGTACTATGCAAAACAAAGTACTAAATATTAACATTTATTTAACAAATTGAAGTAGAGAATAATTTGGTTATTTTAGCATGAACTAAATCTCCATTATGGCGTTGAAACCCAGTAAATTCAACACTTTCACTTTTTTTAAACTACCATCGGCATGGTGGTGCGGTGTACGACTCACTTATATTGATGAGCACAAAGCCGTTACATCGGTAAAACATAAATGGTTCAATCAGAATCCATTTAAATCCATGTTTTGGGCAGTTCAAGGGATGGCAGCGGAGTTAAGTACCGGGGCCATGGTCATTACACAGATAAAAAAAAGTGGGAAGAAAATTTCCATGTTGGTGGCCAACAACAATGCCACTTTTACCAAAAAAGCGACCGGCAGAATCACATTTACCTGCGAAGATGGCCATCTCATCAATGAAGCCATCCAAAAAACCATAGCAACAGGGGAGGGGCAGACCTTTTGGATGAAGTCGGTGGGAGTTAACCAAGACGGGGTGCAGGTCTCCACGTTTAATTTTGAGTGGACCGTGAAGGCCAAAGGCAAGTAATCTGAATAAATCCTCTCAATTGGCTGCAAAAGCCGAGAACTGATTTATCTCATTTATCAAATCTTTCTACGCCTGTAGATTTGTCGAAATCCTATGCCGTAGGGTTATTCGTCTAATTTAGGACGGCCCTTGGATGGTAAAACACTAACTTAAATGTGGATTTTCCAACTTTCACGTGCAGAAGAGGTGTTGTATGCCCATATGTTTTTCAAAATATATCCATCATTTCCCAAAAAAGAAATTGTTATTGACAATTTTGTGGCTAGCCACATGGTTCGATTCTATGGCTCAGCTACAACAAGAGGAACAGGACTACTATAATTGGTTTGACGGAATTACCGGAGTTGAAAATTCCAATTTATACGAAGGAACATTGACAGTGGAAAACTATGCTTTGGAAAAAGGATCACATAGGTTTTTTGAATCACCAAATTACTTGGTGGGAAGCATTGTTTATGATGACGAGACCTATTTTAATATATCCATGAAGTATGATATTTATGAAGACGAACTGTTACTTGGACTTCGAAGCGATTCCGGAATAAAACTGCTGCAGCTTGTTAAGGATAGGATAAAAGGATTTACGATTGATGGGCACAGGTTTAGAAGCATGGGCTGCGGGATGGACGAACAAGTTCAAGGTTCTGGTTTTTATGAGGTGCTACAGGAAAATGCATCTTTTTCATTTTTGAAGAAGCACTACAAGGAAAAATTTTCCAAGTATGGAAAAAACAGAATTTTTCACAAATTCGTGGATAAGACCAAGTATTTTCTGTTTTATAAGAACAGCTGCTACACCATAAAGTCAAAAAAAGACATATTCAAAATATTTCCGCAGTTCCGAACAGAACTTAACAGTCGTTCCCCACGGAAAAGTAAGGCCAGCAACGAAGCATACCTTACCCGATTGCTGCAAACTGTCGACTATTTGATTTCGAATGAAAAAACAACCATTCCAGAATGAAATCCCTAATGAGCACTTGTTTTCTGTTTTGCGTTTTTTGGGGAGTTTCCCAAACTTCGGGAGGGAGGATAACGGTAACGTTTGAAAACTGGACATTAAAAGAGCTTGCATCACATATACAGGAAACTACAGATTACCATTTTTTTTATGTAGATCAGTGGTTGGTCCAAGATACCATCTCGGGGAGTTTTTCTAATACCCCTTTGGAGAATGTGCTGAAAGAAGTGCTAGGGAATACTGATATCAATTATTTCTTGATGGATAGATATAAGGTAATACTCACACGAGGGAATACCATTTATGATACGCTTCCAGAAGGTTTTTTTACAAGCTCAAAAACGGATTCCGCAATCGCCGAAATTCCTGAAATTCCTGATGCTTTGCCAATTTTCAACAAAAATGACGTAGCGCCAAATCGGGAAGGTGAGGTGCCTGTTAAAATTGGTCGGGAAAAAAGGGACCGATCACAACAGTTCGCCACCCTGGAGGGATTTGCCGTCAACGCAGGTACCAACGAACCCATATCGGATTTGGCTGTATTGGTGCAACGGACAGGGAAGGGGACTACCACAAATGCAAATGGGTATTACTCCATAGAAATACCCTTGGGGTCCCACACCATTGAAGTAAGTGCTTTGGGAATACAGGGAAGGCAACAGAAAATAATCCTCTATGGAAATGGTCGCCTAAACTTTGAGTTGGAAGAAAGTTTTCAAATGTTGGATGAGGTGGTTTTACAGGGAAATAGCGATAGGAATATCAATCAGACCATTGGGGGAGCGGTACAAATTGAGATGAAGGAAATCAAGAAAATTCCATTGGTCTTGGGGGAGCGGGACATCTTTAAAGTGGCCACCACCTTGCCAGGAATTTCAAGTGCAGGCGAGGGGGCCACCGGGTACAATGTTAGAGGGGGGAGAACCGATCAGAATCTTATTCTTTTGGATCATGCCGTTATTTACAACCCAACCCATTTTTTTGGTCTTTTCTCGGCCATCAACCCTTTCACCTCCGATAATGTTGAGGTGTTCAAGGGCAATATACCGGCCGAATTTGGTGGTAGACTGTCTTCGGTATTTGATATTCGAACCAAAACTGCCAACGACAAAAAGTTGTCTGGAGAAGCTTCAATTGGACCGGTAACTGGCAACTTGGCACTGGAAATACCAATTGCCAAGGACAAGGCCTCTCTTTTGGTTGGCGGAAGGACAACCTATTCAAAATGGATTTTACGCTCTTTGAAAGAAGAGGAATTGAGAAATAATCAGGTTTCTTTTTTCGATGTGGTCGCCAAGTACAACCATAAGATAAACCAAAGCAATACTTTAAGGCTAATGGGTTATTACAGTGATGATGCTTTTAATATCACTCGGGATTCATTGTACGGGTACACCAACAGGGCCGTTTCGCTGGAATGGGCCCATAAGTTCAATGATAAGAACACAGGAGAACTCATCTTGGCAAATAGTGGTTACGATTTTGATATTGAGTTCGATGTGAACTCGGTCAACGATTTTAAACTAGCCTATAGCATTAACGAAACCCTTTTGAAACTAAAAATGAAGTACCTGCACAACGATGCCCATAACATTGATTATGGTATTTCAGGAAAGTTGTACAATGTGGAACCAGGGAGTATAGATCCTCTAAACTCTGAAACGGTGATCGAGTCTGTATTTATTCCAGATGAAAGAGGAATTGAAACGGCATTTTTTTTGTCAGATGACATTGCGGTGAACCAGAAGTTATCCTTAAATGCTGGACTTCGTTATTCCCTCTTTGCAGCCTTGGGGGAATCTTCCCAACGGATATATGAAAATGGCTCGCCCAGAAACGAAAACACATTGATAGAAACCCAAATCTTTGATGAAAACGAAGTTATCAAAACCTATGGAGGCCTTGAGACCAGGGTTTCCGCCCGATACTTTGTAGCCCCCAATACTTCCTTGAAATTGGGATACAATAGTTCATTTCAGTACGTTCATACACTTTCAAATAATACAACAGTTTCGCCCACGGATACTTGGAAACTGTCCGACATCAATATAAAACCTCAGCGAGCCGACCAATTTGCCCTGGGCCTCCATAAAAATATAAATGAAAACGCTTTTGAGTTAAGCCTTGAAACATACTATAAGAAGTTTGATAATATCCTTGATTATAAGACCGGGGCCGACCTTTTGTTGAATGAAACTGTTGAAACCGAAGTGCTTCAAGGGAAGGGTAAATCGTATGGGATAGAGTTTTTGGCCAAGAAGAACAACGGAAAACTCAATGGATGGTTGGGGTATACCTATTCCAGGTCATTGATAAAGTTTGATGGATTACTCGAAGAGGAACGAATAAACAATGGCGAGTTTTTTCCGTCCAATTTTGATAAGCCCCATGACCTAAGCCTTGTTACCAATTATAAATTTAGCAAGCGTTTTAGCCTTTCTGCAAATTTTGTCTATCAAACTGGAAGACCTGTGACCTATCCCGTGGGCAACTATGTATATGAAGGGCAAGAATACACTTTTTATACGGACAGGAACAAATTTAGAATTCCGGATTATTACCGCTTGGATTTGAGTTTTAATGTGGAAGGAAACCACAAGATCAAGAAGTTTGCCCATAGTTTTTGGAACATTTCCATTTACAACGTTTTGGGACGCAACAACCCTTATTCGGTTTTTTTTGTGACCGAGAATGGACAGATAAAGGCATATAAGAGTTCCATCTTTGCCATACCCATACCAACCATCACCTATAACTTCAAATTCTAACTTGTGAAGCAATGAGATTGAGCCCAATACAGGTTTTGTTTAGGTTTTTTAAAGCGATTTTGATGCTAGCTTTTTTGGCCGGTTGCGTGGAGTCCTTTGAACCGGGAACAGAGGTTTTTGAGGATGCTTTGGTCATAGAATCCACCATTACTGATGAAATGGGCAGACAAGAGGTAGTGTTGAGTAGGGCCTTTCGTTTTGAGGAGTTTGTCCCCGAACCAGAGCAAGGTGCTAAGGTCATGGTGGTGGATGACTCGGGAAATGAATTTGCCTTTGAAGAAACGACGGCCGGTAGGTATACCTCCAATGTCGATTTTGCGGCGGAGCAGGGTAGAAGCTACCAACTTTTGATTACCACAAGCAGCGGGGATGAATATGCTTCTGAACAGGTTGTGGCACCCGAGCGTTTCCCGATAGGTGAAATAAGTGCCGGGGCAACAGAAGAAAATGGTGGCGGGATTGACATATTTGTCGATTATGAGCCATCGCAAGCGGCTAAATATTTTCGTTATAAATATGAAGAAACCTATAAAATCATAGCACCGGATTGGAACAGTCAAATGCTTGCTTTTGAAGGCCCGGTCTTGGTGCTGAAGGCCCGGATATTGGATGAGAAAACCTGCTTTAACACTAACCTTAGCCAGAACATAAATATTAACAACCCAAGACTAACAACATCTAACAGCGTTCCTAGGTTTTCAGTTCGGTTTATTCAGAAAGACAACTATATCATCTCGCACAGATATAGCATTTTGGTAAAACAGTTGGTACTGACCGAAGCATCATATAATTATTTTGAGCAATTGCAAGAAGCCAACGAGGGTGACGATGTATTTTCACCATCACAACCAGGGTTTTTTAGGGGTAACGTATTTTCTGTGAATAAACCTGAAGAAAACGTGCTCGGTTTTTTCCATGTAGCTTCTATATCATCGGAAAGATTGTTTTTTGATTATGTGGATTTTTATCCGGAAGAAGCTCTTCCACCTTATGTGGATAAATGTTTTCCTTTTGTTCCACCATTGGAGCCTAATGAGGAGGAACCTAGTATTGGAGAGCTTATGGATGCCAATGCCATAAGGTACCATAGTATAACTGCAACTGGAAAGTTTGCCGTGGTTCCAAGGGTATGTGGGGATTGTACGGTATTGGGAAGTACGGAAATACCAGAATTTTGGGAAGAATAGAAAAATGAAGATTTTAAATAGGATAATCATCGTATGCTCCGTATTGGGTTTTACCATTTTAAACGGACAACTATCCACTGATGCTGAAACTGAGCAAGGCGCCGCTTATTTGGAAAACCAAGAAGAGGTGTTCGTTCATTACAATACCTCGCTTTTGTTTGCTGGGGAATCTCTTTTATATAATGTCCATTCTTTGGTAAAGGGGACCAATCTTCCCAGTTCTTTAAGTAAACTTGCCTACGTGGAATTGGTTGGAGAGGACGGTAAGATTTTGTTCCGCCATAAAATACTGCTGACCAATGGTCGTGGTCAAGGAGATTTTTTTGTGCCTGCAGATACCCCCTCTGGAAACTATAAATTGTTGGGCTATACCAAATGGATGTTAAATAGCGGGATAGCAACTTTTTTTCAAGGAGATGTTGGTATAGTAAATCCATATCATAGTAATCAAGACACGCTGCTGGAAGGGAAAGCTGAAGTAGTCCAAGACTCTATAGGTGCAACATCGGAATCACCCACTTCCAGGGAAGAGATAAGGATGACTTTTGATCAAATTGCATACCGAAGGCGCCAAGGTATCACCCTGTCCTTGGAAGCAATGGACAAAGCTGTATTGGGCGGGAATTATTCAATCTCTGTTCGTAAAAGGGATTCCTTGAGAAGGCCTTTGATGCCCACAGCCCGGAATCATATTTTTCGCCAAAAAAGTAATTCGGCACAACTTTCAAGGCAAAAGTTTTTACCAGAACTAAGAGGGCAACTTATTTCGGGAAGGATTGTACCCAAAAATGGAAATAGCTTGTTCAAGGAAGAAAAGATTGGTCTATCCATACCTGATAAAAAGTTTGTCCTTAAAATGACCAGAACCAATGACAAAGGGGAATTTTATTTCAATTTGAAGCAAGCCTACGAAAGTGAGTCTGGCTTTTTACAGGTCGTGGGTGAACGTGCAGAAAACTATGGGATTGAGATTGAGGAAGAGGCTATTTTCAACTATGATCAGCTCAAATTTGGAAAACTGAGGATAACCCCGCAAATGAAAGAAATCATTCTTAAGCGAAACATTTACAATCAGGTTGAAAACGCATTTGTAGAAGTTAAGCTGGACAATAAAATAAACAGCAATTCTTTCACTCCTGTTTATCGTGAATTTTCCCAAACCTATCAATTAAATGATTTTACCAGATTCCCCACGATCAAGGAGACAATGCTGGAGATCGTGGACAACGCATGGGTGGAAAGGAACGCTGACGGTGAGGAGCAGCTTAAGGTCAGGGAGGATGACTATAACACCGGGACTGACCTGTTACCCCTAATTTTGATTGATGGTGTAATGGTCCAAAATCACACGCAGGTAATCGCCTATGATGCTAGAAAGGTCGAAAGAATTAAACTATCTAGAAAAGAATGCGTAATCAATTCCGTGGTTTACAAAGGAATTATTTCAATAGAGACCAAAGAAGGTGATTTTTTCAAAAACCATTTGGGTAATACTTTGAAAACCATAATGTTGGACCCCCCAAAGGCCAAAAAAGAATACTTCCATCCCAGATACGATGGCCAAGGAGATCCAAAAATGGAACAAATCCCAGATTTTAGACTGCAATTACTCTGGGTACCCCAATTGGATTTCAAAACAAAAAACCTGGACCTAGAGCTCTTTGCTTCAGATGTTCCGGGTATTTATGATGTTCGTTTGGAAGGTTTCACTTCGCTTGGCACGCCCATATCAATTAATAGCAGTATACTGGTGAATTAAATTGGCTATGTAAGAGTTTATTCTATTGATTTAAAATAGCATTTATAAAAGACACAGTTTTGTAACAAATACTTAAATTCTTCAACAAATAACTGTCAATAAAAACTACAATACAATGAACGCACACGAAATAGACTACGAAATTTACGGGGAGGAAATGCAATATGTGGAAATAGAGCTGGACCCACAAGAGGCTGTGGTTGCGGAAGCAGGCAGTTTTATGATGATGGATACCGATATCCAAATGGATACGATTTTTGGAGATGGTTCCAATCAAGATTCCGGTGTATTGGGCAAGTTGTTTTCCGCGGGGAAACGATTGCTTACCGGTGAAAGTCTTTTTATGACCGCATTTTTAAATGTGGGACAGGGGAAAAAACAGGTGAGTTTTGCATCCCCCTATCCTGGAAAAATTCTTCCAATAGACTTATCGGAAAAAGGCGGAAAATTCATTTGCCAGAAGGATGCGTTTTTATGTGCGGCCAAAGGTGTTTCGGTAGGTATCGAATTTTCCAAACGTTTGGGAAGGGGGTTATTCGGGGGCGAAGGATTCATTATGCAAAAACTGGAAGGTGATGGACTGGCATTTGTCCATGCCGGTGGAACCATGGCCAAAAAGGAGTTGGCTCCAGGAGAGGTTTTAAAGGTAGATACTGGATGTATCGTAGGTTTTTCGCATACCGTGGACTATGATATCGAATTTGTTGGTGGAATCAAAAACACCATTTTTGGTGGCGAAGGTCTGTTTTTTGCCACCTTAAGGGGGCCAGGTACGGTTTACGTGCAATCTCTACCTTTCAGTCGTTTGGCAGGAAGGGTACTGGCATCCATTCCAAGGGGCGGAAAAGATAAGGGAGAAGGAAGCATTTTGGGGGGCTTGGGAGATATTGTGATGGGGGATAATAAGTTCTAAACGAAGTAGGCTGAGTTGTTTTCAGCACAATTCACTATGTTTCTAACTGGGTACTTCTTACTTTCGAAACATGGATTTCGAAGCACTTTTCAGTTTTCTTGAACAGCTCCAAAAAAACAACAATAAGGAATGGATGGATACCAACAGGAAGTGGTATAAATCCCTAAGAGCTCAATTTATTCAATGGTTGGATGACCTGGATTATACCTTGGCGGAACTGGATGAGGAATATTATCCGACACCGGGGAAAAAGGGTATAAATCGGATTAATAACAATTTGATGTTTCATCCGCACAAGCCCATTTATAAGGATCATTTTGGAGCTGGATTGGACAAAGCACCAAATTCCGCTGATTTCTATGTTGAGGTGGGATTGAAGCAATGCCTGCTTGCCGGTGGGTTTTGGAGACCTGATCCCAAAACTTTGCGCAGCATACGGGAAGGGATAGATTACAACGGCGAAGAATTTCAGGCTATATTGGACCGCCCATCATTTAAGAAATTGTTTGGTGGTCTTTACGACGATGAAAAATTGACCAACGCCCCCAAGGGATTCTCAAATAATCACCCCCATATAGCGCTCCTCCGGAACAAGACTTTTGGCGTGGAACACGTTTTGAAAAGGGAAGACGTCTTTCAGCCCAATTTCAAGGATAAGATCATTTCCGTTTATCAGGAGATGCTCCCATTTAGAAGGTATCTGAACAACACAGTTTCTGTTTGATTCATTTACTCCAAATCGTCGGCTAGACGAATCCATCGCGCGGAAAGATCAGGAGTGTCCATATCCTTATCCAGCGGAAACATGGGTCTTTTGATATCTTGATAACCCAAGCGGTCCAAATCTTGGTCCACCCCACCTGGGGTCAGGGCCATTACCCAATCAGCTCGCATGTCGTATAGTTCGGGTACCAAATAACCAATTTTTACCATGACGATATCCGCTTCCCTGGGGTTGAGTCCCAATTCGGTAAAATCACTTTCCCGATGATAGGGCTTTCGTTTTTTGGTTACAATAACATGCATACTACCAACTTTGACCACCACCTCCGTTTCAGCATGTACATCCCCTTCCTTGATGGCGGTAATTGTTCCGGAAAGTTGAAGCGGCGGGGCAAACCGATTGTCCACTTCTGCACCAGCTAGAGCACTAATTTTACCGCCTACACCTAGCTCAAGTGCTTCTTGAACAAAATCTGGACCAGGAATGGACGCATAGATCAATGACGGTCCATTTGCGGATTTAAACTCTTCCCTTTGCAACAGTTGTTGGAGGGTCCAGGTAACATCACCAGCGCCTCCGGCGGTTGGATTATCGCCCATATCACTGATCATAAAGGGTTGCCTGTCACTAGCAAGGGCCTGTTTTAGGCTTTCTTCAAAGGTTGTGGTAGGGGCAACAAATACAAATTCGTTTCTTACGTCCCAAAAATGCTGGGCCAGTTTTTCTGCTCCTTCACCTACCTTTTCCTTATCATCACCAGTGACCATCACCACTGCATGATTTCTAGGCTCGTCTGCCCAAGCATAACCCACCCAAATCGCAGCGTCAATTACACCCTCCTGATTGGCAACACCAGGCACTTCGGCATATAAACTTTTCCCTGGTTCAATACGGGTACTTGTTTTTTCTCCTGGCAGAAGAATGGGAACTGGGACCCAGGCCTTGTATTTAGGTTTGCCCAAGTTTTTTTCCAATCGCTCCAATAAATTATCCACTGCACGTTTCTTGGACTCTATGGCATCTTCATGTGGGGCCATGCGGTAACATGTGATCAAATCCGAATGCTCGGCCAGTTTTTGGGACACATTACCATGTAGGTCCATGGAGGTTGAAACCAGAACATCGGTCCCAATAACCTCCCTAATTCTAGAAATTAGATCTCCCTCTGCATCTTCAAGACCCACGACGCTCATTGCGCCATGAATATCAAAAAACAGGCCGTCGTAAGGGCCATTTTCCTTGAGCATGTTCAATGTCTTTTTTACCAAGGATTCGTAAGCTTCCCGAGTGACAATGCCCCCCGGAAGGGATTTTCCGACCAAGGTTGGAATCCAGTTTGCGCGATTTCTATTTAAGGAATCAGCAGCTAAGAATGGATATCGTTCAAAAATCGCATCTCCGACCCTGGTATGAAATGCCTCCTCATGGGTTTGTGCCGGTGAAAAGGTGCTGGATTCAATCCCAAGACCAGCAATTGCAATTCTGGGAATTGTTTCCTGATCGGATTCGTTTTTTTTGGCTGAATTACATCCCAAAAAAGCCAGGGAAAAGACGAGTAGACAACAAAGGTTATATGACTTCGATATAAACTGCATAAGAAAAGTTGCGTAAGGTTGTTGCCCTAAAGATACTAAGGAAATCAAAGGACCCTTCCTGAAAAAAGCTTCATTTTGTTAGATTTTAAACATGTTGGACAAGCATTCTAAGGATTAATTGCATTATTTTGTTCGGAGGGATTTAAGCCACAATAAAAATCAATACCTGTGAAATACGGAAACGTAAAAAATATCAAAAAAGAGCTCCTGTCGGACAATTGGTATACCTTAAAAAAAGTCAGCTTTGAGTACCAAAGGGAGGATGGAGCATGGGAAACCCAGATAAGGGAGGCGTATGACCGGGGAAATGGAGCAGTGATTTTACTCTATAATAAGGAAAAGAAAACCGTGGTGCTTACACGTCAGTTCCGTATGCCTACCTATCTAAATGGTAACGAAGACGGGATGATGATCGAGGCCTGCGCAGGTATTCTTGAAAAGGGGAATGCTGAGGAGACTATAAAAATGGAGGTGGAGGAAGAGACCGGTTATAGGATTGAGGATGTTGAAAAAGTTTTTGAGTCGTATATGTCTCCGGGCTCGGTGACGGAAATTCTTCATTTTTTCATTGGGCAATATCATGATGGAATGCGGATTGGTGATGGGGGTGGAGCCGAAGATGAAACAGAAAATATCGAGGTATTGGAAATGTCATTTCCAGAGGCTCTGGAAATGATACGGACTGGAGAAATCAAGGATGCAAAAACCATTATGCTATTACAATATGCCCAGTTGCATGCGTTATTCGAGTAATGCTTTTACGACCAATACCCCATGAAGATTGAAAAAATTGGTTTGGGCGGAGGATGTCACTGGTGCACTGAAGCGGTTTATCAATCCCTGTTAGGTGTGGTCAAGGTGGAACAGGGATTCATAACACCACTAGAACAAGTTGATTCTTTCTCCGAGGCGGTGGTGGTTTACTACGATCCAAGCGTAATCTCCCTTCAGGATTTGGTAGCCATCCATCTCCACACCCATGCAAGTTCCAGGAATCACTCTTTCAGAAATAAATACCGTTCGGCGGTCTATGCGTTTAATGACAAGGATTTAATAAAGGCCCAAAAATCCATAGAGGATTCAGAAGCGGATTTTAACAACAGTCTGGTGACCAAAGGGTATCGTTTTGGAGGTTTTAAACCATCCCAGGATCAGTTCTGGAATTACTACTATAAAAATCCTGAAAAACCCTTTTGCAAGACGCATATTTCACCAAAACTTCAGGTGCTGATGGAAAAATTTTCAGGAAAACTGGACAAGTCCAAAATCAATACTTCTGATAAACCTGTTTAAGAATGTGGTACATCTGGGAACGAATCTCGCTTGATGGCTTTCTGAAATGGTTGTTCATAAAACTGAAAATGAGCAGTTTCCCCGATTTTGTCTTCAGGTAGCCACTTAGGTTGTAGTTGTTTCCCAATGAACCGGATTTGGCCCAGATAAAAGCTGGTACTTCCGCATCTTTCCAAACTTCTGAAGTGCCGTTCGTGTCCCAATATGGAAAAAGATGGAATAAACGATCTTGGGGCATTTGTTGATAGAGTTTTTGGAGAATCTGTACCAAAGATTTTGGTGTAAATAGATTATACCTGGAGAGCCCAGAACCATCTACCCATCTGGGTTGCTCCTCCAAATCGGCCAGATGGTTTTCCAACATAAAATCGATGGAAGCTTTAGTGCTCAACGTGTCGGATAGGGTGGAAGAGGCCATCATCAGTATCTGCTCCGCAAGAAAGTTGTCGCTTTCGTACATCATACGCCTATAAATGGAATCAGATGGTTTTCCGTAAAGTGTTTGTTTTTCCTCGGCATCAAAATGGGTGGTCAAAGCAATGGGTTTGCCCAATTTCTTTTCCAAGAGTTTTTGGGTGAGCGCTTCACTTGTAACAAACGGAATTTCTAAAGTGTCGCTTCGATTGGGCGGTATGTAGAATTGATTTTCCGACTTTTTCCTACGAAATGGTTTGTCCTTTACGGTCACTTTTTCCAAAAAATACTGTGGAGAAATATTCAGTTCCTCTGTATGGAAAGCGGTTACCACATTACCATAGAGGGGAAGTGCACCTTTTTCAGGTGAAAAATAGGCGTCGTAATCTTCCCAGGCCCATCCCGGTCCAAATTTGTTTTCTACCGTGTTATGGGGATACCAGGTGATCGTATTGTGTTTTTTCAGAAAGTGGATGGCCGTACTATCCATAAAATAGGGATGAAGCCAAGCCGGGTCACCTGTTCCCTCGAACAAAATGGAGTCCTTTGAGGCAACATAACGCAAAGTGGGAACGTTATCCCCTAGTAAAGTCATGCCAGTAAAAAGAGTAACTATTTTGACATTACTGGCCGGGGTAAAATAGCGACCTCCGTTCATATTGTAAACGATTTTGTTTAAGGAGGTGTCGTAGAGCACCAGTCCGTGAAAGGAGTTTTGCAGAGGCTCGCTCCACAGGACTTCATTAATGGCCCTCACACGGGATGAACTACAGCTTGATACAACAAAATAGATAGGTAAAATAATGAAAAAGAAGAACTTAAGTCTCATTTCTAGTTGCTTGTGTATCTTTCGGGTTATCGATTTTAACACGAAATTATTTAATTTTTAACTACGGCTTCATGTACAAGAAAGTGATTTTTCTTAATTTTATAGGACAACCTTTTAATCCAAATCAAAATTTCTATGCCCAGAGCAATGTTAGACTACACCAAAACTGTTCTCCAAAAAGTTAGTTTTGATGCTAAGCTATTCGCAAAAGAATTAAAAAAAGCCGTTTCAAGGTTATTACCAAGTGAAATCGAAGAACTTAAAATCTGGTTGCAATATTATATATTGGACAAACCAGAGTTGCAACCCACATTACTGCTTATAAAATCTTAAACATAAAGTGCCGCTTCAAGCGGCACTTTTTTTTTACTTTCCTTCAATGTTTAGTTCTTGGCCAATGGGCTAATTATTTTAACATCTTGGAAGGCGATTGCTCCTTTTACGATACTTGAAATCACATCTTTCAAAGCTTCCGTAATTTGAATTTTCAGTTCACTTTTGTGATAGATAAGGCTGATTTCCCTGGCAGGCGATGGGTTTTTAAACGGTCTTAAGAACTTCCGCTTTCTATCGTCCAGGTCCAAAGTGTTCAGATAGGGCAACAAGGTCATTCCCATACCCTCATCCGCTAGACTTACCAAAGTTTCAAAACTACCGCTCTCTATTTTAAAATGCTCATCCTGAAGATTTTTTGGCGATTTACAAAGGTTGATGACCCCATCCCTAAAGCAATGGCCATCCTGAAGCAACAGGATATCGCTGACATCCAAATCTTCGGTGCCCAATTGTTGTTGGCCGGTTAGTCTATGACTATTGGGAACGTACCCCATGAAGGGTTCGTAGTAAAGTGGACGCTCTTTGATGAACTCAATTTCCAAGGGAGTAGCCGCGATTCCTGCATCTAGATGTCCATCCAAAATATTTCTAATGAGTGCTTCTGTGGGCTGCTCCTTTATAATAAGGTTGACCTTGGGATATTTTTTAATGAATGTATTCAAAAACATCGGAAGTAATGTGGGCATTACGGTAGGTATGATTCCTAATGTATAGTCTCCCCCAATAAACCCTTTATCCTGATCTACTATATCCTTAATGCGTTCTGCCTCGGCAACGATGTTTTTGGCTTGGGCCACAATCTTTTTGCCCACTTCAGTTATAGTGATTGGTTTTTTTCCCCTGTCAAAGATGAGAATGTCCAGTTCGTCCTCTAATTTCTGCACTTGCATGCTTAATGTAGGCTGTGTGACAAAACTTTTTTCTGCAGCCAAGGTGAAATTTTTATGCTCGGCTACAGCTAGGACATATTGTAATTGGGTTATGGTCATTAATATAAATTTTTAAAATAAATATATAAAAAACCATCAATTAAATTTATGATAAGAACCAGAAAGATTGCTCTTCTAAACTAAGCTTGGTTTAAGTTCCGTTGTGGGCTGAATTCAATTAATTTTCAATTCTGTATATTTAGTTGAAACCGAACCAACTGGTACTTCATGTCCGTTTCCGACCAACATCAGCTCGTAGATTTCCTAAAAGGGGTTTCCTTCTTTTCAGAAGTGTCCAAAACCTCCTTGATGCAACTTTCCAAGAACCTAATACAAGAGCATTTTGAAATAAACGATGCCATAATTCGTAAAGGTGATGTTGGGGATGCTATGTACGTTATCCTAAAGGGACAAGTGAGGGTGCATGACAAGGACCATTTGTACATCATATTGAATGAAACAGATTGCTTCGGAGAGTATGCCTTAATTGATGATGAACCTCGCTCCGCATCGGTAACCGCCATGGGGGACACCACGGTATTGAAAATCGAAACGACCCATTTCGTTGAACTCATCAGCAGCGACAGAGGTTTTGCCAAGGGTATTTTATCGGTCCTGATCAAAAGGCATAGAGAATTGGACATTATACAGGAACGCCTTACCGTTTCTAAAAGAGAATTGGAGTTGGCCAATTCCAAGATGTCGGGCCTTATAAATGGTGCCATGGATGCTATAGTGATGTTCGACCATAATTTTCGTATCGTGCTAGCCAATGCGTCCGCCCAAGCCATTATGGAAAATGAAGATGTGCAACAGCGGAATATCTTGTTTTTTCTGGATGAAGATAGCGCCCAGTTGTTAGAAGGTTTGGTAAAATCCGATCTGACTCGGGAGGATAATGGGATGAACACCTATTTACCCTCAACGGTCAAAGTTATCGGGTCTAACGAGATGGAGACATTGAATGAAGGGACAATAAGCAGATATGGGAACGCAAAGGAGAGCTTTTACACCCTTATTCTAAGAAACATCAATGAAAGGGTCCAGGCAGAGTCCAAGATTAACTCGTTGCGCAATCAAACCAAATATTTACAGGAGGAAATCGAGGAACTTACCAGTGGTTATGGAATTATTGCCCGGGACCGATCCATGAAAAAGGTGTTGGACCTTGTGGAACAAGTTGCACATACGGACGCCACTGTGCTTGTTCAGGGGGAAACAGGAACGGGAAAGGAATTGGTTGCCCGTGCAATTCATATGGAGAGTGATCGCAGTGAACAGCCCCTTATCAGGGTAAATTGTGGGGCCATTCCGGAAAACCTTATTGAGAGTGAGCTATTTGGTCATGAGAAAGGTGCCTTTACGGGGGCCACTGCCAGTAGAAAAGGACGTTTTTTGCTGGCGCATAAAGGAACTATTTTTTTGGATGAGATTGGTGAATTGCCATTGGCTTTACAACCAAAATTACTTCGCGTGCTACAGGAGGGCGAATTTGATCCTGTGGGTAGTTCGGAAACGGTTAAAGTTGATGTTCGCATTATCGCTGCTACACACCGGGACCTTTTAGTGTATGCTCAAGAAGGCAAGTTCAGGGAAGATTTGTTTTATCGTCTCAACGTTTTCCCTATTCAAGTACCTGCTCTCAGGGATAGAGGGAAGGATGTTTGTATTATAGCCAATGAAATGATGGCGAGATCTGGACGAAAACTTAACAAACCAGTGGAGATCCTGTCCGAAGGACAGGAACAGCTCTTCTTGAACTATGATTGGCCAGGCAATGTTAGGGAACTTCAAAATTTGGTAGAGCGGGCCATAATTGTTTCTAAAAATGGCGAAGTGGATTGGATAAACATCATTCCCAATATAAAAGGGAAGCAAAAAGACCTTTCTGATATCGAAACGAGCCGAATCTATACTTCCACCGAATGGCAAGACATGGAGAGGGATAATATTCTTCGAGCACTAAAGTTGACCCAATGGAAGATTTCAGGGGAAAGGGGTGCAGCAAAACTTCTGGGATTGCGCCCAACAACGCTCACATCAAAAATTAAGGCCTTGGGTATAGCCCGACCTGTCTAATTCACGAGATTTCATGAATACACTTACGATATTTCGTTAATTAACGAAATATCGTAAGTCCTCCTTCAACATATAATCATTTTAATATTCTCATTTTCAATTATTTATGATTTTTGGCACACCAAATGCATCTCTAGAACCAAACGTAAATAATTAATCTAAAAATTAAAAAAATGATTACAACAGCAAACATTAAGAACGGAGTAAACGTGGATCAATTGGTAGACACCATCAACCATGTACAGGAAGACCCTACTTTGGCTAAATTCGAGTTTAGGGCGAAAAACAACTGGATTGATGGCGGACATTGTGTGACCAGCATCAAGGATTACTATGGAGTGGGCCAAGAGCACACCGAAAGAGCAAAGGAATCTTTTACCATGGAAGCCGACCATGTTGAAGTACTTCTAGGTCAGGACAAGGCACCTAACCCAGCTGAAACTGTATTGCATGCCCTAGGGTCTTGTTTGACTGGTGCCATGGTTTACCATGCAGCCGCCCAAGGCATTGAGATTGAGGGAATGGAGTCTACCTTAAAAGGTGGTGTTGACCTTCACGGCTTTTTGGGATTAGATCCTGAAGTACGTAAAGGATTTGAAGGGATTACGGTGAAGTTCAAGGTGAAGTCCGATGCTTCTGAAGAGCAATTGAGAGCTCTTTCCCAATTCTCCCCAGTTTTTGACATCATTACCAATCCAACTCCTGTTTCCATCGAGTTCGAAAAGTAAGATTGAAGCAAGCCGCTCTTTTAAAGAGCGGCTTGCTCATTTTAGTTGCAATCCAATTCCCACAGCATACTTTAAAGATGAACCATCCAAAGCACATTGTAGTAAACGGAAACCAAGCAGCAGCCCATGTGGCCTATCGGGTCAATGAGGTTTGTGCTATTTATCCTATAACACCTTCCTCCGAAATGTCAGAGCTAGTGGAGGAATGGAGTGCTAATGGACAAGAAAATATTTATGGTGATGTTCCCGCAGTATACGAGATGCAAGGCGAAGGTGGAGTGGCCGGGGCCATGCATGGAGCTTTACAAACCGGAGCATTGTCAACCACATTTACTGCATCACAGGGACTACTTCTTATGATGCCCAACATGTTCAAGATAGCGGGGGAACTTACTCCAAATGTCATTCATGTGGCTACCCGGTCAATCGCTACGCACGCACTGTCTGTGTTTGGAGATCATAGTGATATTATGGCTGTAAGAAACACGGGATACGCTTTTCTGGGTTCCAGCTCAGTTCAAGAAGCTATGGACTTCGCCTTGATTGCCCAGGCAGCTACTTTAAAAACAAGAATTCCATTTGTTCATTTCTTTGATGGATTTAGAACATCCCATGAAACTTCCAAAATTGAATTGGTATCGGATCAGGTCATAAGGACCATGATTCCGGAAAAATATATGGAAGCACATAGAAAAAGAGCCTTAAACCCAAATCAGCCGGTTCTTCGCGGGACCTCCCAAGGTTCAGATGTCTTTTTTCAAAGTAGAGAGGCGATCAATCCATTTTATAATGTATGCCCGGATGAGGTTCAACAGCAGATGAACCGTTTTGCCAAACTCACCGGGAGGCAATATCGACTTTTCGATTATGTAGGACATCCAGCGGCCAAGCAAGTCATTGTGGCGATGGCATCCGCCACTGAAACCATTGAAGAAACCGTCAAACATTTAAATCAAAAAGGGGAAAAAGTCGGGTTGGTCAAGGTCAGATTGTTTCGACCCTTTAGCACTAAGCATCTTTTGAACAGTCTTCCCGAAACCTGCGAAGCCATAGCTGTTTTAGATCGTTGTAAGGAGCCTGGGGCTAGCGGGGAACCTTTGTATCTGGATGTTGTACAATCCATGATGCACGTCTATAGCACTAAAATCAAATCACTTCCAAAAGTAATTGGAGGGCGTTATGGACTCTCCTCCAAAGAGTTGACTCCAGGAATGGTCAAGGCAATTTTGGAGAATTTAAAACTACCATGCCCAAAGAACAGTTTTACAGTGGGCATTGAGGACGATGTTACACATTTGAGTCTTAAAGTCAAGTCCGACCTCAATCTAAATCCATCTTTTTCCGAAGCACTGTTTTATGAAACAAAACAAGCCCAAACGCAATCCTTGTTCTCAGGAACTTTGAAGCTCTTGGGAAGTTCTACCGATTATCATATTCAAGGGTATATGGAATGTGATTACAAAAAGTCAAATTCAAGAAGTGTTTCCCATCTTCGAATAGCAGAGGAGGCCATTAAGGCTCCTTATTTGATAAAGAACGCCGATTTTGTAGGATGTGAATCCATCAAGTACACCATAGAGGATTCGGCCATTCAAAATCTAAGGTCTGGAGGTGCCCTTTTGGTTAATTCCACGCTTTCCCCGAAAGAGCTATGGAAATCAATTGATGTTACAGTTCAGCAAGCCATAATCCGAAAGAATGTCAGTTGTTACATGGTTGATTTGGAGAGGATACCAAAAACATTTACGGTAAATGGTTATGAAGTATCCAGTTTTCATGCCTGCTACTTTGCATTAAATGATTACTTGCCAAGGCACCTTTTTGGTGAACTAAGGGAATTGATCCAACAAATTGATACACCGGAATTAGAAGAGAGGATGTCTCCACTCGAAGAGGATAAGGAATTTGCCAGCAGTTTATTGGGTAAACTTCTTGCTGGACAGGGGAATCATATTCCAGTCAGCCAACTCCCAGTTGATGGTACATACCCTACCGGCACCTCTCATTTCAACCACAGAGAAGCCAATGGACAGATACCGGTTTGGGATACAGATTTATGTACGCAATGTGGCGCTTGCAGTATGGCCTGCCCTCAGGGAGCACTTAGGACCAAGGCTTATACAGAAGATAATTTGGAAGATGCTCCATCTGGATTTAAATCGACTAGATTTTTGCAACAGATGGAAGATTTCGACCTTTTGAACTACACTGTGCAGATAAACCCTGACCAATGCAACTCCTGTAACCACTGTGTAGAGGCCTGCCCTGCTAAAGCGTTGGTTATGAAATCCTCCGGGGCAAAAATGGAAACAAAGCGGCAGGGTTGGACGTTCTTTGAAACCTTGCCCGAAATGGAAAGAAGTAAAATTGATGTAACCAACCTTGCGCAACAACAACTTCAAGAACCATTATTCCAATATGCCATGGGTGCGGATGGATGCGGAGAAGCGCCATATCTAAAATTGATGTCCCAGTTATTTGGCGACCGTATGCTAATTGCAAACGCTACTGGGGCGAGTTCTATTTTTGGAGGTGCACTACCCACAACACCTTGGTCGAAAAACAATGAGGGTAGGGGACCTGCATGGTCCAACTCCTTGTTTGAAGACAATGCAGAGTTTGGTTTGGGGTACAGATTGGCTTTAGACCAGAGGGAAAAACGAGCCAAAAGACTTCTTGACGAACTTGCCCCCCAGTTAGACCCAAAACTGGTGGAGGGTATTCTTAAACAACCCCAAAACTCAGATGAGTCAATTGCAAAACAAAGAGAGCATATTTTAAACCTGAAAATAGCGCTACAGCAAATGGAATTTACAATAGCTAAAGAACTATTGGAGGTAGCGGACGATTTTGTAAAACAAAGTGTTTGGATCGTTGGCGGTGATGGCTGGGCCTACGACATAGGGTATGGTGGACTGGATCATGTGCTTGCTTCTGGAAAAAATGTGAACATTTTAGTGCTGGATAACGAAGTGTATTCCAACACCGGAGGGCAAATGTCCAAAGCAACACCCTTTGGTGCATCAGCTAAGTTTGCAGCAAAAGGTACCTTCAAGGAAAAAAAGGATTTAGGGATGTTGGCCATGGGGTATCAAGATGTGTATGTGGCACAAGTAGCTCTTGGGGCAGACCAGCAGCAGACCCTTGAGGCTTTTATTGAGGCAGAAAAACATGATGGTCCGTCCTTGATCATTGCCTATTGCCACAGCCCTGCCCACGGAATCGATATGAAAAACCCAAGGCAATACCATAAAGCAGCGGTAGCTTCAGGGCAATGGCTGTTATACCGAAGCAGACCAGGAGTCAATCATTCTAGGGATAGAATGCTGCAACTGGATTCGCCGGCACCACATATTCCCATTGAGGATTATTTGGTAATGGAAGAGCGGTTTGGTGCGATTTTTAGCGCAAATCGGGTTCAGCAAAATGATTGGATTTGCGCAGCACAAAGTTTTGTGGATAAGCGTTATGCAAAGTATGCAGACTTGCAGGCGAAAGGTGAAAAAACCAATTCCTTGATGCTAATGTAAACACCCTCTGTCAGCATTTTTTTTTCAAGGTGTTATTTCTGATTCATTACCGTAACCGACTGCCAATCCCCGGGCGCACCCGAAATGGCATAAATGGCAGCTTTGTTTTGAAAATATTCCACCACACTGTCTTTCGGATTTAGCGATAATATTTTTTCAAATTTTTCGGAAGCCTCCTCAAATTTTTGACCGAAGAACAGTTGAATTCCCATTTCATAGTCTTTTAGGGACTCCAATTTCAGTGTAATACTGTCCACCGGGTCGCTATCGATACACTCATAGATTCCCATGGCCTTTTGCTTTCCCTTTACTTGGACTTTTCCAAGATATCTAAAGTTAAAGCCGCTGGAATCCTTCATCGATTTTAGACACCCTTCGCTTATTATAATATTGGCACCATAGTATTTGGTCACGCCCTCCACTCTTGCACCACTGTTCACCGTGTCGGCAATTACCGCGGGATCGTTTCGTTTGGAATCCCCGATAATACCCATAACAAGTGGCCCTGTATGTAATCCCATGCCCACCGTTAGCGGTTGATAGCCCTTTTCTTCAACTCTTCGTTTATTGTATAATGCCAAGGTTCGCTGCATCTCAATAGCTGCATCCAAAGCATCCTCTGCGTTCTTCGGAAAAATGGCCATAATCCCATCACCTAAATATTGGTTTACAAACCCTTTGTTATCTTTTATTATGGGGCCCATACGACCCACGTAGGCATTAACAAATTTGAAGTTTTGTTCGGGTGTCATGGTTTCCGCCAAGCTGGTATAATCCCTAATATCACTAAATAAAACCGTTACATTTTTTTCGATATGATCTCCCAATTTAACCTCGGTGATTGATTCTTTCCCTACTGACTGCACAAACTCGGTAGGAACAAATTTGGAAGTGGCCTTATGGATGGTATTAAGATTGATATGTGTTTTGATCCGACTTAACAGTTCATTTTTGGAAAAGGGTTTGGTGAGATAATCGTTGGCCCCTGCTTCAAAACCCGTGACCAGTTCAGCAACAGTGTTTTTGGCCGTTAATAAGATAATGGGAAGTTCGCTGGCCGAAGAGTGTTCTCTTACGATTTTGCACACTTCGTAACCCGAAAGCTCAGGCATCATGATATCCAAAAGAACAAGACTAAATTGATGCTCATCATCCAACACCTTTAGGGCCTCTTTACCAGAGCTAACTTCAGTGACCTTATAACCGGCGACGGTTAGGTGATTTTCCAATACCCTCCTGTTTACCGGTTCGTCGTCTACGATAAGCACTTGGGGTGCCTCATCGGATAACTGATGTCCAACTATCTTAACCTTTTCTTCGTTCAATGTGCTCAAGGGGAGTACAAAATCGGAAGGGGATGGCTTTTCCAACTTTAGGCTCTTTCTTGTCTTGGAACTTAAGGGAAGTGTAAAGGTGAAAATAGAACCTTTTCCCAGTTCGGAAGTTGCCCGAATCTCCCCACCATGGAGCTCAACCAATTGTTTGGTAACGGAAAGGCCAAGACCGGTTCCGCCGTATTCGCGTTGGGTGGATCCATCGCCTTGTTCAAAGGAATTGAAGATTCGGTCCAAATTATCCTCAGGAATTCCAATTCCGGTATCAGAAACGGTAACCGAAAGCATTTTTCCCTTGGTCTCGGCAAGCAGGGTAATATATCCTTTTGGAGTAAACTTGATGGCATTCCCAATAAGATTATGGATAATTTGCTGTAGTCTATTTTCATCGGCTTCCACTAGGGAAATTTCCTTGGGAATTGAATTGATCAATTTTAGTTTTTTATCTTGAAGCATCGGTTGGCTGAGTTGCAGCACAATATTGGAAACCGCATAGATATCCACGGGCCTAGTGGATAATTCTAAATCTTTATTCTTCAATTTTGAAAAGTCAAGAATATCATTGACCAAATGCGCCAATCGTTTCCCACTGGTTGCAATCATCCCGAGATTATCCATGGCCTTTTTCGGAAGCTTGCCCGCTACACCATCCGTCAAGGATTCAGTGAGTCCAATGATTCCTACCAAAGGAGTGCGTAGTTCGTGGGAGGTATTGGCCAAAAATTCGTCCTTTAGCTTATCTATTTTTTGAAGTTCCAAAACCCGTTGCTTCTCTATTTCGGTCCGTTTCCTTTCTTCAACAACCGCTCTTTTCTTTTCTTCTTGCGCTCGTTTTACCCGTTGTGCGTTTTTATAGCGGTTAAAGGCAAAATACAGTAACAGCAATGCAGCAATGGAAATTCCGATGACGATATTCCTAAGCGTCTTTTGTTGTTTTAATTTGAGTTCGCTGATTTCCGCATCTTTTTGTAAAGTGGCAATGGCATCCTGTTTTTTTTGGGTATCAAATCGAACTTGCAGCTCTTCAATTTGTTTTGATTTGGCTTCATTGAACAAACTGTCCTTAACACTGACAAATTTGTTCATATGATGTATAGCCCGTTCAAAATCTCCCGTTGCTTCGTACAATTGGGAGAGCAATCCATAGTTTTTTTGCCGTTCCGATTTCGCACCAATTTCCTCAGATATACGAATTGCGGTAAGTAGATTTTGTTCTGCACTGGCATAAGCCTTTTGCTGAAGCTGTACTGCCCCAATCTGGGAGTAACTCATGGAAAGCTCCATTTGTTGGTTTAGCTTTTTACGAAGTGCCAGTGCCCAGTTATGGTATTCAAGCGATTTGGTGTAATTTTTTTGTAAGGCATATACCTTGCCCAAAGCCTCATAATCGTATGCTTGACCCCATTCGCTTTGGGTTTCTTGGTCCAGTTTTAGGGCTTTGTGAAAGTGCTCCAATGCTTTGTCATAATCCTGACTTTGCATGTGGGTGTCCCCAATATTGAAAAGGCAGTTGGCTATTTCTGTTTTGTCATCGAGCCTTTCAAAAATTTCCAAAGCTTTCTCGTAACTTTCCATGGCCTTGGATTTCTTTCCCGTGTTCTTTTGTATTTCCCCAATGGCGTTGTATGTGGTGGCTTCACCAAATGAATCACCAACCTCTTCGTAGATGGCGAGAATGGAGTAATAGATTTCCAAACTTTGGTCTGACTTTCCTTGGTCGTCAAGAATAATGGCTTTCTGGTATAGTCCATTGGCCATTGCAAAGGCGCGATTTTTACCTTGATGGAAGTCCAGGTACTTTTCTATATGTTCCAAAGCCTTGTTGTAGTTTCCCTTTTGTCGCTCCAAAACGGCATACTGGTAATTGGCCAAAGAAACCGCCCACTCAAAATTTGCTCTTTCTCCCAAGCGATGAAAACTGTCAATATGTTTTTTGGCCAGGTCAGCGTTTCCCCGGTTGTTGAGATACTGCCAGGAGATGTCCTTTAAAATAAGAATACGTGCAGAATCCGATGCGGCCCTTGGATATAGCTGTTGCAGGCTATCTATAAGATGCTGTCCCTTCGCCATAAAAAAGCAAAGACAGAAAACCACTACTATATAGGGGTGTTTTTTGATGGTTTTGGTTTAAAGGTTGATTAGCAGTTATTTAAATGTAGTGCTAAAAGTTCTAAGGACAAAATAGGACAGGTTCGCCCTATCCATAAGATCAGCG
The DNA here is from genome assembly GCF_900129665.1 of Flagellimonas flava. GTDB lineage: Bacteria > Bacteroidota > Bacteroidia > Flavobacteriales > Flavobacteriaceae > Flagellimonas > Flagellimonas flava. Next base: position 408,874 of record NZ_FQWL01000001.1, read on the forward strand.
GAATCCGAGATAACCAGCAACTCATCATTAAAATTCTACAACTGGGTATTCTGGATTGGCACCTTTGAGGTTGGGAGAACAATTTTGTGGTATCAAATAACGAATGATCATGAAAAACCAACTGTTTCTCCTCTTTTTTCTTTTGAGCCTCAATTTCGGCATTGGACAAAGCACTGTTTCTGGTATAGTGACCGATACCAAAAATGTTCCCATTGTAGGGGCCAACGTGTATATTGAAGGTACCTATGACGGTGCTTCCACAGCCGAGGATGGAACGTTCAGTTTTGAAACTTCAGAGCTTGGAACGCAAACTTTGGTTATTTCCATTTTATCCTACGACCCACACTATGAAGTGGGTGATATCTCCTATTTTAAAAACCTAAAGGTTGCCCTTCAAGAGTCAATAAATGCGCTTTCAGGGGTTACCTTGACCGCTGGAACCTTTGAAGCTGGTGACAACTCCAAGGTTTCGGTACTTAAACCCTTGGACATTGTTACAACGGCCGGGGCAGCCGGGGATTTTGTTGCAGCACTGCAAACTTTACCCGGCACTACTACTGTGAATGAGGATGGAAGACTTTTCGTCAGGGGCGGGGAAGCAGGGGAAACCCAAGTCTTTATTGATGGGCTTCGAGTATTTCAGCCCTTTAATGCCACCGCCAACAACATCCCAACGCGCGGAAGGTTCTCGCCTTTTCTTTTTAAGGGCATTACTTTTAGCACTGGTGGGTATTCGGCGGAATATGGTCAGGCTTTATCCAGTGTTTTGCTTTTAAACACGACCGACGTTCCCACACAGGATAAAACCGATATTTCCCTAATGTCTGTCGGTGGTGGTTTGGGACATACCAAAATTTGGGGAGACCAATCCTTGAGCATCAACACATCCTATATCAATTTGGCACCCTATGAGTCTTTAATACCTTCGGACCAAGGTGTACGATGGAATAGTCCATACGAGTCAATAGCCGGAGAGGCGGTTTTTAGAAGTAAAGGGGAGAAAAGCATGTTAAAATTCTACACCGGATTCAATCACGCTAATCTTGACATTGAACAGGAGGATATAAATTTTGAGGATTTTGTGAAGTTTGGACTTAAAAACAACAATCTTTACTTCAATTCTTCCTACAAGTATTTTCTTGACAATGACTGGAGCCTCACCACAGGTGGTGCAATTTCGTTGGACACCAACTCCATAGGGTTGCAGGATAATGTAGTCGACAACAAGGAGGTTGCATCCCATTTAAAAGTTAAGGTTCGAAAAAACTTCAGCAGCAGATTCAACCTTAATTTTGGCTCGGAATATTTTACCTTGGATTTTGAAGAAGACTTTACAGCATCTGATGATACCACTTTTACAAACGAATATAACGACCGACTATGGGCTGGTTTTGCGGAGGCGGATATTTTCCTAAGTAATAAGTTCGCCATGAAGTTGGGGGCCAGGGCGGAGCATAGTTCCCTATTGGGTGAGGTTAAGGTGGCTCCCAGAGTTTCCTTGGCTTACAAACCTGGGAACAAGGGTCAATTTTCATTGGCCTATGGGGATTTTTACCAAAATCCACTTAGTGAGGTTGCTAAATTTGATCAGAACCTGGATTCGGAAAAGACATCCCATTATATCTTAAACTACCAGCATCTGGGAGACGGAACTACTTTTAGAGCAGAAGCCTATTACAAAGATTACGATAATTTAATAACTTATGATACGGAGTTGCCACAATTCAACTCTAACTTTCTAAACGCGGGAAGCGGCTATGCTGCAGGCTTGGATATGTTCTGGAGGGATAACAAAAGTATAAAATCATTGGATTATTGGGTTTCCTACTCCTACTTGGATACAGAACGTGAGTATCGAAATTTTATGGAGAGGGCAACTCCAAACTTTGCGCCGAAACACAATCTTTCCATTGTAACCAAATACTTTATAAGTGACCTTCGTTCCCAAGTAGGGCTATCCTATTCCTATGGTTCCGGGAGGCCTTATGATAACCCTAATACTGTGGAGTTTATGGCAGAAAAAACAAGGTCCTTCAACAACCTAAGCTTAAACTGGGCCTATTTGATTGACCAACAAAAGATTTTGTATTTCTCGGTAAACAATGTGCTCGGATTCAAGAATATCAATAACTATCAATACGCCAATTCACCAAATGTCAATGGTGTGTTTGATCGTCGTGCTATTACCCCTGCAGCGGACCAATTCTTTTTTGTTGGCTTTTTCTGGACCATTAGTTCCGATGGAAAGAGCAATCAGTTGGACAATCTATGATTATGTTTACTTCTGCATTTTGAAGTAGTAATCTGCTGAGTGTTTACCCGATCCGTAGAACAGGAAAAAGATACAAACCAATAAGGTAAGGGTTGCCAAGACCAGATTGGAACTGTTCATGACCCCTAAGAAATTGGTCAATACTGCACCAAGCAGTATCGGGATTTGCGCTAAAACGGCCCATCGGGTCAGTAAGCCCACAACAATCAGAAAACCTCCTACAAAATGAGCCGGAGCAATATAATGCAGAAGAATCATTCCTCCCGGCATTTCCTGGAAGGGTCGGACCAACTCCGCCATTTGTACATGGTTCGTCATAAATTCAATACCCTTCATAAAAAGAAATACGCCGAGGGCAATCCGAATTAAATCCAAAGGATAATAGGTATGGGCATTGGCCCATTTGTTCAATCGTTTAATGGTTCCCATGACTAAAAAAATTAAGAATAATCTCTATAAGATACTCATTTTTAATGAGATATAAAAATTTTACTCTTTGATGCCCGTTTGGGTTAGACTAAAAAAAGGAGTTTAATCTAGGGAGTATTCCAGAACTCATTTTTTTAGTTTCCAACTGGGGAACCCTTGCAATTTCCAAAATAGATAAATGAGTTTTAAAGTATCAACTTCATTTGGATATCACTGCGTTCATAGGGCGAGGTAGCTCCAATAATCTCTTCAAAACCCAATTTCCTGTATAGACTGAGCGCAGGTAGTAAAACCCGGTTACTTTCCAGATAAATCTTTTTGGCTCCCAACTGCTTGGCTTTAGCAATGATATGCTGCCCCAATAGTTTTCCAATACCCCTGCCTTGCGCATGGGGGGAAACTCCCATTTTGGCCAACTCAAATTCAAATTCAACTTTGGTGCTGGGAATCAGTGCACAGACCCCCACCGGTTTTTCATCCAGGAGAGCTACTGCGATATAACCACCTTTATCCAAGATATAAGTGTTGGGATGATGGAGGGAAATTCGGTCCATTTCCTCCATTTTAAAATACTTCTTGATCCACTCCTCGTTAAGTCGCCGAAACGCTTCAGCGTAAATCGGAGTATATGGAACTATGGTTATGGGTTTACTCATAATTGAGGAATAAAATTAAGACGAACAATTAAATAATACCAAAATTCAACCTCTAAAACGACAAGGATGACTTTAGCTTTTTTGAATACTAGCAACAATAAATACCTCATTTCTAGGTTGTAAGAAGTGAGTTACCGCTTAAACAATGCAGTTAATCGATAAAATTGGTTTTTTGCCGATAAAATGCTTAATATTACGTTTAAGTTAATAGTAAAACTCTTACAAGAACCCAAATCTTGCAATGAGACCAAACAAAAAATACCAACCTGTACCAAGCAGGCTCTTTAACCTACAAACACCATTTAGCTATGGAAGTAAGACTACCCCTGTTCTCCCAAGGCATATATACATTTTCTTCTAGATGGGTTTTATTTTTAGCACTTCCTTGTCTTTTTTTTAATGACCTAAGTGCTCAAGATGGCAATCCTTATGTAAGTTATGATGTACCCTTTCAAAACTTGTTGAAGTTCAATCGATTTTTGATTAATCCTACTTTTTCCGCGGTTCGAGAAGATAAATCATATGTGAACCTCTTTCACCGAAGCCAAGGAGCGGATTTCAGTGACAACAACCAAAACTATTTTTTAAGTTATAGCGGAAGACTCAATGAAAGGGTGGGCTTAGGGGTGAGCCTATACAACCAGCAGGAAGGGGTCATTTCCAACCTTGGAATCATGGCCAACTATTCCCATGGTATTCAACTTGGGCAAAAAAGCAATCTTAGCTTTGGTGTCAATGTTCCTTACTATGTCAGCAGTTTTGATCCAGACAGAGCCATTACTTTGGATGACGACCCGCTATTGAACGATGCGAGTCAGAACTCGATCATTTCTTTTCAACCCGGGCTCAACCTTTCTTTGGGGAAGTTCGATTTTGGAGTCTTTGCACAGAATTTGGTGGATTACAACATTAAGACAGGAAAATCATTAAGCGAGTTTAATGAAAAAACCTTTTCTGGACATATTCAATTTGCCCACGAATTTAAAAATGGAGCTGGTATTTTTGAGGATGGACGATTATTGCCCTTGGCAAGGGCTCGTTTTGAAGGTGCCCAAGATCCTATTTTTGGTGGAGGATTAATTCTCGACCTTCCAAAGTTGGGCTGGCTACAGGGCGGATATGATCAGTTCTATGGAGCCTCGGCAGGTACTGGTTTTAACTTAAATCGTAGACTTTCCTTTGGCTATAACTTTGAAAAAAATGTCAATCGGAATCTATCCCACTTGGGGGTGACGCATGAGATTTCCATTGCTTTCTCCTTCGTGCCAACCATGACCAAAAACATTTTGGCCTCCAATGACGATCAAGAGCGAAAGCCCATTGAAGGGACCTTTGTTGGTGATATCAAAGAAAGCAAAAAGGCCAAGAAAAATAAACTGAATGCCAAAACCACCTTACGACCAACGAACAAGGAAGATCTTGCTTTCTGGGAAGAACAGGTAAAGGAACTTAAGGCGCAGCAGGAAGATAACTATGCCATCATCAACGAATTAATCTTTAAGATGGACTCTTTGGAACAGCACAGGGAAAGGGATTTGGAAAAACGCTTTGAAATGGTAATGCGCCTTGTGCAACGTAAGACCAATAATGAAAGACCGGATATTGAGCAACAGGCCCAGAAACTGTATTTGGCCAAATCAGCCGATTTGGATTCTTTGAGTACGACCTTGACAAATACGACCTTGACAAATACTGCCTTGGCGGACAACCCAACTGAAAAAACGAAAGTTGAAAAACCTAAGGGTACCTTTACCGGTGGTGCATTTAGACCTATCGAAAAGTTCATCAACCTAGATGGAGTTGGCAAAGGCCACTATATTGTGGCCAACGTATTCAAAAACGAACACTACCTCAAAAGTTTTATGGATGACCTCAAAAAGAAAGGGCTAAACGTCAAGTATTTTAGGAATCCAGATAATGGCCTGAATTATGTATACCTGGCCAAATACGATCAAAATGAGCAGGCCTATGCCGCTTATCGATCTAAAATGAAAGGTGCTTACACAGATGAAATCTGGATTATGCATGTGGATAACCCTAGGTATTCCAATTGGGCGGACACCAAGTTTTTGGATAACGAATAAGAGTGAGTTATCTAAGAATCTAGATTTTCCATTTCTTTTGCTATGGACTTGCTTCCAGGGTCATCACGTTCCATAAGTTCCTTTGTGATTTTTGGATGGTCATGAGCCCTTCCCTGGGAAAGCTTATAGGCGGCCTGGATTTCCGTGATTTCAATTTCGAATCCCACCACACCTTTGACCTGCCGCAGGGTTTTGGAAGATAAATCATTCAACGATAAAGGATTTTTGGAGCCTTTTTCATATTTGTCCACTAATTTGTGTAAACAGTCCATGGTAGCTTCCTCATCCAATATTTTAATTTGGCCATAAACATGTACGGCAATATAATTCCAGGTTGGTACTTCCTCTTTTTGGTACCAGGAGGAGGATACATACGCATGGGGCCCATTAAATATGCAAAGCACCTTAGGTTCTTTGGCAAAGACCTTCCATTGTGGGTTGGCTTTGGAAATATGGCTTACCAGAATATCCTTACCGTCTGGGGATTTGTCCAATTCGAGAGGTATGTGCGTGGCCCATGGCTTTCCATCCACTTGGTTGACCAATATGCCAAAACTATGGTGTTCCAAGAAAGACTTGATTTCCTCTAGATTTTCGTTTTTATAATAGTGCGGTATGTACATATTCTAACATTTAATACTGCGTTTTTACACAGTATTTTGCCCATGTGAAAGTACAATAATCTCTGATTTTTCTGCGCTCAAATGGCTGGGAACACATAAAAAAAGAGGAGCAAAAGCCCCTCTTCGTCTTATGCAAAGAAACCATTTAACTATTCCTCAGCGTTTTCCTCCTCGGCCATTTTGGCTTCGGCCGCAAGTTGCTGTAGCGTTAGCACCACTTCGGTTGGATCCCAATAACCATATTCCCTTACTATTTTGCCCGATGTAAAGCGATAAGTCAGGTGAATGGGTATTTTGACTTTTTTCCCGTTGGCAGCCAGGGTGCCTTGCCATTCTAACCAGCAGTTCACCCAGGTTTCACCGTCATCTGTAAGTACCATTTCATACTCTTGGTCCTCCGTAACAAATCCCCTGCTGGAGTAGTTGGCATCCGATTGCCTATGGAAATCCATGGTTTCTGCCGCGGTCATTGTTTTGGAAGAATTATATTGGGTTTGTGAACTATCGGCATACATGCTGGTGTCGTAATTCTTCGCGTCGTAGTTGGCAATGAGATTTTTCACCGTATCAATTTCTGGTGAATTTTGTGTGTAGCGTGTGGGACCCTGGTTGCAGGAGATAATCAGGATCAACGCAAAGCAAGAAAAAAATAACTGTTTCATTCGTTCAAATTTTAGATGGATAAAAGCCTGGATGACCTTGCATCCAGACGAATTGGTTTAGTTGTTTGGTGAATAGGCAAGATCCGCGCGCATTCTCCCTGAGAACTCTTCCATTTTAGTGATATGTTGCATTACACCTCCGAAAACCTCCATGGCTTCTGGTCCCAATAATTTATCATTTTCCGCACTTTGTGTTTCATAGGCCGTGCCATCTTTGGCGGCTACGGCAACCATGTAAAAACTACCCATATTGCCAAAACCACTTCGGTATATCCTATAGTACGATGTGGAGCCCTTGGCTTCATACATTTCCTTCACCTTCATTATAGCCTCTTTGAGCGGAGCCATCCCTGCAGGAGTTGTGTGCAAATAGTAGAAGCGTCTGTAGTCCATTCCCTCTGGGGTCTGGGTTATTCCGTTGGGCATATAGGACAGACTTTTGTCCATTACAATGACATAATCCCCATGGGAATCATAGCATTTGTCCATGTCGTCGAACAACTTGTCGAATGCATCCGAGCCCATTTTTTCTCGCAATGCGCCAAACCCTTTGGAGGCTTTGGAGATATCTGAAAGGGAATCGATTGGGGAAACAAAAAGATACCTAAAGTCATCGGTTTGGGAAGTAATCCAGCTTAAGGTCTGAATGTTATGGGTCTTGCAAGCTTCGTTGAGCTCCTTGCTTACTTTTTCGTAGTCAGTGATCATTGATGGCTTGACCCGGTCTTCATGGACCCAAAAAGCCTGCGTGGTTTTTTCCTGGCAAAAAGCCGAGAAAGAAATTGTGAATGCAGCAAGCGCCACAAACACCTTGGTTGGTACTGTTTTCATAAGGTTGAAATTTAAAGTGTTACTATTAAGTTGAATTAGAAATCCACAGTTAATGGATGGCAACTTGCTTTATTTTCAACCAGCATGAATCTTCCAACATATATGCTGCAAGTAAAGAACCATTTAGGAGGGAACTCAAAAGGGGAACAAAAGGGGTGAGTGAATTAAATCCCCAACTCCTTAATATAGTAAAAAACTGATAATGAACGAATTAAAAAGAGTGGATAATTCATTTTTGTTAACAAAACGATTGAAATCGATAATTTTTCCTACAGCAGTTATGCCGGTTTATGGCCGATAGGGTTGTGTATTCCTATTTTTTACCCAAAGCTGGATAAATGAAATCCACAAGCAGTGCCTCCGAATCGTTCTCAATGGTCCAAATATTATAGTTGCCTGCGGTGATCACCACAATCATTTGATTGGGTTGGTCTATATAAATTCGCTGTCCTCCATTGCCAACAGCAGCTGGAATGAGATGGTCATAGTTTTTAGTAATGGTCTTGGCCTTGAAAATCCAGAACTGATAACCATAGCCTACGTTATCATTTCGTCCAAACCAAACGTGGGGCTCCATAGCCCTCTTGGCCCAGTCCTTTGGTAAAATTTGGTTCCCCCTCCATTGGCCTTCGTTGGCATATAGCATACCAAATTTCATCAAATCACGGGAGCTTAGGCGCAAGCCAGAGGCTGCTGCTGGCAGTTCAATATCTGGAAATTTGGTCCATTCCGAATTCGCTATACCCAAAGGTTTAAATAGATTCTCTTTGGCATATTCATGAATATTCTGGCCTGTTGCCCTTTCGATTAAGGATGCCAACAATTGTGTGGTTCCCCCGTTATATTCCCAAACCTTGCCCGGTGGAATTAAAATGGGCCTGCTTAGGACAAACTCAATGGGGTCAGGGCTGGAGGTCATTTGAATCTCACTATTGTCAGGATCGGTATAGGGAACATTCTCATTCCACTCCATTCCCGTGGTCATGGTGAGCAGGTGCTCAACGGTAATCTGCGAACGAAGCCCAGTTTTATAGGACTGAAATTCGGGATAAAAATCAAAAATACTTTGGGAAATGCTATCAATCTTGCCTTGTTGCAAGGCAAGTCCAACGCAAGTGGCCACAATGCTTTTGGAAATACTTCGCACATCATGCAAACTGTCCTTATAATGCTCAATAACTCCCAAGTCCTCACCCCAGACCTCATCTTTGCCTGCAAAGTAGTTTTCATAGACCATCTTTTCATTTTTGTAGATAAGTACACTATGAATGTTGGGATATACCCCGGAGACAATGGAGTCTTCCATTCGTTGTATGTGTAGCGAATCCAACCCCGAAAGAGCTATGGTACCTACAGCAAGGATTTCCTCACTTTTGGTCGGAGGCTCCGTCTCGCTGGTTTTTTCCTGGTGTTTGCAGCTTAAAAAAAGATTGAGAATAAGCAAGGCGGAATAGCCAAGAATGGATCTTTGAAATTTCATAAGGGATGGTTTTTGAAGTTAGCTATTCCAATGACATCAAAAATCAAGGAGTGTTACAGTCCCGGGTGGCCAAAAAAAAATCCCAAGGCCAAAAAGATTTGCACCTTGGGATCAACACCAACCTAACACTAACTACTCAAACGTGAACGTATCCTGCACCATCTGGGTTACCCGGAAATAACCATAGGGTGCATTGTTTGCATCATCCTCATTTATACAGTTCCCTACCAATGGCACTGGAGTGGCACTAAAAGGATTTCCTGCACTTTCAAATTGTTCTATAAGAAGTTGCATATAATTGTAATAGTCTTCGGAGATGCCCAGCAGTTTTATATCCACGATATCTCCAGGTTCAAATTCCTTGATATTGTCCTCTTCATCCTCAATTTTCTCATAATAGAAGGTAGCCTCATTACCATCAATGAACTCATCCTTGATATCAAAGAGCTCGGGAAGACGGTCGTTACGACTTTGAAAACGAAGGAAATAATAGTTTTCAACGCCTTCCGGATCCTCGAACGATACATTGACCTCCAATACTTCGTCGTCCTCTCCATCTTCTTTTGACTGTGTAATGCTAGAGATATCGGTGACCGAAAACAGGGTCTCCGTGCCGGTATAGCGCTCCCCATTGTAGGTCACATTTAGGGTATAAGAGTTGCCCAGAACAGGAATAAAGGTATTGGTAGTATAACGTCCGTCGTTTTGGTCCTGAAAATTGAAAACAGCACCGGAATTATTATTGGTAACCCTTACCACCGCCCCGGTTACCGGTGCAGGTGAAAGATTGTCATAAAATGGAGTAGAAGTACTCAGTAAAATAGTCTGATTGTTTCCTGTGGTTCCCTTTTCCCAATCCAAAGAAGCTTCAATGGTCAGCCTACTTGGTGCTTCTGGGACATCCACCTCAACAACATCGGTACAGGAGGTTGCTGCAATCAACAGGATGAAAGTTAAAATTTTATAATAGCGTTTCATGGTGTTAGAATTTAAAATTATAGGTTAAAGAGGGTACCATTCCGAAGATGGCTGTTCGCGTAGCCTCATTGGCTCCGGTCTCAAAATTCTGTCCAAACGAAATGGAAGCAGCGTTTTTACGGTTAAAGACGTTATAGAGACTAAATACCCATTCTCCCTTCCACCGCTTGTGTGGTTTTTTATTGGGTCGATAGGTTGCGGAAAGGTCCAAACGATAATAATCTGGCAGTCGATCGGCATTTCGCTCCGAATAGCTGGCCACGGAAATTCCCTCATACTGGTATTGGCCATTGGGATAGGTTACTGGCCTTCCGGTTTGATAAATGGCATTGGCCCCAAAACTCCATTTGTCGTTGAATTGATAAGCACCCGTTACCGACACGTCATGAGTTCGGTCAAATGGGGTGTTGTACCAATCCCCGTTATTTATCCCTGGTCCACCAGCAATACCTCCTGGGGTTCGTTGCTCCGATTTGGAAAGGGTGTAAGAAATCCATCCAGTGAGCTTACCCTCATTTTTTCGCATCAATAGTTCTAGCCCGTAAGCCCGGGATTCTCCGTTCAGTATTTCGGTTTCAATCGTGTTGTTTCCAATCAAATCGGAACCATCGATATAGTCAATTCTGTTATCCACCGTCTTATAGTAGACCTCAGCCTCCAAGGAGTACATTTTATCTTTAAAGTTTCTGAAGTACCCAAGTGCATATTGATCGGATAACTGAGGCTCAATGTACTTTCCACTAGGTGTCCACACATCCAAAGGGGTTACCGATGAGGTGTTGGACAAGAGGTGGATGTACTGCGCTGCTCTGGAATAGCCTAGTTTTACTGACGAATAATCGTTCAACTGATAGGCTAGGGAGAGGCGAGGCTCCAGATTGGAGAATTTTTTGATGCTTTCACTCTTTTTGAAAGTGACCTCGTCCACAGGGTCTGTACGCTGATAAAATTGTAGGGTGTTGTTATAGACCAAAGGTTGATTGTTGGCATAAATGGAAAGCGGCTGCCCGCCCATACGGTTAAAATGACTGAAACGGATTCCGTACTGTGCCGTAAGTCTATCTGTTAATTTATGCTCGGCATTGATGTAAGCGGCACTTTCCAAAGCTCGTTTCTGATCTAGCTGTAGTTCATTGATGGCAGAGTTGGGCCCAGTAGGCTTTATCTGGCCGGGATCAAATTCGTACTTAATGGTACTGATACCAAAATCCAATTTAAAGGCATCGCTGAAATAATACTTTAAATCATATTTGGCATTGTAGTTTTTGATGGATGAAATCCAATCAAATTCGAAATCATCGATTCCAAGCTCATAATCGTACTTACTGTAAATTAGGGATAGGTTGGAGAAGAGTCTGTCATTAAATATATGATTCCAGCGGAGATTTCCTGATGCATTTCCATAGCTACTGCTAAAAGAGCCATCAAAATTGAATACATCCCGCCCAAAATAGCCGGATAGGTACAACTTGTTATTCTTGTCGATGCCATAGTTGGTTTTAAGGTTGAGATCATAAAAACTCACACTGTTCTTTTCACCAGCCAATTTTAGGAAGAGGTGGGCGTAGGATCCTCTTCCGGCCACCAAGAATGAACCCCGGTTGTTGAACATGGGACCCTCCGCGGCAAGACGACTGGAAATAGCGCCAATACCTCCTGTTAATGCGAAATTTTTACTGTTACCATCTTTTTGGCGTACATCCAATACGGATGACACCCTACCACCAAATTTGGCCGGTATACCACCCTTGTACAATTTAAGATCTTTTACAGCATCGGCATTAAAAACCGAGAAGAAACCCAAAAGGTGAGAGGTATTATAGATAATGGCCTCGTCCAAGAGCACCAAATTTTGGTCTACAGCACCGCCACGGACATGAAACCCACTTGATCCCTCACCATTGCTGGTCACTCCAGGGAGTATCTGGAGGGACTTGATCACATCTACCTCTCCCAAGACCACTGGCATTTGCTTTACGGTCTTGATGTTTAGTTTGGAAACGCTCATTTCCGGCTTGCGCAGAATGGCTCTTTCTGGTTCCTCAGCGGTGACCTCTACCTCATCCAACTGGGTGGAGAATTCCTCGACCTCCATATCCATCTTTTGGTTCTGGGTAAGATCAATGGGAACGGAAATCTCTTTGTACCCCATATGGGAGAAGACCAAGGTATACTTTCCGGCTGGTGCGCTTAGGGAGTAAAAGCCATATTCGTTGGTAATGGCCCCTATTGAGGTACCTTCTAAGAAGATTGATGTTCCAAAAAGCGTTTCCCCGTTGGTCTTGTCGGTGACGTTTCCGCTTATGGTAAAATTCTGTTGTGCTTGGACCGCAAGCGAGCCCAGTAAAAGACAAAGACCAGTCCATAGCCATGGGAGTCTTCGACTTCGTTTTTGTTCTGTCATGTTTTTTGATTTAATGAATAGGTTTATCCTTTTCAGGATTTGTTTGCCCTAAGGACATTTGAAAAATGTGAGGGTTGCACCATACTTTTAAAAAGGGTCAAAATTTAACAGAGCAATTGTCCAACATGGGATTATAAATCGGTGTTTAGGTCAAGAACTACGTCGTTTAGCTAAGAATCTGTGGGCAAACAAAAAAGTTTGGGTACTTTCAGGCTAGATAACGCAAAAACCAAAAAATGTACAGACTACTATTACTTCTATTCATGAGTGTTACCGTGGTGGCATGTAAATCCAAAAATGCCGAAACCGATTCGTCTACGGAAAAAACCAAAATACCGGTTTATGCTTGGACGGGAGGCCCTGGTGAGGCTTCGGATGAAGAACTTCTGGAGCAATTTCAGGATTTTAAGGCCAAGGGAATAGATGGATTAATGTATAACGGTGGCCATGACCCTCAAACCTATGCCAGGGTTGGGAAGCTTGTAAAACAGGCTGGGATGGAATTCCATACATGGATTCCGACCATGGTGCAGGGAAAAAGTCCCAAAATAGAGGAGGACTGGTACGCGGTCAATAGAAATGGCGAATCTGCCCTTGATAAACCTGCCTATGTATCGCACTATACCTTCCTGTGTCCTAGCAAGGAAGGAACCTATAACTTCTTGGCCGATTTGTACGGAGGTGTTGCGGAAGTGGAGGAAGTGGACGGCATCCATCTGGATTATATTCGGTTCCCTGATGTGATTTTGGCCAGGGGCCTGTGGGATAAATATGGTTTGGTCATGGATAGGGAATTCCCGCAATTCGATTATTGCTACTGCGATCAATGCACATCCAACTTTAAGGAAAAAACAGGAATTGATATCAAAGCCGAAAAAGACCCACCAAATGTTGAGGAATGGGTTCAGTTTAGATATGATCTTATAACCAGTATTGTAAATCGTTTGACCGATGTGGTACATTCCAAGGGTAAAAAGATAAACGCGGCCGTATTTCCAGGACCAAGCATCTCAAAAAAACTGGTGCGTCAGGAATGGAACAAATGGGATTTGGATGCTGTATATCCTATGAACTACAATGATTTTTACTTGGAAGGCCCGGAATGGGTGGGGGAAATGACCAAAGAAGAAGTGGCCGCGGCCAAAAATAGTGCACCGGTCTACAGCGGATTGTTCATCTGCCCAACACCTGAAACCAAGACAAGTGAAAAAGACCCAGAAAACCACGGACTCCTTCCTGAGGAACTGGGCACCGCCATTGCAGCATCAATGCAAAACGGAGCAACAGGTATTTGTCTGTTCACTCCTGGAAGGATGACCGATGCACATTGGGAAGCCTTTGAGGAAGCAATTTATAAGGATTACTCCACGGAGTAAACTTTAGGTTTGAGTTTAAATACCCGATGGTCTTTTTTGGTCATCGGGTATTTTTTTTGTCCATTCCCAACAATCCATCCCCCAATTCGTACAATTCGGTCATTCTTTTTGTGGTAGCTCTACCTGTATCCTGAATTTTGGGGCATAACTAAAAACAAAAAAAATGAAAACATTGATCCTAAGTCTTATGGTAACCGTAAGTTTTGTGACTCTGACAAAGGCACAATCCTTAGCCACCTTGACAGTTTCCATAGAGAATATCGAAAATGATGAAGGTATGATTCGCGTAGGACTCTACAACACTCCCAACAGTTGGTTGGAAGAGGTTTTTATGGGAGGTGAAACCACTATTGAAAACGGAAAGGGCCAATTGGTTTTTAAAAATGTCCCTTTTGGCGAATATGCCATATCGCTATACCATGACGAAAATAACAATGGAAAGCTGGATAAATATCTAGGGTTTTATCCAAAAGAAGTTTACGGATGTAGCAATCAAGCACGTGGCAATTATGGCCCACCAAAATGGACGGATGCCAAATTCACTATAGATCAAAACACAAATAAACAAATCATTAAACTCTGAATATCATGAAAAAACTAGTTGTATTAGCATTGCTGTTTGTAACCGGAATAATCCAGGCCCAAGATCAATATACCAACGGTATGGGGAAGGCATTCCAACTTTGGGGCGAACAAAAAACCACAGAAGCTTCCAATCTCTTTGAGCGAATTGCCATGGCAGAACAAGATAATTGGCTACCCCATTATTACGTAGCCCACGTAAATACCTTGGCCTCCTTTGGTGAAAAGGATTTTGAAAAGCTATCACAGCAGTTGGAAAAGGCGAAAGAGTTTCTTGATCTGGCCAATGCGATTTCTCCGGAAAATCCAGAACTTATGGTGTTGGAAGCCTTGATCAATACCGCCTGGATTGCCTATGATGGGGCTACCTACGGCATGACACTATCGGGAAAAAATTTCCAGCTGTATGAAAAGGCCTTGGCCATGGCACCTGAAAACCCGAGGGTGGTACTGGCAAAAGCAGAATGGGATATGGGTAGTGCCAAATATTTTGGGAAGGATATTACACCATATTGCAAGGACGTTGAAAAATCCTTGGAACTTTTTGCTAATTTTAGCGAGGATACTCCCTTTTACCCCTCTTGGGGCAAGGACCGCGCGGAAGTGGTTCTTAAGCAATGCGGCGAATGAAAAACACCTTAAAATATATTGGTAAGTTATTAGTGACATCCATTCTTATTGGATTGGCTATTGCAGGGGTATTTATTGGACTTAGAGCACTTTCCGGGGGGTCGGTATCATTGGATATCGGCCTTTTGCGTGAAATCGGCTATTATCTCTTTTACTCCATTGTATTGGCCTCATTAAATGGAGTTTATTTCGATTACCTGAACCACAAGGTAGTATGGAAACGTTATGCCAAGTATCGATTGCTCATTGGTGCATTAGGTGGTGTTGTGCTGACCATGTTGGGCATATTCTGGATTCGAATCGTTATCAATTTGGGTTTTGAGGGTGAGAGTTGGGATGAGTTCATAATCAATGAAAAGGCAATTTACTACGTGGTTGCCCTACTTATCACCATTGTGATTTCTGTGTTTTTCCATGCCTTTTATTTTTATAGGAATTGGCAGGAAAAAAGAGTTAAAGAACAAAAAATCATTGCTGGTACAGCTTCGGCACGATTTGATGCTCTAAAAAACCAGTTGGACCCACATTTTTTATTTAACAGCCTTAATGTATTGACCAGTTTGATTGAAGAAGAACCGGTTCAGGCGCAGAAATTCACAACTTCACTCTCCAAGGTCTATCGTTATGTTTTGGAGCAAAAGAACAAGGATTTGGTCACTGTGGACGAGGAACTCGACTTTGCGCGAACCTATGTAAAGCTACTTAAAATGCGTTTTGAGGAGAGTATCATTTTTGAAATTCCTGAAAAAAGTAGCATGCCCGATGCCAAAATAGTACCACTGTCACTACAATTGTTGTTGGAGAATGCTGTAAAGCATAATGTGGTAACCTCTTCACGACCCTTGCATTTAACGGTAAAAGAAGAATCGGGGATGTTGGTGGTAAGTAATAATTTGCAAGAGAAACAAGTAGTTCGGAAAAGCAGTGGGGTAGGGCTTCAGAATATTAAACAACGTTATGCAATTCTAACCAATAGGGCGGTGAAAATTAATAGTGGGCCTTCCACTTTTAGCGTCTCCCTCCCCATTCTTACCCAACAAATAAAAGTCGTTGAAACGCAGGAGAGCCATATAGCTGAAAAACGATACCTGAAAGCTAAGGAACGGGTGAAGGCTATTAAGGACTTCTATTCGCATTTGATTAGTTATTGTTTGGTTATTCCCTTTTTATGGTGGTTGAATTATAGGACTACCGATTTTTTATGGGCTTTCTTTCCTACGATCGGCTGGGGTTTTGGGCTTTTGGCACACGGTATGGATGCATTTGGAAATAATCCTTTCTTGGGAAAACGCTGGGAAGAAAGGAAGATCCAAGAACTTATGGATAATGAGGATTTTTAGGCTACGGTTCCTATATAGGTATAATTCCTCGTTCCCATGCTCCATTTTGCATATCTAACCTGGCCAATATCTCAATGCAAGGCGGACCTATCTTCTGCTTCCAATGACTGGATATTTTTGCATACAGTACAATTCATCCATGTAAAACAACAATTGACGCAACCACTTTTTTTATAGCCCTATGGAGTACCTAAGTTTGGTCTATAATTAAAAACAAGCAAAAAATGGAAGATATTAATGAGTACAGATACAAACGTGCAAAAGATAAGGTAAATGCCTTGAAATCATTTTACTCAAGTCTAATTGCCTATTGTGTGGTAATACCACTTCTTGCCTATTTTAATTACAGCACCACAAGCTTTCCCTGGGTAATTTTCCCGGCAGTGGGTTGGGGAATTGGATTGCTTTGCAAGTGGATGGACGCCACAGGACGTAACCTTATTTTGGGCCGGGACTGGGAAGAGCGTAAAATCAGGGAGTTTATGGATGGCAGTGAATCCTAATGAATCCTTATCTTTAATTTGCCCACAAAACCAACTAAAATGCAGGACCTCAATAAAGAAAGTAAGTACATTAGAGCCAAGGAAAGGGTGGACGAGCTCAAGAAGTTTTATAGCCATCTTTGGACTTATATCCTGGTCATTTCAGGACTAGCTTTAATCAATTACCTCTCCATCGGATTTGAATATATGTGGTTTTTATGGGTCGCGTTTGGATGGGGTGTCGGATTGGTTTTCCAAGCTCTGGGAACCTTTAGGCTCAACCCGTTCTTTGGAAAACGATGGGAGGAAGAAAAAATAAAACGATTGATGGCGGACGAAGAAGGAGAAACAAAAAAATGGAAATAATTATGGAACAGTTTGATGAAGATAAATACAAGAGGGCCAAAAAGAAAGTAGAGGACCTCAAAGGGTTTTACATCCATTCTATGGTGTATTTGGTCATTAACACCTTTATATTGATCAATATTTACAACCATACCGATGATTTTTGGCAGTGGCCACATTTTGTTACCCTGGCCGCATGGGGAATTGGGTTGGGCTTTCATGCCATAAAAACCTTCGCCTACAACCCGTTTTTTGGTAAAAACTGGGAGGCAAAGCAGATAGAGAAGTATATGGAAGAGGACAAGAAGGAAATAGATAAATACAGATAATGGAAAGTAGGGAGGCAAGCTTTTTTAGGGCTAAGAAACGGGTAAAGCAAATAAGCGGGTTTTATACACATTTAGCTGTATTTCTCGTAGTCAATATCATTATGTACGCGGTCAAGGATAGCACCATGTCATTGATCATTGAGAAAAGTGGAATTCATGAGATAGGCTTTGAAAACTACCTGCACTGGCAATTTTGGACTATAACTATTAGCTGGGCGGTCATTTTGATAATCCAAGGACTAAAGCTCTATGGACGACCTCTAATAGCGAAATGGGAACAGCGCAAGATTCAAGAATATATCAATGGGGATGATCTATAAGCCCCATAGAACCAAACCTCAACATTGACCAAATGAATGTAATCATTATAGAAGACGAAAAACCGGCAGCAAGAAGGTTGAGTAGATTATTGTCCGATTTAGATGTCGGAGTCTCCACCCTTTTGCATAGTGTGGAAGAATCAATTTCGTGGTTCCAGTCCAATCCACATCCCGATCTTATTTTTTTGGATATTCAATTATCGGATGGATTGTCCTTTGAAATATTTGACATAGTGGAGGTGAAAAGTGCTATTATTTTTACCACGGCTTATGACGAATATGCCCTTCAGGCATTCAAATTGAACAGCATCGATTATTTGTTAAAACCAATCGATGATGAAGACCTGGAAAAGGCAGTAAAAAAGTACCGGGATTTCAAACCCGAAAACCAGAAAATTTCTGTTGATTTTGATGACATAAAAAAGCTTTTGGTCAACCCTTTGGAACGTGAGTACAAAAAAAGGTTCACCGTAAAGGTTGGGCAGCATCTCAAAATTATTAACGCTGAGGAGGTGGAATGTTTTTATAGCGAGAACAAGGGTACCTATGCCGCCACGGTGGAGGGGAGGAGTTATTTGTTGGATACTACTTTGGAGCATCTTGAAGATGAACTTTCGCCAAAGAAATTTTTTAGGGTCAGCAGAAAGTTCTATGTGAACATCAATCACATAAACGACATCATTTCATACACTAATTCTAGGCTGCAAATCAAGCTAAATCGATTTAATGAGCAAGAAATTATTGTGAGTCGAGAGCGTGTAAAGGATTTTAAGCTTTGGTTAGAATGATGCGTCTTATAAATCTGATTTATAAAACTTTAAATCATTTCAAAAACAACTATAAATTTTTCTTATACCAGCTAATATGCCCGAAAAACCTTAATTTTCTTCAACTCGGTTATCATCAAAGGCTGATGGTAGCAATTTAGGAATTAATTTGATAAAAATTGGGAGTAAGACGGCTCCACCCGGAAGCATAAAAATGGCGAGCGAAGGGACACTTTTAAAAATATCAAGTAGTTGGTTTTGCACTTTTTTCTTCTCCTCGGAAGTCAATTCTTTAACGGCAGATTTGGAAAGCAATCCGACCAATTCTTTACTTTCGGTAAGCTCTTTTTTCAATCTTTTACTGTTTCGTAAAATGAGTTTGCTTACATTTTTGGACATGCCGTCATAGAATTGTGAGGCCAAATTTTTATCGTTCAAATAGCTTACCCTTTCTTTATTTTTTTGAAAAAAGTCAAACACATTTTCAATGGCAGATTGGACCTCTTTTTCAGTCTTGTCCAAGTCGTTTCCCAAACCTAAAATATAGTCAGATTCCGAATAGCTGACCTGTTGGTCTTCCCAAATTGTTAAGCAGGCCATATCCAAAAAATAATCCTTTTCACAATCCGTAAAATTATGTTTCAAAAGATCTCGGTAGGAGCCATCAAAATGTGCTTCATTCAGATTAACATAGGTCAAAGAAGAAGCTAACAATTGCATCAATTTGACATCTTTCTCGTGTGCGTCTTTAGAATTCAATGCCTGGTATGCAATGTTCATGGTTACATATTCCAATAATTGCGCATGTTCCATAAGGGAAGGATGACCATTCAGGTAAATTCTAAAAATAAGCACATCGACGTACAAAAGGGAGTTGGTGATACTGTTTCCAAACGCACGGTTAAAAGCATTCCCTCCTAAATAAATGCGGGAATCCAATAGTTTTTCCAACTGATTTTCCGTTTGGGTGCCTCCAAGGATTTTATTCAAGAATGATATTTTGGCTACCTCCAAGGAACGGTAATATTGAAATACAGTATTTACGAACAGCTCAAAATCAACCTCTCCCTTTTCAAATTTGAAAGTGAAATAGAGGGCCGTTAGTAGATTTATCTTAGCAATCTCATCCTCTGTTAGCTTATGTTCTACTGGTATAAAATCTGGTATATCCAAGTGTATGCCATATACAAACCCATTTTGTTTGAGTTCTTGGTATAGGCTAGTAAAGTCTGGGAAGTAAGTGGCTTCTTTTTTGGCAAGATGCCCAAACTTATTGATCCATCCTGCGGCAGAAGGGTTCATTGGGTTAACTGATTTACATCATAAAATAAAGCAAATTATACCACTTATGGTGTTATTCGCCACGATTTAAACGAAAAAATATGTTAGGAATTTGTAACCCGATAGAATAAGATTTTACGGATGGTGTGCAAGGACTGACATACAATGATAATGATCATGTTCTTACATGAATTCCCACATTAGTTTTGGAGAAATTTTAAACACAGAAAAATGGGAAAAAAGGTATTAGTTGCATGTATGGCCATCCTGGCGATTAGCAATTGGGCGATGGCCCAGGACGCGCCTACAGATGATTTTTCAAAATGGCAATTTCGACTAAGAGGTATAGTGGTAACGCCTGATGAGAGCGCGGATATTGAAGCGATTGGAGGAGATGCCTCCATATCCACTACAGTTGTTCCAGAATTTGATATCACCTATTTCTTTAATGAAAATTGGTCTGCTGAGCTAATTTTGGCGACCACAAAGCATGATGTTGAAGCCGTAGGCACGGCAGCTGGCGATTTGGATTTGGGTCATGTATGGTTGTTGCCCCCAACCTTGACCGGACAGTATCATTTTACTGGAGGTGACTTCGTTCCTTATCTCGGAGCCGGTTTAAATCTCACCTTATTTTACGGAGTTGATGAAGGGCCTGTTGCCGATGACGTGGACTATGACACCTCAATTGGCTATGCCTTGCAGGGTGGATTCGATTTTATGTTGAACGATAAATGGTTTTTGAACCTGGATGTGAAAAAGCTCTTTTTAAATACGGACGCCACCGTTAATGCTACCACCGCTCTGGGTGCCACCGTAGGTGCCGATGTGGACATTAACCCTTGGATCATTGGATTTGGGGTTGGCGTAAAGTTGTGAAAACCATAATTGGTTTTTAGGTTTATTTGATGAGGGAAGCGGCTTGCCATGGCAAGCCGCTTTCATTTTTAGTTGATGCCCTCAACATGCTTTATAGGTCTGATCTCCATCCGCCAAATACCTTCCTCAAACCTTGGATCCTGTTTTGCAATGCTAATGGCCTCATCAAGGTCGTTGGCCAATAAATGGTAATATCCGGATATGATTTCCTTGGTTTCGTTATAAGGCCCATCAACAATTTTTCCGTTTTTGTAGGATAGCATGGTGCCTGTCATCTCCAGAGGCTGTGCCGATTTCATTCTACCTTCTTCGCTAAGTCGTTTCAGATACCCGCCAACTTTTTCAATGTGCTGCTGCATTTGTTCTGGAGAGAGATTGGCTTTAGGGGATTCCTCACTTCTGATCAGTAATAGAAATTCTTTCATGTCTTTGCTTTTAAGTTAAAATTTGCCCCTAAGACAATTGGGAAGACGAATTAGGGACAAGAGCTTGCTTCTTTTTTTTCAAAATTTCTCGATCCCTGGGATTTTCAGATAGTTTTAGTGCTTCCTCATAGGCCAGTTTGGATGCCAGCCACTGTTGATCACGTTTGTAAAATTCCGCCAAAGTAAAGTGATAGAGATAATAGCGATGAATATCTGTCTGTGTACCTAGATCCTTCAGTTTGGTAATAGCTGATGGTATTCCCTTAACTTCAGCCAGGACAACACATCTGTTCAGCTGCACAATAGGAGATTGCTCAAGAAGTAACAGTTCGTCATAAAGGGATAAGATTCTCTCCCAATCTGTTTTATCATAACTTGCCGCAACACAATGGTTGGCCGAAATAGTGGCCATAAGTGCATAAGAAGATAGCGTATTACCGTGGACCACTCTGTCCAAAAATTGAATTCCATACTGGATGAGTTCTTTGTCCCACTTGGACCGATCTTGCTCTCTTAAATCCATTAACTCGCCAGTTTTCGATACTCTAGACTTAAACCGTGCAACATTAAAGTACATCAGGGCCAAAAGGGCGTGAATGTCTGCTTTTTTTGGTATAAGTTGGCTGTCCGAAAGCAATTGGGCCAAACGAATGGCCTCCAGACAAAGATCAAAACGGATGGTTTGGTTTTTAATGGCTGGGAGATAGCCTTCATTGAACAGCAGATAAATTGTTTTGAGAACAGTCTGCAATCGATGATTTAAGTCTTGTTCGTTGGGCGAATCAAGTTCAACATTACGCAGTTGTTTTCGCCCTCTAACCAAACGTTTGTTGATAGTTTCCTTATTGGAGAAAAAAGCATTGGCAATCTCTGATATACTGAAACCAGAAAGAATTTTTAAGATTAAGGCAATTCTGGAATGTTCAGGAATGGAATCATGACAACACCAAAACATCATTTTTAGCTGACTGTCTTCAATAAGTTCTTCCGAGAAAGGTAATTGCTCCACTTCGAAAGTGCCATTTGTTTGATGGAAGGTGTAAGCCCTCTGATGTTTTCTGCGTTTTAACGCATTCAACGCCAAATTCCTGGCGGTAGTGTAGAGCCAAGCCTTAGGCTGGTCGGGAATACCATGAAGATCCCAGTGCTTAGTAGCCTGTAAAAGAGCATCCTGGACAATGTCTTCTGCGGTTTCTACATGCTCACTGCCCAAATAACGGGTAATTACGGCGACAAGTTTTCCGTACTCATTCCTAAAAAAATGGGAGGTGAGTTCTCCGGTTTTATTTAAACCTGTTGATTTCACCTTACCAAGTTACTTTAGATTTAATCGATAACCATATACTTCAAGCCCGTTTTGCGAAAAATCCAAATCCTTGGAACGAACAAAACCCAATCCCTTGTACATCCGGATAGCGGGTTTCATGTAAGCCGTTGAATGTATGATGACTTGAGGATGGCCTTTCTTTTTGGCCTTGTTGATGCAGGCAATACTGAGGGCTTTACCAATGCCAAGACCTCTTGTGGAAGGATCCACGGCCAAAAGACGAAATCCGGAAGCATTTTTTTCAGAAGGGGCCGTCCCTCCAGAACCATAAAATTTCATGTCTCCAAAATAAAGGACCCCACCTAAAAGCGAACCGGAATTAGAGGTAGCGACCAAAAGCTCCGCATCCGGGTTTTGCGTGAAACTGCCTATATCAGCTAGTTTTTGGTAGTAGTCGGGCTGCTCGTCAGCTTTTGGGAAACCTTCCAACCCACCATACACCTGCACCATTAATTTTCCAATAGCATTGAATTCGGAGGGATATGCGTTACGAATGCTAAAAACAGATTCGGAATTGGAGTTCCCAAACTTTTTAAGATAACGCTCGCTGAAACCCTGGTCGAGCAACTTACCCTCCAGCTCGTTCAGCTGATTTAAAAAATCGTTCCCCACAAATTCCTCTAAAACTTCTTGAATACGGTTCCATTCTTGCTCATAAGTCGGTAGCTTTCTATACCCTTTTTGTGATAGTTGAATCAGGGTTTTACGTCCATCTTTTGAATCCTTCGACATGTTTAGATAGCCACGTTGTTTCATTTTTCGGGTAATCTTTATCATGGCAGGATGTGAGAAACCCAAGGTGTTCGCAATATCGGTTACGGTAAGCTTTCCTCTCTCCTTTAAAAGCAGAAAAATAACATGCCAATTGGGCTCAATATCAATATTTAAGTTGGAGTAGTGGGATACCGTACTGGAGACAATACGTTCATTCAAACGTTTTATTCGAGCGGTAAAACCCAAATATCGTAATTGTTGTAAAAAGTCTTGTTCCATTGGGAAGGTTGTAGCTAAAAGGACAAATATAATTCAATTTACGTAACTGGTTACGTATTTTAACAGAATATAAGAATAGGGCCAAATTGGCCCTATCTTTCTATTTTATTGGATGATTCCGGTACAGGCAATACGAGCTCCTGCAGCACCACTGGGTTGGGAAGTAAAGTCATCCACTCCCTGATGTACGATTACCGCCTTACCAACAATGTTTTTGGTTTCGTCATCGCATCCTATACACCATTCATTGGTGGCAAAATCAACCGTAGCGCTCCCATCCGCATCGGCTACAAAATTGCCTATGTCTCCTTTATGGTATCCTCCTTCAGCACCCCATTTGGCATGTGGTTGGAAGGTAGGGTTCCAATGCCCACCTGTAGACTTGCCATCTGCGGACGAGCAGTCTGCTTTTTCATGGATATGGATGGCATGCTCACCTTCGGAAAGTCCACTAAGCATAGCTTTCATGATCACATTTCCGTTTTCTTCGGTAAAGGTGACCTTTCCACTAACTTCACTATCACTCTTGGCTTCCATTGAAAAAGTAATGGATTTTACCTCGACTACTTCTTCCTTAACCTCCTCTACCACCTCTTCAGCCTTTGTTTCCGCTTCTTTCTTGGCTTGCTTGCAACTAGTCGCAGCTATCAACAAAAGCCCCATTGCAATTGCTTGTATTTTTTTCATCTTAAGGGTTTTTAGGTTTTGGTCTAAGGTACTGAATATTTAATCTGATTTCAACCTAAAGTGGTTTCAGTAGTTCTTTGTTGTCCCGAACGCCCCTTTTTAGGTTTTCACAGAGGATAAGGGATTTATCAATCCGGGTTTGCGGGTTTTTATAGCGAATGATCATGTAGATAATCCCACGTTTTTTTCCAGCGGTAAGACTTTCAAAGACCTGAGAGGCCTCATAATCACTGGAAAGTACGGCTTCAAACTCCTCAGGCATGTCCACCCCATATTTTGAGTTGTCTTCAAAAAACTGAAGTCGAAAGTAATCATTGGGAAAAATGCCAAGTGTTTTTTGGTGATTCTTACTGAACATGATAAAAACTTGTTCCTTCCTTTTTTGAAGCGCTGCGAAAAATTCTAGGGATTTCCCTTCAAAGGTGGCTTTCACCTTAACTCTTCTCTGTCCTTTGTCCAAAAAGGGAATGGCAATTTCCATGGGAATTGGAATGCTATGGCTACCTTGGACTACAACCTCGAACGGACGACTTTCCATGTTTACAATTGTTTTGGAATGGTTTTTAGCGTTATCAAACTTGATGATTTTAACCTCAATGATTCATGGAAAAAAGATAGGGATATCAACTCTAAAAAGTAATGATCTTTTAAAACAAGCGTTATTTTCATATAACCCAATTTCCCCCTAGGGTTGCTTAAAACGTATTTATGCTGGTCCAACAACCATCTCAGTATATCGATTTTTTGGTTTACTGCAAAAAAAGACGATCTTTTTGCAAGGGATACCATCGTTTAAAGAAGCTTTGGTACAATGGGGAGATTGCCTACTCCGATTATGTGCAATCTTTGCGCAAAATTCGAAGGGCCGCCATTGAATTGGAATTGGACTACTTCGATATTCTTCACATGCGTTATTAAAAACGCCTTTATTCCACCAAAGTACTCAACACTTGGGTTGCGCTATGCAAGGTTTTGTGCACGGGGCATTTATCGGCAATTTGCATGATTCGTGCTTTTTGTTTTTCATCCAGGTCACCAGTAAGCTTTATTTCCCGCTTAAAAGTGTAGATTTTGGCACTATCCTCTTCACAGTTCTCACAATCCACGGCATGTGATTTGCCATAAGAGGTGTGAACCTCCACATTATCAACTGGCCACCCTTTTCGTTTGGCATACATCTGGATCGTCATGACGGTACATGCGGAAAGTCCCGCTGAGACCAATTCGTATGGGGAAGGTCCAAAATCGTTACCTCCATAACTTTCGGGTTCATCCGCTGTCATAAAATGGTTGCCCACCTTCATCTGGGTGGTAAAGCCATCCGAACTATCCAAGCTTGCCACTACCTGATGTTTGGTCTTCAAGGTGTCAACTGAGCTTGGCATGTCCACATAGCGTTTGGCCCATCCCGCTATAACTTCGCCAACATATTGGCTATCTTCTTTCCTGGACAGCAAATGATCCGCCCCGTCCAATGATACAAAACTTTTAGGATGATGTGCAGCTATATAAATTTCTTCGGCATTTTGTATACCTACGGTATCATCTTGTGGAGCATGAAGTATTAAAAGCGGTTTTCTTAATGCTTTTGCGATTTCCGGCAAGGATTTAGTTTCCAAGTCATCCAAAAACTGCTTTTTAATGGTGAAATCCCTTCCGCTTAAATTAACCACAGCTTTACCTGTTTTCAAAATTTCATCAACACCGCTGCGCAGCAAATGTTTTACATGAACTGGATTGGAAGGGGCACCTACCGTTGCCACGGCTTTTATGGAGGGTATGTCCGAAGCTGCAAAAATGGAAGCTGCTCCACCCAGCGAGTGTCCAATGATTAGGGTAGGAGCCTCATAATTTTCCTCAAGAAATTGGGCCGCAGCGACCAAGTCTTCAACATTTCCAGAAAAATTGGTGTCTGCAAAATCCCCATCACTCTCGCCCAAACCAGTAAAATCAAAACGGAGTACACCAAAACCATGTGAGGTCAGCGCCTTTCCAATATGCCGCACCGCCAAGAGATTCTTGTTACAGGTAAAGCAATGCGCAAAAATTGCAAAATTGTGAGGATGTCTATCAACCGGAAGTTCCAGCCTGCCCACCAAGGTCTGTCCATCGTTATTTTTGAATGTTACTTTTTGAAGGCCCATAGTTGCTGTCAGAAGTTTATTTTAAAATCAACCGAAAGGAACTGGCCCTGCTTTTAAGGGGCCGGGTTCGCTTTCTTTTTAAACACACCCCTTAAGTCGGGATTGAAGAAGATTCCTATCTGCCAGCGGTCAAATACCGCATTAGCGAATTGATTTCTCAGATAACCGAACTGAACACTACTGTTTTCCGTGATATGTATCCCCAAAGCACCATACAACCTATTTTGGCCAAAAAGGTCATCTTGGAGGTTAATGAATAACTCATCATAAAAATTAAGGAAAAAGGTATCGGTTAGCGGTAAAGTTACCTGAAGTCGATAACGCCCCCGATGTTCGGTACGGTTTACTTCCTGCTCGGGGTCACTGGTGATATCCAGGACATTGATAAAACGCTGTTCCAGTCTGTAACGGTGCTCAAATAAAAATTCCCAGACCTTGTTCTTAAGAATAAACTGCTGAAAAATACGGTGTTCCCTACTATTTCGCTCTCCAGGAACTTCAAAGAAAGTGCCATCTGTAGAGATAAAGCCATATCCAGCGGTTGCAATGGCATTGGGATTTATATGGTAGTTTAATCCGGTTCGGAGCAGTAGCTGGTTAAAATTGGAGGTGGTTTCATAAAATCGAAACTGGGCTTCGGTATGAACACTGAAACGTTCGGAAACTTTGTTGGTTCCAAAATACATATACCAAGCTCCAAATTCGTCTTCACCTGGCTGTTGTGCGCTGACCTGGACAATCAATCCCAGGAAAAGTAATGTTAGTAGTGTTTTTCTCATCATTCCAAACCAAATACTTGAGTTTCTTTAAAAGGAGAGAGGTCAATGGCCTCTATACTGTTTCGATAGGATTTCCACTTGCTATTGAAAAAGGAATTCGTTTTGTCCAATGCATTTTTCAAATCATCTTCTGCATATTTTATCAAACTACGTTCAGTGTCCGTTACACCATTTTTTCTGCTGGCCACATAATTTTCTGCGGAGTTGATTCTTCTCACCACATTCGTCTCAGGATTTCTGGTTATCCCTTGCCTTTTATCCTCTTTTCCTATGTATAGCGCAACAATAGAATCAATTTCAGCGACCATATCCTTAGAAGCTTGGATTTGCTCTTTAAAAGCGTCTTTGTCCTTTTCCTTTAGGTCCTTTTGAAACGAATTGGCAAGATTTTTACTTTGAACAAGTTGTTTTACAGCATCTGCCGCCACTTGTGTGAATTTTTCCAGTTTCTTGCCCATTTCATAAACTTCCGAAACCGCGGAGTTGGATATGTTTATTCGGGGGTCCGTTTTTACCGTGATGGAAGTAGAATCCATGGCATCTCCGTAATGAACTTTTACCTTATAGGTTCCTGGTTTTACCGATACCCCTCCACGTTCATTTTTGTCCTTGCTGATTTTACGGGAGGGCTGGTCTGGACCTTTTTCATCCAATTCCCAATAGGTACGGTGAAAACCGGCTTTTTCAGGTCTTTTGATAGCCAAGGTGCGCATCAATCGGTCCCCATCATAGAATTTGAAATAGATAGAATCCTTTTTAGGTTTCTCGTCTGCTTCTGCCTGTTCTGCCCCCTCTTTTTCAGAGCTTTTTGGTTTCTTTTTACCTTCCTTCAAGTAATAGGTCAGCATAGCCCCACGTTTTCTGTTTTCTCCATTGTAAAGGGCATCTCCACCAAACCTGCTGCCCGTAGCTTGTTGGTAAGCGGCTAAATAAGCATCTGGACTATCAAACAAACCGATTTCCTTTTGGAGCAATGAGGAATTGGAAGCCAAAGCTCGCAGTGGCCTAATATCATCCAATACCCAGGCGGCCCTGCCAAAAGTACCAATGACCAAATCATGTTCCCTAGGTTGTATGATCAAATCCTTGGTGGAAACGGTAGGGAACCCTTCGGTCCATTTTTTCCAGCTATTACCAGCATTGAAAGAGATGTAAAGTCCGTCATCTGTCCCCAAAAACATAAGATTGGGATTTTCCGCATCCTCAACAATGGCAAGCGTATAGCTATCCACATCATTGTTATCCACGATCCTTGTCCAAGTCTTGCCATAGTCTTTGGTTCTATAGGCATAGGGAGTATAATTGAATCTTCTGTAATCATTCGCAATTAGGAGCGCCTCTCCCTTTTTGGTTTTTGAAGCCTTTATTTGTGGAATCCAACTTCCTTTTGGTAAACCTTTGATATTAGTAGTAACCTCTGTCCAACTGGCTCCTCCATTTTGGGTATAGTGCACACGACCATCATCTGTACCTACCCAAAGCATATCTTTTTCAATTGTAGAAGGTTCAATCACTAGAATTGTACAGTGGTTCTCCGCTCCCGTGGCATCCATAGTAAGGCCTCCACTTTCACTTTGCTTTTGTTTCTCTTTGTCATTGGTTGTCAGATCTGGGGAAATGACTTCCCAAGTTTCACCTTTATTTGTGGATTTGTGCACGAACTGACTTCCAAAGTACACGGTACTATTGTCAAAAGGATCCTGTCCAATTCCTGCATTCCAATTAAAGCGGAGCTTGATATCGGCTTCTGGAGGCGTAGGTCTGACCAAATAATTGTTGCCCGTTTTCCAATCGTATCTCGATACAAACCCCTGTTGGCTCATGGCATATCCATATTGGTTGTTGTCCAAATCAGGGACGACATCAAATCCATCTCCAAAGGCAATTTCTTGCCAATAGGCATTCCGTATTCCCTGATAGCGCCAGATATAGGCTGGTCCTCGCCATGAACCGTTGTCCTGCATTCCTCCATAAACGTTATAAGGATATTCATTGTCCACATTGATATGGTAAAACTGGGCTAGGGGAAGGTTGCCGATAAAACGCCAGGTTTTCCCCCCATCCTTGGTAATGTTCATTCCGCCATCGTTACCATCGATCATGAACTGGCCATTTTTGGGATGGATCCACCACGCATGATGGTCCGGATGAACACCGTTGTCCACTTGATAGGCCGGCATTAATTGGGTAAAATTCTTTCCGCCATCTTCGGACACATTTACGTAAGTAAAAATGGAATAAACCCTGTTCTCGTTTTCGGGATCTACGTAAATCTCGGAATAGTAGAACGGGCGATTGCCGATATCGTTTTTATCATTGATTTTTTTCCATTTCGAACCACCATCCTCGGATTTGTACAGGGCATTTTTCTTGGCCTCCACTAGAGCATAGATCACATTGGGTTTGTTGTGGGCGATGGCAATACCAATACGGCCCAGTTCGCCTTCCGGAAGCCCATCCTTATCTGTAATTTTTTTCCAGTTAGCACCGCCGTCATGAGTAATGTACATGCCGCTGCCAGGTCCTCCCGACTTAAAAAACCATGGGTCTCGTTTGTGTTCCCACATGGCTGCTATAAGTTTATTGGGGTTGGAAGGGTCCATTACCAGATCTGCGACTCCTGTTTTGTTGTTTACGAAGAGAATTTTCTCCCATGATTTTCCTCCATCCACGGTTTTGTAGACCCCGCGCTCAGCGTGAATTCCCCAAGGGGAACCGATGGCCCCAACATAAACAATATCTGGATTTGTTGGATGGACAACAATCCTATGGATATGCCTTGTTTTTTCCAATCCCATGGATTTCCAGGTCTTACCTCCGTCCAAAGACTTGAAGATGCCATAGCCTCCGTTAAGACTGTTTCTGGGATTGCCTTCACCGGTACCAGCCCACACTACGGAAGGGTTGGACTGTTGAATGGCCACAGCACCAATAGAGGCCGTGACTTCTTTTTCAAAAATGGGTTCCCATTTTATTCCACCAGAGGTAGATTTCCAAATTCCCCCCGAAGCGGTCCCTACATACATGATATCTGGGTTGGAGTGAACCACATCTATAGAAGTGACCCGTCCGCTCATTCCAGCTGGGCCAATGTTTCTTGGCTTCATATCCTGGACAAGATCCATGGAAAATTCTTGGGAAAACATAAAAGTAGATGCGGCTAGCATCAGGAGTGCAAGTAATTTTTTAATCATTTTCAGGGAATTAATTAGTCGATTTAAAGATAAAGAAAAGTAGTAGGGCTTTTCTTAATGAGTTGTTAATGACCGCTATTTTTCAAAGAAAGGAATGCCAATTTTTTTTGGTCTTGGATAGTTTTTATCTAACTCGTTAATTATTAGCCGCGTTTTTAGCGATTGTCGATAACTTTTGATCGATCATTTCCTTGGAGAGCCATTTTCCTTGTACCAAAACCCCGGTGATTTGCTGCAATGCCGAAAGCTTGTTTAATGGATTATCATCCAAAATAATCAGGTCAGCGGCCAAACCTTCCTTGATTTCTCCAAATATATTTTCCATTCCGAAAAATTTAGCTGGATTGAGCGTTCCGGATTGAATGATTTCTAAAGGAGTAAGACCTGCTCGCTCCATTGCAGCAATCTCATGATGAATGGAAAAGCCAGGAACGTTCAACACCTGCGGCGCGTCTGATCCCAATAAGATCCCATGACCGTCATCTTGCAGTGCTTTCAATAATTTTTTTCGTATCGAGATGAAATGATTCCATTGATCAGCATCAAAACCAGCATTCGGATCCGTAAATGCTATTTTTTGGTTTCTCCAATTCGTTAAAGTAGTGGCTGGCATATATTGCATTTCCACTTGCTGCATTAAAGAGTCAACTGGAGTGGGGGAGAACCATCGTTCAAACAAACTCTGAGTGGGAACAATCCAAACCTCATGTTCTTTGGAAAGCTTCACAAGGGATTCAATTTTGGTGGTATCCGCAAGAGCCGTGAAATTAAATCCAAAAAAGCCATTTTCTTCAGGACTTATCTGTTCGGACTTGGGAACCAAACCTTCTAAAAAACCATCAATATGGTCAATGGAAGCATAGTTACTTTCCAGCGCATGCTGTATTCCAACATCAACCGGAACATGTCCTGCAAACCGAATGCCGACATGGTTGGCGGTTTGGACCAGGGTGTCAAAAACATCACGTTTGATACCAGGGTGGATTTTTAAAAAATCGTACCCCTCCTTTTGATAGGCGGTCACCTTGACCACCGCCTCTTCCTTGGAAGTCACCGAATTTCCATTTAAGGAAGGACTTGAGGTGAAAATCCGGGGTCCCAAAACGGTTCCATTCGCTACAGCTGTTCTCAAATCAAGATGATATGGAGCTCCAAGCATTCCCCTAATTGTGGTTATGCCATTGGAGAGATAGAGAAACAGAATTTCCTCCAAACGTTCTTGGGACGGTTTGGTAGGAGGGATATGGGCATGCATCTCAGCAAGACCTGGTATGATATACTTGCCAGAGGCATCAATGTGCTTATCAAAATTTTCCGGGGGTTGTGGCTCGGCAATCACCTGTGTGATGCTACCAGAGTCAATAACAATATTTTGCTCCTTTACTATGGTCCCGGTCCTAACATCTATAATATTGGCATTACTGATTAGGAGTTCATGCCTTGCGGTTTTCTCTTGGGCACGATTACAAGACGAAATGGCTACAATAAAAGCAAATAAGACAATTTTACGCATCTGATTCAAATTATGACACTTCTTTTGGAGGTTAGTTGTGACCTATATGGCATCCACATCCGGGTCGTGAAAAACTCTGTGCTTCATCATGCCAGGGAAATGCCGCATTGTATTTATTGTTTTCCCACCAAAATTGGCTTCGTGTACTTTCGGTATTGCCAATTTCATTCATGGTATGCGTGTCAAAAAGACGGCCATTGACCATGGTGTATCGCACCGTTTCGGTATTTCGGATGTCCTCCAAAGGGTTTTCGTCCAAAACAATCAAATCTGCCAATTTGCCCACCTTTAGGGAACCGATGTCTTTCCCGGCACCGATATACTCAGCTCCATTAATTGTGGCCGCTTGCAGTGCTTGCATATTGGTAAGTCCTCCTTGGTGCAACAGCCAAAGTTCCCAATGGGCACCTAGACCCTGCAGCTGGCCATGGGCACCAAGATTTACCTTTACACCTTCGTTGGCAAGCGATGTCGCCGTTTTAGATACCAAAATGTGTCCGTTCTCATATTCTTCGTCGGGAATCATGGTCCGATATCTGGAACGGGAATCAACTAAACCTCTCGGAGTGTATTTCAAGAGCTTTTCGTTTTCCCAGATTTTATCCTTTTGATAAAACCAAAATTCCCCATTGACACCGCCATAGTTGACAACCAGCGTAGGGGTGTAGCCCGAGTTGCTGGTTTTCCATAGCTCAACAACATCCTTATAGACTGGGGCAACAGGAATGTTATGCTCAACTCCCGTATGTCCGTCCATAATCATGGTCATGTTGTGGTAAAATGTGGAGCCGCCTTCAGGAACCACGTTGATACCCAGTTCTCTGGCGGCTTGCATTACCTGCTGTCTTTGGTCCCGTCTGGGCTGATTATAGCTTTTAACAGATTTTGCCCCAAAGGCCTTTGTTCTTCGAATAGCGGAACGGGCATCCTCAAGATTGTTGATGACGGCCTTGAAGTCGCCATCCGCCCCATATAGAATGATACCCGTAGAATACAATCTTGGACCGATCATATTTCCATTTTTTATGAGTTCCGACATGGCGAAAATGGACTCAGTATTTGCCGATGGATCGTGGGAGGTGGTCACCCCAAAAGCCAAATTAGCATACAGTTGCCAGTGCTTTTGAGTGGTTAATCCGTAACGGAACCCACCAATATGTGCATGAGCGTCTACAATACCCGGCATAATAGTTTTTCCCGCCACATCAAAAACAATGGCGTTCGATGGTACATTGACTTCATCCGAATTTCCTAGGTATTCAATTTTGTTCTCGTTCACAATGATGGTGCCCTTTTCAATGACCTTGTCTCCTTCCATGGTAAGGATTCTGGCATTGGTAAATGCTATTCGCCCGGAAGGCTTATGGGTTTTGGTAGTCAGCCCAATTTTAGTGCCGATGCTGTCCATTTTAGCGGCTTTTTCTGGAGAGCCGGGTAAAAAGGTATAGCGGTCTTTGATGGAATTGGCAAAATATTCATCCCCAAGGGTCCAAAATATCTTTTTACTGTCTTGGGACCAGTGCAAGCTGATTCCAGCATCCTTGGAAATCTGGGAAACCGGAACTGATTTGGTATTGTTGTCCAAATCAATTTCCGTTCCGTTCATTACCAAAGGCGCTATATATGCCTTGTGAAGATTGGTAAAGGCAATCCACTTGTTATTGGGACTGGGTACCAAACGGTTCGCGTATTTGGATTTCACATGCACCCTTTTATCCTTGCCATTGCTATTCACAGATTTTAATTCCTTGGTCAGATTCCCAAAATAGGTTCCACCCGTCTGGTAAAAAATGCGGTTTCCGTCTTTTGCGAACATGGGATAATCTCCCTCGTTTACGACCCATTTTACATTACTTCCATCAGCTCGCATCGTATAGATACCGGTCTTTTTGGCGAAACTTCTCCCTTGGTCATTGTTGCCGGGTTCTTTTCGATAGGTGATTTGATTTCCATCCAAACTGAAGGAAGGTGTTCGGTAAATCCCTTTGGAAGTGCTTAACTTAACCGGAGTCCCGCCAGAAGCGGAAACTTTTTGGATAGTCCCAAGTTCTTCGTCGTTCCAAGTTACGTAAACAATGGTTTTCCCATCCGGCGAAAAAGATGGTTCAAATTCAAAATCATCTCCTTTGGTCAACCGTTTCGGTTTTCCGTTGGGCAGTTTTTTGCTCCATAAATGCCCCAACGCGTTAAAGACCAAGGTTTTTTGGTCAGGGGAGGTCACTGCATGCCTAATGACCTTCGCCGAAAACTGATCTGGAGCTACAGGAGAATCAACACGTAAGGTCTCCGCAATTTTAATATTGGCATCCACGGAGAACGGAATATTGGTCACCTCCTGGGTATCTATATTGATTTTATGGATTTTGCCCTTGTTCCAAAAAACTAGCTCTTTGTTATTGGGCATCCAACTAAAGTTGGGGTATACCCCAAAGATGGCCCAGGCCTCTTGCTGGTCTTTGTTCAGATTGTCCAAAATGGGCCATTCCTCCCCAGTTTCCAGATCGTGAAGAAACAATACACTTTTGGTGCGGACACGTTTTACAAAGGCAAGCAATTTCCCATCTGGGGACACTTGTGGCCTGGCGGCTCCACCGGGACCCCCGGTTACGGTAATGGTTTTACCCGTTTCAAAATCATAACGCTTTATAACATAGATTTGTTTGTTTGGGTCCTTATTGTATTGAAAGAATCCACCCGGATATACATCTTCGCTATAGTACAGATACCTTCCATCTGATGAAATACAAGGCTCGTTAACATCTTGCTGGTCGTTTTTACGCTTGGTGAGCTGCAGACCTGAACCTCCCGTAATGTGATACTGCCAAATTTCCCCTGCTCCGAGGGAACGCTGGGAGGTAAAATGCTTTCGCGCCACCAAATAGTGGCCATTGGGCATCCAATAGGAATTGTTCAACAGCCTAAATTTTTCCTTGGTGATCTGTTTGGCATTGGAACCATCTGCATCCATCACCCAAATATTGTCACCGCCACCGGCATCACTGGTAAATGATATTTTGGAGCCATCCGGGCTAAAACGGGGCTGGATTTCAAATGGAATTCCTGTACGAAGTGCCTTTGCCTTACCTCCGGTAATTGACATGGTATAAATATCACCAAGGAGGTCGAACACAATTTGACGGCCATCTGGGCTAACATCCAAGTTCATCCAAGTGCCTTCATCCGTGGAAAACTGATGGTCTTGGTAGTTGAATTCACCCTTTGGATTGGAAACATCCCATTTGGCATCATCTTTATTATCTTTTTCTTGGGTGTAAACGGTAAGGGATGCGAGAAGCATCAATAGCGTGTAGAAGTATTTCATTATGGGTTCAATTAGTCAGCTAAAGATACCAAAAACACCTAGTGGAATCCCAAAAAACTTGTTAACGGCAATTTACTGGCGAGAAAAGTACAGACCTATCGTTCAAATACCGAATTACTGCCTTTTTCTATGTAAGTATCTATTTTTTAGTAAATTACATGAATTATTGATTGTGCTCAAACAATAAATAGGAATCTGGCCAAGATTTTATTCCCCCTACTCTTGATCTCATTAAATAATCACCGTTGAAATGAAAAAATCCGTCATTGTTTTTATGCTTGTATTATGGAATGTCACTTTTGGTCAGGAAGAACCGAAGGCCGATAATCTTTTCGTGAGGGTTTATGACATGAATGGGACAAAAATTGCAAAAGGCACGGTGGTTTCTTGGTCCAAGGAAAATCTTGTTCTTCAAGGAAGAAAGACCATGAAAAGCATACCTTTTGAACGCATTCAGCAAGTAAAGACCAAAAGGTCCGCCGGACATAATGTTGGTGTAGGCGCTATTGCAGGGGCTTCCGTAGGAGGGATTTTTGGGTTGATCATCGCAGACGATGACGGGTTTTTTGTAACCACTCCCGCCGAAAATGCGGTTGGTTTCGCTTTAGTGGGGGCTGTTTTGGGTTCTGCGGTAGGAGGTTTGACAAACCTGGGTAAAAAATCTATCACCATGCCTATTGATGGAGACAGGGCCAAATGGGAAAGCTTCATCAGTGGGAAAGTTTCTTTTTAAGGTCCTTTAGCTATGCGTTGGAATAGGTAAGTCCAAAGTATTTATAGATGCTTATATTTGGAACCAATGGACAAAAAAGCTCCCTGGTATTATCTGGTTTTACTAATTCTTGCAGGAGAGGCGGTTTTCATCCTTCCTTTTGTGCTTCCCCGAATTTTTCGTCCTACTGTTCTGGATTTGTTCGAATTGGACAACACGCAACTAGGACTTTGCTTTAGCGTATATGGC
The DNA here is from genome assembly GCF_900129665.1 of Flagellimonas flava. Classification (GTDB taxonomy): domain Bacteria; phylum Bacteroidota; class Bacteroidia; order Flavobacteriales; family Flavobacteriaceae; genus Flagellimonas; species Flagellimonas flava. The sequence continues at coordinate 444,969 of NZ_FQWL01000001.1, forward strand.
ATTGTTGCCATGGTCTCCTATCTTTTTGGAGGGCCATTGGCCGATAAGTATTCACCAAGAAAATTGATCGCAATAGCCCTTTGGATGACGGCCTCAGGAGGCTTTGTGTTTGCTTCCTACCCAAGCCTTGGCCTGCTGCAGACACTTTATGGTTTTTGGGGGTTTACCACTATATTTTTGTTTTGGGCACCCATGATCAAGGCAACCCGGGTCTGGGGTGGAGAGGGGTCCCAAGGAAAGGCCTTTGGTTTTTTGGACGGTGGTCGTGGACTTACTGGTGCATTGTTTGGAGTACTCGGAGTGTTTGTCTTTTCCCTGTTCATTACCGAGGCGGAACAGAGCTCTTTTGCTGATAGGAGAGAAGCATTCCAGTATGTACTCTACACGTTTTGTTGTGTCATTTTTACCATCGGAATCCTGGTCTGGTTTTTTATGAAATCCGGGAGGGATGAACGGGAAATTCAATTGGAGCGTATTACAAAAAAAGAGATTGGAGAAGTTTTAAAGATTCCCTCGGTCTGGTTGTTGATGGTGATTATCCTATGTGCTTATGTGGGTTACAAAATCACCGATATTATTTCTCAGTACGCCAATGAGGTGATGCGGTACGATGAGGTCGCATCGGCTAGAGTGGGTACTTTTTTCCAGTTTCTGCGGCCGACCGCAGGAATTTTGGTGGGACTTTTGGTAGACCGATTTAAAATAACCCTTTGGCTTGTTTTTAGTTTTGGGACATTGGTTTTAGGAGGAATTTTGTTTGCTTCCGGTATTATTGGTGATGTCACCCCATATCTTTTCTTTTTGTCCGTGCTTGTTGTTGGAGCTGGGGTTTACGCCGCTAGGGCACTCTATTTTGGAGTGATGCAAAAGGGGAAAATTCCCTTGGTGTTAACGGGAACTGCGGTAGGTCTGATTTCCATTATTGGGTATACCCCTGATATTTTTGCCGGACCGGCCTATGGGATGTTATTGGATGCCCACCCCGGTCAGGAGCAGGGACATCAAAATGTATTTTGGATGTTGACGGGGTTTGCCTTTGTAGGAGGTGTGGCCTCCATGGTTTACCATCGCATGTACGGTAGGGAGGCCTAGTGTATTACCTAGTACTTCTGGATTTAATGTTCTTTCGACATGCTTCGATAATCTCCTTGATACGTTTTTGCCTTGTTTCCTCACGCTTGGCCTGATGCAACCAGTAGAGGTAACTTTTTTTCTGACTTCGGGTAAAATTTTGAAAGTTGCCAAACGCCTTTTTATTTCGATTGAAGGCCTTTTGCAAGTCATTGGGAACCACGGCATTTTCAACATCATCCAAAGAGGTCCACGAGCCATTTTCTTTTGCAATTTGAATCGATGCCATCCCACTATTGTGCATTAAGCCTTTACGGGTCAAATCAACAATATGGTCTTTGTTGACCTTGCTCCAAACACTTTTGGGTTTCCTGGGACAGAAATACTGTCTTCTTTTACCATCCCCTAGACTTTTAACAGTACTGTCTATCCATCCATAGCAAAGGGCCACACGAACCGCTTCTTCCCAACGCATGCTTTCCATTTCATGGTCCACCTTGTAAAAAATCAGATAGATACCCTCGGAAAATTCATGGTTTTCATGGAGCCAATCGCGCCATGCAGTGTCATTTTTGAAATAAAGTTCCCTCAACTTCGGCAAATCAGATTTTCTGTGTTTCGATATAAAAGTTATCGTCAAAAACTAGGGACGATCCTTTCAGTTTTTCGGTCTTCCATTCCGAGTTGGGAAACAACCATTGTTCTTTTTCATCTACAAAAATCCTGATGGGCATATCAAAATCCTCAACAACGTTGACATACCTATAAGATAGCTTGTCTCCATCCTTTTTATATTCCAATTTTGGAATCATTGTAGTACGCAGGTACTGGTTGAAAAAGGCAGAAAGGTCCTTTTTTGTTTTTTCACTCAGATAATTCTCAATCTGCTCCGTGGTCACGGTCTGATGGTAGAACTCTTTATTAAGCCCTCTGAGAATTTGTCGCCAAAGATCATCGTCTTCAATAAGTTGGCGCAAAGTGTGCAGCATATTAGATCCCTTGTAATACATATCCCCAGATCCGGATTTGTTTACATTATAATGCCCAATAATTGGTCGGTCGTTCTGAATGTTTTTTCGGGTTCCGATAACATATTCCGAAGCCGCCTGCGAACCAAAATGATAGTCTAGGTATAGATTTTCCGAATAAGCCGTGAACCCTTCATGAATCCACATGTCTGCGATGTCCTTATAAGTAATATTGTTGGCAAACCACTCGTGTCCACCCTCATGGATGATGATGAAATCGAATTTCAATCCCCAACCTGAACCGGATAAATCTCTTCCCAAATACCCATTTTGGTATTTATTTCCATAGGTAACCGAACTTTGGTGCTCCATACCCAGATAAGGGACTTCCACCAACTTAAAACTATCCTCATAAAAAGGGTAGGGGCCAAACCAATGCTCAAAGGCCTTTAACATCATGGACGTCTGCTTGAACTGTTCCTTAGCCTTTTCCAAATTATCACGTAAAACGTAATAATCCACATCCAGTGTTCCCTTTTCACCTTCGAATTTCTCTCCAAAATGTACATAGTCCCCAATATTAACGTTGACCCCATAATTGTTGATGGGGTTGGCCACAAACCATCTATAACTCACATAATCCCCATATTCGTAGGTATCCCTCAACCTTCCATTGGAAACATTCATCAAGCCTTTAGGAACATCCACTGTAATACGCATACTGTCCACCTCATCGTACATATGATCTTTGTTGGGCCACCATACACTGGCTCCAAGACCTTGGCAAGAGGTTGCCACAAAAGGTTTTCCGTTTTCATCTTTTTTCCATGAAAAACCTCCGTCCCATGGAGCTCTGATCGCCTTTCTTGGTTTCCCTGAATATTGCACATAGAGTTCATTGTATTCGCCCGGTACTTGTTTTTTCTTCAGGTGGATAAAATGGGCGTTTCCCTCAGAAGTCCTGTCCAGCTCTTGATTGTCCTGTGAAACCGCATCTATTTTTAGCGGTTTTTGAAGGTCTATTTGAATGACATCCGATTCTTCCAGGACTTTATACCTTATGATGTTGTAACCGGCTATGAATTCCTTATCCGGCTGCACTTTGATGTTCAAATCGTAATAATTTAGGTCCCACCATGCACGTTCGGGAGTGATGCTGCCCCTTAGGGTATCCTGTCTGGTGAAATTTTGTGCGTTCAAACTTCCTGCTAGAATTAGTATGGCAAGAATTGCAAAATAGAGTTGTTTCATTTTAAGATGATTTAGTTCAAGGTCAAGGCTCAATATTATCTAAATACCGCGTTGGGGAAAACCACGGGACTTTCATGCCCGCTGGCACCTACGGCCGATACTCCAAAAAAGAAGTTGTCAATAACAATGCCGTCCAGGGTGAATTCCAATACATCACCAACATAGGCATGGTGATTCCAAGTGGGAGAGGTGGTATCCCTCCAGTAGATTTTATACCCTGTAGCGCCATCAACCTTGCTCCATTTCAATTTGGCCGAAGGTTCCACAATACCGCCGATTTCAACCTTTTCTGGAGCTGGTGGGGCCCAGGCGATTGCGGCAAGATTTATGGCATTTACAGCTGTTAGTTTTTTGGCATACCCAAAATTTACATGCTCCAGCACATCACCATAAGCGATTCCATTTTCGGTCCTTATATCTTGATGTTGCTGGGTATAGTTTTCGTGGGCCTCCATTATACGAATCCCCGCAAAACCGGCATCGTTGAATGGCCTATGATGTCCCCCTCTTCCAAAACGGTCCAAGCGATACACCATTATGGGATTCATTTCTGGCATGTAGGTTTTGGTGGTTTTGTATACATAACGGGCCAACTGGCGGGAAATACCATCTACTTCTCCTCCATAAAAACGTCTGGCCCTTCGTTGCTCTTCAGTTTCTGTTGGTGGAACCGGTTCAGAAAAAATTCGAAAATCCCTGTTGCTTACCACCCCATCCACACCGGTAATATTGCCGATCATATCGTTGTTCATGATACCGATAATCTCCCAACCTTTTTCTTTTGCATAGGCGGCGAGTCCTTTACCACCATACAGACCTTGTTCTTCGCCAGATAAACCAACGTATATAATGCTATTTTCAAAAGCGTACTTTGACAAAACCCGTGCTGTTTCCAAAGTTCCGGCCATACCACTGGCATTGTCGTTGGCTCCAGGCGCATCCGAAGTAAAATCATTGGGGTCGCTGACCCGGGAGTCGATATCCCCACTCATAATGATAAATCGGTTGGGATATTTGGTTCCTTTTTGAATGGCTACCACATTTACAACCCAGACATCCTTAACTATTCGTTGTCCTTCCCCCTTTTTAACCAGGTCCTTTTGGTAAAACACTTCCAAACAGCCATTACAGCCAGCAGAGGTCTTATCGAATTCAGATTTAATCCATCTTCTGGCGGCTCCTATCCCTCTTGTTTGGGAAATGGTGTCGCTCAAGGTATGTCGCGTTCCAAAATTGGCCAAAGTGGTGACATCATTTTCTATCCGTTCCGACGATACCGCCTTGATAATGTCGTATAGTTTGGTGTCCGTTTGCGCCATACCAACGGAGATGCCCAAAAAAGTACAAAGTAAGATGAGTTTTGTTTTCATTTTTATCGGTTTCAATAAGTTCTATTAAAATTCCATGAAGCGCCTTAGCCGGAGACAGTTCCTCTCAAATCCTGGCTATGGTCGATTCTTACCCTCGAAATGTTGTCTCGCCCCAATTTAGGATTAACCATCCCATTCAAATTCGTGTATGGAAAGGGAAAATCGTGGATATCTTTATGTTCCTTTTATACTTGACCATTCCTGGTAAAAAACAGTCGTAATCATTATGGGAATAAAATAAACCATATCTAAGGAATGAGCATTTTAATAGGTTCTGAAAGTAAAAAAAAACACCCAAAAACATATGAAAAATGACGGGGTTCGGTGTTAAAAAAAGGAATTTCATTTCAATCACCGGATGAAGGTCACTTTGCTGATCTTACCATCTTCTACTTCGTAAATAGCTGCTGCAGTAATCTGGGAACCGTTTATAGTCACCGATTCATGGTCAATTACCTTGTTGCCGATGACCATTCGGTTTTTGATTTCGCAATGCAAATCCGGTGTGGACTCAAAAAAGGAACCATATCCTTCTTTCATTTCTACCTTGCTATCTTGAAAGACCTGGTTTGGGAAATTAAGTAATTTGATATCATCCGAATAAGTGTCCATAAAAGCATCGATATCCCGGTTATTGTAGGCGTCCAACTGCTCCTGTACAACCGCCTCGGTATCGTTGGTTTCCCGGTCAGGGAAAATAAACCGCATGGTGGCAATTAGGCCATTTTTTACCTCATAAATAGCCACTTGATGTCCCTTACGCCCATCAACATCGGTAATTTCTTCGTCAATAACCGTGTTGCCGATACGGATGCGCTTTACGACTTCAACCTTGGCCGTTTCCGTATTGTCATAAAATCGTTGGTAGCTTTCGGTCATTTTTTCCCTGCCTCTGTACATGGTGTCATCAGGAAAACGCTGCACAAGGACATCTTCAGCATAGCAGGACACAAACCCATAAAGGTCACCAGCGTTAAAAGTACTTACTTGGCGGTCGATCAATTTTACAGGTGACTCCTCAGCGGCAAAAGCCAATCGGGTTCCGCTGGAATTTACGGCCATACGGCTGATATTGTTGATTTCATCCAAGTCAAATCGCATTACAGTTTCCCAGCCTTGGTCGGATTTTGTATCCAGTTTCATGATGGATTTACCCACTCCGGTCAAAAGGGTATGCCCATTTAGCCAACAATAATCCTCACTGTTTTCCGGAACATCAGCGATTTTCCCAGTGGCTCCTGTGATCGGATTGAGGGATTTGATTTCCCAAGTTTCATTTTCCTTGCTGATATAGCTAATGAGCTCGGTTCCAGGAATTTTATGAAGAGAGCGGCCTACCTTTTTTTGATAGGTACGGTTGGAACCATCTATAAGATTACTCACGACCAAATCCAGACGATTGGCAACTAGGACCGAAGAGACAATAATATCAGGGTTATACCAAACGTGATAACCTACTTTCAAATTGGGTAAAATAGGTGTTGACTCCCCGTTCTTTAGGTCGTATGCATAAAGCAACTGCAGACCATCCAAATCCAAGCGGATGGCGGAAACTGCATTTTTACCCGGTACTTTTAGGGGCGAATATTCGCTTCCGGTTGGCGTGTTGCTTATCCAAGAGATAGTGCTTCCTCCCTCGATATTGAAACGCAAAATATCGGTCTGGTCGGCTCGCGTGGAGGAGAAAAGCAGGGTGTTGTCATTTAAAAACGAGGGCTGATTATCGTAGCCTTCGTTATTGGAAATGTTTTTCGGGTTGGTCAAAACAGGATTGCCATCTTCCACCTTCAAATCGAACAGGTATACCTCCGTGCTGACCTGCGAAGTGGCATAAAATCCTAGAAACAGTAAAATGTGGGGCAGTTTATGAATCATTGCATTGTAAATTCCTTAAGAAGTTCCCTAACTCGTTTCGTGTTTTCTACGTAGTATTTGGCTTGGGTCTTCTTTAATCCGACTTTTACCGTAACCGCGGTTTCCGGTAATTCCTGAAACATATATTCGTCCGTCCAGTCATCTCCAATTGCAAAGATAAAGTCGTAATTATCCTCACCCATCATTCTGACTGAAGCCCGTCCCTTGTTGACATTGCTGCTTTTCACCTCCATTACCTTGTTTCCGTTCAAAACGCTGATACCATCATTCCCAATTAGGCTGGTGAGGACCGTGTTTAATTCGGTAGCCCTTTTTTCGCCAAAATCAGGGTCGGTATTTCTATAGTGCCAGGCCATGGAGTAGTTTTTTTCCTCAATAAAAGAACCAGGAGTTCTATCCACAAAAGATTCCAAAACTGGTTTTATCTTTTCCATCCATTCCCCTTTTACATTTTCAAGCATTTTAAATTCTTCCCCTCCGGTTGAAATCCAAACCCCATGCTCAACTATCATATTATATTTTCTATCCAAAAACCATTTGGTGAAGGTCTGTTTGTCCCTACCGCTGATGAGGAACAAGGTGGTGTTCTTATCATTGTGCAATTGATCAAGCAATTGGTACAACTCATCATCCGGAGTGGCTTTTTGGGGATCCTTATGAAAACCGGTCAAGGTGCCATCATAGTCTAGGAACAAGAGCCTTTTTTTAGCTTCCGAATATTGTTTGGTGACTTTATTTAGAATAGATGGTGACATTTTTTGTGAAACAAAGGCATCATCATCCCCCTCGCTCTTTTTATTGAGTGCATGCATGAATTCATTCGCCCATACCTCAACATTATAGCGTTCCAAACGGTTTTGTAAGAACATGTTCCTCGCCATTTGTTCTTCTTTGGGCATGGTTATGGCGGCCTTTAGTGTATCTGCCTGCTGCTCAAAATTATTGGGGTTGATGAGCAAAGCCTCATTCATTTCGTAGGCGGACCCGGCCATTTCACTTAAAATGAGCACGCCAGTTTTATCTATTCTTGTGGCGATGTATTCCTTGGCCACCAAATTCATTCCATCCCGTAAGGGAGTAAGCCAGGCTATGTCACTTGATGTATAGAGGTCAATGAGGTTCTCGAAGGGCAGGGAGCGGTAGAAGTACCAAATTGGAGTCCAATTTACTGTGGATAGCTCCCCATTGATTCGACCTACGAGCTCATCGATTTCTTTTTTGAGCAACTGGTATTGCGGAACATTGGACCTTGACGGAACGGCTAAGATAATCAGGCGCACTTTTTCTTTGTATTCCGGGTATTTGTTGAGAAAATATTCAAAGGCATTTATGCGCTTTGCAATACCCTTACTGTAATCCAATCTATCTATGGAGAGGATAAGCTTGGTGTCTGGGGCCGAGGCCTTATGGTCGTCTAATTTTACCTGTAGGTCGCTCCTTTTTTCGTGTATGTTTTTTCCATGGAGGAGGGCAGCGTCCCTGAATTTTTTATAATCGATACCCATGGGAAATGAATCCACCTTGATTACCCTGTGGTCCAGATAGACGTCGTTAAAGCTTACATCGAGTCCAAGAAGTCTTCGTACAGAACTCAAAAAATGCCTTTCGTAATCATAGGTGTGGAAACCAATGAGGTCGGACCCCAAAAGCCCTTGCAATACTTCTTCCCTCCAAGGAAGTGTTCTGAATATCTCATACGAAGGGAAAGGAATGTGCAAAAAGAACCCTATAGAGGTGTTGGGTCGTTTTTCACGAACCATCTGTGGAACCAGCATTAGCTGGTAATCATGGACCCAGATGGTATCATTTTCATCGGATTTTTCGATTATGGCATCCGCGAACTTTTGGTTCACAGCCTTGTAAACGTCCCAAAAATCCAACTCAAATTCTGTGTATTCCATAAAGTAATGGAACAAAGGCCACACAGTACGGTTGCTGAATCCAAAATAAAACCCTTCAATTTCTTTAGCCGTTAAATTCACCTTTGCACATCCATGCTCTTTTAAGGCCTTGTCTATGTCCTTTTCAAGCGCAGGAGGTGTATCCTCTTCCGTAAGCCCGGACCAGCCAATCCATAAACTTTCCCCACCACTGTGTACTGATTTCATGCCAGTGGCCAAACCTCCAACACTAGGAATTGCGGTGAGACCGCCATCACTTATTTGTAATTGAACTGGCAGTCTATTGGAAATAATTATAGTTTTACTCATGAAAGGTGATTTTAGGACTAAAATGTAATAAAATTCCTATTTTTTCGATTTAATAGAAGGTAAAAAAACCAACGTTAACCAACAGAATTTTAAATCCTTAGTATGGATAACCTAAATTACGGAATAATTGGAAACTGTAGAAGCGCCGCGTTAATTTCAGATACAGGCTCTTTGGAATGGTGTTGTCTGCCGCAGTTTGATTCCACTTCTGTCTTTGCAAAACTCCTGGACCACGAAAAGGGAGGAAGCTTCGAGATTAAAACCAAATACAATTACGAAATACATCAAGAGTATTACAAAAATACGGCCATATTGGTGACCCGCTACTCGGATGGCGAAAACACCTTTGAGGTGCATGACTTTATGCCGCGTTACCATAAACTGACTGGTAAATATAATGCCCCGCCAGAGATTGTGCGTTATGTCAAGCACATATCTGGGGCACCCAGATTTAGCGTACACTACGACCCTAGATTGGAATATGCCCAAGGGAATACCACCAATCATGTAAAGGCCAATTTTATTGTGAGCCTTACCAACAAACAAAAATTTGACACCCTCTTTTTGTACACTTCGTTCAATAAGAACAGTGTGATATCAGGGGATGAAATTGTGTTAAAGGAAGATGGTTATTTCCTTATTTGCTATAACGAGAAGATTTTGAAACCCACAACCCAAAAAATGTCTTTGGAGTTGGAGCGCACCAAGATTTATTGGTTGGATTGGGTAGATAGAACTCCTACATACAAGCAGTTCAACGATGAAATTATGCGGAGTGCCATTACGCTAAAAATGCTCACCTACGATAAAACTGGAGCGGTTTTGGCGGCAGCCACCACCTCTTTGCCCGAAACCATTGGAGAGGTCAGGAATTGGGACTATCGCTTCTGTTGGATTCGGGATGCTTCCATGGTAATCAAAGTGGTTTCGGAACTTGGCCATAAGAATTCTGCAAAGAGATACCTTCAATTTATTATTGATTTGATGCCCGATAAGGACGAAAAACTTCAAATCATGTATGGTATCAACAAACAAAAAACGCTTACAGAAAAGACATTGGACCATCTAGACGGGTACAAAGGATCCAAACCTGTTCGCATTGGTAATGCTGCGTACAAGCAAAAACAAAATGACATCTATGGTATATTAATGGATGTGATTTATGAGCAGCTGGTGAAGTTCAGCAACGATATTGAGAATGGGGAAGAACTTTGGAGCATTACCAAGGGAATCGTTTGGATTGTCAATAAACACTGGCGTGAACCGGATAAAGGTATTTGGGAATTCAGGGGAGAAGATCGGCATTTCACCTTTTCCAAGGTACTTTGTTGGGTAGCACTGGACCGAGCTATCAAAGTAGCGCGAATTTTCGGAAAGCACCGTAAAATTGAGCAATGGACGGCCCTTGAGCAAGAAATAAAAGAAGATATCCATGAACATGCATGGAACAGTGAGGTCAATGCGTTTGTCCAGTCTTATGGCTCCAATCATTTGGATGCTTCGGTGTTGCTAATGGAATCCTATGGGTTCATTCACGCCAAAGACCCCAAGTTTGTAAGTACGGTTAAGGCCATCGAAGAAGACCTGAGCAATGATGGTCTGTTATACCGATACAAGAACGAAGATGATTTTGGCCTGCCATCCTCATCGTTTACCATTTGTACGTTCTGGTTCATCAACAGCCTGTTCAAGATAGGGGAAGAGGAGAAAGCCCTGGCCCATTTTGAGCGCTTGTTGGGCTATAGCAATCACTTGGGACTATTTAGTGAGGATATCGACTTTAAGACGAAACGCTTGTTGGGGAATTTTCCTCAAGCTTATTCCCATTTGGCTTTGATTGAATGCGCCATCAATTTCTCCCGCAAAAAGAGCGAGGAAAAGATTTTGGAATCCATTAGCTGATAGGCTGTGTCAGTTTCTTTTCTGCAATTTGGGTAATTCGCTCCAAGAGCTGTTCCAAATGAGAAGTAGTGGTAAATGGATTCATCAAGGTTGTTCTTAGGTAATGGATACCATTGAGTTTGGTCTGCACCAGATAAAACTCCCCATCTCCCAGCAATTCTTGCCGTATTGAAGCGTTCAGAGCATCCAATTCCTTTGGATTGAGCTTGTCATCCGCAAACCGGAAACAAAGAATGTTGGACATGGGCTGGAACGCCAGTTCAAATTGTTGTTTAGCTCTAATGATTTCTGCGAATGCTTTGGCCAAATCATATAGGACAGTTACATTTTGATCGAATACATCTTTGCCATACATTTTTAATAAAAGAAACCAATGCAGGCTCATCATGGACTTGGTGCACTCAAAAGTTCTTTTGCCGCCATTGTACCAATCTTCCTCTTCTGTTTCCGTGAGCAGATAATCCGCTTTTTGGGCAAAAGTGGAATGCGAATGCGCACCGTCCTTAAAAATCAAAGCTGTTGTAATAGTGGGCATCATTAGCATTTTGTGACCATCGATGACCACGGAATCCGATTTTTCAATGCCTTGTAGTAAATGCTTGTATTTTTTGGAAAAAATAGCGGCACCTCCATGTGCTCCATCCACATGAAACCAAAGCTTATGTTTTGAAGCGAACTCGGCAATGGCATTCAAATCGTCATAAATACCTGTGGCCGTCGAGGGTGCACTGCCAACAATGGCAAAAATCTGGATGCCCTTTTCCATGGCTTTTTGTAGATGAGCTTCCAACTGACTTATATCCATACTAAAATCTGAGTCAACCGGGATTTTAAAGATACCTTGTTCACCCAATCCCATAATTTTAGCTGCTCTATCAACACAGTAGTGGGCTTCTTCACTAACCATAATTCCCAAGGGTTGGTTGTGTCCATTGTTCCAAACATCATTATCCACCCTTGCTTTTCTTGCCGCCAGTAGCGCGGTAAGATTGGCCAATGTACCTCCTGAGGTAAGAATACCACGTGATATAGAATCATAACCCAATTTTTCAGCTAACAGGTCACAAACAATGCGTTCCATGGCTGTGGGGGACATACCCATTTCGTAAACCGCCATTCCATTATTGAGCATGGAACCAAGCATTCCCGTAAGTGCTCCAACTGGAGCTGGTGCAGCCACCTGATGCCCCACATATTTTGGATTATGGGTATGTGTTGTGCGAAGTAATACTTCCTTGAAGAATTCATCAGTTGAACCGTTTTTCAAAAACCCTTTCCAGAATTCAAGTTCGTTGTCCGGTTCGTTCCAATTGATAGTTTTTTCGCTTTCTCCCTGAGTGGTATTTTGTATATGGTTGGCCAAAAGGTCTACCAATTGGTATCCCATTTCCTTAAAATCCTCAGCATTGTATGCGGATTTGAGCAATTCATTATCCATTGGATAAAGTTATGGGGATTGCCCAAAGCTTCAAAATAAACCATAAAAAAACCGCCTCGAAAGAGGCGGTTCCCAAATTAAGCTTTGTTTCAGCATTTATTTGAATTAGTCAAAGGTATACCCATTATCCGCAGCTACTTTATCCGCTATTTCGGTACGGAGTGCCACGACATTGGGTTGATTTGTATATTTCGTAAAGCGTTTAAGGCCCATTAGCATCATGCGCTGCTCATCTCCTTCTGCAAATGAGATGATGGCTTCTTTTCCTTTTTGGTTGATAATATCAACAGCACGATACAAATACAATTTAGACATTGCAATTTGCGTTGCTTGAGAATCTTCGCCAAATCTTTTGGCGTTTTTCTCCGTGCGTAAGATAGTGGATTCTGCCAAATAGATCTGTATCAAAATGTCCGCAGCTGACATTAATAGCATTTGGTGCTCTTCCAAGCTTGGTCCAAATTTTTGAACTGCACTTCCCGCCACCATAAGGAATACCTTTTTCAAACGGGCTACCAAATCTTTTTCTTCGGAGAACAGCTCGGAAAAGTCGGGAGTGTCAAAGGATGGGATTCCCATGAGTTCTTCACCCACGGCAGTTGCAGGGCCCAATAAATCCACATGGCCTTTCATGGCCTTTTTTACCAACATTCCAACAGCCAACATTCTGTTGATTTCATTGGTGCCTTCATAAATTCGTGAGATTCGCGCATCACGCCAAGCTGATTCCATCGGGGTATCTGCACTGAAGCCCATTCCACCAAAGATTTGGATGCCCTCGTCAGTAGTATGCTGTACGTGTTCTGACACAGCTACCTTTAAGATAGAGCATTCAATGGCATATTCCTCAACTCCTTTAAGCTCTGCTTCTTGATGGGAATTTCCATCTGCTTCACGAATGGCAATTCTGTCCTCAATATTCTTCGCAGCACGATAACAGGCCGATTCATCCGCATAGGCGTTGGTGGCCATATCAGCAATTTTGGCCTTTATCGCGCCAAAATTCACAATTGGTGTTTTGAACTGGATACGTTCATTGGCGTACTTGGCAGCCTCGTTGATGACCCTTCTTTGTGCCTCCAAACAGGCCGCAGCCAATTTGATACGTCCCACATTAAGGGCATTCATGGCAATTTTGAACCCATTGCCTCTTTCAGAAAGCATATTTTCTACGGGAACCTTGGTCTCACTGAAAAAGACTTGTCTGGTAGAGGAGGAGTGGATACCCAACTTCTTTTCCTCATCGCCTAGGGAGATGCCATTTTCTGGATCATTTTCAACAATAAAACCGGTGATATTTTTATCGTCCTCGATTCTTGCAAAAACAATGAACAGGTTGCAGAAGCCCGCATTGGAAATCCACATTTTTTGGCCGGTAATACTGTAATGTTTTCCATCCTCGGATAAAACCGCCTTGGTTTTTCCAGAATTGGCATCGGAACCAGCACCAGGTTCTGTAAGGCAATAGGCACCAAACCATTCACCCGAAGCCAACTTTGGAACATATTTCTGCTTTTGCTCTTCGGTTCCGTACAAGGTAATCGGCATGGTTCCGATTCCTGTATGCGCACCAAAAGCCGTACTGAACGAACCGGTGGCACCTGAGATGTAATCACAGACCAACATGGTAGAGACAAAGCCCATTCCCATTCCACCATAGGACTCTGGAACCGCTACACTTAATAATCCAAGTTCTCCAGCTTTGCGCATGGTTTCTTCGGTGTAGGCGTAATCCTTTTTCTCGAAACGTTCCCAATGTGCCCAAAGTTCGCGGTCCACAAATTCTTTGGTGCTTTCGCGCATCATTTTTTGCTCCTCGTTCAAATCCTCTAGGGTGAACACATCTTCGCAATCTGTTTCCTTGACCAAGAACTGGCCGCCTCGTAGGATGTCTTTATTTAGGGTTTCTGTACTCATGATAACTAAGATTTAAAAGATTCAAGAACCAAGAATCAAGACTTTTTGTTAAGTCCGTTTTGGAAGCCTGAAATCATTTTTTGTAATTGTTCTATTTTGTTTGACAAATGGAGAAATTTATTTTCCCCGATATACTTTCTTCGGTATGCAATTATCAGTTGCGTTTCCCATTCAAATGTTGAACCCAAACTGGTTTCTAAATAGTTGTTCAAATGCTTTTCCGAAGACTTGCTTGTTCCTTCGGCAATATTGCTTGGAATGGACACAGCACATCTGATTAACTGGGAGGTCAAGTTGTATTTTTCAAGATCTGGAAAGTTTCGGATGAAGTTGTAGGTTTCATCAACTATTTTCATTCCCTCTTCCCATATCTTAAGTTTCTTGAAATTATGCCTACCCATAAATCTTGTTTCTTGTCTCTAAAAGTCTTTTCTCTAATTCAAAAACTCATAAATCCCGGCAGCGCCTTGTCCGGTTCCTACACACATGGTCACCATGCCGTATTTTCCTTTCATGTCGCGCTTGCGCATTTCATCAAAAAGTTGAACGGAAAGCTTGGCTCCAGTGCAACCTAAAGGATGTCCCAACGCAATGGCTCCCCCATTTACATTCACGATTTCCTGATTTAAATCCAGCTCTCGCATCACGGCCAGGGATTGAGAGGCAAAGGCCTCGTTCAACTCAATCAACTCCACATCGTTCTGCTTCAATCCTGCCTGCTTTAATGCTTTTGGAATGGCCTTCACCGGACCAATTCCCATGATTCTGGGTTCTACCCCAGCTGCAGCGTAATTCACAAGTCGAGCGATAGGTTCCAAATTCAATTCTTTTACCATTTCCTCGCTCATTACCATCACAAAAGCAGCTCCATCACTCATCTGCGAGGAATTCCCTGCCGTAACACTACCGCCAGCTGCAAAAACAGGGCGCAACTTGTTGAGGGTAGGGATGTTGGTGCCTTTTCTTGGCCCTTCATCCTTGTTTACAGTATAGGTTTTGGTTTCTTTTTTACCAGCATCGTTCACAAAGGTGTGCTCCACCTCTATAGGAACAATCTGATCTTGAAACCTGTTTTCCTCTTGCGCTTTCAAAGCCTTCATATGAGAGCTATATGCAAATACATCCTGGTCTTCTCGGGATACCTTAAATTGCTGGGCCACTGCTTCGGCGGTCAATCCCATACCCCAGTAGTAATCCTCGTTCCCTTCCTTTGCCGTGGCGTAATCAGGGGTAGGTTTGTATCCACCCATGGGAATGTAGCTCATACTCTCCGAACCTCCGGCAATAATGCAATCCGCCATTCCCGATTGGATCTTGGCCGTAGCAATCCCAATAGTCTCCAAACCTGAGGCACAGTACCGGTTCACGGTAACCCCGGGAACATCATCAATGTTCAATCCCATCAACGAGATAAGTCGTGCCATATTGAGACCTTGTTCGGCTTCCGGCATGGCATTCCCAACTATCACGTCATCAATGCGTTTTTTGTCCAGATTGGGCAATTCCTTCATCATGTGTTCAATGGTCTCTGCGGCCAATTCATCTGGTCTTTTGAAACGGAACAACCCTCTGGGTGCTTTCCCCACTGCGGTCCTGTATGCTTTTACTATGTATGCTGTTTTCATTTTTTATCGATATAAGAGGTAAGAGCCAAGAATCAAGACGGTGTCTTGGCTCCTTTTTCTAAATTCTAGTTTCTCAAGGGTTTTCCCGTTTTCAACATGTGTTGAATGCGTTCCAAAGTTTTTCGTTCTGTACAAAGGGATAGGAAGGCTTCGCGTTCCAAATCCAATAAATATTGTTCGGACACATAACTTGCTTCGGATAGGTCACCACCGGCCATTACGTAGGCCAACTTATCGGCGATTTTCTTATCGTGTTCCGAGATATAGTGTCCAGCTTCCATGGAATCCGTTCCCACTAAGAACATTCCCAAGGCCTGTTTTCCAAGAACTTTTACGTCTTTTCGTTTCACGGGTTGCGTATAGCCAGCTTCTGCCATCAATTTAGCATAAGCCTTGGCCGTAGCTATTTGTCGGTCTTTGTTGACCACCACTACATCCTTGCCTTTTTGGAGGATACCCAAATCGTATGCTTCATAGGCAGATGTGGATACCTTGGCCATACCGATAGTGAGGAAATACTCTTGCAACACGTTCAATTCCACATCATTTTTACGGAAAGTATCAGATGCCCTTAAGGCCATTTCCTTGGAACCGCCCCCTCCGGGAATCACACCCACACCAAACTCCACCAGGCCGATATAGGTCTCCGCTGCCGCCACAATTTTATCGGCATGCAGTGATAGTTCACATCCTCCGCCCAGGCACATACCGTGTGGAGCGGATATGGTAGGAATGGAAGAATATCGCATCCGCATCATGGTATCCTGGAAGTATTTGATGGCCATATTAAGCTCGTCGTACTCCTGTTCCACGGCCATCATGAAAATCATTCCAATATTGGCCCCAACGGAGAAATTTGCAGCTTGGTTACCAACCACCAAACCTTGAAAATCCTTCTCAGCAAGGTCAACAGCTTTGTTCAGACCAGCTAAAACATCGCCCCCAATGGTGTTCATTTTGGACTGGAACTCTACATTGAGGATGCCATCGCCCAAATCTTCGATCACCACTCCACTGTTCTTGAAGACTTCGTTTGATTTTCTAATATTGTCCAAGATGATAAAGGCATCTTGACCGGGAACCTTTTCCAAGGTTTTTTTAGGGATATTATAATAATAAGTAGCCCCTTCCTTTACGGAATAGAAGGCATCCACACCGGCAGCTTTCATGTCGGTCACCCAAGCGGCAGGCTCCAATCCTTCGGCTTTTATAAGTTCCAAACCCTTGTCCAAGCCAATGGCATCCCAAATCTGGAAGGGACCATGTTCCCATCCAAAACCGGCCTTCATGGCATCATCTATTTTGTATAGTTCATCCGTGATCTCCGGAATTCTGTGCGAAACATAGGCGAAGAGGGCACCAAAACTCTTTCTGTAAAACTCACCGGCTTTATCCTTTCCTCCAACAAGCACCGAAAACCGGTCCACAACTTTATCAATGGTTTTGGTCAGCTCAAGGGTGGCGAATTTGGCACTTTTCTTGGAGCGATAATCCATGGTATCCAAATCCAAGGTCAAGATTTCACTCTTGCCCTTCTCGTCTTTTACTTTTTTATAGAACCCTTGTCCAGACTTGCTTCCCAACCATTTGTTGTCCACCATGGTCTTGATGAAACCCGGCAGTTGGAAGAGTTCCAATCGCTCATCCTCCGTACAATTTTCATGGATTCCGTTGGCCACATGCACCAGTGTATCCAGACCTACCACATCCACTGTACGGAAGGTGGCGGATTTGGGTCGACCTATAACAGGTCCGGTCAACTTGTCCACTTCTTCCACAGTCATGCCCAAATCCTTCACTGCATGGAACAGGCTTTGAATACTAAAAATTCCAATTCGGTTACCAATAAATGCTGGGGTGTCCTTGGCGACCACAGAGGTCTTGCCCAAAAACTGCTCGCCGTATCCATTCAAGAAATCCAAGACATCTGGGGAGGTTTTTGGCCCAGGGATGATCTCAAAAAGTTTGAGATACCTCGCAGGATTAAAGAAGTGCGTCCCACAGAAATGTTTTTGGAAGTCTTCGCTGCGTCCTTCACTCATAAACTTGATGGGAATACCAGAAGTGTTGGATGTGATCAGCGTTCCTGGAGTTCTATGCTTTTCAAGGTTCTCAAAAACCTGTTTTTTGATATCCAGGCGTTCCACTACCACTTCAATGATCCAATCCACATCGGCCACTTTGGCAACGTCATCCTCCAGATTCCCAGTAGTGATCCTATTGGCAAATTTCTTGTGATATATAGGGGACGGTTTGGATTTTAGGGCAGCTGTCAGGGAATCGTTCACCAAGCGGTTGCGCACCACTTTGTCCTCCAAGCTCAAGCCTTTGCCTTTTTCTTTGTCGTTAAGTTCCCGGGGAACAATATCGAGCAATAAAACTTCGACCCCGATATTGGCAAAGTGACAGGCAATGCCGCTGCCCATGATTCCGGAGCCTATGACGGCAACTTTATTGATATGCCTTTTCATGTATTATGTTGGAATTAATTTGTTGATTTTATATATACTTTCTTATCCGTGATCAGTTTATTGATCACCATTGCGGTCTTAAAAAAGCTGGTCAAATCCTCCTCCGCAACATGTTCCCGAACCACTTCGTTAAACCGAAGGACCACATCTTTGGAGTCCTTCCTTTTTTCCAGCCCAAGAGCGGTGAGGTGAATCAATACCCCTCGTCCGTCCTTTGGATTTGGTTTGCGTTGGATATATCCCCGTTCCTCAATATTCTTTAGGATTCTTGAGAGGCTGGTGGCCTCCATTCCCATTTTGGGTCCCAAAGCAGTGCTGGGTGTACCTTTTTTTGGGTCGATGCTTAAGAGCGTAAAACCTATGGCCATGGTAAGCCCGTAGTGCTTGGCTTCTTCATTGTACATTTTGCTTACCGCTTGCCATGTGGCCCTTAAGGCATAATCGATGGTCAATTCTTTCATAGAACAGGATTGGTTCTCAAATATACAAAAATTTATTATGCATGCATAATAAATTAAATTTAGTTTCAAAGCAGGTTTTGCATAAAAAGGTTATCCGTCAATTCAAAAGGGGCATCCGTCAATTTAGAGCCATTTTTTTCATCATAAGAAAATAGACTTGCTCCAAAATTTAAGATGATGAAAAAAAAATGGAATTTCATTTTAGTATTGGCCGCAACAGGTATTTTGGTGCTGGCCTGTAGTAAAAACAAAGATGATGAAACCCCTCCGGAGGAAACCAGGGTTCCAGAGATTACCAATTTTACGCCCTTATCTCAGGAAGTAGGTTTAACCGTGACTATCAACGGTAAAAACTTTGCCACCACCACTAGTGGGAATGTAGTACAATTTAATGGGGTGAATGCCTCCTTGAACAGTGCCACAGCTAACCAATTGGTAGCTGTTGTGCCCAGTGGGGATATCACCGGAAAGATCACCGTTACCGTGGATGGGGAGAAGGCCACAAGTGGGCAAACGTTTACGGTACTGACCGGACCATCTATAGTATTGGACCAAACAGAATTAAATCTGCAAACCTTGGATACGGCTACTTTGAGTATTGCCAACAGCTCTGAATTTGAAGGGCAGACGGTAGCATGGAACTCTGATAATAAGGCTTCCGTGCTTGTTGACGAGGAAGGTAATCTAAAAGCAGTGGGAGGTGGTATGGCAACTATTACCGCGACCATTGGAGAGCTTACGGCAACGGCTGAAATCACTGTTAATGCTGCGGCTTTCATTGCAGGAATGGATAATTATATGGCCAAGATATGGCGAAATAATAAGGAATACCTATCCTTGGAAATGGGTGATGGAGATGAGGGAGAGGTTTATGAGTTGGTTTTGGCCGATACAGGGGATTTATATGCTGCTGGTTATATTTACGATAATGACCAAGAAAAAAGTACAGCTGCAGTATGGAAAAATGGTGAATTGGATTTTTCGTTAACGGCTGGGGGAGATTATCTGGAATCAGATGCACATGGCATTTATGTGACAAAAGCGGGTGATGTTTTTGTGGTCGGTTCCGCCTTTGATAGTAATCTTAATGAGCGATTGGGAGTATTGTGGAGAAATGGAAACGTGTTGCATACCCTACATGAGGTCGAAGGAGCTGGTGGATATTTAAGAGCTATAACCGTTGATGAAGACAGTGGAACAGTATATGCCACAGGTGACGAAAACTTGACAGCCTATGTTTTGGTTGATGGCGTCGTAGAGCAATGGTCTAAAGAAGGCATCTATTCCAATGCAAACGATATCGAAGTCCAGGGCGGGAATGTATACGTTGTTGGAAGTGAAGGAGGCAAGGGCACCCTATGGGAAAACGGCAATCCTTTTGAATTGCCATCAGAAAATGGCTCCTATGCAACTTCTATTTTTATAACCGAATCTGGAGACCAATATATAGGTGGGGTACAGTATTCCCAAAATAGTTCTTATGGCTCTATATGGGAAAACGGAAATGAGGTTATGTTGTCGGACACCAATGGGGTGGTATTGGAGTCAATTTATGTTTACGAAGGCGATGGTGAAATCTATTATGCCGGTTGGCATGAAATAGATAAGGTAGCTAAATTTTGGAGCAGACAAGATAGTTCGGCAATCGATTTAGCAGGCGGCGAAGGTATGAATGCAACCGCTTATTCAATTGTTGTAAAGTAATTATTGAGAGCTATATTATAGCAACACACCCCTAACCCCTCTCAAGAGGGGAGCACCATTCGATCCCTTTTAGAAAACTCCCTTCTTGAGAAGGGAAGATTTCGGGCAGCGAAATCAGGGATGTGTGGGTATGGAAAATAAAACCTTCCGCAAAGTGGAGGGCTCCTCAACCCTAAAAATAAGTACTTATATGCGTACGTTTTATTATCTTTACGGAATGGAAACCGTAAATTATACAGATTTTAGAGCCAATCTGAAATATTGGTTAGACAAAGTGGTCAATGATGTCAGTGATATTGTCATTAAACGTAAGAACGGCAAGGATTTGGTTTTGATTTCCTTGGACGAATATAACTCCCTTAAAGAGACCGCTTATTTGCTCTCCGGTAAAAATCGCGATGTGCTTTTGGAATCCATAAAGGAATTGGAATCTGGAAAAGGTGTTCAAAAAGACTTGATCGAATAAATGTCAATACTCTGGTCGGCGTCTTCCTGGGCAGACTATCTATATTGGCAAAGGACCGATAAAAAGATAGCTCAAAGAATCAATGATCTGATTAAATCTTGCCAGCGTACTCCTTTTGAGGGAATAGGGAAACCTGAGGCATTGAAGGGTGATTTACAAGGTTATTGGTCAAGAAGAATAACTTCTGAACATCGGTTGATCTATAAATTTGAGGATGGGAAGTTGATGATTGCTTCTTGTCGATACCATTATGGAAAATAAAAACCCTCCGCAAAGCGGAGGGTTCCTTTTTTGGTTGGATAGTTAGTAACTTCTAACCTCCATAAATACTGTTATAGAGGTCCAAATACTTTTCTTTAACAATTTTGCGGCGGAGTTTCATGGTGGGGGTCAAGTGGCCATCGTCCACACTCCATACATCTGGGGTAAGCCTAAACTGCTTTACCTTTTCCCACTTGGCAAACTCCTCATTGGCCATATCCACTTCTTCCTGGATGCGGGAAATTACCTTGTCGTTTAAAATGATATCCGAATTGGCACCAATGGTCACTTCATGACGGTTGGCCCATTCGTGTAAAAATTCAAAGTTGGGCTGTATAAGTGCAGCAGGCATTTTTTCGCCTTCGCCCACCACCATGATCTGTTCTATAAATCGGGATTGCTTAAATCGGTTTTCCAACAATTGTGGAGCCACATATTTTCCACCAGAGGTTTTGAACATCTCTTTTTTACGATCGGTTATTTTTAGGAAGCCATCGGCATCCACTTCGCCAATATCTCCCGTGTGGAAATAACCATCTTTGAGCACCTCGGACGTTTTTTCTGGGTCTTTGTAATAGCCCTGCATGACTTGTGGCCCTTTGATGCAGATTTCGCCGTCATCGGCAATTTTAACTTCTGTTCTTGCAATAGGCCTACCTACGGTACCAATTTTAAAACCGCTTTCACGCATATCGTTTACGGAAACCACAGGAGAAGTCTCGGTGAGCCCGTAGCCTTCCATAACACCCATTTCCGCCGCATTGAAAATACGTGCCAATCGGGGTTGTAGGGCCGCGCTACCAGAGGCTATTAACTTGAGGTTGCCACCAAGCCCTTCCTTCCATTTGCTGAAAATGAGTTTACGGGCCAAGGCCAATTTCTTTTCGTACCACCAGCCATTCTGACCATAGGGTTCGTATTTTAATCCCACTTCAACGGCCCAGAAGAATAATTTCTTTTTGATACCACTAAGGGCAGCACCCTTGGCGATTATTTTGTCGTATACCTTTTCCAGGAGTCGTGGTACGGCTGTCATCACATGCGGACAGGTTTCCTTTAGATTGTCGCTGATGGTTTCCAGTGATTCCGCATAATGTATGGCCACTCCCCTGTATTGATACAAGTAAATCAGCATACGTTCGTATACATGGCATAGCGGTAGAAAACTCAAAGACTTGGTCTCTCCATCCACAATGGGAAACCGTTTTGAGCTCTCTATGGCATTGCTGACCAAATTATCGTGCGATAGCATTACCCCTTTCGGTCTACCAGTGGTTCCGGAGGTATAAATTAAGGTGGCAAGGTCATTGGGTGTTACCTGGGCCTTTAGTTTTTCTACCTCTTCCTGGTTGGAATCATCAGCTCCCAGTTCCAAAACCTCTTTCCAATTCTTGCAATTACCAAGGTTGTCAAAGGAATACACGTCCCTTAGATTCTTGATTTTGGAAGAAACTTCCAAAACCTTTTCCAGGACCTCACCACAAGAAACAAAACAGTACTTGGCTTCGGAATGGTTGAGCACATATTCGTAATCGGAGGCTGATATGGTCGGATATATCGGTACATTTTGTGCTCCAATCTGAAGGATGCCAATATCCATGATGTTCCATTCCGTTCGGTTGTTCATGGAGATTACGGCAATCTTGTCGTTTGGTTTAACCCCCATTCGCAGCAAGGCCCTGCTCACGGCATTTGCCTGATCTATATAGGCTTGGGTGGAAGTAGCTTCCCACTTGCCGTTGTATTTGGTGACCAGCGAATTTTTAAGGGGGAATTTTTCCAATTGGTAATATGGAAAATCAAATAATCTGGTAACTGTTTGCATAGTAAGTTTCTGTAAAGTAATTGCAAAATAGGGAAAGGATGCCGGATTTTAAAATGGAAAATTCAATTAGAAGCCTATTTACTTGTTAAAAACCCATTTTTTGCAAGGGCGCAAGTTTTTGGAAAAATAAGCATCAAAATAAGAACAGATACTATCGCTTATATAGAAAATTACTTTTTGTAGAATTCCTAAACCCCCTGATTATGAAAAGTAATTTTAATGTCGTGACATTTATTTTAATGGTTGTTTTGGCCTCTTGCTCAAGCGATTATTCCGAGGAAATCCTAGATCTACCTGACACAGTTCAAAATGATGATGATCAAAACAATGACGAAGAACCGACAGACCCCATGACGGATGTTGGCGATATTAGTGAAGAGGACCTGGCCATTTTAAATACAACACTAGATCTTCCTGATAGTTTTTTTATCTACGATGGTGGTTTGCCCAATTTTTTTCTAAACAATAATCTTAACGGGGAAGATAACACTCCGGCCAACAATCCCGTTTCCAACCCTGGTGCTACATTGGGCCGCGTATTGTTTTATGATGTAAGATTATCTGCCAACAACACTATTTCTTGTGCCTCGTGCCACCTTCAGGAAAATGGGTTTTCGGACCCCGACCAGTTTAGTACCGGATTTGAGGGCGGACTTACCGGCAGAAACTCCATGGGGCTTGCCAACGCCCGGTTTTATGACAATGGAAGATTCTTTTGGGACGAGCGTGCCGCCAGTTTGGAAGCCCAAGTGCTGCTTCCAATTCAGGATGCAGTGGAAATGGGCCTTTCTCTTGAGGAATTGGAATCGAAGCTAGCCAATGAGGCTTATTATCAGGTCTTGTTTCGATTGGCCTTTGGTGATGAGACGGTGACAAGCAATCGGATTTCTTTGGCTCTTGCCCAATTTGTGCGTTCCAT
The DNA here is from genome assembly GCF_900129665.1 of Flagellimonas flava. Classification (GTDB taxonomy): domain Bacteria; phylum Bacteroidota; class Bacteroidia; order Flavobacteriales; family Flavobacteriaceae; genus Flagellimonas; species Flagellimonas flava. The sequence goes on from NZ_FQWL01000001.1 coordinate 468,703, forward strand.
GGTGTCTTATCAATCAAAATTTGATGAAGGTTTGGCCCAATCCAATAACCCCAACCAGAACTTCCCAAATTTCACTGCTTCCGAGAATAGGGGGAAACAACTTTTTAATAGCAATATGACCAACTGCTCGGAATGCCATCATACCAATGCCCAAGTCGGGGATGCCGCCCGGAACAATGGCTTGGACGCTACCTTTACTGATTTGGGAGTGGGTGGAGTAACTAACAACAATAATCAGAATGGGGAATTCAAGGTACCTTCCCTACGAAATATCGCTCTTACGGCACCCTATATGCACGATGGTCGTTTTGCCACCCTTAGGGAGGTAATCGAACACTATAATACTGGGGTGCAAAACAGTGCAACTTTGGATAACCGACTTAGGGTGCAAGGTGGAAATGTCCGCCGACTAAATCTTTCGGAGGATGATATTCAAGCCTTGGAAGATTTTTTATTGACCCTAACCGATGAACTTTTCATTCAGGATGAAAAGTTTTCCAATCCATTTAGAAACGAATTTTTGGAATAACCTGGCCGCACTAGCTGCTGGAAATAGGAATTTCATCCAGGCTATAATAAATTTTCAAACCATGCTTTTTGGCTACTTCCACATCTTGGTCGGCACCTTTGGAAGCTCCATCGATACGTAGCACCGCATCGCATTTCAAAAGCATTCTATGCGCCGCCGGATATTGGATTTCTTGCCAGACTTCATCTCCGGGTGCCTTGGCCCCGGCCAACTTTAACAAAGGTAGGGCCAGCCATTCCCCAATGATGGGCATATGGCCCATTCGAAACAAGGGGAGGGCCATGGCCTCGAGTCGTTCAAGATTTCTTTGCATTAATTCCGGGTCGTTGTTGGTGCCGCTGCGATATGGACCGGCTATTAAAATCATCATAATAAATCATTTTGGGTAAAGGAACGTCCAAACAATCCTAACACAAATAATGTAGTTTAAGAAATTCAAATCTAGGAGTCAGCTCTGATAATACTTAAAAATTCTGGAGTGATGCCCAAATACGAAGCAATCTGTTTTTGTGTCAATAATTTGGCAATGGAAGGATACTTTTCCATAAAGATGGCGTATTTCTGTTTGGCTGGAAGTGAGAGGTTGTCCAATCCTCGAAGTTGTTCACGGATGTAGGCGTTTTGCATCAGAATTCGAAAAAAACGCTCCAATTTGGGAATCTCAATAAGTAGTTTATCGAAGTTGGCCTTTGACAATGATAAAATTGAGGACTTTTCAAGAGCCTGAATGGTGAGTAGGCTTTTTTTGTGGGTGGTAAAGGCATGCATATCGGTAATCCACCAGTCGCTAATGGCAAACATTACGGTGGTTTCCTTGCCCTCTTCACTAAGAAAATAAGCCCTAAGAATTCCCTCATTCACAAAATGAATGGCATTGCATATTCCACCCTGCTCTAGAACGATTGCCCCTTTTTCTAGTTTCTTTTCTGTCAAAAAGGTGGTAAATAATTCTTGCTCTATGGCAGTAAGTTCTATATGTTTTGATACGTTTTGAAGAAGGGCACCAAAAGACATAATTCAGGTTTTAGCTTTTAGATGAAGCTTCATTCCCTCATGGGTATCCAAAAACCCTAGGGATTTATAAAATGCCAAGGCTTCCGGTCGCTTTTTATCCGTAGTAAGTTGTACCACATGAGCACCCTTTTCCTTGGAACGTTGTATGGCCCACTCGAACAACATTTTTCCCAATCCTTGGCCTCTAAAGCTTTCATGAACTCGAACAGCCTCTATTTGCGCTCTAATTCCTCCTTGATAGGTGAGGTACGGAATGAACGAAAGCTGGAGTGTTCCAATTACCATAGTTCTGCTATCCTCCAATACCATTAATTCTTGGTTGGAATCCTTGGAGATGCGATCAAAGGCTTCAAGGTATGCATCTGGGAGTGGGTCTTTGAAATCCTCCCTTTGCGCCCCCAATTTATCATTCGCCAGCATTCCAACAATTGCGGGAACGTCTTCCAGTGTAGCTTGGCGTATGATGTTTGGCACAATTATAATGTTATATCGTTCTACAATTTGACAGGAACTTTTCTAATGTAGTGAATTTCACTTCATAGGTTGTCTAGTTGTTTTCCTCTACCCATTTTCTGGCATTCACAAAGGCTTGTAACCATGGTGAAACCTTATCATCCCGATCTTTAGGATAGTGCGCCCAGTTCCAAGGGAAGGTGGAACGTTCAATATGCGGCATGGTCACCAAATGTCTTCCAGTTTTGTCGCATAGCATGGCGGTGTTGAAATCACTGCCATTCGGATTTGCCGGGTAGCCCTCATAACCATATTTAGCGACAATGTCGTACTGGTCTTCGGGATGTGGCAAACTAAACTTTCCTTCACCGTGGGAAATCCATACCCCCAAAGTAGTTCCTTCCATGGAACCTAACATTACCGAGTTGTTTTTCTGGATTTTGACCGAGGTAAAACTGCTCTCGTGCTTTCCAGAATCATTGTAGGTCATTTTACCATGTTCGTCGTGTTCCGGATTGATCAAATCAAGCTCCATGAACAGCTGGCAGCCATTACAGATACCGATGGAAAGGGTATCCGGTCTGGCAAAAAAATCTTTCAATGTCTTGTTGGCTTTTTCATTGTATTTGAAAGCTCCAGCCCATCCCTTGGCACTGCCCAACACGTCGGAATTGGAAAAACCTCCAACTGCACCAATAAACTGAATATCCTCCAAAGTCTCACGGCCAGAGATAAGGTCGGTCATGTGCACATCTTTTACATCGAACCCGGCCAAAAACATGGCATTGGCCATCTCCCGTTCCGAATTACTTCCTTTCTCACGAATAATGGCCGCTTTTGGTCGTTGTCCATGGGGTTGCTCCAATTGGGGTAAAGCGCCGTCAAAATCACTTGGAAATTGGTATTGGAGTGACTGGTTTTTATAATTGCTGTAACGTTGCTTGGCCAAACCATTGGCCGTTTGTTGGTCATCCAAGAGGTAGGATGTTTTAAACCAAGTGTCTCTTAGGGAAGCGATGTTCAAACCAATTTCGATCCCATGATTCTTAATGGTAAGCTCATTTCCTTTTGTGACAGAACCAATTTTTTTAAAATTGATTCCAGCTTCTTGCAATTCTTTTTCTATGGAATCATCCGAAGCTTGGAATACAATCCCAGCATTTTCGGCAAAAAGTAATTTTATACTATCTGATTCACCAATTCCTGATAAATCGAGTTGTGCACCAAGTTCAATATCCGCGAAGCACATTTCCAAAAGGGTGGTTATTAGGCCCCCGGAAGCCACATCGTGCCCTGCTAAAATCTTACCTTTTTTGATTAGCGATTGAATGGTGTTGAACACTTTTTTCAAATAGGCTGCGTCTTTAACGTTAGGCGCTTCGTTTCCAATTTCATTCAGAATTTGGGCAAATGAAGAACCTCCCAGTTTATGTCCATCCTGTGAAATATTGATATAATAGATAGCCCCGCCCTTATTTTGCAGTACTGGCTCCACAATGGTATTAAGGTCATTGCAATGCGCCGCAGCTGAGATAATCACAGTCCCAGGAGAAATTACTTCTTCATCCTTGTATTTCTGCTTCATGGAAAGCGAGTCCTTTCCTGTGGGCACGTTAATGCCCAGAGCTATAGAAAAGTCCGAAACTGCCTGTACGGCCTCATAGAGTCGTGCGTCTTCCCCTTCATTCTTGCAGGGCCACATCCAGTTGGCCGATAGGGAAACAGATTGCATTCCGTCCTGCAAGGGAGCCCAGACGATATTGGTCAGTGCTTCGGCTATACTGTTGCGACTTCCTGCCACTGGGTCCACCAAAGCCGAAACAGGGGAATGTCCAATGCTGGTGGCAATGCCTTCTTTTCCCTTAAAATCCAGTGCCATCACCCCACAGTTGTTCAATGGGAGCTGCAAAGGACCTGCGCATTGCTGTTTGGCAACCCGGCCTCCAACACAGCGGTCCACCTTGTTTGTTAACCAGTCTTTACAGGCCACTGCTTCCAATTGGAGCACTTGTTCAAGGTATTCATGGAAATGCTCTAGGGAGTATGCTAGTGGAGGATAATTTCTGGAGATACTTGTATCTTCCATGATAGTTTTGGGAGAGCTCCCAAACATATCTGAAAGTTCTAGATCCATAGGTTTTTCACCAGTTTTTTTGGAGGTGAAAGTGAACCGATGGTCACCTGTAACCACGCCAACATCGTACATGGGGGAACGTTCCCTAGCAGCTACACGGTCCAGGAGACCCATGTCTTTTTGACCGATCACCAAACCCATTCGCTCTTGGGACTCGTTTCCAATAAGCTCTTTGGCCGATAGCGTTGGATCACCAACGGGCAGTTTGTCCGTATTGATGGTTCCTCCGGTTTCTTCCACGAGTTCTGATAGGCAGTTCAAATGTCCACCTGCTCCATGATCGTGTATAGAAACAATTGGGTTATCATGACTTTCCAAAAGCCCCCGAATGGCATTGGAGGCTCTTTTTTGCATCTCGGGATTTGAGCGTTGTACGGCATTAAGCTCGATAGCTGAGCTGAACTCCCCTGTATCTGCACTGGAAACAGCGGCACCACCCATACCAATTCTATAATTGTCACCACCAAGGATTACAATTCGATCTTCCTTTTTAGGAATGTCCTTGAGTGCCTGCTCTTTTTTTCCGTAACCGATTCCGCCCGCAAGCATGATTACCTTATCAAAGCCTAATTTTCGAGCATCCTCCTGATGTTCAAAGGTAAGTACCGAGCCAGCAATGAGGGGTTGCCCAAATTTGTTCCCAAAATCAGAGGCTCCGTTTGACGCCTTTATCAGAATATCCATAGGGGTTTGGTAGAGCCATTCCCGTTCTTCCATTCCTTTTTCCCAAGGTCGATTTTCCTCCAACCTCGAGTATGAAGTCATATAAACAGCGGTTCCTGCCAAGGGAAGTGAACCTTTTCCACCTGCCAAGCGATCTCGTATTTCACCGCCGGACCCCGTAGCTGCTCCGTTAAATGGTTCAACCGTAGTTGGAAAATTATGAGTCTCCGCTTTTAGGGATAAGACAGAATTAAAAGAGGATTCTTCATAGAAATCAGGTTGGTCAGCCGTTTTTGGAGCGAATTGTGTTGCTTTGGGCCCCTCTATAAAGGCAACATTGTCTTTGTAAGCTGACACAATACCATTGGGGTTTTCTTCCGACGTCTTTTTGATCATCTTAAAAAGCGAACTCGGTTTTTCTTCCCCATCAATCACGAAGGTACCGTTGAAAATTTTGTGCCTGCAGTGCTCGGAATTTACTTGACTGAAACCAAAAACTTCCGAATCTGTGAGCTTCCTGCCAATTTTTTTTGCCAGCTCCTCCAAATACCCGATTTCCTCCCCACTTAGCGCTAAACCTTCTTTTTCATTATAGGCTGCAATATCATCAATTTCCAAAATCGATTCTGGAACTATGTCAATGGTATAGATTTCTTGATTAAGGCCCTCATACTTCTGAAAAAGCATGGGGTCGTAATCGTCATGATTTTTATACACAGTATGGAACTCTTCAATTCTAAGAATTCCTGGAATGCCCATATTTTGGGTAATTTCCGTGGCATTGGTGCTCCATGGGGTAATCATAGCGGAGCGTGGCCCAATAAAAAAGGCGTCAAGAGACGCCGCGTTTATCTTAGGTTGGTTGCCGAACAACCATGTTAGTTTTGTAATGTCTTCTGGTGCAATTTCTTGAGCGGTTTGGACAGCAAACACTTTTGTGGTCTGGTCCCCAAAGAATTGAATCATATCAATGTATCAATTGAGCGGTTTGAGAAAGTGCAAATTTACAGTTTTATACTCGATTTTTTGGGTTGAGTCAAAGCAGTTTTCAACCTTTTATGTTGATAGTGGGATTTAATCCCGTGTTAGTTGGTAAATGGGAATAAAAAAAGCCCCAAAAGGGGCCTTTTTTTGTTAAACGAACATACCTCCAGAAGCTTCCAGCCGCTGGCCGTTGACCCAGCGGGCTTCTTCGGTACATAAAAAGGCCACGACTCCCCCAATATCTTCACTTTCACCAACTCGTCCTAACGCGGTTAAATTGGCAATGTAATCTACTACCTGGGGCATTTGTTCAAAGCGTTCTTTGTTGAAATCCGTGTTTATAGCGCCTGGAGCAACTGTATTGGCCCTAATTTGTCGCTCCCCAAGCTCTTTGGCAAGGTAGCGGGTAAAAACTTCCACAGCCCCCTTCATGGCCCCGTAGGCGGCATAACCTGGAAAAGAAAATCTAGCCAGCCCACTTGAAATATTGACTATGCCCCCGCCATCATTTAAAACTGGAAGCAGGGTTTGGGTTAGAAAATAAACTCCCTTGAAGTGGACATTCACTAAATTATCAAAGTCTTTTTCTGCAGTTTCCGCTATTGACGCATGATAACCAAAACCCGCATTATTGACCAGAAAATCAAATGAGCTGGAGTCAAAGCTTGCCAGTAGTTCTTTTTTCAAGCGAATTTTAAATTCCCCGAAAGATGAGGTTTCCCTAGTATCCAATTGCAGGGCAATTCCCTTTACACCTCTTTTTTCTATTTCAGCCAGTGTTTCCTCTGCCGCGGAAACATTTGAATGGTAGGTGATAACCACGTTAAGGCCGCGATCAGCTATTCTGAGGGCCATATCCCTTCCCAAACCCCGACTTCCGCCTGTAATCAAAGCAATTTTAGTATCCATAGTTTTTGTTTTTAAAATTGAATACTGCAAAGTTCTGGTTGGGAATCAGGATTGGTTTGCGAGTGTCAATCTAAAATTTGCGAAAATCAAACAATTTCCTGTTTACGGAAGTTAAGTGGGGAGAGACCGGTATGTTTTTTAAAGAAATTGGAAAAATGGGCTGTTTCCTCAAAACCAAGGGCAAAACCAATTTCGGAAATATTCCAGTTGGTGTGTCTAATAAGAATCTTTGCCTCTTGAACCACTCTATCGGCAATGAGGGCCGATGTACTTTTTTCACCAGATTCCTTTAACGCCCTATTCAAGTGATTGATATGGATACTTAGTTGGTCGGCAAAATCTGAAGGAGTACGCAATCCCATTCGTTGGTTGGGATTTTCTATGGGAAACTGCCTTTCCAACAATTCATGGAACAAGGAGGCGATGCGTTCTGACGCATTACTATGAAGATGACTTACCGAATTGGCAGGTTGCAACTTCATGGCATTGTGAATTAATTCGAAAACTAAATTTCTTAAACTGTCGTACTTGTAAGCATAATCAGAGCTTATTTCAGTAAACATCCGCTGAAATATGGGAGCAAAACTGTTCACCTCGTCATCAGTTAACTGAAATACAGGTTGTCCACCTGGTTGGAAAACGGGATACCCCAATAAATTCCCATATTGATGAAAAAAAGTTTCCGTGAATACACAAAAAAAGCCTGTCAGTTGCTCGTCCAATTGCTCCCAATTATAGGGAATCTGGGGATTGGAGAAAACCAACACATGTTTGTCAACAGGTACGGTTTTGTCTGCATAGTGCACCCTGCTTTTGCCAGAAACCAGACTGATTTTAAAGTAATCCCTCCTGTTGAAAGGCATTGGTTTTGGCTTGGGCCCTGCAAACTCATCCAACTTAAATACGTTAAAATGACCTATCCCTGTTTTAAGACCTTCAGGAATACGGTTTTGACTTGAGTTGTAAAACTCCTCGATGGAAACACGTTTGGCCATGTGTCAAATTTACATAAATCAAATATACCGTGCAGGAAAGGTAAATGGTCACGAGGTTAAAGGTTGATGGGGAGGGTATGTGTTAACTTTAGGAATTTGGACGGATCGAATATTAGATTATTCATTGCCAATTGCTCATTGTTTCTTGAGCAAGGCCATATAGAAACCGTCATATCCGCTTTTGGAGGCATAAATGTTCTGCTCTTTGATAAATTCAAAACCACTACCCGCTTCCGAATCAAGAAATTTAGCAACTTGGTCTGCGTTTTCTTGGGGTAAAATGGAGCAGGTGGCGTATACCATCTGTCCGCCTGATTTCACCATTTTACTATAGTTCTGGAGAATTTCCTGCTGAACCCCCATAATTCTGGTAATAAAATCAGGTTCTAACTTCCATTTGGAATCTGGGTTACGCCGCAAGACTCCTAATCCGGAGCATGGAGCGTCCAATAACAAGCGGTCTGCGCTATTGTACAGTTTTTTGATGACCTTGGTAGAATCTATAGCCCTGGTTTCCACATTGTGAACCCCATTTCGGCGAGCCCGCACTTTAAGTTTTTTCAATTTGCTCTCATAGATATCGAGGGCAATAAGCTGGCCCTTGTTTTCCATTTGGGATGCTAGATGCAAGGTTTTACCACCGGCCCCAGCACACGCGTCCACAACACGTTGCCCAGGTTTTACTTCAAGAAAGGGGGCGACCAGTTGCGAAGAGGCATCCTGGACTTCGAATAACCCTTCTTTAAATGCTTCCGTTGCAAAAACATTTTTACGTATGGGCAATTCCAAGGCGTCTGGATAGCCTTCAATAGGCTCAGTTTCGATGTCATTTTTGGCCAATAAAATCTGTAGCTGTTCCCTTTTAATTCGAAGGGTATTTGTGCGAAGAATTACAGAGGCCTGCTTGTTAAGGGCTGTAATTTCCTGACTCCAAAGTTTAGCCCCCAAAGCTTCTTCTCCCAATTCATCCATCCAATCTGGAATGGATTCCTTTATCTTTCGGATTTTTGAAAGTTCGTCAAATTTTCCCTTGATTCTACGTTCGGGAGTACCTTCCAATTGCTTCCAATCGGGTATCCGAATTCCTTTCAATACGCACCAAACGGCAAACAATCGGAATAAATCTTCTCGGGTATAAGGCTCGTAGACTTCGGAGATGGTGGCATAAAGCCGCTTCCATCGAACAATGTCATATGTGGTTTCAGCAATAAAACCACGGTCTCTAGCACCCCAGCGCTTATCGTACTTCAGTACTTTTTCAATGACCTTGTCGGCGTATCCACGTTCATTAAAAATATAATGCAGCGCATCTATAACCGCAAAAACTAGGTTTCGGTGTAATCGCATCCTAAAAATTAAGAAATGCAAAGGTATGGTTTCTAATAAGATTCCAATTACATTTGGGCAAACACATCTACATGAAATACTTCCCATTACTTACTGTATTTATTTTGATTGCAGCCTGTTCAAAAAAGGAAAAACCAAAACACTTTTCCTCAGTTAAAATCAAGACCGTTTTTGAAGATTCGGTAAGTATAAGGGCCATTGAATTTTTGGATGATAAAACATTGGCTTTTGCTGGGAGTGGAGGGGTGTATGGAACCGTGGATGTTATCACCCATACCGTACGAGCCAATGTACAAGCCTATGATACTCTTTATCCTGAATTCAGGGCAGTGGGAAAGACGGCATCGGACTTTTTTATGCTTTCGGCTGGAAATCCTGCCTTGCTTTATAAAACTGGAGATTCGGGAACTATGGAGTTGGTATACAAAGAGGAAGGTGAAGGTGTTTTTTATGATTCCATGAAGTTTTGGAACGATAGGGAAGGTATAGCCATTGGGGATAGCATGGATGGGTGCTTGTCCATCATCATAACACGGGATGGGGGAAACACCTGGAGCAAATTACCGTGCTCTCAATTACCAGAAGCGGATGAAGGTGAAGGGGCCTTTGCGGCCAGCAACACCAATATTGCCATTGTTGGTAACAGTGCGTGGGTAGCTACAACGGCTGGTGCTGTTTATAAATCTATGGACAAGGGTAAAACATGGTCAAAAACAGCGACTCCAATTGTCAATGAGAAGCCGGCCGAAGGAATTTATTCCATTAATTTTTACGATGAAAGAATCGGGTTCGCCATTGGAGGGGACTATACCCAACCCCAATCCAACAAAGCCAATAAAATTATTACCCGCGATGGGGGCGCTACTTGGCAATTGGTTGCCGATGGGGAGGAACCCAACTATAAAAGCTGTGTGCAGTATCTGCCCAACTCGGATGGTGCAGGATTGGTGGCGGTAGGATTTACCGGAATTTCCTATTCCCAAGATTCTGGGCAGCACTGGAAACAGCTCAGCGATGAAGGCTTTTACGCTCTTCGTTTTTTGAACGATACCGTTGCCTATGCATCAGGCAGAAATAGAATTGCCAGGTTGATATTCAAATAAAAAAGCGACGAGAATATCGCCGCTCTTTTCTAACTACTAACCAAACCAACCTAAACGTTGACCACCACATAATGGCGACCTGATTTTTTATACCAAACACCTCTATATTTGTAGAGTTTTCTTCCATTTACAACCACAACCCTTCGCGCTCTTGGAAGTCTTTTAACCCGTATTCCGTTTGGGGCGGCGCAAACCACATATCTTTTTCCGCGGGCTTTGTACCATACGCCATCGGCGAAGTAAAAATTTGTTTTTTTATGCACTACAACCCTAGGTTTTTTAATAGTGGTTACAACGGTTCCGTGTTTGGGATATATGCGTACCACCGCTTTTTGTGCACTGGCTACCATAGTCCCTAAAAGTGCCATGCTAATCAATATTGTTTTTAACGCTTTCATAATGTAGATTTTTATGGTTTCTGGTTCTTTGACCATGGTTTTATAGAAAGGTTTAATTAAAAAAGGAGCCAATTGGCTCCTTTCTTGTGTATTTCATCGAAACAGGGGATTATCCGCCACCCCTACGTTTTCGCATTTGCTGTAACAATCGCTTTTTAAAATCTTCTTCAGCCTTCAGCAGCAGCAGGGTTTTTTTGGGAGAAATCACATTTTTAATCTTAGAGATGAATTCCCTTTGGGCCTCATGCTTTTCTTTTTGAACGTCCAAAAACTTGGTCAATAAGGTAGAAGACTCATTGTCTGATAAATCCTGAATGATTGATATTTGGGAACGAAGTTCCAAACGCTCGATTCTGCGAATCCGCTCCAAAGTTTCCTCATGTTCATTATATATGGGCCAGAAGGATTGCGCCTCTTGGCTAGTGAGATTCAAACGCTCCGTAATAAATGCCACTTTTAAGGTTTTGATGCGTTCACGGGCCTGACCCTGGGCATAAAACCATGTGGTTCCCATGGCAAAACTGAAAATTAATATGAGTATTTTTTTAGTCATAATCATTGTAGTCTAGGTTTAAATCCTCAATATCCTCCACATTTTCATCCAGATATTCCAAAATCTGCTCCTCGCCCAAATTCTGGTCCAGTATATCGGATAATTCAATTTGTTCCAAGGAAACAACCTCGGCAATTTCATAGGAGGAAAGATTGAAATCAGTAGCATCAAAATAGGCTTCCAACTCAGAATTTGCCAAGTCATCAAAAGTTAGGGTATCGGCCTTGTTCCAATTGAGTCCAAAGAACAACAACAATACTGCGGCAACTCCAGCTATGCTGTAGTATATTTTCTTATAAGATTTAAGTTGAACGACTTTAACCTCTTGAGGTTCCGGTTGGGATATTACTTTTGGAGTAAAGTTTTCAAAGTAAGTCTCGGGTACAGCAAAACCGTCAGACTTAGGAATCACGGACTTTTCCTCTTGTGAATCCTCCTGTTGGATTCTGTCCATAAGTCGGTCATGCAAGTTATCGAAATAACCTTCCGGAGTTTTGAATTTATTTTTTTTATCCTTTCCCATCTTTTTTATTTGACCCCTAGACCTAAAAAAGGTTTAATCGGCTTTAAGATACGTTTCAATTTTCTTTACCGCCAAATGGTAAGAGGTTTTTAAGGCTCCAACCGAGGTTTCAAGCACCTCTGATATTTCATCGTATTTCATTTCCTGAAAATACTTCATAGTAAAAACCAACTTTTGTTTGTCGGGCAGGGTGGCCAAAGCTTTCTGAAGCTTTAATTGGATCTCGTCGCCCTCAAAATAAACATCGGACTGCAGGTTTTCTACCATGGCAGTCTTCAACTCTTCATCACTGATACCTGCCTTTCTGGATTTTTGCTTTAAAAAGGTCAGAGCTTCGTTTGTCGCAATTCGGTAGATCCAGGAGTATAGTTTACTATCCCCTTTAAAGCCATCTATGTTACGGTACACTTTGATAAAGGTATTTTGCAATACATCATCCGAATCATCATGATTCAGCACAATCCTTCGGATATGCCAATACAAGCGTTCCTTATAGGTGTTGACCAACACTTCAAAGGCTCTGGCTTGACTTTCTTTATGTTTTAGCTCAGCGACTAAGGTTTCCTCAGCGATCAATTTCTTGTTGATTTGATGCTATGACTATGGTAAAGGTAAAAGGTTTAATTTTTTTGGGGTGATGGGTGTCAGATGACAGGTGTTCGATGTTGGAATTAGGGATTTTGAGTTTGGGATTTGAGCTTGATTTTGAGTCTTAGGCGAAGCGTAAAAGGTGAAAGTTGAGGTGTAAAAGAAGTTGGAATTTGATGTTTTGAGTTTGAACTTTAACTTGAGTTTGCACCTAACCCAAAGTCTGCATTTCCACCAGTTTCTTATATCCTTTTTGGGATTTCATCAATTCTTCATGAGTGCCCTGTTCCAGAATTTTTCCTTTGTTCAAGACTACAATGGAATCTGCATTTTGGATGGTGGATAAACGGTGGGCGATTACAATGGAGGTCCGATTCTTCATCATGTTTTCCAGTGCATCCTGAACCAGACGCTCACTTTCTGTATCCAAGGCAGAAGTGGCCTCATCTAAAATCATGATGGGAGGATTTTTCAAAACGGCCCTGGCGATGGACAACCTTTGCTTTTGCCCTCCACTTAACTTATTACCGCTATCCCCAATATTGGTATTGTATCCGTTGGGCAACTCCATAATGAAGTCGTGTGCATTGGCAACTTTGGCAGCTTCGATAATCTCTTCATCGGTAGCTCCTTCCTTTCCCAGTCCAATATTGTTTTTTACCGTGTCGTTGAATAAAATGGAATCTTGTGTTACCAATCCCATAAGGTCTCGGAGGGATTTTTTACTGATATCCTTGATATTGGTTCCATCAATGGCAATTTCCCCTTCATTGACATCGTAAAAACGGGTCACTAAATTTGCTATAGTACTTTTACCGCTTCCCGATTGCCCAACTAGGGCCACGGTTTGACCTTTTCCAACCTTTAAGTTGAAATTTTCCAGCACATAGTCCTCTTCATATTTGAAGGAAATAGCCTTGAGTTCTATGCCTGACTCAAAATCCAATTTTTCAATGGCGTTTTCCTTATCAGCAATGGGGTTCTCAGATTCCAAAACCTCCAAGACACGCTCTGCTGCTGCATTGCCCTTTTTAACCGAATAGGACGCTTTGCTAATGGCTTTGGCCGGTGTAAGTATGTTGTAGGCAAGTCCCATATAGGCGATGAAAGAAGCCGCATCCAAACTTTGTTCTATCAAGACCAAACGACCTCCGAACCACAAAAGGATGCCGATGACCAAAATCCCCAAAAACTCTCCCGTAGGGGAAGCCAAATTTTGTCGATTCAACAGTGAATTCGAGAACTTAAAAAATCGATCTGTTGACTTTTGAAAGGTTTTATAAAATCGAGACTCAGAGTTAAATGCCTTAATAACCCTTAATCCACCCAATGTTTCCTCTACTATGGACAAAAACTCTCCCTGTTCCTTTTGCACACGGTCAGATTTTCGCTTTAGTGATTTGCCGATACGTGAAATCAACATGCCGGCAATGGGAATAAAAATGAAAACGAAAATGGTAAGTTTCACGCTGATCAAAAACATGACCATGATGGTAAAAATAATGGTCAGGGGCTCCCTAACGATCAACTCCAAGATGGACAAAAAGGAATGTTGGATTTCCAATACATCCGAGGTGATCCGGGCTATAGTGTCACCCTTACGTTTTTCCGAAAAATAGGAAATGGGGAGGTCCACAATCTTTTCGTACATTTTGTTACGCACGTCCTTGAGAACCCCATTGCGGAGAAACGTAATGAAATACATGGCGAGGTAATTGAACACATTCTTCAACAGGAAGAGTGCCAATACCAGCCCTACCACCAATACCAATCCCTTCATGGGTTCATCTCCAGAATATTGGGTCACCTGATAATTCATGTAATCCATAAAGTAATCCTTAGCTTTTCCAATGCCTTCATAGACCGGAGGTTCGTCTAACCTTTTGGTCTTATCGAACAGGACATTCAGCATGGGAATGAGTGCAGCAAAGGATAAGGCGCTGAACAGTGCGTAGAGAATATTGAAAAATATATTGAGAAAGCCATATTTGCGATAGGGCACCGCAAAACGGAGAATCTTCTTAAAATAGTTCATGTACTATAAATTCAATTCCGAAACAATGCCATCCAATTTGGCATCCAACTGCGAATTTACGGATTTAAAATCCTCAGTCTTGTCCAAGGTGGCGTTGGTGCTCATGTAAAATTTAACCTTGGGCTCGGTGCCACTTGGTCTTGCAGCGATGCGGGTGCCATCCTCGGTTTCGTAAATAAGAACATTGGATTTTGGTAAATCAATAGGTTTTTCGGCACCGGTCTGTACGTTTTTGGCAATGGAAGTGTTGTAATCCTCTATCCAAACCACTTTGGACCCTTGGACGGAATCCACGGGATTTTCTTTAAAGTCGATGAGCATTTGCTTGATTTCTTCCGCACCGCTCATTCCTTTTTTGGTGAGGGAGATTAATTTTTCCTTATAGAACCCAAACTGTACATAACAATTGATCAGTTCCTGATAAAAGGAGCTGCCCTTGGCTTTGGCGTCCGCACCTATTTCACAAGCCAATAGGGTAGAGGTAACGGCGTCCTTATCGCGAACAAAATCGCCCACCATGTACCCAAAGCTTTCCTCTCCCCCTCCGATAAATTGAGAATCTGGGAAATCCTTAATCATTTTGCCAATCCATTTGAAACCAGTCAAAGAGGTTTTGCATTCCACCCCATAAGTTTTCGCCATTTGTTGCATCATTGGGGTTGAAACTATGGTAGAAGCTACAAACTCATTGCCCCGTAATCCTTTCTCCTTGAATTTGTCCAATAAAAACTTGGTCATCATAATCATGGTCTGGTTACCATTGAGCAATTCTATTCTACCTTCAGAATTACGAACTGCTATTCCCAGTCTATCACTGTCAGGGTCGGTACCTACCACCATATCGGCTCCGATTTCTTCCGCTTTTTTGATGGCCATCGCCAAAGCAGCTGGTTCTTCGGGATTTGGCGATTCAACCGTAGGGAAATTTCCATCAGGTTTGGCTTGTTCCTCAATCACTGTTACATTATTGTAGCCGGCCCTTTTGAGCACTTCGGGAATGGCTGTAATGGAAGTGCCATGAAGGGAAGTGAAAACGATTTTGAAGTTCTCTTTACCCTTGGCATCAAAACTGCCTTTTGCCACCGAAGCTTCAAAAAAAGCTTCATCCACATCCTTGTCTATGAGTTGTATAAGGTCTTCATTGGCATCGAGTTCAATATCCTCAAAAGATAAGGCGTCGATTTCAGCGATAATTTCTCCATCCTGGGGAGGAACAATTTGACAGCCATCTGACCAATATACCTTATAACCATTGTACTCTGGGGGATTGTGGGAAGCTGTCAGCACTATTCCAGCCTGGCAGTCCAAGTGCCTAACCGCAAAAGAAAGTTCTGGAGTGGTGCGCAGTTCTGAGAACAAAAACACCTTAATGCCGTTGGCAGAGAAAATCTCCGCTACCGTGCGGGCCAAGGTATCTGAATTGTGCCTGCAGTCGTAGGCGATGACTACTTTTATTTCGGTATCTCCGTGTACTTTCCTTAGGTAATTGCTTAAACCTTGTGTATTCTTGCCCAGGGTGTACTTGTTGATCCTGTTGGTGCCCACACCCATAATTCCTCGCATACCACCTGTGCCAAACTCCAAGTTTTTATAAAAACGTTCTTTGAGTTCCTCGGTATCGTTCTCTAATAGATGTTGAACCTCTTTTTTGGTATCGGCATCAAAAAAATCGCTAAGCCAAGTTTGTGCGGTCGTGGTAATGGAATCCATAGGTTATTTATGAAGTTTAATGCTGGATAAAAGTACGAAGAATCTGAAATTATGCCCCCTTAAACGTTGATTTTATTGGAGATTGTGTAGCGAGTGTCATTTTTTCTGGAACGCACCATTATTTCACCTAAAAATCCAGCTAAGAAGAGTTGTGTTCCAATGATCATGGCCACCAAGGCGATGTAGAATTGAGGGCGATCTGTTATGAGTCGTCCGGCAGGATTTATAAAAAGCTTATCAACACCTAAATAGATGGAAAACCCGAATCCTACCAAAAACATAAGCACCCCCAATGCACCAAAAAGATGCATGGGCTGGCGACCAAATTTGGATACAAACCAAATGGTGATCAAATCCAAAAAACCATTGATAAAACGCTCGGCCCCAAACTTAGTGCTTCCATATTTTCGAGCTTGGTGTTGGACCACTTTTTCGGTGATGTTGGAAAAACCGGCGTTTTTGGCCAGAACCGGAATATAACGGTGCATTTCACCATGGACTTCGATAGTCTTGATGACATCGCTTTTGAATGCCTTTAGACCACAATTGAAATCGTGCAGTTTTACACCGGATGTCCTCCTTGCCGCCCAGTTGAATAGTTTGGAGGGGATGTTTTTGGTGATGACTGAATCATAGCGTTTCTTTTTCCAGCCCGAAACAACCTGATAGCCATCTTTTTTAATCATGTTATAGAGCTCAGGGATTTCTTCTGGATTGTCCTGAAGGTCGGCATCCATAGTAATCACCACCTCCCCTTGGGCAGTATTGAAACCTGCATGCAGTGCTTGGGACTTCCCGTAGTTTTTTAGAAATCGAAGACCCTTGACCTGTGCATTTTGTTTTGATAGGTTTTGAATGATTTCCCAAGAATTATCCGTGCTCCCATCATCGATAAAAATGACTTCATACGAAAATCGATTGGACTGCATTACATCTACAATCCAATCGTGTAGTTCTTTCAATGAATCTTGTTCGTTAAGTAAAGGGATTACAATGGAAATCTGCATTGTCACGTTGTCGAATTCCCTTCAAAAGTAGCATTTTTTGTGTTAGTAGGCAGGTTTATCCTTTTTGACGATTAAGCCCGTAAACAGGCCTACGATCAATCCAAAAAGCGCACTGATCACTAATCCAAAGACTAGAAAAACTGGGAACAGCTTCTTTTGAAATTCCACACCTTGGTCCCATTGTTCCTGGGTAAGGTTGGGATTTTGCTCAAATGTCTTAACTTTCTGTAATTCTGTGGCATTGGCCATATAATCGGGTTCTATTACATTGGACAAGACCAAAAAGTAAAGAGTTCCCAGTACGGCGGCAATGAGTCCAACACCTGCACCAATTTTAAGTGCTTCGCCAATTTTCAAATAGCCGTCATTGGCTTTTTTAAACTGAAGAATACCTAAGACCACAAATACGGCCAAAATTCCAAATTGCACGGCTTGGACGGTAAAACTTCGATCGTAATGCATGTCTGCCACATAGAGCATAATGCCAAATACAATGCCCACAATTCCGCCGATAAGGCCAAATCGTAAAGAGAATTTTCCTGTTTTGATTGGTGTTCCTTCCATTTGTTTTATTTTAGGGTTGATAGCGTTATGTTAGTGCGGTCCACATGGGATTTGTTACAGCTAAAGGTAGATTTTTTCTTTTTTAAGTTTTTTGGGTTGACAATCAAAAAGAAATGATTAAATTTGCACCTCGAAAAATCTGAGATTAAGTAATAAGGAGATGAGAAAAGGTATACACCCGGAAAATTATAGATTGGTAGCTTTCAAGGATATGTCCAACAATGATGTATTTATAACCAAGTCCACAGCTGAGGCAAAGGAGACTATTAGCGTTGACGGAGTTGAATATCCCTTGGTGAAGCTGGAAATTTCCAGAACATCGCATCCCTACTATACAGGTAAGACCAAGTTGGTTGATACTGCTGGTAGAATTGACAAGTTCAAGAGTAAATACAAGAAGTTCAGCAAAGAGGATAAGAAATCCGAATAGGGTTTTCCAAATAAATAATACAGCGCCCTTGATTTTTAATCAGGGGCGTTTTTTATTTTTATACAGACTAAACTGTAACTATGAACTATATTCTTACCGATGGTCCTAGAAGGACGGCATTGCTTCCCTTTACATTTACCAGACCTGTTGCTGAAATACGAATTGGGATTTTGACCATCCGCGAAAAATGGGAAAGATACCTTAAGGCCGAAACAAGCTTTAAAACCGAAGGTTATCTATCCGAAAAATATCCGACGGTTAGTGCTTCCGAAAATACAGTGATAGATAGTTCGGTGGTCCCCAATCAGGAATTGGCCGATTGGGTGCTTTCGCTTCAACCTGGAGAAGCTATTGAATTCAATGATAGGATTATTGCCTACGGCACCAAGGGTACCGACCTCGAACCCGATTTCTCCAACTACAGCGTAAAGGTTTTTACAGGCCATCTTTTAACGGTAGATAATACTTGGGACATTTTTTCCAAAAATGGAGAAGCTCTTCAAGCGGATTTTGACCTTATTACCGCTGGGCGGAAAAGCGCGGAGATATCAGATACCAATAAATTGATAGCCCCGGAAAATATATTTATGGAGGAAGGAGCCATTGTGGAGCACAGTATACTGAATGCTTCCAAAGGCCCTATTTACATTGGGAAGAATGCAGAAATCTGGGAAGGGAGTCTTGTCCGTGGTGGATTTGCACTTTGTGATAATGCCATCGTGAAAATGGGAGCCAAGATCTATGGCCCTACCACCGTTGGTCCACATGGCAAGGTTTGTGGGGAAATCAACAACTCGGTTATTTTTGGATATTCTAGCAAAGGTCATGAAGGATATTTAGGTAATGCAGTGCTTGGGGAGTGGTGCAATATTGGCGCGGATTCCAACAACTCCAACCTCAAAAACAACTACGCCAAGGTTAGAATTTGGAATTATGCCACGGAAAAATTTGACCACACCGGGCTTCAGTTTTGCGGATTAATGATGGGAGACCATAGTAAAACCGCCATTAATACCATGTTCAACACCGGAACCGTAATTGGGGTCAACTCAAATATTTACGTCCCTGGCTTTCCAAGGAATTTTATTCCTAGTTTTAGTTGGGGCGGAGCCTCGGGTTTTAGCACCTATATGCCTAAAAAGGCTTTTGAGGCCGCAAAAGTTATGATGGCCAGAAGGGGAAAGGAATTTGATGATGTTGAAGCACGGATTCTGGAACATATCTTTGAACTCACCCAAAAGTGGCGGAATTATTAGACCGCCAATTGGCGCAACCCTATAACTTATAACGGTTTAATTCCAACTTATTCCTATCTTTGCCTCCCTTAAAATTTAAGCGGAATCATGCGCAAGAAAGTAGCTTTTTATACTCTGGGGTGTAAACTCAATTTCTCTGAAACTTCTACCATTGCCAGAAGTTTTGAAGGAGAGGGCTTTGATCGTGTGGATTTTTCGGATAGGGCGGATATCTATGTTATTAACACTTGTTCTGTAACGGAAAATGCTGATAAACGCTTTAAGACCATAGTGAAGCAAGCCCAAAAAGGCAATCCAGATGCCTTTATCGCCGCGCTTGGCTGCTATGCCCAATTGAAACCTGAAGAACTGGCTGCAGTGGATGGGGTGGACTTAGTGTTGGGCGCTACAGAAAAGTTTAAGCTTACCGATTATCTGAACGACCTTTCAAAAAATGATAGGGGAGAGGTACATTCCTGTGAAATAGATGAGGCTGATTTTTATGTGGGAAGCTATGCCATTGGAGATAGAACCCGGGCATTTTTAAAAGTCCAGGACGGATGCGATTATAAGTGTACCTATTGTACAATTCCATTAGCGAGGGGAATTTCGCGAAGTGATACCTTGGAAAATGTCCTTAAAAATGCGTCTGAAATCGCTGCAAGGGGCATCAAGGAAATAGTACTCACCGGTGTGAACATTGGAGATTATGGTAAAGGGGAATTTGGAAACAAAAAACACGAACACACCTTTTTTGAATTGGTCCGGGAACTTGACAAGGTGGAAGGGATTCATAGGTTACGAATCTCTTCTATTGAGCCAAACCTGCTCAAGAATGAAACCATAGATTTTGTTGCAACCAGCACATCTTTTGTACCCCACTTTCATATTCCATTGCAAAGTGGAAGTGATGAGGTCCTGAAAAAAATGCGAAGAAGGTACCTGACCAATTTATATGTAGATCGGGTAAATCGAATCAAAAATGTGATGCCTCATGCTTGTATTGGGGTAGATGTGATCGTGGGCTTTCCGGGGGAAACTGAGGAACAGTTTTTAGAAACCTACAACTTTTTGAATGAATTGAACATCTCTTATTTGCACGTTTTTACCTATTCTGAGCGGGATAATACCCTCGCTGTTGAAATGGAAAATCCGGTTCCGCAAAAGGTGAGGAGCAAGCGTAGTAAAATGCTTAGGGGGTTGTCAGCGAAGAAAAGAAGGGCTTTTTACGAAAGTCAACAAGGAACTTTAAGGACCGTGCTTTTTGAAGGGGAGAATAAATCCGGGTATATCCATGGATTTACGGAAAACTATGTAAAAGTAAAGGCTCCTTGGAATCCAGACCTTGTAAACACCCTGCATCTAGTGGAGCTTACCCAAATCGATGAAGACGGTTTGTTTCGATTTAATTTTGTAACGGAAAAAGTAACGGCATAAAAAAACCTCTCCGATTGGAGAGGTCCCTAATAAATTTTCCTGATTACTTAGATGCGAATTCCAACCGGAAGCATCTCCTTGTATTGTCTGTTCTTTCTTAAAAAACCTGCAATATGAGGGCTGGTGGGCACAACTCTTAGGTTTTTTTCCTGAATTTCATGCAAAACGGCTTTGATAAAAGTTTCTTTGAAGCCTTCTTGGGTAATCTCTTCCGGAATGACCAGTTTGGTTAGAAAAACTTTACGCTCTTGAGAAGAGTATTCAATTTTAGCCAAATGACCATCAACCCTAGTTTCAAATTGGCGCAAGAAACTATTGTCATTAATTTCCATTTCTGTCATATAGTATTGTTTTAAAATTGACACAGCCTAATTACCGAAGTGGTAATTGATGTTCCCTTTTGGTTATTTGTTCAAAATTCAGCGGGGCTTATTGCAAAAGGGACACAAAATTAGTCAAAAAATTGTTAATTTCCTAGCCCCAATTGCATTAGCTCTATAATGTCGAACCAAAAAACACCTATTTATTTGATGCCTGGTATGGCTGCCAATCCAACCATTTTTGATGGCCTGGAATTGGATCAAGAAATCTTTAATACCTATAAATTGGAATGGTTTGTCCCGGAAAAGGGAATGACATTTTCTGAATATGCACAGAAAATGGCTTCTTTCATCGCTCACGAAGCAGTAGTGCTTGTTGGTGTGTCCTTTGGGGGACTGCTGGTGCAGGAGATGTCCAAACATCTTAAGGTAAAAAAGTTGATCGTGGTTTCGGCGGTTAAGCATCATTCAGAACTCCCAAAAAAAATGTTGTTTGCCAAATACACCAAGGTGCATAGGTTATTACCTACAGGTTTGGTCAACAATGTAGAACTATTGGCGAAATATGCTTTTGGCGAACGAGCCACCAAAAGGTTGGAGCTTTATGAGAAGTATCTTTCTGTACGCGACAAGCGTTATATTGATTGGGCCATAGACGCCATTGTAAACTGGAAACAAGAGGACATACCTTCTAATTTGGTCCATATTCACGGTGATAAAGATGCTGTTTTTCCGATTACGAATATCTCCAATTGCATTACAATTAAAAATGGCACCCATACCATGATCATACATCGGGCACGTTGGTTTAATGAACACCTTCCTGCAATTATTTTAGAAGAAGGCAGTTCTATATAGTATCTTTATCATACAAAGAGGAGAAGCATGAAACACATAAAAAATATTTTAGCTGTTATTGGATTGGTAGTCGTTTTGGGTAGTCTTGTGTTTGCGACCCAATCCGACCCGAATGCTGCGGAAAAGGAATTGAGTACTTCAAAAGACGGGGACTCAGATGATAAAAATGTCTCGGATGGCTATAAAATAAGTGCAATTGATATACCTAGCGACCTGAACTTTGCGGGCGAGCCTGTACCCATAGAAGACCCCGAAGTAATGGAACGGGTGGACCGTGAATTTTTGGTGAACACCTATTGGCAGTCAAACGCATTGCTTTTGATGAAACGGGCGAATAAATACTTTCCCATCATTGAGCCCATTCTGGCCAAAAATGGAATTCCGGATGATTTTAAGTACCTAGCGGTAGCGGAGAGTGCCCTTATAGATGTTGCCTCACCCAAAGGTGCTGCCGGAATGTGGCACTTTATGAAAGCAACTGGCAGGGAATATGGTTTGGAAGTAAATACCAATGTTGATGAGCGCTATCATATTGAGAAGTCCACGCAAGCCGCTTGCGAGTACATAAACAAATGGAAGAAACGCTTTGGAACTTGGACGCTTACTGCTGCATCATACAATGCCGGCCCGGGTGGTGTTCAAAAGTATATGAGAATCCAGAAGGCTGATAATTACTATGACCTTTTGTTGGGGCAGGAAACCGGTCGCTATGTGTTCAGGATTTTGGCCTTAAAAGAAATTCTGTCCAATCCTGATAAATATGGTTTCGATGTAGGTAAGGAGGACTTTTATAAGGCTGTACCCACATTTTCAGTGGAAGTAGATACTGCAGTGACCAGTTGGGCCGATTTTGCCAAGCTACACGAAATAAACTATAAAATTCTGAAACGTCACAACCCATGGCTACGGGAACCGCACCTTAATAACAGCTCAAGAAAAAAATACGTGGTGGAAATCCCAATGAAGGGCTATTACCTCGAAACGGGAGCTGGACGGTAACGGAAATATGTAAATCTGGATTTTATCAGGTAGATGTTAATCTAGTTCTTAGATTTTCTTCATCTGCTGTTGCATCATCTTAATCTGCTCTGTGAGCATATTGTTCTTATCCAACTTTTTAGCTTCTTGCAGTAATTGTGTTGCTTCCCGCTTTCTTCGCTTTTGCATGGAAATACCGGCTAAGCTCAATTTCGCCATGGCCACATCATAATCCATGGTCAAGCCCAATTTCAATGCTTTCTTGAAATACTTTTCTGCTTGGGTAAGGTTCTTTTGCGAATAGATAATACCGTGTAGATAATTGTAATAACCCTGTTGCTTCTTAATCAGGGCCGCTTCCGGATTCTTTATTTTACCCAACCATTTCTGGGTGCCTTCCATGTCCTGTTTGCGCATACGAAGAAAGGCCATGAGAATAAATTCATTTCTGAAGTACAGAAAAATGAATACTAATGATAGTAATATAAGGGCTATACCATTACCGATGTAACCTTCTACGAATTGATATCCTGAGTAACCAACAATCAATGCGGCAATGACCAGTTTTATATTTTTGTGGAACATAATTATGTTGAAATTTTAGGCGAAATCAAGAGCAGGCAAAAGTAGTAAAAACTAATTTAAATATTTTTGTGATGTACTTGTCAAAGTAAAAACTCTTCGTATATTTGCGCCCAGAATTTTTAGGGAAGTTTTACCTCCTTACTATAATATCCATTAAAACAGTTCCGAAATGAAAAGAACGTATCAGCCGTCAAAGAGGAAGAGAAGAAACAAACATGGTTTTAGAGAGCGCATGGCGACTGCCAATGGAAGAAAGGTTCTAGCTAGAAGAAGAGCCAAAGGAAGAAAGAAAATATCAGTTTCATCTGAACCACGTCATAAAAAATAATGACTGTCAATAACTTTTTTACAAAGGTGCTACTTCTTTAAGTTTAGCACCTTTTTTTTTGTCGAAATTTGAAAGATTTTTTTAAATAATACAACCCCTATTTAGAATGCCAAAAAGAGAAGACCTTAAATCCATTTTAATTATTGGTTCTGGCCCAATCATTATTGGCCAGGCATGTGAGTTTGATTATTCCGGTTCACAATCTTTAAGATCATTGCGTGAGGACGGTATTGAAACCATCCTTATCAATAGCAATCCTGCTACAATTATGACCGACCCCGCCATGGCGGATCATGTGTATTTGAAGCCCTTAAATACCAGGTCAATAATTGAGATTCTTAAGAACCACCCCAATATAGATGCCGTATTGCCTACCATGGGCGGGCAAACTGCCCTAAACTTGTGTATTGAAGCGGACGAGAAAGGAATCTGGGAAGATTTTGGCGTAGAGATTATTGGCGTGGATATTGATGCCATCAATATTACGGAGGATAGGGAAAAGTTCAGGGAGCTGATGCTTAAAATTGGAATTGGAATGCCTCCCCAAGCCTCTGCTACTTCCTTTCTGAAAGGAAAAGAGATTGCCCAGGAGTTTGGCTTTCCATTGGTAATTAGGGCTTCTTTTACCTTGGGTGGGGCAGGAGCCTCTATTGTGCATGATCCTGAAGATTTTGATGAGCTTTTAAGTCGGGCTTTGGAAGTCTCTCCCATCCATGAGGTGATGATAGACAAGGCACTAATGGGTTGGAAAGAATATGAGTTGGAGCTGCTTCGTGATAAAAATGATAATGTAGTTATCATTTGCGCCATTGAAAATATGGACCCAATGGGTATACATACGGGTGACTCTATCACTGTGGCGCCGGCAATGACACTTTCCGACCGAACGTATCAGCGTATGCGGGATATGGCCATTCATATGATGAGGAGCATAGGTGATTTTGCAGGGGGATGTAACGTACAGTTTGCGGTTAGCCCAGACGAAAAAGAGGATATTATTGCCATTGAGATCAACCCACGGGTTTCCCGTTCATCTGCATTGGCTTCTAAAGCTACCGGATATCCAATTGCAAAAATTGCTTCCAAGTTGGCCATTGGCTATACCTTGGATGAGCTGGACAACCAGATTACCAAATCTACTTCCGCTTTGTTTGAGCCTACTTTGGATTATGTCATTGTAAAAATCCCACGATGGAACTTTGATAAGTTTGAAGGTTCGGATAGGACACTGGGATTACAAATGAAATCCGTTGGTGAGGTAATGGGAATTGGTCGCTCGTTCCAGGAAGCGTTGCACAAAGCCACACAATCCCTGGAGATTAAGCGGAATGGATTGGGTGCAGATGGCAAAGGATATAAGGACTACGACAAAATCATTCAAAAATTAAGAGTTCCAAGTTGGGATAGGGTATTTGTTATATATGATGCCATTCAATTGGGTATACCGCTTAAAACTATCCATGATATTACCAAAATAGATATGTGGTTCCTAAAACAATATGAGGAGCTGCACTATCTGGAACAGGAGATTTCAAAATATACCGTGGAAAGTCTGCCCAAGGACCTTTTGTTGGAGGCTAAGCAAAAGGGTTTTGCAGATCGCCAGATTGCCCATATGTTGGATTGCTATGAAAGCGAAGTCCATAAGAAGCGTACCTTGTTGGGAATCAACAGGGTATACAAGCTTGTGGATACATGTGCCGCCGAGTTTAAGGCTATGACGCCGTACTACTATTCAACCTTTGAGGAAGAAATAGAAACTGCGGACGGCAAGCGTTTTGTGGCAAATGATAGTGAAGTGACGGACCGCAAAAAAATTGTTGTTCTTGGCTCGGGGCCTAATCGAATAGGGCAAGGAATTGAATTTGATTATTGCTGTGTCCATGGCGTATTGGCCGCTGCAGAGTGTGGTTACGAGACCATCATGATCAACTGTAACCCAGAAACGGTTTCTACAGATTTTGACACCGCGGACAAGCTTTATTTTGAACCTGTTTTTTGGGAACATATCTATGATATTATCCGTCATGAAAAACCGGAAGGGGTGATAGTTCAGCTGGGCGGTCAAACTGCTCTGAAGCTCGCTGAGAAACTGGATAAATACGGTATTAATATCATTGGAACCAGCTTTGAATCATTGGATTTGGCTGAAGATCGAGGAAGTTTTTCCACCCTTTTAAAAGATAACAACATTCCTTATCCACGATTTGGTGTGGCGGAAACTGCGGATGAGGCTTTGGAACTGGCTGATGAACTTAATTTTCCGTTGTTGGTAAGACCATCTTATGTGCTTGGAGGACAGGGCATGAAGATTGTTATCAACAAAGAGGAATTGGAGGCTCATGTGGTGGATCTCCTTCGAAGTATTCCAAACAACAAGCTCCTACTGGACCATTATTTGGATGGAGCTATAGAAGCCGAGGCAGATGCTATCTGTGATGGTGAAGAAATTTACATCATTGGAATCATGGAGCACATCGAACCCTGCGGGATTCATTCAGGGGATTCCAATGCCACTTTGCCACCGTTCAATCTTGGGGAATTCGTTATGCAGCAAATTAAGGACCATACAAAAAAGATTGCCTTGGCCCTTAATACTGTTGGGTTGATTAACATCCAGTTTGCCATCAAGGATGATACCGTTTACATTATCGAAGCGAATCCACGTGCATCGAGAACAGTTCCCTTTATTGCAAAAGCCTATGGGGAACCCTATGTGAATTTTGCTACCAAGGTGATGCTGGGAGAGAAGAAAATCAAGGATTTCGATTTCAAACCGCATTTGGATGGCTATGCAATCAAACAACCGGTATTCTCGTTCAACAAATTCCCGAACGTAAATAAAAATCTAGGTCCGGAAATGAAAAGTACGGGAGAAAGCATCTTGTTTATCGATAGCTTAAAGGATGACGATTTTTACAACCTATACTCCCGCAGAAAAATGTATTTGAGCAAATAATAGGATTTAACTTATCCTAGGAAGCCACAGTCCCATGGTCGCAGCAAATGTTCCCAAAGCGGTAATTACCGTTAATAGAACAAGGGCTGCGGCCATACTTGTTTTAACGGACCCCAATTTGGATTTTTGGGCAGCAAAATAGAGTTCCAATACCATTAGGGGTATCAAGTATTGTCCAAACCCCAAAGCCACTAAGAATGGCCCCCGGAACGTTTCTGGGTCAAAACCTACCGGCTTGCCATGAACGAAGAGCCAAAACATTAGTCCGATTCTAAAAAACCATACCCCGGCCATGACTAAAAATAAGCGAAGTGCCCATTTCCGGTGCGATTGAAAATTGCGTTGGATTGCTCTTCGTAAAGCCATTACGGCAAACCATATAATCAGGATTCCATTAAGACTGACGCTGATATCGCCAACCAGACCGCTTATGGTTCCTTTGGTGACCACCATGTAAACTCCGCTTAGACTGATAAGCAGCGCCGCACTTAGATAAAATCGGCCATTCCAGCGATGGAAAACGGGAAACTTGGTTCTTAGTTTTGGAACAAATTGTAGTGGACCTCCTACCATGACGATTACGGCAAACAAAAGATGGATGCCAACGGCTATGTTACCCATGGTCTCTCCCTCCACATATCCATGTGGAAGAACCCTGTTCCATCGCATAAAATCATTATCTATGGCCGCACCACCATAAAACAGGGCCACATAGAAAGCAAATATCCACTGACCGGTGACTGCCACAATAAACCAAAATTGGACAGAAAATGAGAGTAGTTTATTTGACCATGTATAACTTCTGGTCCGGGTTCGTATGGTATTTGAAGATGAATTCATAATAGTTCGTTTTTGAAGTTTAAATTGAAAGAAGAAGGGATTATCCAGGTGTCTTTTAGGGTGCTTTTGGTTCGGAGAAACCCTTGGCCACCAGCCACCCCATAAGAATAATCATGTGGAGTCCGTTTTGGCTAAAAAAGTGAAAGCTGATATCGACCTCGAAAATATTCAACCAACAGGCCACAAAAACTATGGAGATTGCTATCATGCCCCAAAGCGATAAAAACCTGGGCACATATCTTTTGTGGAATAAAAAGTAATAGAAAATAAAGGCAGCGGAAGCATAGAGCATGATTCCAAAAAAATGGGCCCAAAAGTAATCATCCACTTTTAGTCGCCCGACCAAGGTGAAATATTCCGAATTGAGCTGGCCCATTGTCTCAAATTCCTGACTTAATGAAATCAATGATAAATGACTGATATTGCTGAAGATGATAATACCAAAGTATACACTCCATATGGCCATATAGGCCAAGGCGAGCTGATTGTTGAATTTCTTTAGATAAGGAAAAACAACGGCGGCTACGGCAATCCAAAGTGCACTGACGATGATATCGAGAAGCACTGCGATTCTCATTTCCATGGCGTTTTCAGAAACCAGAGAGAGAAAGTCGGAAGAGTTTACCAAGGAAGAAGAAAGGCCCCTAAAAATTACTGATGGAATGCCCAACGCTATTATGATGAGCAATAGGAAGCCAATGGTCCTTCCAATCTTTTGATTTGTTTGCATGATTGTTCGTTTTTTGATTGATGAATAAAAATGATTGATGATTGTCACCGGTATTAAACCTGTTCTCTTTTTAGCTTAAAGAAAGGTTTTATGTAGGCCTGAAACACATATCCCCAGGGGATGACCAAAATATCTATGATTACGGCTGTAATGCAGATGCTATAGAATGATTCTCCGGCTGGTGTTAGGGTTTCAGCGGCCTTCATGGGCGGATATACCGTTAAGGCCCAGATGGCCTTGTATGCCAATTGGAGGAAAATCAACGGTAACATTTTTAGAGGGTATCTTATTCCTATTCCCATTAAAGTTGCGTAGGCGGCCCAAAAACTAAAAGCAACTCCGCTCAGATAATCCAGTGGTTCTGTTGGAAAAAGCAGATATTCCCAAGTTTCGTAAGCCAAGCCAATAAAGGTTAGAAAATAAAGGCCTCGCATTAACCAGAGCCTAAACTTGGGTGGTCTTTTTATAGGTTCCCTGGAACCTAAAACAGTGGTTGATTTCATGACTGTTCGTTTCTTGATTGATGAATTTTGATTGATGATTGATGATTGTTCGTTTTTTGATGTGTGGTTTATTCTTTCATGTGTTCCTTTAATTTGATTTGTGATAAGTTGCCTTCTAGGCTGATTTGCCCCGTAGATGAGTTTGAATAATGTATCGTACCGTAATTCAGTTGTATATCGGCTGCACTCTCATCCTTAAATTCGAGGGAAAGGGAATCTCCCGATAATTCACCATCCGAATTAAAGACGGCTTTGGATTGCAACAGTAAACCGGCCAATGATGAGTTGGTAATCCGTATTACTACACTATCCTTGCTTTTTAACCCCTTACCCAAGTTAATGCTTAACATATTGTTCTGAACCACTGTACTTATGGAATCCATAAAGTAGTTGGGTGTCTTTAATTGTAAATTCCGTGTTGGA
This sequence comes from Flagellimonas flava, assembly GCF_900129665.1. GTDB lineage: Bacteria > Bacteroidota > Bacteroidia > Flavobacteriales > Flavobacteriaceae > Flagellimonas > Flagellimonas flava. The sequence continues at coordinate 497,838 of NZ_FQWL01000001.1, forward strand.
CTTTGTGTAAAAACAACAGTGACGGGTCCGTCCGCGGTAATGAAGCTGAATTCGTCAATGTCTCTGTTCCTTGTCAGTATTTCAACAGGTTTTATAGCTGCTTTTTCCTTTTTGACATGACTGTGCACCGTCAACTGAAATAGCAACGTAAAAAAGAACAGCGCGACCAGAGCCCCGATTAATATGAGGTTACTTTTTTTCATTTTGGTGTTGGTTATAAGCACTTTTGACTTCCTCAAAGGTGACATCCAAAAGCTTCATTTTTTTAAATACATCTGGCAAATCCTGCTCTTTGAATTCCTTTCTTTTGACTTCCAAAACCTTGGAATAACCCGTATCCGATACAAAGTACCCAATCCCCCTTTTATTATAAATTACTTCAAGGTCCTGCAGATGATTGAACGCACGTATGGCGGTGTTTGGATTCACCTCAACCATCATGGCCACTTCTCTTACCGAGGGGATGCGCTCACCTTCCTGCCAAGTTTTCGTCAATATGTTTTCATAAAAGAAGTCCACTATTTGTAAATAAATCGGTTTACTATTGTCGAAATCCATGTTATACCTCCTTTTCCGTCATTTTAAAGTAGGCGACCGCTAGCATTACTGGTCCAAGCAGGATTACATAAAACCATTTCCCCAAACTGGAAAAATCAGAACCTGCCTTATCAAAGGCAACGGAACCAAGACCGTCGGTTTCGAAAACTCCCAAGCTATAATTGAAAAGAGCATATAAAATGAAATGGAGCAGGGCAAAGCACAAGACCAGAACGCCCAAACTCAGTATTGTTTTTCCAACCCGATTTCTTTTGAAAGTAATGGCACCTACCAAAAAAACCGGCTGTACCAAAAAGTAGGTCTTTAGAAGGTCCCAATAGGATACCGAAACCAAGGATATCGGTGTGAAATCGGCTCCGAATACAATGATGCCGACTATCATGGCAAACATCCCCACCAATACTGCAATCACTGAAAAAACGAAAGTATAAATCAGTGTTGAAGTCAACCATTTTGCAAACAAACGTTCTGGAATGGATACCGGAAGGATAAGATACATATGGTTCTTTTTGGAATCATTGAATTCACGGAACAAGGCAAATGTGAACAGTAATCCCAATGGGATATAGAAAATCCCGAAAATCCCGAAAAATTCTGATGTACTGAGTTGCTGGTCCCATATCATATTGAAAATACTAAACAGGAACAGCAAAACAACGGCAACCAAAACGCTGGTGGTGAGGGCTCCTCTTAACAGCACCAAATCCCTTTTGATGAGCTTATACACTCTATTGAAGCTAAATCCCTTATGCATGAGTTTCTGAATTTATACTTTCAGTAATTTTCACCCCGGCCTCTATTACCCCATTAAAAAGAAGTTCAAGGTCTATTTCGGTTTCATCGCGTTCCCCTCTGGCCAAAATGGCTCTTCCTCCCAAGGTACTTTCGGTATAAATCACATCTTCTAGGTTTTTCTTTGGAGTCATACCAAACCACAGATTTTCGGATATAGTTTCTAGGGGTAGGTCCATGCAAACCTTGGAATCGTCAAGAATAACCACATGGTTGATCAGGCTGTGCAGATCTCGTACCTGATGGGTAGAAATAACAATACACTTTCCTTGGTCCACGGCAGAGGCCATAACCTTTCTAAATTGACTCTTGGAGGGAATATCCAATCCATTGGTGGGTTCGTCCATGAGCAGCAGAGGTGTATTGGTGGCAATACCAAAGGCAATCAGCACTTTTTTCTTTTGGCCAAACGATAATTTGGAAATAGTATTTGATGGTGATAATCCAAACTCCTCCAGCAAATCGTAAAACTGAGTTTTAGAAAAGCTAGGGTAAAATGAAGAGTTTATTTTTTCAAACTGTCCTATTCGCAATGAAGGAAGTTCAAAATCCTCAGGTACCAGAAAAACATCCTTTAAAATGTGGGGTTGTCGTTTTTTGGTCGGTTCGCCATGAAGATTGCAGCTCCCGGTCATTGGGAACAGCAGTCCGGCCATCAATTTTAACAAAGTACTCTTGCCTTCACCATTTTTGCCAAAAAGCCCGTAGATATTGCCGGTGCTGAAATTCAAGTTGATATTGGAGAGCACGGCGGGGCTATTGGAATAAGCAAAATGTAGTTTTTTAATCGATAGCATTTATAGTGTATTAGATAACTAGAACACCACAAATGTAATTATTTTTTTTTAACAACCAAATATGAAGGAAAAAGGCAGGACAGGAAAACAATGTGATTCTGCCCATATGCTTGTTTATTATTGTCTTGTGAGTATAATATCGAGGTCCTCGGCTTCTGCAAAAATATTCAGATCTAACGCGTATAGGGTTCCTGTGAGCGTGTCATCATTAGGAAATTGTATATTTCCGATTTCCAATACCGGAATGGGAAACCCCGTTCCCTGCGGTAGTGTAATGGTAAGTTTGTTTTTGTTCTCCTTGTAGCCCCAACTACCACCTTCAACAACTTGATTTTCTTTGGAGGGCTCATAACAGTCCACATCACCCAGGTTGACACTGAGATTACCCGTTTCATCCGAAGCTGCACCCACTGCCATTGCAAATTGATCATCTGCGGCGCAGGGCGCAAAACTATAGATGTTCCCTAGTTTGGAGACTCCATTTACGGAGGCACCCGTAAGTTTCCAAGTACCAACAATGGGATCAATAGGAGTGGGGCCATCATCTTTTTTGCACGAGATCATAATAATGACAATAGCGATTATGGAGGGTGCACTCATTTTAAAGAGTAAGCTATGTTTTTTCATAAAAATGGACTTGAAATTATTCTGGAAAGATGGGATGTTTCATGAGAATTTTCGCACCAGAATTTATGAATGCTGCATTCGGATTGATGAATGGCCCTTTTGGGTTCACGGATTTAAAGAAAAAAGACCGCAAGCTGCGGCCTTTAAGTATTCCCTAGTAATGAGGTTTAGGCGGATTGTACAAATTCTCCCAGACGGTCAAACACGGAGCCCCAGCCATTGTAAAAGCCCATCTGCTCTTGTTGCTTGCAATATTCTTCGGTCTCGTGCACGCAATGGAAGGTAAAAAGGGTCTTATCGCCATCGGCCTTAAAAATGGCCTGGATTTCTACGCCTTCGGTCATGGGTTTGAAATCCGCTGACGAGATTATGCGTTCTTGAGCAACAATTTCCTTGTATGTTCCTTCGGCTATGAACTCGTTTCCATCTGGCATGGTCATAGCATATTTCCAACTCCCACCCTCCTTAAAGTCATGCTCAAGTACCTTGGTCTGCATTCCTTTGGGCCCCCACCAGTTAGCAATATGTTTTGGATTGGTCCAAGCCTCCCATACTAGGGCCAAGGGTGCATCAAAGGTTCGTTCTAGGGTCAGGGTACGATTTGCAGGGTTGTCTAGTTTACTCATTTTTCTTGTTTTTGGTTTGAAGTTGTTTTAAGTAGTTTTCGAAGGAATCCAACTTTTCTTCCCATAGATTTCGGTATTGATCTATCCAAAGAAAGGCGGGGATAAGGTTTTTGGGTTGGATGAGACAATAGCGTTCTCGGCCTTTTTGATCAAAGGAAATGATCCCACATTCCTCCAAAATCTTTAAATGTTTGGAAATTGCAGGCCTACTGACATCAAACTTTTCGGCAACCGCGTTGACCGTAAGCTGCTGGTTGGAGAGTAGTTGGATAATGTCCCGTCTTACGGGGTCGGCAATGGCCTGAAATACATCTCTTCTCATTAATTAGTAACCGTTTGGTTACAAATATATATGTAATCATTTGGTTACGCAAATTTTGCTAAAAGATTTTGGTTTAAGCTTGTTCTTCCTTTTGGTGGAAGGTGAGCTTTTTAGAAAGTCTGTGCATCATTTTAGCGATACGGTCGGCCTTGGTAGTTTCTCGTTTTGCCGCGTAGATCCAATCCAAGTAAGCCTTTTGCTCCCACTCCCGAAAAGAGGTAAAGGTCTGAAGCAGCTCTTTGGGCTCATAGGCAAAACACTCTAGGATTTCGGTTGGAATCTCGAGCGGGGAATCGTCTAGAAACAGCACAATCTGCACATAATCCCCATGATGTTTGTTTATTTTCTTACGGATTTCTGCGCGTACTGGGAGGAACAGTTTCCCGTTTCCCATGGGCATGAGTTTGTACTTTTTTAATGAATAGTCGTCAATAGTTCCCCTAACCTGTACCCATCCAAAGGGATTTTTTTTGTTGGGAACCACAGATGGCAAGCTCGCATAGGTCCAACCTCCCTTACCTGGCGTTTTTTGCAATAAGTACTCCTCATGTACTATAGGTCCATCCTTGTTTTGTGACACCATTTTGAATTGTGAAAGAAAAACAAAGTCCCATAATTGGGACTTTGTTGATTAATAGCTGCTTGCGATTTGATAATGAAATACCCCCTGGTTGGGCTGTTGGTTATCTGCCTCTTCCATGAGTGAGAAATAAGCGAAGCAGGCAGGGCTTTTCTTGGCCTCATCCATTGCCCTTCGGGCTGCATCCATGTTTTTCCAATAGACTACATCAATGTACTTCCGGTCTGCCTCTATTAAAAGTTCCCTTCTAACAAAGCCTTTTAGGTTTTGAAGAAAATCGGTTTGCAAAGCTTTGGAGACCTCCAACAGTTCGGTTTCCGATACGTCCTCTTTGATGGTGAATGGAGCCCATTCCATGACTTGCTGATTGTTGTTCATTTTTTGATTTATTTTTCATTGGATAACAAAACTACATCCAAGGTGTGTCAACCCTATGTCAGAGGTTTTGAAAATTATTCTCAAAGCGATTATTTTACGCTATTATGTGCACTATGACTGACCTATTGGCACTTACTCTGGAATTGGAACATGGGTGCTTATGGCGATGCGGTTCCACGCATTGATGGTAATTATAGCCATTATGATTTGAGAAAAATAGTGGGCATCAAAAAATTCCATTGCCCTTTTATAAGTTTCTGCGGATAGGCCATGCTCATGAATTTTGGTCACCTCTTCCGTGAGCTGGAGAATAACTTTTTCTTCCTCGCTAAAACTATCGCAGTTCCACCAGGCGCTTAGCAAAAAAATCCGTTCTTGATCTTCTCCCAACTTTAAAGCCTCTTTACTGTGCATATCTATGCAAAATGCACAGCCATTGATTTGGGAAGCTCTAATTTTAATAAGCTTATAATGCGATTTGCTAAGCACTCCTTGTTCCAAATATCCTTCCAAGCCGAACATGGCTTTGTAGGCATTGGGCTCAACTTCGCTAATTTGAACTCGTTCTTCCATTTTTGTCGTTTTCAATTTTGATGCTAAGGTATTTTAGGCTCGCATCAAAAAACTTAAACGGGTTTAAGAACGCCTTTTAGCACGGATTTCGCTCACATATTCCGGAGTAAGTCCAAGGAAAGAAGCAATAAGATACTGGGGAACCCTTTGGGCAAAACCAGGGAAGTTCTCCGTAAAATGAAAATAGATTTCTTCTTTGCTCAAATCTTGTAAAAACTTGAATTTGATCAACGAAGCGCCATACGCTATCTGATAAATGCTCCTGAAGTACTTTTCAAGTTTTGGGAAGCGCTCCAACAGTTTCATATGTTGGTCATGGGATATGACCAGGTACGCAGTCTTTTCCACAGCCTGAATGTTGAATTCGGTAGGTTGCTTGTTTATATAGGCCAAATCATCCGTGAGCCACCAATTTTCTATGGCAAATTGCACGGTACGTTCACTACCTTTTTCGGTGGTAAAATACATGTTGAGGCAGCCTTCCAATACGAAATAGGTTTGATCGCAACTAACGCCCGCACGGGAGATCATTTCTTTTTTACGGGCTGTTTTTCTTTCGAAATAGGGAAGAATATCCATAAATTCTTCCTCCGAAATGGATACATACTGGTTGAAATGTGCTAATAATCGCTTTGGCATACCAGCCTAAATTGTATATGGTGTTTTAATCCTCCCATTCCGTATGGAATATCCCTTCTTGGTCCAAACGTTCATAGGTATGTGAACCAAAATAATCTCTTTGCGCCTGAATCAGGTTTAAGGGTAGTCGGCCACTGGTGTACGCATCAAAATAAGTGAGCGCATTGGACAAGCCCGGTAACGGAATGCCATTGGTTGCCCCGTAGGACACAAGTTCACGGGCAGCACTCACAGTCTCCTGAACTTTGCTTACAAAAGATGGAGACAACAAAAGATTCTGCAGGTTGCCGTCAGCCTGAAAAGCTTCTGTGATATCGGCCAAGAGGGCTGCTCTAATAATACATCCAGCTCTCCATATCTTGGCAATCTCACCCAATTGTAATTCATATCCGTATTCTTTTGAAGCATCTGCCAATTGGTGCATCCCTTGGGCATAGGTCATGATGAACGAAAAATAAAGGGCCTTTTCTGAAAGACTCACCAACGTATCCTTAACCACGGATTCTGGTTTAGGTCTGCCGTAGAGTTCATCGGCCTTAATACGCTCGGCCTTCAGAGCCGAAATCTCCCTCATACTCACGGCTATATCTATGGTTGGCACGGGTATTCCCAAATCCATGGCGTTTTGTGAAGTCCATTTTCCTGTACCTTTTTGTTTGGCTTTATCCAAGATTTTATCGACTAAATGTCCATCTCCCAAATCATCTTTTTGGGCAAAAATTTCCGAGGTTATCTCTACAAGGAATGATTGTAGACGACCGGAATTCCATGCTGCGTATGTCTGGTGAAGTTCTTCGTTGGTAAGTCCACCAGCTTTTTTCAGTAGATCATAAATCTCGGAGGTCAATTGCATTAATCCGTATTCAATCCCGTTGTGGACCATTTTAACGTAGTTGCCGGCCGACTTTGGCCCGAGATAGGCAACACAAGGTTCACCTTTGTATTTGGCAGATACCGCTTCAAAAATGGGTTTTACGTATTGGTAGGCCTCTCTTGAACCTCCGGGCATAATGCTCGGACCCTTTCTTGCGCCTTTGGCACCTCCCGAGACCCCAGCTCCAAAAAAGTTGATTCCTTTTTCCTGCAAATAACCCTCTCTTCGGTCCGTATCGGTAAAAAAGGAGTTCCCTCCGTCTATGATGATGTCTCCTTTGTCCAAATGGGGAAGAAGACTTTCAATAACGATATCTACAACCTTTCCTGCCGGGACCAACAACATTATTTTTCTCGGGGTACTCAAAGCATTTACAAAATCGGAAACCTCCGTGGTGGCATTGACTTTTGATGGGTCGCCTCCCTCTTCAATAAGGGCGTTTACCTTTTCCTGGTCCAAATCATTTCCGTAAGCCGTGAAACCGTTGTCTGCGACATTGAGAATAAAGTTTCGTCCCATTACCCCTAGGCCCACAAGGCCAAAATCGTACGTATCTGCCATTTTTTAGCGTTTTTTAAAGTCTTTTGTTAGGACATTAATAAGTAGGCGACTGCCCAATTAGGAACCTAAAATAAACGTTATATTCGTCTTGCTCAAAAATAAGAAGGCCTGGCAAACTATTTTTTATGGAATCGTGATTTCCTTTGGTCTTATTTTGAGCTTTATTGACTAAACCCCGTATACGCAGATGAAAAAGACTGAAAACCAAATGCTCGTTATTTTTGGTGCTTCCGGAGATTTAACGGCCAGAAAACTTATTCCCGCCATATTCAATCTCTATGTGGCAAGACAACTACCGGAGAATTTTGTGGTACTTGGTGCAAGTAGAAGTGACCTTTCTGATGAACAATTCCGTAATCGGGTGGTATATGAAAGTCCTTATTTGAAAGAAAAAATAGAGGATCTTAAAGAAAATTACATTCAAGGTTTTGCCGACAGAATTTTTTACGAAGACTTAGGCGGGACCTATGATACCGAATATACAGGGCTCAGAAAACGTGTTGAAGCCTTGAAAGAGGAATTCGATACTTCTGGAAATATCATCTACTATCTTTCCACACCTCCAACATTATATGAAACCATTGCGCAGAATCTGGCCGATGCAGGTTTGAATACCCAAAATAATGGTTGGAAAAGGTTGATAGTGGAAAAGCCCTTTGGATATAGTCTGGAAACAGCAAGAAATTTGAACAATGGGCTTCATCAATATTTTGATGAGCCCCAGATTTATCGGATAGACCATTATTTGGGTAAAGAGACCGTTCAAAATTTATTGGTGACCCGTTTCTCCAATAGCATTTTTGAACCCCTTTGGAATCGGAATTACATTCGCCATGTAGAGATTACCAACGCTGAAAGTGTGGGTGTTGAAAAAAGAGGGGGATATTATGATAAATCCGGAGCGCTTCGGGATATGTTCCAAAATCATTTGCTACAGATTGTTTCGTTGATTGTAATGGAGCCTCCGATAGGGGATCAACCCGAAGAAATTCGAAATGAAAAAGTAAAGGCGTTGAAATCCCTGCGCATCATGGAAGATGAAGAAACACTTTGGAACCATACCATTAGGGCGCAGTATGTGGCTTCTGAAATCAATGGGCAAAAAGTTAAAGGCTATAGGGAAGAAGACGGGGTAGACCCCAATTCCACCACAGAAACCTATGCCGCAATTAAGTTTTATGTGGATAACTGGCGCTGGCATGGAGTTCCATTCTATGTACGAACAGCAAAACGAATGCCGACCAAGGTAACCGAAGTGGTTATCCATTTTAAGACGCCGCATCATCAAATTTTTAAAGACTCCGGGGTCAACAGTAAAGATAATAAATTGGTCATCAGAATCCAGCCAGACGAGGGTATTCTCATGAAATTTGGGGTAAAGGTACCTGGCCAAGGCTTTAAAGTGGAACGAGCCAATTTGGATTTTTACTACTCAAGTCTGGCTCAAACCTATGTTATGGAGGCCTATGAACGCCTGTTGTTGGATGCCATGCAGGGCGATGCAACACTTTATGCACGTGCCGATGAGGTGGAAGCTGCTTGGGAATTTGTAGACCCTATCCTGGATTATTGGAAAAATGGCAAGGATGTGCGCATGTACGGATATGCCGCTGGGGTATGGGGCCCAGAGAATGCAGATGAGTTGATTGATGACCTGGGCTATTGGCGAAACCCGGGACAGGATTTGGCCGATGACCCCGGCTATTGTGTGATATGCTAGATTCAATTAACAATTAACAATTAACAATTAACAATTAGCAGCAGTCAGTTCAAGCGTAGTCGAGAACGAATAAAAGTTAAAGGGACAATGGACCTAAAAATATATAAGGACAAACAGGAGGTGGCCAACGCGTTTTCAAGTTATTTTGAAAGCTTGGTGAAAGGAAAGGACATATTTCATGTGGCACTATCCGGGGGGAGTACGCCCAAAGTTATTTTTGACATCCTAGCAGAAAACTATTCAACTAAAATTGATTGGAACAAAATCCATTTTTATTGGGGTGATGAAAGGTGCGTTCCTCCCACGGACGACCAGAGCAATTATAAAATGACCGTAGAGCATTTGTTTTCCAAAATCGATGTGCCAACTGGGAACATCCACCGTGTACTTGGGGAGAATGACCCATCTGCCGAGGCCATGCGGTATGCCAATCTTTTGGAAATTAATTTGGATAGAGTTGATGATATCCCGCAATTCGATTTGGTTGTCTTGGGCATGGGCGATGATGGGCATACGGCTTCCATATTCCCCCATGAAATTAATCTTTGGGATGCAGAGGACCATTGTGTGGTGGCCACCCATCCAGAATCGGGGCAAAAAAGAGTTTCCTTGAATGGAAAAGTAATCAATAGGGCTAAAGAAGTGGCGTTTCTTGTAACTGGAGCAGGAAAGGCGGAAAAGGTGCTATCCGTGCTCGAAAAAACCGAAGGTTTTGAAGCTTATCCCGCATCGTTGGTCCAACCGGAAACTGGTAAGTTGATTTGGTTTTTGGATACCGATGCTGCATCAATGATCAATCAAGATCCAGCTTGACATTTTCACCTTCCAGCACATGAAGGTATTCGTTGACCTTAAATTTTCTAGGGCTGTATTTTGAATCCCGATCGGAAGCAGATAGTTTTCTTTCCTTACTTCGGGCAAACCGTCTAAGTCCGTTCACATCTTCAATCTGAAGTCCAGGAACAGCAAGGTTTTTCCCATTATCGTCTTTGGCCACCATGGTGAAATAAGAAGAATTACAATGTTTAGTTTCCCCTGTCTTTACATTTTCAGATTCTACCCGAACCCCAACGACCATTGAAGTGCGACCGGTATAGTTGATACTGGCCTTAAGTGTCACCAGTTCACCCACCTCAATTGGATTTAGAAAGTTCACCCGATTCACTGAAGCGGTTACACAATAGGCCTGCGAATGCTTGGATGCGCATGCAAATGCAATTTGATCCATAAGATTTAGGATGTGACCCCCATGAACTTTTCCACCAAAATTAGAGTGGGAGGGGAGCATTAACTCCGTAATGGACACTCTGGATTCTTTGGCCGTTTTAAACTTTTTCATTTTAATTCTGTATATGTGGCGAGGTTTCCAACTGAACATCAATTATAAAATGCTTGGTGTCTCCCAACCAAAAAAACGTGGCATAGCGCTCCTTGTACGTCACTTTTACGTAACGTCCCTGGTATTCCTTCATTTTCTCAATAACCTCGGATTCACTGTCCTGTACAGAAAACGAAAAGATGTTTGTACCAGAAATACCTTGACTGATTTGTCCTTCCCAAGTTTTTGTTAGCACGCCCTTCCGACTGAACTTAATCAATTCCCCCGAACGGTAACCCTCACTGAAGGGAACATAGTAAACGAATGAAAAATATCCAGCAACGGCTAGCAGTACAGTAGCGATTAAGATGAAAACAAATTTGCGCATTACCTACAATTCAAGTTTGGGTTCTTCGTAATCGTTTTCTTGGGCACGTTTTAAGATGGGTTCTGGGATGGACTTTTTAGCCTTTGCGCCCATTTTCTTCAACTTCTCAATGCTGGTGACCAGGTTACCACGCCCTTCTACCAATTTGTTCATAGCTCCCCTGTATTCGTTCTTGGCCTCATCCATTTTTTTGCCAACCTTGGTGAGGTCGGTTACAAACCCCTCGAACTTATCGTATAACGCTCCCGCCTGGCGTGCAATCTCTATGGCATTTTTTTGTTGTTTTTCATTGCTCCACATTGTGTCTATGGTCCTAAGGGTGGCCAGCAATGTTGAGGGGGTCACAATGACAATATTCTGTTCAAAAGCCTTGTTATAAAGGGAATTGTCATAGTTTATTGCTACCGCAAAGGCAGGCTCTATTGGAACAAAAAGCAGCACAAAATCCGGGCTTTCCATTTCGTACAGGTCTTCATACTTTTTGGCCGAAAGTTGTTCTACATGCTTACGGAGTGAGCTAATATGGTCTTTAAGGTGTTTTTCCTTGGATTCCTCGTCCGCGTTTGTATATCGCTCGTAATCGGTTAGGGATACTTTGGAATCCACCACCATTTTTTTTCCATCTGGGAGATGGATGATGACGTCGGGCATTACCCGGCTTCCATCTTCACGGGCAAAACTCTGTTGTACACTATACTCCCTATCCTTTTCCAATCCGGATTTTTCCAGTACCCGCTCCAGTACCAATTCCCCCCAGTTCCCTTGCATTTTGCTATCTCCTTTTAATGCTTTGGTCAAATTTTCAGCTTCCTGCGTAATTTTCAGGTTCTGATTTTGGAGATTAAGCAATTGTTCTTTCAAAGCAGAGTGGATACTTATATTCTCTTTTTGGGTAGCTTCCACCTTCTTCTCGAACAATTGGATTTTTTCTTGAAGTGGAGTTAAAATCTGTTTGATGTTTTTTTGGTTCTGTTCGGTAAACTTGGTGCTTTTTTCATCCAGTATTTTGTTGGCTAGATTCTCAAACTCCTTGGTGAATTTTTCTTGTAGCTTTTCAACCTCTTCCTTTTGCTCCGTATTTACCCTTTGAAGATTTTCCAAATCCGCTTGATAGCGCACAATTTGATTACTTTGCTGTTCCTTTTCGAGCTGGAATTGCTTTTTTTCTTCATCATTATAAAGCAATTTTTCATTCAAGGAATTAACCGAACTTTTCAGTTGCTGCTCCCTCTCTTTCCAGACACTTTCATTGGACTTTGTTTTCAATTTTTGGATATACATACCCAGAAACAGGCCAATCCCCAAGGTTAACAACCCTATTATTACATAAATCAATTCGCTGCTCATGAAATGAATTTCTAAGGATAAAGATAACAGATTCCTATGGACAGTTGAAGGGATAGTCCACTTACTTTTTCACCTTGAAAGAGCCGGTTTTTGCGTCAAATTCTACCATTTCTGAAGGAAACAAGCGCTCAAAATGCTTTTGTTCGATCAATTCACAGGGCGTTCCAAATGGATTCGTCTTTCCGTCCAGAATCAATATTTTATCACAAAGTTGAATGGCCAAATCAATTTCATGGGTTGTGAAAATGATGGTTTTTTTGTTTCGATGTGCGAGTCGTTGTAAAAGCTTTAGAATCTCGACCTTATGATAAAGGTCAAGGTGTGTGGTTGGTTCATCCAGCAAAATCAATGGGGTATCTTGTGCCATAGCCCGGGCAATAAGTACGCGTTGTAGCTGTCCATCACTTAACTCGTGGCATTTTTTAAAACGAAGTTCCTTAAGCAAGAATGCATCCAAACTTTCTTCCACAAACTTTTTATCTTGAGAGGTCAATGTGCCGATCCAGTTGGTATAGGGTTGTCTCCCTAGGGTAATTAACTCCTGAACAGTGAGATTTTTGGAAGCTGGTTGTTCAGTCAACACCACGCTTAGCGTTTTGGCTAGGTTCGAGGGAGATAAAGCTGCAAGATCACTATCCGAGATGGAAATGTCCCCAGAAAGTTTTGGCTGCAATCCCCCGAGGCAACGCATTAAGGTTGATTTTCCAATTCCATTGACACCAACAATTGCACATAATTCACCGGTTCCAAGCGCAAAATTTATGTTATTGGCCACCAGCTTTTTCCCATAGCCGATAGCGAGTTCATGTGCCTTTATATATTTTGTAGCTTCTCCAACCATTAAAACAACAATTTACGTTTTCTTACCAACAACCAGATAACAACCGGGGCTCCCACCAAGGAGGTAATGGCATTTATGGGCAGCACATTGGCGGAGTTGGGCAATTGCGCAATCGTATCACATAATAACATTAAAATGGCACCATAGAGGAATACGGCCGGGATAAGGATTTTATGCTCCATGGTATCAAAAATCTGTCTGGTTAAATGCGGAACGGCCAGTCCCACAAAAGCTATCGGTCCAGCAAAGGCAGTAATACCCCCAGCTAACAATCCAGTTCCTAAAATGATGACCAATCTCGATTTTTTCAAGGAAACCCCTAGACTTTGGGCATAATTCTCCCCAAGTAAAAAGGCATTCAATTGCTTTATGGACCCTACACTCAATATGAAACCCAATCCCACTATTGCAGCTAATAGAGCTACTTGCTGAGAGGAGAGGTTCCCAACGCTTCCAAAGGACCAAAAAATGAATCGTTGCAGATTTTCCGCACTTGTAAAATAGGCCATAACGCTTACAATGGCTGAGGTTATACTCCCAAACATAAGCCCAATGATCAACAAGGCCATGGTATCTTTGATACGGTTGGCCACCACCATCACTACAAGGAGTACCAAAAAACTCCCTGCACTGGCCGCTATGGCCACCGACACATCGTTAAAAATCGATATGGTAGTAAATCCTGATAACAGTGAAAAACCCATAAGGAGCAATGCGGCACCCAAGCTGGCTCCGGAACTTATACCCAAAACAAATGGTCCGGCCAGTGGGTTTCTAAAAAGGGTCTGCATCAACAACCCGCTGAGTGATAGGCCGCCGCCCACCAAAACAGCTGTGAACGCCTTTGGCACCCTATAGTTCCATAAAATATAGTTCCAGGAATCCAATTCCATTTCAGTACCAAACAGTGCAGCTAATATGGTTCCAAAGGGTATAGAGACCGAACCTGAACTTACGTTCAAAAGAAATGCCAACACCACAGCTAGGGCAATCAAAACGAAAGAGATATAGTATGACCGATTGATGCTCATTTAGTTTAAAGGCATGAAAAAATGGGGTTGGTGTTCTGGCAGAAGTTTTGGATGAAGTATGGAAATTAGGTCTTTCAGCACAAGGTCGGGTCTTTGTGGGGCCAGTTCATAAAACAACAACCCCCCGGTTTCTCCTTTGTTGATAGCGTTGGAGAACACCGTTTTTTGTTCAAATGCCTTGAACTGTCTATAATGGGAATTTGCCTGAAGCAGTTCTTCGTAAGAGCCATGCAAGGAAGGATTAAACCAATAATCCGCCTGTACACCCTTTTCCAAAACAGCTTCCAGGCTCAAGCCAATACTTCCGGTATTGGGCGTTTCTTGCCACAAATAGTTGGCGTTGGCGTCCTCCAGGAATTGGGCCATCCAGCTTTTTCCGCCAGCTACATACCACACATCTTTATAAAGTCCTCCCGTGAGCACCGTGGGTTTTTCTATTGCATTTTGCGCCAGTTTTTTGGCCTTCTTATAGTTGGCTTCTATACCTTCAAAAACTTCGTCTGCAAGGGATTCTTTGTTGAAAAAAGGGGCAAAAAACTTAATCCATTCAGCTTTGCCCAATGGGGTGCCCTCTGTCCAGTCACCGTTGTAAACTATTGGAATTCCAGATTTATGGAGTGTTTCATAGGCTTTATTGGTATCGTTGATGCCAAAACCGATAAGCACCTCTGGTTTGAGAGCCAGGGTTATTTCGGTATTGATGTTTTCATTGGTGCCTAGTTCTTCGATTTGTCCCTTTTGTATTCGGACTCTGGCTGCGACCGAAGAAATTAAATCCGTGTTTGGGAATCCAACAATAGCATCGAGTTCGCCAAGTGCTTCCAAGGCGGCGATATGGGTAGTTGAGGTGATTATCATTTGGTTCACGGGAGTCGCCACAATGGCATCATAGGCATCTCTGGGCAGGGTAATGCTGGCTAACCTATCCTTAGGCACAAGGGCGTAGGTGAAGGTGCTTTTGGAGCCGGGCCATGGAGAGCTTACCTCGATAACGGTTATGATACCTTCCGATTTGATATTAAAACCTGTAGCGTACTGAATTTGGTTTGGAACCACATTTTGTTTAACCGATATAGGCTTCTTTTTTTCTTGGCATCCTACGATAAAGATGGTCAGCATCAATGTAAAAACCAGACTAGAAAAACGTTTTTGTCCCATGACGCCAAAAGTAAGATTATTTAACTTTTTTGAAAAAAGATTAAACAGAATCATTAATTTCGCTGCGAATTTTGGTTTGTTTGGGCCTTTGGCCCAAACAATTAAAAGGGAATCCGGTGCAAATCCGGAACTGTTCCCGCAACTGTAAGTTGATATCGAGTTCATCTTGATACCTTTTTGGGGTGCTATTTTCTTCAAAGCCACTGTCCTTTAGGATGGGAAGGCAAAATGGCATTCAACAAGTCAGGAGACCTGCCAAATTTTTATCCGCCCAGGAGGGCAAACAAACATTGTTAAACTTTCGGGATAAAAGTTTACGTATGGGACAGCATACTATTCTCCCGTTTATTCACTTAAACGAAATGAAAAAAAGAAATTTAATTTTATGCACCGCAGTTTTTGCGGGACAAGGACTTTTTGCGCAGCAAACCCAGCAAGATTCCCTTGAAATCCAACAACTTGATGAAGTTGTGGTCAGCGATTCCCGTTTTGCCTTGAAACGGGAAAACTCGGGTAAAACGGTAATTAAAATTACCGCGGAGGAGTTGGAACGCAATCAGGGTAGGACTGTTGGCGAATTGATCAATACCAAAAGCGGAATCGAGATTACCGGGAGCCGTGGTAGGGATGGCTCCGTTTTTGGCGTTTTTGCCAGAGGGGGGCGTGGACGCCAGGCCCTTGTTATCATTGATGGTGTTCGTGTTTCAGACCCTGCTTCATTTTCACAGGAATACGATATCAGGTTACTTTCAACAGCCAACATCGAGTCCATAGAAATTATTAAAGGAGCTGCCAGTACCTTGTATGGGACCAATGCGGCAACCGCGGTAATTTTGATTACCACCAAAAAGGAATCCTCTGATAAAATCACGGGCAACTTCCAATCCACCATCGGAACAAATCAAAATCAAGATGACCAAAATTACAATTTGGGCAGTTTTGCCAATGGAGCATCGATAAGCGGCACCTTGGAAAAGTTTTCTTATGGAGTGGACTTTTCAAACCGATATTCAAGCGGTCTTTCGGCGGCAGTGACTCCCCAAAATGAGGAAGATGTTTTTTCCCATTTTGCAACTAACATCAAATTGGGATATCAATTTTCCGAAAACTTTGAACTATCGGTATATGGAAACCAGACCAAATTCAATACAGAGTTTGATGCTGCCTTGGCAGAGGCACCTAACCGTGCCAAGGTTAGTCAGGAAAGGGTAGGGCTATCCACTTCAATTGTCTATGGCAAGGGGTCGGTCCATTTGAATGCTGCTTACACAGATTACCTCAATGAGTCGGTTAGTACTTTTGGGGAGAGTACCTCCGATGGAAAAAACTTGGTTTTGGATGTATACAATAAATATGTCATTGCTGATAAATGGCACACTATTTTGGGTGTCAACTATCTCAAGGATGAAGCAGTTTTCACTAATGAGGCTGACTTTACCATCTTGGACCCCTATGCCAATGTGGTCTATGTTTCGGACTTTGGATTTAATTTAAATACCGGGGCAAGGTTGAACACGCACTCAGAATATGGGAATCAATTTGTCTACAATGTGAATCCATCCTATTCCATTTCCACCGAAAATGGATATATAAAATTGCTGGGCTCTTATGCAACCTCATATATCACGCCCAACTTGATTCAACTGTTTGGGGATTTCGGAGCCAACCCAGATTTGGAACCTGAGGAAAATCGAACCTTAGAAGGCGGGGTGGAATACTATATCAGCAACAAGTTACGCCTGAGCTCACTGTATTTTAATCGCAATGAAAAGAACACCATAGGTTTTGATCAAAACTTTACAAGTATAAATGTTGCTGATGAGATTGACGCCAGTGGGGTGGAAGTTGAGGCTTCTTGGAACCCATCCAATGTCTTCAGTTTAGATGCCAACTATACCTTCACTGAGCGCAAAGGTGATAATGCAATTCGCATTCCCAAGCATAAGGTGAATCTGGCACTTGGATATCAAGTATGTGAAACCACCAATCTTTCCTTAACCTACGCGTATACAGGACAGCGCGTAGATACCGACTTCACCACGTTTTCCGATGTGTCATTGGAAGCATTCTCTCTTGTTGGTCTATATGTGGAGCACCAGTTGATTCCGCAGAAACTTAAGATTTTCTTGAATGGAACCAATTTGTTGAATGAGGATTTTGTGGAGGTAATTGGATTTACGACCCGGGGAAGAAATATAAGTGCTGGATTTAACCTGAACCTGTAATTGACTACCTTGTAAAGATGATTAAGGTTTGTTCTTTTTTACCGGCAGTTACCCAGATGTTATACGATATGGGTTTGGATGATCATTTGTTTGGGGTGACGTTCGAGTGCCCTGAGAAGGCTTTAAAGGAAAAACAGCCTGTTGTCCGATGCATCTTGGAGGGAAAGGATTTGTCCAGTAAGGAAATCGATGCTCTTTTTTCCGCCAGCAAACACCAGGGTAAGGACCTTTATTACGTAGATGAGCAGATATTGGAAGAAATTGCCCCTGATATCATCTTTACCCAGGATATGTGCGATATCTGTCAGATAGATACGGCTTGTACCGCCGCCGCTGTTTCCAAATTGGACAAACAGCCAGAGCTGATTTCAATTAGTCCGGAATCTTTGGAGGATGTTTTTGAATCTGCCGTTACCATAGCTAGGGCCTTGGGAAAAGAGGAAGTAGCCTATACTTATCTTGATGCACTTCAAAAACGCATAGATAAAGTTGTAGATAAACTCAGAACTGCCAAAGCGCTTCCCAAACGTGTCATGCTCTTGGAATGGCTGGATCCAATTTTTAATTGTGGACATTGGATTCCGCACCAAATCGGCTTGGCCGGAGGAATTGATATGCTTTCTAATCCGTCTGGGGACAGTATTGTTACCCAGTGGGATAAAATAGTTCGGTACGATCCAGAAATTCTGGTAATTGCCCCATGTGGATTTACGGTGGAAAGAACATTGACGGAATTACATTTATTAAGTGCCAAAAAGGACTGGGATTCACTTAGGGCGGTGCAAGAAAACAGGGTCTACCTTGCGGATTTCGACCTTTTTACCCAGTCATCTGCCAATACCTTGGTTAATGGAATTGAACTATTGGCGGGTATTTTCCATCCGGAAGCCATTACAATCCCCAAAAACTTAAAAAACAAGTACCAACATGTGGATTGCCAATTGACTGAACGATGAAAGATAAGAAATGAAAAAGCGGCCGGTTGGCCGCTTTTTTTTTATTGTTTTCCAATGTTCAAGGGTTTGTCTAGATACATATTATCACGCATAGGAGTTTCAATTCTAGAACTTACAAATGTCTTGGCCGGCATTTGTACGGAGAAACTCCTTTTACTGGTTACTCCGGTAATTTCTTCAATGGCTCTCGCCAATAATGGTTCGTCGGGATCACCCAAAACACCCAGATTGGCCAAATCCTCCTCTAGTACCTCATTGGGCACCAATCCTTCGGTATAATCGAAAAATCCATCGGCATTTTCATTTCTTCCTACCAAAGGCTGGATTCCCCAACTGTTGTTCGGATTGATTTGATTCTCACGATCACTGTTATAGATGAAGCTATTGTCCGGGTCATCCACAAGGGTGATGGAAAACTCGTTTTTGCCTCGAGTGGTCTCGCCTACATGAAAAATTTCAACATAGGGCGCCAAACCATTCATGACCAATTCACTGGCAGACGCCGAGCTGTTAGTGGCAATCACATGTACTTTACTAAGGTTTAGCGTGTTTATGGCGGTAGTCCCTGTTGTGCTGGCAAAGTAATCTTCGAGTTGTTCCGCGCTTAGTTGATTCTGGATTTTATCGTTCCATCGTTGTCTTATATAAAGCTCATCGGTATTGGTGCTGTAAATCATACTGGCAAGCAGCCGGGAAGTATTTACAGAGCCACCTGGATTGTAACGCATGTCCAAGACCAACTCAGTTGCACCTTCGGCCTTAAATTGTCCGAAGGCAGCATTGAGCTGTTCGTTAAAACTGCTCAGGAAACGGTTATACATCAAATAGGCGATTTTTGTGCCATTGATATCCAAAGTTTTGGCCACCAAAATGGGATCCTCTACTTGATTTTCAATTTTGGTCAACTCAATTTCCGTGTCATTGTCCACAATCTCTTCGTTGACAATATCGGCTAGCCCCAAGGTAAAGGTGTCGTTGCCATTGAACAAAAGGTTTACATAGTTGCCAAGGGTCAGTTGTTGTCCATCCACCCGGGTAAATATATCCCCTCTTTTTATGTCGGTTGTTGATGCGTCAGAGTTGGGAACAATATATTGAACATATCCGAAGAGGCCGTCTCCTTCAGAAAATCGGACTAAGCCAAACTCCAAACCGTTACTTTTGGACACTCCAGACAGGTTATTGACCAGTTCCTCATAGTTTTCGTTGAGGAAACTAAAACGGTCTTCCTCAAACAATAGGACATCAAAATAGAAATCCTCCGGGTTGGGTGTTTGGGCCAGAAAGTTGGTGAATTCTTCGTTGTTTGTAAAACGTGTATCCGCCAAATCGGGTACACTACCTTGCCAAAAATACCATAGATTCATAGCGTTCCACATAAATGCTTGGGGAGCCAAGGCATTGTCTATAGTACCCGGAGGGTCCGGATTTGGGTTTTCAATCCCATTGTCATCACTGGAACACGAAGAAAATAAGAGTCCAACTCCAACAAATAAGAACAGTAGTTTTTTCATAGCAAAATTTTGGGTTAATTCATCAATTATCATTCCACACCTTCAATTATACTTAGGTATATGTAGAATTAATTTTAAATTTCTTACAATGAATTGGCATACAAATTAGCTACATATCATCAGAATACAAATTTTTTGTAACAAATTTCGATATACGTCGTCGAGATAATGTAAGCAAGGAAATAAAACTTACAACAACTAAGAAAACCTAATGAAACAAGCCGAATTTTTAAGTGTGGTGATGCCTTTTAAGGATAAACTATATAGACTGGCAAAGCGCTTATTGGTTTCTAGGGAGGAGGCGGAAGATGCCACACAGGAGATTTTATTGAAACTGTGGGCAAAAAATGAATCTATGGCGGAGTATAAAAATGTAGAAGCTTTCGCCATGACGATGACCAAAAATTTCTGCCTTGACCGACTAAAGTCGAAGCAAGCCAGTAACCTTAAATTGGTCCACAGTAATTATCAGGATGAAAGCACATCATTGCAAAAACAACTGGAGGCAGAGGATAGTATAGGATGGATGGAGCGCATTATGGAAGAACTGCCGGAACAACAAAAAATGGTGTTACAGCTGAGGGATGTGGAACAATACGACTTTGACGAAATATGTGCCTTAATGGAAATGAAACCTACCGCAGTGCGCGTGGCACTTTCCAGGGCAAGAAAAACAGTACGACAAGAATTGATAAAAAAACATAGCTATGGAATTGGATAACATAGAAAAATTATTGGAAAAGTATTTTGAGGCAACCACTACCATTGCAGAGGAACAGGAATTGCAGACCTATTTTTCGCAAAAAGATGTAGCGGCACATTTGGAGCAATACCGCCCCATGTTCAATTTCTTTTCCAATGCCAAGGAGGAGCGCTATACCAAGCAGGTTCCATTAAAACCTAGAAAAAACTACTACAAGTGGATTTCCGTTGCTGCCGTAGCCGTTTTGACCTTTGGCATCTATTTTGGTAACCAGTACAGAGAAAGACAGCAGGCAGAGTATGCCTATCAGGAAACCAAAAAAGCTTTTGAGCTCTTGGCCGAGAATTTTGGAAAAGGTACAGAAAAAGTGGCCTATTTACAGGAGTTTGAAGTAGCAAAACAAAAAATTTACAACAATAATTAAATCGTAAACAATGAAAAGGAATATTTTAATTTTATTAATCGCTGTTATACCACTGTCCGGGTTTTCCCAGTCCCTATTTGATCAATATGAGGATTTGGACGAAGTAACCTCCGTGGTGGTGAATAAAAGCATGTTCAATCTGTTGGCTAAGATAGATGTAGAGGTTGATGACCCCGAGGCCCAGGATTTTATGGACATTGCCAGTAGCCTTAAAAGTCTAAAGGTGTTTACCACGGACAACAAGGAGATTGGCGATAACATGAAATCATCGGTACAGCGTTATCTGAAGTCCGCTACAATGGAGGAATTGATGCGAGTTAAGGACAAGGACGCCAATGTAAAGTTCTATATAAAGGAAGGAAAGGATGACGACCATGTTAGTGAATTGCTGATGTTCGTTACGGGTTTGAAAGATGTAGAGGCCGATGGCAGAAAGTTTGAGACTGTATTGCTATCTCTTACAGGTGATATCGATCTGAACAAGATCAATTCATTGACCAATAAAATGAATTTGCCTAAGGAATTGAACAAAGCAGGAAAGAAACAATAAAGTGGTAAGTGGCCGAGAATTTCCTCTCGGCCACTATTTTAACCACAACATCAATCAAAAACAATTAGAATGAAAAGAATAATTATGTTAATAATGGTGGCGATGCTACCTTATTTAGGAACCTCTCAATCGATATTTGACAAGTTCGAGGATTCGGAAAGAATTGGATCCGTTACCATCAATAAAGGAATGTTGAACATTGTCGCAAAGATGATGGAGTATGACGATGATGTGGATAGCCAAGAATGTGTTGATATTGCTAGAAGCATCAACAACATAAAGGTTTTTATGTCCGAGGATGAAGGAGCGGCAGCCGATATGGCGGCAACCATGAAGCAATATGTCCGGTCATCCAAATTGGAAGAGCTCATGAAAGTAAGGGATGGGGATACCAACCTTAAGTTTTATGTGAGGAATGGAAAGGATGATGATCATGTGGCCGAGTTGCTTATGTTTGTTACCGGTATTGAAGAGAAGAAGCACCGGAAGCACGATTACCATTTTGAAACCGTATTACTCACCATGACAGGAGATATAGACCTTACCAAGGTGGGTGCTTTGACCAAAAAAATGGATCTACACAAGGGACTGCACAAAATTGAAGAAAGAGAGTAAATGTCTTTAAGACGAAAGTCACTTAAAATTGAACAAATGAAACATATCATTAAAAGTATTTGGGTAGCAGCTGCGGTACTTCTTGCGTCTTGTTCTTCCCAACAAAGCCTGCAGGAATATTATGTGGACAATTCAGAGAACCCCAATTTTATTGCCATTGATGTGCCCGCCAGCATTTTGAAGATGGATGGGGTGGATTTGACCGAAACCCAGTCAGAAGCTATAGAATCCTTACGAAAGTTTAATCTGTTGGCCTTCAAAAAGACGGTCGATAATGAGGCTGAGTACAAGGCTGAAAAAACGAAGGTGAAGGAAATTTTAAAAGGGGACGATTTTGTGGAATTGATGAAAATCAACTCGCAATACGGCAAAGGAGTAATCAAGTATATTGGTGATGAAGATGCCATAGACGAGGTGATCATTTATGGTGACAGTAGCGATAAAGGCTTTGCCCTGGTCCGTGTGTTGGGGAAGGATATGAACCCGGCCCATATTGTGCAATTGATGCAGGCCATTCAGAAGTCCGATTATAAAGGAGAGGGCCTAGGGGAAATAGGTGATTTTTTGAAGGGCTAAACGATCCACAGTTTTATATTAAAATCCTGATGATTGAGTTCATTGGGATTTTTTTTGTCCAAAGAATTCGCGATCTGCCAATTTTGTGACCTTCTTGCTATCTTAGTGTCTCACAAGGGAAACACTAACAAAATCAATTAAATCAAATGGAAAAAGCACAAGAATGGATTAACTATGGTTTGGATCTTGCCAAAGAGTTTGGTCCCAAACTGGTGACGGCCATCCTCATTTATATTGTGGGTTCATGGGTCATTAAAAGAATTACTTCCGGTACTAGGAAGGTTATGGCAAAGAGCAAGTATGACGAGTCTTTGCAGAGGTTTTTGCTCAACCTCATCTCATGGTCACTTAAAGTATTCCTCATCATCATAGTTATTTCTAGATTGGGTGTGGATGTAACCACTTTTGCAGCAGTTATTGCGGCGGCAGGTTTGGCCATAGGTTTGGCCTTGCAAGGTTCGCTTTCCAACTTTGCCGGGGGTGTACTGCTGATGATATTCAAGCCTTATCGCATTGGGGACCTTATCGAGGCGCAAGGTGTCTTGGGGGTAGTCAAGGAAATAGAAATTTTTACTACGAAACTGACTACACCGGAAAACAAATTGGCCATTGTGCCAAACGGTGCCATGGCGAATGGCAACATTGTGAACTATACGGCCGAAGGAAAGATAAGAGTTGATACTGTGGTGGGCGTTGGCTATGGGGAAGATATCAAAAAGACCAAAGAGGTGTTGTTGAATGTGCTTACCTCCAATCCTCAGGTCCTACGGGACCCTGAACCTTCCGTTAACGTGATGGAATTGGCAGATAGCTCCGTCAATTTTGCGGTACGCCCGTTTTGCAAACCAGAGGATTACTGGGATGTCTACTTCTCAACGTATGAGAATTGCAAATTGGCCCTAGATGAGGCTGGAATTGAAATTCCTTACCCACATTCCGTGGAAATCCATAAGGAAGGATAAGACATTTTAAGAAAAAAGAATCTAAACCCCGGTATAATTTGCTGGGGTTATTTTTTTCAATTCATTTTTGATCTCATGTGATATTTCCAAAGTGTCTATGAAATCCGAAATTGAAGCTTGAGTGATTTTCTCATTCGTCCTCGTCAATCCTTTTAGCGCCTCATAGGGATTGGGATACCCTTCTCTCCTAAGGATGGTCTGAATGGCCTCTGCTACTACGGCCCAATTGTCCTCCAAGTCCTGTTCAAATTTTTGGGCATTCAAAACCAACTTGTTTAGCCCTTTGAGCGTGGAAAGTAGTGCCACTTGGGTATGGCCAAAAGGAACGCCGACATTCCTAAGCACGGTACTATCCGTTAGATCACGCTGCAGACGGGATACGGGTAATTTAGCCGATAAATGTTCAAAAAGGGCGTTGGCCAACCCTAAATTACCTTCTGAATTTTCAAAATCGATGGGGTTTACTTTATGTGGCATTGCCGAAGAGCCTACTTCTCCTTTTTTGATTTTTTGTTTGAAGTAATCCATTGCAATATAAGTCCATATGTCCCGGTCCAAATCAATATAAATGGTGTTGATCCGTTTCAAGCAGTCGAAAAGGGCGGCCATATGATCATAGTGCTCTATTTGGGTTGTTGGGAAAGAATGGTACAAGCCCAGTTTTTCCTGAACAAATTTTTGTCCGAAGGCTTTCCAATCCGTATTGGGGTATGCCACTTTGTGGGCATTGTAATTCCCTGTAGCCCCTCCAAACTTGGCCGCGCTTGGGATATCGTTGAGTAGATTGAACTGCTCCTTCAACCGCTCCACAAAAACATCGATTTCCTTGCCCAAACGAGTAGGGGAGGCGGGTTGTCCGTGGGTTCTGGCCAGCATTGGAATGTCGGCCCATTGAGTGGCCAAAGCCTTTAGTTTTTCAAAAACCTCAAAATAAAGGGGCACATAAACATCGTTCATTGCTTCTTTTATAGAAAGCGGAATAGCGGTGTTGTTAATGTCCTGGGAGGTCAACCCAAAATGAATAAATTCCTTGAACTTTTGGAGTCCCAGTTCATCAAACTTTTGCTTGATAAAATACTCTACGGCCTTGACATCATGATTGGTGGTTTTTTCAATTTCCTTTATTGCCAAAGCATCCCCTTCCGAGAAATCCAAATAAATGTTTTGGAGTTTTGGGAAAAGGGAGGTGTCAAAATCCTTTAGTTGTGGAAGGGGAATTTCGCAAAGTGCAATAAAATACTCAATCTCAACGCGCACCCGATACTTAATCAGGGCTTCTTCCGAGAAATAATCCCCTAAGGATTCTGTTTTGTTTCGATATCGTCCATCAATGGGCGAAATGGCGTTGAGTTGATTTACTGGCATGGTCTATTTTTTGAAAGGGCAAAGATACTTAAACTCCCCAAGTTTAATGTCCTAATTGAATCAGCTTGTCCAAGGTTTTTTTACCTCTATTTTTATAACCGGCCGTACCTTGTGAAATGGTATCCTCCAAAATCTGCTTCAATTCGGGGTGAACCCAACTGAACTTGGTTCCCAAATAATACAGACTACTCATCGCAAAGACTTTGGCAGCGACCTTGTGGGGACCAATAAACCAATCGAAACAAGCAGTCATAATTCGCTCTAAATGAGCATCAGAAATAGTTCTTATAAAAACCGGATCTTTGACCTTGAAGTAGGCTTCGCACAGCATTTCACAGGTATGGGCCATAGGCCTAATGGCCGACTCGTTGGTCAAGGTGGACAATCCCTTCGTAAACGCATCCATATGGGGCAAGAGATAAACCAATCGCTTTCGCATCAAATGATCTAACACCCAGCTGGCATTAAAGGATTCGGATTTATCCTGAAGAAAAACCTCCTGCAATACATTCCCGGTAAGTTTAGGGTGCACCTCCAAAATGGCTACAAGCCCAGAGATTCGTTCTTTGGAAAGCCGACCTGAATTTAATTCGGTATGCAGTTGTCCTTCTGTCACAAAACGTTATTTTTACAAAAACACCTAATAGGATGAAAATAGCAAAAAAAATAGCAATTGCACTGTTGGTGATTCTCGTTGCAATGCAGTTCTATAGGCCAGAAAAGAATACGGCTTCGGGGGATTATATAACGGCTTTTAAAGCGGATACAAAACCAGATGCCCAAATTACCCAAATTCTGGAAAACGCTTGTTATGATTGTCATAGTGACCATACGGAATATCCATGGTACAATAACATCGCTCCAGTATCCTATTGGATAGATCATCATGTTGAAGAGGGAAAGGAACATTTGGATTTCTCTGATTGGGAAAACTACTCTTTGAAGAAGAAAGACCACAAAATGGATGAGTTGATTGAGGAAGTTGAGGAAGGGGAAATGCCATTGAACGAATATACTTGGACCCATGGTGATGCTAGATTGACGGAAGAGCAAAAACACCTGCTAATGGAGTGGGCCAAAAAGGTTAGGGAAGGTTACCAAGCAACTGGTGAGCTAGAATAGGCACTCCTTCGGTGGCCGTCATGGGCATCACCTTAAGATTTGGATAACTGCCGGATGCTACACTTGGTCTGGGGTCAATAAAATAGATAGGGGTTCCGCTGGGAACATAATCGATCAAACTTGCAGCTGGGTACACCTGCATAGAGGTGCCGATAATAATCAAAATATCCGCGGCCACAGTAATTTCAACCGCATTTTGAAGCTTGGGGACCATTTCCCCGAACCAGACAATATGTGGTCGAAGTTGGTGCCCGTTTTCGTCCAAATCACCCAAGACTAAATCGGTTTTCCAGTCCAAAATGTAATCCTCATTCACGGTACTTCTGACTTTAAACAACTCTCCATGTAAATGAAGCACCTTAGAACTTCCGGCCTGTTCGTGCAAATTATCTACGTTCTGTGTGATAATTTCCACGTTATAATTGTTTTCAAGGGTCACCAAGGCCTTATGCCCCTCATTTGGGATCACTTCCAGAAGTTGCCTTCTTCTTTGGTTGTAAAATTCCAACACCAGTTCCGGATTTTTTGCAAAACCTTGAGGGGAAGCCACTTCCATGACATCATGCCCCTCCCATAATCCATTGGAATCACGAAAGGTTTTTAATCCGCTTTCCGCGCTCATTCCAGCTCCGGTCAGTACTACAATCCTTTGTTTTCTTTCCATATAGGTCTAAAAATATGAAATTCAAATTTTGCTATCTTGTTCTTGATGTTTCAGGATGATTTACTGACATACTTAGAGACCTTTTTGACCAAGGACCGAAAGCAACGTTTTTTGGACGTGCTTGGTAATCGCACCAAGTTCTTAACGATAGCTATTGAAGATGTATTTCAATTGCACAACACCAGCGCGGTTATTCGCAGTTGCGATGCCTTTGGTATCCAGGAGGTACATGTGGTGGAAGATCGTTTTGGACAACGATTGGACAAAAATATTGCGGTGGGAGCAGAGCAGTGGGTGGATGTTTACCGTTATAGGAATACCTCGGATTGTGTTACCGAACTGAAACACCGAGGTTATAAAATCATAGCAACAACGCCACATACAAATTCGAGTATGTTGGGTGATTTCGAAATAAATTCCAAAACCGCCCTTTTCTTCGGTACAGAAAAAGAAGGATTGAGCGAAGAGGTGATGCAAAAGGCAGATGGATTTCTAAAAGTTCCGATGGTAGGCTTTTCCGAGAGTTTAAATATTTCGGTTTGTGCTGCCATCATTATCCAAGAATTGACCAAAAAGCTTAGAAACTCGAATTTGGAGTGGCAGTTATCCGACATTGAAATTTTGGAAAAACGGTTAGATTGGACTAAAAAGTCCATTAAGGATGTGGAAGGTATTATCAGTAGATACCCTGACAAATAAAGTTTTTTGTATTTTGTAGGGTAACCAAATAAAAACAAAATGACCACACTACTTTACATTTTGGCAGGATTGGTCCTGCTTGTACTTATTTTGGCCATGATTGCGCCCAAAACCTATAATGTTTCCCGATCTATTCAAATTGACCAGCCCAAAGCGGTGGTTTTTGATAATCTCAGATATCTGAAAAATCATGATGAATGGTCACCGTGGGCCAAGAAAGACCCAAATATGGAAAAAAAATTCACTGGAACTGACGGTGAGGTTGGGGCAACAAGTTATTGGAACGGTAATAAAGATGTGGGCGAAGGGGAACAAGAACTCAAGAAAATTGTGGATGGTGAGCGAATCGAGTCTGAACTTCGATTTCTTAAACCATGGAAATCCACATCTGACGCCTATTTGACTACCGAAGCAACCGGGGATAACCAAACCAAGGTTACCTGGGGCTTTTCTGGAAAAAACAAATTTCCAGTTAGCATTATGATGCTTTTCATGAATATGGATAAGGCCGTTGGAGGTGACTTTGAAGAAGGGCTTTCGAGTCTAAAAACACTTTTAGAAAGACAATAAAGATGAAACAGAACATGGTGGGCTGGTTCGAGATTCCCGTATTGGATATGGATCGGGCCAAAACATTTTATGATACCGTTTTTGAAATAGGGATTCAAGTTCAGGATTTTGGCGGAACCCTCATGGGTTGGTTCCCATGGGCAGAAGGGAAAACAGGGGCTAGTGGTTCTCTAATTCTACAACCTGACTGGTATACCCCAAGCAAAAAAGATGGGGTCTTGGTTTATTTTTCTAGTGAAGATGTGCAAACTGAGCTGGACCGCATTGAAGCGGCAGGGGGTCAAATCCTAAAACCTAAGACTCAAATTAGCCCTGAGGTCGGCTATATGGCCCTTTTTGTAGATACTGAAGGTAACAGGATTGCCCTGCATTCCCGCAGTTAGGACATCGCTACTCAGCCAGTTCCAATAAAGCTACATCAAAATCGTTATCCAGGGTCACCCGGCCTTTGGTCACCATAACCTCCGTTTCGGAATAGGTGTCGTACAATTTTGTGCCATCACCGAAGAAGCCCTTTACCCAGAGTGATTTCTTGCCCTTGGGTAAATCCAATCCAACCACAACCTTGTCTTTATAGTCACCATTCGTATAGGTCCTGGAAAATACATAAGGTGTTTTGGCCAATCTCTTGTGCTTCCCGGCCCCAATGGCTGGGTGATTTCTTCTAAACTGTCCCAATTTTTGCCAGTGCTTGTGAACATTTTGTATTTCTGGTAGACTATCCAATTCTTCCCAGTTCATAAATGACCTTAAAGTTGCATCGCCCTCGGTTCCTTCAATGATTAAGCTTCTAGATGTTTCGTCCCCATAGTATACCTGTGAAGCACCTGGAGTTAGTAATAAAACGTTGGCCGAAAACATGGGTTTTTTTCGCTCCTTGTCAAACGGACTCCCGTCATCATGGGATGTGAGGTAATTTAGGACGCTTTTTCCCTTTAATTTGGTATTGAGCAACCGACTGTATTTCTTAAAGATGGTCTCATATTCCTTCTTGGCATCGACCTTTAAATCAAAATTGATCAAGCTTTTGAACCCAAAATTGAAGAAATCCACTTTTTTGTCGCCAAAATCAAATTCACGACCTCCGGTAATCCCATAGTTGTAAACTTCTCCCACCATATAGAATGGGTTGTCGTCCAATATTTGATCGGGATGTTTTTTCTTCCAAGTTTCAAAGGCATATGTAGCTTCCTTGTACAAATCGGACCACGCATTCTCGTTGACATGCTTTACGGTATCCACACGAAAACCATCAACGCCAAAATCGTTGATGTAATCGGTGAGCCATTTGATAATATAAAAACGTGGTGCCCTCGGATATCCGGTACGCTCAAAGAACAATTGTAGCTCATCCAGCTCTTGACTCAATCTTCCTTCATCCTTCCATTTCGCCAAGAGGGCATCCGGAAGCTCCACAGGGGCATCCGACTCTGTTAAAATATCCGGAAGATTTTCCACTAGGGTACAGGCGGTGGTATTTTCATAGGTGGTAAATTCACAATTAGGTCCTGTCCGCACCCATTCTTCTGGCCAAACAGGATCTATATCGGTCACGGGCCCAGTATGGTTGAGCACAACGTCCAGCAGTACCCTAATTCCTTTGGAGTGAGCTGTTTTCACTAATTTTTCCAAGTCTTTTCGGGTTCCAAAATTGGGGTCGATAGCTGTCCAGTCCTTGGCCCAATAACCGTGATAGCCATAGGTGTTTCCTGTTCCTTCGTTAGTGGCTCCATGTATTTGCTCCACTACCGGGGTGAACCATATAGCATTGATTCCCAAATCGGTAAAGTATCCCTCTTCAATCTTTTGTGTTATACCTTGAATATCACCCCCTTCAAAACCCCTTAGCACTGCGGTTTCTTCCGTTTGATCAAACTGAACCCCTTTTTCAGGATTACCATTATTGAAACGGTCCGTTAAGAGAAAATAAACATTGGCCCCCTCCCATACAAAAGGCACCTCTTTTTTCTGTACTTCCTCCACAGTTACATTCTCATTTTTGGGCAAAGATTTTTTCGTTTCCTTGCAGCCAAACAAAAAGGACATGATGGACATAATAGCAAGTAGTTTTTTCATTTTTTGGGATTTTAGCTAAAGCTATAAAATGCATTGGGATTAATAAAATTTATTTAATCCCGATAAGAAAAGGAGTTGCAGGTAAATCCCGATGCGCATTATCTTCTATTGAGGACGCGGTACTCCTCGTAGCAACTGGATATGGCATCTAAAATTTGAAGGTCGTTGGCAGTATTGATAAAGGATCTTGAATAGTTACAGTTGTTCAGGATGTCCTCAATATCCACCTTTTCTAGTTGCAACAATTCGGTAAGGGTTTCCCTATCGAATTTGGAAGCCAATAGATTGCGGATATCATCATCTTGTTTCATCTGCTGTAGCTTCCGCATCTGCCTCGGCTTTTTGCCAAAAAGGTTGCGCAGTAGGTCCGCAGGATTGAGAATGGCACCCAGCACCTTGGTCACGGCACTCGGGCTTTTGCTGCCCCCTTCGTAACTTTTTTGAAGGCCTGAAATACTGTACTGGTAGGCATTGTTGATGGGTAGATTTTTAACATCAATCTCCAAATAACCCGTTAGTTGGTAGGGTCTTACAATAACCTCTTCAAGGGCGTAGGCAAGCTCAGTTAAGGCAATTTCGGTATCCTCAAACTTGAACATATCACTGGTTACCCGAACCTTTTCAGACTTAAAACCTAGAAAAGTAAAGTATAGTGTATCGTTAACGGCCGCTGGAATAGTAAACTTACCTTCCTGGTTGGTAATGGTTCCGACTACCTTGTTTAGGTTGATAATGTGTACGCTTTCCATGGGAAATCCACTCTGCGCATTGACTACCTTGGCTACCAATTCACCTTCCACAGCAGTAGTGTCCTCGCTTTGGGAAAAACCATTTAGGAAAACGAAGGAAAAAAATATTAGTAGAACTCTTTTCATGCAATCTTTGTAGTCGTAAAAGTACTAAACAAACAAAAATAAATAGGAGTCCACTACGATTTAATATAGAATTAACTAATAAAAGCCTGGTCTTCGTTTACCTCCTTTTTTTCCAGAACCGCCTCTGCGGCCACCTTTAAATGAGCGGTTGTCCCCACCTTTTCGATGCCCTCGCTTTCTGTCTCGCTTTCGCCCTCCTTTTCCTGAACTTGGTGGGTTTTTGGACACTTCCACGTTGATGAATCTACCTTTAACCTTAAACTCGGTGAAGGTTTGGAGTACAAGGTCCGTCAATCGGGCCTCGGTATTGAAGAACGAAAAACTGTCTTTGGTATCCACATTGAAAACATCTTCTTTCTCAAGGTTCAATGTGTCCCTCAAAAAGTCTTTTAACGACATCCAGTCATAACCGTCGCGCTCTCCAACATTGATGAAATAGCGTACCGAACCATCGGAAGGTTTGTTTCCTCTGCCACCTTCTCCTTTTTCATTGCGTTCCCTTCCGCTATCCGAAGAGTTTAAGTCTCTGGTCTTGCTGTAGTAATTGTAAAAGCGGGTAAATTCTACGGATACGATTTTTTTCACCAACTCTTCACGATCAATGCCGTCCAGAACATCATTGATGGCGGGGAGGTAATTATCAATTTCAGGATTGATTTTGGTGTCCTTGATGCGATTGGCCAAATGATAGAGTTGGATTTCGCAAATCTCAATGCCCGTTGGTATTTTTTTGGAGATGAATTGCTGTTGGATTTTCTTCTCAATGGCTTTTATTTTGCGTTGTTCGGAGCGGGTAATAATCACCATTGAAATTCCAGATTTCCCGGCACGACCTGTACGGCCACTTCTGTGGGTATAGGTTTCAATTTCATCCGGAAGTTGATAATTGATTACGTGGGTAATGTCATCCACATCAATTCCTCTGGCTGCAACATCCGTCGCCACCAACATTTGCACCTGTTTTTTTCGGAAAGCGTTCATGACCAAATCCCTTTGGTTCTGACTCAGGTCGCCATGAAGTGCCCCAGCATTGTAGCCATCCTCAATTAGTTTTTCAGCAACACGCTGAGTATCTCTTTTGGTTCGGCAGAAAACCACCGAAAAAATCCCCGGATTTGCATCCGCAAGTCGCTTAAGTGCGGCATATCTGTCTCTACCGCCTACAGCATAATATTCGTGCTGTACCGTCGAAGCGCCTGCGTTTTTTGTGCCAACGGTGATTTCCTGGGGTTTGTGCATGAACTTTTTGGCAATAGTAGCTACCTCTTTGGGCATGGTAGCTGAGAACAACCAAGTGAACTTTTCTTCCGGTGTATTGGAGAGGATGTCCTTGATATCTTCATAAAAGCCCATATTGAGCATTTCGTCCGCCTCGTCCAGGACGCAGTAGTCGATTTTGGAAATATCCACCATTCCCCGTCCGATCATATCCTTCATCCTTCCCGGAGTGGCCACTACAATTTGGGCACCACGTTTAATTTGTCTGGCTTGTTCGGTGATACTTGCACCCCCGTAAATGGCCACGGTACTTAGCCCTTTTACGTATTTGGAGTAAAGCTTTAGTTCATTGGTGATTTGCAAACAGAGTTCACGGGTAGGGGATAGGATAAGGCCCTGCGTGGTTCTGCTTTCTGCATGGATTTTTTGAATCATGGGAAATCCAAATGCAGCGGTCTTTCCTGTTCCCGTTTGGGCAAGTGCTACCAAATCGGTTTCTTCCTGTAATAAAATTGGGATTGATTTTTCTTGTACTTCGGATGGAGTTTCAAATCCAAGATCGGAAATAGCATCCAATAGGGGTTTGTCCAACCCCAAGGCTTCAAATTTTGTCATAGCGGTGTATACCTTATTTCGCAAATATGTTGTGTTGCATAGAGCGATATATACTACCCATCTGGAGCCCCGCGCAACACCATGCCCATACCGGCGGCGTTATTAAAGGCGCAAAGGTACACCAATTTACTTAGCGGGAGCTATTTATCTTGGTTTTTAAGGAAGGCTACCAACTTCTGAATGGCACGCCCCCTATGGCTGATACTATTTTTAGTGGAAGAAGAAAGCTCGCCGAAGGTATGTTGGTAGCCCTCTGGTTTAAAAATGGGGTCATAGCCAAATCCCTGGTTGCCCTTGGCAGTTTCTGTTATGGTTCCATGGACCTTACCTTCAAATACATGACTCCGTCCATTTAGATTCAAGTATATAACCGTTTTGAAGTGAGCGCACCTTTCAGTCTTACCATGGAGTTCATGCAGTACTTTGGACATATTGTCCGCCGCATTTTTTTGTTCCCCGGCATAACGAGCCGAATATACCCCTGGCGCGCCCTCAAGGGCGTCAATGAGAAGGCCTGTATCGTCGGAAAAACAGTCCAATCCATATTTTTTGGTGATGTGATCCGCCTTGATTTTGGCATTTTCCTCCAAGGTAGACCCAGTCTCCGGGATTTCTTCCATGCAACCAATAGCCTCTAACGACAGCAACTGAATGTGCTCAGGAAGAAGTTGCTGAACTTCTCTAAGTTTATGTGCATTGTGGGTGGCAAAAACAATCTTCAAGAGCCTCTGTTATTTTAGGTAATGGCCAAATGTAGTAATTTAGGCCTATAACCTAGATTGCAATGAAGTTGAAAATACTCCCACCTTTGGTCATGCTTTTCTTTGGAGGACTGATGTACCTATTGGACCTTTTTTTACCAGTGGGCGAATTCGATTTCTTTGGGAGAAAGGAACTGGCCATTGGGCTCTTTGCACTTGGCCTTTTCATAGTGTTTTGGGCAATTTTCCAGTTTCTTTTGGTCAAAACGACGACTAATCCCATCAACCTGAACAAAAGTAGTACGTTGGTCACCAGTGGAATTTTTAAAATTTCACGAAACCCCATGTATTTGGGCATGTTGCTTTTGTTGTTGGCGTTTGGGCTGAAATTGGGAAATGCTTTTAACACCTTGCTAGCCGCAGGATTTGTGTATTATATGAATCATTTCCAGATAAAAAAGGAAGAAGAGGCCCTGACCTCACTTTTTGGAAAAACATACACCAATTATTACAAGGCCACACGTAGATGGTTTTAATTTTTGACAGCATGAAATATACCTTTTGTTTGCTCCTTCTTTTGATGGTGAATGAAATACGGTCGCAGACCCAGTACATGACCTCCTTCGACAAGACAAAAATTGCCTATACCGATGAAGGTAGGGGTATGCCAGTGCTTTTGATTCATGGTTTTATCAACGATGGCAGTATGTGGAATAAATCAATCTTAAAGGGAGCTCTTTTGGAGTCTGGATACCGGGTGATAGTTCCAGATTTAAGAGGTAACGGAAAATCGGATAGACCCGAAGAGGATGAGGCATATGACAACAATTCCGAGATAAGAGATTTGCAGCAACTAATTGAACATCTTGGTTTAAGCCATCTTTATGCCGTAGGCTATTCCCGCGGAAGTATTTTACTTGCGGAGCTGCTTACGGAAGATGATCGGATTACAAAGGCAGTTCTTGGTGGAATGGGGATTGACTTTGTGGACCCAAAATGGGATAGGAGGATTATGTTCATGAATGCCTTTGACGGTAAGGTAAATGAGGAAACGATTGGAGCAGTGGATTATGCCAATTCAGTTGGGGCCAACCTCAAGGCACTTCATTTACTCCAAAAATACCAGCCTTCGCCCAGTAGATCAGAATTAAAAAAGATTAGGGCAGAGGTATTGGTTATTGCTGGGGACTTGGACCTGGACAATGGAGACCCAAAGGAACTTAACAAGGCTATTCCCCATAGCATACTCCAAATAACTCCAGGGGAACACAATAACACTTACAAAACGGAATCTTTTTCGAAATCCGTAGTGCGGTTTTTGAACTAAAAATCAACATTTTCGAACATTTTCCCACTGTTTTTTGATATATCCTTAAATGTATACTGATTTCGTAGGGTTATAATTCGATGGATGGAATTAATGTTTAATTTTATGGCTTAATTTTTTTGAAAAATTCATGGTAGAGGTGGGACGCAAGTACGTTTTTGATTTTGACAGTACCCTGACCAGGGTGGAGGCCTTGGATGTTTTAGCGGAGATGACGCTGCAAGGGAAATCAAACAAAGATGAGATTATCCGGGAAATCCAAAACATCACAAATCTTGGTATTGACGGGGATATCTCTTTTACGGAATCTTTGGAACGGAGAATTAAGTTGTTGAATGCAAATAAATCGGATTTGGATGGCCTTGTGGAGGAGCTACGCCAGAAAATATCCAAGTCCATCGCCTCTAACAAGGAGTTTTTTCAAGAATTTTCAGATGATATCTACGTTATTTCCTGCGGTTTTAAAGAGTTTATAGACCCGATAGTGGAGGAATACAACATCCCATCCGAAAGGGTGTACGCCAATACCTTTACGTTTGATGGCGAAGGAAACATTACCGGTTTTGACGAAGCTAATGTCTTGGCTTCCCATAATGGAAAAATTGAATGTCTAAAAAATTTGGATCTTGATGGAGAGGTTCAGGTAATCGGCGATGGATACAGTGATTATGTGATGCGTGAAGCGGGAATTGCTGATAAGTTTTTCGCGTATACAGAGAATGTACATAGGGAAAAAGCGGCGAACAATGCGGACCATGTAACCCCAAACTTGGATGAATTTCTCTTTGTAAACGACCTACCCAGGAATATTTCTTATCCAAAGAACCGAATCAAGATTCTTTTGTTGGAAAATGTGCATCCTGACGCCTTCGAAAATCTTTCAGAAGATGGTTTTTCTGTGGAGCTGGTCAAGCACAGCCTTCCAGAGGAAGAGCTTATTGAACGCATTAAGGGGGTGCATGTACTGGGCATACGTTCCAAGACCCAGGTCACCCAAAAAGTATTGGACGCCGCCAACAAACTTATGGTCATTGGGGCCTTTTGTATTGGAACTACACAGATAGATTTGAACTACAGCAAGAAGAAAGGTGTTGTGGTCTTTAATGCTCCCTACAGTAATACCCGATCTGTGGTAGAGCTGGCCATAGGGCAGATTGTTATGCTCAAACGGAATATTTTCACGCGCAGTACGGAAATCCATCAAGGACAATGGAACAAAACCGCAGCCAATTCCAGAGAGGTTAGGGGAAAAAATCTTGGTATTGTCGGTTATGGCAACATTGGGAAGCAATTGTCCGTTCTTGCCGAGGCCTTGGGAATGCGGGTATATTACTATGATGTATCCGATAAATTGGCGCTTGGAAATGCCATTAAGTGCAATAGCTTGGAAGATCTACTTTCCGTTTCCGATGTGGTGACCCTTCATGTTGATGATAACAAGGCCAACAAGGACTTTATTGGTGAACGGGAAATCAACCAAATGCGGGATGGTGCAATTTTAATCAATCTTTCGAGAGGGTTTGTGGTGGATATAGAAGCACTTGCTGCCGCCTTAAAGAGCGGTAAATTGGGCGGTGCTGCAGTAGACGTATATCCTACGGAACCTCGAAGTAATGGAAGTTTCGAAACTGCCCTTCAAGGTTTACCCAATGTAATCTTAACGCCACATATTGGCGGAAGTACGGAGGAGGCTCAACGGGATATCGCGGACTTCGTCCCCAACAAGATTATGGATTACATCAACTCGGGCAACACTGTAGATGCGGTAAATTTCCCCAACATAAGACTTCCCAAACAAAACAGGGCACACCGATTCCTGCATATCCATAACAATGTTCCGGGCATCATGGCCAAGATCAATGAAGTTTTGGCCAAATATGAGATGAACATTACGGGACAATACCTATCCACGGACGATAAGGTGGGGTATGTAATTACCGATTTGGATAAGGAATACAACAAGGAAGTGGTGAAGGCGCTTAAGAACGTGGAAAACACCATTAAGTTTAGGGTACTCTACTAAATGCTCTAGGATTTCTTTTATTTCAGGATTTCACATTCTGAAAAGCTTGTTTCACAACATTTTTGGTAAATACCCTATTTTTCGAATTAAATTGTAATCTAATTCTGACTACAATTAGATTTCAATGAAGATTGGAAAGCTGCAAATTTTCAAAAAAGGATTTAGGGCCTACTATTTACTGGTGATTTCCATTGTTGTACTCACCATCGTGATCCAATCTATGACACAGTATTCCCTGAACCAACAGCGTTCCACAGCGCTAATAGTGAATTTGTCCGGAAGACAACGGATGTTGACCCAGCGAGTATTGAATGAATTGTATTCCTGTAGATATCACAATTGTGATTATGCCGAAATGAAGCTCGCCCTGACCAAATTATATCAGATGAACGGCTTTTTACAAAATGGGAACAAAGCTTTAAAGATAGAACCCTTGGACGATGCGCAGATCCGACGGGAGTTCGATAGGCTGGAGCCCCATTTGGAATGGTTGTACGCGGAACTTAGAGACTTTCAAAACTTTAAGAACATTTCTTTTAATGACGTCCGCTACCGGGTAGATCGCTTCACCCATATAATGGATGGCATTGTACTGCTTTTCCAGAAAAAGGCCGAAAAAGACATCAAGACCATGATGGTCATAGAGTTGGAACTAGCCATTTTTTCGATTGTCATCATTTTCTTTGAAATTTTCTTTATTGTGAATCCCATTATCAATCGGATTATGGATCAAAAGAAGCGGCTTTCAGAAATTGCCTGGCACCAGTCGCATGTGTTTACGTCCCATATGAAAAACATTTCCGACCTGCAGTATGTCCTAAAAGTGGAAAAGAATCCAGAACGTCAAAAGGAGATCTATGGTTTTATTGGGGAAGAACTCGATGAACTCAAGAAGGTTTCCAAGCGTATGGTGAAATCCTTAAAAAAGACTTCGCAAGAGACAAGGCCACATCATTTTGTTATCAAAAAAGTGGAGGATTTTCTAGAAAAATACCACCTTATGCCCTCCAACAAGGAACTCATTCATGATGATACGGTTCATTCCTCAGAATAGTAAAGCCCCTATACAATTGCTCCAATAAAAAAAGGCGAACCATTTGATGGGAAAAAGTCATTTTGGAGAGGCTTAGTTTATCGTTGCTTCTTTGGTACAATAATTCGCTAAACCCATAGGGACCTCCAATGACCAAGACCAAATTTTTGATTCCACCGTTCATTTTTTTCTGGAGAAACCTGGAAAACTCCATCGAGGAGTAGGATTTCCCCTTTTCATCAAGAAGCACTAAAACGTCCGAAGGTTTTAGGTGGTTTAAAATTAAAGCGCTCTCTTTTTCTTTTTGTTGTTGGGTGGAAAGGTTTTTGGCATTTTTGATGTCAGGTATGACCCTGAATTCGAAACGGATATAATGCTTAAGTCTTGCCTCATAGGTAGCTACAAGTTTGGAAAGCTCTGAGCTGTCCGTTTTTCCAATGGCGAGGATGGTGATCTGCATGTCCAAAAGTAAATTTTTCCTTCCAAACAATGGTAAAGTGCATTGGAGGGGGAGTAATGTTTTTAGTATTTTCGTCAAAACCCCATTTGCATGATCGCCCAAGACCAGTTCGATAAGGAAATAGCTCTCATAATTGCCAACGCCATAAGGGAAGATGTAGGGGATGGTGATCATAGTTCGCTGGCCTGTATCCCTGCTACGGCCCAAGGCAAAGCCAAATTATTGGTTAAGGACGAAGGTATTATAGCCGGGGTGGAGTTTGCCCAACAGGTATTCCATTATGTGGATCCTGGGATGCAGATGGATGTATGCATAAAAGACGGTTCCAAAGTGGTGCACGGAGATGTGGCTTTTTATGTTGAAGGAAGTTCCCAAAGCATTCTAAAGGCAGAGCGTCTAGTGTTGAATGCCATACAACGGATGAGTGCCATTGCCACAAAAACTAAGCATTTCGTCTCTTTGTTGGAAGGGACCCAAACCAAGATATTGGATACGAGAAAGACCACACCTGGGATTAGGGCTTTGGAAAAATGGGCGGTTAAAATTGGAGGTGGGGAGAACCATAGGTTTGCTTTGTACGATATGATCATGTTGAAGGACAATCACATAGATTTTGTCGGTGGGATAACAAAGGCAATTCAGAAAACCAGGCAATATCTGGTAGATTCCAAAAGAGATTTAAAAATCATTGTGGAAGCTAGGAACTTGCAAGAAGTTCAGGAAATCCTGAAGTCTGATGGGGTATACCGCATCCTTTTGGACAATTTTAATTATGGGGATACCCGAAAAGCGGTTGCGATGATAGGTGATCAATGTCTTACGGAATCATCCGGCGGAATTAATGAAGAAACCATACGCCAGTATGCGGAATGTGGTGTGAACTATATCTCATCAGGGGCGTTGACCCATTCGGTGTACAACATGGATTTGAGCTTAAAAGCAGTGTAGCATTATGTCGGTAGCCATAGAAGAGCGATTGGAAAAAATACCCGTGGTGAACTGGCTGGTTCGCCTGCTCAAGAGCATTAAACTAAAAGCTTTTGAAGGGCTTTCGTTCTACGATCTTTTGGAAATGTATCTCCTGGGGATTGTAAAGGGCACTTTATCCGCTAGGGCCAGTTCCATAGCCTTTAGCTTGTTTATGGCCCTGTTTCCATTGCTTATTTTTTTAGTGACCCTTATACCCTTTATAAT
Source organism: Flagellimonas flava (assembly GCF_900129665.1). Classification (GTDB taxonomy): domain Bacteria; phylum Bacteroidota; class Bacteroidia; order Flavobacteriales; family Flavobacteriaceae; genus Flagellimonas; species Flagellimonas flava. The sequence continues at coordinate 537,435 of NZ_FQWL01000001.1, forward strand.
TCCGTACGCCAGTGTGGGCAATGAAAATTTTGATGCCCAATTTCTCATTTTTTTGGAATCTTTTTTGCCCTCCGCCACGAGTGACTATTTTGGAGACATCTATCAGCAAATCAAAGACCAAAAACGGGGAGGGTTGTTGTCTTCTGCCTTCTTACTTTCCATATTTTTAGTGGCCAACGGGGTGAATTCCATATTTGGTGGATTTGAAAATTCATATCATGTGGAGCTGACACGAAACTTTTTGCGCCAGTATGCCTATGCCTTGGTAGTGGGGTTGATTTTGTCCATACTACTGATATTGGGCGCAGTGGCCTTTGTTTATTTCGAATTTTATATCGTAGAATACACTAGTGAATATTTGGGCAAAACCTTGGGCTATGATGTGGAAAAAGGCGATACAGTGGGTGTACAGGTGACAAAAATTCTATTCTTTATGGTCTTGTCCTACCTCACCACGGCAATCCTATATTATTTTGGAACCGCGGAGGGTAGGAAAGCCAAATTCTTTTCGGCGGGAGCGCTGATGACCACCTTATTATTTGTGCTCACATCCTATCTTTTTGGAGTCTACGTTGAAAAATTTGCCAGATACAATGAACTTTATGGTGCGCTTGGAGGTTTACTGATTTTGATGGTGTTTATCTGGTTGAACTCCAATATTCTGCTGTTGGGCTTTGAGCTCAATGCAACCCTAAACTCTTTAAAGAAAAAGCATGAACGACGGAAAAAAGTATAGTAGATGGATTGTTATCCTACTTTTTTTGATTGGCCCCATAGCCTGGTCCCAAACCGTATTTGGAAAGTGGAAAACGATTGATGACCGTAATGGAATTACCAAGGCGATTGTGGAAGTATATGAGGAAAATGGCCTTTTACAGGCCAAAATCCTTAAAATATTGGAAAAGGGAAAAGAGAATGCACGCTGTATTAAATGCAAAGGGGATTTGAAGGATAAGCCGGTCACTGGCATGAAAATAATGGATGATTTTAAAAGAAATGCCAAGGGAGAATATCGGGGAAACCGACTATTCGACCCCGAGCAGGCCATGACCTTCAGGGGAAGGGTTTGGTTAGATCCTGATAATCCGGACCGCTTAAAAGTAAGGGGGTATTTGGCATTCTTTTATCGGACCCAAACTTGGCATCGTGTAAAGGAATAACTATGCAGTATTTTTTGGATGTTGTGCTGCCCATTCCGCTGGAGCGGCTTTTCACCTATCGGATTTCCGCTGAAGAGGCTGCTTTTATGCGTCCTGGAATGCGTGTTGCGGTGCCCTTTGGTAAATCCAAGATATACACTGCCCTGGCCTATAGAACGCATCAGCTGGCCCCAGAGGCCTACGAAGCCAAGGAAATCTATCAGATTTTGGATGAAACCCCTTTGGTAAATAGTTATCAGCTCAAACATTGGGAGTGGATTGCCAAATACTATTTATGCACACTGGGCGAGGTCTTACGAAGTGCCTTGCCAAGTGCCTTTTTACTAGAAAGTGAGACCTTGGTATTGCCCAACAAAGATGCAGAGGTTGATGAAATGGGACTTAAGGATGATGAATTTCTGATCTTTGAGGCGCTACAGCACCAATCGGCATTAAAAATCGGGGAGATCAGTGGCATTGTCGATAAGAAAAATGTCCTGCCATTGGTCAATCGTTTGGTCCAAAAAGGGGTGGTGCTGCAAAAGGAAGAACTCTATGAACAATATAGGCCCAAATTGGTTCGCTATGTGAAGTTGGGTGAGGCATATCTTGACGAAGACAAATTGGAAGCATTGCTCAAGGATTTGTCAAGGGCGCCCAAGCAAAGTCAAGTAGTACTTTCTCTTTTTCAGTTGCAAGCACAGAATCAAAAACCTATTCCCGTATCCAATTTGGAAAAAGAGAGCGGAGGTTCCAGAGCCGTCATTAAAACATTGGTGGACAAAGGTGTGTTGGAGGAATACCATATTCGAACCGATCGGGTTGCACAAGAATCAGCGTCAGGTTCCGTGGAGGATATTGTTTTGAATTCCCATCAGGAAAAAGCTCTTGAGTCCATTCGTGCCAGCTTTTCTGATGATAAGACCACCCTGTTGCACGGGGTTACGGCTTCGGGAAAAACAGAGGTATACTTCAAACTGATACAAGATTGCCTTAACGATGGAAAACAAGCTCTTTATTTACTTCCGGAGATCGCTTTGACATCCCAGCTCATCAATCGTCTTAGATATTTTTTTGGTTCGAAGGTATCCGTCTATCATTCAAAATACAGTATTCATGAACGCGTAGAGGTTTGGAACAATGTTTTGGGCAAAGCCGAAAAAGCGCAGATTGTAATTGGTGCGCGTTCAGCCTTGTTCCTTCCGTATTCTGATTTGGGTTTAATTGTTGTTGATGAGGAGCATGAGAGTTCATTCAAGCAGTTTGATCCAGCTCCCCGGTATCATGCTCGGGATGCCGCCATAGTCTTGGCTTCGTTGCATGGTGCCAGTTGTATTTTGGGGTCGGCTACCCCAAGTATTGAGAGTATGGACAATGCCAAAAAAAACAAGTATGGCTATGCTTCAATGAACTATAGGTACGGCGATGTACTGATGCCGGATATCAATTTGGTGGATATCAAGGAAGCCACGCGAAAAAAGAAAATGAAAGGACATTTTTCGGAAAAGCTGCATGAGGCGATTTCGGAAACACTGGAAGAAGGGGGGCAAGTTATTTTGTTCCAAAACCGCAGAGGATTTGCACCCATTGTGGAATGCACTACCTGTGGCCACTCCGCCCAATGTCCAAACTGCGATGTAAGTCTTACCTATCATCAATTTAGAAATCAATTGCGATGTCACTATTGTGGATATCACATGGCTTTGCAGGAGGCTTGTTTGGCCTGCGGAAGTCATACTTTGGATAAGAAGGGATTCGGTACAGAGCAGATACAGGAGGAACTAAAGGAATTGTTTCCTGATGCTGTGGTGGGTCGAATGGATTTGGACACCACACGGGGAAAGTATGCTTATGAAAAAATTATCACAGCCTTTGAACAGCAAGAAACGGATATTCTGGTTGGTACCCAGATGGTGACCAAGGGATTGGATTTTAGAAATGTGAGTCTTGTTGGAATCATGAATGCGGATACACTATTGAACTTTCCCGATTACCGTGCCCACGAACGCAGCTTTCAATTGTTGACCCAAGTGGCGGGTAGGGCAGGGCGTACCCAAAAAAGAGGCAAGGTTTTGATTCAGACCTACAATCCGTATCATCAGATTTTACAGCAAGTCACCACAAACGATTATGCAAAGATGTTTGCTGAGCAGTATTACGAGCGGGAGCAATTTAAGTACCCACCTTTGGTGCGAATCATTAAACTTACTTTAAAGGATAAGGATTTTAATAAGTTAAACGAGGCTTCTGAATGGTTCGCCACCTCGTTGCGAAATGTTCTTGGGTCACAAATCTTAGGGCCGGAATATCCCCCTGTGGCCAGAATTCGAAGGGACTATCTAAAAAACATTCTAATAAAAATGCCCAAGAACCAATCCATTGGGCAAACAAAAAATAGCATTAAAAGAATTCAAAAATCTTTTAATGCTATTTCCAAGTATAAAAGTGTACGACTGGTCTACAATGTAGACCATATATAACTTGTATTATACGTTGGCCAATGCTTCGGCCAATTCGGTCTTTTTGTTTCGGCTAAGTGGTATTTGTCTACCACCGACCTCTACGTTCTTACTATTGAATTTTTCAATCTTCTCCAGATTTACAATGTAAGATTTATGGATTCGCAAGAATTTTTCCGCTGGCAATTGCTTTTCAAAAGCCTTCATAGTGGAAAGGATTACAATATTGGCTTCGTCGGTTACCAATTTAATGTAATCGCCCAAAGCTTCGATCCATTTAATATCGTTTAAGATAACCTTACGTTTCTTAAGGTTACTTTTTACGAAGATGTGCTCTTCGTCCTCATCTACCCTGTTCATTTGCTCGTATTTGGCAACTGCTCTCTTAACAGAAGACTCAAATCGGGCTAAAGTGATGGGTTTGTGAAGGTAATCGGTTACGTCATAATCAAAAGCCTTGAGTGCGTAATCAGGCTTTCCGGTGATTAAAATTACCTGTGGTGGGTTTTCTAAGGCCTCCAAAAGGTCGAAACCACTAATGATCGGCATCTCCACATCTAGGAAGATCAAATCGATGTCATGGTTCTTCAGTCCGTTCTTGGCTTCAATAGCATTACTATATTCGGCTACCAAGGCAAGATGAGGGTGATTGTTGACCAATTTCGCAACGGCCATCCGCTGCATTGAGGAGTCGTCTACAATTATACTTTTTAATTTCATAGAATGGGGTGATTTGTAGGGTTTTAAATCATCGGCAAATTACACAAAAAGGACGTTTAACTGCAACAAAAGATGTAAACATGGTCTATTTTGTTGTGTATATTACCATATACGATACGTAGGTTTAAAAGGTTCATTAATGTTAATAACTCTTGGTCTTTAAACGAAGAATTTTCGCTTTTCTTGCGGAGGTAAGCTTTTATTGCTAATTTTGCGCTCCTTTAAAAATATAATGTATGAACCATTACGAAACTGTTTTCATTTTGAATCCCGTTCTATCTGAGACCCAGATAGAGGAAACAGTCAAGAAATTTGAGGATTTCTTGATTAAGAATGGTGCCAAAATGGTCTCCAAGGAAAACTGGGGACTTAAGAAATTGGCCTATCCCATTCAGCACAAAAAAAGTGGCTTTTACCACTTGTTCGAATTCACAGCTCCAGGTGAGGCTATTGGTCCCTATGAGTTGGAATTTAGAAGAGATGAGCGCATCATGCGTTTTTTGACCGTTAAATTGGACAAGCATGCAATTGCTTGGGCAGAGAAAAGAAGAACCAAATTAAAAGCAAACGCATAGGGTATGGCATCTATCGAGCAACAAGCAAAATCAAAGAAAGATGGGGAGATCAGGTATTTGACCCCATTGAATATTGAAACCAACAAACAAAAGAAATACTGTAGGTTCAAAAAATCAGGTATCAAGTACATTGATTATAAAGATCCAGATTTCTTGATGAAGTTGGTAAACGAGCAAGGTAAACTCCTTCCACGACGATTGACGGGAACCTCCTTGAAGTATCAAAGAAAAGTGGCCCAAGCGGTAAAACGCGCACGTCATTTGGCCTTAATGCCGTACGTTGGCGATATGTTGAAATAAAAAATACTGAAGAATGGAACTTATTCTAAGAGAAGATATACAGGATTTGGGTTTTAAGGACGATATCGTAACAGTTAAGAACGGTTATGGAAGAAACTACCTTATCCCTAAAGGTTTGGCTACTTTGGCAACCCCTTCTGCAAAAAAGGTATTGGCAGAGAACCTAAAGCAAAGAGCCCATAAAGAAAAGAAGGTTATTGATGAAGCCACTACAAAAGCAGAGGCCCTAAAACAATTGGAAATCAGAATTCCTGCAAAAGTAGGAGATGGAGATAAATTGTTTGGATCCGTCAGCAATATTGATTTGGCCGCTGCATTGGATAAGGCAGGTCATCAGGTAGACCGAAAGTTTATTAACATCAAAGGAGGAACTGTAAAACGTGTTGGACCATACAATGCGCAAATCAGATTGCACCGCGAAGTAATCGTGGATTTCCCATTTGAAGTGATAGCTGAAGCGAAGTAAAGTACTACTAAGTTTTAGTTAATAAGTTATAAAGAGCTATGCGTGCATAGCTCTTTTTTTTATATATGTTTGTAGATACTCAAAAAACTAACTCATATATGAAGAAAACTTTACTGTTGGGCGCACTGTTTCTTATGGTGTGCGCCTCCGCTTTTGCGCAAGTCACCACTTCCAACATTAGGGGAACTGTTGTTGACGACCAAGGAGCTCCACTTTTAGGGGCCAATGTAGTTGCTGTGCACACGCCAACCGGCACACGCTACGGAGCTATTACCAATGAAGAAGGAAGGTACAATCTTCTCAACCTGCGGGTCGGAGGACCCTATGAGGTTACCGTTTCCTATGTTGGATTTAAGGATAACATAAGGAACGACATCTTCCTTACTTTGGGTAAAACTTTTAACCAAAATGTTGCGCTACTGTCAGAAAGTCAAGCGTTGGATGAAGTGGTGGTGGTATCCAGCCAGTCAGGAACGTTCGGGAGCGACAGAACAGGTGCAGAGACTAGTGTGGGAAGACGGGAATTGACCCGCTTGCCAACTATTTCAAGGTCTACGAATGATTTTACCCGATTGGAACCGACCGCAAGTGCGGGTTCTTTTGGAGGTAGAAATGATCAATACAACAATTTCTCCTTGGACGGGGCTATTTTCAACAACCCATTTGGCCTGGATGCGGCACAGCCAGGTGGGCAGGCAAATGCAACCCCGATTTCCATTGATGCTATTGACCAAATACAGGTAAGTACCGCCCCCTATGATGTTACCCAAGCTGGTTTTACGGGAGCTTCCGTAAACGCGGTAACCAAAAGCGGTACAAATAATTTATACGGAACTGCCTATGGGTTTTTTAGGAATGATGACCTTACAGGTGGAAAGATCAATGGGGACGATGTTGCCAAAACCGGTTTGGAACAATACCAATACGGTTTTAGTATTGGTGGACCTATTGTGAAGGACAAATTGTTTTTCTTTGCGAATTTTGAAAAAGATGAGCTCACTTCCCTGGGAACCGATGGCTTTGTACCAAATAGGGGCACGGGCGCCATTAACGAATCCAGGGTATTTGAAGCTGATTTGATGGCGGTTCAGAGCGCATTGGGCACTTTGGGCTATGATACTGGAAGATATGAAGGCTTCAACTTTGACCAAGAATCCACCAAGGGAATCCTTAAACTGGATTGGAATATTAACGATAACAATCGTTTGGCCGTTATCTACAACTTTTTGAATGCCTCAAGAGGGTTGCCGGCAAACCGGAATGCAATTACCTTTAGAGGACCAAGTGTTACCACACTTCAGTTCGAGAATTCGGGATACGAAATCAATAACAATATCAAATCCGTGCAGTTGGAGCTGAACTCCACCTTATCTTCGGAAGTGATCAACAAGTTGCAGATGGGCTATACCCATTTTGATGACTTTAGGAATCCATTTTCTACTCCCGCACCTTCCATCAATATTACAAAAGGTGGAACCAATTATATTATAGCGGGGCACGAGCCGTTCTCTGTGAACAATAGGTTGGACCAAAAAGTGTTTCAAATCTCAAACAACCTAAACTACTTTAAAGGAAACCACACCTATACCATTGGTTTTGCTTTTGAAAAGTTTCAGTTTGATAATTCCTTTAACCTAACAGCTTATGGTTTTGATTTATTCGGCAGTGTTGCTATCGATCAGGAAACCGATTTGGATGGCGATGGAACTCCAGATACAAACTATGTCAATGATGCAACTGGAGAAACAGATTTACAAGCGTTTCAACAGTTTTTGGTCAACAGGTACAGCGGATCCTTTGATTTTGCACGCAATACCTTTAACAATAACAATCAATTCCCTGATGGCACACCTGGCGGATGGGCGCTTTCAGAGTTGAATGTGGGTCAATTGTCTTTCTATGTGCAAGATGAATGGAATGCCACGGACAATTTTAAGTTGACTTACGGAATTCGTTTTGACAGACCATTGTATTTTGATACCGCTGAGAAAGTTCGTGAGAATATAGCACGTAAGGGCGGGTTGCTTGCCGATGGTGGTACCTATGCTCCGGATATTCAATATTTTGATCCAGAAAACAACCAAAACATTCTTATTGATTCAGAAACTCTTCCAACAAATCAATGGTTGATATCACCTAGAGTGGGATTCAATTGGGATGTGAACGGTGATAACAGCCTTCAATTACGCGGAGGTTCCGGAGTTTTCACAGGTCGATTCCCATTCGTTTGGTTGGGCAATCAAGTGCAGGCAACAGATTTCTTCTTCTACCAAGTAGTCGACCCTGATTTCAAATGGCCGCAAGTATGGCGAACCAATATCGGGGTGGATAAGCGTTTGGAGAATGGTTTGGTTTTAACAGCTGATTTGTCCTACACCAAAGACCTAAATGCCGCCCATGTGCAGAACTGGGGTCTGGGAACTCCATCAGGAACACTTAGCGGAGTGGATAACAGAGCCATTTATACCGCTGGCGATAAGGCCCAGATATTCGGCGGACCAACCAATGCATACGTTTTCACCAACTCAGACAAGGGTCGGATAATAAATGCGTCGGTTAAAGCTGAAAAAACATGGAACAATGGCTTGTACGGGCAGTTGGCCTATAGCTATTTAGATGCGAAAGAAGTAAATTCCGTTGATGCTGAAATCACGGGGGACGCATTCAATGCCAATGCTGTTGTGGGCAATGCAAATACTGATGTATTGTCCAACTCTAGATACGGAGATACACATCGTTTTATTGGGGTTTTATCCAAGGTGTTCAAAACGGGAACTACCATTTCCACCTTCTTTGAATATGCCCAGGGTGGCCGTTATAACTATATCTATGGGGGCGATATCAATAATGATGGGTCAGGAATTAACGATTTGTTGTACATCCCAACAGCTTCGGAAGTCAACCAAATGAACTTTACTGGACCCGATCAGGCCGCTGCTTTTGAGGCCTTTATCCAGCAAGATGATTATCTGTCCGATCGCAGGGGAGAATATGCAGAACGTTATGGTGCTAAAGCACCTTGGAGAGGCAGCTGGGATGTCAAGGTGCTACAGGATATCAAATTGAATGATAAGAATAAATTTCAATTGAGCTTGGATGTGTTGAATATCGGAAACTTGATCAATTCCAATTGGGGCGTTGTGGATGTGCAGGCATTTGACCAGCTTTTGGGCGTAACCGTAGATCCAAATACAAACGAACCCACCTTTACTTTTGATCCAAACCTGAGGGAAACCTTTACGGCCAATACCTTTGAGCGTTCACGTTGGAGGGCACAGGTTGGAGTTCGCTATATCTTTAACTAAAAGCAAACAATTATAGTGGAAAAGGCTGCGCAAAAAGCGCGGCCTTTTTTATTTTTGCGCGATGAAATATACACGACTTACGCAGCAGCAGTTGGAAGAGCTACATCCCGAGTTTATCAATTTTTTGGCCACCCAATCCATAACGGCTGAGGAATGGGCAAGCATCAAGGAGGAAAAACCGGCGGTAGCGGAAGAGGAACTGGATGTTTTCAGCGACTTGGTTTGGGAAGGAGTGCTGGCCAAGGTGGAATACCTTGAGAACATTTCGGAAATGCACATGCACCTGTTTCATTTAACGGAGAAAGAAATGAAGCTCTTTTCCGTGAAGGTCCTTAACCCTGAGATTGATTTACGCACCCAAGTAGGTTTCGATTGGTTCAAGCGCAATTTCCAATCAGATTACGTGGAATACCTCACCGCCTCAAAGGCGTATTCCGACGATAAAAACAAGGACAAATTTGATTTGATTCAGCAAGGGGCAGCCATAACCAAAGGAGAGCTTTACCAATGGTTTGAGCGGATTATGGAATAATAAAATGCCACCTCGAGCGTAGTCGAGAGGTTTTTACTACAAGGGGCTAGGGCATGGGGTTTGATGCTGGATGCCCGATGCTCAATTCTTGATTTTTAATGTTGAATGTTTGAGTTCTACCAACGACCTTCGGCAAATTCGCGTAATTAGTGTCAAACCATTGGAATTCCTAGACCCCAAGTTATTCATCGTCAAAGTATGGTGCAAGGGCATCAAAGTCATGAACGTCAATACCAGACTTTTTTAGACTGGCTTTAATGGCAGGCAGTCCATTCTTGTCGTTTAATGCTGAAATTTTGATGAGGGTTACATGGAGAAACTCCCAGGTGCCAGTCCATCCCGGATTGCTATTGGTTCCATCAAAATTGGAAACTATAATATGAACTCCTCCGTCTGAAAATAGCAGAACATCATATTTTCTATCTATTTCGGATAATCCACCGGGCACTGCAAGAAAAGTAGAATAGTTTACGTTTTGAACATTTTCCAAGGTGAAAATCAAAACGTGAGTTTGCATAACTTCCAAGTACAATTCTGGTGCAAGAAATAAGGCAGTATTTTCATTATAATATGCATCATCAAAGTCCAATACAATTTTTTGCACGTTCGCATTCCCATCCTCACCATTCTCCCCGTCCTTTCCTTGACAATCCAGAGCATTCCATTGGCCATCACTGTTAATGTCCTCGTCTTCGTCATTGAACCAATCACCATCCAAATCCCAGCAATTAATTCCGTTGGCGCCATTTAGTCCATCTTGCCCCAAACAATCCAAACCGTTCCACGTACCATCTTCATTAACATCTTCACTCTGGTCATTTATCCCATTTAAGTTTAAATCCCAACAATGATAGCCATTTTCACCGGGCTCCCCTTGCGGTCCCAAGGCCCCATCCTCACCCGAACAGGAAATCAACAAAATTCCAAGAAACCAAGTCCAATGTATGCGCATGACATCTGTTTTGATCTCAATGTATTTTAAAAGAGCGTTTTGTTGCTATCAAATTGACGAATGGCCCATTTGAGTTGACGGATTTAATAATTTTGGTTATACCTTTTCCTTTTATCAAACCTTAAACTCAAGTTCAAATAAAAGTTCAATCGCAAACCCTAATTGCCATCATCCAACATCTGATGCCTGACATCTAATACCCAATTATTGAGCATTATCCATTCTTCATTGAACGGCAAACCCTTTATATTTGCACGAGAATTTAAAGTTAATGCCACAAAAACCATCCATTCCTAAGGGAACACGCGATTTTTCACCAACCGAGGTTGCCAAACGCAACTATATCATTCAGACGATTAAAAAGCACTTCGAGGTGTTTGGGTTTCAACCTATAGAAACTCCGTCATTTGAAAACTCGGAAACCTTAATGGGAAAATATGGGGATGAGGGAGATCGTCTTATATTCAAGATTCTGAATTCAGGAGATTTCATTTCCAAGGTGGATGATGTAACCTATAGTTCTAAGAATTCCAATTCCTTAATTCCAAAGATTTCGGAAAAGGCACTTCGCTACGATCTTACGGTACCTTTTGCCCGTTACGTGGTGATGCACCAAAACGAGATTGACTTTCCGTTTAAACGGTATCAAATTCAACCGGTTTGGCGGGCGGATAGGCCTCAAAAGGGGCGTTTTAGGGAGTTTTATCAATGTGATGCAGATGTGGTTGGGGCTAAATCCTTACTGCAAGAAGTGGAATTTGTACGCTTGTACGATGCTGTTTTTACCGACTTGGGCTTAAAAGGAACCACCATCAAACTTAACAATAGAAAAGTACTGTCCGGCATAGCTGAGGCTATCGGAGCCAAACATCTACTAATTGATTTCACGGTAGCCCTCGATAAATTGGATAAAATAGGGGAGGAAGGTGTTAAAAAGGAAATGTTGGCCAAGGGCATCTCGGAAAATGCCATAGCTAAGGCATCCCCCCTGTTTGAAATGTCGGGTAACAGCTTGGAACAATTGGAGCAATTGAAGTCCCTGTTGGTGGAATCCGAGATCGGTATGGAAGGAATCGCCGAGTTAAAGGAAATTATTGATGGCGTGGAGGCTTTGGGATTGGAATCTGCCAAACTTCAATTGGATGTTACCTTGGCCCGTGGGCTCAATTACTATACAGGTGCCATTTATGAGGTCAGCGCGCCAGAAGGTGTGAAAATGGGCTCCATCGGCGGCGGCGGACGCTATGATGACCTTACAGGGATTTTTGGTTTGAAAGACATCAGCGGTGTGGGAATCTCTTTTGGTCTAGATCGAATCTATCTGGTTTTGGAAGAATTGGGGCTCTTTCCTGAAAGCTTGAGCAAATCGGTTGAGGTATTATGTGTCAATTTTGGAAAACGTGAAAGCACGGCGGCCTTAAAGTTGGTTAATCAGCTGAGGGGCAAAGGAATCAAATCCGAGGTGTTTCCTACGAGTACCAAGATGCAAAAGCAGATGAAGTACGCTAATAACCGCAATATTCCTTTTGTGGTACTTATAGGGGAGCAAGAATTGGCAGATGGTACGTTCGTGGTAAAAAACATGGCCAGTGGGGAACAGCAGACCTTTGAATTGGCAAAACCGGAGGTTTTTATCCATACCCTATAATCGTTTTTTTAGTGCTCCGACTATAACTTGGTAGTAACTTAAATCATGTGGAACAAAACCTTCCAGCTCATTTTGTTCAACACGTTTTTCAAAGGTTCCTATTTCGATAAATTTTAGGTCTTCCACTTCTGTTTCCTGTTTCGTAAGCTTGTGAAGAGATACTTTGAGTTCACAGCAAAAAGTATGGTGAAATTCTTTATCTATTAAAGTATCCGAGTGCTTATGAACGGATTTGAAAAATCCAATTTCATGTAACTCCGATGGTAAAATTTCCAACCCGATTTCTTCCTGAACTTCTCTAACAGCAGCAATAGCCATGTCTTCCCCAGCTCCTATATGTCCTGCAACGGAAACATCCCATAGTAAGGGATGTGTGTCTTTTTGTGCACCTCTTTGCTGCCAAAGTATTTGCCCTTTGTTAGTATAGAACCAAATATGAACGGTAGGGTGGAACAATCCCTTCAAATGGGCTTCGGATTTTAAACAGGTATGTCCTGTATAATTTCCGTAGTCATCGAGAATGTCCACCAATTCATCCATGAATCTATTGGTCAGTAGTAAAAGATTCCCGCTTTTGAGGGAATGATAACTTAGTCAAAGTAACTAAACGTCTCCCCCTCTTTGATAGTGAGAAGTGTTTCGTAAATCAAACGAATCACGTTTTCCACGTCATCCTTGTGAACCGTCTCAACCGTGGTATGCATGTAACGAAGGGGCAAGGAAATCAAAGCGGAGGCAACTCCACCATTGCTATAGGCAAAAGCATCTGTATCCGTTCCCGTATAGCGGGATGAAGCCAAACGTTGGAAAGGAATCTTGTTGGCTTCTGCGGTTTCAATGATACGCTCCCGTAGTTTGTTCTGCACTGCTGGGGCATAAGATATAACGGGGCCAGCGCCAATGGAAGTTTCCCCTTCTTTCTTTTTATCGATCATAGGAGTAGTGGTGTCATGACACACATCGGTAACTATGGCCACATCTGGTTTGATGGTCTGCGTAATCATTTCGGCACCTCTAAGCCCAATTTCTTCCTGCACGGAATTGGTAATGTATAGGCCAAAAGGTAGTTCCTTCTTGTTTTCATGAAGTAGACGGGCCACTTCAGCAATCATAAAACCACCCGCACGATTATCTAAAGCACGACAGACGTATTTGTTCTCATTAAGAACTTGAAATTCATCGGGATAGGTTATAACACATCCCACATGCACTCCCATTTTTTCCACTTCCTCCTTGTCTTTGGCTCCTATATCGATAAAAATATTATCCAATTTAGGAGGCTCTTCTTTAGCACGATTTCTGGTGTGTATTGCCGGCCAACCAAATACACCTTTTACAATTCCATTTTTGGTGTGAATGTTCACCCACTTGGAAGGAGCTATCTGATGGTCACTTCCACCATTGCGTATAACATAGAGCAATCCGTTGTCCGTAATATAATTGACATACCAAGAGATTTCATCCGAATGTCCCTCAATGACCACTTTGTACTTGGCTTTTGGGTTAATGACCGCAACCGCGGTGCCATAGGTATCCGTGATAAAATCATCAACGTAGGGTTTTAGATATTCCATCCAAATTTTCTGCCCCTCCCATTCATAACCTGTTGGGGATGCATTGTTTAGATATTTTTCAAAGAATTTTAAGGACTTTGCCGTGATAATTTTGGATGTTGCCATGTACGTGGTTTAGTCCACAAACATAACAATATTCACTTTTATTTAATAGCCAATTGTTAGCTTTATCCTTAATTTTGGCAGGACTTTGAGAAATGGAAAGCATGTTGCGTTATTGCGTTTTGTTTGGTTTTTTAATGTTGGGAATTCTTGGCTTTTCCCAAGAAACCACACCAAAGGATTCCGTAGCCGATTATTATGTTAGGTTTGAAGGGGATTCCATTTTGTACAGTTCCATTGCTTTGGATGAAGTGTATCTTTTTGGCAAGTTGGAATTTGCCGACAGGAAAGAAAAGCTTCGCTACTATATACTCCGCAGAAAAACTTTAAAGGTATATCCCTACGCTAAGCTGGCCGCAGAGCGGCTAGAGGAGATGAACGATAGCCTTCTAAAAATCAAGAAAAGAAGACATCGCAAAAAATACACAAAGACCGTTCAAAAATATGTAGAGGGCGAATTTTCGGATGAGCTTAAAAAGCTTACCCGCACTGAAGGCCAGATTCTGATTAAACTCATCTACCGACAAACTGGTAAAACGGCTTTTGACCTCGTCAAGGAGCTTCGGAACGGTTGGCGTGCATTCTGGTACAATACCACGGCCAAGGCTTTTAAAATAAGTATTAAAGAGGAGTTTCATCCAGAGAAAATCCATGAAGATTATCTCATTGAAGATATCTTACAGCGTGCTTTTGCAGCTAAAAAATTGGAGCGACAGAAATCCGTGCTGGATTATGATTATGCCCAATTGAGCAATAAATGGAAAAAGGAAAAAGCCAAGAATAACTAAAGTTTCTTCTTTTTCCCGAATAGCGCATCCATAAAGATTTTAATCGTGTAGAACCCAAAGGAAATGGCCACTACGGCCAAAAGGATTCCGATGACAAGAACAGGTATGTAGGCCGGATGTTCTTCGTTCTTAAATGCTTGGGAAATAACCACCGGAGCTAGAAACATGAGCGCTACCGTATAGCCCACAAACTTAAGCCCTTTCACCAATAGTTTTTTGTCTGTATGCATCGCTACTAAAATAGGAATATTAGCTTATATTTAGAGGTGGTCCCTTTAAATATCTAAGATGGAAATCCTCGTTTTGATTCTTGTGATTGTGTTCATTATCGTAGCTACGGTCCGATTTAAAATGCATCCAGTATTCTCTTTGGTTATTGCCGCCATATTTTCCGGATTTTTACTTGGTCTCACCCCTGCAGAGATTATGAAAGGTATTGGGGAAGGATTCGGGAAAACACTTTCGGGAATTGGATTGGTGATTGCGTTTGGTACGGTTATCGGTATCTATCTGGAAAAGACAGGGAGTACCAAGGTCCTGGCACGTTCCATTTTAAACGTAATAGGCTTGAAGCGCTCTCCCTTGGCGATGAATCTGGCGGGTTATGTGATTTCTATTCCCGTGTTTTGCGATTCGGGATTTATCATTTTGTCATCATTAAATAAAGCTATTAGTAAAAAAACTGGGATTCCGGTTCTGGTTTTTGCAATTGCCCTGGCCTCCGGATTATATGCTGCCCATGTTTTTGTGCCACCAACCCCGGGCCCGCTTGCCGCTGCGGCCATCCTTGAGGCTGACTTGGGAACTGTGCTATTACTAGGGTTGGCAGTTTCCATTCCCGTATCGTTGATGGGGTATGTATGGGCGCAAATTATTGGGCGTAAATTAACTCAGGAGGCAAAGGATGTTGAACCTGTATCCGAGGAAGAAGAAAGTCTTGCAGAAATCAAGCCAATATCTGCATTTTTACCCCTGTTGGCCCCCATCATTTTGATAGCCTTAAAGTCCATCGCCAACTATCCCACATTTCCATTGGGTAAAGGTCCTGTTTTTGCGGTCCTGGACTTTTTGGGAAGTCCTATAATAGCGCTAATGGTAGGCGTGCTCCTGGCCTTTTTACTGGCTAGGAAGATCCCGCAAAAGGAACGTAAGGGCTGGGTGGCAGAGGCCTTTAAACAAGCTGGCTCCATTGTTTTGATCACAGGGGCCGGGGGTGCATTTGGAGCCATTCTGCGAACACTCGATATTGCCGAAATATTTAACATAACCGGAAGCTCCGGTGTGGGTGGGTTACTTATAGCCTTTGCAATCGCAGCTTTTTTAAAAACGGCACAAGGCTCTTCCACAGTTGCCATCATTACCACCTCTGCGATTTTAGCCCCCTTGTTGGATACCTTTGGCCTAATCGATCTAACGGATAAAGCACTGGCGGTATTGGCCGTTGGAGCAGGGGCCATGACCGTATCTCATGTAAATGATAGTTATTTCTGGGTCGTGTCCCAGTTTTCAAATATCAATGTGAAAACGGCCTTAAAAGGCCATACCATGGCAAGCTTGGTTCAGGGGCTTACAGGAATCCTGATTATTTTATTGCTGTACTCCTTTCTCTAATTAGGGAATGACAATACTTTTTTTGTATTCTTCCACAACAGCAAAATAGCCCAACGGAAATCGGTTTGGTATTTTCAAATTGTCAAAAAAGTCGATATTATCCAATTCCGTAATATCAAAAATGTTCCCTCGAACTGTGGTTGCAGGGGTTTCAAAAACACCAAAATCTTCCTCGGTTTGTTCAAGTAGCTTGTTCATATAGTTATAAAACTCAAGATCTGCACCTAGGACGCTTATCGTAAGTTCTTGACCCGGCTCAAATTTTTCATCGTAGAAGTAGGAAAAACTAAACTGCTGCCCTTGAAAAAATTGGTCTTCCAAAGTGACAAAATTTCCGAAGCCCAAATCAAAAACATAGAAATCGTTTCTGTTTGGATCATCGGTAATAGTAATGATTAGTTCAGTCTCATCTTCATCGAAAAGTGTGTTGGTTCCCAACTGCAGGCTATCTATAGGCACCGTTGGAACGTAGGCTGTACTTCCATAATAGCGTTTGTCCTCCCAACTAATTTGCAATAAAAGTTCTTCGCTTGCTGCAAGGGTTTCTCTTGATCTTACACCTTTGTAGACGCCGGAACCCGGATTTTCGATATCTACAAGTACTCCGCCAGCTAAGGTGATCTGCTTCAAATTGGTCACTGGAGTTTCCCCAAAAAAGGAATCTGTAAGGCTGACTTCCACTTCAATATTAACTATGTTAACACTGGGGTCAACGCGAACCAAGGAGTTTATTATCAGCCTTGGATCTTCAGAAGGTACATCAACGTCCACCACATCTTCACAGGACAATGCTGAAAACATGAGGATACAAAGCGAGATGTACTTTAATGAGTCCATCTTAAAAAATTGGTCTACTCTATAGTTATGGTTTGTTTGTATTCCTGGACAATTGCAAAATAACCCAAGGGAAAAAGATCGGGTTGTTCCACATTATCAAAAACATCTATGTTGTCCAGGTCGGTAACATCAAAAATATTCCCTCGTACTGTAGCCACTGGGGTCTCAAACACGCCTTGATTGTCAAAAGTCTGCTCTACAAGCAAGTCCATATAGTTAAAAAATGAGCGATCGGCACCTAATATACTTACCGTAATCTCATCTCCCGGCTCGAGCGTTCTTTCAGGAAAATAGGAGAAATTGAACTCCTGTCCGTTAAAAAACTCATCTTCCAAAGCCAAAAATTCCCCCTCTCCAAAATCCATGACATAATAATCATCTGTATCACCCCTGTCGGTAATGGTAATTTCCAATTCCACATCATCATCGTCAAACAGGGTTTCATCACCTTGCTGTAGATTATCAATAGGGACTGCTCTTGCATACTCCGCCCGGGCAAAATAGAGTCTCCCCTCATGTGTTAGCTGCAAAATAAGTTCTCCATTTGCAAAAAAGTCGAGCCCTACAGGGTCAGGGTCTTGATAGAGCCCGGAGCCTTCTTCTATTTCTTCAAGTACTATGAAACTATTTTCTCCTGATGTTGACAGGGCCAGGTTGAGGATGCTGATATCGGTCAATCCAGTCACTGGAATAGAGCCAAAAAAGGAACTGGTAAGAGAGACCTTAACTATTGGACGGAACAAGGCTTGACTCTCATCAATTCTTACCAAGGCTTCAACAATAAGTCGAGGCTCTTCTTCTGGGACATCAACTTCCACCACATCTTCACAGGAAAACAGTGCAAGTAGAATACATAGGTATGGGGTTATCCTTCTCATATGACTGCTTTAAAATTTAAAATTATAGGTTATGGCGGGTACAATTCCAAAAATGGATGTACGTACTGCTTCGTTTCTTCCGGTGTCCTGGTTTTGCCTAAAGTTGATGGAGGCCGCATTCTGCCTGCTATAAACATTATAAATGCTGAAAACCCATTCGGATTGGAAGCTTTTGGACCTATTGGTTTTAGGTTTGAGGGTTGCGGAAACGTCCAAGCGATGGTAATCGGGAAGGCGTTCTTCATTTCGAAGCCCGTAATACGGAATGACCAATCCTTGAAACTCAAATTGACCTATTGGATAGTTGGTGGGCTGACCGGTCTGATAAATAAAGTTTGCATTGAAATTCCATTTATCGTTCAAATCATAACTCCCATACAAGGCCAGGTCATGAGTCTTGTCAAAAGGTGTACTATACCATTCCCCCAAATTGATTCCAGTTTCCAGATTCGAGCGTCCATTGTCAAAACTTGGGGTTCTACCTGGAGTTCGTTGTTCCGATCGGGAAAGCGTATAGGCCAACCATCCTTTTAGGCGACCTTCATTTTTCCGAATCAAAAGTTCCAGTCCGTAGGCTCTGGCCTCACCATTTAATATGACCTGTTCTATAGCGTTGTTGGCTATAAGGTTGGCTCCGTCTATATAGTCTATGCGATTTTGGATGTCCTTATAAAATGCCTCCATTTCAAAGGTATACTCACCCCCATTAATATTCCTGAAGTAACCTGCTGCATATTGATCTAACAGTTGAGGTTCAATAAACGGACCGCTTGGCGTCCAAACATCTAATGGGGTAGGGGAGCTGGTATTGGATAACAAGTGCAGGTACTGAGCTAGTCTGGTGTAGCTGGCCTTTACAGAACTTTTGCCGTTGAAATTGTAGGACATGGAGACCCTGGGCTCAAAGTTGAAGAATTTCTTTAAGGTTCCACCTCTTCCCGGACTTATGGTATCAATAGGGTCCGCTTCGGTATAAACCAAGGTGAATGGATCAAAAAAGACCGGGTCGTTGTTTTCATAGACAAAGAACTCATCCTGTCCAAACCTATTGAACTGACTTACGCGAAGACCATACTCTACACTTAGGTTTTCGGATACCTTTTGTTCCACATCAACATAAAGGGCATTTTCATTGGCATACTTTTTAGTGAGTTGTTCCTCAACAATGCCAGATTCAGGACTATTGGGTGTAATCTTCCCGGGATTGAAAACATAGTAAATATTGTGCAGGCCATAGTTGATTTGGACCTTGTCGTTGATATAGTGCTTTAAGTCGTACTTGAGGTTGAAATTCTGGATTCCCGAATCCCATTCAAATCCCACAAAGTCCAGTTCCAATCCATAGAAATAATCGGAATAGATCAGGGACAAATTGGAAAAGAGCTTGTCCGAAAACAAATGGTTCCATCTAAAATTCCCTACAGCATTGCCATAGGTGTTCACAAAACTATCATTAATACTAAAGAGGTCGCGTCCAAAGTATCCGGATAGGAAAATACTATTTCTTTCATTTATTTTGTGATTGAGCTTTGTATTTAAATCAAAGAAATAGGCTTTGTTGTCAATATCAAAGAGTGGAAGAAACAAGTGGGCGTAGGATGCTCTTCCTCCAGCCAAAAAAGCGGTTTTATCTTGAACAATTGGCCCCTCTACGAGTAAGCGACTTGCAACAGCGCCAATTCCGCCACTTACCTTGAACTCCTTACTGTTCCCTTCTTTTTGAAATATTTCCAACACCGAGGAAACCCTACCACCGTATCGTGCTGGTATTCCTCCCTTGAACAACTTGACATCCTTGATGGCATCTGGATTGAAAACCGAGAAGAACCCAAATAAATGCGAGGAGTTAAAAACGGTAGCCTCATCCAACAGAATAAGGTTTTGGTCGGCAGCACCACCCCGGACGTTGAAACCAGAGGAAGCTTCTCCCGCGTTGGTGACTCCGGGAAGGAGGATTAAGGATTTGATAACATCTGCTTCTCCCAGGACCACAGGAATTTGCTTTATGGTCTGGACGGCAAGGGTGTTGACACTCATTTGAGGTTTTCGTATATCTAGACGTTCGGCGTCATCGGTGACCACCACCTCATCCAGTTCTTCCACATCCTCAAAAAGGTTGAAGTCCTTTTTTACATTCCTGTTCAGGTTTATGGTTTCCCGTAGGTCACCAAAACCGAGGTAACTAACCACTACATCGTATTCACCGGCGGGTAGGGTAATGGAGTAGAACCCATATTCATTAGTGGTGGCCCCGGTCTTCAGCTCCGGGAAGGCAATGGTCACCCCAATCAGCGTTTCATTACTTTTTCCTTCGGAAACAGTTCCGCTAAGGGTATATTTCTGTTGTGCATGTACAATAAAAAAGGGAAAAAGAAGCAGTAGCAAGAAGGTGAGTCGTCTTGTTGGCATGTATTTGAGTTTCTTAAATTTAGATATATTGATGCAATAAAAAAACTAGTATTGCTATTATCATTCGATAGTCAATAGTTGCGTATCAAACTCGCTAATGGCAAAGTAACCAAAGGGGAAATTATCTGGATTTGTGGTATTCACCAAATTACCCCTGATGGTCGCGGATGGCGCTGCAAATGGACCACCTCCATCGCTTTCACCCGATTGCGCAAGTGCTTGCTCAGCATAATTGGCAAATTGTTGGTCTATCCCAAAAACTGTTACCGCAATTAACCTTCCGGGTTGAATGTCCTCATAAAAATAGGAAAAGGTGAGTTGTTGGTCTTGGAAAAACTCATCATCAATGACAAGAAAGTTGTTGAATCCAAAGGAGAAAAGGTATCGATTTCTTTCTCCTGCTAAATCCGTAAACGTGATTTTCACTTCGGTTTCTTCCTCCTCATCGAACAAAAACCCATCTCCTTGTTCCAAATTGTCTATTAACGGCGCACGCATCAGCCGTTCTGTGGCCCTATAAGTTTCGCCCTCATAACTGATTTCCAGTGTGTAATCCCTTCCAAACTGCAGATCCGGAAAACCAATGGTAAACATTCCAGGCTCACTTTCGGATAATATGTATGTATTTCCGCTGAATTCATCTACCAAGTGGACGGTAGCATTTTCAGCTGGAGGTACATTTTCCTCAAAAAAGGGTGCTGTCAATGTCAATTTAACCTGACCTGCCGTTAGTATATCCCCGTTGTTATCGTTGTAACCAATTAGGGCATCAATAACCAATCGAGTGTCTGAAGTAGGAAGATCCACGCTAATTACATCCTCACACGAGAGGCAGAGGAGCAAAAGAAAAGCTAGGCAAACGCTGTTTTTCAAACCATAGCGAGTTAGGGACAAAAATCTAAAATAGACAATTATCCAAAAACATGGTATGGTTTAACAGTTTTTAAACCGGAAGCTGTAGACTACGCCAATTGCGAAAGAATGCTATTAAACGTTGCACTTGGACGCATGGCTGAAGAAGCCAAATCTGCAACCGGAAGGTAATATCCGCCAATATCGACCGCTGAGCCTTGGGCATCGATCAGCTCTTGGGCAATGGTATCCTCATTTTCCGTAAGCTGGCTGGAAATGTTGGAGAACAGCAACTTCAATTCAGCATCCTCATCCTGTTTGGCCAAAGCTTCGGCCCAATACAAGGCCAAATAAAAGTGGCTTCCGCGAGTATCCAATTCATTGACCTTTCTAGAAGGGGATTTGTCGTTATCCAAGAACTTTTCCGTAGCAACGTCAAGTGTTTCGGCTAATACCGAGGCCTTTTTGTTTTGGTTCTTCTCACCGAAGAATTCCAAGGAAACCCCCAGGGCCAGGAATTCACCTAAGGAATCCCATCGTAAGTGCCCTTCCTCCAAAAACTGCTCTACATGTTTTGGAGCAGAACCACCCGCACCTGTTTCGAACAGGCCGCCCCCGCTCATTAAGGGGACAATGGAAAGCATTTTGGCACTGGTTCCAACTTCCAAGATTGGGAAGAGGTCCGTAAGGTAATCCCGGAGTACATTTCCGGAGACTGAAATTGTATCTTTTCCATCCTTTACACGCTGAAGTGTAAATTTGGTGGCTTCAACCGGTGAGAGGATTCGGATATCCAAACCTTCTGTATCATGTAATTTTAGATATTCCTCAACCTTGGTAATGAGTTGGGCATCATGGGCCCTATTTTTGTTAAGCCAGAATACCGCGGGCGTATTGGTTGCCTTGGCCCGGGAAACGGCCAGCTTTACCCAATCCTGTACGGGAGCATCCTTGACTTGGCACATTCTCCAGATATCACCTGCCTCCACTGTATGCTCCAATAGCACTTTATTGTCAGAGGTACTCACTACTCTTACAACCCCATTTGTTGGAATTTCAAAAGTCTTGTCATGAGAACCATACTCCTCCGCTTTTTGGGCCATAAGGCCTACGTTGGGAACCGTTCCCATTGTTGTGGGGTCAAAAGCACCATTTTCCTTACAAAAATCTATGGTTGCTTGATAAATTCCGGAATAACTACTATCGGGAATAATGGCCTTGGTATCCTGCAATTCCCCATCCTTGTTCCACATTTTACCGGAAGTCCTGATCATGGCTGGCATGGAGGCGTCTATAATGACATCACTTGGGACATGTAAGTTGGTAATACCCTTATCCGAATTGACCATCGCTAAATCGGGGCCATTTTCGATGGCGTTTTTGATGGCTTTCTCGATTTCTTCTTTTTTTTCAGTTGGCAACGCCTGAAGTTTGTCATACAAGGTTTCCAATCCATTATTCGGATTAATGCCCAACGAGGCAAACGTATCGGCGTAAGTTTCAAATAGATCAGCAAAATATGCTTGTAAGGCATGACCGAAAATAATGGGGTCTGATACCTTCATCATGGTGGCCTTGAAATGTAATGAGAGCAGCAAGTCGTTCTTTTTGGCATCAGCAATTTCCTCTGTAAGGAAGTTGACCAGTGCCTTTTTGCTCATTACGGTTGCATCAATAATTTCATCCTTTTGGAGCGCGACTTTCTCTTTGAGAAGGGTAGTAGATCCTTGAGTGTCCACCAGCTCTATCCGGACATTTCCAGGATTTTCTATTGTAAGTGATTTTTCATTGCTTCTAAAATCCCCGTGCTCCATGGTGGCCACGTGGGTTTTGGAGGAAGATGACCATGCTCCCATGGTATGTGGGTTTTTCTTGGCGTAGTTTTTAATGGCTTTGGGGGCACGTCGGTCCGAATTTCCTTCTCGAAGAACCGGATTCACAGCACTTCCCTTGATTTTGTCGTATTTGGCTTTGATGATTTTTTCATCATCAGTTTTGGGTTCATCTGGATAATCCGGTAGTGGATATCCTTTTTGCTGAAGCTCTTCAATGGCCTCTTTCAATTGTGGAATGGAAGCACTAATGTTGGGTAGTTTTATAATATTGGCCTCCGGAGTCTTGGCCAAATCCCCTAAGAGGGTCAAATCGTCCTCGATTTTCTGGTTGTCATTCAAATATTCCGGAAAGACCGCTGCTATTCTGCCTGCCAAGGAAATATCCTTGGTTTCAATTTCAATGTTCGCGGGTTTTGTAAAGGCTTTAACGATTGGTAAAAAAGATTGGGTTGCCAAAGCGGGTGCTTCATCGGTCTTGGTGTAGAAAATCTTAGCCATCTAGGTGTTTTTATTTGAGCGGAGCAAATATACAATTTATGGCTGTTGCTATCCCAAGCGATTCTGCTAAAAGTGTGATAATATACGATGGAAAAAACAAAAGCCATATCTATGTCGAAACATTGATATGGCTTTCTGAAAAGAGCTAAAAGATTTTATTCTGTGTTGCCACAGAATTGCAACCATTGATTGCATCCGTTGCTCCTTTGACGTTTACTCAACACTATGCTTTTAATTATACAACTAAACAACATCTTGCAAAGCATCCTAATGGTTTCCTAAATTCTATCAAAACGAAAAATTGCTCTTCCGCCCGCACATAGAATTTATTATTTCTCTCTGGGTTCTGCCGAAACTTTCCCCGCTTCGAAATTCCTTTTGTGATTAGTAGTGTTACCAATTTAAAGGGAAACATCAGTATTTAAAGAACGTCAACTTTAAATCCGAAATTCGAAGTTGAATTGCTTCTCCTTCTTATTTCTTCGACTAAATTAGGATAAACATCCAGATTTGCAAATTTTGTAAGCGATTAAAAATCAACATAATATGAACCATCGTTATTAACAATTGTTCATAAAAAAAGCACCCTTTTACAAGGATGCTTTATTTTTTGCCAAAAGGAGGAGGGATTATCCCCTAACTTCCTTAATTCGTGCTTTCTTACCGGTAAGTTCTCGGAAATAGAAAATTCTTGATCTACGTACCTTACCTTTTTTGTTCACCTCGACTCTTTGAAGTGCTGGCATATTGACTGGGAAAATTCTTTCCACTCCAACCGTTCCAGACATTTTCCTGATAGTAAAGGTTTCAGTAGCACCTGTTCCTCTTCGTTGGATTACTACACCTTTGAAGAACTGGGTACGCGTTTTTTCACCTTCCTTAATTTCATAATACACAGTGATGGTGTCACCGGCTGAAAATTTTGGAAATTCTTTTTTAGGAACAAATTCGTCTTCAACAAATTTTATTAAAGATTCCATGGTCTGTTTTTTTATGTTTTACAAAACCAACTTTCACGGATTTCGTCAGAGGTTGAATTTGCGATTGCAAAAGTAGTGCAATATTTAGAATTGACAAGGCATTTTTTGGTTTTTGAAGCTAGTAAGCTCAACCATTGCCCTTTTTGACAAAACTAATAGCATAGAACAATAACCCAATTCCAAATAAAATATAGGGGAGAGGCCCTAAAAGGGCAAAAATCTTGGTCCATGTCATTAAGGATTCCACGCCTCCATTGGCTGCCAATATGTTCCCTGAAAGATTTAGGACGGTAAAGACCAGACCCAAAACACTTCCAACAAGCATTAAAATGGTTGCTGTGTTTTTTCTTTTGCTCACCAAAATGATGCAAGCTATAATTACAGCGAGTTGACCCAGTGTCCCCAAAAGGGAACCAAGTGCAAAAATCAATGTCTGAGAATCGTCCATAATATTATTCTAATAAATCAGGTCTTTTTTTTGCAGTTCGTTCCAAAGCCTGTTCTTCCCGCCATTTCTCAATTTTTGGAAAGTCTCCGCTCAGTAAAACATCTGGTACTTCCACTCCTTTATAATTGGAAGGCCTGGTATATACCGGAGGTGCCAGCAAATTATCTTGGAAGGTATCGGTAAGTGCAGAAGTTTCATCGTTCAACACTCCCGGCAATAGACGGATAACGGAGTCGCAAAGTACCGCGGCAGCCAGCTCGCCTCCTGAGAGCACATAATCCCCAATGGAGATTTCCCGGGTAACGAACATATCCCTTACCCTTTGGTCTACGCCTTTGTAATGTCCACAAAGAATTATCAAGTTCTTTTTAAGTGAGACTTCGTTAGCAATGCCTTGGGTTAAAGTATTCCCATCTGGAGTCATGTATATGACTTCATCATAATCGCGTTCGGCCTTTAATTGGGTAATACATTTGTCTATGGGTTCCACCATGAGTACCATACCAGCTCCACCTCCAAATTGGTAATCGTCTACCTGTTTGTAGTTGCCGGTGGTATATTCCCTCAAGTTATGAAAATACACCTCTACAAGGCCTTTTTCCTTGGCTCTTTTAAGAATGGAAGCTTCAAAGGGGCTTTTTAAAAGTTCCGGCAGGACCGTAATGATATCTATCCGCATAATTTCAAAACTGATTATAACGATACAATGGGATTATTCTGAACTCTTCCAAAAATAATGCAAGTATTCTTGATCTCTTTTCCAACCCAATCGCTCATAAAGGCGTTGCGCGGGATTGTCCATGGCAGTTTCCAACGCCAGCCCCTTAAATTTCTGATTACCACAAAAATCTTGTGTGTGCTTCAAAAGGGCTTCTCCAATCCCCTTTCCCCGATGTTCTGGCACCACGAACAAATCATTCAGAATATAGAAGGCTTCCATGGAGACCGAGGAAAATGTGGTGTACAGTTGTGTGAACCCTACTGGTTGATCATTTTCAAAAAAAAGCAAAACAATGTTTTCCTGCTTGTCAAAGCGCTCTCTTAGAAACTCCTTAGCTGCATTCAAATCGGAATTTTGCCCATAAAAGACACGGTAAGCGTCAAACAGCGGAGCAATTAAATCCAAATCTTGCAGTGTGGCTTGTTTTATCATGAACGAAAACTAAAAGCTCCCTAATCAGGGAGCTTGCTTTATTTTTTATTCTTGTTTAATTCGTCTTGTAATTGTCGACTGATTTTTTGCTCGCGCTCCAGTGCCCTGCGGCGATGCTCCTCAAACTCCTTTTCAACATCGGCCAAGGCCGTTTTGGCCTGATTGGTCAACACGTTGCTATTTCTAAATTTATAAATGAACAGTAATAGAAACAGCAGCAATCCCAATATAATGGACCACAAGATAAGCTTGTAGGTGCCTTTGCTCACCAACACCCCAAAAAAGGACATACTATCCTTTTCATTGGTAACTGTTTTAAGATTGTTCGTGGTTTCCTGTAATTTGGTGTTTAAACCTTCAATCTCGGCTTTGTTGCTGGTAATGGTTGCCGTTAAATCCTTTATGGATGAATTTGCGGTATTGATGGAATCAAAAACATTGCCCTTTATACGGTTTAAGTCCACCAGACGAATTACTTCGTAGCGAATACCGTTTGCTCTATAATTTCCAGATTTTTTCTCCAATTGCTGAAACTGGCCCACCAAGGTTTGGTCAGACTCTGCTTGTGCATTGTCTTGGGCGTTTAGCGTAAATAATGGGGTCAATACGATAAGAGTGATAAAAACTCGTATAATTTTCATGGTCAATGTTCTTTAAATTTAGATTAAGGGTAAGGCGAAATTACACCAATAAACCAAAAATCAAAAGAAAATCCAGTCTGGCTGCCCTATTCGGCAAAGAAAAAATTAATAATAGGTATATCTTCTTACTTTGGCGATGTATTTGGCCAATCGGATGACCTGATGTGAATACCCATATTCATTGTCGTACCATATGTACAATACAACGCTTTTCCCATCGGCTGAAACCAAAGTAGCCTTGCTATCATATATTGAGGGGGCAGAAGCTCCAACAATATCAGATGAGACCAACTCATTGCTCAAAGAATATTTGATTTGCTCCACCAAATCGCCTTCCAAGGCATATTTCTTTAATATGGTATTTAGGCTTTCCTTGGTGGTCTTGTTTTTGACCTCTAGGTTGAGAATGGCCAAGGAACCATTCGGTACGGGAACACGAATGGCATTCGATGTCAACTTGCCCTTAAGTCCGGGCAAAGCTTTGGCAACGGCTGCTCCAGCACCTGTCTCGGTGATAACCATGTTTAGGGCAGCTGCTCGGCCTCTCCTATACTTCTTATGCATATTATCTACCAAATTCTGGTCATTGGTATAGGCGTGAATGGTTTCCAAATGCCCCTTTTTTATCCCAAGAGAATCTTCTACTACCTTTAATATCGGTGTAATGGCATTCGTGGTGCAAGAAGCGGCGGAAAAAATCTTGGTCTTGTCCGGGTCAAATTCCGAATGGTTGACCCCGTGAACAATATTTGGAACCTCCTTTCCAGGAGCTGTTAGTAGAACACGACCGGCCCCTTTTGCCTCTAAATGTCTTGATAGTGCTTTTTTATCCCTAAAAGCACCGGTGTTGTCGATAATCAAGGCATTAAAAATACCATATTTAGTATAGTCGATGGATTCAGGTTTGTCCGCACTTATGAACTTCACGGTTGTTCCGTTGACAATTAGCGCACCGTTTTCCGCATCTACATCCACGGTGCCCATGAATTGGCCGTGAACAGAATCTGTTTTAAGGAGTGCAGCTCTTTTCTCCAAGATATCCCCATTGATTTCGCCACGCACCACAACGGCCCGCAATCGTAGCTGACTGCCCCGACCAGTTTTGGCCACAAGCTCCCTGGCAACCAACCTTCCTATGCGACCAAAGCCATATAGCACCACATCCTTGGGTTTGATTTCTTTGGTGGACTGTGCATCTTTAAGTTTTTCAAGGACAAAGGCCTTTACGTTCAAATGGTTGTTATCATCGGAATGGTATTCATAAGTAAGTTTGCCAATATCCAATTTTGCAGGAGGTAGACTGATATCATTGATGGCACGAAGAATCTCAACAGAATCAAAAATAGATATCGGCTTTTGGACAAATTCCCCAGCATATTCATGCAGGTTGATAATGTCACTCACATTTTTGTCTATGATTTGATTTTTGAAAAGTACCACTTCTATGGCCTTGTCGTACCACAGATCGCTGATGATCTTAATGAATTCGGTCGTAGCCTTTCTTCTATCGGCTTGAAACGCAAGTTCTTTTTCGTAGGACTTAATGTCGCTCATGTTAATGGATTATGGTTGCTTTAAAATTTTTGGCAAAAGTAGATATTTCAAACGTTTTCGTAAAAGAAATTCAGCATAAAAAAAGCACCTCTATAAGGTGCCTTTTTTCTTTTCTGTAGAGCTGTTTCTTATTGTAAGATCAAACGTTCTTTTTCACCGTTTTCGTTGATCATTGTAAAACTGGTTCGACCGTATCTTTTGATTTCGGAGAAATGCTGTCTTGCATCCTCTATATTATCGATTTCATTGTCGTCCACCTCCACTATGACCTTGTTTTTCAAGTCATATCTTCCGTAGCCTTCAGGGACATCAATGATTTTCACTCCTTTTTTCACTCCAAATTTCTTTTTATCATCAGCAGATAGGTTTTTTACCATAAAACCCGTTGCTGGGAGAATGATGGTCTGCTGTTTTTTAAGGGTTACTTTCTTGGAGAGTCTTTTGCCATTTCGGTCTACGGTAACATCAACAACATCACCCGGGCGTTTTGATGAAAGGTATCCGGTCAGTTCGGAAAATTTGCTGACAACAATATTGTCCACTTGTTTGATGATATCTCCTTCTGCAAGACCTGCATCCTCAGCACCCGAATCTTCGGATACTTGGGAAATGTAAACCCCTTCAATCTCATCCAACCCAAGTTCTAAAGCTTCTTTGGAGTTGACGTTTGCCGCAGAAATCCCGAGCAGCCCGCGCTGTACGTTTCCGAATTCCATAATATCTTCCACAACCTTCTTTGCAATGTTGCTGGGAACCGCAAACGAATACCCTACATAAGATCCCGTTTGAGAGGTTATAGCTGTGTTGATCCCGATGAGGTCTCCATTAGTGTTTACCAATGCCCCACCACTGTTACCAGGATTCACCGCTGCATCAGTTTGGATAAAGGATTGGTTTCGCCCCAAAGACCTTGCCTTTGCACTAACAATTCCAGCGGTTACCGTAGAGGTTAGGCTAAACGGATTCCCAACGGCTAGTACCCACTCACCCACGCGGGAATTATCCGAATCGCCAAAGGCCAAATAGGGTAGCGGTTGATCCACATCTATTTTTAAAAGGGCAATATCCGATGAAGCATCGGCTCCAATGACCTTGGCCTCATAGGTTTTCTTATTGTTCAAGGTAACCTCAAGCTGATTGGCGTTGGCAATCACATGATTGTTCGTTACAATAAATCCATCAGGAGAAATGATCACACCGGAACCCGTCCCCACCTGTGGTGTTTGCTGACGTTCAAATCCATAGAAGAAATCCGCAAGACTGCTAGAACCCTTATTGGTGCTTAGATTTTTAACGTGCACCACCGCATTTACCGTTTTTTCGGCCGCAATGGTAAAATCAACTTCGTTGATTCCAGCTCCTTTTGCCGAAGTTGACAGTGTGCTGGTACTTAAGAATGGGGCCTGCTGCTCTGCAGTGACCACTTTATAGGTATTATCTTCAAAAAATAATTTGTATGCTCCCAAGGTAATAGCACCCGCAAATAGGGAAACAAGGAATAATCCGGCTATTCTTTTCATAATTCAATAAAAAATTAACATTAAGCTTTAACAAAATTAAATGAATTCGGTACTGGCTTTGTCGGTTTAACTCGTTTTTAACTACAAAAAAATCCTTAAAGAATACCCTATCTTTGTTCTTTTGCAACGAACTATGCGACTTCAGTTTTACAAATATCAGGGTACTGGAAATGACTTTGTGATGATTGACAATCGCCAAGACATTTTCCCCAAAAGCGATACCAAATTGATAACCACACTTTGTGATCGAAGATTTGGTGTTGGAGCGGATGGGTTGATTTTGTTGGAAAATGACAATATGTCGGATTTCAATATGGATTACTACAATTCAGATGCAAGTCAGAGCATGTGCGGAAATGGTGGAAGATGTGCGGTCGCATTTGCCAAGTTTTTGGGAATCATAGATTCTGAAACAACCTTTAGAGCCATTGATGGATTGCATAAGGCAAAAATTATAGACGATGTGGTGACGCTGCAAATGCATGATGTTTCCGAAGTAAGGGAAAAACCATCCTATAGTTTTTTGGATACGGGTTCTCCACACCATGTGCAGATGGTGGATAATTTGGAGAGGTTTGATGTGCTCAAAGAGGGCGCCAAGCTTCGCTATGGGCTTTATGGAAAAACAGGCAGCAATATCAATTTTGTAGAGCAGGTAGATAATAATTCATTTGGTGTTAGGACCTATGAACGAGGTGTGGAAGGCGAAACCCTCTCCTGTGGCACGGGGGTGACCGCTGTTGCCATTGCCATGCACAAATTGGGCAAGACCGATTCCAGCGAGGTCCACATTAAATCCCCTGGTGGCAATCTGATAATAGGTTTTCAACAACAAAACGGGTCTTATACAGATGTAATGCTGACAGGTCCGGCTAAAATGGTGTTTACAGGAGAGGTGGAATGGTAAATCTCAAGGGAAAACATATCTATTTGAGGGCCCTGGAACCAAAAGACCTGGATTTTCTGTATAAACTTGAGAATGATACTTCCATATGGGAGATTAGTGGAACGCTGAAACCCTATTCAAAAAAGGTACTTCGTTGGTATCTTGAAAATGCTCATCGGGATATCTACGACGTGAAGCAACTTCGATTGTGCATCTGTACCCCAGAAGACAGCTGTGTTGGACTTATCGATTTGTTTGACTTCGACCCTAAGAACCAAAGAGCTGGAATGGGTCTGGTGATTTCGAATCCAGAAGACCGCAACAAAGGTTGGGGTGCCGAGGCCATAGAGCTACTTTGTGATTATGCCTTTAAGGTGCTGAACCTCCATCAACTTTATGCTAATATTTTAGAGGAAAATACGGCCAGTACCCATTTGTTCGAAAAACTTGGTTTTGTGAAAGTGGGTCTAAAAAAGGATTGGATAAGGTCCAGTTCTGGCTATAAAAACGAATTCCTGTTCCAAAAAATCAATTCACATGCATCTTAAAAAAGTACTTTGGGCCACAGCTATTTTGGGTCTTTTGGTCTGCGGTTTTATAGCGTATCAGATTTACAGCGCGATTTTTAGCCCAAACACCAGTTTTAACAATGAAGAGGCCTTTGTCTTTATTCCATCCGATGTTGGTTTTGATGAACTAAAAGAGCATTTGGAACCTCTTGTGGCCGATCTTTCCTCTTTCGAAGCCGTTGCGGAACGCAAAGGATACATTACAAATATTAAGGGAGGTAAATACAGTATCAAGAAAGGGATGAATAATAATGAGATAATCAATTCCCTTCGCAGTGGTAATATCCCGGTCAAAGTATCTTTTAATAATCAAGAATCGGTAGCAGCTTTGGCCGGAAGGATCTCAGAGCAAATTGAAGCTGACAGTATCTCCTTATTAAATGCATTTGACGACAAGACCTTTCTCTCTGATTCTGGCTTTGATTCGGATACCAAGCTAGGCATGTATTTGCCAAACACCTACGAGTTTTTTTGGAATACGGACGCAGAGGGTTTCAGAGATCGCATGCACAAGGAATATGAAAGGTTTTGGACCGCAGAGCGAAAGCAAAAGGCCAAACATCAAGGTTTAGACCCAAATCAGGTCATCTCATTGGCCGCGGTTGTTCAAAAGGAAACTGCCAAAACAGATGAGCGCCCTAGAGTGGCAGGCGTATACCTTAATAGAATTAAAAAGGGGATACTGTTACAGGCAGACCCAACAGTGATTTTTGCCATAAAAAAGGAGACAGGAAATTACGATACCATTATAAAACGCGTACTTTACAGGGATTTGGAGATGGATTCGCCCTATAATACCTATAAGTACAGTGGCGTACCCCCCGGTCCTATAACCATGCCCGATATTTCTTCCATTGAAGCGGTACTAAATCCCGAAAAACACGATTACCTGTTCTTTGTTGCTGATGTGTCCAACTTTGGATACCATAAATTCGCCGAAACTTTGGCGCAACACAACCGAAATAAGGTGCAATACATACGTTGGCTAAATGCCCAAAAAGTGCTCAGATAATACTGCTTACCGTTAATTTCCAGCGCTTTAACGTAATTTGGGCCTCATTTAGGAAAATCTTATGAGCTTTACCTCGGTTATCACAAAGTCTCCCCCTATATTTGCCGGCCAAATTTAAATTCATAGCTGTCGAGGCTTTGGAACCTTAAATATGTGAATTATGAAAAGATGGATAGGTTTTTTACTGCATCTTGCCATGATTGTTATTTTAACGAGTTTTGTTTCGTATACCTCAGATAAGAAGGTGGACATCAAGATTCCGGATTCGTTAAAGGTAGAGAGCAGTTTGGAATTCGTTGTGCTCACAGAGTCAACGAAAATTCTTGAAAATGACATGGTATCCCCTCCTTTTTTGGGGAACGCTTATAATGGATTCAAAGAGGCTTTGGCCTTCAAGGAATCGCAAGGAAGATATAACGTGATAAATACGTTGGGATATATGGGTAAATACCAATTTGGTACAAGTACCCTTAAGCTTATGGGAGTAAATAATACCAATACTTTCTTAAGTGACCCGGTGCTACAAGAGAAGGTTTTTGAAACCAATGTGGCGCGCAATAAATGGATTTTACGTAGAGATATCAAACGTTTCAACGGGAAGCGGATAAGAGGTGTGGAGATCACCGAATCGGGTATTGTTGCCGCTGCGCATTTGGCAGGAGCCGGAAACGTGAAAAAATATCTACGCTCCTATGGTAAAAACGATGTTGCTGATGCTTATGGAAGTAGTATATCCTATTACATGCGAAAGTTTGCAGGTTTTGATATTTCCGAAATTGAGCAAAAAAGAAATGCCAAAATATAGTTGTTAAGTGTATAAGTAAGTGCCAAGGCCCAAGTTTTAGACTTGGGCTTTTTTTATGCCTGGATAATGAATATTGCCGGACGCTTGTTCAAATCTAGTGCTATTTCTCCCCACTCGTGCACTATCTTAGTCTGTATGAATTCGGTGGGTAGGGTAATGTCAGCTGCAATGCACAAACGTGTACTTTTTTGAAGGGTACGTTTTAGCTCGGCCAGTAGCTTATCATTGCGGTACGGGGTTTCCATAAAAATTTGAGATTGCCCTTGTTCGCGCGATAGACGCTCTAAACGTTTTAGGGTGGACTTGCGTTCCGCCTTATCAATTGGTAAATAGCCATTGAAGGCAAAATTTTGGCCATTCATGCCGCTGGACATCATCGCCATAAGAATGGATGAAGGACCCACTAAGGGAACCACTTGTATCCTCCGTTCGTGAGCAACTTTTACCACAGAGGCACCAGGGTCTGCAATTCCGGGGCACCCGGCTTCGGACAAAACCCCGATATTGTGTCCGCTAAGGCAAGGATCTAAATAGGAGGGAATTACAGTCGGGTCCGTGAACTTGTTCAAGGATTCTATGTGCAGTTCGGGCTGTGATTTGGTCGGGCTAATTTTTTTTATGAAATGTCTAGCCGTCTTTTCGTTCTCAACCACGTAGTAGTCAATGTTCTCAATAGCACGCTTTATGGAAATGGGTAGAACCTCCAATGGAGCACTATCGCCCAAGGTTGTTGGGATAAGATAAACTTTGCCCATTACAAGGCCAGGTTTGCTTTCTTCCATGGATTTAGTTCAGTTTTTTGGCAACGGCTTCACAAGCTTTGTCGAGCATTTCATAAACCCTTTCAAAACCTTCGGTACCGCCATAATAGGGATCGGGAACCTCATTGGTATCTAGATCCACTTCATCCAATAGCAATTTTACTTTTTTTTCGTCATCTGTACTAGTAGCAAGACGCAAAATATTCCTAAAATTACTAGTATCCATCGCAAAGATGAGATCAAAATCCTTGAAATCGGACGTTGAGAATTGTCTGCTCCGTTGATGGCTGATGTTTATCCCATGTTTTTGGGCGACCAATATAGATCTCTTGTCAGGAGGATTGCCAATATGATAACCAGCGGTGCCAGCAGAATCCACCAATATGGAAGTTTGATCAACTTTGGAACGCAAGATGCCTTCTGCCAAGGGTGACCTGCAAATATTCCCCAGGCAAACCATCAACACCTTGGTCTTCATAAAATATTAAGGCTTAAGAGAATTTTTTGTTCAGGTCTTCAATATACTTTCTGAACTGTTTATCGGTTTCCGCCAAGTTGTCTACGGTCTTGCAGGCATGCAAAACGGTGGCGTGATCCCTTTTCCCGATTTGGGAACCAATACTGGCCAAGGAGGCCTTGGTAAATTTTTTGGCGAAGAACATGGCCAATTGCCTTGCTTGAACGATATGGCGCTTTCTGGTTTTGGACTGCAGGGTGGCAACATCCATCTCAAAGTAATCCGAGACCACTTTTTGAATGTAGTCTATGGATACTTCACGTTTGGTATTCTTAACAAACTTTTCCACGACCTGTTGCGCCAATTCCAAGGTAACCTCCCGTTTGTTGAATGAGGACTGTGCTATCAGCGAAATAATGGCACCTTCAAGTTCCCGGATATTCGTCTTGATGTTCTTGGCTACGTGGTCTATGATGTCCTCCGGCATTTCCACCCCGTCCCGGTACAATTTGTTCTTTAATATAGATACCCGGGTTTCGTAATCCGGACTTTGAAGCTCGGCGGATAGACCCCATTTAAAACGTGATAACAACCGCTGTTCAATATCCTGCATGTCTACCGGTGCCTTGTCCGACGTGAGGATGACCTGCTTCCCATTTTGGTGCAGGTGATTGAAAATATGGAAGAATACGTCCTGGGTTCCAGATTTACCGGAAAGGAATTGTACATCATCGATAATGAGTACATCAATCAGTTGGTAAAAATGGATAAAATCGTTTCGGGTGTTTTTCTTTACGGATTCTATATACTGCTGGGTGAATTTCTCTGCAGAAATGTAAAGTACTGTTTTTTCTGGGTACTTATCCTTGATTTCAACTCCTATGGCATGGGCCAAGTGGGTCTTTCCCAAACCAACGCCTCCAAAGACCAATAACGGGTTAAAGGACGTTCCTCCAGGTTTGTTCGCCACGGCCATTCCGGCAGACCTTGCCAAGCGATTCGAGTCTCCCTCCAAAAAATTATCAAAATTGTAGTTTGGATTTAATTGGGACTCAATCTTAATATTTCGGATACCCGGTATAACAAAAGGGTTCTTTAGCTCGGGACTTTTTGAAGTGATTGGGACATCCAATTCTTGTGGCCCAACAGCAGTTCTGTTAGCACTTGGAATTTGCTCTGTAAAAGGTTCTTTGTTTCCGTACTTATTTTCCATCTTAATGATGTAAATAAGCTTGGCATTATTCCCCAATTCTTTGGTCAGGGCAACCTTTAGAAGCTTTACATAATGCTCCTCCAACCATTCATAAAAAAACTTGCTGGGCACCTGAATGCTCAGGGCCTTATCGGTCAACTTAATGGGTTTGATGGGTTCAAACCATGTTTTGAATGCCTGCG
This sequence comes from Flagellimonas flava, assembly GCF_900129665.1. Lineage (GTDB taxonomy): Bacteria > Bacteroidota > Bacteroidia > Flavobacteriales > Flavobacteriaceae > Flagellimonas > Flagellimonas flava. Next base: position 573,096 of record NZ_FQWL01000001.1, read on the forward strand.
GTTGGATATTATCCTGGATAAAAGCCAAACAGTTGTTCCACACGGAATTTGCAGTAACACTCATAAAAGTTTTTCCTTAGTTTAATGGTTAGCTTTAAAGCTTTTAGATTAAAGCATCAAAAGGTTTTTGGATGCTCATTGGATGCGACAAATATGTGAACAAAACTTTGAAAAAAAAAATGATTTTGCCATTGAATAATTTGTTTTTTTTTCGCATGTTTCCCTAACGATAACCGAGCCTCTAAATATATAATTTTTCAGTTAAAATATGCGATTAAATTCATTTTCTTTTCGGGTTCGGTATGGTGAGACAGACCAGATGGGCGTGGTATACCATGGTAACTATGCGCAGTATTTGGAAATGGGCAGAATAGAGTGGTTGAGGGCTTTGGGCGTGTCTTATCGAAGCATGGAGGAAAATGGAATCATGCTACCTGTAATTTCCCTACAAATCGATTATAAAAAATCTGCCTTGTTCGATGACCTTCTCACGGTAGAGACCTCCATCAAAAAGCAGCCCATGGTCCGAATAGAATTTGACTATAAAATCTACAATCAAAATCAAGAACTTATAGCCGAGGCAAAAACTGTGTTGGCATTTATGGACAAAGTGAAAAACAAACCCACTCGATGTCCGGACTATATATTGGAGAAATTGGACTTTTAATCCAATCGCCTGACCTGTACGTCCACCATCTCGTTAAAAAACACAAAAGTATTGTCCGCCTCACTTTGCCTTACGGCAATGATCACGGAGCAATTTAATTCCAAATTTTGGGAAACCAGGGATAGGCCACGTTGCTTGATACCTCGCATAACTTTGTCCATTTGAGGATAACCAAAATCCAACTGTAGCTTGGATTGAAGTACCTTCTCCACGATTTCGGAATGCTCCAAGGCCATTTGGGCCGCTGCCTTGTAGGCTTGGATCAATCCCCCCACACCTAGCTTGGTTCCACCGAAAAAACGCACTACGGCCACAAGGACATTGGTGACTCCAAAGGATTGGATTTGACCATAGATAGGCATCCCTGCCGAGTTGTTGGGCTCCCCATCATCATTGGCGCGATAAATAGGACTGGTGACCCCAATTTGCCATGCATAGCAAACATGATTGGCAGTGTGGTATTGCTTCCGAAGTTTTTCCACCAATGACTTCACTTCTGCTTTGGAACTTATTGGAAAAGCATACCCATAAAACTTGCTTTTCCGATCTTTAAAAAGAACTTCCTCGGAAGGAGAGGCAATGGTCTTATAGGTATCCTTTCCTTCCATCAAAACAAAGCGACCAAAATAATACTAAGCACGGCCAAAGCTATGCCGCCCCAATTTTTGAGACTCAAGCGTTCCTTAAAAATCAAGATGCCCAAAAGAGTGCACAACATAACCACGGCCACATTGTTAATGGTAAAAATAGCTGCGCTGCTAAGTCCTTCGTTTTGCAATGCTTTGATCAAAAAATAGATGGAAAAGTAATTGGGTACACCCAGCACAATCCCCGCCAAAACGTCTTTTATGTTCATTTTGAATCTTCCTTGAATGGACTTAAAGCCAATAAAAACAAAACCGGAAAGCGCTGCAAATACAAAGACCATGGCCGAGAAGATGGCGACTTCCTCCTTCGCCAAATGACGCTCCTCAAAGTACTTCATGCTGGTGTCTATAATTCCCGAACCAATAAAAACGAGTATGGGCAGGAGCAGGGACTTCTTGGAAATGGTCAAAGATTTCTCTTTGATGGAGGTAAAATAAACAGCTGCAAGTGCCAGTAAAATTCCTGTTATCTGTAATGCACTCAGTTTCTCTTGGTAAAGGATGACCCCGATCACTACAGGAATGACCAAAGACATTTTGGTGGCCACAGAAGCTACGGCCACCCCGGCAACTTGAGAAGCCTTGGCCATCAGATTAAAAATGAGGATAAAGAACACCCCCATGCCCATGGCCCCCAAGAACCATGAAGAACCGCTAAGTTGTGTAAAATTGACCTCACCTCCATAGAGTAAGATGCCGACCGTAAAGGCTACCACATAATTCACCACTATCGCATAAGGCGTCTGTACTTTATAAACATCAAAAAGTTTAAAAATGATAAAAATCAAAGTGGTGCAGAGAACGCTAAAGAGAAGGTGTAGCATTTACAGAAACGTTTTAAGTTGCGTAATGTCTTCCTTTCCTACCTGCAAGGTCCATACTTTGATTCCCAATTCAGCGGCACTGTCCGTATTTTCCTTGGTGTCGTCCACAAAAAGGGTTTCTTCCGCAACTAGGCTGTTTTGCTGTAGTACATAATCGAAAATCTCGGTATCCGGTTTGCGCATCCCCATTTCATAGGAAAGATAAAACACTTCAAAGGAGTTTTTAAAGCGACCGAACTTCTCATTCCCCATCCGTTCTTTTACAAACTCAATATGAATATCGTTCGTATTACTTAATAGGAACAATCTGTGGGTTCTTTCTTTTGCCAAGGTTTCTATAAAGTCCAATCTTCTGTCTGGAAAGTCCTTAAGGATGGCATTCCATGCTTCAACCAATTGTCGTTCGTTAGCTTTGGGAAAATGATGCCCTACTTCGGTTAGAAAGCTGGGAGAGCTGATCAATCCCTTTTCGTAATTCTTAAAGAGAGTGTCCAGCTCGGGAGTTAGGCCTTGAAAACCAAATTGGGCCATGGTAATTGGGGTGGCGGTTTTGTCCAAGTCGATGAAAATATCGCCAAAATCCAAAATAATGTTTTTAATCATTGTAGTAAAGGGATAAAGTGTCAGCTAGAATAGATTCAGTTTTTGTGGGAGATTCAGAGATTTCTGGTGCCAAAATACCATCCCCAAAAATGATAGTACCTTTGAAAACCCTCGCTTCATCCCAAAGGTTTTCATAGATAAAGGTTTGTAGTGTTTGTGCACCGCCTTCAATAATAACACTGGTAATCTGATGTCGGTAAAGTACGGCGCTAATCTGAGCGGCGAGGGGTTGCCCGAAATCTATAATTTCATATGCAATGCCATCCCTGTATTTTTTTGTTTCAGCAACAGCCGTTAGCACAATGGTCTGCTCGTCACCATCCAGAACATGAAACTCCTGGGGAGTTTTTAAATCCCGGTCCAAAACGACCCGGACGGGACTTTTTCCCTCCCAGTTCCTTACGGTCAGTTTGGGGTTGTCGTCCATAACGGTTTGGGTTCCTACCAAGATACCCTGTTCCTCCGACCGCCATTTGTGAACTAACTGTTTGGAATAGCCATTGGTAATCCAAAAAGGTTGCGGATTTCCCTTTCTTTTTTCAATTGTTGGGGCTATAAATCCATCTTGGGTCTCGGCCCATTTGAGAATTATGTATGGTCTTTTTTGTTCTTGGTAGGTTAAAAAACGTTTATGGTGATCACGGCATTCCTTATCCAGTATGCCAACGGTGACTTCACAACCGGCATCCTTTAACTTTTGAATGCCATTTCCTGCTACTTTATCATGGGGGTCTTGGAGCCCGATAAAGATTTTAGGGATTCCCGAAGCAATAATAAGATCACTACATGGGGGTGTCTTTCCAAAATGGGAGCAAGGCTCCAGGGTAACATATAAACTGGATTTTTTGAGTAGCTGTTCGTCCTTAACAGAACGGATGGCATTGACCTCGGCGTGGGGTCCGCCGTAAGGACTTGTGAAACCTTCCCCAATGATCCTGTCTCCGCATACAACAACACATCCAACCATGGGATTTGGTGTGGCGGACCCAAGGCCTTTTTTGCCCAATTCGATACACCGCCTCATGTATTTTTCGTGTATATTCACCGGACAAAAATAGAATAATAAAATGCAAAAATGGGTGAAGTCATTATTAGGGAAATAACACCCAATGACAATGTGGAAGTTGCACGGGTGGTTCGTAAGGTTTTGCTTGAAATGGGGGTTCCCAAAGAGCGGTCGGCCTATGCCGATGCATCGTTAAACGATATGTATACCGCCTACGATGTTCCCAGAGCGGAATATTTTGTGGCGGAAAAGGAGGGTGAGATTTTAGGATGCGCCGGAATTGCCCAGCTCGAGAATTACGAAGGCAATGTTTGTGAGCTTCAAAAGATGTATGTACTGCCCAAGGCTAGGGGCTTGGGACTTGGAACCAAACTCATTTCCACCTGTTTGGCGAAAGCCAAAGTGTTTGGGTTTGACCAATGTTATTTGGAGACCATGCCTTATATGGAGGCAGCGCAAAAACTGTACAATAAAAACGGGTTCGAGTATTTGGAAGAGCCGATGGGAGATACAGGTCATTATGCTTGCCCCGTTTGGATGATCAAAAAATTGTAGGGTGCTACTGCAGGAAATTAAAGATATCTACGGTGATGAATTGGGTCCAATATTTCCCAAAGAGGAAGTGGACAGCTTTTTCTATTTGGCCATTGAACATTATCTGGACCTACCGCGATTCGTTTTGACCCTTCAGCCCAATCTAAACGTAACCAAAGAAGAAGAACAGCCCCTTTTTGAAACCTTGGCACAGCTGAAAAAAGAAAAACCCATTCAATATATTTTGGGCGAAGCCCATTTTATGGATCTGATCTTGAAAGTGGATGAACGAGTGCTAATACCCCGTCCTGAAACAGAGGAGTTAGTGGAATGGTTATTATCCGATTATCAGGTTGAGCGAAACCAAGACCTAAGAATTTTGGACATCGGCACAGGAAGTGGTTGCATCGCTATTGCCATCGCCAAAAACCTGCCAAATGCCGAGGTCTATGCTCTGGATATTTCAGAAAAGGCTTTGGAGCTCGCTACGGAAAATGCGGCATACAATGAGGTCTCAGTGACCTTTATTGAGCGGGACATTTTGGAGGTTTCGCCAGACTCCGAACTAGAACCTAAACTTGAGTTTGATATCATCGTCTCTAACCCGCCCTATGTGAGGGAATTGGAAAAAGAGCAGATCAAGAACAATATAAAAAAACACGAACCCGGATTGGCCCTGTATGTGCCAGACACCGACGCGCTGTTGTTTTACCGGGCCATAACACGGTTTGCGGAAAAATACTTAAACAAAAATGGGAAATTGTATTTGGAAATCAATCAATATCTGGGAGAGGAGACCCGGTCACTTTTAGAAGCGCATAATTTTTTGGAAATTGAATTGCGAAAAGATATGTTTGGAAATGACCGAATGTTAAAAGGCCAACGCAACTAATATGAAACGTATCGCCGTTTTTTGTGGAAGTAGTACGGGAAAGGAATCTAAGATAATCCAAGCCGCATTTCATTTAGGAGAGACCTTGGCCAAAAAGCAAATTGATTTGGTATATGGAGGGGCCAAAGTGGGCCTCATGGGGCAGGTGGCGGATGGCACGTTGAGCAAAAATGGAAAGGTAATTGGTGTAATACCAGATTTTTTGAAACGTAAAGAAGTTTTTCATCCAACTATTACCGAACTGATCGTGGTGGAAACCATGCACGAGCGGAAATTGAAAATGCACGAGCTTTCCGATGGTTTTATTGCACTTCCGGGAGGATTCGGGACTTTGGAAGAACTCTTTGAAATTATTACTTGGGGGCAGTTGGGTCTGCATCAAAAACCGATAGGTATCCTGAACAGTGAGGGCTTTTTTGATTCCATGCTGGCTTTTTTGGACACTATGGTAACCCAAGGATTCTTAAAACAGGAAAACAGGGACATGCTCTTGGAGGACGATTCGGTGGAAGGCCTGTTCCAACAAATGCAAAATTATCAACCCAGGGCCATTCCCAAATGGATTGAGAAAGAACAGACATAAAAATGAGTATCCAAGAAAAAATAACCGCGCTGAGGGAGGAGCTCCGCCATCACAACCATAATTACTATGTGCTGGATCATCCTACCATTTCGGATTATGAGTTCGACACCAAACTAAAGGAACTTCAAAAATTGGAGGAAGCGCATCCAGAATTTTATGATCCAACATCACCGACACTAAGGGTAGGGGGAGAGGTCACCAAAAATTTTGAGACCATCCAACATGAGCATCGCATGTATTCCCTGGATAATTCGTACTCCAAGGAGGATTTGGAAGATTGGGAAAAACGCATTCAGCGCATATTAGGGGATGTGGATGTGGAATTTACATGTGAGTTGAAATATGACGGGGCATCCATCAGCCTAACCTACGAGGACGGAAAACTGGTGCGCGCAGTCACCCGCGGGGATGGGTTTCAGGGTGATAACGTCACCACAAACATAAAGACCATCAAATCCGTTCCCTTACAATTGAAAGGAGATTATCCTCCGAAATTTGATATCCGGGGTGAAATCATTCTCACCTTGGAAGGCTTTGCCAAAATGAACCAAGAACGTTTGGCGGCTGGTGAAGAGGCTTATATGAATCCTAGAAACACGGCTTCGGGAAGTCTAAAATTGCAGGATAGTGCACTTGTTGCACAACGACCCTTAGAGTGCCTATTGTACAGTATTGTGGGCAAAAATTTGAACATCACCTCGCAATATGAGGTGTTGGAAAAAGCCAGGGCCTGGGGCTTTAAGGTGCCCACAGTGGATAAATTGTGCAAAACCACGGATGAGGTAATGCAGTTTGTGGAGTACTGGGATGAAAAACGACATGACCTGCCCTATGAGACGGATGGTGTGGTTATCAAAGTGAATAGTTTACGGCATCAGGATGAGCTGGGATATACGGCCAAGGCACCTCGTTGGGCCATGGCCTACAAATTTAAGGCGGAGCAGGTATCGACAGTTCTTAATGAAATTACATATCAAGTAGGGCGGACTGGGGCCATTACTCCCGTCGCCAACTTAGAACCGGTCCTATTGGCCGGGACCACCGTAAAACGGGCTTCATTGCACAATGCTGACCAAATTGAAAAACTGGACATAAGAGAAGGGGACACCGTTTTTGTGGAAAAGGGCGGGGAGATTATTCCAAAAATAATTGCGGTGGATTTTACCAAGCGCCCAACGGATTCGTCTCCTACCATCTACATCCAAAATTGTCCGGAATGCGATACCATATTGATTAGAAAAGAAGGCGAAGCCCAACATTTTTGTCCGAACGATACCGGATGTCCGACTCAAATCACCGGCCGGATTCAGCATTTTATTTCTCGCAAGGCCATGGATATTGAAGGTATGGGCAGTGAAACCGTGGAACTTTTATTTAAGGAAGGACTCATCGCCAATTATGCCGATTTATACATATTGACCAAGGAGCAAGTAATGCCTTTGGAGCGAATGGCGGAAAAGTCGGCCGAAAATTTGGTCAATGGGGTGGCAGCTTCCACCAGTATTCCATTTGAGCGGGTCTTATTTGCTTTGGGCATTCGTTATGTTGGGGAAACGGTGGCGAAGAAACTGGCCAAGGCCTATAAAAACATTGATGCCTTGATGCAGGCTTCGGAAGAGGAATTGGTAGCGGTGGACGAAATAGGCGGACGTATCGCCGAAAGTGTGGTACAATTTTTTGGAAATCCAGAGAACGTGGCCATTGTGGACCGCTTGAAATCCTACGGACTGCAATTTTCCCTATCGGAGGAGCAACTCGAAAACCAATCCGAAAAATTAAAGGGGCAAACCTTTGTGGTCTCCGGTGTTTTTGAGAGTTTGGGCAGAACCGAGTTAAAAAAGCTGATTGAGGACAATGGGGGTAAAGTAGCCTCATCTATATCCTCAAAGACAAGCTTTCTGGTTGCCGGGGCCAATATGGGGCCGAGCAAGAAGACCAAGGCCGAGAATCTGGGCGTGCCCATCATCTCCGAGCAGGATTTTCTGGATAAACTGAACGGATGATCACTAATACCACCCGACGCTTTTGGTATTTTCTGTTGACCAGTTTTGCGTTTTTGGTGCGATATCGCTACATCAAAAAATGGTTCTGGCTACCCGTATTGATACTATTGATTGGCTTTTTACTACCACAAGCTATGATCGTTCCAGTGCAAGGGGCCACCAAGTCCAGTTGGGATAAAAAATCGTTTTGGGCCTATCCCTGGGGTAGTTCCATCACACACAAGGGCATCGATATTTTTGCGGATAAAGGCACTCCGGTCATCGCCTCAACCTACGGAATTGTGGTCTACACCCATGACGGGGGGAAGGGCGGGAAATCGGTCATGGTATTGGGCCCTAAATGGCGGTTCCATTATTACGCCCATTTGGATGACATCCAGACCTTTCCCTTCAAACCGGTAAAAAAGGGTTCCATTTTGGGCACCGTGGGTAACACGGGTAATGCCGTGGGCAAACCTGACCATTTACATTACGCCATCACTACACCCTTCCCTTACGTTCATTTAAGGGATGGAGAAGCTGTGCAGGGTTGGAAGAAAATGTTTTACCTCAATCCAGATACCTGGCTTCGCCCCGAAACTGCCAAATGAGTTTCCAAAATGTGGGTTTTTTCCTTAATTTAACCCTGTGGAACGCACCTACGAAATCGTAACTGGGATAATGGCAGCTTTTGCCATCCTCTATGTTTTGCTTGAGGTTTTTTTAAACCTTAATGATATTGAAGAGGACACTTCCAATATCATCTTGTTGCAGGCTTCTCAAAAACGACTCTATTTTATTCCATTTGCATTGGGGGCCATTTTGGGTCATTTGTTCTTGGGAACCACCAACACGGATTTTCAACTATCGGATTCCATATACCCTGTGATTATTCTATTTGGTTTTGCCACACTGTCCATTGCTCTTACCTATTTTTTAAACTTCAAAAAACCAATTTGGTTTCTAAGTCTCTTACTTGTTTTGGGATTGGCCTACGGCCATCTCTTTTGGTCCATGAACTTTCCGCCATGAAAACATTTATAAAACAACATACCAAGGCCATTAAGGTCATAAAAATTATTGTGGCCAGCTTGCTGGGCATCATGGTTATCATTGACATTGTTTTGGTGCGATTGGAAGACCGGGGATTTCCAACCTTCAGTGAGGTTATCAAGGCCAACCGTACTTCTTTGATTTGGCTGAATTTTTTATTGGGGGGCTTGGTGGCCAAGGTGTTCTACAACCGAAAAGTGGAAACCAAACGGCGCGAGATCTCTGGATTTTTCACCTTTTTGGCCATGCTGGTATTGCTTTTTGCCTTTGGGCAATTGTTTACCATAGAAATCGATACACCCTACCATTTGTTGATTATGGTTTGCGGGGGTATCTTGGCCCATAGGGCATGGCCACAATATATTCATCATGGGGATACCCAATAATTATGCACAGTTCAAGGAAACTTTAATGCATTCCAACCCACCGGAAAACTGGAGTGAGGCGTTAAGGGCACTTTGGTATGCTGCCAAGGACAATTGGAATGCCTCGCACAACATTGCACAAGACCTACATACCCGAATGGGCAGTTGGATTCACGCTTACCTACACAGACAAGAAGGGGACGACTGGAATGCGGGCTATTGGTACAGGCAAGCGGGTGAACCTTTTCCTAACAAAAGTTTAGAAGATGAACTACAGCATCTTATCGAAGTCGTTTTGAAATCTTAAACCAACACGGCTTGGATCAATCCCGTAAATGAAGCTCACCATTGTCATCAATTTGGTACTCGTAGTAGAACCATTTTTTCTTGTCCGAGGCCTCTTCAAATTTAAAAGCTGTGATCAAACGTTCACCATCCGTTTTTAGGTAGACCGCCCCGTAAACGTCCACATTGGTACGTCCTAAATGGGCAATTTTGTCCTTGATCTCGTCAACAAAATCATCCGAAGGTTCTTCTGCTTCGGCCAGGGTATCAATATCTTTCTTGAGCGCGTCCACTTTTTTTTGGTCTTCGAACTCACGCGTGGATCGCTGCAGTTCTGTGGAAAGGATCACAGGCGACTCCCCGCGGCCAAATCGGCCCAAGCGACCTAAGAGATCAGGCCTGGGATGCACATGGCCTTCTTGGTCTCCGGAGGAAATCACAAAACAGGCGGGGTTGACCACCTGCATGAATTCGTCGGTCACTTTTTCTGAACCGTGGTGGCACACCTTCATGATTTCTGCTTTGAACCAATTAGCTGCCTCATTAAGCATTAGCTGGTAGTTGTCATTGCTTTTGGCAGGGAATTTATCCAGTCCCGCATAATGCCTCAACAGGTATTTTTCGGCAGGAATATTGAGGTCTCCCCCAAAAAGCACCTTGTATTTACCAAAGTGCAGCCTCAGGATAATGGAATGCCCGTTTTTGGTCTTCCCGTAATTACTGCTGATCCTGCGAAGTCTGGGCTTGTCATTGGCATCGTACTCCATAATGGGTCCCAATACCTCAATGCTGTATTTCCGTTGGCTGGAAGGTTGGAATCCCGGCATATAGGCCCTTCCGTCCTTGTGTACACTTTGATTGGGGTCCGTGGAGAGCATTTTAAAATTTTGAATCTTGGGGTTGTTCAACGCGTTGAACATGACGGGAGGAAACTCTTTTCTTCCAAAATTGCTGTTGTCGCTAAAGTGTTGTTCAATCACCGTTTTGTCCAAGGCCAGGTTCTCCATATAAAACACCCCATTGTCTTCAACAACACCGCCCACCTTGTCAAAAGTCCCGCTTACAGGACGCTCCACAAGGCCATTTTGATAGAGGTTCTTAAAACCGATATCATGATCGGCAAAAATTTCCTCAAAGCCCCGATAATGGTCTGAGTCTGGGTGGGTGATGATGGCAGCTTCAAAATCAAAACCTCGGTAGGCTTTAAACCGTCCGTTTAAGAATCGAGCCATATTGTTCCCCTCACCGGCATCAATGACCATGATTTTTTCTTTGGCGCCGTCTTCTGGAGTGATCAGCACAGCTCCATCGCCCTGACCAACATCTAAAAAAATGATTTCCAAGGGACGTTTGTCCGAGGTCAATTCAGTTTTGATATAATAGATTTCCCTTTTGGTCTTGGGCGCCCAGATAATGGCGGTCCAGCCAGGCCCAATTTGACTGAAATCGTGGTTCTCGTCCACTTTAAGCCAGTCTCCCCAGAGCACTTGTTTGGCTTTTTTGAATTCTTGATTGTCGGTATCAAAAGTGAAAAGGTACACCGCGTCGCCATCTGGCGGCAGGGCTACATATTTATGGGCCATGGGATTTGTTTTAAAAAATCAACGTGTTGCTGGGGGAAGGCCACTACAATATAAGTAAATTCTGACTAAAAAATATATCCCAGGCTTCACCAAGTTGAAATCCTTCCCTTCTCAAGAAGGGAGTTGATGCATTTCCCTCTAGAGAGGGGTTAGGGGTTTGTCGTTCTCGATGCTTCCCGAATTTCATTCGGGACACTCGAGCTGATAAAAAAACTAATATTATACCGAAATGCTCACCCCATTACCAGAGGCATTTTTGTCACTATCAAAATAGAAATCAATACGGCCCAGATTTAGGCCAAAAGCACCGACTTGGTTTACCAAGACCGAGTTGCCATTAAGGTTGGTGTGTACATCCGGTCTGTCCAAAAAGGTGTGCGTGTGGCCGCCAATAACAAGGTTGGTATGGTAGGTGCGTTGTGCCAATTGGGTGTCGGAAGGTCGCTGGGTATCTTCATAATCGTACCCTAAATGGGAAAGACAAACAATGAGATCGCATTGTTCCTCTTCCTTGAGCCTTCGTTCTTGATCTAATGCAATTTCATAAGGGTTATGGTATACGGTTTCCTTATACAATCGCTTGGTGACCAATCCGTCCAGCGCTATTCCGAGGCCATAGACCCCAATTTTTATACCATCCAGAACATAGGTTTTATAGGGCTTTACAAAACCGTCCAAAACCGTGTTGGAGAAATCGTAATTGGCGGAGAGCAAATCAAAGGTACCGTTGGGAACTTGTGCCAGGAGCCCATCCACACCATTGTCAAAATCGTGGTTGCCAATGGTGGCAGCATCGTAATTGAGCTTACTCATCAGTTTAAACTCCAACTCGCCTCCATAAAAATTAAAATAGGGCGTGCCCTGAAAAATATCACCAGCGTCAAAGAGCAGGGTATTGGTGTTTTCATTTCGGATTTGATCTACTAGCGCGGCCCTCCGTGCCACACCGCCCAAATTGGCATATAAAGAATGTGTGCTTGGGAAGGGATCAATATGACTATGGACATCATTGGTGTGCAAAATGGTAATATGCTTTCTTCCCAAAGCGGAACAGGACCCCATTCCCAATCCGCCAAGACCCACTAGGGTAGAGGCTGCCGCAGTCTGCTGTAAAAACCTTCTTCGTTGCATTTAGTTCAATTGTATAAATCGATTATCCACCTTGGCTTCCAAAGTGTCCACTTTCTTAAAATAGTCTATAATGGCATTCCTCACCAAATAACCGGTATCATGAACGGAAACCATCTTGTCAAAAAAGCCTATGCTGGGTCCACCTTGAATCAGATAATCTGATGTGGCCACATAATAATTTCGGTTTTCGTCAAAAGGACTACCGTTAATATTGACGGACAGCAGATCACCATGTTTGTCCAATACAATCTGCATCCCCGCTATTGGGTGTACACGGGAGGCGTTCACCAAAAAACTTATCAGTTTTCGCATGGCCATACCATCCAGTTCTACCACACTAATGTAATTTTCAAAGGGCATTACCTCAAAACCGTTTCGAGCGGAAACATTTCCGGCTGAAATAATAGATCGGATTCCCCCACGATTGAGAACTACAAAGTCCATATCCATTCCCGTCTGTTTTTTGAACAAGGGTCGGGTTTCTTCCAGAATAATATCCGCCATTAGGTTGCCCATGGAGGTATTGCGTTTCCCATCGTCCAATAACAAGTCCTTTGGAGCATAGGCCAAGGAGCTGTCCAATACCTCATTAATCCTATTTTTAAAAGGGGCAACAAAAGCTGAAATGGAATCAACAGGGGTTAAGGTTGAATCTATGGAAATCTGATTCGCACCAATTTCAGAAAGTTCTGAGCTACCTTGCCTACAGGAGCATATCGCACAAAAAGTTAAAAATATAACAATTTGTTTAATTTTTAAATTACTCACCTATGTATCTTTGTTTAGGAGTCTGGGTATAATATATACCTTTGTAAAAATGCATAAAATTATGTTTTTGAAAGGACTCCAGGATAAATTTAAAGTTAAATCGGGTCTTAAGTTTTTGCAAGAGGAAATGCAAAAGCCCGCCGAAACGGTCCAACGGGAAAAAGGAATTACCAGTATTGGCTGTATTGTAGATGCGGATAATTTCAAGAATCCAGAGGTGTTTTACGAGTTGATCGATGATTTTTCATTACGTCCCAATGCCATAAAAATTATTGGCTACAAAAGGGAGTATGATAAAAACTCACCCTACGCCATTCAGATTTTCTCGGATAAGGACTTGGGCTGGAAAGGGGAGATTGAAAATGGATACGTACTGGAGTTTTTGGGCCGGGAATATGACATGTTGATCAATTATTACCAAGAGGACAATTTGATGATGAAATTGCTTTCGGTAAAAAGTTCGGCCCGACTTAAGGTCGGTTTCCCCCCCTTAGATCCTAAGATCAATGATTTAATCTTAAATACGTCCCTAGCAGATTTTAAACTGTTTAAAAGCGAATTGAAAAAGTATTTAAAGGTTTTAAACGAATTGTGATGGAACAATTGATGGGTACGGGAGTTGCATTGGTAACTCCGTTTAAGGAAGATTTTTCAGTGGATACCGCTGGATTGGAACGTGTGGTGGAGCACTGCATCCAAGGAGGTATCGACTATTTGGTGGCTTTGGGCACCACGGCAGAATCCGCAACACTTTCCAAATCTGAGAAACAATTGGTGGTGGACGTCATTGTGCGCACCAACGCTGGCCGGTTACCCCTGGTTTTAGGAGTGGGAGGGAACAATACCGCGGCTGTTATTGAAGAACTCCAAACCTTGGACCTATCTGAATTTGTAGCCATTCTTTCGGTTTCTCCATATTACAATAGACCCACTCAGGAAGGTATCTATCAACACTTCAAAGCTCTTGGGAAAGCGTCACCGCTTCCGATAATCCTATACAACGTCCCTGCCCGGACGGGAAGCAATATGCTTCCTGAGACCACGGTACGTTTGGCACACGATGTTCCTAAAATAATCGCTATTAAGGAAGCCTGTGGGGATATGGTACAGATTGATAAAATCATCAAGGAAAAGCCATCAGATTTTTTGGTGATTTCCGGGGAGGATTTTACTGCTCTGCCAACGGTTTTGGCGGGTGGTGCAGGCGTCATTTCGGTTTTGGGGCAAGGATTGCCAAATGCTTTTTCCAATATGATTCGGTTGGGCTCTGCAGGTAATGCGGATGCTGCTTATGAACTGCATCATGCCATGTCACCTGCCATACAACTCATTTTTGAAGAAGGAAATCCTGCGGGAATCAAAAGTGTGTTTGAATCACTGGGGCTTTGTTCCGCTGTGGTCAGATTGCCCTTGGTTGAGGCTTCGCTGGGGCTGAAAAACCGAATTTCCAATTTTTTGAAATCGTTTGAAAAGGTCCACGCCTAGCCAACGTTAAATCTTAGCCAAAACCTTGGCAAAAGGGCCGGCGCCCTGTTACTTTTGGGAGTGGATTTTCATTTTTTAAATCCGTTGATTATCACTAATTTTGCAAAATGTTTTTGAAAATGAGGTCGATTCTTCCGCTATTCGTTGTCCTAGTTTTAGTAGCATCCTGCAGTGAGTACCAAAAAGTACTTAAAAATGAGGATGTTAAAGCCAAGTACGATATGGCCCAAAAGTTCTATGACGAAGGGGATTATAAACGTGCAAAGCGCTTGTTCGAGCAAATTGCCCCAAAATATGTGGGTCGTCCCCAAGGAGAGCGGGTTATGTTCTTTTTCGCCGATTCCTACTTCAAAACCAAGGATTACTACCTATCTGGATATCAATTTGAACGATTTATAAAATCCTATCCACGTAGCGATAAGATTCAAGAAGCTTCCTTTTTGGGCGCAAAGAGCTATTACGAGCTTTCACCTTCATACTCATTGGACCAAACGGATACGAATAAGGCACTGGCCAAATTACAGACCTTTATCAATACCTATCCCGAGTCCGAGTTTTTTGAGGAGGCCAACGCCATGGCAAAGGAGCTAACTTCGAAAAAAGAAAAGAAACAAATAGAGATTGCGAAACAATTCAATAAGTTGGGAAAATTCAATTACCCAATTTTGGTATCAGCCCTTACGGCGCTTGATAATTTTGTTTCGGATAACCCTGGTTCCATTTATAGGGAAGAAGCTTTGTACTATCGTATTGAAGCGGCCACTAGTTTGGCCTTGAACAGTACGGAGAATAGAAAGAAAGAAAGGTTGGAGGACGCTATGGCGTCGTATAACAACCTTTTGCGTTATTTCCCCGATTCTCAATTCAAAAAGAAAGCGGACGACTTGTCCGAGAAAATACAAAAAGAGCTGGCAGCCTATTCCACCAGCAAATAATAGTCTAAACAATCAGCAAATGCAAGATTTGAAAAACACCAAGGCCCCTGTTTCCACTGTTACCCATAACAGGAATGAGTTTGATGTTAAAACGGACAACATCTACGAGGCCATTTCCATAGCATCCAAACGTGCTATCCAAATCAACTCCGAAATCAAAAAGGAATTGTTGGAGAAATTGGAAGAATTTGCCACATACAGCGATAGCTTGGAAGAGGTATTCGAAAACAAGGAGCAGATTGAAGTGTCCAAGTTTTATGAAAAGCTTCCTAAGCCACATGCTTTGGCGGTAATGGAGTGGTTAGAAGATAAAATCTACTACAGAAACACAGAGAAAGACGCCGAATAGATGCTGGGCGGTAAGAAAATCCTTTTGGGCATTACCGGGGGAATTGCCGCTTACAAGACCACATTTTTGGTTCGGCTATTGATAAAAGCTGGTGCTGAGGTCAAAGTTGTAATGACCCAAAGTGCCAGCTCTTTTGTTTCCCCACTTACGCTTTCCACCCTTTCCAAAAATCCGGTTTTGATGGATTTTATTGATGAAACGGATGGAAGTATCTCATGGAACAACCATGTGGAACTTGGTTTGTGGGCAGATTATATGGTTATTGCCCCGGCAACAGCCAATACACTTTCCAAAATGGCCCATGGTACCTGTGACAATCTTTTGTTGGCTACCTACCTATCAGCCAAATGTCCAGTCTATTTTGCGCCTGCCATGGATTTGGATATGTACAAACATCCTTCCACTTTGGAGTCCCTTGAAAAATTACAGTCCTTTGGCAATGTTATGATTCCCGCGGAATCTGGAGAGCTTGCAAGCGGTCTCCATGGCGAGGGACGCATGGCAGAGCCGGAAAATATCTTGGATTTTATAACAAGCAATCTGTCCAAGGAGTTACCGTTAAATGGGAAAAAAGTCCTAATTACCGCCGGCCCAACACATGAGGCCATTGATCCCGTACGATTTCTTGGAAATCGTTCGTCGGGCACCATGGGTTTTGAGCTAGCAAAAAAGGCGGCAGACTTGGGAGCAAATGTGATATTGGTTTCCGGACCCACCAGTTTGGATATTTCGCACGGTTCCGTCCAATTGGTCCGAATTACTTCCGCCCAAGAAATGTACGACGTCTGTCAGGAGCACTACCCGGACACCGATGTAGCCATATTGGCGGCAGCGGTAGCAGATTATCGACCCAAGCACGTGGCGAAGGAAAAAATAAAAAAGAAGGAAGGTGATCTTCAAATTGAGTTGGAGCGAAACCCGGATATCCTGTATTCCTTGGGCAAGGAAAAAAAGAACCAATTTCTGGTAGGCTTTGCCTTGGAGACCGAAAACGAGCTTGAAAATGCCAAGGGTAAGCTACAGCGCAAGAACTTGGATGCCATTGTGCTGAACTCCTTGAAGGATGAAGGAGCGGGTTTTGGGGGAAACACCAACAAAATCACCTTTATTGATAAGAATTCGGGTATAAAAACGTTTGCATTGAAGACAAAGGCCGAAGTAGCTTCGGATATTTGGGAAGAAATTACCTCTAGGATTCATGCGTAACATTTTAATCTTAGCTTTTCTATTTTTAACTGCGCAATTTTCGCTTGCTCAGGAACTCAACTGTACCGTAACCGTCAACTCGGATCAGGTTGGCCAGACCAATCAGCAGATTTTTAGGACTTTGGAACGTTCACTTAATGATTTTGTGAACAAAAGCAAATGGACCAACCGGGTGTATCGGGAAAACGAAAGGGTCAATGCAAGAATGTTTATCACCGTTACCCAATACGAATCGGATCGGTTTGAGGCCAACATTCAAATACAGTCATCGCGCCCTGTTTTCAATACGTCTTATGAAAGTCCCATCTTCAATTATAAGGATGACGCATTTAATTTCCTATATCAGGAATTTCAACCCTTGGTGTATAACGAAAATGTTTTTGATTCCAACCTAGTGGGTGTTATCTCGTATTATGTGTATGTGATTTTGGGCTTGGATGCGGATACCTTTTCCCTGGAAGGAGGGGATGAAATGTTCCGCAAGGCACAAAATATTGTGACCCAGGCACAGGGCTCCAGCTTTTCTGGGTGGAACCAAGAGACAGGTCAACGTACGCGTTTTGAACTGGTGGACAATCTTCTAAGCAACTCGTTCCGTGAATACAGGATTGCCATGTACAACTACCATAGAAAAGGATTGGATATTTTGGGTGATAATAACAGTACCGGTAAGCAAGTGATTTCAGGTAGCATGCGACTGTTCGAGACCTTGATCAAGCGTCGCCCGAATGCCTTCCTTATCCAAACCTTCTTTGATGCCAAGTCCGAAGAAATCCAGAATATTTTTTCAGATGGCCCCAAGGTGGACATTGTGAAGTTGAAGGAAACCCTCAATCGGGTGGCACCTTTTTACTCCGCTACCTGGAACGAAATAAATTACTAGCCCATTTCTTCAAAGAGCTATATCTTTACGGAGAAAATCTTCCAAATTGTTAACAAATCTTTCCATTCAGAACTACGCACTGATAGATGATGTGAACGTTCCGTTTGCAGACGGTTTTACCACGATTACGGGTGAGACCGGAGCTGGAAAATCCATTCTTTTAGGTGGGTTATCCTTGGTGCTTGGCAACCGTGCGGATTTGAACGCTTTAAGGGATAAGGAACGCAAATGTATCATTGAAGCGGAGTTCGATATTTCGAAATACAATCTTGGCGCTTTTTTTTCGGAAAACGATTTGGATTACGAAGATCAAACCATTCTAAGGCGCGAAATTCTTCCCAGCAATAAATCGAGAGCTTTTGTAAACGATTCTCCCGTAACGCTGGATATTTTAAAAATCCTTGGGGAAAGATTGGTAGATGTCCATTCCCAACATCAAACCCTACGTCTTACAGAAAATGATTTTCAGCTTAAGGTTGTGGATGCACTTGCTGGAAACCACGAAAGCCTTAAAATATTCCAAAAACATTTGAGCGAATACCGTAAGGTGTCGTCTGAACTTGAGGATTTAAGAAATTTTGAAACCAATGCCTCAAAAGAGCATGATTACAACAGTTTTTTACTGAAAGAATTACAGACAGCTTCATTAAAGGATGGGATGCAAGAGGAATTGGAAGCTGAGTTTGAGCAGCTGAACAATGTGGAGCAGATTATGGAGCAGTTGTCCTTTGGGCATCAACTGCTTAATGATGAGCAACTGGGCATTTTGGCAAAGCTGTCCGATTTGAAACGCGCTTTCCAACAACTATCAGATTTTGGACCGTCCTACGCCAGTCTAAATGAACGTGTCCAATCGATATTTATAGAAACCGACGATATTGGTTCAGAACTAATGAGTTTAAAGGATGGGGTAGAGGCAGACCCTTCCCGCCTTGAGACCGTTAATTCCCAATTGCAGCAGTTGCATGATCTTCAAAAAAAACATCAAGCAGGTTCGGTGGCGGAACTTTTGGAAATCATGAATGATTTAGCCCAAAAGGTGGATGCAGTTGAAAACATGGATGCCAAGCTAAAAGAAAAAGAGGAAGAGCTCCATCATATCCAAGAGAAAACCGAGGCTTCTGCCTCCAAAATTAGGAAGGCCAGAAATTCTGTAATTCCAAAATTAAAGCGTTTACTGCAGGAAAACTTACTTACTTTGGGAATGCCATCGGCTACTTTTAAGATTGAAGTAAATCCATCTAACTCGTTTAAAATGAGCGGAAAAGACGATTTAACCTTCTTGTTTTCGGCCAACAAGGGTATGGACTATGGCCCTCTGAAAAAAGTAGCTTCAGGCGGCGAACTCTCAAGAATTATGTTGATCATCAAGTCGGTTCTGGCCAATTACGAACAACTTCCAACCATGATGTTCGATGAAATCGATACCGGAGTTTCAGGGGATATTTCCAACCGAATGGGTGAAATCATGCAGCAAATGAGTCAGACGATGCAGGTATTTTCCATTACACATTTACCACAGGTGGCTTCCAAGGGGCAACAGCAGTTTAAGGTATTCAAAGAAGAAAAAGGTGGACGGACCCATACTCAAATGAAGAAATTGAATCTGGATGAACGGGTAAATGAACTAGCGGAAATGCTTGGTGGAAAGGCATTGTCGGAGTCTGCATTGGCACACGCAAAGCAGTTGTTGCAATAAGCTCTTGCCTTTGTATTTTACTTGGTTCGAACACCAACCAAAAATCAATTAGAATAAATATCTTTGCGGCAAAACCAACAATAGATAAGTAATATGGCGTACAATCTTTTAAAAGGTAAAAGGGGAATCATTTTTGGGGCGTTGGATGAGCATTCCATTGCTTGGAAAACTGCGGAGCGCGTTCATGAAGAGGGCGGCACCTTTGTGTTGACCAATGCTCCTATCGCAATGCGAATGGGACAAATTAAGGAACTGGCCGCAAAAACCAATTCGGAAATTATTCCTGCAGATGCCACCAATGAGGAGGATTTGCAAAATTTGGTGACCCAAGCCATGGAGATTTTGGGAGGAAAACTTGACTTTGTACTTCATTCCATAGGAATGTCTGTCAATGTTCGAAAAGGTCGTGCCTACACCGATGAGAAATATGATTTCACTGCCAAAGGTTGGGATGTTTCGGCACTTTCGTTCCACAAGGTGATGCAGACCCTATTTAAAGCGGATGCTATGAACGAATGGGGAAGCATTGTGGCCTTGACCTATATGGCAGCGCAGAGGACCTTTCCCGATTACAACGATATGGCGGACAATAAGGCCTATTTGGAGTCCGTAGCGAGAAGTTTCGGGTACTTCTTTGGTAAGGAGAAAAAGGTACGTGTAAACACCATTTCGCAATCACCTACACCCACCACGGCGGGACAAGGGGTCAAAGGTTTCGACGGATTTATCAGCTATGCTGAGAAGATGTCTCCATTGGGCAACGCATCTGCCGCGGACTGTGCTGATTATACCGTCAGTCTATTCTCCGACCTCACCAAGAAGGTTACCATGCAGAATTTGTTCCACGATGGTGGATTCTCAAATACGGGCGTTAGCCAGGAGGTAATTGATGAATTTACTGAATAACATAATAACTCAATCGCAAAAGCCACCTATTTTGGGTGGTTTTTGTGTTTCTATATGGATGTAAATCTTTCCATAATCGTGCCGGTCTATAACCGACCAGATGAAATCAAGGAACTTTTGGAAAGCTTGACCAAACAAGATTTTAAAAGTGACTATGAAGTGGTTGTTGTGGAGGATGGTTCAACCTTGAGTGCGCAAGAGGAAGTTGATGCGTTTCATGGTGAATTGAACATTTCCTATTATTTCAAACTAAATTCAGGTCCGGGAGATTCCAGGAACTTTGGTATGAAAAAGGCAAGGGGCAACTATTACATCATCTTGGACTCGGATTGTATATTACCGCCGCAATACTTGTCTGAAGTGCAAAAGGAATTAAATCGGGAATTTGTGCACTGCTTTGGTGGTCCTGATGCCGCAGACCAATCATTTACGACTGCACAAAAGGCCATTAACTATGTGATGACCTCTTTTTTTACCACAGGAGGTATCCGAGGAGGCAAGACTGCAGTGGGAAGGTTTCAGCCCCGGAGTTTCAATATGGGGATTTCAAAGGAGGCTTTTGAACAAGTTGGCGGATTTGGACGTATTCATCCCGGAGAAGACCCTGACCTAACTTTTCGAATCTGGAAAGGAGGCTTTGCTTCCAGACTATTTCCAAAAGCGTACGTATACCATAAACGCAGAATAGATTGGAACAAGTTTTACATCCAAGTAAACAAATTTGGAATGGTCCGACCAATCCTGAACAAGTGGCACCCTGGGACTGCTAAGCTGACCTATTGGTTTCCAACTATTTTCATGGCGGGACTTCTTGTTTCTGTTTTTTTGATGGCTCTCGGATATTTTATACCAATAACACTGTATGGCGTTTATTTTTTAGTGTTGTTTGCGGATGGCTTTCTTAAGAACAGGAGTCTGGTGGTGGCATTTTTGGGCATTTTCGCTTCCTTGATACAGTTCACAGGTTACGGAATAGGTTTTCTTAGGTCTACAATCTTACTTAACTTTAGTAGCAGGGAACCAGAGGTATTGTTTCCCAAACTGTTCTTTAAAAAACAATAGCAGGTGTTGAAAAAAGTATTGCTCGGGCTTAACAAGAGAAAAGCGAAGGTGTTTTTGCTTTTCTTGGTGAGCTCTTTTCTCGCTTGGTTTTTGAGCAATCTGTCGGAGTCCTACGAGTCCAGAGCCAATTTCATCCTTAACTACAGGAATTTACCGGATACGCTATTGCTTAGTAATGATGCGGTTACCAATCTGGAGGCAAAGCTAAAAACCAGTGGATTCCAGTTTTTGTATTATAACTTCAACAGTAAGCGGGTAAATATCGATTTGTCTCAGGTAGAAAAAAGGAACGGGACTTTTGTTTTATCCGAAGCGGCTTTGAAAAAACAACTGGAGGCGCAGCTTTCCCAAAACATTTCCCTTTTGGATTTGGACAGGAAACTACTGGTGGTTGACCTATATCAGGTTACTTCAAAAGAGGTGCCAGTAAAGGCGGAACTTGATATCACATTTGAACAAAACTATATTCTAGATGGGGGAGCGGTACTCAATCCTTCCACAGTTTTGGTGAAGGGCCCAAAAGAGGAAATCGATACACTTCACCAGATACTAACGACCCGAATTGAACTGGCCAATGTGTCCACGGATTTCTCACAGGAAGTATTGTTGGTCTTCCCCAAGGGATTGGTAAATAGTATTTTCTCCACGAACCGGGTGGAGGTTTCAGGAAAGGTGGTGAAATTCTCCGAACGTATCTTTGAAGTGCCAATAAAAGTCATTAATTCCCCGGAAGGATTTCAAGTAAAGACCTTTCCCAACGAAATATCTGTGCTCTGCAAGGCCACCATTGATCGACTTAAGAATATTGTACAAGATGATTTTGAAGTTGTGGTGGATTACAAACAGGTAGGTAACTCTAATGGGAATGTGCTATTTGCAGAGCTTGCGCAAGGTCCGGAGAATATCTATGACCTAAGACTATTGGACAACAAGGTTAATTTTGTATTGGAACAGGAATGAAGGTTGTCGGTCTAACGGGAGGTATAGGTAGTGGTAAAAGTACAGTGGCCCAAATGTTTCGGGATTTGGGTGTGCCCGTATACGATTCAGATTTAGAGGCCAAGCAATTGATGGTCTCATCCCAACGACTAAAATCGGACATCATAGAGCTTCTTGGAACCAACGCCTATGTTGAAGGAGAGTTAAATCGGTCTTATATAGCAACGAAAGTTTTTACGAACATAGATTTGTTGCAGCAGTTGAACGGACTGGTACATCCAGCAGTTAAATCCCATTTTAAGGACTGGACATTGGCCCAAAAAAGTCCTTACATTATTCAAGAGACAGCACTGATCTATGAAAATGAATCGCAGGACCAGTATGATAAGGTCATTGTAGTGACGGCGCCAAAAGATATTAGGTTAAAGCGGGTCATGGACCGGGATGGCTCCAATGAAAAGGAAGTCTTAGATCGAATGCGGAACCAAATGGATGAAGAAAGGAAGGTGGAATTGGCCGATTTCATCATTTTAAATTTGGATTTGGGAAGCACAAGAAAGCAAGTTGCCGAACTTCACGAATTACTGGCACTCCAAACGGATTAGGCCCAAATTTTAACATTTTTGTTAAGGTTAGGTTAAACGATAAAAGGCCTAAATGTTAAATTTTTAATTTTACCCCAATGAACAAGAAGCTATTCGTTCTTCTCGTCATTCTTATGAGTTTGTCCCTGTTGGGGATAATCTTCGTTCAAGTTTATTGGATAAGAACATCGATAGACGATAAAGAGGAGCAATTTTCAAGGACGGTCACGGACATTTTGGACAAGGTGGCCAGCAGGGTGGAGAAAAGGGAAATGAAAGATTACTCAGATCGTTTGGCTTCACTAGTGGATAGCATTGGACAACCTAAAACCACGCAGTTCAGAAATTTTTTATTTGTTGATAGAGATCTTAATTCGGATGAAATACTGTTCTATTCACACGGTATTCTGGAAGAGGACTACAATATAACATCAACGTTCTTTGATAATTTAAACGGAGAAGACGATACCACTACGTTTAAAAATTTCACAAGCAAGCGCACCAAGGCCGTATTCAAGGAAGAATACGGACTGGATGGGAAAAGTTATAGCCTAACACCCATTCAACGTGCAGAGAAGATTGGAGGCCTTTCAAGTATTGATAAGGCAGCTTGGGAAGACGTGTTTATGGAATATGCCAAAAGTAGGCCTATTCATAAAAGAGTATCCAAAAAGGAATTGGAATTATTGTTGAGCCAGGAATTGGGCAATAGGAATATTGACATTGATTATGAGTACGGACTTTACAGCGATGGATATCCTACAAAAGTGCGCTCTAAAAAATTCAAGTTTTCCGAGTCCAAAATGTACAAGGCACCAATTTTTGAGGACGGGGAAGGAAATTCCAGCTTTTCATTGCTTTTGACCTTTCCATCCATGAACAAGTTCCTTTTTCAGTCCATCATGGGAATGGCGCTGTTGTCTTTGATTTTCACCTTGGTCATTATGATTGCCTATTCCAGTGCAATCTATCAATTGATAAAACAAAAACAGATATCCGAAATCAAATCGGATTTTATCAATAATATGACACACGAGTTCAAGACGCCCATCGCCACCATCAATTTAGCAGTGGAAGCGATACGAAATCCGAAGTCTATAGAGGACAAGGATAAGGTACTTCGATACTTGGGCATGATTAAGGACGAGAACAAGCGGATGCATGCGCAGGTGGAGAACGTTCTTCGAATCTCTAAACTAGAGAAAAACCAGTTGGATATCCGAAAAGATCGTGCGGATGTTCATGAAATCATTGAGGATGCGGTTACTCATATTGAACTGATCGTGTCAGATAGAGGAGGATATGTAAACACGCATTTGGATGCGGAACGGTCTGAGATTCTGGCCAATGATACCCATTTTACAAATGTTATCGTAAACATTTTGGATAATGCGGTAAAATATTCACCAGAATCCCCCAAAATTGATGTTTATACAGAACTGGTTAAGAACAACATCATTATAAAAATAAAAGATCAGGGTGCTGGAATGAGCAAGGTGGTCTTAAAAAAGGTTTTTGAAAAATTTTACCGGGAACATACCGGAGATATACACAATGTGAAAGGCCATGGACTAGGATTGGCCTACGTAAAACGAATAATTGAAGATCATCAGGGAGAGGTTTATGCGGAAAGTGAAAAAGGAAAAGGAAGTACTTTCTTTATAAAACTACCTTTAATTTAGAAAACTATGGAGACAGAGAAAAAGAAAATACTTTTGGTAGAGGACGACCCCAATTTTGGGATTGTGCTCAAGGATTACTTGTCCATGAACGACTTTGATGTGGTCTTGGCCAAGAATGGAATGGAGGGCTTTGAAAAGTTCAAAAAAGATAATTATGACGTATGTATTTTGGATGTTATGATGCCCTATAAGGATGGATTCACCCTTGCTCGCGAAATTCGTGAGAAGAATGAGAACGTCCCCATTATTTTCCTTACCGCCAAAACTATGAAGGAGGATGTTTTAAAAGGATATAAAGCGGGAGCTGATGATTATTTGAACAAACCTTTCGATTCTGAGGTGCTGTTGATGAAGCTTAAGGCTATTTTGCAGCGCAAAGCTTCAAGTACCTTGGCAGATAGTAAACAATTTGAATTTCAAATTGGAAACTTTCATCTGAACTCCAAACTCAGGTTTTTAACCTATATGGAGGAAGAACCCATTAAGTTGTCTCCTAAGGAAAACGAATTGCTACGTTTGTTGGCCCTGCATGAAAACGACCTAATGCCCAGAGAATTGGCTTTGACCAAGATTTGGAGGGATGATAACTACTTCACGTCAAGAAGTATGGACGTTTATATCGCCAAACTTAGGAAGTACCTTAAACGAGATGATGTAGTGGAGATACTCAACATTCACGGCGAAGGATTTAGATTGGTGGTAAAGGCTGAAAATCAGTAAAAAGAAACCGATATAAAATTGAAAAACCACCTGAGAGGGTGGTTTTTTTGTTTAGCCCAATTGCCGCAACACTGAGCTGACAATTTCTTCCGGTGTTAGCTCAATCGAAACGATTATGGCATCTTTAGGAGGCTCCAAAGTGTCAAATTGGGATTGAAGTAATGCAGCGGTCATAAAATGCCCCTTTCTAGCTTTCAATCTTGAGGTGATTAAATCAAATGAACCGTCTAGGTGTACAAATTGAAGTGTAGTGCCCATTTGCTTACTTAGGAGGTCCCGATAACTTTCTTTTAATGCGGAACAAGCTATAATGGCCCCGGTGGATTTATGCTCTAATGCTAACTGATTTAATCGCTCCAACCAGCCTTTCCTGTCCTCATCGTTCAGCGGGTTACCCGCACTCATTTTTTGTACATTTTCTTCAGGATGATAGTCATCCCCATCAAAAAAAGGAAAATCTAGGCGTTCGGATAACTTTGTGCCAATGGTGGATTTTCCCGTGCCTGAAACCCCCATGATTATGAGCACCGTAGGTTGTTTATTCATGGTTTGATACTAATTTTTGATTGATCCTGTCCATGACACTGTTGGATTCTATGTCAGAATCAACCCAAATAATCTCTTCATTTTTTCTTAACCAAGTGAGCTGTCTTTTGGCAAACCTACGTGTATTCTTTTTAATTTCGGAAATCGCAAAGTCCAGCGTAAAATCCCCATCAAAATAGGAAAACAGCTCTTTGTAACCAACAGTTTGTAGCGCATTAAGGTTTCGGAAAGGATATAACTTTTTGGCCTCATCTAATAATCCTGATTCCATCATAAGGTCCACTCGTTGATTGATTCGGTCATAAATGATTTCCCTGTCCGCCTGAATACCGATGTATAGAGACTTGAACTTCTTTTTTTTCTTTTTCTGATTAAGGAAAGAAGAATAGGGCCACCCGGAGGCGTGATAAATCTCTAAAGCCCGTATAAGCCGATGTGGATTATGGACATCCACCATTTCATGGTATTTAGGGTCAACTTTGTATAGCTCTTTTTGTAGACTCTCCAACCCTTTTTCAGATAACTTTTTATTCAGTAATTCCCTTATTTTTGGGTCGACCTCGGGAAATTCATCCAATCCATGGATTATGGCATCTACATAAAGACCGCTACCCCCAACCATGATTACTTGGTCATAATTTTTGAAGAGTTCTTGAAGCTTCTTATCTGCATCACGCTCAAAATCACCCACTGAATAGGCATCCTGAATACTTTTATGTTGGATAAAGTGATGTGGGACTGTTTGCAACTCTTCAGCTGAGGGAACAGCGGTTCCAATTTCCATTTCTTTAAAAAATTGGCGTGAATCCGCTGAAATGATTTCGGTTCCCAACTGCTTTGCAATGGTAATTGCCAATTCGGTCTTTCCAATGGCTGTTGGCCCTACAACCGCGATTACCGTCTTTGGTTTCATAGCAGTTCCCCGCAGTTATAGCAATTCTTGGCATCGTCCCTATGCCCTTCACTACCACAACTTGGACAGGCTTGGGTATTCATGTGCACAATGCTATTCCCTTTCAGACCTTTTTTATGTCTTGAGAATTCAACGGTTACAATCCCAGTGGGGACCGCAATTATTCCGTAACCTAGAATCATGATAACGGTGGCAAGAAACTGACCCAGATTGGTCTGGGGTGCAATATCCCCATAACCAACGGTGGTCAGTGTGACGATGGTCCAGTAGATACTTCTTGGAATACTGGTAAAACCGGCCTCATCGCTTTCAATGAGGTACATTATGGTCCCCATAATCACAGAAAGAATGAGCACAACATAAATGAATACTGCAATTTTAGCCCTACTGGCCTTTAAGGCAGCTTTAAGCTGTGAGGCTTCGCCCATAAACTTTACCAACTTTAGAATTCTAAAAATTCGGAGAAGACGAAAAGCCCTTACAGCCAGCAATACTTGAGAGCCCGCCAAGAGATAAGAAAGGTAAAGTGGTATGGTGGAAACAAAATCGATGATGCCATAAAAGCTGAAAACATACTTCCAAGGCTTCCGAATACTAATGAGCCGAGCAATATATTCCAGTGTAAAAAAGATGGTTATGACCCATTCCAAGGTCAACAGGATTGTGTGGTAATGTTGGTCAACTTCTTTGACGCTTTCCAACATCACGAGAACCACACTGAGCACTATTAAGATGACTAGAACAATGTCAAAAAGCTTTCCAAGCGGGGTATCCGCCTCATAGATGATCTCGTGCAGGGCATTTTTCCAACCGGAATGTACTTTCTGTGCTTTCAAGAAGTGGTTGTTAACTCCAGAACCTTGAGATTGTTGTTTTTTCTCAAGAACGATTCCACAATAAATGTAGTATTCTCGTCGCTGTTCATTGGGGTTATAATCGATTCTAATATATGAATATTATTTATTTGATGGTTGAGTTCCACATACCCAAACCCTTGAAGCCCCCCATTTTTAACGAGGACAAAACTACGTTCTCCAATTTCGCGACCCTTGTCGACCAGCACTACAGTTTTACCGGAAATGCTATACTTTTCCAAAGCGGTAGTTACTTTGGTGTTGTATACGTCTACGTCATCAATGTCTGTAAAATCGGCACTGCCATTTTGTACATGGTGCGTTGCTGAGTCCAGACCCAAGGCAGATGGGGCCAGCTCAAATTCTTCACTTATCCTGCCCAAAAAACTTTGAGCGGAAGGAACCCCATTGAACGCAATGTGCTGTTCTTTTTGGTACTTGTGCTTTGTAATTTCAATGGTGATGTGAGCTGTTCCGTTTTTATGAAAATTGACAACGTGGGAAAAAAGCTTGTTTTTTGCAATATGGTTGTGTCTAGGCCTGTTCTTTTTAAGTTCTTGATACTCCTTTAAGATGGCCACCAATTCGCTTCCAGTTCGGTCAAAAGAAACCTTTTTGGTCTCCTTTTGAAGCTTACGGGCCAACTGCCCCACGTTTGTAAAATGTTGATTGACTCTTTTTTTTGCATTTTTGGTTTTTCCCAAAAAGATGATTTCCCCATCTTTATCGTGCATGTAATAGACGCCGGTTTCCGATGGGAGTCCGGAAACAATATCTAGTTGGGTAGGGGAGAGCTCCCCTTGCGATTCTTCTCGAATTACCTCTGTGACTATGGTTTTTCCCGAATCCTTGTCCAGCAACATTTTAAAAAGCTTCAGGGTGGCAATGGCATCTCCATTGGCCCTATGTCGGTCGCTCATGGGAATGCCCAAGGATCGGACCAATTTTCCCAAGCTGTGTGATTCGGCATCTGGGAGTAATTTTTTTGATAGGTCTACGGTACAAAGTGTCTTACGCTGAAAATCATATCCCAATCTTCTGAATTCTGTCCGGAGTATCCTGTAGTCGAACTGGGCGTTATGTGCCACGATTACGGCACCTTCAGTGATTTCTACGATACGTTTTGCGACTTCGTGGAATTTTGGCGCTGAGCGTAACATTTTGGCATTGATACCGGTAAGTTTGGTCACGAAGGGCTGAATCTCGCGTTCCGGATTCACTAGGCTCATGAACTTGTCCACAACCTGATGTCCATCAAAACGGTGGATGGCAATTTCCATAATGCCTTCCTCATTGTATTTGCCTCCTGTGCTTTCAATGTCTAGAATGGCGTACATGAATCGCTGGAAAAAGAATTAATGATAGTTACGTGCTCCAAAGATACTACTTCCTATGCGCACCATTGTGCTGCCTTCCTCTATGGCAATGGTATAATCCCCGCTCATTCCCATAGAAAGTTCACTGATTTTGGGCAATTTTAGTTGTACTTGGTCAAATACATTTTTGAGGTGGGCGAACTCCTTTCTCACTTGTTCTGCATCTTCCGTAAAGGTGGCCATGCCCATGAGGCCCACAACTTCAACATGCCTTAATTCTTGGAAAGCCTCTGAATCCAAAATTTCAGCAAGTTCCTTTTCATCAAGTCCAAATTTTGTGCTTTCCTCGGCAATATGCATCTGGAGCAGACATCGTATGGTCCTATTATGTTTTTTGGCCTGTTTGTTTATTTCAGTTAACAACCGGAAGCTGTCCACGCCATGCACCAGTGAAACGAACTCAGCCATATACTTCACCTTGTTACGTTGCACATGTCCAATCATATGCCACTCAATATCTTTAGGTAAAACCTCCCATTTATGGGTCATTTCTTGGATTTTGTTCTCTCCAAAGATGCGCTGCCCGGCTTCATAGGCTTCCAAAACCGTTTCAATAGGTTTTGTTTTGGAAACGGCAACCAAGGTAACTTCTTCGGGAATTCCGCCCTTTATTTTTTTGAGATTTTCTGAAATCGACATCGTGCTAAAATTCATAAATGGTCAACCCGCTTCGTAACTTGGGTTCAATATAGGTGCTTTTTGGGGGCATTACCAAACCGGCATCAGCAATGGCCTTTATTTCCGTAATGGTAATGGGGACCAAGCTGAAGCCCACTGCGAACTCGCCCTTGTCAATGCTCTCCTTCATGCGAATTAGGTTATGTTTCCCAAAACCATAAGAAATACGCTTATCATTCCTAAGGTCATGTATTCCCAAAATGGGTTCTAAAATGGTTTGGTACAGAATGTGCGTGTCCAATTCGCTCAAGGCATCCGTAAATTGGTAAACGGTTTTTCGCAGGTAGAGCGAATAGAACTCACCATCCAGATACATACTAAAATGGTGTTTTTGTGTTGGCTTGTATAGCCCCTCTTCTTTTTTTTCTATTCTGAAAAACTCATCGAGCTGAATCAAAAATTCATTCTTACTGAATCCATTGAGATCCTTTACCATTCGGTTGAACTCGTAAATTTTTATTTCTGATTCGGGTATGAGGTAGGCCATAAAAAAATTATAGGCTTCCTCTCCGGTATGTTTGGGATTTAAAGATTTTTTTTTGTTCGCAAGCAGATTGGAGGAAGCACTTCTGTGATGTCCATCCGCAATATAAAGTGCCTCTTTGGTCATAAAGATGGTTTGCAACTCTTTTACAACTGCTGGACCCTCAATTTTCCAAAGTTTGTGCCCCACTTTGTCGGTAGTGGTGAAATGATACTCGGGATCGCGATTCATTTCCCGTTCCAAAATTGAACTTACGGAGGGATCATCCTCATAGGTCATCAGCACAGGTTCGGCGTTAAACCCCACCGTATCAAGATAATTGGCGAAAAGTTGTTCCCGCCTTTGGATGGTGTCCTCATGTTTTTTGATAATATCCTCTTGATAATCCTGAACACTGCATGCGCAAAAAAAACCACGGGTCTTAAAACTTCCTTTTCCAATTTGATAAAGATAGAAGCAAGGTTTTCCGTCTTTTTGAAAAATATTGTCCTCCAAAAACTCGAGATAGCGATTGTGCACCAGCTTAAACCGTTCTTTTCCCGAGATATTTTTTTCAAACTTGAATCCCGGGTTGATGATGTGCAAAAAGGAAAAAGGGTTGTATCTCAAAACCGATTTCAACTCATCCTTTGTGTATTCCTCATAAGAACGTGAAGCTACAAAGGATGCTTTGTCACTAGCTGGTCTAATTGCCTTGAAAGGTTGGATTTGTGCCATTCGCTATTGGAATTGGGACGACACTTTATCGGCTTTTCTGGACTCCGAATAATCGTAAAACCCTTCACCTGACTTTATCCCAAGCTTACCTGCCATTACCATATTTACCAAAAGGGGGCAGGGTGCGTATTTAGGATTTTTAAAACCGTTGTACATTACATTCAAAATGGATAGGCATACATCCAGTCCAATAAAATCAGCAAGTTGAAGCGGGCCCATGGGGTGCGCCATCCCGAGCTTCATTACCGTATCTATCTCTTGAACTCCAGCTACACCATTGTACAAGGTCTCAATAGCTTCGTTGATCATAGGCATTAGAATCCTATTGGCTACAAAACCCGGGTAGTCATTTACCTCGGTCGGCGTTTTTCCCAATTGCTTGGAAAGCTCCATGATGGTTTGCGTAACCTCATCAGAAGTACTGTACCCCCGTATAATCTCCACCAACCTCATAATTGGAACCGGATTCATAAAATGCATTCCGATTACTTTTTCTGGTCGGTTTGTGACCGCTGCGATTTGCGTAATGGATATGGAAGAGGTGTTTGTGGCCAAAATAGTCTCATCGTCACATACTTCATCCAGCTTTTTAAAAATCCCCAATTTGATATCGAGATTCTCAGTGGCCGCTTCCACCACAAGACCTGTATTCGCCACTCCTTTAACTAAATCGGTAAACCCGGTAATGTTTCCCAGTGTGTTTTGCTTGTCCTGCTCAGCAATGATTTCCTTGGCAATCATTCTATCCAGATTCTTGCCAATTGTGGCGATTCCTTTGTCCAAGGAAGCTGGTGCGATGTCTATAAGGTTTACCTTGAATCCTTTTTGGGCAAAGACATGGGCAATTCCGTTGCCCATGGTACCCGCTCCTATAACTGCAATGGTATTCATTTAATATTGAAAGTTTATCGATACCGCTTTGTTGAAATGGCGATAATCGGATAGTTTAAAACGATGCTATAATTTGAAGGGCGACCCTAAGTGCTTTGGTACCCTGCTCCAAAGTAACCACAGGCTCCGTGTTGTTGTTGATGGCCTCGGCAAACGTCTCAAGTTCATCCAAAATGGCATTGTTGGCATGGACATCCGGATTTTCAAAATAAATCCGCTTTTTCTCCCCTTCGGCATTTTGTAAGATCATATCAAAATCTCCAGGTTTTTCTGGAGCGTCCTGCATTTTTACCACCTCTACCTTTTTTTCCAGGAAATCTACGGAGATGTACGCATCCCTTTGGAAAAATCTAGATTTCCTCATGTTCTTGAGGGAAATTCTACTTGAGGTCAAATTGGCGACACAACCATTTTCAAACTCGATTCTTGCGTTGGCGATATCTGGTGACTGGCTGATTACAGAAACCCCACTTGCATTGATTTGCTTCACATCGGAATCCACGACGCTCAAAATTGCATCGATATCGTGAATCATCAAATCCAAAACTACGGGAACATCTGTGCCCCTTGGATTGAATTCAGCCAACCGGTGGGTCTCAATGAACATGGGGGTGTCTATCTTATCTTTTACGGAAAGGAATGCCGGATTGAATCGCTCGACATGCCCAACCTGACCTTTCACCCCCTGATCTGCTACTAACCGTAGTAAATCTTCCGCCTCGGCTAAGGTATTGGTAATGGGCTTTTCAATAAAAATGTGCTTTCCTTTTTTAACGGCCTTTTTGGCGCAATCAAAATGGGAAAGAGTAGGGGTTACAATGTCCACCACGTCAACGGCATCTATTAGGGCGTTGATGTTTTCAAAGTAGGTATATCCAAATTCATCGGACACTTTTTTGGCATTGATCTCATCTGGATCATAGAATCCAACAAGTTCATAGTAGTTCGATTCGTTTAAGAGCCTTAGGTGAATTTTACCTAAATGTCCTGCACCCAGGACACCAACTTTTAGCATACCTCTGTTTTTGTCAAAAATAAGGATATCGAATCAGTCTTCCATAAAAATAAGAGGCAACCACCTATAATTTTCGCATGGAACTTTTTAAATTCGTGTACCAGACCAAAAGAATGAAAGATACGCTAAAACATAAGGGTATGCGGAACCAACTTGCCCAAATATTGGAGGGCAAGGGAATTAGTGATACCAAGGTTTTGGAAGCCATAAAGACTATACCAAGACATCTGTTCTTGGACAGTGGTTTTGAGGATCATGCTTATCAGGACAAAGCATTCCCCATAGGTGCTGAACAGACCATATCCCAACCTTATACAGTTGCTTTCCAAACAGAGCTGCTCCAAATAAAACCCAATGATTCTATCTTGGAGATTGGAACCGGAAGCGGATACCAGACAGCTGTTTTACTGCATTTGCGGGCCAAAGTGTATACCATAGAACGCCAGCAAGAACTCTTTAAGAAAACCCAATTGTTTTTTCGAAAAATGCACTACAGACCAAAAAAGGTGATTTTCGGAGATGGTTATAAAGGACTCCCTGAGGAAGCTCCTTTTGACGGTATCATCGTCACGGCAGGTGCACCTATGGTACCAAAAGCACTATTGTCCCAATTGAAAGTAGGCGGTAGGCTTGTAATTCCTGTCGGCACTGAGGAGCAAACGATGACCCTTTTTACCAGAAAATCGGAAAAAGAATTTGAGAAACAGGAATTGGGAGCTTTCCGTTTTGTTCCCTTGTTGGAGAACAAGAACTAGTCAATTATTGGTTGAAGTCTTTTTTTATTCGGGATAGGTTGCGCTTATTGTCACGATCCTTAATGGTCTCCCGCTTATCATATAGTTTTTTACCCTTGGCCAATCCAATGTTTACTTTGGCAAGTCCTCTTTCATTAATAAAAAGGTTTAGAGGGATAATGGTAAGCCCACTGGTGGTAACTTCTTTACGCAGTTTTTTAAGTTCGCGTTTGTTCAAGAGCAATTTCCGCTCCGCCTTTGGTTTATGGTTATAGTATCCACCATGACTATATTCATCAACTTGCATATTGATGACAAAAAGTTCTCCGCGCTCATTGAACTCGCAAAAACTTTGGGAAATAGAGGCCTTGCCCAAACGTATGGACTTGATTTCGGTTCCACCGAGCACGATTCCGGCCATATAGGTGTCCAGAATCTCATAATCAAAGCGGGCTCTCTTGTTTTTTATGTTGATGTTTTTCTGCATTGACCACAAAAATAGAAACTCTTTCCAAGGAAAGTTGTAATGTTACCATGGATTTTACGATTACCTATAAAACCTAAACCCATGCCAAGAATCATTTTTGCCCTGTGTTTGTTTGCCGTTCTGTCCTGTAAGAATACCACCAAACCCGAGATTTCGGCCCAAGATATTGTAGACAAATCCATAGAAGTCAGTGGTGGACAGTTGCACAAAGACCATGATTCCTCTTTTTTATTTCGAAATAGGAAATATATCGCCACCCGTGAAAATGGCAAGAAAGTGCTAAAACGAATCACCTATTTGGATTCTGTAGTAATTACCGATGTTAGAGCCCATGATGGTTTAGCTCGCTATATCAATGACAGCTTGGTTTCTTTGTCCGACTCCTTGGCAAACCGATATGCCAACGCTGTAAATTCCGTGCACTATTTTGCAAGGTTGCCCTTTGGCCTAAATGATAAAGCGGTGAATAAGACGTATCTGGGTGAAGAAATAATCAAAGGGGAAAACTACTACAAAATTAAGGTCACCTTTGATCAACAAGGCGGCGGAGATGATTTTGATGACACCTATGTGTACTGGTTCCATGCAATCACCTTTAAACCTGACTACCTGGCATACGACTTTCATGTGAATGGTGGAGGGCAGCGCTTTAGGGTAGCGTACAATGAGCGCTATATTGATGGAATAAGGTTCGTGGATTACGAAAATTACAAATCCAAGGACAAAGAGACGGATATTCTTTCCATCGGGACGCTATATGAGCAAGGTGGGTTGGAATTATTGTCCAAAATTGAACTTTCGGAAATTACAGTGGAATAACTAATCCATCCGTAATCGGAAATCAGTGGCCTCACCGTCTATGACCCTAACAATGAAAAGGCTACCGTTGTCATGATCATCCATGGAATCATATTTTTGGTTGTTCAGCATTTTGTTTACAAAATCTGGTGTAGTGTTGCTATGGCCTACGACCAAAACGTTGAGTCCTTCATTTTCGGCTTTAAAAGCTTCAATGTCCATGGACGAAGGATCGTAGTATTTGACATCGATATTTTTTTTGACAGAAGTTGGTGCGGCTGTCATAGATGTTCGCTCGTAATTGGTCGAATAAATCACATCAAGAGGTATGGCATCAAACACTTCAGCCCATTTTATGGCCCGGTTTAACCCATCTTGATTGAGTTCGGGATCCAGATTTTCTTGGTCTGTCCTATCCTTTTCCGCATGTCGTATAAAATAGAAAGTGGAAATCACAGGATCTTCTGTAATTTCCATATCTTTATTGGAGTCGTTACAGCTTATACCTGTTAGTGCAAAGAATGTAAAGGCAATCAAAAATTTTGTTGTTCGCATAACTACTGGTCTAAATCCCCTGAATTTTCCGTAGGTTCATTTAAATGTAACGTTTAAATTTCATTTTATCGTATGCTGAGGCATTTCAGTTGGTATTCTCTAGTATTAATGGTGTGTACGGTTACCGCACAGGAAACCGTGCTTCCTACCGATTTTAGGCAACACAACCTTACCCAATTCAATGCAAGTTTATTGAATCCGGCCTTTGGTTTGGATTGGAACAAGCCTAGTTCGGTCTCGATTTGGTCTCGATGGCAATGGCAGACCCTGGATGGGGACCCTACCACTATTTTTGCAAATTACACGCAACAAATCAACACGAATTCAGCCGCTGGAGTAGGCTTTTTGCAACACAATACCGGAACATATCTGAATACCGGTTTAAACCTTAACTATGTTCATGGATTGGAACTGGATGGAAATATTCGACTTCTTTTTGGATTGAATGTGTTTGGGTTTAGGGAAGAACTGGCTGACGATCGATTTACCCCAGATCCGGATATCGACTTACCAGAATTGGAAAATACCGATGATTTTATTCTGATGTTCTCTCCAGGTCTCCAACTTCAAATAGATAAATTTGGATTGGGACTGGCAGTGGAAAATGCCGTCGACGTCAATTTTTCAGATAGTGGTCGTGGCAGGGGAGATGGAGGCACAGTGGTATTTGGGACCTTGAGTTATGATTTTCCGGTGATGTTATTTGGCGGTACCGATGATAATTTTGTTCGGCCAATTCTCTATGTGAAGTCAATTCCTGACGGGGACACTCAATTTGGTTTAAATAGTTTGTTTTCCACTTCGTGGTTTTGGGTCCAAGCTGGTTATAATAATTTTTATGGAGCTTCTGGAGGACTTGGTATTACTTTGGCCAGACATTTTTCTGTTGGTGGTTTGATGGAATTCGGGGGGGATGAGATGCTGTCCGATGACAATTCTACCTTGGAGCTGGTGGTTTCTTATCATTGGGGGGCTTCGGATGCACGTAAAAAAGTGGTTGATTTTGATGTGGAAAAAGATGATGCTTTGGCCCGTGCCCGAATGCAAGCTGAAGCAGAAAAACTCCGAAAAGAAGAACAGGCCAAACGAGAAGCCGAGCTATTGGAAAATGAACGAATAAAGTTAGAGGCTGACCGATTAGAGGAGGAGAGCAGATTGCGGGAAGCTGAGGCGGTGGCCCTCGCTCAACAGCAAAAAAAGGATTCTTTGGAAGCTGCAAATGCTATAGCGGAGGCTCGAAGGTTGGCTGAACATCAACAGAAAAAAGATTCCTTGGACTCTGCGAATGCCTTTGCTGAGGCACAAAGGAGAGCGGAACAACAACGCTTGGACAGTATTGCTAAAGTGCAGGCGCAAAAGGTGGAAGTAAGGCCCAATGAAAAGTATGAAGAGGTTAAAAGCGCTGGCGGCCTTGAGCCCGGATTCTACCTCATTGCCAACGTATTTGGAACCAAGAAGTACTACGAGAACTTTATGGCGCAACTACAGAAGAGAGGTCTGCAGCCAAAATCCTTCTACCGAGAGGTGAACAAATACAGGTATGTTTATCTAAATAGATATGATACCATGGATGAGGCCAGAAAAGCCCGGGATTCCAAGTTCTTCGGCCGTTACACAGATAAAACCTGGATTTTCAGGGTAAGGGGTAATTGACGAAGAGCTACTGTTAATTTTTGATTTCTTGTTGTATCAAATGCTCCAGATAGGCAATGGTATTGACCAGATACTTCCGATCTCTTGTCATAGTGGACATTGCAACTGCACCTTGTAACATGGTATATAGCTGTTTTGCAAATTGTCCCGGTGGAACAGGCAAGTGAATCTCCCCTTGTTTTGCACCGTCCTCCAAAACCAAGGCAATTTTACCTTCAATTTCTTTGATGGTCTCTTTCACGGCAGCGGCCAAAAGGTGGTTATTATTTTGTGCATCAACGCCAACATTGAGAATGGGACAGCCTCCAAAAGGCAGCGTGAAAACATCATATTGTCTATAAAAACGCAAAAGTGAAAACAGTTTGTCCATGGCCTTACCTTCCGAGTTTAATTTCTCATCCAAGGTTTCAAGAAGATGGTTGCGATTGTATTCAAATGCAGAAAGTGCCAGCGCCTCTTTGTTCTCAAAATTTCCGTAAATCGCTCCTTTGGTCAGACCAGTAGCTTCGGTCAAATCACTCATACTGGTCCCTACATAGCCAAATTTATTGAATATGGGCGCAACAGTCTCAATAATATACGCGGTGGTCCGCTCGGCTTTGGTCGACATTCTGGGTTTGGGTTGGTTTTAGCTAATATATAAAAATATACTGCTGGGTATCAATTTGCCCTTTAGTTTTAACATCAGGCCCATGTCTTTTTCAAGAAACGAATGAAGTTGGAATGCAAGATGTTGTTAATGGCTTCCTTTTGATATCCTCTTTTTGCAAGCAACTGGGGGACCTTTTGTAAGTCAGCTATCGTATCCAAATCCATTGGACTTTGTTCCGTTCCAAAGGCACCATCCAAGTCTGTACCTATGCCCACATGATTTGCGTTTCCTGCAAGCTGGCAAATATGGTCGATATGGTCGACCATTTTATCAAGGGTCACTCCCAAACCAACTGGTGTGGACTGACCCCGCACCCAATTGGGAACCATCATCCATGTGTCCAAAGGCATGCCAATCACAGCTTCCCTGTCTATTAGCTCCTTCAATTGATCATCTGAGAACTGTCTGTTATGGTCTACCAAAGCCCTACAGTTGCTATGACTGGCCCAAATGGGCCCATTGTAATGCTTCATGGCCTCCCAAAAGCTTTCCTCGCAAAGATGGGTTGCATCCAATATGATGTTCAAATCCTCTATTTTCTTTAGAAGTTCACGGCCCTTTGTTCCCAATCCACCAATGGAATCCGTACCATATGCGTAAACCCCGGGACCATAGTGTGCAGGTCCAATGGCCCTAAGGCCTGAGGCGTGTGCCATTTCAAGATACTCCAAATCCACTATAGAATCTGCTCCTTCCAAGCTAAGGATATAGCCGATGGGTTTTTTAGGTTCGTCCTTTTGCCAGAGTTCCAGATGGGAATTAAGCACCTCTAGGTTCCCAATTTGAACCATTTCGCCTACCTTTTCCATAGCTTGATACCAAGCCAACTGGCCTTGGGTCTGTGCCCAGGCTTGTTCTTGGGAATTCCATCCAGGCAAGGGATTATCTGGAGCAACATAACGAGCAATTTGGGTAGCAACACAAAGACCAATGTTTCCTTTGCGCATGGCATTAAGGGAAACGGTGTTGTTTCCTCGGTCTGGTTTATCCGACATACCTTCTTCCGATTTTCGGATATCTTCGACCGAAAGTCTAAGGTCACGATTCCATTCCATGGCGTTCATGGCCAAGTCCAAATGGGCATCAAAAATGAACATCTTTGGCTGCTTTTAAATTGAGTTAGAAGATTATTGGCTTACTCGCGCAATTGAAACATGGCTTCAATTTCAACTGCGGTGTTTTCTGGAAGGGTCATTCCTACTGCACTTCGCACTCCTATCCCATGTTCTCGACCAAAGATTTCCGCCATTAATTCGCTGAATCCATTGATCACATAGGGATGTTTCACAAAATCAGGGGTGCAATTTACCATACCCAATACTTTCACCACACGTTTTACGCGGTCTAAACTTCCAAAATGAGTCGTTATTGTGGATAACATGGTGAGAGCCACCTGTCTGGCTGCCAGTTTGGCCTGATCCTCATCCATATCCTCGCCGACTCTTCCCAGGATATAGGTACCGTCATCTTGCATTGGGCCCTGCCCGGAAACATATAAAAACGAGTCAACTACCAAAATAGGTCTATAAACTCCTGCCGGAGGAGGAGCTGGAGGGAGAACGAGTCCCATTTCCTTTACTTTTTCAGAGGGTGATTTGTCCATATTTTTTTGATTAAATTACCTGATTCAATACTAAAACCCCTAATAGTCCCATTATACCCACCAAGGTTTCCATGACGGTCCAAGTGGATAAGGTCTCTTTCACTGAAAGGTTAAAATACTCTTTAAACATCCAAAAACCGGTGTCGTTTACATGCGATAGCATAAGGCTTCCAGATCCAATGGCTAGCACCATAAGTTCGGTACTTACATTTGCGCTGGCGGCCAAGGGCAATACTATTCCCGCAGCAGTTAAACCTGCAACGGTTGCAGACCCAACACTTACCCTAATTGCAGTGGCAATTAACCAGGCAAGAACAAGTGGGGAAATTGCAGAGCCTTCCAAACTGGACGCGATGTAATCACTCACTTTACTATCGATCAATACCTCTTTTAGCGCTCCCGCACCCGCAATAATCAACAAAATCATGGTGATGCTGGTAACAGAAGTGGATATGGATTGCATAACTGTTTTCATGTCTTTTCCACGAGCTATACCCAGAGTATAGATAGCGACCAAAACTGAAATTAACAGTGCAATCACAGGATTTCCAAGGAAAACCAAAATATTTTTCAAGAGTCCATCTTGCAGCCATTGTTCCGCGCCAATTGCAATTCCAATTAGAATAATAGGTAAAAGGGCACTTAAAATACTCGTGGCTGTTGAGGGAAGTTGTTCTTCGGGAATTAAAACAGGATTGTAAAACTCTTTCAAAGGTTTGGCCTCTACTTTCTTGATGGTTCTTGCGAACAAGGGACCTGCAACGAGGATAGCGGGGATGGCAATGATGATTCCATACACCAAGGTCTTACCAATATCGGCATTAAACATGGCTGCTATCGCCGTTGGGGCGGGATGGGGTGGGAGGTAACCATGGGTAACCGAAAGGGAAGTCAGCATGGGTAAGCCTACATAAAGTAGCGGAAGACGAGTGGACATTGCGATGGTAAACACCAATGGGATGAGAATTACAAAGCCAACCGAATAAAACATTGGAATTCCAACAATAAAACCCGTTAGTACCATCGCCCATTGAACGTTTTTTACGCCAAAGGCATCCACCAACTTAGTGGTAATTCTTTGCGCCGCTCCACTGTCCGCTACCAGTTTTCCCAGCATGGCGCCCAGACCAAGAATCAAGACCAGAAACCCGAGCGTATTCCCAATTCCCCGTTGAATTGATTTCACCAGTCCTTCAAGTTCCATTCCCTGTGCAATACCCACAAAAAGGCACACAATGATGAAAGCCAAAAAGGCATTTAACTTTACTCTGGCAATTAAAATAAAAAGCAGTAGGATCCCAATTAGGGCAATAATTATTGGCATGGTTGGATGTATGTAAAACCCCTAAAATAAAGAATTGCTTTGAAACAAAGCACAACAGTTTTCCTCTATGTTGTTAGGATTAGTTTTAACCCAACAAAAAAGCCCCTTCCCAAAATAGGAAAGAGGCCTTA
The DNA here is from genome assembly GCF_900129665.1 of Flagellimonas flava. Taxonomy (GTDB): domain Bacteria; phylum Bacteroidota; class Bacteroidia; order Flavobacteriales; family Flavobacteriaceae; genus Flagellimonas; species Flagellimonas flava. The sequence continues at coordinate 613,880 of NZ_FQWL01000001.1, forward strand.
TTGGAATTTATAATGCGATTAACCTACCAATTCGCTTTGGTTTCTAAAAACCAATTGATCGTCAAAAGAGTCCAGAAGAATTATACTATCCGCTTTTATTTTTCCGGCCAATAGTTCTTTAGACAAATTATTCAGCACCTCCTTTTGGATCAATCGCTTTACAGGCCTCGCCCCAAATTGAGGGTCGTAGCCTTTTTCGGCCAAATAGCTTATGGCTTCCTCAGTGGCATCCATGGTGATATGTTGCTTGGATACCATTTTCTTCAATTGTTCCAATTGGAGTCGTACGATCTCTTTGATATTGGCTTTGTCCAAAGGGGTGAACATAATGATATCATCGATTCGGTTCAAGAACTCAGGGCGAATGGTCTTTCTTAAAAGTCCCATTACCTCAACACGGGCTGCATTTGCAGCGCTTTCTACATCCACGGCACCATCAAATTTCTCTTGAATAATCTGACTGCCCATATTGCTGGTCATAATGATAATGGAGTTCTTAAAATCTGCAACGCGACCTTTGTTATCTGTAAGCCTTCCTTCATCCAACACCTGTAAAAGAATGTTGAAAGTATCGGGATGGGCTTTTTCGATTTCATCTAGAAGTACCACGGAATAGGGTTTTCTTCTGACAGCTTCCGTCAATTGTCCTCCTTCATCGTAACCAACGTATCCGGGAGGTGCGCCAACCAAACGGCTAACCGAGTGACGTTCTTGGTACTCGCTCATATCAATCCTTGTAATGGCATTTTCATCATCAAAGAGGTAGGCCGCTAAAGTTTTGGCCAACTCCGTTTTTCCTACCCCGGTATTCCCTAGGAATAGAAAAGAGCCAATAGGTTTTTTAGCATCTTGAAGTCCTGCTCTACTCCTTCGAATTGCATCCGAGACGGCAATGATGGCCTCATCCTGCCCAACGACTCTTTTGTGTAGGACATCTTCCAGTTGCAGTAGTTTTTCGCGCTCACTTTGCATCATTTTGGTCACGGGAATACCTGTCCATTTGGCAACCACTTCGGCGATATCCTCATTGGTCACTTCTTCTTTGATTAAAGTTCCGGCAGTCTGTTGGGCCGCCAATTCATCTTGGAGTTTTTCCAAGGTTTCCTGGGACTCCTTTATTTTACCATAACGTAATTCGGCAACTTTACCGTAGTCCCCGTTCCGTTCGGCACGTTCGGCCTCTAGTTTGTAATTCTCAATATCCTGTTTGGTCTTTTGGATTTGATCCACAACCGATTTTTCGCTTTCCCATTGGGCAAAAATCTGATTGCGTTCTTCCTTTAGATTGGCCAGTTCTAAGTTCAATGTCTGTAGTTTGGCTTTATCATCCTCGCGTTTTATGGCCTCAATCTCAATCTCCAATTGCATTATTTTTCGGTCCAAGACGTCCAACTCTTCCGGTTTGGAGTTAATTTCCATTCGAAGTTTGGAAGCTGCTTCATCCATTAGATCTATGGCCTTGTCAGGCAAAAACCTATTGGTTATGTAGCGCTGCGAAAGTTCCACGGCGGCAATCACGGCCTCATCCTTGACTCGTACCTTATGATGGGCCTCATACTTTTCCTTGATACCACGGAGGATGGAAATGGCGCTTTCAGTATCAGGTTCATCAATTATCACTTTTTGGAAACGGCGTTCCAAGGCCTTGTCCTTTTCAAAATATTTTTGATATTCATCTAGGGTAGTAGCGCCTATTGCCCGCAATTCCCCTCTAGCCAAAGCAGGTTTTAAGATGTTGGCGGCATCCATAGCTCCTTGTCCGCCACCGGCTCCAACAAGGGTATGAATCTCGTCTATAAATAGCACTATGTCACCATCAGAAGAGGTTACTTCTTTAATTACAGCTTTAAGTCGCTCTTCGAACTCTCCCTTGAATTTGGCGCCAGCGATCAATGCTCCCATATCCAGGGAATAAATGGTCTTGTCTTTTAGATTTTCCGGGATATCACCCTGTACGATTCTATGTGCCAGACCCTCCGCTATAGCTGTTTTACCCACACCAGGTTCCCCAACGAGCATAGGGTTGTTTTTGGTTCTTCGGGATAAGATTTGCAATACCCTTCGTATTTCCTCGTCCCTGCCGATTACGGGATCTAGTTTGCCGTTGTCTGCAAGCTGGTTGAGGTTTTTGGCGTATTTATCCAGCGAATTGTAGGTGTCCTCGGCGCTTTGAGAAGTGACCTTTCCACCTTTTCGAAGTTCTTGAATGGCAGCATTAAGGTCTTTTTCGTTGACTCCCTGATCCTTCAGAATTTGGGCTATTTTGCTTTTAGATTTGAAGATTGCCATCAAAAGATGTTCAATGGATACAAACTCATCTCCCTGCTTTTTGGCAATACTGCTCGCCTCATTAAGCGATTTTCCTGCTTCACGAGATAGCACAATATCACCTCCAGATACTTTGGAGAAGCTTTCCAGTTCCTTTCCCAAGATTTGGTTAACGAAGCTGGTGTTGACATTCAACTTCTTTAAGATGAAGGGCAGCACGTTTTCGTCCACTTCGGCAATCGCTTTGAAAAGGTGTTCGTTTTCTATTTGTTGATGCCCTAGTTCTTGTGCGAGCTGTTGCGCCTGCTGTAAGGCTTCCTGTGATTTTATAGTAAAGTTGTTAAAATTCATTTTTCATTGTTTTTACCATGAATGGTCAACAACCTTACCATTCGCCAAGTACCGACAAAATGTCGCTAAAACCCTGAAAACAAAGGACATTTCGTCATAATGTAAGTTTTTTAGCCCAGCTCGACATATCTATTAAATTTGCATTATGGGATTGTTTGGAAAGGTATTTGGAAATTCGTCCGAAGATAAAAAAGAAGAAACAAGGGTGCCTTGGGTACCTTTGGAGTCGGTTGATCAATTGAGTGTGATTAAGGAAACTTCCCATACCCGCACACAACTTATATTTAAGCATTCAACAACTTGTGGGATAAGTAGAATGGTACTGAATATGTTCACTAGTGCTTATAACTTGGGCGATGACAAGGACATTTACTTTTTGGACCTTCATGCCTATAGGGCGGTATCCAACGCGGTGGAATCCGAGTTTGGGGTACGCCATCAGTCCCCTCAGTTGCTCATTGTTAAAAATGGAGAAGTCACTTTCCATACCTCCCACGGGGCAATTGCAGATGCGGATTTGCTCAGCCACGTCTAAAAATAGCAATCAAGATATAGACCAAAAAAAACGGCAGGAAAACTTCCTGCCGCTCTTAATTTAAATTGTCTGCAATTATCTAGTCATTAAACTGATTTTGTGCAACAAACTGGTTTTGTGTCATGATGGCCTTCAATCTGGCCTTTAGATCCTCCCCTGCATCATATACCATTTGTTCATTACTAGGGAAAGGAACCGCCCTGGCATCTAGGAAGGGAATCAAATCCGAACCCAATGCTCTTTTGTCCCCTCTATAATTGGCGTAAATATGCTCAAAAACAAACTCACTGGATAAGGGATAGGAGTTGATTTCCTGACCGTTGGAAAGGTCTACCATGCTCACTTTAGCTCCAATCTGGGCACTTTTAAATTGTGTGAACTGATAGAAATTGCATCTAACGGTTTTCAATCGGTCCACTTTGATTCTATTGCCCAGGCTATCTTTTACGGCATTACCATTGTCATCCAACAAGTATTCGAAACCATCTTTTACTTGCTTTTCCTTTATGATTTGTTTTTCGTTCACCTGCTCTGGAGAGATATTTATTTCTCTAAAGTTTAGGTTCAAAGCATAATCATACGTGACATTTTCCAAGGGATTTGTATGGAACTCCGTCCAGAAACTGTTGATTCCAAACGCATTGAAATCCAATAATTCAGTTTCCAATCTTTCAGGAATAACCTGTTGGGTCTGATTTTCGATCTCAACCCTTACATATTCCAGTCCTTTGGTATAGGCCTCATCCATTTTGGAAATGGTCTCCTTATAACCCGGGTTGATATCCTGCAAATATTTTAAATCGCTGTAGGCTGCCCTAAAATCCATCTTCTCCCTTGCTCTGGCCAACATACCATTCGCATTGTTGTACAAATACTCGGATAGGTCGTTCTTGGTGGCCAGGATCGCGGCATCGTAATTGGCAAAACTGAATCTGGCATCCCTACCTTCTTCATAAATAGGAAGAGGTAATAGAGGTCTAATTCGCTGTTGAATTTGCTTTAGTTGTACAAACTTGTTGTAAATGGATTCCAGGTTTGCAGGATTTCCATCCTGTTGCAAAAAGGCGATTTGCTCTTCTTCCCGTTGTGCGTGCTTGGCGTAGGCGTCCTCCAAAAGCACTACATAGGCCTGGTGTCCCTTTCTAGTCTTGTTTTCCGCTAGATTTTTTATGGCCTTGTTCATGGCAGAAACATAGTTCCCACTGTTCAGGGCCTCCTGTGTTTTTTTAACACCACCGCATGCGGCTAGCAGTAATAATGTACCAAAGAGTAGTATTTTTTTCATGGCTTTTTGATTTTCTGGTTATCAAGGGGTTTTCAACTGCCGTGCCAAAAACCTCCTTTTATGTAACGAAAAAGGTCAAACAGTAGTATAATATCGATGAAATACATAAAAAAGGCAGATTTCTCAGTTGCTTTTAAGGTGGTTTCGAGTTGTTAATTGTTGTTTGATAAAATTGAATTTTACCACAATTTTTTTCAATTCAGTTAGCTTTTCTATTTGTAATTTTAGCACTTCTTAATTCAAAGGCAAATGCAAAGAGACCATCAGATTTTTGAACTCATAGAGAGCGAAAGGGAAAGACAAATAGAAGGTGTGGAGCTTATCGCTTCCGAAAATTTTGTAAGTCCGCAGGTCATGGAGGCCGCAGGCTCTGTCCTTACCAATAAATATGCTGAGGGATATCCCGGCAAGCGCTACTATGGCGGCTGTGAAGTGGTTGATGAAGTGGAACAATTGGCCATTGACCGGGCCAAGGAACTTTTTGGTGCGGCATATGCCAACGTGCAGCCCCACTCGGGGTCACAGGCCAATGCCTCGGTCTACCATGCATGTCTTAAGCCGGGCGATACCATCCTTGGTTTTGATTTGGCCCACGGGGGACACTTGACCCACGGTTCGCCGGTCAACTTTTCTGGGAAGCTGTATCGTCCAGTATTTTATGGAGTGGATGAGGAGACAGGAACCTTGAATTACGATAAAATCCAAGAGATTGCGGATAGGGAAAAACCTAAAATGATCATTGCGGGCGCTTCTGCCTATTCCAGGGATATGGACTTTGAACGCTTTAGGGAGATAGCTGATAGTGTAAATGCCATTTTGTTGGCCGATATCTCTCACCCGGCGGGTTTAATCGCCAAAGGCATTATGAACGACCCCATTCCGCATTGTCATATTGTTACCACCACCACCCATAAGACTTTGAGAGGTCCAAGGGGAGGGTTGATCTTAATGGGGGAGAACTTTGAAAACCCATTTGGTATCCGATTGAAAAACGGAAACCTTCGTAAAATGTCAGGTCTTTTGGATTTGGCTGTTTTTCCAGGCAACCAAGGAGGTCCTTTGGAGCACATCATAGCAGCTAAAGCGGTGGCTTTTGGTGAGGCCTTAACGGATGACTTCTTACACTATATGCTTCAGGTGAAAAAGAATGCCGATGCCATGGCCAAGGCTTTTGTGGGCAGGGATTACAAGGTTATCTCCGGGGGAACCGACAACCACATGATGCTGATAGACCTCAGAAACAAGAACATTACGGGCAAGGATGCTGAAAAGGCGCTGGAATTGGCTGCCATTACTGCCAATAAGAACATGGTGCCGTTTGATGACCAATCCCCGTTCATTACTTCAGGTGTGCGTTTTGGGACACCGGCCATCACCACTCGTGGACTCAAGGAAGCAGATATGGAAACCATTGTTGGCTTTATTGACGAAGTACTTGCAGATGCCACCAACGAAACCAAAATTGCCGGAATAAAACAAAAGGTCAACGACCTAATGCGGTCAAGACCTTTGTTCAATGCCTAAAATGGCGAGGTGTTCTTAGGTTAAGCCTAAGGGATAATTAAGTTGTTCAATCCAGCAAGAAAAAATCTTCCTTGCGCATTTCTTTGGTGTCCAAACTGTATACCATTACATCGTGTTGTGGGTCATCCTCAAAGTAGAGGCCCCAGTGCTCAAAATAGCTGTGTTGGCCATTTTCTAAATCCAGTCCCTTTGTAGTGCTATCCTCAAATACGGGGACAAAGATTTCATAAGGCATGGCGGTAAGTCCCTTGGTAAAGTACACAAAGTGCTCGCTCACCTTGTTCACAATGGCACCCAATTGTTCTGGCACGCTGTAATCCTTAATCCGTGTAATGATTAGGGAGGTGTCCTTAAAATGAAGCGACAGCTCGGCAATGTCAATCGTTTCATTATTGTTGGCGCTAAGTTTCCCAAAGGCATTGTCAAAGGAACCTGTGGTTCCTTGTTCTTTTTCCTGACAGGCAAAACCTCCCCAGTTTCCACTGTTGAAATGGTGCAAGCTTTCGGTAAGCCCGAAGTTGCAGTAAATGTCCAATACTAAATCTGTTCTTTCTTTTTCTGTATGGTATCTACAGGTAACGGAAACCTCTGCAAAGAAATCCTTTTCAAGTTGTTTTATAAACTTATGAAGTCCATCAGCAGTAACAAACGTCTGTATACCATCTAGGGGGAAATTTGTGTTGGTTCTTTTTTGGTATGGCATAATCCTTTTCTTTCATAGTTGTTCCCTATCAAAGTTAAAACGAATCTTTTTCCCGAGATTGGAGGAAATCCTTAAAAATTCTGGGGGTTTTCTCCCATTTTGCCCTTTTTTTAGGGGTTTTTGGAGAAAAGCTAAAGTTGGGCCTGCCTAAAGCCCATTGGAATGCAAGAACAAAAGGTTATATAAATCCGCGATTTTTGGCTGCCAAAATCAAAGCGAGGTCATTCTCGTTTTCGGTGCCAAAAAGCGACTTCATATGTCGTTTTCTGTTTTCGATGGAGGAGGGGGAAAGACGAATGTGCTTTTCCAAATCTTTGTTCTTGGTACCTATGGAAAGATGGTATAAAATCTTTTTATCCTTTTCATCCAAGTTGATGTTATTGGTCATTTTCTTTCTGATGGCGGACAGAGCCTTGGATGAATAATAAGGTGGGTTAAGGACCACGGTCTTCACAGCTTCTTCCAAGGTTTTGGGGTCAATATCGGTCTTGATCAGGTACCCATCTGGGTCAACGGACTGCAAAATGCTGTTGATGCGGTAATTGTCGCTAAAGGAGGACATAAAGATAATCTTGGTCTCGGGTACTAACTTACGTGCAAGAATCCCAAGGTCTTCACCAGTTTCGGGCTGTTGCTCATTGGGCGGAAAAAGTTGCACGTCCAAAAACAGAATATCATATTTAAAAGAGTCTACGGATTCCCTGATCATGCGTTCGCCTAACTCAAAGGTATTGGCGGTATCCACAATAATGCTATATCCGTCAAACACAACACGCTCTAGGATAAACTTGTACCCCAGCATGGTCATTTCATGGTCGTCAATGGCCAATATCCTCAATGTCTTCATATCCCGTTTTTCTTTAAGTTCAAACATTTACCATTACTTTACGTTCCGGAGCCTCCTTTGGATCCTGCCGAACAATATATTTTGGTTCAAGGGTCACCGTAAGGGTTGTGCCCTTGCCCTTTGCGCTATCAATATGGAGCGTACCGCCCATTTTTTGTACCCGGGAGAGCAGGTTCCTGAACCCAATTCCCTTTTTTCCCTTATTGCTGTCGAAACCTACGCCATTGTCAGAAATGGTGAGCTGCAGCATTTCTTCCCGTAGCATAAATTTCACCTCGGCCGATTCGGCCTCGGCATGCTTTACGCAGTTTTTAAGCGATTCCTGAACGATCCTGTAGGCATTGATCTTGATATCCCCCTCTAGGTCGTCCCAATCCACAGTTTCGTCGTAGGTTAAGGAACATTTCATCCCGGAAGATTCGCTTATGGTATGTATCAGGTCTTCGAGGGATACAATAAAGTTATAAAATTTTTGGTAGGATGCATCGCTCAATTCATGCGAAATACCTCGAATATCTTCCTCCACCTCGCGTAACTTTTCAATAAGTCCGGCCCGTTGCTCCACGGCATCCTCGTCCGCTTTGTCGTTTAGACCGCTGAGAAAGAGTCTAATTCCCAGCATTTCGCCCAATACCCCATCATGGAGCTCCTCCGAAATCCGTTTTTTCTCCAACTGCTTGCCCTCCTCAAATTTACCTTGTTGGGAAAGCATGAGGTTATAAATCTCTTGGTTGGCCTCTTGCTGCTTTTGTTCGTATTTGAGCTTGTTGTTGCTGGCGCGCTGTGCGAAGATGATATAGATGGCGATTCCTGCAAGCAGGAGACCCAGGGCCACCAAGGTCCAGATAAACTTGCCGCGGGTCAAGGCCTCGTTTTGGGAGATGACCTCATCGGTTTCCAGACGGATGCGTGCGAATTTGTCACGTTGTGCCCTTTCTTCCACTTTAACCTTCTCACTTAAATCATAAAATTCGTTTGAATAGGCAACGGCATTTTCACTGTCTAGAGAAGTGAGAAACCTAAGAACTTCCAAATGTCGATTTGTGTTAAGAGTCTCCTTGGAAATTTTCAATGATTCCAATGCGTAGCGTTTAGCCTTTAGTGAATCACCTTTTGCCGCAATAATTTCCGAATAAAATTGCTTAGCTCTAGCTTGATCTTCAGAAAACCCCATGCTATCATTCAATGTGACCGCCTGGCGGACCAATTCCTCGGCCTTTGGAAAATTAGAATTTCCCTTGAAAAGAACATGCCCTAAACTTAAAGTTACCTTGTTGTAAAGTGCCGGATTTTCTTTTTGAAGTGCCTTATCACTAAATAGTTCTGAGTATGCTTCTTTTGCTTTCAAATATTGTCCATCCTTAAGGAATACATGGGCGATATTGTTTTTGTTTTCCCATAATAAATCTTGCTGATTTTCAGAGACAAACTTTTTGATATAATAGCCCGCTTTTTGATAATACTCTAAAGATTTTGGATGGTTATTCATTCCATTGGAGACTATCCCTAACAGATTATTACAGTTATAGATTCTTCTGTAATCTTCTAAATCTTCAAAAATTCTTAGAGCTTCGGTTATGTGCACCTCAGCGCCTAAAAAGTCTTGGAAATATTCCTGAATATTTCCCATTCCGTATAAAATCCTTCCTCTCAGTGATAATGAAGTAGAATCCACAGGGAGCATTTGAAAACTTTTATGGGCCTTTTGATAATGGAAATAGGCACTATCCATCACTCCATGAGATTTTAAAAAGGCAGCCATATCCCAATGGGACTCTCCTAACGCTTTATATAATCGTCCTTTCTTTGATAACTGAACTACGCGTTCATTCATTTTTCGAAACCCCAAGGAATCGTTCAATCGTTTATAAGCCAATGAGATACGGGACAGATGATCCAATCGCAAAGTATCGTTGGTGATGGCAAAGGCCATTTCAGTGGCCCGTTTTAAATAGGCTTTACGGTGGTTTAGGTCCAGTTCTGTGCTATCCCTAGCTGCATCAATCCATTGGTTGATGGTTACCGCTTGGGTATCCATATTTGTATCCTTCTCCTTACGCTGTTTTCCGCAGCACATGAGTAAAATCAAAGAGCCAATAAATAAATGCTTGTATTTCAAGATATTGTACTAAAAAGTATGCGGTTATATGTTTTCTTTTACTACAAGGTAAAAAAAAAGCCCCAATTCCTTAGAGGTTTTGGGGCTATCTAACAATATTCCTAATTTTTACAATTCCCGATCGTCGTTTGCTACAGATTGAAATCGATTAAAACGACTTTGGGCGATGTATGTATTATCTGATTTATCAATTTTAGGGCTATTTGTTTCAAGCACAATTGACTTTTCCAAGGCTGAGTTTTTACTGTTTTCATTATCATAACATGCCAATGAAAATATGCTCAAGCCAAACAAAATAAACCTAGTTTTGATGTTTTTCACCAGATCCATGATTACCATTGGTTATTGACGGTCATCATCTTGGCTGGAATTTCCGGTGCTAGAATCCTGATCTCCAATTTCTGCCATTAGCGCATTAGTTTCTTCCACATTAGTCTCTGCTTCACAAGAAAATAATCCTACACTCATTACTACAAGGGCCAAAATACTTAATGTCTTCTTCATCATTCTCAGTTTTTATGGTTATGAAAAAAGGTTTATGCAGCCAAGATATCTTAGCACATAAAAACTGAGGGGCAGACACAGATTGTTTTAGTATTTGGACAAGATGTGTTAGAATTTTACTGGAAAAGGTAAGAATTCACCTAATTGTAGCTATTTACCGCAGTTTTGGAGAGCATTTCCTTTAGGGCATCTATGCGTTCCCTATAGGTCTTGGAGAATGGCAGCTCGTCCCGGCGCTCATTGCGCAAGGTGCACATGCCCTTCCCATAGTTGATACGGCTTACATAACGGCTATTGAGGATATAGCTCTGGTGGATCCGGATAAAACTTTCGGGCAGTTGTTGCTCAAAGGACTTCAGGGTTTTAAATGCACTGATCACATTGCCATCCCGCATAAAGAAGTCGGTGGCGTTGTTGTCCGATTTGAGATATAGAATATCGTTGGTGTTCAAATAGCGGTAATCGTTGTACGATTTTAAGCAGATGGTAGAGGGGATATGCTGCTTGGGATATAGTTTGCGAAGGCGCAGCACGGTCTTGCGGATATCAAATTCGTTGTGCGGCAGGATCCAATAGTCAAAGAAACCACTCTTGATCGCATTGTACGCATATTTTTTAGAGTTGGAGAATCCAATAATAATAGGGAGGTCTTGCATGAACTGGTTCAGTTCCGAGACCATATGGAAATAACTATAGCCTTCCTCGTTCAGGTTGATCAAGACCACATCCGGGGTATGTTTTAGGATGAGGTTAAGACCCTGTTCCGGATCGGGAGCGGTACCTGCACAAACGAAATCTCCATACTCTTGCAAGTAAACTTGCAATTGCAGCTTGGAGGCGGCGTTCGAATCGATTATGGCGTAGGTGTAATCCATGTGTAAATGACTGGGTGCAAGTTACTAACGTCCCAAAAAAACTCGTTGCAGTTTTCCCTTAAAAAAACTAGGGGTTTCCTCTAAAAACTAGAGTTTTAACATGTAATTTGTGACTTTTGGTCTCAAATCTTACTGATCCACCTCAAATTCATAGGCGCCAATGTCCGGATTTTGGATTCTGTCCTTACCAAGAATATCTGTGGGGACGGTAAGGGCATTATCGGGGTCCGCATTGTCCAGCGCGGCGGAGTTTGCCCCAATGCTAAATTGGTCATTAAAAGGTAGTGAAAAATCGGGCTCTTGATCCAGAATAGTGTTGCGATAACGATTTGTATCCGTAAAGTTATAAAGTGGGTCGTTGGCCAAGTTGCCGTTGTTGTCCCTTATTTTAAGAAGACAATTGGTAAAGCTAAAATTAAAGGTGGCAGAAGTATCCGCTTCCAGCAATAGTTCAATGGCTTGGGTTCCATCCACGATGCTATTGATGAAGTCGGCACTTTGAAGTGCTTGTGGACCATTTTCCCCAAAATTATTGATGGATACAGCCGCAGCCCGCCTTGGACCGTTGGACCAATAGTTGGCCATGGTGCAATGGGTAAATCGGTACTGACCGCCTTGATCTATTTGGAGCGTACTGGCGCCTGCGCCTCCCAGCACCGTATTTTGGGCGGTTATTCGTGCCCCGGTGGACCATAAATTTTGATTAAGGCTATTGTAGATTTGGGTGTTGGCGAGGGCAAGGGTGGGGGAGGCCAATATTCCATCCCCATCCACACGAAGGCCCACAGTGGCATTTTTTAGGGTGAGGTTTTCCAGATTGTTGCCGACACTACCTTCCCTGATCCAAACCGTACCCCACTGGCCGGGTTCCCGAGCATAACCGGGTTCTAGTCGGTCACCTTCAAAAATCACCTCATTTTCTAAAAGTTCTTGGTCTTCACTGAGTTGCCCGTTCACCTGTAATGTGGCACCTGACTCTACCAAAAGACCTGAATTGGCATGGAAATGTACCCGGGCCCCAGGTTGAACGACAAGGGAGTTTCCCTCTGCCACGGCCGCATAGCCATAGATCACGTAGGGTTTTTCATTGGAGAAGAGCAATTGCTCGGGTTCCAGATAAAAACCTTCTACCCGAATATCGTTGCCGTCCGTATCTTGTCCCAATACCAAAGTTTCCTTGGTGCCATCTGATAGGGTGGCCGGATATAAAAACACGGCATCTTTGATTAAGGTGACCAATTCCACCTCTTGGATGTTTTCGCCATTTCCGAAGAGCAGGCTTTCGGCATATAGGAAATCCGTCGTTCCTGCAGGAGCCACATCAAAGGTGGTTTCAATAAATACAAACAGGCTGTCTTTGGCCAACAGTGGAATATCGGTAAATGTTTTCCCAGCCTGTCCGTCAACATTTAGCCTGTAACTACTGTTTTCGCCTGTTTCCAGACCAATAAAGGGAATACTGACATCCCTATTGCCCCTGTTGTATACCTTTAAGGTATAGGTGGCACTGCCAATATTGCTAAAAATGGTATCCAGAAACACCGTGTCTTTAGAAAAGGAGAGATTTCCGGTGCTTGGTGCAAACTCAAAGTCCTTTCTGCATGAGCCGGCCAGCACTATAAGCACTAAAAGGAAGAGGGCAAAAAGGTATTTGGGGTACCGAGTGTTCACTTTAACCGAATAATTTCTGGATGGCTTCCGGGACGCGTTTGGGTTTTAAACTTACTCCGTCCAATAAACACCATTCCGTTATAGCATAAACCAAAAGTTGCTGGGTTTTATTGTTCCGGATTTCAACCACTCTTATAGATAAAGGTCCTTTGGTTTCTTGAATAAAGGTTTTGATTTCCAAGGAATCGCCCAACATTGCGGAACGCTTGTAGGTGATGTTATGGTTTTTTACCACCCAGACCAAATCCTTTCTAGCGGCGTTGTCAGTGGCTGTCAGCCAATGGCTTTCGGAAATGGACTGAATCCATTCCACATAGCGCACATTGTTCACATGGTTTAAGGCGTCCAGATCATGCTGGGCAACGGTGCGTTCCTCCGTATAGACCTGCATCAATCCTTTTTTCTGATATTCACCTCAAACAATTTGTTCCAGTTTTTTCCGGTCACGAAGAAGGTGCCCCGCTCATGGTGGTAGGCCACCCCATTGAGGACAGAATTGCCCTCGTCCCAATTGGGCCCTTTTTTGATTTTGTTCTTGAGGCCTCCAAAATTTATGACTCCCTCAATGGCCCCGGTCGAGGCATCTATGATCATTATACTTTCCTTTTGGTAGACATTGGCGTAGATTTTTCCATTTAAGTATTCCAGTTCATTGGCCTTGTTAAAAATGGATTTATTGGTCACCGTTTCTATATACCCCTGCTCTTCCAAGGTTTCTGGGTCCAAGAACCAGATTTTTTCGGTTCCATCGCTTTTAAAGATTTTGGTTCCATCGTTGCATAGGCCCCAACCTTCCCTACTTTGATCGTAGCTAAAGCTTTTTATACGTTCCAAGTTTTCGGGTTTGTATACGTAGCCCATGCCGCTCTGCCAGGTGAGCTGGTACAACTGGTCGTTGAGCAGTGTAATTCCCTCTGCAAAAACACTGGCGTCCATATCTATTTTTTGTGTAATCTCCCCAGTTTCAAAGTTGACCTTTCTTAGCGTGGAAAATCCTTTTTTGCCTGTGCTTTCATACAATATGTTGTCATGAAATTCCAATCCTTGGGTGTATGCGGTCGGGTCGTGGGGAAAGGTGTTTACAATATCATAGGTGTAAACCACCGGGGCATTGGCGGCAAGTAGTTTTATTTTCTTTTCTATTTCCACGGTTTGCTCCCCAAAACCAATTTTGGCTACAAGGGTCTTAGAGCCAAGGGTGTTGGAGGTCAGTCGTACCTTGCCATTGACGACAGCAAGTTCCTGACCATCGATAAAGTATTTAGGTTCCGAAATGTCCACCTCTTTTTTATTCCTGATGGTGATACCGATTTCTTGGTTATTTTGAAATTTATTTCCCTTTCCCTCCAGCTGTATGGCAAATAATTTGGAGGGGTCGGTTTCCCCACAACCCAAGAAGAATAGGAGGAAGCTAAAGATGGTTAGGATTTTGACCATGGTTTTATTACTATGTTTCATCGTTAAGATACCTTGACATTCGAAATTAAGAATGAAATAGGATTGCGGCAAATTTAAAATGGTCGTATATTTGCATTTGGCAAGTCCTACACGACCAGCTCCTGCAAAATCCCCCAGGGCGGGAACGCAGCAAGGGTATGTGGTTGTAGCGGTGCGATGTAGGTAGCTTGCCTTTTTTTGTGCCCTAAATTCTCCTGATTATGTATCTTTTGGGGCACTTTCAAACCCTTCAGATGGATAAAAAAGTTGTATTGATCACCGGCGGTTCCTCAGGTATAGGAAAATCAATAGGCACCTATCTAACATCAAAAGATTTTACGGTCTACGGAACCACAAGGAATCTGGACAAATACCCCAATTTTGATGCGTTTCAACTTATAGCGTTGGATGTGAAATTACCAGAAAGTGTGGAAGCGGCAGTAACAAAGGTTATTGCAGCCGAGGGCCGCTTGGATATTTTGATCAACAATGCGGGAGTTGGCATTACCGGCCCCATAGAGGAAACGCCCCATGAGGAAATACTGAATGTGTTTGACACCAATTTTCATGGCCCCATACATATGATGAAGGCCGTGTTACCGCAGATGCGAAAGCAGGGTGGGGGAGTCATCATCAATATTACTTCCATAGCTGGTTATATGGGATTGCCCTTCCGCGGTTATTATTCAGCCACCAAGGGTGCTTTAAGCTTGGTAACCGAGGCCTTACGAATGGAAACCAAGAACTTTGGGATTCGAATTTCCAATTTGGCCCCTGGGGACTTTGCCACCAATATTGCGGCCGGAAGATACCATGCTCCAGTAACGAAAGGTTCGGCCTATGAGGAGGTGTATCAAAAAAGTTTGGATCTTATGAACGAGCATGTGGATGCAGGAGGCGACCCGATGCAAGTGGCCCACAAGGTGCATGCGATAATTGAGAAGCGAAACCCTAACATCCACTACCCGGTTGGGGAATTTATGCAAAGGCTTTCGCTCTTGCTGAAACGGATATTGCCAGGGAAACTTTACGAGAAACTTTTGACCAATCATTACAAGCTTTAAACTGATGGCATGTTTTTTGATTCATGTTGAAACATGAAACCAAAGAACATTACAACCATCATTTTTTTGGCGGCCTTCACCATGCTTCTGCAAGGCTGCGACGAGATTTACGAATGCGTTTTCAACATCAATCCAGAAATTCATGATAAACCCTTGGAGTTGGGTTTGGTGGGTGAAAGATATTATGGCATTGTTACGGCAGAGATCAGCAACGAGGTCAATGACGACGACTACGACTACGATTTTGACGTGTTTGGCGAATTACCGCCGGGCATATTTTATGATATCAATAGAAGGTCGGTGGAATTTTTTGGCATCCCAGAGGAACGGGGAACCTATAGGTTTAGCGTGGAACTGTTTGTAGAAACCTATGATTACTATGGATACGACGGTAGCCCAACCTGTTCTGATTCCACGGTTAGGGACTTCACAATTCAAGTGGTGGATTAAAAGCGCTTAACACATATTTTAAGCAAATATTGAACACAAGGCTGGTTAATGTTGTAAATTCGTGTCGAATACTTTTACAACTTAAAACAGCGTTTGTAGCATGAAATTTTTTATAGACACCGCCAATCTCGACCAAATTGCCGAAGCACAACAATTGGGTGTTTTGGATGGCGTTACCACCAACCCTTCCTTGATGGCCAAGGAGGGTATTACTGGCAAAGACAATATCTTAAAGCATTATGTGGATATCTGCAATATCGTTGAGGGCGATGTTTCTGCAGAAGTAGTTTCCACCGAATTTGACGCTATGGTCAAGGAAGGGGAGGAGCTGGCTAAATTACATGAGCAGATTGTGGTTAAGGTACCCATGATCAAAGATGGTGTAAAGGCCTTAAAGTATTTCTCTGATAAAGGAATCCGTACCAATTGCACCTTGGTGTTTTCACCTGGTCAGGCACTCTTGGCGGCAAAAGCCGGGGCTACCTATGTGTCTCCTTTTTTGGGACGCTTGGATGATATCTCAACCGACGGACTCAATTTGATTTCCGAGATTCGGTTGATTTATGACAACTATGGTTTTGATACTCAAATTCTAGCCGCCTCCATCCGTCATACCATGCATGTAATCGATTGTGCCAAAATAGGCGCCGATGTCATGACCGGACCTTTATCGTCCATTACAGGGCTTTTAAAACATCCCCTTACAGATATTGGATTGGAAAAATTCTTGGCGGATTACCGAAAGGGAAACTCCTAAAGGATTTACGATTAATATAGGATTTACGAACCCTGGAAACTATGTTTTTCGGGGTTTCTTTTTTTAGAATGCCGCGTATAGATTGGTAAAAGCGTCTACCACCACTGTATCTTCCGCGATAACACATTTATAAAGATCATCCAAGATCAAGGCAGTCTGAACTTCCCTGAAATCATCCCCATGGAATTGCTTGGACTTGTCCAAATTGTACTCTTCCAGCATATTCATCCATTGGGTGTGACTGGTCTTAACATTGATGCCCACGAAATGGTGGTCGGGATATTCTTCCTGTAACTTGGCAACTCGCTTGGTGATATTTTTGAAATGTCCTTTTTGGGAGGCTGTCCAAAAATAGAAGACGGTCTTTTTATTTTTACTAATATCCTTTAAGGATACTCTTTCATTGTCAATGTTGACTATTTGAAGATTCGGCAGTTCCTTTTCCGGTTGCAGATTCTGAATACCTTCGTACAGGTGATTGATTTCGGCTTTATGATCCTCGTTGGAGGAAAGCTTTCTAAACTTATCAATGAAAATCTGGCATTCCTGACTTGCATTGTGTTCCTTTAAAAGATAATCCATGGCGATGTTTCTGAATAGGATATCGCGCAATTCCTGTTCCTTGACCAAGCTATCTACCAGTTTCAATTTGTGTTTATTGAAGTGCAGACGTCCCATTGCGGGTTTTTCATTTGTTCCGCAGCCCACTTGGCAGGTCATGTAGGATAAATTGCCAAAGTGGTATTTCAGAAAATCAAAATAGGGTCTAAAGTATGCAAGCTCCCTGTTGTTCAAATCCAAAGTGGCCCGATAATCATAAAAAGAATCCGAAAGCTGTTCAAAAACCTCGTTGCCGGTTTTTTTCTTGTGATAGAACGGATAGGTTTCCTTATGGAGAAAGTCGGTATAATGGATTGAAGCTTCCGCCATCTCCACAACCTTGTCGCTTAGCGTGTTGTCTGCGGTAAGATCCTGAAGCATATTTATTTTGATATTCTTGATGGAATCCAGCTTGCGAGCAAAATCCTCGGGGGGTAATTTGTAGTAGCTATAGACCAAGTGCTCGTCTCGTTCGTTGGCCAAGAACATTTCTACAAGAAAATTATTGATGTCGCTGCCGCGCCCTGAGAAAACCAAAGACTCGTCAAATTCCATGGTATTTAAACGTATGAGGATGCTATCGCCTTCCTGAAGGTATAGGTACTGTTGTTCTGGACTGTGATCGAAATGGTAGAGGCCTTCCTCAATCCCGCCAAGCTTGAAGGCAAATCTGTTATTGTCGTCCAGCTGTACCGAATCGATATAGGAATCGTTCCGATATAGGACCACATAATCGCTGGTGGGGTTGACTATCTCTCCTCCAAAAAAGACCGTGGGGCAATCCCCGGATCTTCCAGTACACGACAAAATGGACACTAAAGAGAGGCCGAGTAAAAATCTAATCATATAAAGCGAACGATCATATTTGACCAACAAAATTAAGAATAGCTTAATCCTAAGCTTGTTAATAGCTAGTTAAATGTTGTAAAACCTTGTTTTAGTGATGTTTAATAATCCACTTTTAAATTGGAAATACGACCGTGTTTTAGCTACTTTTGCACCAAAATAAGAAAAGGAATGTTATCAGTATCCAATTTATCGGTACAGTTCGGAAAAAGAGTGTTGTTTGACGAGGTGAATGTGACCTTTACCCATGGGAATTGCTATGGAATCATTGGGGCAAATGGGGCAGGCAAATCCACGTTTTTGAGGATTCTGTCCGGACAGATGGAGCCTACTTCGGGCAGTGTAAACCTGGAGCCGGGCAAGCGAATGTCGATCCTGGAACAGGACCATAATGCGTATGATGAATTTCCTGTGCTCGAATCCGTGGTGATGGGAAATAAGCCACTTTTTAAGATTAAGAAGGAAATCGATGCGCTTTATGCAGATTACTCTGACGAGAATGCAGAAAAGATAGGGGAGCTCCAAGTACAATTTGAAGAGATGAATGGATGGAACGCCGATAGCGATGCAGCGGCCATGCTTTCCAACCTTGGTATTTCTGAAGAGCTACATTATACGGCCATGGCAGATATGGATTCCAAACTTAAAGTAAGAGTACTCTTGGCCCAAGCTCTGTTCGGCAATCCTGATGTACTGATCATGGATGAGCCTACCAACGATTTGGATTATGAGACCATCAATTGGTTGGAGAACTTTTTGGCAAACTATGATAACACTGTCATTGTGGTTTCCCACGACAGGCACTTCCTTGATGCGGTTTGTACCAGTATAGCGGATATTGACTTTGGAAAAATCAATCTGTTTTCAGGGAACTATACATTTTGGTATCAAAGTAGTCAATTGGCAGCGCGCCAAAGAGCGCAACAGAACAAAAAGGTAGAGGAGAAAGCCAAAGAACTTCAGGAGTTTATCCAGCGATTTAGTGCCAATGTGGCCAAGAGCAAGCAGGCCACCTCAAGAAAGAAGATGTTGGATAAACTGAAAATTGAGGATATCAAACCATCCAGTAGAAGGTATCCCGCCATTATTTTTGAGCGTGAGCGTGAAGCCGGCGATCAAATATTGAACGTAGAAAAACTCTCAGCCACTTCGGAAGATGGTGATTTACTGTTCCAGAACGTGAATATCAATCTGGCCAAAGGAGACAAAGTGGCCATTATCTCTAAGGATTCAAGGGCCACAACGGCATTTTATGATATTATCAACGGCGTTACAAAAGCAGATAGTGGTTCTTACCAATGGGGGGTGACCACCAACCAATCCTATCTACCAGCGGACAATGCCTCTTACTTTAAGGAGGATGTCAATTTGGTGGATTGGCTTCGGCAGTGGGCCAAGACAGAAGAGGAGCGGGAAGAGGTATATATCCGAGGTTTCCTTGGGAAAATGTTGTTCAGTGGGGAAGAAGCCCTGAAAAAATGCACCGTGCTCTCCGGGGGTGAAAAAGTGCGTTGTATGTTAAGCCGCATGATGATGCTTCGAGCCAACGTATTGATGCTCGACGAACCCACAAACCATTTGGACCTAGAAAGTATTACAGCCTTCAATAATTCCTTAAAGAACTTTAAAGGGACTGTATTGCTGACAACCCACGATCACGAATTTGTGCATACTGTTGCAACAAGAATCATCGAATTAACACCCAAAGGAACCATTGATCGTTACCTGAGTTTTGATGATTATATGTCGGATAAATCCATTAAGGAGCAGCGCGACAAAATGTATGCTGTGGCGGCGGTTTGATCAAGCATTGAAATACTTACTGTTCCAGATAGCGGGATTGAAATTTTTACCCAATGCAAAGCCATAGAAAATAACCACTGAGGCTATGCACTTGAACATAAAAAAGAAAACAATCCAAAACTCGGCGGTAGAGCTATTTTTGGAAAAAAGCCCATCAGGTACCAATAGGGTGATCCAGTAACTTATCAAAAGGACGAAAAACACAAGATTCACCATGTTCTTAAAGGGCCATACCAACAGTTTTCGAAGAGGGTGCAGGTCATTGCCCCATTTGTGAACTAGGTAGTAATAGTCGTTCCCGATCGGGGCAAAAAGCAATGGGTCGTCCTTGTCTTCCAGTTTAAAAAGCTTGGAAGGTGCCATTACCTTAAAACCTTTCAGTTCGGTATTGTGCTGGGCCTCCAATTTTTTGATTTTGGACACACCACTTTTGGGCACCTCTCCCTTAAAGTATCTGCTGTCCAGAAATCGAAGTCGATAATCGATGCATATTTTTTTGATGTGCTCCAGGTGATAGATATTTTCTGCTTCAAGCAATTCAAAATTAAAATCGTTTGTTGAGGCCCCTTTGCTTGATGTTAATTCGGAATCGATTCTGTTTTCTTGGGTGAAACGTTCTTCAAGGAGCTTTTGTACATTTTCAAGAATCTGTGCTTCAGTCACCTCCTTTTTCCTGAGTCTTTGCAATTGTAGCTCAATGTTGGTTTTTGGTAAAATCATTTTGTTCTTCTTAGCAATCTCTTCAAAGTTAACGAATTAGGAAAATCATCTGAAAAAGACTCTCTAAAAGCAAATGTTAACATATTGTTAAATAAATTTCACAAAGCGAATTCCGGAGGCGGTTTTGTTAAAAAAGTGTATCTTATCGAAGTTTTTGGCATTTAAACGTATAAAGGCATTATTTTAGGTGCTGCAGATTGAAAAGTCCCAAAGATTAGAACCATTATGAAAGCTCCCTCAAACAAAATCCTACTTAGTCTGTGCTTTGTCCTTTCCCTATCGGTTTACGGCCAAAATTCTAAAACCTTTACTAGCGATATCACTGCGGAAAGAACCTTGGACTCAGACCGTCATAAAATACTTTTTGAGGCGGTTAAGGCGTCTGAGATGGAATCGTTATTGGATGAGGCGGGTCCCCTTACCGTATTCGCTCCTTCCGATGCGGCTTTTGAGCGGTTCTCCAATGGAAAGGTTGAAGAGCTATTGAATTCCGAAGACAAGAGTGAATTGAAATCCCTTTTGGGGTATCATATTGTTGCCGGTCATTTAACAGCTTCCAAAATTTTAAGGGCTATGTGTAGGGGAAATGGCAAGGCAAGTTTTACCACGATACAAGGGAAAAAATTAGTAGCCCATATGGACGGCTATGATATTGTATTGACTGACCCAATTGGCAATACGGCTCGAATCACAACTGCAGATGTACGTCAAAAAAACAGTGTTATCCACGAGATAGACAGTGTAATCCAACCCACCCAAATGTAAAAAGGGAATCTAGCGAAGTTCCGCTCCAAGTTCTTTTTGATATCCAGCTAGGAACTTTGACATTATTTTGTCAATTTGCTTGTCTGTTAGAGTTTTGTTTTCATCCAAAAGTGTAAAACTTACCGCATATGACTTTTTACCATCTGGCAGTTTCTTACCGAGATAAACATCAAACAAGCTGACTTTTTTAAGGAGTTTTTTCTCCGTTTTCCATGCTATATCATATACCTGCTGAAATGTAATACTTTCATCCAACAGAAGCGCAAAATCTCTTGTGACCTCAGGGTATTTTGGGATATCCTTAAACGAAATCTTTTGGTCGCGAACCAATTCCATAATTACATCCCAATCCAAATCGGCATAAAAAACATCCTGTTTGATATCGAACTCCTTTAACATGGTCTTGCTTACAAGTCCGTAAGCCCCTATGTGCTTCCCATTCTTGCTTAGGCCCAATCCTTCAGCAAAAGAAGCATCTTGATGCGGTTTGGTTAGCACGCCCTCAATGCCCAATCGGCTAAGGACATTTTCAACGCTTCCTTTTAGGTAGAAGAAATCCGTTTTTTTGGAATCTTGGGTCCAACTACTTTGATTGCGGTTCCCTGTAATGAAGACACAGAGATGTTGTTTTTCCAAATTCTCGTTTTTGGACTTGTGGTAGGTCTTGCCAAACTCAAAGAGTTTCAAATCCGTTTTTTGACGGTTCAAATTGTAACCCACGGTCTGGAGCCCAGAGAACAACATGGAGGTCCTAAGGACTGACAAATCAGCACTAAGGGGATTGAGCATGGTGACATTGGCGTCCTCACCACTCAACAAATCTTGCTTTCCGGCGGCTACCAAACTGTTGGTCATGGTTTCGTAAAATCCTTGGGAAGCCAACATATTGGCGACCACATCTTGTACCCTGTAATTCTCAAATTTAGAGGACTTGGCAATGGATGCGGTCAGTTTTTCCTTGTGGTCAATATTGTTGTAACCGTAGACCCTTAAAATCTCTTCGATGACATCCACTTCACGCTCTACATCGACACGGTAGTTGGGAATGGTAAGCCCCAATCCGGATTCGGTAACATTGTTGACCTTGATTTCCAAAGAAGAAAGAATCGATTTAATGGTATCCCTCGGAATTTCTTGTCCTATTAAAGAGTTGATTTTATCAAAAGTTAGGAAAACCTGACGCTCCTGCGCCTTTTTTGGGTAAAGGTCCACCACTTCCGAACTGATATCCCCTCCGGCAATTTCTTTGATCAAAAGAGCAGCACGTTTTAGCGCATACTCTGTCATGTTAATATCGATACCCCGCTCAAACCTAAAGGAGGCATCTGTATTTAGACCGTGGCGTTTGGCCGTTTTTCTAATGGAAACCGAATCGAAATAGGCACTTTCCAAAAAGATGGAAGTAGTGTCTTCTGTAACTCCTGAATGAATCCCGCCAAAAACACCGGCGATACACATGGGTTTTTCGCTGTCACAAATCATGAGGTCATCCTCGTGCAATTCACGTTCTACCTCGTCCAAAGTCACAAACTTGGTTCCCGCGGGCAACGTCTTGACTTCAATTTTTCCTCCTTTTATCTTGTTTGCGTCAAAGGCATGCAGCGGTTGTCCCAATTCATGAAGCACATAGTTGGTCACGTCCACCACATTGTTAATGGGCGAAAGTCCAATGGCCTTCAATCGGTTCTTTAACCAGTCAGGGGATTCCTGGACAATGATATTGCTTATGGTCACCCCACAATATCTAGGTGCCAATTGGCTGTCCTCAACCTCCACATCAATTTTTAGGGACCTGTTATCTATAAGAAAGTTACTGGTGGAAGGGGTAAGCAATCCCTTTTGAATTTCTTGCTGCTCCAATCCGGCCTTTAAATCCCTGGCCACTCCAAAATGACTCATGGCATCGGCTCTGTTGGGGGTAAGTCCAATTTCGAAAACTTGATCTTTTTCAATCTCAAAAACTTTGGCGCAAGGAGTGCCTACTTCCAGTACCTCGCTAAGCACCATAATGCCATCATGGCTTTCACCCAAGCCAAGCTCATCCTCGGCACAGATCATCCCATGGCTTTCCTCTCCCCGTATCTTCCCTTTTTTAATTTGCCAGGCTTCCCCTTCCTTACTATACAGAGTGGTTCCAATGGTGGCAACAGGTACCTTTTGTCCGGCCTCTACGTTGGGCGCACCACATACAATTTGAACTGGGGTGCTTTGGCCGATATCTACTGTGGTAAGTTTAAGACGATCTGCATTGGGGTGTTTATCGCAGGTGAGAACGTGCCCAACCACAACACCTTCCAAACCACCTTGGACGGATTCAAACTTGGAGATTCCCTCAACCTCTAAACCAAGATCTGTGAGTAATTCCCCAGTCCTGTCGGCATCCCAATCAATTTGTAAAAACTGCTTTAACCAGTTGTAAGAAATCTTCATACCCCAAATTTAAAGTGGACAAAGATAAAACAATAGGTCAACAGATTCAACGGAAATATACCATGGCATGGTGAGGTATATGTAAGTTATCCGTAGGATTTACGATATTTAAGTCAAATATCCACTCCATGCGAAGATTTTGGTTTCCAGTTCTTGTCTCTTTTCTTTTCCTTTTTTCCTGTACAGAGGAGAAAAAATCCTTAAATCTAGGGGATTGGTGGGCAACCATGGACGTTTCTCCAACGGAGAATCTTCCATTCAATTTCAACTTGTCCAAAAGTAAAGAGGGTAACTATATCATGAAAATGTATAATGCTGATGAGGAAGTGGTCGTTGATGAAATCACACTTACCCAAGATTCCATTCGTATTAAAATGCCCATTTTTGAAGGGTATATTCTGGGAACCTACGATGAAAACGGGATTCAGGGAAACTTTATCAAGGAGAGCCTGAATAGGGTAGTACCATTTAGTGCCATGTTTGGCAAGCGCGATCGGTTTAAAGTGGAGAAGGAGCCGATAAGCAATATTTCGGGAATTTGGGAGACTCATTTTGATTATGACACGGACAATCCCTATCCTGCCAAGGGTATTCTTATGCAAAACGGAAATGATGTCACAGGTACATTTAGAACGAAAACGGGTGACTATAGGTTTTTGGAAGGGGCGGTCAGTGGTGATACGCTAAAGCTTTCGGCGTTTGATGGCGCCCATGTGTTCTTATTTACGGCTCATGTTACGGACAGTACCTTGAATGGTCTGTTTTATTCTGGAAATCATTCGGTAGAAAAGTTTAAGGCTGTTAGAAACGAAGCTTTTGAACTTCCAGATGCCAATTCACTTACATATTTGAAAGAGGGGTATGATAGGTTCAACTTTAGTTTTCCAGACGAAGAGGGAACCATGGTTAGTTTGTCGGATAGCCGCTTCCAAAACAAGGTGACCTTGGTACAAATTATGGGAACTTGGTGTCCAAACTGTTTGGACGAGACCCGGTTTTATGTCGATTTTTTGCAGAAAAACCCAGAGTTGGAGGTAGAGTTTGTGGCATTGGCGTTTGAATATGCCAAGACCAAGGAAAAGGCTTTTGAAGGGATTGCGCGTTTGAAGGAGCGGACTGGTGTTCCTTACCCCATAGTGTTGGCTCAATATGGAACATCCAACAAGCAAAAGGCCAATGAAAAATTGCCCATGCTCAATCATGTACTGTCATATCCCACAACTATATACATAGATAAACAGGGCGAGGTGAAAAAAATCCATACCGGATTTAATGGACCCGCTACTGGCAAAAAGTTTGAAGCGTTTAAAGAAGAATTCAGTCAAACCATTCAGGAACTGACTTCAGGAGAGGGAAGTCCCTCTAAATGATTGTGGATTTTCCCAAATCGATGTTTTCATCGTTCATATTGAAATCATCGTCGCTATCCACAATGTTCTCGGCAATAAAATCACCTACATGGTTGGTCCCGTATTGGCTTTTGGAATCTAAATCCGGAGTAAC
This sequence comes from Flagellimonas flava, assembly GCF_900129665.1. Classification (GTDB taxonomy): domain Bacteria; phylum Bacteroidota; class Bacteroidia; order Flavobacteriales; family Flavobacteriaceae; genus Flagellimonas; species Flagellimonas flava. The sequence continues at coordinate 638,937 of NZ_FQWL01000001.1, forward strand.
AATACCCTTTTTTAAGGATTTGTCCACGGCCTCCCTAACAGCCATGGCTTCCTCGAAAAGTTTGAAGTGTTCCAACAACATTGCTGCGGACAAGATGGAAGCTATGGGGTTGGCAATATCCTGTCCCTTAGCCTGGGGATAAGAGCCATGAATGGGTTCAAACATTGCACTATCAGTACCTACTGAAGCTGAAGCTAATAAGCCTATAGATCCTCCGATAACACTGCCCTCGTCGGAAATGATATCCCCAAACATATTTTCTGTCAAAATCACATCAAACTGACTAGGGTTGAGAATGATTTGCATGGCAGCATTGTCAACGAACATGTATTCGAGCTTGACCTCTGGGTAACTTTCCCCAATTTTTGAAACCACCTTGCGCCATAATCTCGATGACTCCAAAACATTGGCCTTATCAACCAAGGTAAGTTTGTTTTTTCGATTTTTTGCCGCTTTGAATGCTAGGTGAGCAATACGGCTTATTTCCTTTTCAGTATACGAACACAAATCAGAAGCCTCTGTACCTTCAGCATTTATTTTCTTTTCACCAAAGTAGATACCTCCTGTTAACTCACGGTAAATAGTAAAGTCCGTTCCAGAAATAATTTCTGGTTTTAAAGGGGAATTTTTTAGGAGCTTTGGAAAAACTTTTACGGGTCTAATGTTGGCAAAAAGACCTAATTCTTTTCGAAGTTTCAAAAGACCTTGTTCCGGTCGCACCTTCGCATCAGGGTTGTTATCGTATTTGGGATCACCAATAGCTCCGAATAAAACGGCATCCGCTTCTTCACAAAGATTTAGGGTTTTCTCCGGTAATGGATCCCCGTGCTTGTCAATAGCGATGGCTCCAACCGGAGCTTCGCGATACACAAAATTGTGATTGAAGGTTTCTTCTACAGCCTGTAAACACTTTACTGCCTGACTTAAAACCTCAGGTCCAATACCATCTCCGGCCAACAATGCAATTTTCAAGTTCATCTAATGGTACTTTTCCGGTTAAAGAAGAAGATTAGGCCATGCTTTGGATGGAAACACCACTGGTTTCAACAATTTGGTGGATATCCTCATCCATGATTTCCTTTTTCTGGTCGGCAAACTTTAAAAAGTTCTCATACACCACATCCAATTGTAGTTTGGTGAGTTCGTATCCCACATTTTTCGCTCTGTAGGCCAATGCCGCACGACCACTTCTCGCAGTAAGCACAATTGAGGACTCACTTACTCCAACATCTTTGGGGTCAATGATTTCATAGGTCTCACGTTGCTTGATTACCCCATCCTGATGAATTCCCGAGCTATGCGCAAAGGCATTGGAACCAACAATTGCTTTATTGGGCTGCACCGGCATTCCCATTTTTTGTGATACCATTTGACTGGTATCCAACAGCAATTGACTATTGATATCGGTATCGAGATTCAGGTAAGGGTGCTGCCTCAAAATCATCACTACTTCCTCTAGCGAAGTGTTTCCAGCACGTTCCCCAATGCCGTTGATGGTACATTCAATTTGACGAGCACCATTGATAACCCCTGCAATGGAATTGGCCGTTGCCAAACCTAAATCGTTATGACAGTGGCAAGATAGAATGGCCTTGTCTATCCCAGTGACATTCTCCTTTAGGTATTTCATCTTGGCCCCGTATTCTTCGGGAAGGCAATAACCTGTAGTATCTGGGATGTTAAGTACAGTGGCTCCTGCCTTGATAACGGCTTCACAGACCTGTGCCAAGAAATCGTTGTCTGTTCTACCGGCATCCTCAGCATAGAATTCAACATCTTCCACAAAGGACTTGGCATAGGCCACAGCTTCTACAGCTCGTTCAATAATTTTTTCACGGGTAGAGTTGAACTTGTATTTGATATGGGAATCGGAAGTTCCTATTCCGGTATGTATTCTAGGGCGCTTTGCAATCTTAATGGCATCTGCCGCCACTTCTATATCTTTTTTAACAGCTCTGGTAAGACCACAAACCGTTGCATTTTTTACAAGCTTGGCAATTTCATTAACCGAATTGAAGTCACCAGGACTGGAGATAGGAAAGCCAGCTTCAATAATATCCACGCCCAATTCGTCCAAACGCTCGGCTATGACCAATTTTTGGGTGGTATCCAATTTACAACCCGGAACTTGTTCCCCGTCTCTTAGGGTTGTATCAAATATTTGTACCTTATCTTTACTCATTATTTTAGCCAGTTTTATCTAAACTATACGAAGATAGGGCAGGAGTAGGCTAGAAGCGGTAGTTGCGCTAATCCATTACAACGTTAAATTGTATTTCAAGTAGTTTAAATAGCTGTTATACAATTGTTTAAAGTATATTTTTTACGATGACAAATACCCATAGGGATGCCTTATTCGTGTTGATTGAATCACTTTCTAAATCGGAAAAACGACAGTTCAAACTGTATGTGGGTCGTCTTGGAGTTAATACAGATGCAAAATTTTTGGCACTTTTTAACCTGCTTGATAAAATGCGTAACTACGACGAAAAGCAGATTTTAGATAGTGGAATCGTAAAAAAAGCACAACTATCCAACCTTAAGGCGCATTTGTACAAGCAGATTTTGGTAAGTCTGCGATTGAACCCGGTCAACCAGAATATTAGGGTCCAGATTCGTGAACAACTGGACTTCGCAACTATTTTGTACCAAAAAGGCCTGTATAAACAAAGTCTTAAGATTTTGGATAAGGCCAAGAACATGGCCATTGAGAATGAGGAAAAAAATGTCGCCTATGAAATTGTGGAATTGGAGAAAATTATTGAGACCCAATATATCACTCGAAGCATACCCCATCGCGCGGATGAGCTGGCCGTTTTGGCCAAAGAGCTTTCTGAAGACAATGTGATGACAAGCAAATTGTCCAATCTTTCGCTTCAGCTCTATGGAAAAATGCTCAAGGTAGGTTACGTGCGAAACGATGAGGATTTGCAGGAAGTGAAAAGCTATTTTGAAGCGCAATTGCCTCATTACAACATTGAGAAATTAGGTTTCAGGGAGAAACTCTGGCTCTATAAGGCGCATCTCTGGTATAGCTTATTGACCCAAGATTTTTTATCCTCCTACAAATTTGCAAGTAAATGGGTAGACCTGTTTTACGACAATAAGGAAATGATTGCGCTAAATCCGGTTTTCTTCCTAAAGGGAAACCATTACCTATTGGAGGCGCTTTTCTTTGTCAAATACGGTTCTCAATTCAAGGATACCTTGAAACGATTGGAGGAGCAGGTTGCAAGTCCTGGATTCCCAAAAAATGACAATATATCATCTCTCGCATTTTTGTATATCAATTCCAACAAGCTCAACCAACATTTCCTGGAGGGTACTTTTGACAAGGGGTTGTATTTGGTAAACATCATTGAATACGGGATCAAAAAGCACAGGGCAAGGATTGATGAGCATCATATTATGCTGTTGTATTATAAAATTGCCTGCCTTTACTTTGGGAATGGAGACCACAAAAATTGCATCATCTACCTCAAAAAAATCATTTCCAATAAGAACTTGAAAATGCGCGAGGACTTGATGTGCTTTGCCCGGGTACTTAGTTTGGTGGCACATTATGAGGCTGGTATGGACTATCATTTGGAGGTACAGTTAAAAAGCACCTACAAGTTTTTACTGAAAATGAATGACCTTCATGCCGTACAAAAAGAGATGATCAAGTTTCTGCGGAGTTTGGGCGATATTTATCCGAGTGATTTGAAGAATGAGTTTCAGAAACTGTACACGGAACTCAAGAAATATGAGAATCATCCCTATGAAAAAAGGGCATTTTTATATTTGGATATCCTTTCCTGGTTGGAAAGCCATTTGCATGGAAAGCCGGTAGGACAGATTATTAGAGAAAAAGCGCTGGCGGTAACACGCTAGATACAGGCATTCCAAACCGGGTCTTCCGGAGGGTTCGCCTCAAACTGGATAGTTTCTTTTTTTACCGGATGTTCAAACTCTAGTCTTCTAGCATGGAGATGAATCCCGCCGTTGGCGTTGCTTCTTGGAGCACCGTATTTTAAGTCCCCTTTAATAAAACATCCTACGGCTGCCAATTGGGCCCGAATCTGGTGATGTCTGCCCGTCTTCAAATCTATTTCCAGAAGGGTATATGAATTTAAAACCTTTATTGACCTATAGGTTAAAATAGCCTTCTTGCTATCGGCAACTTCCTTTTTATAGGCGTAGGACTTATTCTGTTTTGGGTTTCTTACAAGCCAATGTATGAGCTCCCCATTTTCTTTTTCCGGCGCCTTATTGACCACGGCCCAATAGGTTTTTTTGGTTTTTCCCTCTGAAAATAATTTATTCAACCGGGGTAGGGCCTTTGACGTTTTCGAAAAAACCACAATTCCCGAGGTGGGTCTGTCCAGCCTGTGCACTACCCCTAAATATACGTTGCCTGGTTTATTGTGCTTTTTCTTGAGATAGGATTTAACGACCTCGCTTAAGGGCGTATCCCCAGTTTTGTCGCCCTGTACAATATCTCCTGATCTCTTGTTGACTACAATAAGATGGTTGTCCTCAAAGAGGACCATAAGATTTGAAGAATTGGACCTGTCTCCCAATTGAAAATTGTTAGTTCAGAATTGGCAATTAGTACTGTTCGTTTTCATTCGGAAAATCCCGACGCTTCACATCGTCAACATATTGTGAAATGGCATTCCCCATTTCCTCATAGAGGTTCATGTACCTCCTAAGAAATCGAGGATTAAACTCATGTGTCATTCCCAAAAGGTCATGTACTACAAGCACCTGACCATCAACCCCGTTACCGGCACCGATACCAATGATGGGTATGGAAACACTCTCTGCTACTTCTTGGGCCAATTTGGCTGGAATTTTTTCCAAAACGATCCCGAAACAACCAATTTCTTCCAAGAGTTTGGCATCTTCCTTAAGTTTTATGGCTTCCTGATCTTCCTTCGCACGTACCGTATAGGTGCCAAATTTATAAATGGATTGAGGTGTTAACCCAAGATGTCCCATAACAGGAATTCCAGCTTCCAGAATTCGGCTTATAGAAGTCTTTATCTCCGCTCCACCTTCCACTTTTACAGCATGGGCTCCGCTTTCCTTCATGATTCTGATAGCGGAACGCAACGCTTCTTTCGAATCACCTTGATAGCTTCCAAAAGGAATGTCCACCACGACAAGTGCTCTTTTTGCGGCACGTACTACGGAGCTGGCATGGTAAATCATCTGATCCAAGGTTATGGGCAGTGTGGTTTCATGACCTGCAATGACGTTGCTTGCTGAGTCTCCAACAAGAATCACATCTACATTGGCGGCATCAACGATTTTGGCCATGGAATAATCATAGGAGGTAAGCATGGATATCTTTTCCCCAGTTTGTTTCATTTCTATCAATGACTTTACCGTTACCCTTTTATATTCTTTTTTTGCGACTGACATTCGGTTTTGTTTTAATAGCTAAATGTAAGCAGATTTGTTTAAATTGAAGCGCAATCAAAAAACTTCAAAAATGAGAACTATTTCGATTTTAAGCTTGACCTTAGGTTTAGTTTTAACCGTAAACGCCCAAGGGCCAAACCCTTCCACTTATGATGAACAGCAGGCGGTTAAAAAGGTTGTGGAAACTTTTTTCGATGGGTTTCACAAACAAGACTCCAGCATTATCAATAGTACCGTGGTCAAGGATATGGTTTTGCAGACCACGGGTAGGGATAAAGAGGGCAAAACAAGATTCCGTACCGAGGAATATGCCAATTTTATCAACTCAATAACGAGTATTCCAGACAGTATCCAATTTGAGGAAAAGTTAACCTCTTTCTCCATTCAAGTGGACCGGACGATGGCCAATGCCTGGGTCGGATATGAATTTTGGATGAACGATAAATTCAGTCACTGCGGAATCAACTCATTCCAACTCATTAATTTTGATGGGGAATGGAAAATCATTTATCTCATAGATACTAGAGGACGATCTGGTTGTCTGGAAGAATAGCATTTTTTAAGGCGATGGGGTATTGTTAAACCTATGGGTCAACAATCTGACGTCTTCAATGAGTCGTTGTATTTCATCTGGATCGGTGCCATTATATACACCCCTAATTTGTCTTTTTTTATCGACCAGTACAAAGTTTGGGGTATGGATAAAATCCTGTAATCCGCCATCGCCATAGTCCAAAGCTGCAAAAAAGCTCTTTCGCGCTAAATCGTAAATGTGTTTTTTGTCACCAGTGGTCACGTTCCATTTTGAATCCAGAACCCCATTTTTACGGGCGTATTCCTTTAAAATGGGGACACTGTCCATTTCCGGGGTAACGGACATGGATAAAAACATAACATCATCATTATTGATAAACTCTTTTTGCAATTTTCCCATATTGTTGGACATAATGGGACAGATGCTGGGACAACGGGTAAAAAAGAAATCGGTAACATATATCTTGTTGTCGTATGTGGATTGCGTTATCAACTCCCCATTCTGGTTGGTAAGATTAAAGTCGGATACTGTATGATGGGATGCTACTTGCTGTGTTTCCGAATCCACTAAATCTGGATGAAAATCTTTTGGACCAAATACGGGGAGCTCAGCTTTTTGATTAGGAAATATTGAAACCACCATTAAAATGCCAATAATCACAATTAGAAAGGGTATTTTGACTGCTTTTAGTGTTGTGGACATTTTCATAGGTAGCTTTTATAACACGGAATTTTCAATTTTAATATCTGAATGTTCCCAGGCCTTGTCAAATTCTTGTTTTATGACGGAAGCCTCATCCATCCGTCCTTGGGCCTTTAAACTTTTGTACAAACCCATCAACGACCATCCGTTTTGTCTGAGCACATCCAAATCTGCCCGGTACACCTTTTCTGCTTCCTTGAAGTTTTCGGCCTGCATCAGGACAGCACCTAGATTTTGTCGTGTTGGGATGTGCCATGCTGCCGGTTCCGTATACGTAAGTGCATCTTCATATTGAACCGCTTGCTCCAGATGCTTTATAGCAGTTGTTAGATCTCCATTTAAGGCGGCCAATTCCCCGGAGACAACTTCATAGGCAATGTTGGCCGAGTTGATGGATGGGTTCTGGGCTGTGGCAATCAATGTTTCCATCTCTGGATCGTTCTTTAGAGCACCAATGGCCTCCAGCTCTTCCTGTGCTTCCTTGACATTCCCTTTTCTGATGAATGCCATCCCCCGCGCATAATGACGAATGAGATTAAGATGTTTTATGTCGGGATTTGGAGCCGGAATGGTCAATATCTCATTCCACTTGCCAAACCGAGTATAGGCAAGCATGGGCGTAGAAGCAAAATCTTGCAAAAAGGGCATGGAAACCAATTCTCCGACAGGTACTTTTTCGGCTGTTTTTTTGGCGGCGTCCATGGCTATGCGACTATCACCTAGTAGACTTGCCGCAGACCATAAAAAATGAATGTTATGTGGATAATACCCCAATGGATATAAACCTTGGGAATAACATTGGGAAATATAGTCCTCATCTGCCATAATTGCTGCCTGATTCGCCTCAACGGCATCGAGATATCTCCCTACCCTGATATAAATATGTGAGGGCATGTGCACTAAATGCCCAGCGGCAGGCATCAACTGCCCCAATTTGTCAGCACTGGCTACACCTAGGTCAGGCTTTGGAAGCTCTACCATGTGAATGTAATAGTGGTGGGCCCCAGGATTATTGGGGTTAAGTTGCATGGCTTTTTCCAGGGCCGCCTTGGCCTCTGGGATGTTGGGCGAGGGATTGCCTTCCTCATCCCAATAGTTCCATGGTACCGTATTCATTATCGAAGCGGCATAGAGTACTTGTACTTCTGCATCTTCAGGGAATTGTTTTACCACCTTGGCCATGGCTTCCATATAGGCTAGGTTTAATTCGGCAACATCCTTCTCTAGATCAGTGCTATACCTAGCCTGCAAAGCTCCAATAAGTGCTTTTTCCTTGGGTGTGGCATTTTCGGATAGGCGCATTGCTTCTGCCAAAGCCTCGTTGGTCTTAATTTTGCGGTCCTCCGGAGGAAGGGGGTCATTAATATTTGGACCTAGGGCATAGGCTTGGCCCCAAAAGGTCATAGCAGAAGTTGGATCTAACCTTGACGCTTCCATGAAGGATCTATGGGCCTCAGCATGATTAAAAGCATAGGTGAGGCGCAGACCTTGATTGAAAAAAGTCTGGGCCATTTCATTATCTGTACTAATGTTATACTGGAGTTCTCCCAAATTCTCGAAAAGCGGTGCTATTTGCTGCGTACTATCAGGTACTTCCAACAAATATTGGGTAGGTGTACACTTGATAAAGCTAAAAGACGCGCTTTGATATTTGGCAAAGGTCTTTGTGTTGTTGTTTTTGGTTAAAAAATGAATGGCTACCGCCATTCCCAATAGTACAAGGGCTAGGCTTAGTTTCGTTTTCATAATGTTAAGGTTGTTTATTTTTCGTTGGCTATGGTATGCCGGTTTTGAATCCATCAAGTGGATTTTTTGGAGGAAGCACTTTCATGGGGGAAGTCGGTCCTAGTACACTCCTGTCCAAAACTGGGGCAACCTTACAGGTTGCGGTCATCGTTTACAAGGTAATCAAAGTTTTGCAATCTCGTTTCACGAATTGTTTAAATGGGTAGTTATGAATTGTTTCCGGAGTGTTTTGAGGCTTTTTTGGTATGCTAAAACGAGAACATCTAGTTTTTATTCCTTCGCTTGGGTCTCTTTTCCTTCAGGGCTTTTTTCTTTAAAAAGTTAAAGGAGGTGGCAAGCGTGTGGGCCCTTAAGCCATTAGATCTTGAATAATAGAAGTATTGTATGGAAAAACTGTGCAAACCCCTATTCTTGCGCACGGCGGGCCAATGGCGCCAACCCATACCAATGGTGAGGGAATTTATAGAGGACAAATCATAATCAGAAGTGTAGTAGGTTTCATTGGCATCATGCTCACCCTTGGCGGCAAAATATTTTGAACCTTGTTGGATATAATAGCGGGCACTTGGCAACAAAGTCCATTTGGGACTCAGCTTTATAGCAGTTTCATTGTCTATGGTAAGTCCTAAAATTCCAAAATCATCGGTATATCCTGCAATTTTGTTTCGCAGTATCACTCCACCTGAAGTAAAGGTGTTCCATTTTAAGGAAATGGCCAATTTCTGTCTTTGATCAGGAAGTTGTTCTACCGCTCTGGTGTTATCTGTAAAGAAAATACGGTGAAAGGGCGTAGCCAATAAACCCTTTTGCAAACTTAGGGCGGTAAAGATGCCTATTGTATTTCGTTGGTCCAAAACTTGTGTAAAGCCCAAGTTCAAATTATAAGAATCTCGTTTGTACTCATCATACCATTCCTGAAAGCGCAGTTCCACGGGGTAAATAAGGAACTGGGGTTCGGACAAGAACCCGTCATCCAGTCTTCCCCACCTAAGGTCATCATTAAAAACCTGTAATTCAGCAGAGTAAGTTTGCATGTCGCTCTTTGAAGTTTTGGTCCAACCAAGATATTTACCAAATGAGAAATAATCGGATTCTATAGAACCACTAAGTCCGATGCTTATGCTGCTTTTACTTTTTTCAAAATACCTTGAATAGCCGAGATTGGTGTAACTTCTTGCATCAAGTCGTGAGGCAGAGGATTGGACACGATCGATATTGTCTGTGGAAGCTGAGGAAATGATATCAGCACCCAATTGGAAGTTGATCCCATTTTTGCCAAAAGTTTTCTTAAGTCCAAACGAAGGCCCGTAAACAATTAGGCGTTCTGTGCCTTCCCCGCCGGTAACAGCTGAATTATCGCCGTCCTGGATATAGTGGTTATACAATAGTTCAACCTCTGTTTCCCGTACTTTGAATGCTTTGTTCTTTGGTTTTTGGGCTTTTCCAAACAAAATGGAAAAAGCAAGACTACCGACAAGAATGGTTCTTTTGTTCATGTATCAACCCTAGTTACAACCACAACCACCACTACCTTTTTTACCTTCTGCCGCTAACGAGCCCTCCCGAATGGTATTCACATATTGCTGAAATTTGGTTCCATTCGCACCGAACATGGACATTTCGGGGTCGTTGATGTATTGTCTTTCATAGGGTTTTAAAGAGGTGGCGCAGGACCCAAAGAATCCGCCGATAAATAACATGAACAACGTTCTAAGCAGGAATTGGTTCATATTGAAGTTGTTTGGTAAAGAAAACTTTATTTTCGGCATTTATGACGATGCCATGTGTTTGGGGGAGTTGATTTAAAAATGAGATTCCTTTTTCCAACCCCATAGCGTACACTGCGGTGGCCAGAGCATCGGAGAGTTCCGCGCTAGGAGAAAAGACGGAAACACTTTTGACCCCGCTCACCGGCAGACCGGTTTTGGGATTGATGTTATGGGAATAGCGCACTCCATTGTGCATGAAATATTGTTCATAATCTCCAGAAGTGGCCACCGCAGCATCCTGTAAAGGCACATAAAACAGCGATTGGTTTCTGTCATCGGGATTTGAAATCCCAATTTTCCAAACCTCGTCATTTTCATCTTTACCGAAGGCGGTAAGATCTCCACTTGCATCGATGTAACCGCCGACCAAGTTATGTTTTTTCCATTTTTTTCTGACCGCGTCTGCGGCATAACCCTTACCAATAGCGGCCAAACTAATTCGCATATCTTTTTGATATAGTTGTGCGGTGCCATTCCCGGTATCCAGACGCAAAAAATGATAGCCAATTTTCCTAAGGGTTCTGGAAATTGTTTTTTTCTCTGGAAATTTAAACGTCTGGTTTTTGAATTGATACAGTTTTTTCAAAGGCCCCATGGTTATATCGAAATAGCCTTTGGATAATTTGGAAATTTTAATAGAGCGCTCTAGAAGTGCCAAGACCTCTGGTTCTGCAGCAATGGGGTTCCCTCCAGAATTCTCGTTGATTTTGGAAATTGTTGAATCCTCCTGAAATTCTGATAGTAACGCCTCTATACGTTGAATTTCCCCTACACCCTCATCAAGCAAAATGTTGGCTTCCCGCTCACTGGCCATAACAACGCCAAGCTCAAAGGAACAGCCCATCAATTTACATTTTCTTTTGAAGCGTTTTATAGTCATTTGGACAGATTTGACTTGATTTGCGAAACAAAATCTGCAGGACTTTGATCATGGTACTCCAGGGTAATAACTTTGTCTGTACTATTGTTGATTAGCAGAATAGTGGGAAAAATACCTTTGAAGTCATATTCCTCTGCTACTTTGGCATTGTAATCTTTAATCTCCTGCTTTAATTTCTTTTTTTGTGGGAAATCAATGCGCTCCACTTCAATGTCCTCTTGGGAAAAGAAATACTTTACATAAGTACTCGAAAGCACATTTTTTTCAAACCGGATGCAGTTCATGCACCAATCCGAGCCTTCAAAGAGGATAAGTGTATACTTGGAATCCAAATCTTTATGTGGAGCAAAGGAAAGGGCACATAACACACAGAGTGAGATAACTATTTTCCAGAGTCTTGAGGTCGACATAAAGTGAAATATGATGTAAGTTCCAAAAAAATACCTTACCAATCAACAGTCACTTAAAAAGACGCCCACTGCAAGTCCCCCTTCGGAGGTTTCTTTGTACTTGCTGTTCATGTCCTTCGCCGTTTCCCACATGGTGTTCACTACTTTGTCCAAAGGAACTTTAGCCTCGCTAGGGTCCGTATCCATTGCAAGTTCTGCGGCATTTATGGCTTTTATTGCGCCCATGGAATTTCTCTCAATACATGGCACTTGAACCAGTCCGCCAATGGGGTCACAGGTCAGGCCGAGGTGATGTTCCATAGCGATTTCAGCGGCCATAAGCACTTGTTCAGGAGTTCCTCCCATCAGCTCGGTCAATGCACCTGCAGCCATTGCAGACGAGACTCCAATTTCTGCCTGGCAGCCTCCCATCGCCGCTGAAATGGTGGCGCCCTTTTTGAATATGCTGCCGATTTCTCCGGCTATCAGCAAAAATTGTTTGATGTCCTCAAAGTCGCCATCATGGTTTTCAATGACCAGATAGTACATAAGCACAGCCGGGATAACACCTGCACTTCCATTGGTAGGGGCTGTTACCACTCTTCCCAACGCGGCGTTTACTTCATTGACGGAAAGGGCAAAGCAGCTTACCCATTTGATAATTTGCCTAAACTTCACCTCTGTTTCCCTAATACTTTCCAGCCACTCTTGAGGTGTGGTATACGGGTGCGCGCCAATTAATTTCTGATTTAAATTGAAGGCCCTCCTCCGTACATTCAAACCGCCTGGCAAGGTGCCTTCGGTATGACATCCTGTGTACATGCATTCCAGCATGGTATTCCAAATACGAAGCAGTTCAGAATCTATTTCTTCTGAAGATCGAAGCGCCAATTCGTTTTCTAGGACAATCTCTGAGATCGTCTTTTGTTTCGTCTGGCAATATTTTAGGAGTTCTTCCCCCGTTTTGATAGGGCAGGGGAAGGTCTTGAAAGTTACTTTGTTCTCTTTGGAATGGGAGCGATCCTCCTTGACCACAAACCCACCGCCTATGGAATAATAGGTTTCCGAAGATTTTTGTCCGTTAGGAAAAGTTGCCTCAAAAAGCATCCCGTTGGCATGGAAGGGCAAAAACTCTCTTTTAAAAATGATGTCATCTTCAAAGTGGAATGGGATTTTTCGAGATCCGCCTAAATTGAGCTGGCTAGATGATTTTAGTTCCTTCAGATAAACCTCAATTTTATCTGTTGGAACAGTTTCTGGGTCGCTTCCCAAGAGTCCCATGGCCACGGCAATATCAGTAGCATGGCCCTTTCCGGTCAACGAAAGGGAACCATAAAGGTATACTTTGATGGAGCTTACAGATTCAAAACGACCTTGTTCTTTGAGTTCATGAATCCAACGCTCGGCAGCCCTCCAAGGGCCCAGTGTATGGGAGCTGGATGGGCCAACTCCTATCTTGAGCATATCAAAAACACTAATGCATTCCACAGGCGAATATTGTTTGGCCAAATATAAGAAGAGCAGCAACGGTATTTAAAAAATACCGGGCCAGAAGTTCATCAATTTTCTAGATATGCTGCGAAACCTCATTACTACTATGCAGGTCTATCTGGTGTAAATCTGACACCTTGTCATATTCCATGGCATGGCATAATCATTGTCACTTCTTGGTCGAGACAAAAATGAATTTACAACAGATATAACTTTAGATACAATGAGCAAAATTATAGGTATAGACTTGGGTACGACCAACTCCTGCGTCTCTGTAATGGAGGGAAATGAGCCGGTGGTAATCCCAAATGCTGAAGGAAAACGCACTACTCCCTCAGTTATCGCATTTGTAGAAGGCGGTGAAATTAAGGTAGGGGACCCGGCCAAACGTCAGGCGGTGACTAACCCACACAAGACTATATATTCCATAAAACGATTTATGGGGAACAAATTTTCTGAGTCCAAAAGAGAAGCAGATCGTGTTCCCTACAATGTGGTAAAAGGTGACAATGACACTCCTCGAGTGGACATTGACGGACGTTTGTATACGCCTCAAGAACTTTCTGCCATGATTCTTCAAAAAATGAAGAAAACGGCGGAAGACTATTTAGGTCAAGATGTGTCAAGAGCGGTGATTACCGTTCCTGCCTACTTTAATGATTCCCAGCGCCAAGCTACCAAGGAGGCGGGTGAAATCGCAGGATTGACCGTGGAACGTATTATAAATGAGCCTACCGCGGCTTCTTTGGCCTACGGTCTTGACAAAAAAGATACGGATCAAAAAATCGTAGTGTTCGATTTTGGTGGAGGAACCCATGACGTTTCCATTTTGGAATTGGGTGATGGTGTTTTTGAGGTTTTGGCAACCGATGGGGATACCCACTTGGGAGGTGATGATGTAGATCAAAAAATCATTGATTGGTTGGCTGAGGAATTTAAGAGTGATGAGGGTATGGACCTTCGTGAAGATGCCATGGCATTGCAACGTTTACGCGAAGCTGCTGAAAAAGCAAAGATTGAACTGTCGGCTTCTGCCCAGACTGAAATCAACCTTCCTTATGTTACCGCAACGGCTTCAGGGCCAAAGCACTTGGTAAGGACATTGAGCCGTGCAAAATTTGAGCAGTTGATCGATGATTTGGTTAAACGTACCATCGAGCCTTGTGAAACTGCCCTTAAAAGTGCCGGACTTTCAAAAAGCGATATTGACGAGATTATCTTGGTAGGTGGTTCCACTAGAATTCCCGCGGTTCAAGAGGCTGTGGAAAAGTTCTTTGGTAAGAAACCATCAAAAGGGGTAAACCCGGATGAGGTGGTGGCGGTAGGTGCCGCTATCCAAGGTGGAGTATTGACCGGTGATGTTAAAGATGTACTACTATTGGATGTAACTCCACTTTCCTTGGGAATTGAAACCATGGGAAGTGTGTTCACAAAATTAATTGAGTCCAATACAACTATCCCTACGAAAAAATCTCAGGTATTCTCTACTGCGGCGGACAATCAGCCTTCGGTTGAAATCCATGTGTTGCAAGGAGAACGACCAATGGCTGCGGATAATAAGACAATTGGCAGGTTCCATTTGGATGGAATTCCACCTGCACCAAGGGGTACTCCCCAAATTGAAGTGACCTTTGATATTGATGCCAATGGTATCATCAAGGTTTCCGCAACGGATAAGGCTACGAACAAAACGCAGGACATCCGAATTGAAGCTTCTTCTGGATTGACCGAAGAAGAAATCCAAAAAATGAAAGCTGAAGCGGAGGCGAATGCTGAAGCGGATAAAGCGGTCAAGGAGAAAGCTGATAAGTTGAACGAGGCGGACGGAATGATTTTCCAAACGGAAAAGCAACTAAAGGAGTTCGGCGATAAGTTGTCCGACGATAAGAAAAAACCTATCGAAGATGCTTTGGAAGAGTTGAAGAAAGCCTATGAGACAAAAGATGTGGCTGTTATCGAGCCAGCTTTGGAGAAAATCAATGAGGCCTGGAAAGTTGCATCGGAAGAAATGTACAAGGCGCAAGCTGAGGCGGCTGGCCAGACCAATGGGGCAGATACCGCAGCAGGTGACGCGGGCACCAATGACAGTGCAGAAGGTGATAATGTTGAGGATGTTGATTTTGAAGAGGTGAAGTAATCCTTCAATTATAATATAGTTAAAAGGCCCGCAATAAATAGCGGGCCTTTTTTATACAAAGAAGACAAACTGGCTAAGCTGCATTCAATTGACGCACTTCCAGTTCTTGGAGTTTTTTTAAAGCCTCCGCTTTCGAGTTTACATTGAGTTTTACGTATATATTTTGAATGTGGAAATTTACCGCACTAGGAGTGACACAAAGTCTGTCAGCAATCATTTTATACGTATAGCCTTGGGTAAGGAGCTCGATAATTTGATTTTCTTTTTTTGAGAAGCGCTCATAGCTTTTACTTTGAAAAGAATGGATGATTTTCTTTGCAACATCGTGTTCCAGGGCTATACCATGTTCATTCAATTCGTCAAGGGCATTGAAGAACCTACTTTTGGTCAGCGGCTTGGTCAAAAATCCACTTGCACCCTTTTTAAAGGCTTCCTTGATAATTTTGAAATCGCATTTCTGGCTCGTCATTAATATTTGAGGAACGTTACTCTTTTTATGGAAGTATGGAATTCCATCTATTCCGGATAGACCGGTCAATTGTACTTCGCAAACCACTATATCAATTGCATTCCCAGAAGTATGGCACATATACCGGTTTATGGAAGTATGGATACCAACCAATTCATATTCGTCATGGTCACTGAAATAAAATCGGTATAAGGGATGTAGTTTTTCGTCATGGTCAACAATCGCGATTTTTAAGGGGGAAGTTTTCATGGTTACTAGATTTGAGTTATCTGATTTTGTCTGTACTTGAACATTCTTCACCAAAAATTTAGGCAAAGCATATGCTTTCCTCCATGTCGTATTAAGAAGAGATTTAAGAAGAGATTTGGTGTTCCATCAAATTTGGAACTACCTAAATAACGCTTACACCTCCTTAACGGACAGGCAGTGGTCTTGACCTCGAAAAGGTCAAATCAAAAATGATTTAGAAAGGTCGCTGTGTGCTAGTGAAGAAACCCTAATATGCTAAAAGGACTAGGTCTGGCACTTAAAATTATAGCTTTTTTCATGAGTTTAAGATTTGGGATTATGTATTATTTCAAGAATTAAATTAGGATTTTTTTTCTTTTGAAAGAAGTATTTGTAGTTTTTTTCGTTCAAATGCACTTTGTGGTTTTTTGGAAAAAACAGAGGGATTCTTGTCGATATCCTTGTTTTCCGAGGTAGGACGTTGATGTCAAATAAGGCCATAAAAAAATAGGATGCCCTTTTGGAGCATCCTATTCTTAACAAAATCGGTCCGAGTGAAATAATACAACCCGCTTCTATGATAAAGTGCAGTTCCCCCTGTTTAAATTACCATAGTCCAACAATTTCAGTATCTCAGTAATAGACAAAATCAGATAACGTTCAGGTAGTGGACCAATTTATATTGTTCTAGTCTTCAAAGGAGGTACTGGTAAGCTCGTAGTTGGTGCCACTGTGCAATGCAGTGTCCAACTTTTCATCATTATAGGCCATCATGGTACCGTCCCCAGCTTGTTTTCTGTAGGCGATGGTTACCTGCTGGATGGTCTGGTTCTGTCCTCGGTTGGAAACTACATAGCTCTCTCCTTTTTCCAAATCAAGTTGAATGGCATAGTCATCCTTGTTGCTATTGATGTGGCTTCCAAGGTTTACAGAAGCAGTAAGGTTGTTCTGTACCACCTGGGTAGCATAAAGGTCCAATCCGCCGAAGCCTTCACGACCTTCTGATGCAAAGAACAGTAGTGTTTCGTTATAAAGGTTAGGGTATAACTCGTCTTCTTTGGTATTTACTTTAGGTCCAAGATTCTTGGATACACCCAAACTTCCATCTGCATTGATATCGGCAACATAAATATCATATTTACCATAGCTACCTTTCATATTGGAGGCAAAGAAAAGACGTTTTCCATTGGCAGAGATAGTAGGGTGCTTTGCTGATGCGTACTTTGGGCAGACATTCAGTTTGGTAATATTGCCCCAGGTGCCATCAATTTTTTCTGCACGATAGATTTCATGGACAACTTCTTTTTTTGAAAACAATCCATAAAGTGGTTTCTGTTCACTTGATTTGCTGAAATAGGCGGTCTTTCCATCCTGTGTCATCGTCATGGAAGGAATATACCCTTCAAGTGTAGAAAGCTGTCCTTTGGTTTCAGGGAAACTTTGGTTCGTCGATTCAAACTTTATTGGATTCTGGGCAGTTAGTGTAACTGTAAATAGAAAACCAAAAACTAAACTTAGGCTGTAGGTAATTGAACGTGTCATGATAAAATAGATTTGGGGGTTAACAACATCACAAAGTTGGAGAATTATTTTTGAGGATTACTTATGAATTTTTCATAGGTTTTGAATTTTAACGAATAAAAAGTGCATTTAATCGAATATTTTTTAGATAATTAACATCTATGAATTGAGATTTTGCAGTTAAACGGTGTTTTGTGTCATTCAACGGATTGAATGGATGCGGCTGACGTGTTTAAAATACCTTGAATTTCAACGCCTTAGTTATGGGTTTTGGAAGAGTAAGAGACCAGTCTTTGAATTTCCTTTAGTTCTTGATCCGATAGATGCCTCCATTTTCCAACAGGTACATCCAGTTTTACATTCATGATTCGAACCCGTTTAAGCTTTTTTACCCGATAGTCCAGATATTCACACATTCTTCGAATTTGTCGGTTCAAACCTTGTGTAAGAATAATTTTAAACTGGTTCGGGCCTATTTTTTCCACCTCGCATTTACGAGTCATAGCGCCCAAAATGGGAATACCGTTCCGCATTCGCTTCAGAAATTCTTCTGTAATCGGTCTATTTACAGTAACCAGATATTCTTTTTCATGATGGTTTCGAGCCCGTAGAATTTTATTGACGATATCTCCATCATTCGTCAAGAAAATGAGTCCCTCGCTGGGTTTGTCCAATCTTCCAATTGGAAAAATACGCTCTGGATAATTGATGAAATCGATAATATTGTCCTTCTCCACCCGGGTATCCGTGGTACAGACAATGCCCACGGGTTTATGAAATGCCAAGTAGACCGATTGTTTCTTAGGCCTCGAAACCAACTCCCCATCTACCCGAACCTCATCATTGGCGGTTACTTTGGTTCCCATCTCGGGTGTCTTCCCATTGATGGTGACCCTACCTTGTTCAATAAGTTTGTCCGCTGCCCTTCTGGAACAATACCCTACTTCACTCAAATATTTGTTAATTCGGGTTTCCTTCATCCTGAGTTTTGTTTTCCGATTGGAATAAGGTTATGGTATAGTCCAATAAATCCGTTTTACCTGACTTCCCGTGGCCCGGGACCACCCACTTAAGGTTGGGAAACTTAGTTTTTACCTTATTTACTGTAATTGGCCACTGAGGCACATCGGCTTCCCCTAAATATCCTTTTCCGGCACCCAAGGATTTCAACAAGCAACCACCAAACAGTACTTCTTCGGCTGGAATGTATCCAATAATGTTATCCAGAGTGTGTCCGGGTCCAACAAAAATACAGGATACGCTTTCGTTTCCGACCCGAATATTTGTTTGATGCTGAAAGCCTTTTTGGGGAACGGTCATTTCGTTCTTTAAGGCGAATTCTTTGGTCAGACTATTGGCTATGGAAGGAATACCAGCTTCGTGAAAAGCAACAAGACCACCAAGACAATCGTCATGGGAGTGCGTGGGGACAATAGCAACTACCTTCGCCTTGAGTTCTGACGAAATCCATGTCAAAAGTTCTTCAGATGCTGCATCCGTAGTTGGGGTGTCAAACACAATCACTTCATTCCCATTTTTATAAATCAGGCCATTGCAGGCAACATTCCCAAAACTATCGGTTTGTAAATAGGAAATATGGACGTAGGTATTGGCCGATAATTTTTCTATTACCAAGGTTTCAGAGGTGTGTAGGGCAACAGTTGCTTCCTGTTTGCAGCCGGTAAAGGCTAAAGTGATTAAAAAATAGAGTGCCAGGTGCTTCATTTGATTTTATAAATAATGGGATTAAAGGCTTTGGAGGCCACAATAACCGTATCGCCTATGGACAATTCTTTTACCTCAGACTCTTGAGCAACGATTTTGACCAATTCATTTTGGATCAAAACTGAAACAACAAAAACAACATCTTCCTGCTGTATCTGTATTACTTCGCCCTTAAATTTAAACTTACCGCTCAAACTACTTTGGGTGAATACATCGGTGGGATTACCTTGCTGTATCACCTTTCCATGATGCAGTTTGAAGGTCCAGTCCGAAAGCTTCAGGATTTCACCAATATCGTGACTGATGAGAACGGTTGTGAGACCATACGTTTTATGAACCTCTTGCAAGTAGTTCTGTAATTTAAGACGGATGCCAAAGTCAAGGGCTGAAAGTGGTTCGTCCAATAATAAAAGTTTTGGTCGTTGTACCAAGGCCCTGGCCAGGGCCACTCGTTGTTGCTGTCCGCCGGATAGGGTATTGGGTTTTCGATCCTGGATGTTTTCCAACTCCATGATATGGATCAATTCTGAAACAACCTCCCGCGGTTGGCTTTTCTTCAAACCAAATTCCAGGTTTTGTCTTATTGTTAAATGGGGGAAGAGCGCATAATCTTGAAAAACATAACCAATACCTCTTTCCTGAGGTTTTAGATCAATGCCTTTTGCAGTATCCAGCCATATTCTTCCATCTACGGCTATATAGCCATTATCGGGTTTTAGCAGACCGGATAATATTCGAAGTGTTGAGGTTTTACCTGCACCGGAAGGTCCGTAGAGCGTAACCAACTTGCCTTTGTCTATGGCAATGTCCAGACTTAACATCATGGGGCCTTCAGGACCGTTCAACGCCTTTTGCAGTTTGATTTCAATCATTTCAAAAACCGTTTTAAATACCCTCCGTTACTAAGGTATACCAAGAGCAAGATTCCGAAGGTAATGGCGAAGAGCACCAAAGAATAAGTGTTGGCCGCAGTATAGTTTAAGGCTTCCACCTCTTCATAAATGGCTATGGACGCAACTTTGGTGCTGCCGGGAATACTGCCACCAATCATTAGGACTACCCCAAACTCGCCAATGGTATGGGCAAAGGCAAGCACGATTCCTGTCAGCAATGAAGACTTTATGTTGGGAAGTAACACCTTAACAAGGGTTTGAAATCTGGACTTTCCCATTACATATGAAGCTTCTTTCAGCGAATTTGGCAATCCTGATAGTCCGGACTGCAGCGGATGCACCATAAATGGAAGGCTATAGATCATAGAGGCCAGAACCAGTCCCCAGAATGAGAAAACCAACTGTATTCCAAAAGTTTGGTCTAACCAGTTTCCGAAGAAGTTATTTGGGCTAAAGGCTATTAAAAAATAGAACCCCAATACGGTAGGGGGTAAAACCAAGGGCATACTAACCAAGGTTTCCGCAATGGGTTTGAACTTTGATTTGGTATAGGTCAACCAGTATGCCAAGGGAAGGGAGACCAAAAAGAGTAGGGCAGTGGTTACCAATGCCAATTTAAAGGTCAATATCAATGGATCCCAATTCATACAGAAGCCAACATTACTTCATTTAGTTTTATCATCGCAAGGGCGTCCGAATTTTCTTTTATCCCAAGTGTGTTTACCGCATTGGTGCTTATGACCGAAATAATTTCACCTACTTTAGTGTCTAAATGTACGCTGCTTAACAATGTTCCTTTTTTGATGGCCCTAATCTTTCCAGGAATTCGGTTTTGCAGACTTACAGCAGGATTTTGCCCAATACCGATAACCACTTCGGTCTCTTTAAAAAGCACTTTTACCTGACCGTTTTCCTGCAAAAGCTTGGATGTTTCAGGGGTTTCAATCACAATGGCCTTGACCAAGATATTTTGGTCGAGAACAACCGATACAACGGACAGGTTGCCGCTAGAAACAATTGCTGAAATGTGTCCCTGAAAGCTATTCATCCATCGAATATCCGTATTTCTCTAAAATTTTGCGGGCTTCCTCTGAAAAAATAAAATCAAAAAAGCGTTGGGGCGAATTGTCCCTGTTCTCGTTTCGCCTGGTCAATACGATTCCTTGTTGCACCGGATCATAATATTTTGGGTCGAGTGTTTTCCATTTGCCCTTGCCTTTGAGGTCAGGGGATAGGACCACCGATTTTGCGGTAAACCCTATTTGGGCCACCCCGGTGCTTATGAACTGATTGGTTTGCGAAATGCTTTCCGCATAAACCAGTTTTTCCACCAAAGTGTCGTGCAGGTCCAAATTTCTCAATACTTGAATAGAGGCCCTTCCGTAAGGCGCAATTTCAGGGTTGGCCAAGGCGATGTGTTTGACATCCTTATTGGTAAGACTTGTTAAAGAAGGAACTATTTGGTCGCTCTGTGTCCAAAGCACCAACCCACCATTGGCATAGACTTTGGGCGGAGCGGTGGTCAAGCCATCATCAAACAGCTCCATGGGATATTTCATATTCGCAGAAAGAAAAACATCATAGGGCGCGCCTTCCTTTATTTGAGCCGTAAGTTTTCCCGAGGAGCCGATGATTAGGTTGCATTGTATTTCGGTTTTGTTGGTAAAAGCCTCTACAATCTCGGATATTGCGTATTGCATGTTGGCAGCTACGGCAATGGTTAGTTTTACTTCTGTAGAGGGCCTGCAAGCTAAGACGGCTAAAAGTAAAAGCGAAACTGAAAATCTACGGAATTTCAAGATTGTTTTTTTGATGTTCTGCACAAGGTAATCAAAACTTATATGGATCTAGGATCAAAGAGTACAACAAGAACGAAAATAAGGTGCCAGGGCATTGAAGATAAACGGAGTGGCAAAGTGTGGATTATTGGTAGTTTTTAACTTTCACTTCGCTATTGAAATTTTGGATTGACTTCTGTATGCAAGGGAATCTCATTATTTTTGATAAGGTTGTCAAGAGGCGCACTATTGAAGAGAATGCAAATCCCTTCGGGAATTTAAGCGATGGAAAAAAATAATAAGAATAGGTCTATTTATTACCCCGATGTTTCCATTTTCCTGGTCGCAATTCCTATCATTAGTGCCATCAACTATTACCTTACCTATGCCAATGTCAAATTCAATGGTTTCTTACTGTTGACATTCACCATAGATACCGTAACGGGATACATCGCCTGGTACTTTGTACGAAAATTGATTTTGTTCTTGGATTTAAAACTCCCTTATGATAAAGGCATTCTAAAACGTTTGGGTGTACAGATACCCGCAACAACCTTCCTTGGCTTGGCCATTATAAGTTTTTTGACCGAACTAACTAGTTTTATTGCTAAAGGTGAAAGTGCTCCCTTGGATTTCTACACGATTGATCTTATCATAATCGGCATTTGGTTTTTTTTTATAAATGCACTCTATTTGGGACTCTACTACTACAATCAATGGAAAAAAACAGAGCAAAAGATTGCCAAAGAGGAAAAACTAAGGGCGGATGGTTTTGTGGTAAAAGTTGGGAAGAAAGATTTGAAGCTGGATTTTGAACGATTGGCTGGTTTTTTTGTTGATGCGGATTATACCATAGCTCAAGACCTTAGTGGGAAAAAGTTTTATCTGGATGATTCCTTGGAAAGAATTGAAAACCGTGTGCCAGCACATACTTTCTTTAGGCTGAACAGGAAGTATATATTACATCGCAAAATGATTTCTGGCTTTCAAAGGGTAGAGAATGGAAAACTTTTGGTTCTTCTCCATGAAACCGATTTTTTTCCCTCTAATATTCCAGTTAGTCGTACAAAGGCCCCTTCGTTTAAAAGGTGGTTTAGGCCAACATAGTGACATTTCACGGGTTTAAATACTACACTTCGCCTTAAAAGAACATTGCGGTCCACATTCCTATCCAAAGTGGATTATACTTTTGAATCATCAATCAATTAAATCATGAAACAAAAACTTTTGTTATTTCTGATGAGCTGTTGGTTCATGAATTCCATAAGTGGGCAGGGCGAACCTGCTAAGAGTTATAGGAACTACCCCTTGGTCATAACCTTGCAATTCCATTCACTATCAATGCCCTTTAAGAATCTAAAGGCCAATTTGTCCAATATTGGAATCGGTATAGGCACGGAGGTAAGCTATAATGGTAATCACAACTGGGTACAACAATTCAACCTAATGTGGTACAGGAATAAAAATGTTGGGAATGGTGTTTTCCTGTATTCCCAAGCAGTATGGCGACCAACAATTACCAATAATCTCTATACAGAACTGAAATTGGGTGCCGGCTATATGCTAACATCCAGACCAACACAATCGTTCCGGCAAGAAAACAGTGAATGGAAGTCCGTTGGGAAAAAGGGTAAAGGGCTTTTTGCGCTTCCTGTTGGAGTTTCCTTGGGCCATAATAAGTATTCAGAGGGAACCTATGTGTCACCTTTTGTAAGTTATCAATTTGTATTGTTGAAAGGATACAATGAGAGTATTCCCCTAGTGCCAGAAACACTTTTACAGGTTGGTTCACGCATTCACTTTAAACAGTAGAGAGATGAAAAGACTTAGCATTAAAATATACATTGTTTGGATTGCTGTAATGTTCAATAATGCACTAGCACAGGATTTTATGGTACATCCATGCGAATCCGTTCAGCCTATTGGGGGGTTTGTACGAGCCGAGGCATTGGATGAGGCCATGGGAAAGCTTGTCCGGAATGGCGTTCCGGGAGCAGCTATTGCCGTGTTTTCGGATAATGGTTGGTGGTACACCGCAAAAGGATTTTCCAGAATAGAGGATAAAACCCCGCTAAGGATTTGCAATCTTCAATATCTACAAAGCGTTGCTAAAACCTATCATGCGGTGGCCATTTTGAAACTGCACGAGCAAGGAAAAATTGATCTTGACAAGCCCATTACGGACTATCTGCCCAAAAACATCAGTGGCTATATTTCAGAAGCAGGAAAAATCAGTGTTAAGATGCTCTTGAACCATACTTCCGGTATTCCAGAGTACAATTTTAATCCAAACTATGTGGCAAGGTTACTGCAAACTCCCGAATATGCCTTTACCGGTGAGGACTATCTTGGCTATATAAGGAAGAAACCACTTGATTTTGAACCTGGGAGTCGATATTCGTATCGGAATACCAATTATGTTTTGCTGGCATTGATTCTTGATCAGATAACAGGCGACCATGCCCAATGTATTGATGATATTATTTTTAAGCCATTGGGGCTATCCAGTACCTTTTATAGAAATGATGCCAATTTCCTGAACTACCAAGAACTTGTTAACAGCTATTGGGACCGCAACAGTACCGGGATAGTGGAAAATGCAACGTACCTGCAACGGAAAAACGTCCAGCATATGATCGGGGACGATGGTATAGTGACCACACCTGTGGAGGCCGTTAAGTTCTTAAAAGGGTTAATGGAAGGTCAACTACTTTCCAAAAAGACCCTTGGACTTATGAAACAATGGGTGAAAAATGATAAGGGGGAATTTGCCTATGGTCTGGGACTTGATTTTGTCCAGGTGGGTAACTTGGAAGCCTATGGGCATTCAGGCGGCGGTATCGGAGCAGGCTGTGAACTCTATTATATTCCGGAAAAAAACCTATACTACTTCTTGGCGGTCAATTTAGGGACCGTCACCTACAGTCCACTACACGATGGGATTGAAAAAATACGCGCAGAAATCTATTCTATTTTGTTGCAATAGATAAATCTTTATAGACGATTCACGAAAATATGGTGCTTGGCAAGTACACCAAGGCTGAAATTGCCTATGCCCCGGATGCCCTTGCAGAAAATTATCATGTATGGAGTCTGGATAATGACATTGATGTGCGGAGCGGGAGCATTAAATCCAAAGCGAAGTTGATATCTTTGAAATAACGCTTGGTAAGAGAAGTCATGGGAGTCATAAACTTTGAAATTTTTATGGTTGCCTGGTTTTCGTCTAGAATAGCCGCTAAGTTCAGAAAGAATAATAAAATTAAATTGTGGTTGGATAGAGTCGCAGGTGGCGTGTTCATAATTCTAGGAGTAAAAATCGCCCTATCCGATAGCTAATGATAACTAAATGATGGGCTATATGCCAATACAAAATCCAGTTATAATTAAAGTATGATGAGAAAAGGCGGGGTGATTTTCGATTTTAACGGAACTTTATTTTGGGATTCACCATATCAGGAAAGTTCTTGGGATAAATATTTGCAACACTATGGCATCAGTTTGACCAAGGCCCAGAAACGGGAATATATTCATGGGAGAAACGGGAAAGACACCTTTGAAATCCTGTTTGGCAGAAAGTTGAGTGCCGTTGAGATTCATCAGTTTACGGAAGAAAAAGAAGTGCTCTACAGGAATGAATGCCTAAAACACAAGATGGAACTTGCCCCGGGAGCCAAATTGTTGTTGGAAGAGCTTAAGGCAAATGAGGTTCCCATGGCAATTGCAACCGCCTCAGGAAAAAGCAATGTGGATTTCTTTATAGATAGATTCAACCTACTGGAATATTTTGATGCGGAAAACATCATCTATAACGATGGTTCCGTGAAGGGCAAGCCGCACCCGGAGATATTTTTGAAAGCTATGGATAGCTTGGGCATAGCAAAAGAGCAAACCATAATATTTGAAGATTCTTTTTCTGGCATACAGTCAGCAATTAATAGCAAGGCTTCAACAGTTATTATTGTGAATTCAAACGACGATGAATATTTAGAATTTGAATTACCGGTAATAAACCATTTTGACGAGTTCGATAGAAACCTTTTGGTTTATTGATCGTTGTTGTACAATATCCCATCGGGTGGGGAGAAGATTGTTCAAAGGATTGATGGGACTACTTCATGTCTTTTCATTGAATTTATTCGAACAACTCATGTATGGGTTCGTTACTGGCATTGGACGGTAAGGGGATGTCCAACAACATGGAAAGGGTGGGGGCTATCTGATCAATGGTCTTTTTTTTGACCGTTTGTCCCTTTTGAATATGCCATCCAAACCAAAGGGAAGGCACATGGGTATCATTATTGTAAAAGGCACCATGTGTTGTCCCTACACTTCTTTTTGGCATCCAACCCTCCTTAAAATGTAACAAAATGTCCCCAGAATTTTCCTTGTGGTGACTTTTCCTAAAAGTCTTATCTATGTTCAGATTCCTGTTGGAGTGAAACCCGGGAACGTATACTTCTTGAATTCCCTCCAACTTTGTCAAAACAGATACAGCGGCCTTTAATATTTCGTCTTTTGGAGTTTTTACTGGATTAAAATAGATCTGCGTCTTATCCATATATGCGACATATTTTTCATTTCCGAAAAGCTCGGATAATTCTAAATCCAATTGTTGTTTAATGGATTCTACATCAAAGTACTCTCCTTGCAATTTTGAAGCCCTAAGAAAGTCAGGATGGTCACTGGCCGCATGATCTGCAGTAAGAAACACGAGGTAGTTGCCCTTACCCACTTGGGAATCCAGAAAGGATAGCAAATCGGCAATTTCCAGATCCAAACGGATGTAAGTGTCTTCCAATTCCTTGGATCGAATGCCAAAGCTGTGACCTATATAGTCCGTACTGGAATAACTTATGGTTAAAAAGTCCGTTTCATTTTGCTGCCCCAGACCTTCTTCCAGTACAACTGTTTTGGCCAATTGGTTTAAAAGGGTATTCCCGAAGGGAACAAAGGGAATCATTTCAAAATTCCCATTGGCCATATACAGCTGTTTCAAACCATAGGGGAATGTTGCATTGACCCTTCCCTTAAAAACCTTTTCCATGGCTGCATTATCTGGTCCACTGTGTTTATAAGCTTCCAATGGTTTTAGCATATTCCAAGTAAGATTTAATAGGGAATCGGCCAGTTTTTGTTGATTAAATTCCATCAACCAATTGGGAAGTTTTTCTGAATAATAGGTACTGGTAATGAACTTTCCTGTTGGCGAGTGGTACCAAAAGGCATAATCGGCCAAGTGCCCAGCGGGAAAAATTGCACCACGATCCTTGATTGATAATCCAACGACTTTGGAGCGTCCATTGCTGAATAGTTTCAACTCATCGGTAATGGTAGAAGCCAAAAGATTTTTTGGGGAACGAGAATACATATCTACTTTTTCCTGCATGATTTTATCCCCATCGGTTAAAAAGACCGAATCATCTTCGGCGCAATACATGGTTCTTACTTTAGATCTACTGTACCAATCATTGGCTACTATACCATGATTTGCTGGAGTTGTACCTGTAAATACGGATGCATGTCCGGGACCGGTTGCGGTCGGCATATAATTGTAGTGCATGTTCTTGATATTGAACCCTTCCCACATCAGTCGTTTGAAACCGTTTTCCGTGTAATTGTCCTGGAATCGATACAAATATTCTGCCCGCATTTGGTCGATAATGATACCAACAACCAATTTGGGTTTATCCTTTTGTTGTGCATGGCCAAACAGGTTGCATAGTGCAACCATTGACATAACCACAAGATTTCGTTTATTGACTTTGATAGGGACCATAAGTTGTTTTGATATTTAGGGTTTTCTCATCCAAAATATAGACCATATAGCTTGCTCCATTTTGGGTGACTCGAACTAAAATATGCCCTTGAAGGCTCTTGTAATTGTCCCTAAACCAAGGACCGTAGGTAACCAAGGTTTCAGGGTGCATGTTTGTGGAGAAAATATGCCTTTCGTTGTTTTTTTGATTTTGATAAATGAGCCGTTGGTATACTTCTTGTCCCGGATGGTCCGAGCACCATAGTTGCTGAACTACCACTTTTGGGTTTAGGGTTTCAACGAAGAACTGGTTCGTAGCATCTCGGTTTCCGTGATGGTTGAGCGTAGTTACTTCTACTTGCCCAACCGCTTTGGCCATTGGAGTTTCAACATCAAACCATTTAGGAAGGCCAAAGCCTTGAAGACCTGTGTTGTCACCTCCAGTGAAATAGTCGAAATCGCCATAGGACATTTTTAACGCTAAGCTCAGCGGATTTTCATTGTAACCACCTTCATAAAACGAGATCATCTCCTTTGCGGAAAAATATTCCATGGTAGTGCTATCCGTTCCTGTCCAAATAGTACCATTGGACTTTATATTACGAATGGAAAAGTTGCGATACCTGTTCCTGTTATTCAAAAGTTCTATTTGGGATTTACTGCCAACATTCAAGGCTTCGGCAGGTACTTTTTTTGTTCTTAGAAAAGAAAGATATTCTTGAAAGATGCTGTCATTTTTTAGATGGGTTGCAAGGTCAAATGGAAAATTGAGCCCGGGAGAATTCCGATCAATTATCTTTCCAAATGGAATGTCCTTCCCTAAATCCATTAGACTTCCATAATGATCCGAATGAAAATGTGAGATTACAGCATAATCTATAGTGTCCCGATGTCTTTCAGGAGTGGTACTTTTGATGTAGTCCGATATCCATTTCCAAGTAGGTTGGCTGTCATCCGGTGCGGGCGAGGTGGCTTTTAAAGGGGCGTATTTTTCTTCAAATCGTTTCTTGTCCATACTTCCTGCATCCAAAATGATAGTAGTGCCATCGGGAAGAATAAAAAACGTGCAGTTTCCACTTCCAGTATTGATATGGTGAATATCCATATAACCCTCTTGCCAATCTCCGAGTTTCTTTTGGGTTTTGGATGATTCCATGTTTTGCCGATGGGAATCAACTGGTTGCGACCTTGGTTTACAGGCCAAATGGGAACCTAGTAGCAGGGTGGTCAGAATTAGGACGATTTTAGGATTCATCTGCGGTAATCTTATGTAAAACATAGGTTATGAGTTCTTTCACATTTTTACGATAGTTTTTATTGGCTTTCTTGTTCAATCTATTTGCAATGATCAAACAAATGGCAATAGCATCGTGTCCCAACATTTTGGACAGGCCATAAAGGGCAGAGCTCTCCATTTCGTAATTGGTAATTTGGTAACCATGATATTCAAATAGTGAAAGCTTGTTGTTGATGCCATCCAGTTTTTTGGAGAGGCGCAGTTCTCTGCCTTGCGGCACATAAAACCCTGGAGCGGTGATGGTGATTCCCGTAAAGGTCTCCGCACTCTTTAGTTGGGCAAGCAAGTTCTCTGAAGCATCCACCACATACGGGTTTAGAAAAATGGAATGTCCTCCCACCAAAATCCGAAGTAACCTACGGAACTCTTCATTGACGACTTCAGCTCCTTTTTCATAGAAATATAGAAGATTATCGAACCCTACGGATTTCTCGGAAATGACATATGAGTTAACCGGAATATGTTTTTGAAGACTGCCGGAGGTCCCGATCCGTATAAATTCCAATTTTCTCTTTTTACTTTTTATTTCTCTGGTTTCAAAGTCGATATTGACCAATGCATCCAGTTCGTTCATCACAATATCGATATTGCCGATTCCAACACCTGTGGAAACCACTGTAATTCGTTTGTCCTTGAATTTTCCGGTCATGCTCACATATTCTCTGTTGGCTATTTTGAATTCGATATCGGAAAATAAAGATTCAATTACATCCACCCGTTTTGGATCACCCACAAGAATAACGGTATCGGCTACTTGCCCCGGCCTCAAATGCAAATGGAAAATACTTCCATCAGCGTTTAGAATCAATTCGGAATCTAAAATCATGGGATTCTTAGTTATGCATGTTCTTGCTTCGCAAATAATCTAAGAGCAGCTTCGGTCGGTCCGTTTGTATGATATCAACGTTATTGTCCAGATACCACTGATATGTAGTGATATCAATTGCTGCTTTTTCGTCATCATGTCCACCACTTAGATGGGGCCAAAGGGAATTGACCCAAACACCTGACCCCGCTTTCCGAATTGTATTAAAGTAAGTTCCTAAACCTGTGGTGTCCTTTGAAACTATGAATTCGAAGGCCACCGGTTTCCGATGCTTTATATAATCATCCACGATTTCTTTGCTGTTCTTTTTTAGACGGATTACGGGCATAAAATTGAAGTCGTCCAGATAAAGGCCAAATTCTTGTTCTACTTCTGTTCTTGTCTTTGCTCCCTTAATAAGTACTTGATCCGAGGTTTCGGTAAGTTGTACAATTTGGAAGCATTTATCAAAAATGGTGTAACTCTTATCCAGATTTACCAAGATTTTGTCTTTAGTTGTCCTCAAAGCTTCTTCCAGCGTTGGTATTTTGTGTGGAGTGGGGACTCCCAGACCATCTTTTAAGTACAATGTCATTAATGAGTCCAAGGTCCAATCATTGACAAATCCTTTTCCGGTAGTGGTACGGTCAATGGTTTCATCATGCATGAGCACCAAATGGCCGTCTTTGGTTTCCCTAATATCGATCTCGACCATATCCACACCCATGTCGATGCAATTTTGGATGGCTTTCAAGGAGTTTTCGGGAGCATTCCGCCAATCTCCGCGATGCGCTACCACGATAATCTCTTTATTCTCCGAATTGTTCAGATTGGCAATTTTATCCTGGATGGAGGACACTTGGTGATGTGTCCCATCTTTTGAAGGTATTGGATTGGGTTGCTGATCTTTGCAGCTTACCCATATCAAAAGAACTGAAAAAAAGAAAAGGCGTTTCATGTTGTTTTTAGTATTGTTTTGTTTGAGCGCAGCTTAAAATAAAAAGGGGGGATATAATCCCCCCAATGGAATTAAAATAAACTAAACTAACTCAAACTAACTGGTGTTGTTTTTATTACGGTCATTCTAATCAATACCCTGGATTTTGGGTTATGGACGAATCCGTGTCCAATTGACTTTGCGGTATTGGAAGGATCAGATTGTTGTCATCTATGGTTACATTGACTCCGGTATTATTGAAAAAAGTATTCATTACCGAAACTGCCGTACCGTATCGTTTTAGATCAAACCAACGGTGTCCCTCTCCAATAAACTCAAAACGGCGTTCTTGGCGAATGGCAGCCCTAACTTCGGTCTGTGTTGTTGCCGTGGTTGCTCCTAGGCCGGCCCGGGACCGAACTGCATTTAGCTGAAGTATAGCTTCAGGGGTCTGATTGTTTTCGTTCAGTGCTTCGGCATATTTTAGAATGACATCAGCGTATCGAATAATGAGGTGGTCACTTCCGCCATCATCGGCACCTGTGGTTGAAATCTCATATTTTGTGGAAAAATAGAAAGGATTCGCCCCGGGGTCAACACCGACATAATCATTGAGTCTGGTGTCCGCCGCGTCATAAGAGTCTATAAAATCCTGAGTGGGCAGATTATGCCCCTTTGCATTTGCGGTTGTCCCGGAGGGACGAAACTGCGAACCTGCAGGACTACCCTCAAAACTGCCATCTACATTAAATCCACTTGCAAACTGTACCTCAAATAAAATCTCGGAATTACCTTCATTGTCCACACCAAATATCTCCGCTGTAGTAGCGGCTAGGGCGTATTCACCAGAATTGACAACCGCCTCCAAATTGGTCAGGGCATTACTAAAGTCACTCTGGGTCAACTGCACATCACCCAACAGTGCCTGGGCCGCACCCCTGGCAGGTTTACCTGATTCCTTGCTTATAGGGAGATCTTGAATGGCATCGTTTAAATCCGATTCTATTTGGGTATAAACTTGGGCCAGTGGGGTTCGTCCCTGCCCAAAGAAATCGAAGGGACTCTCTGTTTCCGTTGTGACCAAGGGAACATCTCCATAGAGCCTTACTAAGTTAAAGTACAGCAGGGCCCGAATGAATTTCATCTCGCCGATTCTGTTCGTTTTGAGAGAGGCATCTTCGTATTCAATATCGGTAATTCGATTTAAAACGGTATTGGCCCTCTGGATACCTTTATAGGATTCGCGCCATATGTCCCCAACAAGGTCGTTGCCCGCGTTGGTCGAAAAATCATCCAATTGCCCAAAACGACCCCCATCATTTGCTGCGATTTCCTCAAAGGAATCTTCCCCCGATATTTCACCAACACCAATTAGATCCAGGCCATAGAGTCCTCCATTCTGCAATTGAGCATAAACCCCGGCTATTGCACTTTCGAGTTCTTGCTCATTGGAGTAGAAGTTATTGGCAGACTTTTCGGTAATGGGTACAATATCCAATTCATCCTCGCAAGAAAACAGCCCAAGGAGGACGAAAACCATTAAATATATATATTTATTAAAGTTCATTTTGTTCAGTTTTCGGTTTAAAATTTAACGTTTAATCCAAGCGCCATAAAGCGTGTCAGTGGACTTGCGGATTGAATCCATCCCCTGGTCAGGGTTTGTCTTCTATTTCCTCTTGTTCCCGAGGGGTCCGGCCTAGTATCTAAGGCATCCGGGTTGTACCCCCTGAAATTCGTTATATTGAAAATGTTGTTCCCAGTTAGGTATATTCTTAGGAAATCGATTCCCAGATAATCGGTTACACTTTCTTGGAAGTTATAGCCCACTTGCAGACTTCTCAAACGGAAATAGTCCGCATCATATACGGATAGGCTGGAGGCCCTTGTCAGCCTTCCCGCAGAGGAAAAACTTGAAAAATCAGGTCTTCTAAAAATGCCATTAGGATTTCTATCGGAATAGTAGTTGTCAAAATAATGTTTGGTCGGTACAAAAAAGCCCTCGCCACTTTCTGCAAAGTATACCATTCGATCAGAGACTTTTCTACCTTCAATTCCGGTAAACTGTGCACTAAAATCAAATCCTTTGTAATTAAGGTTGAAACCGAAGCCATAAGTGAAATCTGGATTGTAGTCCCCAAGGGTGACCCTATCATCTGGAGTAATCTGACCATCACCATTGGCATCCCGCACCACATAATCGCCAACTTCTGTACCTGCTAATGGGGTAACAGTGGCCGCATCTAGTTCAGCTTGAGACCTGAACACTCCCTGAATGTCATAAGCATAGAACTCGGCAATGCTTCCGCCAACCTTCGTCAAGAAATTCATCCCTCCGTTGTTCTGGATAATCTGTTCCTGACCTTCACCTAAGGCCAATATTTCGTTTTGATTGGTTGTGATGTTGGCATTGAAGCCCAATTGAAGTTCGCCAATCTCAAAACCATTTCCCCGGATTTCAAATTCGAATCCCTTGTTTTCCAACTCCCCAATATTCTGTAAGGACTGGGAAAATCCTGATTGTTGTGGCACTGGAACTTCCAGGAGCAAATCAGAAGTCTTGGATTTGTAATATTCTGCAGTAAACAATAGCTTGTTATCCAAAATACCCAGGTCGACACCCACATTTAGTGCGGTATTGGTTTCCCATGAAAGGTCCGGGTTTGGAGAGGTTTCGGTATACGAACCGGGAATCAATTGTCCATCTACCACATAATTATCTGGATCGATCAATGCTATGGAACCGAAATCCCCAATTTGGTTATTTCCAGTCTGGCCCCAGCTGGCCCTCAGTTTTGAGAAACTTAAAAGTCCGTCTTCTGGAAAAAAGCTTTCGTTGCTCAAGGTCCATCCGGCAGAGACCGATGCGAAGTTTCCGTATTTTGTGTTCGCTCCGAAACGGGATGAACCATCCCTTCTGAAGGAACCTGAAAGGGAATATCTACCATCATAATCGTATTGCAGACGGGTAAAATAGGATTCAAGGGCCCATTTGCTCCTATTAACAATTGAAGAGGGATTGGTGGCCCCGGCAATGTTTCTAAGATTGTCATCCGCAAAATTGTTTCCCTGTAATCTTGTGTTGAAAAAACTCTCTTCTTGATAACTGAAACCTAATAGAGCATCAAAGGTATGCTTGTCCAATGTTTTGTTGTAGGTCAATAGGTTTTCCGTGATGAAATTCTCTCTTCTTGCGTTGTTCTCAAAGGCCTGTGTAAGGTTATTTGCCACAGGGGTTCTATAGTTACCTATGTTAGAAGGGGCAAAAAACTCAGTGAAAATGGTATTGAAATCACCACCTAGTGAAGTTTTAAACTTTAGGCCGTTCCAAGGCTCTACTTCCACGTAGGCATTTCCAAAAACTCTTAGACGTCGCTCAAAAAAATCGGTCAAGGCGGTTTGCGCCACGGTATTTTCAGAAATGGGGCCGTCCCAATTATCATTATTATCCTGCAACTGGTTTGCAATGGCAAAAGTACCGTCTGCATTACGAATTGGATAATAGGGCTGCATCAATATGATGGAGAAGCTGGGGTCTGGCTGGGCACGCTCTCCCAATCCGTAATTGGACCAACCGGCCTCACCGGTGGGGTTGGAGTTAACCAACGAAACATTGGAAGTAATTCCAAATCGAATCCGTTTGTTTATTTGGGAATTCAACTGCATGTTGGCGGTATAGCGTTTATAATCAGAATCCATAATGATGTTTTCCTGATTCAGATACCCGAAGGAAATGGAGTAATCTGTTTTCTCGGTTCCACCACTAAGATTGAGATAATGGTTTTGCTGGGCTGCAGTGCGGAATACGGCTTCTGTCCAATTGGTATTCGTCAAACCTGCCTGTCCATCCAAATAGCCCTGAAGATAACCTGGAATACGGCTACGCTTTCCTCCACCGTTGGCATCTCGAGTGGCATTATCATCATTGATGCTCCTACCTGGTCCTCCAGATACGTATCCAAAATTCCTGGAATCGGAATCGAATAAGGCAGCATCATAGGCATCCACCAGTTCGAAGTTGTCGATACGATTCTGAAAACCATAGTAGGTATCATAGGTGACCTTTAGACTTCCTTGTCTTCCTTTTTTGGTGGTGATCAAAATTACCCCGTTGGAGGCCCTGGAACCGTAGATGGCAGCAGAGGCTGCATCTTTAAGAATATTCACTGACTCGATATCCTGAGTATTGATGGAACTAAATGAGGAACCTTCGGACAATGGATTTCCGTCTATTACGATCAATGGATTGGTTCCTGCGGTAAGTGTATTAAGACCACGAATCTGTATTACAGAGTTTTCACCCGGGTTCTTTCCGTTCCCAAGAACCTGTATTCCCGATACATTTCCCGAAAGTGCCTGCTCAAAATTTGCAGAAGAGAAGTTGTTCAACTTTTCATTGTCAATCTTAGAAACCGCCCCATTAAACTTTTCTTTGGTGGTTGCACCGTAACCAATGATGACCACTTCTTCCAATTTGCCGGCATCCGGTAGCAGTTGAATATTTACTGTTGACTGTCCGCTCACGGCGATTTCTTGAGTGGAATATCCCAAATAGGAAACCTCTAGGATGGCATTCTCGGAGGAAACCGCAATGCTATAATTGCCATCGAAGTCAGAACTCACCCCATTTGCGGTACCTTGCTCAACGATACTGGCACCGGGAAGTGGTTGTCCATTCTCATCGGTTACGGAACCGTTAACCGAAAACTGAATTTTGTCAGGGACATTGGATTCTTCCGGTGGGGCAAGGTGCTCAGGTTCAGCTCTTTTTACCAAGTAAATTCTGCGGTCGTTCAAATTGAATGTGGTCTCCGTATTAAGAAATACTTGGTTCAATACATTGGTGATACGCTCTCGGTCCACCTTAATGGAGACAATTCGGTCTATGTCGACATCTTTGATTTTATAGACAAACTCAAACTCGGTTTTGCTTTCTATTTCGTCTATCAATTGTCCAACAGAAACGTTGTTCAGTTCCAGTGTTATTTTGGCACGCTGTCCGTAGGCATCATTGGCCTGCATAGAAAAAAGAGCAGCCAGAAGGAACAACGTACTGAGTTTCATTTTTAGGTCATATTTAAATACTGGAAATAGGCTTCTTTTAGGTGTAAGAAGTTTTTTCATACTTTTATAGTGTTAATTGTGGTTAATCTTTTTAGATGGATCACTTCTACCAATCGGAAGATGTTCGCAGCATTTTCCGATTTTTTTTTGGCCCATTCCGACCTTTACTTGAAGTGATCATTTTTATATTAGTTCACATCTTTTCTGGGTTTATGTCATACGCGGTACGGTTTAAAGTTTAGCTGTTAGGTAGTTATTCGATAATTATTTTATTGTCCAGGAATTGATATTCAATACCATAATTGGCCTTTAGTTCCATGAGTACATCTTCTATGGGTTCATTTCCGAAATTTGCATTGAACTCTTCATGGGTCAAATCCGAATTGTTGTTTATTATATTCACATTGTAGTGTCGCTCCAATTTCTTCATGATGTTGCTAAAGGTCATGTTTCGGAAAACCAGTTTCCCATCGATCCACGAGGTATACAGACCGGTTATGACTTTAGAGGTTTGAATATTGTTTTTAATCTTATCAAAACTTCCCTTGAAGCCGGGCTTTAGGTTTACATTTTTTTCAGAACCATATCCTTCCTCCTCGGTATACAGACTTACGGCTCCCTCAACAAGCACAACTTCGGTAGTTTCGTCTTCCGGGTAAGCGGATACATTGAATTGTGTGCCCAGCACGCGAACATTTAATCCATTGGCATTTACAACGAAAGGATGCTCAGGATCTTTTGCCACATCCAGGTAAGCTTCACCTGTTACCGAGACCAATCTGTCCGAACCAGGTATAAACTGCACGGGATATTGAATGGAAGACCCTGCATTCAGATGGGCGATTGTTCCGTCAGACAATTGAAGTTGAAAAGTTTTTCCTCTGGGTACGGTCAAGGTGTTGAAGGCCAATTCCTTTTTGGAAGCACTGTTGGAGTATTTCAAACGTTCCCCATCCTGTTTTCCGACTACATTTCCATTGGCATCAAGCACTTCCGCCTGTCCATCTTCATGAATGACCTTAACATCCCCATTTTCAAGTTGCAGGGTAATAGCATTTTCAGGAATTACAAAGTTTGTATTTGTACTGCTTTGCTCCATATAGAGATATCCTGTGGTAAGCAGGATTAAGAATAGGGCCGCAACTCCTGATATTTTCCAAACAATGGACCGCCTCTTTCTAGAATCTTGGGCCTTGGTATGGATTGAAGTCCACAAGGAGGATTTGATTGCTTTTTTGTGCGACTCGTTTTCGAAGTGGGGCTGATCGTTGGCTTTGTCTAGTTCTTGCTCAAACTTTTCCAATAATTCCAACTCCTCCTTGGATATCGATCCATCTAGGTATTTGCCCAACAGTTTTTTGAATTCGTGCTCTTGCATATTTCGTCGCTATACATAGATGAACCCAGAAGAGGTTGGAACTCACATTGATATAATAAATTTAACATAATTTTAACATTTGAAACATGAATGATGGAGTGTAAAAAACCTTGCTTTTGCAAAATGACTATAGGAGGGAAAGGAGAACCAAAACGGTAATGATCGAGGATTGCGCCAGCCTCAGATTTTGTCTAATGGACTTTAAGGCAATGGACATTTGATTTTCCACGGATCGCTTTGAGATGCCCAAACGTTCCGCAATTTCCTCATTACTGGCAGCTTCAATTCTACTCAGTCTGAAAATCTGCTGACAACGTGGTGGTAGCTCAGTCAAGGATTTTTCTATGATATACCTAGTCTGGTCCAGGTTATGTTTGTTGGTAATGTCAGATGCTTGGGGCAATTCCAATGCGGCTATAGCCCGTACGTGAACAGTTTTGAGTTTATGGTCCCGTAAATATTTAAAACAACCATTGCTGACGGATTTAAAAATGTAGGCCTCAAAGTTTTCAAAGTTGCCATGTTCCCTTTTTTGCCATAGGTTTAACCAGATTTCCTGTACCACGTCCTTGGCAACATCCTCATCCAAGAGTATGGATTTTGCCCTGATGAACATGGATTCCCAATAAAGTTCAAATAGCTTCCTAAAAGCTTTTTTATTCCCCTTTTTGAACTCCCCTAGGAGCAGTATGTTGGTTTTTGGTTTTAAGGTTGACATTTCAATCCAATACCTGATTAAATGAAATTTTATACGATAAATGTATAAAAAATGTATTTGTCTTCGAAAAATGACAAATATCCTAACGGATTGATAAGAATAATTTAAAGTAAGGATAAATGTGGCAACCCTCCCAAAAACCACCGGTGGCTAGGGTTCTGTATTTATTTCAGCACTTTTGTTCTTTTTATTCTGCCGGGAGATGTATTTCAATCCTTGCTTACTTTTCTTACTAAACAAGTTGGTCTTGAACGTGTTTGACAAAAAAACATCCCCACAAATCGGATGGACTTGTGAGGTTGCTTGCACTCGGATAGAACTCATCAACCAAAGAACCTGATTTTCCCATTTAAAAAAGAATCAACATTTATTCAATTCTAGCAATGAAACCCCAATTAGTGTGTTGGTTTCTTCCCAAATATCTAAAACCCTCGCCAAAAAAAGCGCCATCTCCCTCGGCTATGATCACAAGTTCATTTTTACCTTTTTCCAGGCGTAATCCAGTGGTAAATGTACCATCGAAAACTCGTTCAAATTTTATGTTGTTGTTTGCGAATAGGTCGATTCCGTTCAAGATGATTTTTATTCGTCCTACATAGTCAAAATGGAGGTTTCGGCTGGATGTAGTCTCACTATCTATATTGGTCCTAGCCACCAGTACCCCCTGTGGATGCTCGAAGTATCGAGATAAATTAACATAGGAATCTTCAGGTACATTGATGGTTTTCCAATTATCAAGTTCCTTGGCCCGGTCCAGAATCTTATGGAAATCATGGTCAGTCGTATCTCTAGGGAATTGTTCGGAGATCTCCCAGGTGGTTAAAAAATCGGATTTGGGAAGGGGCTCATCCATAATGTCAACATCGGTCAGCGACTGGTATGTAATGTTGGCGAAGTAGGAGGGACCGAATAGACTTCTGAGCAAAAGCTTTCCACCACCAACTGGGTTCTCCAAAATAGAAATATCCATTTTTGGTTCGGGGTCATGGTTTACAAAGACTTTCAAGTTTTTGCCCCTGACCTCGAAGGCCGCGTGGAACCATTCCAGGGATTTTACATCCGCTAAGGTCTCATAAATCGGATAATTGTAAAAGACCCAGCTCAGTGCCCCATTATAAATTGGAATGTACTGGATAGCCTCCCGAGTACCACCCAATCCTGGTCTAAAGTAAATAAACTGGTAGTTCATTCCGTCCTTGGCGTGGAATCCCAACCCGGACATTATCTGACCGGCAATATCCATTTCTACTCGAAAATTTTTTGTATCGATTCCATGCAAAAAGGCAATGGAACGGCTTTTACCGTCCAATTTTAGAGCCTGTTTTCCTTTGAACAAGGTATCTTTTACAATCACTTGTTTGTTATCTTCTGAATACACGGTGTATTCGCTGGTTTTGAAAATGGATTGTTGGGCATTGGCAAAGGTGATTGCCAACATGGCAATAAATAGTAAATTAGTGTAACGGATTTTCATTTTGACTGTCTTTTGAATGTGAGAAATCCAAACTATAGATACTTCATTTAGGAGCGTGGTCATTTTTGAATCATTTTTTGTTCATTTTAGTTTCATGGATACAAAACACTGAAAATCAATTAGATGATAACTTCGGATTGGACGCTTTTAGAGAATGTGAAGCAGAAAATTGCTGAGGAGGCCAATCTTCAGGGGTCCGCCACGTGGACCCAAAAAGACTTCGATTTTCTTTCCTATTATATCGAGGAAAAGGCAGGATGCAGACTTAGTGTATCCACTTTAAAAAGGATTTGGTCCAATAATTACCAGCGTCTTCCCCATATATCAACCCTAGATGCTTTATCAAAAACAGCATTTGAAAAGGATTGGCGAACGCTGAAATCGGATTCCTTGGTCAATAGAGCCGTAAAGAAGCGGACTGAACCCCAAAAACTATTTCGACAACAAAAGAAATTTAGAAAAGTGACTGTTGGTTGGATGTTGGCTATACCCATCATTTTGATTCTTATTGGAGCGGCAACAACCCTTCAAAAAAGACCCACCAAAACCAAAGTAATTGGAGATGTTACTTTTGGGCATCGAAAGACGGTTGAGAACAAATTGCCAAATACCGTGGTCTTTACGTATGACATTGAAGCGATCGATGCCGATAGTTTTTTTCTACAACAAAGTTGGGATAGCTCCAGAAAGGTGGAGATTTTTAAAGGCACCCAAGAGCGGACCGACATCTACTACATTCCAGGATACTTTACGGCAAAGCTTATGGCCGATGATGAGGTTGTTAAGGAAATGCCCATTCATGTGGTTTATGAAGATTGGTTTGTCGCAGCAAGACAGCCCATGTCCAGAATCTTTACTTTTGATAAAACGCTTTGGTCAAAAAATGGGCATTTACGGATCAACAAGGATACCTTGGAGATTAAGGGCATTGATGTCAATAAGGAATTTCAATTGGCATATTACTACGTCAAAAATTTTGAGGTTGAAGGCGATAATCTATCCTATACCACCTCATTTGGAATGCAACCTCTTGAAAATGTGGATTGCCCCATAATCAATATTCATCTTCAAGGGACAAAAGGTTATTATTGGATAATGATTGGAAATAAAGGTTGCGGCAGTGAGCTCGCCGTTAGGGTAGGGGATAAACTTCATAATGGCAAAACCAGTGACCTTACCGCTCTTACCACAAATATGTATCAATGGAATGATTTACAAATCAATACGGACGATAAAAATGTACGTATAGATCTCAACGGATCGGAAGTTTTTTCCACCTCATATCTGGATTCTCTTGGGGACATTATGGAATTAAGCTATTTCTTTAATGGGATAGGTATGATAGACAATGTTAAACTTGCCAATGACGAAGGGGAAATTAAATTCCATGACGATTTTGAAGATTAGCACGTTGCCTTTCCTAAGATCGAGATTTGTTGTTATACCCATCGCTTGAGCAATGATTAATTGGTTAAGGCGGTGAACCTTTTACGGGCCTAGTTTAGAGTTGATTTCCAATGAAGTTTAAGCTGATTGACCGGTTTGTTGAAAAAGCAAAAGCCCCTTAAAAAGGAGCTTTTAAACTTAGATTGCGGAGGAAGAGGTATTTGAACCTTTTATAACTACTTTAACGATTTATCATAAGTTATCTAATAATCAGCTGGTTGTTGATAAATGATAAAAACTATTATATACAAAACTGCTACTTAAACCTAACTTTACTGTCAACTGGATTGTCAACCAGTAGATTAAGACATGAAGTTTACTTTTAATTTAAAGAAACCCAATAAAAAGGGGCATTCTCTGATACTGTTCTCGGTGTATTTTAAGACAGAGGGAAGAAAGTTTGTTTACTCAACGGGGGAGTTTCTGTCACCTAATGAATGGAATTATGATTTCAGGCAGCCTAAAAACTTAACAGGAAGAACTGAGGAAGCCAACAAACACAGGGCAATTCAAAGACAATTGGACAGATATTCAAACTTCTTTTCCGATTTAATCAGTGAATATAAACTTGCCAATAAGGAGGTAACTATTTCATCCATTAAGGAAGACTTTGATAAGGAGTTTAAACGTTCCAAGGCTATATCAAGTAAGTTTTTTGAAGTTTACAATCTCTTTCTTTTATCTAAGGAAACTGATTTTACTGAAACCGCTAATTCAGTTTCTACCATTAATCGATATAGATATAATAAAAAGCTGCTAGAAGAATTTGAGGATTACAGGAAAAAGAAAATTCATTTCAATCAAATAAATCAATCCTTCTATAATTCGTTAATTGAGTTTTCCATTAAAATCAAACATCATTCAGCCAACACACTTAGAAGGAATGTAGGACTTTTCAAAACCTTTATGTATTGGGCATTTGACAACAATCATACCTATAAAATGGACTTCCAAAAATTTAAACTTCCGAAGGCACAGGATACAGATGAGGTAGCTCTTTCTCAAGAACAGATTTACGACATATTTCGATTTGAAATTGGCAAGAATCAAAGACTAGAAAAAGTGAGAGACTTATTTGTATTTGGGTGCGCCACTGGAATGAGATATAGCAATTATTCCAAAGTTCGAAAAGTTGATGTTCAAAACGAATTAATTAGGGTGGTAGATGATAAGAACAAGGAGAAGACCTTGGAAATACCTTTAAACGACCTTTCCAGCTATATTTTACGAAAATATGACTATCGATTACCAAAAATCTCAAATCAAAAGTTCAATGACTATTTGAAAGAGCTTTTTAAACTAATGAAATATGATTGGACAGTTAAAAAGACCATGAAAATAGGCCGTGATATTGTGGAAACCCTTAGCCCATTTTATGAGAGGGTATCTTCCCATACCGCAAGACGCAGCTTTATTACCATAATGAAAAATGAAAAAATCCCTGACAAGGTTATAATGAGTTACACAGGGCATAGAAGTTTGGAGGTTTTCAATAAATACTATAAGCCAAGTATTAAGGAGAAGCAAACTTTTATGAAGACGGTATGGAAAATTGATATAAAAGATTTGGAAGTTGTATAGTACTAATAAGTCAGTGGGGTTCGAAATTTTGATGGAAGACGAAGATAGTATTGTCCGTATTCCAATGGATCAAAAAAGTAAAGAAGAGTTTCGAAAAAGGAATGCCAACCTTGTCCAGCCGGAAGTGTTTCTTAAAAAGTTTTTACGTACTGAAGAAAACTATAAAAAAGTATGCGACACGTTGGAAAAAGCAGCTGAGGATAGTATACCCGAAGCAGTTAAAAAGAAATGTCTATGGTGTCAAGGCCTTAGCAGTAGTGAAGAGGACAAAGGATGTGAAAAATATAAACTACAGATGCTGATTACCTTTAAGTTGGTAGCGGTTGAATTTGTAGATGTTGTAAGAGGGAATAGACATATTTTATCAAATGATGAGGTTGTTTTTGAACTAACCAAGGAGTTTTACAAATCCATTTTTTTTCTAAAAGGTAAAGGCCTAATGGGGTTTGATATGCGTCGATTGATGCATAAAACTTTGAAAATGGGATTTTTGTCTTTAAATGATATGTTTTTGAAAACGAAACACTTGAGCAAAAGTCTCAGGGTTATAAACAGCACTTTACATGCACTGGACAATGAGGGTCTTCAATATAAGTTAAATGGTGAGGAAATTCCCGAACACATCACCCTGCAGCAAGACTTTTTTACTTCGAAACAGAGTTTTTACAAGGAAGAACAAAGGTTGAATAGGTTGGAGAAGCTGGAAAAAGTTATCAGAAACAACTCCAATTCAAATGGGAATAGACCTAATCGTACAGATATTGCATATTTCTGTTTTTACACTTCAGAATCAAAAGAGCTTATAACGGAAAA
Organism: Flagellimonas flava; assembly: GCF_900129665.1. Lineage (GTDB taxonomy): Bacteria > Bacteroidota > Bacteroidia > Flavobacteriales > Flavobacteriaceae > Flagellimonas > Flagellimonas flava. The sequence continues at coordinate 681,880 of NZ_FQWL01000001.1, forward strand.
CTCTTTTCCATCAAAAAAGGCATGGAAAGAGATTGGAGCACAGTATTCAAAAGATGATACTAATATTCAGAAGGCCTATAATCGAATAGCGAACAACAAGGGTGAACGATTAAAAAACTCAAAGGCTGACAATATAAATTTTGTTTTGAAAGAAATGTTGGAGAACTACCCGAAAGCTAAAAAGTTAGCCTTAGAAGAGCTTAAACTTTTAAAAATAAATTAGTGTACCTACCACGTGGTTACCACGTCACAAACTTCTTATAGCTTAACGTTAGTATTGCTCAAAAATAATGAGCGATATGGAAAATCCATTTATAACAATTGAGAATAGGCTTGCTGGTATTGAAGTCCTATTAGGTAAAATCTATACAAAATCAATTGAGGAAGAAGACAGTTATTTAAGCGTTAAAGAAACTGCCAAGTTTCTTAATGTATCTGAACAATCTGTGCATAATTACATCCGTGAGGGTAAAATACCTGCTAAAAAGGTTGGAAGGCCTTATCTCATTCTGAAATCCGATTTGCTTAATGAATTAGGTGAAGTTAAGTCTCTAAAATACCAAAGGTTGTAAGGGCTAGTTATGGAAGAGAAATCATTCGGAGGTGATCACATCTATACATTAGCAGAAAACGGGACAAACAAACCGAGACAAGAATACATATTTGTTGATGGAAATGGTTCTGATTTGAGTAAGACAGATGCGTTAAAAGGACGTGCAAAACGAAAAACAATTACTCAGTCTATGATGCTGAGTTTAATAGATATTGCTAAAGAAGATGGAGAGTTAGAAATGGAAAAAGCGTATTGGAACACCTATCACTGCCAACAAAGAATTATTACAGATGATAGTAGGTTGTATGGTAAATATTGTAAAAATAGATTCTGCACCCTTTGTTGTAGTATTAGAAAGGCAGAACTAATTAACAAGTATTATCCAATTATGAGAAATTGGGAGAGCCCATACTTCCTTACATTAACTGTTAAATCCTGTAACGCAAATAACTTGTCCTTGTATATAAAGAAATTTATAATTGGTTTTAGTAGAATTACTTCTAAGTATCGTAAAAGACACCAAAGAGGTAGGGGGAAGCTGTTAATGGGCATACGATCACTCGAATGTAATTTTAATCCAGTTAAAAAAACCTATAACCCCCATTTTCATATAATTACAAAAGACAAAGAAACTGCCGAACTATTGCTTGAAGAGTGGTTGAGGTTATGGACTAGAAAATTTGCTAAAAGACAAGCGCAAAACTTGCAAAAAGTATATAATTTGGAATCAGGGCTAATCGAAATTATTAAGTATGGAAGTAAGATTTTTACCGAGCCTGATCTTAAAAAAAGATCAAAAACAAAAGATGCAGGCCGAATTTACATAAAAGCCCTTGATACAATTCTTAAGGCCATGAAAGGTAAAAGAATATTTGATCGATTTGGTTTTAATACTTTCTCAACTGTGGGGAAAAAGAAATCTGTAACTCAGTTATTGAGTAATTTCAGAGAATGGGAATATTGTTCTGAACGATGCGATTGGATAAACGTTGATGGAGATTGTTTAACTAATTATAAGGTTCCCGACTATCTTATTGCTACTTTGGAAAATAACATTGAACATCATATTCAATGAAAATAGCCTTCAAATCAACCTACAATAATCATAATCTAGTGGCCCTTAACTAAAACATGTTTTTTTTGTTTTTCCAATGTTATATAGTTGCTGTCTTGGAGTTTCTTCATTTTACTTTTCCCTCCAAACGATATTCGCCTATACTTGTAATCAACTTTTCTATTTGGATATAACTGGTTTTCAAACATTATATCTATGGTTGGATTACTCTTTAAAAAATCTCTAATAGTTTCGTCCATACTAAACGGCCAAGTAATAATTCCGAACGATTTATTTCTCTTTTTAAGTTCTAGTTTTATCTTACTCATCTGATTATTTTAAGCTTAAAAATAGAAACTTTAGATTAAATTTGGTTAACAATAGACAGTTAATGATTTTATCGAATAAGTTCATAAGTGAGATTGGAGTAAGCGAGAAATACTTAAGGGATGAGCACTATAATTCAATGAAAGTCTGGTGGGCTCGAAGACCAATCCGGGCTATGAGAGCACTTCTAATTAATGAATCAATTCAATTACGAAATTCCGAGCTAGACAATCAAGAAATTGATTTCCTTAACAGGTTAGCCGCTGAATTAAATCCCTCTAAAAAGGATTTAAAAAGATTTTCTAGCATTTTCAATACAAGTGAAATAAATATTCTAGATGTATTCGCTGGAGGAGGTTCCATTCCATTTGAAAGTGCACGCTTAGGTTTTAAGACTTTTTCTTCCGAATTAAACCCTGTAGCAAGTCTTCTTCAACATACTCTTTTTGACTCTCTGGGCATCGAAAATTTCGGATTAATGCTTGAAAATTCGGGAAGTCAGGTAATTAAAAGGTTAGAAGACAAGTACTCCTCCTTATATAATTTTGAGAGTACTATACCTTATGTAATCTTTTGGTCCAAAACTGCAAATTGTAAATCATGCGGAGGGGAATTAGAACTTAGGAGATTAAGGTACTTCTCGAAAAAGAAGAATAAGTTAGTTACCCTAGATGGAAAAAATGGAAGGTACAAAATTGGAAGTACCGAGTATGAAAGGGAAAGAGCGAACGGTTTCACCTGTCCTGCCTGTGGAGTGGAAAATAGCTTTAAAGACATAAAAGAGTATTGCAATGAAAATACCCTAGGTTCCTCGCCATTGGCAATTTGCTACTATTTGGACGGAAAAAAAACATATAAGTCATTTGATTCAGAAATGCTCGAAGAATTATCCTTTAAGGAGACTTTTGTTCAAAAGGAAATCAAAAGGCTTTCTGAATTTAATCCTAAGTCAACTGTTAGAAGCAGAGGGGGAGTAATCAATCCTACTTTATATGATTTAAAGTATCATCAGAACTTTTTTAACGATAGACAACTTCTAATTTTATTAGGATTAATAGAGGAACTAACTAAGCAATATCACATAGATGTAAATATTCACGGAAAATTAAAAGCGAAACAGATTTTACTCGGTTTGACATGTTTAATAGAGTTTTTAGTTGATTGGAACAGTAATGGAACCATGTGGATAAGTCAAAACGAACAAACTGGTAGAAGTCTTGCTGGGCCAGGAGTTGGAATGAAATGGGATTATATTGAAGTCAATCCTTTTTTTAACAAAGGCTCGAACTTAAAGTCAAAGTTGAATCGTGTGGTTAAGACTTACACCTCCATCAATAGGCTTAACAAAGTAGACATATTAAAAGGTTCTTCGGAGAAGCTGAATCTCAAAGATGGAACAATAGATATGGTTTTAACGGACCCTCCCTACTTTGATTCGGTTGACTATACAGCACTTAGTGAATTTTTTCGACCGTGGTTTGAAATACTGATTGCAAACACTTATGATAAGTCAATTGATCTTCGAAATGATGCGTCTCAGGAAGCAATAGTAGAATTAACAAGTAAAAAGAATGGAAAACATAGGTCTAGCCAACATTATGAAAGAATAATGACCAATGTATTAAGAGAGTCTTATCGAGTACTAAAAAACAAAGGAAAGATGTTGATGCTGTACTCTCATAAGACTTTTGAGGGATGGGAAATCATAAATAGGTCAATTACTGACTCTGGATTTAAAATCGACTCTTGCATTCCATTGGAAATGGAAAGAATAGCACGCCCAAGAGCTATGAACTATGAAGCACTTAATGGTGTGATAGTATTTAGATTGACAAAGGAAACACAGTCAGTATCAACTGCAATTGAAGATGTAAACGGGATTCATCAGATGATGGTTGATGGTGAGCTTAAACAAAGTCAGGTGGTTATATATTTGGCTGCTTTGGCATGTAAATTATCTAATAATGAGGGTTTGCCCTTTAAAGAAAGTTATGATGAACTAATTAAACTGTATGAAGAACAAAGGATAAAAAAATGGTCTCCAGTAAAATTAGACACACTAACAACTGCATTTTTAGAATATAAACTTTCCGACGACCAGCCAGCAAAGGTGAAAAAGCTGCTAAAGTCTAAAGGATTGATAAATGAAAATACGATTAAAGACTTATCAGAAATAAATTCGGAAAATCTGCCACCCAATTCCGTTCTCAAGATGGCTATTGAGGTATTTTCAGAATTTGAGAATAGTAGTAAAACAAAAATAAATAAGAACCAGTCAAATATTGAAAAACTAAATTTCTTTTTTAGTGTAGTCGGAGGACTTAGACTTAATACATTATCCAGACGATCAAATAGGGTAGAGGAAAAAGTTTCTAGAATGGTTCTTTCAAAACTTAGTGAGATCTAAATTTCTTAATGTTTTTCAGATTTTTTTGCAATTGAGAACTCTCATTATGGTAAAGTGAATCAATTAGTGCAGACTTTAGCTTTTCGAGATCCTCCTCTGTGGTTATTTCAATAGTAATACGTTCCTTGATTGTTTCTAATTCCCTTGAAATTCGCTGAATAGTATGTTGTACCCTTTCTGCGATAATGAAATTAAACACTTTTTTGTAATCCTCCCATTCCTTTATCATCTTATCAAACAATTGCGGTTCAAGTCGACTTAAGTATTCCGAAGCCTCCTTTGTTTCTGTTGGATGTACGGAATCGTAATTATCAAAGATTGTAAGAAGATGATTTGATTCAATGTTTTTTAGGAGAGCGAAGGACATATGTTCATAAAAAAGAAGCATTATCGGTTCGGACTTATCACTGCAATATAAATATACATCACTACCCTTCTTCCAATTATGCAAGGAAGGAAACGTAAGTAAACCACCTTTCCTATTGTCCTCAGCATATGATTCTAGCCATTTATCATAATCTGCCTTTTTAATTACGTCCTTTACGTTCGGTGCTCCTTGACTACGACCTAATCGAAAACTTTTAGCATCGCATACAATAGTATGGTCATTATAATCAACTATCGTTACGTCCTCTTTACTTGCTTTTTGGGTTTGCAAAAAAGATTTTTTAAAACCTAATCGGATAGCCCATTCACAGACTACTGCCTCAACTAATTTTGAATAAAGTGTTTCTTGGCTTGAATCATGTCCATAAAACTCAGGAATAAAGCCAGTATGACAAATCAAAAAGGCTAATTCATTATCTGGAATCTGCTTGAGTTCCTTGAAGAAAAGATCTACTATCTCCTCGGTTTTCGGGGGTTTTGTCCAATCTGCGACATGTTTCTCTATGAATGATTCGATATAGTCATAACTCTCTGCTCTTCCAGAAGAATCTAAATCGATTCCAAAGAGCTTGTTTATTTCGTCCTTCATACAGTCACATTTTGCAGATTAACATGTGCGTGTAAGCACATTATACTTTAGAGTTCTGTCAACTAGATTGTCAACCAGAAAAGAAAAGCCCCTGATTGAGGGGCTTTTCAACTGTTCTTGCGGAGGAAGAGGGATTCGAACCCCCGGAGGTGTGACCCTCAACAGTTTTCAAGACTGCCGCATTCGACCACTCTGCCATTCCTCCAATGCGGGTGCAAATATACTAAGCTTTTTTATTTCTATAAAAGCCTCTCTACTTTATTTTTTTTGAAGCTTCAATTCCGATATTACCTCCTACATTTGTGCCCATGGATCAATGGTGGCATTACGTACTTTTGGTAGTTGTGGGTTTTGCTGTAGGCTTTATAAATACCATTGCCGGTGGCGGATCACTGCTCTCCCTTCCCACCTTGATTTTTCTGGGCCTTCCTCCAGCCGTGGCCAACGGAACCAATAGGGTGGCTATCGTTATCCAAACAGCCATGGCCACAGCAGGATTTAAAAGCAAAGGAATCTCTACCTATCCCTTCAATCTTTATTTGGGTATTTCTGCTTTTTTGGGAGCCATAATAGGTGCTAGGATAGCCGTCGACATTAAAGGTGAGACCTTTAACCGAATCTTGGCCATTGTAATGCTGGCCGTAGTCCTCATCATCATTTTCAAACCAAAAATGAAATTGATGGAAATGCAGGAAAGACTTACCGGAAAGTACCTTTGGTGGAGTGTGATCGTCTTTTTCTTTTTTGGAATTTACGGTGGATTTATCAATGCTGGCCTTGGGTTTTTAATGATATTGTTCATGCATTTTGTGAACCGGATGAATTTGGTTAGGGTAAACGCAACAAAAGTGGTGGTGGTATTTGTTTATATGCTCTCCGCCTTGGCAGTTTTTGCTTTCAATGACAAAGTTGATTGGAAATTGGGATTTATATTGGCCATTGGGAATGGAACAGGGGCTTGGGTTGCCAGTCGGTTTTCGGTAAAAAAAGGAGATGGATTTATCAAGTCATTTTTAGTAGTGATGGTGGTGGTTATGGCCATTAAATTATGGTTTTTTACATGATGGTTTCTTTTCAATAATTATTGACTTTTAATTATTTCAAAATATAGGATATGCCGGGATTTGAATTATTCGGGGAACAGGAAAAAAAGCAAGTACAGGATGTATTGGACTCTGGTGTTCTCATGCGCTATGGATTTGATGGGATGCGGAATGGGCATTGGAAGGCCAAGGAACTAGAAGCTGCTCTTGAACGGCGTATGAAGACCGAATATGTGCATCTAGTTAGTAGTGGTACTGCTGCTTTGACCGTTGCTTTGGCAAGTGCAGGGGTAGGGGCCGGGGATGAGGTCATAATGCCCACCTTCACTTTTGTAGCCAGTTTTGAATCCATCTTGGCATTGGGGGCAATCCCCATTCTGGTTGATGTGGATGATACACTTACACTAGACCCAAAAGCAGTAGCAACTGCAATTACAAAAAGAACAAAGGTTGTCATGCCTGTTCATATGTGTGGTTCTATGGCAGATTTGACCGCTTTACAATCTATATGCAAAGAGCATGGTTTATTGTTGTTGGAAGATGCATGTCAGGCTATAGGAGGAAGCTATAATGGGAAACCTTTGGGCAGTATTGGGGATTTAGGCTGTTTTTCTTTTGACTATGTCAAAACCATTACCTGCGGCGAAGGTGGGGCTTTGATTACCAATACAAAAAGCTTTTATGAAAATGCCCATAAGTATTCCGATCACGGTCATGACCATATCGGAAATGATAGGGGGGCAGAAGCCCATCCTTTTTTGGGCTATAATTTTAGGATTTCCGAATTGAACGCTGCGGTTGGTCTTGCCCAAATTGATAGATTGGACGATTTTCTTGAAATCCAAAAAAGAAACTATACCATTTTACGTGAGGCCCTCTCGGAAATCCCTGGGATCGTTTTTAGGCGTGTGCCAGAAGGAGGGGAGGAAAATTATTCCTTTCTGAACTTTTTCCTTCCCTCGGAAGAAGTAGCAAGAAAAACACATGCCGCTCTTGGTCAAAATGGAGTGGATGGCTGTTTTTATTGGTTTGATAATAATTGGCATTATTACCGCAGATGGGAACATCTAACCCAAAAGAAATCCTTGGGTAAACTTCCTGAAGATGTTTTGGAATCTCTGCCTGATGATTCTAAGAGTGATTTTTCAGCTTCAGACCGTTGGGTGGGAAGAAACATCTCTTGCTTAATAAAACTCAGTTGGACCATTGAAGAAGTGCAACAAAGAGCACAAAGGATGGCTGCAACGATTCAATCCCAACTTTAATACTTTACATAGTCTACAATCTCCAAACCATAACCTACCATACCAACACGGCGGGTCTGCTCGGAGTTGGTGAGCAATCGCAATTTGGAAATATCCAGATCATGTAATATTTGGGCACCGATTCCAAAATCTTTAGCATCCATTTCAATCTTTGGTGCCTTGGTAATACCCTGTGCCTGCAGTTTTTTGAGCTCTGCCAGTCGTCCCAACAGGTTCATATGTTGATTGCCCTGATTGATAAAGATCATAGCACCTTTTTCTTCCGCATTGATGGCATTGAACATACGTTGCAAGGTTTCGTCGGGATTGTTGGTCAGTGTCCCCAACATATCATTGTTTACGAGGGTCGAGTTAATTCTGGTTAAGACTGGCTCCCCAGTTTTCCAACTGCCCTTTGTAAGCGCAATGTGTACTTGGTCATTGGTAGTTTGCTTATAGGCCCGCAGTCGGAAATCCCCAAAACGTGTCTTGATGTCAAAAGACTCTTTGCGTTCAATCAGACTGTCATGCTCCATACGGTAGGCGATCAGGTCCTCTATGGAAACAATCTTTAGGTCAAATTTCTTGGCAACCCCCACAAGTTCCGGTAAACGCGCCATGGTACCATCCTCATTCATGATCTCCACGATCACTCCGGCCGGTTTTAAATCTGCTAGGCGAGCAAAATCTATGGCGGCTTCAGTATGTCCAGTTCTTCGCAGCACTCCACCTTCTTTTGCGATCAATGGGAAAATATGACCTGGTCTGGCCAAATCATGCGGCTTGGTCTGTTGTTCGGTAAGTGCAATCACGGTTTTGGCGCGATCACTGGCCGAAATACCCGTAGTGACGCCATTTCCACGTAAATCAACAGAAACGGTAAATGCGGTTTCCAAAGGATCGGAATTATGACTTACCATTTTATGAAGTCCCAAATCCTCGCAACGACCTTCGGTAAGGGGTGCGCAGATAAGACCACGGCCATGGGTCGCCATAAAGTTGATGGTCTCTGGGGTTATCAACTCTGCAGCAGCCAGAAAATCCCCTTCGTTCTCCCTGTTTTCATCATCAACCACAATGATTACCTTACCCTGTCGGATATCCTCAATGGCTTCCTCAATGGCGTTGAGTTGTATTTTCTTATCCTTCGTTATCATCATCTTCCTCGTCTTTTTTCTTCCTTTTAAACAGGTTCTTTATCGCATCAAAAATATGTCCAAATCCGAACAATCCTCTATCTGCTGTCGCGCGTCGGGTAAGCGAAATACCCAAGGGCAGCATGATCAAGGTTGAAAGCCACGCTCCAATGGATGGATGGATATTCCCTTCCTTGGCATAATTTCCTGCAAAAACTCCAATAAAATAATAGGTCAAAAATAAGATAATGGCGATTACCATCGGGAGTCCCAACCCACCTTTTCTAATTATAGCACCTAGGGGAGCCCCTACGAAAAACAAAATAATGCAGGAAAAAGCCAATGCGTATTTTTTATGTAGGGAAAGGATATGGCTATTGTAGAACTTGAAACGCTTCTGTAGTTCTTCCTTTTTGGCCACTACCGTGGATAGCACCCCTTGCGTTGTGGTCTTGGCCGAGCTCACTACCTGCAACTGTTGCCACTCCGGTAAGGTATTGATGAACTCCTTTATGGTACTGATGGTATCGTACTGGATTTGTTGTAAGGAATCAACTTTTGATTTGTTCAATAACGCTTCGCTGGCCAGTTGAAGGCTATCCAGCTTTGGAGGTTCTGGAAAGCCACCCATTCTTGTGATAATATTTTTGGAAAAGGCCTCTACTTTCTCAACGTTATTTTTTCCCAGAGAATCAATGTCCTTGACGAGCCGTACCACATTTTTCATTTTATCCGTGGTGATGTTCCCGTCCTCTTCCAAATCCTGGTTGTTAAGTTCGGAGATATCGATATTGATGGTATAGGTTTCAAATTTGGACTTGGCAAAAGGGTGTTTCCTTTTATCCTTACTTGATTTGGGCTTCAGCTCTTCATAATAATTTCCGTCCTTCAATACCAACTGGATGATGTCCGAATCCTCGCTACTGATCAACTCCCCGGCTTTGGCCTTGATGACGGTATTGTTGACGCTCTGTTTGGTCTTTTTATGGATAATCACATTGTCCAGAAAACGATCTTGTTCGCCATATTTCTTTTCCACCTTAATGTTCATGCCCTCTCCCGTACCTTCAAAATCACTGAACACGCCTTCGGTAATGGCCGCTGCGGGCTTAACCTTGGCAATGTTTCGTCTAAGGTTGAACATTTTTTGCTCCGATTTTGGAATTATGTTATTGGCGAAGAAAAATGTAACAACACCCAAAAACAGTACAAAAACAATAAGGCTTCGCATTCCCCGCTGTAAAGAAATCCCCGAGGCCTTCATGGCGGCAAACTCATAATTTTCAGCAAAGGTCCCGAAGGTAAGAATGGAAGATAGGAGCACCGTTAGCGGTAGTACCTTGTCCACAAGTGTGGGTATGAAATAAAAAATAAACTTGGCAATGATGACCACGCCAAGTCCTTTTCCCGCCAAATCATCTATAAAAAGCCATATCCCCTGAAAGATGAAAATGACAATCAAGATGAGGAAGGAGCTAAAGAAGTTATACAGAAATCTCGATAGAATATATCGGTCTAGTATTTTCAATGCACTAATTTCTTATAATATAGTACCCTTCGTCCTCGTACTTTTTCCCGTCAAAGGTAAAGAGCTTGCTGGACAATGGCTGATTGGTTTTGAAAGAATTAACTGTAATTGTTGTTTTTGTGTTGTTTTGCCCGGTCTGGATGAGTTTATAAATATGCTTTGTCTGAGTATCCACACCTAGAAGAATGGTTTTGATTTCCGTATTGCTGTCAATAGGAGTCAATTTTACATATTGGATTTTTCTTCCCCCAACATTTTGCAGAATATCCCAAGCGTAATTATGCCCAGTTCTATAAAAGGTAAGCATTTTGGATGGGGTGATGTTATTGTCATCCTCGCTGATGTCCTCGATAGTGACTTCCTCGTTCTCCGGCACTACGGTATATACTTTTTTTCCGTCATTTAACTGTTGAGCACCTAGATAATCCAAGAGATACTTATCCCCGCTTAGTGTAACATTACCGCTGGATTCTTGCTTGATGTTAGCTTCGGTATTTTCCAGCGCGTAGGTGAAATCAATATGAATGTTATCGTAGCTGCTTGCCTTGTTATAAACATCATCCAGCAAAGCCTTTGCCTTAGGGGAATTTTGACCGAAGGTCATTAGGCTTAGCACAAAAAGCCCTATAAAAAGTATATGTTTCTTGGGTGTCATGTTATTTTGTTTCATTTTCTAAAAGTTGTTCCAGGGAAAACATATCTGGCACAAGTACCTGTCTGGCCTTACTGCCTTCAAATGGGCCAACTATTCCAGCTGCCTCCAATTGATCTATAATTCTCCCCGCACGGTTGTATCCTAGTTTTAATTTTCGTTGGATAAGCGATGCCGAGCCTTGCTGCGCATTTACGATGACTTCTGCAGCTTCTCGGAACATGGCATCTCTGTCCGCTATGTCATAATCAATACCCGTGCCAGAATCTTCGCCCACATACTCAGGAAGCAAATGAGCATCAGGATATGCCCTTTGCGAGCCAATATATTCCGTTATTTTCCCCACTTCTGGAGTATCTACGAAAGCGCATTGAAGTCGTGTCACATCGTTCCCTTGGGTAAAAAGCATATCCCCTCGACCAATAAGTTGATCTGCACCCTGTGCGTCCAATATGGTTCTGGAATCAATTTTTGAGGTTACCCTAAATGCTATCCGTGCGGGGAAATTGGCTTTGATGATTCCTGTAATGACATTTACCGAGGGTCTTTGCGTGGCAATGATCAAATGGATTCCAATGGCTCTTGCCAGCTGCGCCAAACGAGCTATGGGAGCTTCAACCTCCTTACCCGCTGTCATGATAAGATCAGCAAATTCATCAATCACCAAAACAATATAGGGAAGGAACTTATGCCCATCATTGGGGTTCAACTTCCGCTCTTTGAACTTGACGTTGTATTCCTTTATGTTCCGAACCATCGCCGTTTTGAGCAATTCGTAACGGTTATCCATTTCAATACAAAGGGAATTCAAGGTGTTGATGACCTTAGTGTTGTCCGTAATAATGGCATCTTCCGAATCCGGTAGTTTGGCCAAGAAATGACGCTCAATTTTGTTATAGAGTGTAAGTTCCACCTTTTTGGGGTCAACCAAAACAAACTTGATTTCCGCCGGGTGTTTCTTGTAAAGGAGGGAGGTGATCACTGCGTTCAACCCCACCGATTTACCCTGTCCGGTGGCCCCGGCCATGAGCATGTGTGGCATTTTGGCCAGATCCACTACAAAAGTTTCGTTGCTAATGGTCTTTCCAAATGCAATGGGCAATTCCATTTCCGCTTTTTGGAATTTGTTGGAGGCAATTACCGAACGCATAGAAACAACAGTTGCGTTTTTGTTCGGCACCTCTATACCTATGGTCCCTTTTCCTGGAATTGGAGCAATAATCCGAATGCCAAGGGCAGCCAAAGAAAGAGCGATATCGTCTTCCAAATTTTTAATTTTTGAAATACGAACACCCGCTTCAGGTACAATTTCATAAAGTGTCACCGTTGGACCAATGGTCGCCTTGATCTGTGCGATACCTATCTTGTAATTCTTAAGGGTGCCAACAATTCTGTTTTTGTTCTCCTCAAGCTCTTCCTGGTTAATGGTGATACCTCCGGAAGCCCCGTGGGGTTCCAAAAGGTCTATGGGTGGAAATTTGTAGTTGCCCAGTTCTAATTTGGGGTCAAATTCCCCAAAATCCTTGACCAACTTGGCAGCCGTGGTGTTTTTTTCTTCCTTTTCCTCCTTCACTTTTTCCACTTTCAAGTCGATATCCGATTCCTCTTCTTTAGGAAGATTGACATCGAGTCCTGCTTCTTGTTGCAATGGAGGAATGTCTTTTTTATGCGTATAGGTGTCAATGACCACAGGTTCTTCAGATTCTGTGCTGAGCTCTATACTGTTCTCTGTGATGGTTTCTTTTGTTGCAGTCGTTTTTTTAGTGGAGAAATCAGCCTTTAGGCTCTGTTTCTGTGAACGAAAGAAGTTGGCGATACCTTCCGGGCTAAAGTTGAAAAGCCTAACCAGTATCACCGTTAAAACAAACAACAACAATAGAAAAACCCCAATTTTACCTGTGTAATCCTGGAGAAAATCGTTCATTTCATAGCCTATCAGTCCGCCCAAAAGAGGTTGTTCCATGGCGAAAAATCCAAGAGCGACGGATATCCAAATGATTCCTATAAGTCCCCAAATCCATTTTCCAATAAGACCTTTATTGTCTAGACCAAGAAAAAGATAAAGCCCGGTAACTGCTAAAAGCAATGGGAAAGCGAAGGAAGCGAGTCCGAACCCTTTGTACATAAAAAAATGACTGACCGCAGCACCAAATTTGTTGAGCAAATTACTGGCTTCGGCGTTTCTGTCCTTGAACTCCGTCAGCATGCTCTGGTCCTCCTGCCAGGTGAAATAATAGGATATAAAGGAGAAGAAGAGGGCAATACTGAGCACAATGAGAAGGCTGCCAAAAATAATCTTGTTTTGTTTGGACAGCTTTAATGAAAAAGACTTTTTTGCGGGTTTAGATTTGGATTTCGTCCTCTTTTTGGCCATGCAATTGATTAATAACGGGGCTAATTTACAAATTTACGATGCTTGAAAGGGAAACAGACGTCGATCAGATGATTTTGGGAAGATAAATCATAAGTCCAACAATGCTTGCGATAAGGGACACCACCATAACCGCTCCTGCTGATATATCTTTTATAAATCCGATTTTCGGGTCCTGCTCCGGTTGCACATAATCCGATAATTTTTCAATGGCGGTGTTCATTCCCTCAATACCCATGACCATTCCAATGGCAAATAATTGTAGCATCCATTCTGTCTTCGAAATTTCGAAATAAAACCCTGCTCCGGTTACCAGCAAGGCAATTACAAATTGGATTTTTATGCTGGCTTCAGTTCGCAATAACAAAAACAACCCTTTAAAGGCAAAACCAACACTTTTAATCCTATTGATCAAGAATGGCTCCTTAGGCATCCATTAAGGCTTCGAGGGCGGCTTTGTAATTGGGTTCATCACCAGTTTCTTGCACCTGTTCCGTGTAAATCACTTTACCAGTTCCATCCAATACCACAACACATCTGGAGTGCAGTGACTCAAACGCACTGTCAGCAAAGGCAAGACCATAATCCCGTCCAAAATCCCCGGATTTATAGTCAGAAAGCATATCTACATTTTCAATGCCCTCGGCTCCGCAGAATCTTTTTTGGGCAAACGGAAGGTCTTTGGAGATACAAAGCACTTTGGTGCCTTCCAATTCTGCAGCCTCTTGATTGAATTGACGAACCGACTGGGCGCAGGTACCCGTATCAACACTTGGAAATATATTGAGGACCAACTTATTGCCCGCATAATCGGATAAAGATGCACTGGACAAGTCTGATTTGGTCAATGTAAAATCTGGAGCAGCAGCATTCAATGCTGGTAATTCCCCAATCGTATTGGCAGGACTGCCACCTAAGGTAATTGAAGCCATGGTAAACTGATGTTTTAAGTTTAAAGCGTAAATATACGTCCTATCCAAACGAATTACCATAAAATGTTTGGTCAGAAACTGGAAAAATGCTACGCTTTGGCAGGAACTACCAATTGTTTGATTTTGATTTGAAGGGCAGCGAAAAGCAAGGTCATAAACGGACTGAGCCAGTTGAAGATGGCAAAGGCAAAATAGTCTATGACGGGAACTCCGAGTACACCACTATGATACGCACCACAGGTATTCCAAGGTACCAGCACCGAGGTGACGGTTCCCGAATCCTCTAAGGTACGACTCAAGTTTTCTGGTGCCAGGCCTCTTTCCCTATAAGCATTGCTGAACATCTTTCCCGGAACCACAAGTGCCAAATATTGGTCCGATGCCGTTACGTTCAAAGCCAAACAGCTACCTACTGTACTTGCAAAGAGTCCAAAAGTAGTTTTGGCCATGTTTAAAAGCGACTTGGTAATACGCTGTAACGCTCCAATACCGTCCATAATACCCCCAAAAACCATGGCACAGACAATCAACCAAATGGTGCCCAGCATACCGGCCATTCCTTTTGATTTAAAAAGCTTACTATATTTCTCGGGTGCTTCCAACTGCGTTTCAACCGTAATGGCATTGAGTACCCCTTTGTACCCAGATTCGAACGAAAGCTCGCTTGCACCTCCAAGAGAACTCACAATACTCGGCTGAAAAATTAGGGCAAAAACACCGCCAAGGAGTGTTCCAATCAAAAGTGCCACCAGAGGAGGTGTCTTCTTTATGATTAAAAAGATTACAACTATGGGGACTATGAAAAGCCATCCGTTTATATTGAATCTTTCTCCGATGATTCTAAGGATTTCGGATGCATCCGCGGGCCCGGTTGAGTCTATGGAAAAGCCAATTATGATAAAGATCAACAGTGTTACCGTTATGGTTGGAATTGTAGTAAGAGCCATATATCTAATATGGGAAAAAAGCTCACCTCCAGCCATAACCGGTGCCAGGTTTGTAGTATCACTTAAAGGGGACATTTTATCCCCGAAATAAGCACCGGAAAGTACGGCTCCAGCTGTCATTCCCAATGAAATTCCAAGTACATCCCCAATGCCTATAAGTGCAATGCCCACGGTAGCTGCCGTAGTCCAACTACTTCCCGTAGCAATGGAGATTATGGCGCATATAACAACACAGGCTGCAAGAAATATTGTTGGATTCAGTATGTAAAGTCCATAGTAAATCATGGCCGGGATAATTCCACTGATCAACCAAGTCCCTGCCAAGGCACCCACCATCAACAGGATTAATAAGGCTCCTGTTGTAGATCTTACATTTTCTGCAACTTCCGCCAGCATCTGTTTGTAGGAAACTTTATTCTTAAAACCCACAACGGCAGCTACAGCCCCCCCAAGCAATAGAATAAATTGGTTGGACCCCTCAATGGCACTATCACCAAACACAAAAACGTTGTATGCCAACATGGCAACCAAGGCGAAAACTGGAATCAAGGCCTCCCAAATACTTAACTCTTTGTTTTCCACAATATTTTCAGCTTCTCTGTACTTGGGTTTTTGGGCTTTTTTCGCCATGTAGTTTGGTTTTGCAATCGAGTAATATTACAACTTTGGATGCTGTTCTGCAAACGAAAAAGATGGCTTATCAATTAAACCATGGCAGGATTGCTTTCCAAAATACCCAACTTTTCCATACAGGAATGCATGGCCAAATAGGTCCTGTGTATATCATTGTCCAAACCAATGGAAAATCGAATAAGCCCTTGGGAAAGACCCAGTTCTTCCTGCTCTTCCATAGGAATTTCAGAGGAGGTGGACGTTCCGGGTGCGCTGAACAGGGTTTTGTAGAATCCAAGACTCACGGCAAGGTAACCTAGCTTTTCACGCTGCATCAATTCCATAAGCGCATTGGCCATATCCAATGAGCCCACATCAATGGTCAAGAGCCCACCAAATCCAAATTCAGGATTCATTTGTTTGCTCATTGTTTTGTGCCCTTGATGTGATTCAAGGCCGGGATACACTACTTTCAGACCATCTTTTTGAAATTGTTTGGCAAGATATTGGGCATTTTCGCTATGTTTTTTTACCCTAATGTGAAGCGTTCTCATGTTCTTGAGAATTGAAGCCGCCCGGAGACTATCCAAAGTGCTTCCCAAAAGCATACCTGCGCCATCATTTACATCTTTGAGCGCCAGACAAAATTCTGTCGAAGCACAAACGGCTCCCGCCACACAGTCGCTACTACCATTAATGAATTTGGTCAAACTATGTACTACAATATCAGCGCCCAATTTGGCTGCACTGATGGAAAGAGGGGAGAAGGTATTATCCACAACCAATGGTAGTTGGTGTTTTTTAGCCAACTTGGATAACTGTGGAAGATCTGCCACCTCCAACAGGGGATTGCTCACGGCTTCACAATACACCATCTTTGTTTTAGAAGTGATAGCTTGTTCTACTTGCTCCAGATTTGTGATATCCACAAATGAGGTGGTAATGTTGAATTTCTTTAAAAAGTTTTTTAGCAGTGCGTAGGTACCCCCATAAATTGTTCTGCTGCATACTATATGGTCCCCAGCATCGCACAGTTGAAGAATTACGGCACTTATAGCACCCATTCCACTTGCGTAAACATTTGCAGATTCTGTTCCTTCCAGTTGGGCCATTGCTTCCCCCAAGTACAGGTTGGACGGGGAGGAGTGCCTGCTATAGAGATAACAGCCCTCTGTGTTTCCCTCGAAGGTATCGAACATGGTTTTAGCGGATAGGAAAGTGTAGGTGGATGAATCCGAGATTGAGGGATTAACCCCCCCAAATTCACCGAAATACTGTAAACTTTGAATTTCGTCTGATGCTTTATAGTCCATAATGGTTGATTTACAAGTAAAATTAACTTTATGTCGACCAAAAGTCAATTAAAAATTTACATTTTAGTTTTTTAATCCAAAATTTCAATTTTAATAGAACTTTAGTCTAATTATCTTTGATTTCACTAACTTTATCGGAAAGAAAATCAGTATGGAACTGGACAATATTGACAAAGAATTGGTACAGCTGTTGCAGGCGGATTGTAAGAGGACCACAAAACACTATGCCGATTTGCTTGGCCTTTCAAAGACTGCCGTGTACGAGCGTATCCGGCGATTAGAAAGACAGGGCGTAATCACCAATTATGTTGCGTTGGTAGATAAAGAAAAAGTACGACGCAGTTTTACGGCTCTGTGCCATATTCGTTTGCTGCAACATACTAAAGAAAATGTATTGCGGTTTGAGCGGGAAATCCTGAAACTTGACGAGGTCTCCGTATGTTTTCATGTTAGTGGGGATTACGATTATATCCTTCGGGTCAATGTGGAAAATATGATTAAATACCGGGAATTTATGGTTACAAAACTAACGGTGATCAGTAACATTGGAAATACTCAGAGTTCCTTTGTAATCAACGAAGTAAAGCATACTACCGCCGTTTTTATTTAGCAAAGTTTAACGTAAATCGATGTTAAAGTAGTCTTGGGATTGGAGGGTTCTTCCTAATTTCTGGTCAAATCAAAAAACAAACCACAATCAAAAAACTACTTTTCAATCATGAATTCGCGCACACGGGTTTTTCTCACTGTGCTCTCCACCGCGGTAGGGGGCTCATCATTGATTCTTTACACGACCATTTCGCAGGATATCCTGTTTAAAGGCCTCAGTTTTTGTTCTTCATCAGTTCAAGAACTGGTTTTTGGCAGCGCTGCATTTTTTCTGTCCGCTGTTGTGGCCGGTTTTATTTCCACTTTGATCGTGGTAAAGGATAATGTTTTACCATTGGTGTTTATTTCCCTCTTTGTTGTGGCCAAGATTTTCCTGTTTACTGCTTGCGGACAGTGGCATGGACCTATTTGGTTCGAAACCGGACTGAATCTGTCCCATTTGGGAGGCTTGTGGTTGGGCTGCTACGGGGCTGTAAAGTTTCCGTTGGCACCCATGTAACCAACCCCTAAATCGATTTCAAATACATTACCATGCGATTTCTTATTGTCCCATCGGGCATTTTGCCCAATCCTGAACGCATATTGTCCACCATGTGATGTGGTTTTGAAGTCCCCGGAATAACGCAGTTGACGTTTGGATGGGAAAGGATAAATTTTAAAAAGAATTGCCCCCAGCTATTAATGTCCCATTCCTTGGCCCATGTCGGAACTTCTTTCCCTTTGACCCTTCTAAAAAGCGAACCTCCAGCATACGGTTGGTTGACGATCGTTGCAGTGCCGTACTTTTTGGTGGTGTCCAACAATGACTTTTCCGCATTTCTGGAATTGATGGAGTAATTGAATTGGACGAAATCTGGCCTTTCGGATTGAATGATGTGTTCCAAGGTCTTATGGGATGAATCTACGTAATGGGTAATTCCCCAGTATTTTATTTTCCTCTTCTCTTTCCATTCCCTTAGTGTCTTAACATGGGTTTTCCAATCCACCAGATTGTGAATCTGAATCAAATCCATCTGTTCTCGTTGCATTTTGGCCATTGAAGCTTCCATTTGCCGTATCCCGGCTGACTTTCCCGAAGTCCACACCTTTGTGGCATAAAAAAGTTCGTTTTGAAATTTGAGTGCTTTGGTCAAGTCTCCAACAACACGCTCCGAACTTCCGTACATGGGGGAAGAATCAATTACAGAGCCCCCAAATCGATATAGTTCCTGGAGTACTTGCGTCAACACCGCTCTTTGCGCATCGGAATTCCCTACATCAAAAGTCTGCCAGGTACCTAGACCTACGACGGGAAGGTCCTCTCCTGAGGACGGAATTGGCCTTGTCTGAACTTTAGAATAGGGCAAGAGGTTTCCCATAGTACCAAATGAGAATCCTACACTGCCAAGTATAGATAATTTCAGCGCATCTCTTCTGCTAAATAGGGTTTTCATAAAGCTTGTTTTTTAAAGTTACTATATGTTCTTTACTTTTTTGCAATTTCCCTAGTCGATAGCCCGTAATGCTCCACAGAAAAGAAATCGGTGCCGCAAGCCAGGCGATGAACCCAAGACCAAAACCCAGAGCGGTAAAGGTCGCAAAAAGCCAACCGACAAGTGCATCACCACCTCTATAAATAGCCGTGTCTATAACGTTCTTGGCTTTATATTTCTCAGCTTGATTCGTAACGGTGAACAAGATTTCCCTACCTGGTCGAAGTAACATAAAATTGCCGGAGCGATGAAGAATCATTAGTGCAGCCACAATTCCTAAACTGGGACGCACACCCAAAACAATAAGGCCCAATCCCATTAGAAAAGGAATGGAGGCTAGGACGATGGACAGGCCGAGTCTTTTGATGAACTGCGCGGTTAACAAAAATTGCCCTAAAATGGCTATAGCATTAACCGTGAAATCGATTCTGGAGAAGTAGGCGATACGGTTAGAGCTTTTTGTAAATTCCGCTTCCACAATGTGGGCCTGTTCAAAGTAGAGCACCGTGGATATTGAAGTATATAGCAGAACAAAAAGTACAATGCCCAGCAGGTATTTCGAATTGTAGATGAATTGAATACCCTCGAAAAGACGATTTGTTGTTATGGACTGAGAATCGTTTGGAGTCGTTTGAAACCTTTTTTTATCGGTCAGTGCGATGAGCCCAAGAATACAACATAATCCACCAGCAATAAACAGAGCAGCTAAAATTAAAAGCAAGTCTATGGAGATGGCACTTACTTCATGAGCTATTAAAGGTCCTGACAAAGCACCAAGGCTTCCTCCAGAGGCGATAATCCCAAAAAACCGCTTCGAAGAGGCGCTGTTAAAAATATCCGACATAAAACTCCAGAAGAGTGAAACCACAAACAGATTGAATACGCTCAACCAGATAAAAAAAGTTATGGCAATGCCCTTTGAAGGTCCATAAAACTTAAATCCAAGATAAAAGGCCAAAATATTGACCAGAAAAAAGGTGTAGGAATAAACCAAAACCTTTGCCGTGGAATAGCGGCTAATGAGATATCCAAACAATGGAATAATGCAGAGCATGGCCACAAAGGTTCCTGTAAAAAGCCATTGCATATTAATTGCACCATTTTGTATGCCCATTTCGTCCCTAAGAGGTCTAAGGATGAAATAACCACACAACAGACAAAAGAAATAGAGTGTGGAAAGGGCGGTTGTTTTATAAAGAGTTGTGCTTGAACGGTCTTTCATCTTGAATAGGAAGAGTTTAAAATAACTTTCCATAGTTAAGATGTTCGATGGACTAAACCGATAGGATTGGGAAATCGGAAAGATGGATTTATAAATCCAATATCTTATGCCGACTTAAGCCGGTACTTGGAGGGAGTGGTGCCGGTAGCCCTTTTGAAAAAGATATTAAAAGCAGAAATGGAATTGAAACCCACATCGTAAGCAATACTTGCAATCTTGGTATTTTGATAATCGGGATGCTTTAATTTAAACTTGGCAGCCTCAATGCGATATCCGTTTAAAAAATCTGGAAAATTCTTTCCCAACGCATTATTTATAATGTGTGAAACCAAATAAGGTGGAAGTTTGGCTGCTTTGGAAACCACGGTTAGAGTGCAGTTGGCATCCAAATACAATTGTTCTTGCTCCATGAGGCGTTTTATGTTTTCAGCAGCCTTTTGCATTTCTACTTCGGACAGTTTTATGCTTCCATTTTTATGTAGCTCTTTATATTTCAACAAAGAAGGGTTCTTGAAAAGAAGAAAGGCTAGAAAATAGATCAGAGGTGCATATACTATTGGTCCAAGGAGATAAGGGGTGAGCCCAAGAATGTAGTTGGAGAAGTATAAAAATTGGAGAAGGGTAGTTCCCAAAACTAGGGCACCTGTCCATACAACAGCAGCTTTAGAAATTTTCGGACCACCTGCATTGAAAAAATGAAACCCGAATAAGGCAAGGCCTGCCATGCTGTAGATCATTTGATGAAAAAGAAGCGCGCTATATCCACCAGAATGCCAGAATCCATCCAATGAAAGAGTATGGATAGTAAGTGCCAAAAGTATTCCGGGAACAAAATGAATCCATTGCCATTTAGACCATTCCCTGGGGTACAGCACATACCAAATGTAGAGGAGCAAGGAGGGGCCTGACAGTGCATGGGCGGCAAAACCAATATTGATCAACCAAACAGGGGTCGTTTCCAAATACACCCAAAGAATAGATTTGGTTAGGCGTATGGTTATGACAAGGAAAAAAAGAAAAAGTAGTACGTTCCTAAAATCCCTTTTTCGTTCAAAAAGGCTGTAGATAGCCATAAAAAGACTTTGCGAAGCTGCAATACCAGCAATAAAAAGCTCCAATTCCCTTTGTAACCTTAACGTCCTCATCCAATAATTCTTAAGTGGAATTTAAGGAAATTTTAGGTCTTCAAAACCAGCTTTAACCCAATCTTATGAGAATCCGATGTTTTCCGAAATCAATTCGGGAAAACAAAAGGCGATTCGGAGAAACATTGCTATTTTTGTAGTCAATATCAAAACGAGTATTATCCCTAACAATTAGATATGAATCAATACGATGTGGCCGTTATAGGCTCTGGACCTGGAGGCTATGTAGCGGCAATTCGCTGTGCGCAATTAGGAATGAAAACCGCAATCATCGAAAAATACCCAACCCTCGGAGGAACTTGTCTTAATGTAGGCTGTATTCCTTCCAAGGCGTTGTTGGATTCCTCGCATCATTATGAGGATGCTGTAAAGCACTTTGAGGAACATGGTATAGATATCCCCGGGGAGGTGAAGGTGAATTTGGAGCAAATGATCTCCAGAAAGCAAGGGGTAGTTGAGCAGACAACAAAAGGTATTCAGTTCTTGATGGATAAAAACAAAATTGATGTCTATGAGGGATTGGGAAGTTTTAAGGATGCCACCCATATCAATATAGCCTTGGCAAATGGGAAAAAAGAAACCGTTGAAGCCAAAAACACCATCATTGCCACAGGTTCCAAGCCGTCCACCTTACCGTTTATCAAATTGGACAAGGAACGTATTATCACCTCTACGGAAGCATTAAAACTCAAAGAGGTGCCGAAGCATATGATCGTTATTGGTGGAGGCGTCATTGGCCTGGAGTTGGGGCAGGTCTACAAACGTTTGGGATCGGAGGTAACTGTGGTTGAATTTATGGACAGAATTATCCCCGGAATGGACGGGGGGCTTTCCAAGGAGTTGATGCGATCCCTGAAAAAACAGAAAATGAAGTTCAACCTTTCCCATAAAGTAAAATCCGTGGAACGGGTGGGGGATGAGGTTGTTGTGAAGGCCGATGATAAGAAAGGTCAGGAAGTTACTTTTAAGGGGGATTATTGTTTGGTTAGTGTAGGTAGAAGACCATACACTGATGGTTTGAATGCGGAAGCTGCAGGTGTTAAACTCGACGAACGTGGTAGGGTTGAAGTGAATGACCATTTGCAAACCAATGTTTCCAATATTTATGCCATTGGCGATGTGGTTCGCGGAGCCATGTTGGCCCATAAGGCAGAAGAGGAAGGAACTTTGGTGGCCGAAACCTTGGCTGGACAAAAACCACATATCAATTACAATCTTATTCCGGGAGTGGTCTATACTTGGCCCGAAGTTGCTGCCGTGGGTAAGACAGAGGAGCAGCTGAAGGAAGAAGGTGTAGCATACAAGTCAGGTCAGTTTCCAATGCGGGCTTTGGGACGTGCCCGCGCCAGTATGGATATTGATGGCTTTGTAAAAATATTGGCGGATAAAAAAACAGATGAGGTACTTGGCGTCCACATGATCGGGGCACGTTGTGCCGATTTGATTACGGAAGGGGTCACGGCCATGGAATTTAGGGCATCCGCTGAGGATATTGCCCGTATGAGCCATGCCCACCCTACCTATGCCGAAGCTGTTAAGGAGGCGGCACTTGCTGCTACTGAGGATAGACCTATCCATATTTAGCAGTCCAGATTTATTCAAATGTAAGGCAGCTTATCCTTAAGAGGCAGCCCTTAGGGCTTGAAATTGAATGGCGTACATTTTATTTCAACAAAATGCTTTTAAGAAGGATAAGCTGTTTTGCATTTCTGTGTGGTTAGGAAAACCCTTGCCAAGAACCTGATCAAATATCCAATGCTGCTTTCAACAAGAGCAGCTATCAAATGATGCGAATTTCACTACTTGGGTGGAAGACCAAAAGAACTACTGCGCAGTCTTGAAAAGACGCCTTAAGGTCGCTTTTACCCTTAAGGACAACTCTTTCAATATGGGTTGGGCTTTTTTGGCTAAATCTGCCGTATGCAGTTTTACGTATAGTGCCGTAGAGGCCAGACGATCTTTCAGTTCCACTTCGTGCTTATTGTACTGCATGGACAAGTAGGTACAAGCTATCATAAAGGCCAATGCCCCGGGAATTACAATACCCGGATTAAGACTATGGTGGAAAAAGCGGTACAATCCCAATCCCGTAAAACTTCCGTATAAAATGACGAAGTGAATTACGTAAATAGATAAGGTACTGGCTCCAATTTTCAGAACGGATGGGTTGGTCATAAATTTTCGCAATAGCATGAAAACCGCAAAGACCAAAAAAACATCTCCCAATCGGATGAACAGGTAGTTGTTTATCTGGATCCTATGGAACAATTCTATTCCTGTATGCTCGAAAAGTGAAATAAAACCATCGGAACTATAAAAAATCAATGCCGAACCAACCAATATTGCCATGGGAATGGCAATCGTATATAAATGTTTGGCATCTTTAAAACGGGTGAAAAGAACCGACAGGAATCCGCCGACGGTGGCATAGCCTAACCAAGGAATGATGGTAAACACAGAACCATTCGCCTTGGTGAAATAGTTGGCAATAGCTTCAGGAAGCAATGCAAAGGACCACTGCTTGTATATAGGTTCAAATAAAAATAGCACCATAGTGATTCCTATTAAAAGCATGGGAAACACAAAAGGCTTTCTATTGGATGAAAACAAATAGATTCCTATCAAAGCTAAAATGGATAGTCCAATACAATGGAGTACATCCACCAGATAAAAAGAACTATAGATGTTACCGCTAAGAAGTCCCAATAAGTTGGTGCGCAGCAGATACCCTATAAAAAGCAACTGCAATCCTCGCCGAATACCTTTTTTAACCCTGGGGTTATCCAGTCCAACCTGCGGTACCCGAATAAGAAGATATGTAAAAATAAACCCGGAGACGGTAAAGAAAACTGGTGCGGTAATGCCTCTAAAATAAAGCCAGATGTTAAAAACCTCATTGTTCTGATCTCTAAAACCAGGGTCTAGAAGCCCATCAATGAAGTGACCTTGAAGCATCATTAAAATGGCCCAAGCACGCATAGCATCAATAAAAAACAATCGTGAGGTTTTGGCTTTCATTGGCAAACAATTACCCTATATACTTGCCTAACAGCAAGTTTGGATGTCCGGCGGGTCAAAATTAGACAAAATACTCGCATGTAAATGGCATTTGCGGTATTTTAGCGAAACAATCAAAGTTTTTCGCATATGGCTGCAATTTTGGCACTGGCAGGAAGTAATTCTTCAACTTCCATCAATTATAAACTTGTTCAACATACGGTTTCAATGGTTGACAATAATGATGTCCAGGTGATGGATATGGTTCGTTATCCCTTTCCAATGTATAGTGAGGATGAAGAACGGCAAAACGGTTTTTCCAATTCCCTTATTGAACTAAAAAATGACATTCAGGCCGCCAATGGACTCATTCTTTCCGTTAATGAGCACAATGGCAATCCTTCGGCCTATTTTAAAAACGTATTGGATTGGTTATCCCGTTTGGAACGAAAGTTTCTTGCGGACACAAAGGTGCTATTAATGTCTACCTCCCCTGGAAAACGCGGGGGTGTGGGTGCCTTGGGAATCGTGGAACAATTGCTTCCCAGATTTGGCGCGGAGATAACCGCAACATTTTCCTTGCCCTCCTTCCATGAAAATTTTGGGTCTGATGGAATTGTGGATCATGAATTGAAATCGTCGCACCAAGAAGCGCTTGCAACGTTTTTGGAATCCCTTAAGTAAAATCAATTGCGCAAGCAACGTTCTTTTTCCGTAGCAGCTTTTCAGAACATCAAAGAAGTGCTGTTGGACTGGTCAAAACCTTATGGGCATATAATATGGTTGGACAGCAACGGCCATGTTGACCCATACGGAAAATACGATGCAATCATGGCAATTTCTGGACAGAACGATAAGTCTTTTTTTAGCTCAAAAAGCATCGATAAAACGAAGGGTTTTGCCGACAAAGAGAAGGATTGGCTCTTTGGATACTTTTCATACGACCTAAAAAACCAAATTGAAAACCTGGAATCCACCAATTTTGATGGACTGAATTTTCCGGAATTGTATTTTTTTCAGCCTCAAAAAATCATTGCCCTTAGAAATGGGAGGCTGATTTTTATGTATTTGGAAGCATGGGAGGAGGAAATCGATTCTGATTTTACCGCAATACAAAAGGGTATCAAGCGAAAAACTGAAAATCCAAAAACAAATCAGTCGGTCAAAGTAAAATTGCGAATCCATAAGGACGCTTATTTTAGAAAAGCGACCAAGCTACTGGAGCACATCCATCGAGGGGATATTTATGAGGCCAACTTTTGCCAGGAATTTTATTTGGAGCACACAACAATTGACCCTTTGGCTACCTATAAAAATCTTAACAGGATTTCCTCGGCCCCATTTGCGGCTTATGTAAAACACCATGATAAGTTCTTAATGAGTGCCTCACCGGAGAGGTATTTACAAAAGGAAGGTGATAGGGTTATTTCCCAGCCAATAAAGGGAACAGCTCCAAGAGGGGAAACCCAAAAGGATGATTATATTTTGAAAGAGAAGCTTTCTTTGGACCCCAAAGAACGTTCGGAAAACATTATGATAGCTGACTTGGTCCGCAATGACCTTTCCAAAAGTGCTGTTAGAGGCAGTGTAAAGGTAGAGGAGCTTTGCGGGGTGTATACTTTTAAACAGGTACATCAGATGATATCCACCATATCGGCCAATGTTCCTGAGGGTGTAAATCCTATAAAACTGATCAAAGAGACTTTTCCTATGGGAAGCATGACCGGGGCCCCAAAAATCTCCGCCATGAAAATCATTGAGGAATTGGAGGAGACCAAACGTGGGCTTTACAGTGGCGCGGTTGGTTATATGGACCCTCAGGGCAATTTTGATTTTAATGTGGTCATCCGGAGTATTTTATACAATGAGACCTCTGGATATGTTTCGTTTTCTGTTGGAAGTGCCTTCACAGCCAAATCGGAACCTGAAAAAGAATATCAAGAATGTCTGTTGAAAGCCAAAGCCATGCGCTCTGTTTTGGAAGGAAGCTAAGGTTTATTGCTACTTTTGCCACATGTTAAAGGAGTTTAAGCGTCATATTGATCAAAACTTCCCTTTTCTAAGGGGAAACTCCATTCTTTTGGCTTGCAGCGGAGGATTGGACAGTGTGACCTTGGCTTATTTATGCAAACAGTTGGACTTTAGAATAACGTTGGCCCATTGCAATTTTAACCTCAGGGGGGAGGAAAGTAATGGGGATGAAGCGTTCGTCCGGAATTTGGCCGCGGACCTTCGCGCAGGAATAGAGGTGAAGTCTTTCGATGTTACAGAATATATTAAAATCCATGTAGGGTCTGTGCAGATGGCTGCCCGAGAGCTGCGATACAAGTGGTTTAATGAGCTTTTGGAATCGGGTAGATTCGGATATCTTTTAACGGCGCACCATGCAGATGATGCCCTGGAAACCTTTTTGATAAATCTTTCCAGGGGAACGGGTATCGATGGTCTATCAGGGATTCTTGCACAAAATGGAAAAATCATAAGACCCTTGCTGCCGTTTTCCCGAATCCATATTGGAAGTTATGCCCAAGTAGAACGATTGGAGTGGCGGGAAGATAGCAGTAATCTTGAAACCAAATACCTTCGTAACAAGATCAGACATGACGTTGTTCCGGGGATGAAGAAAATGCATCCTGCGTTTTTGGACAGTTTTATCCGGACCCAAAACCATTTAAAAGATAGTGTCCGGTTGTTAGAGGGAATTGTCACTGAAACTCGAAAAAGGATTTTTGTTGAGCAGGAAGATCGGTGTTCCATTGCCATAGCAGAGCTGGAAAAATTAGAACCCTTGGAAGGCTACTTGTATGCGCTCTTTAATGCATATGGTTTTAGCGAATGGGATGACGTGAAAGGATTACTATCGGCTCTTAGTGGAAAGGAAGTGCGTTCCAGGACACACCGTTTGGTGAAGGATAGGGAGCATTTGATCCTAACTAAAATAAAGGATAGGGGAGAGGACAAAGTGACATTGATTAAGGACTTGGCAAATCTGTCCGTACCTATTCCCCTTAAATTTGAAACGGTAAAAACGCATCAAAAAACCAACGCTAACGTCATTTTTGTTGATAAGGAAAAGTTAAACTATCCGTTATTATTAAGGAAATGGCAAAAAGGCGACTATTTTTATCCTTTTGGGATGCGAGGAAAAAAGAAGCTTTCCAAATATTTCAAGGACGAGAAAATAGACGTTGTTTCCAAAGAAAATCAATGGCTTCTTTGTTCTGGAGATGATATTGTATGGGTGGTGGGCAGAAGGCCAGACGAACGATACAGGGTGGATGATGACACCCAAAACATTTTGAAAATTTCACTTCTTGTATGAGAAAACTGTTAGTACTCCTATTTGGATTATGGTTTGCAATAAACCTTCAAGCGCAGACAGATGCGGAACCATCTGTTTGGTCGCACCAGGTCAATAAGATATCCGATACGGAATATGAACTGGTTTTCAAGGGCCAAATCATGGAAGGTTGGCACGTCTATTCGCAGTATACCGCCGAGGGTGGTTCCTTGCCCAGCGAGTTTACCTTTGAAGGGGCAGGAAAGGACTATGAATTGGTCGGTAAAACGGAAGAGAGTGAAACCATAAAGGAGTATAGTGACATTTTTGAGGTGGAAGAGACCTTTTTCAAAGGAGAGGCCATCTTCACCCAAAAGATAAAGTTACTGAAACAGGATGTGCGGCAGATCACCGTGAATCTGTTTTATCAAATCTGCAAGGAGGTTTGCATCCCAAAGGACGAACTGTTCCAAGTTTCCTTGGATGGCGATTCATTTGTTGCTGAGGATAAACAAGTCGATGCGGCAAGCATGACAAAGGCCGCAGCCCTTAAATTGAACTTAAAGAACAAACACCTCCTAAACCAAGGTGATTTGTCTGAGGCAAAAGAGAAATCAGGGCTTTGGATGATCTTTGGACTTGGGTTTCTGGGTGGACTGATTGCCTTACTGACGCCTTGCGTCTTTCCCATGATTCCGCTGACCGTTTCATTTTTTACAAAACAGTCGGGACAGAAGACCAAAGGAATTACCAATGCGATTCTATACGGATTTTTTATTGTCCTGATTTATTTTCTGTTGAGTCTGCCCTTTCATTTGTTTGATTCGATTGACTCGCAGATTTTGAATACCATAGCAACCAATATCTGGTTAAACCTGCTCTTCTTTTTAATTTTCATCTTTTTTGCCTTTTCCTTTTTCGGCTATTATGAACTGACATTACCAAGCTCGTGGGCCAACAAAATGGATTCGGCTTCAACCAAAGTTGGTGGCTTTTTGGGTATTTTCTTTATGGCTCTCACCTTGGCCATTGTATCCTTTTCATGCACGGGACCCATTTTGGGAGGTTTGTTGGGGAGTACCACCTTGGCCGAAGGAAATGTGGCCACCAATCTGTCCGCTGGTATGGTAGGATTCGGTCTTGCACTGGCTCTTCCATTTGCGCTCTTTGCCCTGTTTCCCGCGTGGTTAAATTCACTGCCTAAATCCGGGGGATGGATGACAACTGTCAAAGTGGTCCTCGGTTTCTTGGAGTTGGCATTTGCGTTCAAGTTTCTGTCCAATGCAGATTTGGTGGGTAACTGGGGTATTTTTAAAAGGGAAATCTTTTTAGGGATTTGGATAGTGTTGTTTGTGCTTTTGGCGCTGTACCTTTTTGGGTTTTTCAGATTTCCACATGATGGTCCAAAGCAAAAGCTTTCCGTGGGTAGGCGATTTGTTGGGGTCTTAAGTGCTGCCTTTGGCGTATACCTTATTCTTGGGACTTTCAATTTCACCAACCTTAAAATATTGAGCGGATTTGCACCTCCAGATTTTTACAGTATTACCAAATCGGAGAATGATTGTCCGTTGGGCTTGGATTGTTTCAAGGATTTTGAAGAAGGGGTTGCGTACGCGCAAGAAAAGAACAAACCCATATTATTGGATTTTACGGGCTGGGCCTGTGTGAATTGCAGAAAAATGGAGGAGAACGTATGGAGCGATTCAAAAGTGTATCCCTTGATCAAGGATGAATATGTGCTGATATCGCTATATGTGGATGATAGAAAAGAACTTCCCCAAGGGGAGCAATTTGATTTTCAGTACGAATCGGGGCGCATAAAGAACATCGCAACCATTGGGCAGAAATGGGGTACGTTTCAAACCATCAATTTTAATGCTGCTTCGCAGCCCTACTACGTGCTACTCTCTCCAAATCTGGAAGTGTTAAATGATGCAGTGCAGTATACAGATGTGGAGGCATACGCCGATTGGCTAAGATCTGGCTTGGAAAAGTACCAGCTTTCCATGAACAAATAGCGTCCTTCAGTTGTTTCATATTTTATGGGTAGGGGAAAATAGTTTACCTTAGAGTAACTATTTTAATTAACCAAAGCCCCAGTGAAAAAACTAAAGAGAGTACTTCTTGTACTTATCAGTCTGTTGCTTATTGTCTTAATTGGCGCATTCATAGCTGTCCAAACCCTTAAACCGGATTATAACGGAAATCAAACCCTGAACGGTCTTGAGAAGGAGGTAAGCGTCTATTTTGATGATTTCGGCATTCCTCATATTTACGCCTCATCCGAGGAAGATGCCTTTAGGGCGCTCGGGTATGTCCATGCCCAAGATAGACTTTGGCAAATGGAGTTGCTGCGACGGATTGCCAAAGGTAAACTTTCCGAGGTCTTCGGGGCAGATTTATTGGAAACCGATAAGTTCTTCCTTTCCTTGGGCATAGATGACCATTCCATCAATACGGTGGCCCAGTTGGATATGGAAAGCGAATCAGTTTTGCTTTCAAAAGCCTATCTGGATGGGATAAATCAATTTATCGAAGAGGGCCCTACACCTGTGGAGTTTTACCTGACCGGTCTGGAGAAACAACCTTTTCAACTCAACGATATTCTAGATGCCATGGGGTATATGGCCTTCAGTTTTGCCCAAGCCCATAAAACCGACCCTATGTTGACCGATATTAAAAATCGACTTGGGGAAAGGTATATTCAGGATTTAGCGGTCAATTCGGATACATCTACGGTATGGATAAAAAATTACAAAAACACGGTGCCTGATAGTTTGGAAACCGATATCGTGGCAACGGTATACAAAGCATTGGAAAAATTACCGGTGCCACAGTTCCAGGGCAGCAACAGTTGGGTGCTTGCTCCAGAAAAAACAAAGTCGGGCAAGGTCATTCTGGCCAATGATCCCCATATTTCCTTCGCCCAGCCCTCTGTTTGGTACGAGGCGCATGTGAGCACGCCCACGTATGAAAAATATGGCTATCATATTGGCGGTGTTCCATTTCCATTGTTGGCACATGACAGAAATATTGCCTATGGACTCACCATGTTCCAAAATGATGATCTCAACTTTTACAGAGAGCGGACGAACCCCACAGATAGCACCCAGTATTATGTTGAAGGAGCTTGGAGGGATTACGAAGTGGTTACAAAAGAAATTAAGATAAAGGACTCCGAGCCGGTTTCCTTTTCGTTCCGAAAAACAGGTCATGGTCCTGTGGTAAACAATATTCTTAAGCAGGTCCAAGGAGAGGAACCTATCTCCATGTCGTGGATCTATACCCAAATGGAAAGCAAGGTGTTGGATGCGGTCTATGGTATGAGTCATGCCAAGGAACTGGAAGAGTTCAAGAGCGCGCTCCCAAATATCCACGCTCCAGGCTTGAACGTCATGTACGGGGATGCCAAGGGGAATGTTGCATGGTGGGCATCCGCAAAGTTGTTCCAAATGCCCGATAGCTTATCAACAAAATTTGTTTTGGATGGAACCTCAGGTAAAGATGAGCCCGTCCGTTATTTGGATTTTTCTGAAAATCCAAGTGCCATTAATCCTCCATGGAACTATGTGTATTCGGCCAATAACCAACCCGATTCCATTGCTGGAATGCTGTATCCGGGATATTATTTACCAGAAAATAGAGCACTACGTATCGTACAACTATTGGAAAGTAGAAAGCAATGGGATAGAGAATCCACCTCGGAAATGATTTTGGATGCCACTTCTTTGGTTAATCCCGCACTGGTAACGGAGCTTATTAAGCTTCTGGATATATCCCATTTGACGGATGAACAACTTGTGGAGGTCGATAATCTTAAGAATTGGGACGGTACCTACAAATTGGATGGAACAAGTCCGGTGCTTTTTCACCGATGCGAGTATTTTGTTGCAAAGAACACTTTCGAAGACGAATTGGGGAAGGAAAAGTTCCAGCATTTCTTGGGGACACATCTTTTTAAAAGGCAGATTGCTTGGGGTGCTCAAATGCAAACAGGAGCCTGGTGGGACAATGTGCTCACCGATGACAGGGTGGAGACTCGAAGTGATATTGTTTTAAAATCATTTGCCGATGCCTGGGCTTCCCTTGTGGCCGATTTCGGACCTGACCCCTCCCAGTGGACTTGGGACAAGGTCCACACTTTGGAACACCCACACCCCATTGGACAGGTTGAAGCATTGCGCAGTTATTTTAATGTTGGCCCTTTTGCCGTAAACGGATCTAGGGAAGTTATTAATAACCTCACCTTTACCTACGATAGTACCTTAAATTATAAAGTTACGGTTGGACCCTCTACACGCAGAATCGTGGATTTTTCGGACATAGAAAATAGTATCAGTATCCTTCCAACGGGTCAATCTGGGAATCCATTCAGCAAGCATTATCGGGATCAGGCGCAACTTTATGTGGATGGAAAATTCCGAAAAATGATGATGAACGAATCCGAAATAAAATCCAGTTCAGAGTCGGTTCTTTTGCTAAGTCCAAACTAGCATTTCCTATCCTTGCAGTTCGTGTTAATATTACGTTAAACTATCATTAAAATTTGAGATTTTTAACGGAATGATTGAATATTCTTCATTTTTTAACACATATTTAGAATTACGCTTTTTAAGTGTTAATTTAGGAATGGCTAATTCAATACGATTGTCTTATCCCAGACATCAATCAAAAAGGTAACTATGTTTTTTATTAGGAATTACTTCAAGGCATTTATGCTCTTAGGGTTTCTTGTTTCCGCTTACGGACAGGATTCTTCAGAAATTGCTTACTACAATTATTTTGACCAGAAAATCGGTGTAGAGAATACGGGTTTGTATCAAGGGGTGGTATATGCCGAAAAGTATCGCACCATAAACGAGCTTACGCAGTTTTTCAAGACCCGGGATTTTCTACCTGGGAGTGTATGTTATGATGGTCAATGTTACTACGATCTGGATTTAAGATACGACGTGTTCGAAGATCAGGTTCTGCTAAAGCTTATTAGCAAGGCCGGTGGAGGAACCCTAAAACTTTTTAAGGATAAGATAGGTAGCTTTGAAATCGATGGTCACCAGTTCATCCGTTTAGATCAGAAGGACGCCACTGGTTTGAATGCCTATGGGTTTTATGAAATAGCCTATGATGGGCCTCGGTTCACCTTGTACTCCAAACCCACCAAAAAGAATTTTCAACGTAAGGACAGAAGGTCCCTGTATTATGAATTTCCTGATGGCCCTACGGAGCATGTGCTCTTATATAATGGCAATTACCATATCGTCAACTCAAAGAAAGAACAAGTTCAGGTCTTTCCCGACCTAAAGAAGGACATCGATAAGTTTTACAACCTTGCAAGAAGACTCAGAAAATCTGACCCAAATGGTTTTCACGTTGGTCTTATGAAACGCATCGAGTTGCTTTTGACCCAACCAAATAACACTTCCAAGTAATGAAAAAAAGTTTGCAATTCATCATGCTTCTAGTGGGCATGCAGTTAGGTATGGCACAAGATGCAATCCCTAGAATCTCCGTTTCCTTTACCAATGTGGAGGTGTTGGAGGCGCTTAACACGATTGAGGAAAAAACTAATTACAGGTTTTATTACTTGGAGGAATGGCTAGAGGATGTAAGGGTAACCGGTAGTTATGAAAACATGCAGGTTAGTTTAATACTGGACGACCTTTTTAAGGACACGGTGCTCAACTTTTACATAGACGCGAACAACAATATTTTTCTTTTGCAGAACAATCAAATCTATGATGCCCTACCAGATGACTTTTTTGGGGAAGAGGAGCAGCTCGCGGATGACGGACCCAGTTATGAAGACCTTGAGGATTTAGGGCCTTTGTTTGTTACGGATGAGGACAGTGGTGTTTCTAGGGGAATGCCGGTCGTTAAGATTGGAAAGGAAAATAGAAATAATAGACAGCGCACCTTTACCTTATCAGGAAAAGTTACCAATCTTAGAAATGGACAACCTATTCCGGACTTGGCCATTTTGGTGGAAGGTCAAGATATTGGAACCTCTACAAATTCCAACGGGAACTACAGCTTGCAATTACCTGTAGGGGAGAACATCATTAGAACCCAAGGATTGGGGATTCAAGATTCCAGGACCAAAATCATCTTGTACAACAATGGCACCTACAATTTTGATTTGAGTGAAAGTGTACAGGCACTTGATGAGGTTGTAGTGCAAGGAAACCTTGACAGGAATGTGGAAACGGCTCTCACAGGGGTTACCCTAATAGAAGTAGAGAAAATAAAGAACATTCCATTGGTGCTTGGAGAAAGGGATATTTTAAAGGCAGCGGTCACGCTTCCTGGTATTACCACAGCGGGCGAAGGTTCCGCCGGATACAATGTTAGGGGAGGTAGAACGGACCAAAACCTGATTTTGCTGGACAATGGGGTTATCTATAACCCATCGCATTTTTTCGGTATTTTTTCCGCAATCAACCCCTTTTCTACCGGAACGGCAGAAATCTATAAAGGGAATATCCCAGCAGAATTTGGGGGAAGACTTTCATCCGTTTTCGACATTACCACAAAAGATGGGAACACCCAGAAATTCTCCGGTGAGGCATCCATAGGCCCGGTAACAAGTAACATAGTCTTGGAAACTCCCATTGTTAAGGACAAGTCGGCGCTCTTGGTTGGTGGAAGGGCCACCTATTCCGACTGGATCCTTCGAACTTTGGATGATGAGCAATTGAACAACAGTACTGCTTCTTTCTTCGATGTAGTTGCCAAATACAATCATACCATCGATGACAAGAATGAGATAAAGGCAACGGGATATTTCAGTAGGGATAAATTCAGCATCACTTCCGATTCCATATTTGATTACAGCAACAGGTTGGTATCCCTAAAATGGGACCACAAGTTTAGTGAGAAGACCACGGGAAGTGTTATTCTGTCCAATAGCGAATATAAATTTGGTATCGAGTTCGATGGTGAATCCAATGATGATTTTGACCTAGGTTACAAAAACAATGAGACGGAGGTCAAGCTTAAAATGAAATACCTCCACAGCGACAAGCATAAATTTGATTTTGGTCTGTCCAGCAAGTTGTATGTGGTCAATCCAGGGGATATCGTTCCGCTGGGTGCCGAATCGGATGTGACTTCCTTGGTCATTCCCGAGGAAAGGGGATTGGAATCAGCAATTTTTGCTTCTGACAGCTACGAGGTCAACGATAAGTTGTTGATCGATGTAGGGCTTCGATACTCCTTTTATGCAGCTTTGGGGGCCTCTTCCCAGCGTATCTATCAGGACAACGCGCCGCGAAACAGCGGCACTTTGGTGGAGACCCAGGATTTTGACAAGAATGAGGTAATTGAAACCTATGGAGGGCCAGAGGCCCGAATATCTGCACGTTACTTTTTGGCACCGGACTTTTCTGTGAAGGCCAGTTTAAACAATGCATACCAATACATCCATACATTATCCAGCAACACCACGGTTTCTCCGACTGATACATGGAAGTTGTCTGACCTGAACATTGAACCGCAGGAGGCCTACCAGGCTTCGCTTGGGTTCTACAAGAATTTCGAGGGAAATAAGTATGAGCTTAGTTTGGAAGGCTACTACAAGCAGCAAAAGAACCTGTTGGATTATAAGGTGGGAGCGCAGTTGCTCTTGAACGAGGCTATAGAGACTGAAGTTATCCAGGGTGACGGTAAGGCTTACGGTATAGAGTTTCTAATGAAGAAAAACGAAGGAAAATTGAACGGATGGATTGGATATACCTATTCCCGTTCCTTTGTAAAATTGGATAGCCCCTTTGGTGAGGAACGTGTAAATAATGGAGAATTTTTCCCATCCAATTTTGATAAACCCCATGATATTAGCATGGTGGCTAATTACAAATTCACCCGAAGGTTTAGTGCGTCCGCCAACTTTGTCTATCAAACTGGTCGGCCTGTTACCTTTCCAATAGGTAGTTTCTCGTTCAATAATTCCGAGTTTGTGTTCTATAGCGATCGTAACAAATTCAGAATTCCGGATTACTATCGTTTGGATTTGAGCTTTAATATGGAAGGGAACCATAAGATCAAGAAGTTTGCCCATAGTTTTTGGAGTTTTTCCATCTATAACGTATTGGGAAGAAACAACCCATATTCAGTATTTTTTGTAACGGAGGACGGCGATATCAAGGCTTTCCAGAGCTCCATCTTCGCCATTCCGGTTCCAACGATTACGTATAACTTTAAATTCTAGAACATGCGCTCGTTAGCAAGGAGCATATGGATAGTTTTAGTGGGAGGATCCATTGGGTTTACCTCCTGCATAGACCCTTTTGATGCTGAAACGGGGGAGTTCGTCAGTGCCATAGTTATTGATGCCACCATTACTAATGAAAATGAGCATCAGACAGTTTACCTGTCCCGAACCTATAAGTTTGAAGAAGAAGGACCTGAAGCAGTTAGTGGAGCTCAGGTTACCATTGTTGAGAATGGCACTAATACTATCATTTTTACGGAAATGGAGGATGGGGAGTACCGCTCCCAACAACCTTTTGCTGCCCAACCTGGAAGTTCCTATGTGCTTAATGTTCAGACTGCGGAAGGCAATTTCTATGAATCCCAAAGTGCTTCGTTACCAGATGCAGTGGCTTTGGAAAGTGTATATGCCGACCGCATAACCAGCGATTTGGGCAAGGATGGAATCGCAATTTTTGTGGACAGCTTTGATGCCTCTGGCAATTCACCGAATTTCAGGTATGAGTTTCAGGAAACCTATAAAATAATCGCTCCACAATGGAATGCATTTGATTTACTGAGTACTGGAATTGAATGTGGGGTGGACATCATCCCGAAAACAGTTCAGAACCAAATCTGTTTTGCTTCCAACGTTTCCAATGATATTATTCTGGCCAATACGGCAAGTCTGGATGAGAACCGCGTACAACGGTTTATGGTGCGTTTTATGGACCGAAGCAACTACATTATATCCCATCGATATAGTATTGAGGTGACACAGTACACCCAATCGGATGAAGCAGCGGCGTACTTTAGTGCGCTAGATCAATTTTCAAGTACTGAAAGTATTTTCTCGGAGAGCCAGCCTGGTTTTTTGGTGGGCAATGTGTTTTCGAGGGAAGATACCGACGAAAAAGTATTGGGCTATTTTGATGTAAGTGCTGTGGATAGACAACGGATTTTCTTCAACTACTCAGATTTTTTTGAAGGCGAGGACTTACCTCCATACGTAAATCCATGTCGCACAATAGCCCCCATGCTAATTAGTCAAGGAGGAGCTCGCTGCATTTTAAGTGCGCTCGTAGACGCAGGTCAAGTAAGTTATTTTGATGTTAATGCTGATCCACCTTTTGAAGAGGGACCCTATTTGGTGGTACCTAGGGAATGTGGGGACTGTACGGTATTGGGATCGAATGAAACCCCTGATTTTTGGTCGGAATGATAAGAGAAAATAAAATAAAGAGTATACTGTTTTTAACAATCTTGAGCTTTATTGTTCAGGGCTGCATAGAACAGATAGATGTAACCTTTGAAGACTTTGAGAGTGCCATAGTTGTTGAAGCGACCATAACCGATAAAATGGAGGTGCAGCGCGTCTTTTTGACCCGCACTTTCGAATTTGAGGATGATGGGCCTTCTGCAGAATCCAATGCCAATGTTAGGGTAGTTGGGGGTGGTAATACTTATGTGTTTGCTGAGAGTTCTCCAGGGGTTTATCTATCAGAACAACCATTTTCAACTTTACCAAACACATCGTACCAACTTCAAATCAATACACAGAATGGTCGATCCTACAGTTCCGAGGAAGAGGAGCTTACCCAGACAACCCAGATAGATGAGGTCAAGGCGATAAGAACCACAAACAGTTTTGGGGAAGAGGGAGTTGCCATTTTGGTTGATAGTTTTGATCCTACAGGGAATTCCGTAAACTACAGGTACCAATACGAGGAGACGTATAGGATTATTGCACCGTTTTGGTCTCCCCAAGAGTTGGAACCCGTTCCTTTGGCTGAAGCGACGGAGTTATGCCAGGTGCGCGTTGTTCCCGATGTTGTTTCACAGCAAACTTGCTTTACCACCGATTTTTCCAAAGCCATCATCCAGACCAATACCAGTGATTTGGACGAGGACCGTGTTAGCAATTTTAGGGTACGGTTTATAAGTCGACAAAACTATATCATTTCCCACCGCTACAGTATTTTGGTGAGACAGTTTGTACAGTCCAACGCGGCATTCAGTTTTTACGAAACTCTAAACGAGTTTGCGGGAAATGATAGTTTCTTTTCGCAGACCCAACCTGGATTTTTGCAAGGAAACATATCGTCTGATACCAACGAAGAGGAACGGGTTTTAGGTTATTTTGATGTGGCGTCAGTGCAAGAGGAACGTCTGTTTTTCAACTATGAAGATTTGTTTCCGGGGGAGGATTTGCCTCCCTACATTGACCCATGTGTGCAAAACGCCCCGCCCCTTATTGCTAATGGAGAGCCACCAAGATGTGTGTTGCGAACACAGATAGAACTTGGTTTGGTGAGTTATACCGGTAACAATGATAGCCCTGGAGATTTGGAAGGACCCTATTTTATAGTGCCGAAGATTTGTGGGGATTGTTTAGAACTTGGATCCGTGGAAGTTCCAGATTTTTGGGTAGAATGAGAGAACGAGGCTCAACATATAAGGTCGTTTATGTGGGCTGCTCATTGGCAGTTCTAATGTTTAATGGTTGCATTGAACCCATTGAGGTAACATTTGAAGATTTTGAGAGTGCCCTAGTGATAGAGGCCACTATAACGGATAAAATGGAGCTGCAACGGGTTTTCTTGACAAGAACTTATGAGTTTGAACAAGATGGTCCTTCCTCAGAATCCAATGCAAGTGTGCAGGTTGTTGGTGGAGGCAACACCTATATTTTCAATGAGAGTTCGCAGGGCGTGTATGTCTCACAGGAACCTTTTGCTGCCATTTCCGGTACAGCGTACCAATTGCAAATCACAACCCAAGATGGACGTTCATATAGCTCTGAAGACGAAGAATTGACTCAGGCCACCCAGATTGACGAGGTAAGGGCAGAGCGTATAACCAATGATTTCGGAGAAGAGGGTGTTGCCATTTTAGTCGATAGCTTTGATGCAACCGGAAATTCGGTGAACTATAGATATCAATATGAGGAAACGTATAAGATAATAGCGCCTTCTTGGTCGCCTTTGGATTTGGAAGTAGTTCCTCAGAATGAAGCCACAGAATTTTGTCAAGTCCGAATAATTCCGGATCTAGTATCCGAACAAACTTGTTTTTCCACAGATTTTTCCAATACCATCATCCAGACCAATACCAGCGATTTGAACGAGGATCGTGTGAGCAATTTTTTGGTTAGGTTCATTAGTCGCCAGAATTACATCATATCCCATCGATACAGTATTTTGGTAAGACAATTTATACAGAGCAATGCGGCCTATAATTTCTATGAGACCCTCAATGAATTTTCGGGCAACGAAAGTTTCTTTTCGCAAACACAACCTGGTTTTTTGGAAGGCAATATAGCATCAGACAGCAACGAAGAAGAAAAGGTGTTAGGGTATTTTGATGTTGCATCTGTTCAGGAAAATCGCATATTTATTAATTATCAAGATTTGTTTCCAGGAGAGGACTTACCTCCCTATGTGGACCCCTGTATTCCGACCTCACCACAGATTCAGACGGAGAGTGTTCCTCCCAGATGTGTTTTAAGTGCTCAGGTAGCGGCAAATGTAGTTCGATATGTAGGAAACAATGATAGCCCAGGGGATTTGCAAGGCCCATATTTTGTTGTTCCGAGGGTTTGCGGTGATTGTGTGGAAATTGGAACAGTGGAACCACCAGAATTTTGGATTGAATGAAAACAATAAAGACGACATATAAGGTATGGACCATAATCGCAACAGTGTTGCTTTTTTATGGCTGTATTGAACCGTTTAATGCCAAGTTTGAGGACTTTGAAAGTGCTTTGGTCATTGAGGGAACCATAACCAATGAGCTAAAGCAACAACAAGTCGTGTTGAGCCGAACCTATGAATTTGAGGATGATGGACCCGAGCCAGAGACTAACGCCTCGGTAAATGTTATTTCAGGGGATGGTGGAAATTTTGATTTTCAACACATTGGGAATGGGGTTTACCTTTCCTCCCAGGCCTTTGCGGCACAACCGGGTATTGACTACGAACTACAAATAACGACACAAGATGGGCGTAATTATGGCTCAGGCCAAGCTCAGCTGACTGCGGCAACCGCAATTGACGCTGTCAGGGCGGAGCGAATTACCAATGATTTGGGAGAAGATGGTATGGGAATCTTTGTGGATAGTTTCGACCCAACCGGAAGCGCAAAGAACTATCGTTATGAATATGCGGAGACCTACAGGGTAATTGCACCTACTTGGACACCAACTTCATTGATTGGGGATCCTGCAGGGGGTTGCGCTGTTTTAAAAGTGCCTAATGAAACGGATGAGCGAATCTGTTATCCAACCCAAAACTCCACTGCCATTATTCTTACCTCCACGGAAGATTTGGAAGAGGATAGGGTCAGTAATTTTATGGTTCGGTTTATTAACAGAAATAACTATATCATTAGCCATAGATACAGCATTCTGGTAAGACAGTTCGTCCAATCCAACGAAGCTTATACCTTTTTTGAAACCTTGAACGAACTATCAGGTTCGGAAAGTCTTTTTTCTCAGACCCAACCCGGATTTTTACAGGGAAATGTCTTTTCAACGGATAATGAGGATGAGCGGGTTTTGGGTTATTTTGACGTGAGTTCAGTATCCGAAACCAGACTGTTCTTTAACTATGATGATTTTTACCCAGGGGAGGCACTACCTCCTTATGTTGAAAACTGCAGACCCAGCGCGCCGCCCATTGCATCTCCGGGAGGATGCGTATTAAGACCTATTTTAGAGTCAGGAGCCGGTATTTATGCCGCAGATAATGGCGAACCGGCACTTGGCGAGGGGCCATTTTTTATTGTAACAAGAGTATGCGGAGACTGCAGTGAGTTGGGTACTTCGGAAATTCCTGAGTTTTGGACTGAATGAGAAAATGGGTAAAAACATACCTGTCTAGATGCAGCATTTTTCTAATGCTAATTTGCTATGGCTGTATTGAGCCCTTCAATGCGGTATTTGAAGATTTTCAAAGTGCCTTGGTCATTGAGGGAACCATTACGAATGAATTGAAATTGCACCAAATCGTATTGACAAGAACTTATGAATTTGAAGCTGATGGACCTTCGCCAGAAACTACGGCGAACGTAAGGATAATTGCTGGAGATGGGACTACTTTCAGTTTTGAACATGTTGGGGACGGGGTTTATGTTCCTTCCGAAGCTTTTGCCGCCCAATTTGGGGTCGATTATCAGTTAGAGGTGGACACACAAGATGGAAAAAGCTATGCTTCGGAGGTTGTACAACTGACCAGCAGCACATCAATAGACGACATAAGGGCTGAGCGTATCATCAACGACGATGGTCAGGATGGTATGGGTATTTTTATAGATAGTTTTGACCCAACAGGCAGCTCGGTAAATTACCGGTATGAATTTATAGAGACCTATAGGGTAATCGCGCCGGAATGGTTTTCTGATTCCTTGATAGGCGATCCTGAAGGAGGTTGTGGGGTAATACGAATTCCCAATAGAACAGATGCCCGCATCTGTTACCCCACAGATTTTTCCAACGCACTTATTTTAACCTCAACAGCCAATCTAAATGAGGATAGGGTAAGCAATTTCATGGTTCGCTTTGTAAACAGAAACAACTATATTATTTCACATCGATACAGCATTTTGGTACGCCAATTTGTGGAATCGAATGACGCATATACCTTTTTCGAGACACTAAACGAATTCTCAGGCTCGGAAAGTCTTCTTTCCCAGACGCAGCCAGGGTTTTTACAGGGTAACATTTTTTCTAAAGATGATGAAGATGAAAAGGTGTTGGGCTTTTTCAATGCAAGTTCGGTTTCGGAGAAGCGCTTATTTTTTAATTACGATGATTTTTATCCAGGGGAGCGTTTGCCGCCCTATGTTGAGGATTGCAAGCCAAGTTCTCCGCCAATCGCCAGTACCGGAGGTTGTATTATAAGGCCCATTTTAGAAGCGGGCATAGGGGTGTATGCAGGAGATAATCCGGAGCCTCGAGTTGGGCAGGGACCTTATTTTATTGTATCTCGTGTCTGTGGGGATTGTAGCGTACTGGGACCAGAAGAACAACCAGATTTTTGGATTGAATGATAAAAAGGCCAATTACATATTCACTTATACCTTACATGGTGCTACCGCTACTTTTTTACGGTTGTATTGAGGAGTTTAGTGCAAAGTTTGTGGATTTTGAAAGTGCCTTGGTGATTAATGCCACTATTACGGATCAGTTAAAACAGCAGGAAATACAATTATCCAGAACCTATAAGTTCAGTGATGAGGGCCCCGAAGGTGAACAGAACGCCCAGGTGTGGGTCACCTCGGCAGATGGAACTCGATTTGACTTTCAAGAGGGGGAAGCTGGAACGTATCGTTCAGAGATGGCATTCGCTGCCGTTCCCAACACCGATTACACCCTTTCCGTAACCACTCAAAATGGAAGGTCTTATACCTCAAACACCGCAAGATTGTCCGGTTCCACCCAATTGGACACCTTGTATGCCGAACGTATAACCTCGGATTTAGGTGAGGATGGAATGGCAATTGTTATTAGCAATTCTGGTGACCCTGAAAGTTCTGGATACTATCGCTACGAGTACGAAGAGACTTATAAAATTATAGCGCCTAGATTTGTGGGTCGGGATTTGGCGATAAACCCAGATGGGGGTTGGTTGTTTCCAGAAAGGCCATTGGATGAAAAGGTTTGCTATACCACGGATTTATCGAGCCAAATTGTTTTGGCGGATACAGAAGATTTGGATGAAAATCGACTGGAGCGTTTGATGGTTAGGTTTATAAGTAGGGATAATTATATAATTTCACACAGGTATAGCGTTTTGGTGCGCCAATATGTGCAATCTTTCGAAGCGTATAACTTTTATGAGACCTTGAATAATTTTTCGGCTCAAGAAAGTCTTTTTTCGGAAACGCAGCCAGGATTTTTGGAAGGAAATGTATTTTCCCGGGACAACAAGGAGGAAAAGGTATTGGGGTTTTTTGATGTTTCCACAGTACATGAAAAGAGGATTTTCTTCAATTATGAGGATTTTTTTCCCGGCGAGCCACTTCCCCCATACGCGGACCCTTGCGGAACTTCAACTCCCCCTGAAGATAAATTATTTAATCAGGTAGATTTGAACTTGATAAAATATATAGATACGAATCCAGAACCGGGACCATTTGCGGGACCTTATATTATTACGCCACGTATTTGCGGGGATTGTACGGTTTTGGGTATACCCGAAGTACCGGAATTTTGGACCGAATAAAATTATTAATAACGCCTTGGCGATAATAGCTGATTTATGAAAAATAGTATTTTAACCTTGTTCACTTGCCTAGCTTTTGGAATGACCGGTTTTGGTCAGTCCATGCAGTCAAACCTTGGCAATAAGATTCCGCAAGAGTCCGTTTATTTGCAGTTTAACCAGTCTTTATTGTTTTCTGGGGAACACCTACTATATAAGGTGTACTGTTTGGATAAAAGTAGACGACAACTTACCCATATCAGTAAAATGGCCTACGTGTCCTTGGTGGATAAGAACGGGAACTCCGTTTTTACCCACAAGGTGCGACTTGAGAAAGGAGCGGGTTATGGTGATTTCTTTGTGCCAACTTCAATTACCACGGGAAGTTATAAGCTCATTGGCTATTCTGAATGGATGAAGAATTTTGGAAAAGAAACCTTTTTTCAATCAGATGTAAAGATTATAAACCCCTACCAACCACTTCCTGCAGAGTATCTAGAGCAGGTGGTTGATTCTACCATGGAGACAACAAACTTAAACATTTCACAAGGTGTCCATCAAAATATACCAAAAGAGACTAATGGAAACGGAGTGCTTAAGGTTGATTTGGAAAAAAACGAACTTGACAAGAGAGAGAAGTTGACCATCACTTTTAGCACTGAAAATGAGAATTTCGCCAATGGTAATTATGGGCTTTCCGTTAGAAAATTGGACCAAATGGACGCTCCTTCTCAAATATCGGCTCAGGCTTTTTTCAAAGATTATGTGAACCGTGAAAGTACGGCCCAAGCTCCTAGTACCGTTCAAAATCTTCCCGAAATAAGAGGAGAAGTAATTTCAGGAACCATAGTAAACAAAGAAGGTGGGACACCTGTTGGTGAAGTAAAGATTTCGCTATCATTACCCGGAGAAGATTATCTTTTCAATGTTGCCACTTCTGATGCCCAAGGAAGGTTCAGATTTGTGGTTGATCAAGAATATGACAATGTGACCGCGGCGCTCCAAGTTTTAGCTGAAGATTCAGGATCCTATGAGATTCGAATGGACGAGAACAAAGCGGCTTACCCTGGTGTACAAGTGGTCGAATTCAAACTTTCCAAAGAAATGGGAGCGTTGATCC
Source organism: Flagellimonas flava (assembly GCF_900129665.1). Taxonomy (GTDB): domain Bacteria; phylum Bacteroidota; class Bacteroidia; order Flavobacteriales; family Flavobacteriaceae; genus Flagellimonas; species Flagellimonas flava. Next base: position 726,206 of record NZ_FQWL01000001.1, read on the forward strand.
TAGAAAAAAGTATTCAAAACCAAATTGAGAATGGATTCCGGGCTGTGAAGTCTGACTCGATAATTCCTGCCCAGCATGCCAAACCATTTTACCGAAACTATACGGAACATTATGATTTGGATGACTATACACGTTTCAATAGCATCCAGGAAACCATTGTAGAGGTAGTTGACCAAGTATCGGTAAGACGATTGGACAATGGGGACCGCTGGTTTGAAATTAGACCCGAAGAAGGATTTACCGATTTGAACCTGAGACCAATGGTTTTTGTAGATGGCCTTTTTGTAAAGAGACATGAGGAATTTATGGACTTCGGCGCCAAAAAAATAAAGTCGATTAGTTTTGCCAGAAATAAGGTGATTTTAGGGCAACAGGTATTCCAGGGAGTGCTCTCCTTTAAAACTATTGAAGGCGATTTTTATTCCAGTTTTTACACCCCGAATATTGTGAATGTGGACCTGTTCAAGCCTCAACCCAAGAAACAGTACTTTAATCAAACCTATACTGGAGACAATACAAATGACAGGGTTCCAGATTTTAGATATCAGCTTTTATGGGTTCCAAAATTAGATTTAGCCGATGGCTCCGAGGAGTTGGAATTGTTTACATCTGATGTCTCCGGGACTTATTTGTTGACCTTGGAAGGCTTTTCGGCAACCGGGAATCCGGTGTCCATCTCTCGGCAGTTTATGGTTAAATAAGTCTTCCATTCCTAATGGACTTTGCCAATCAACTAATGTGGTTATTAGATTAAATGGTATACTCGTCAATTCAAATGGGGTAACCATCAAATAGTGCACTTTTGTTTTCCGTGCAATTTTACTTTTAAGATTCTAAATGTAAAAGATGCTCGTAAAAGTATATGGAAGTGCCGTATTTGGGGTGGAGGCCCAAACCATTAGTGTAGAAGTCAACGTTGATCAAGGAATAGGGTATCATTTGGTGGGTCTCCCGGATAATGCCATAAAGGAGAGTAACTATCGGATTGCCGCGGCCTTGCAGAACAATGGATATAGAATTCCGGGTAAGAAAATTACCATAAACATGGCTCCTGCCGATCTTCGTAAAGAAGGTTCGGCCTATGATTTAACATTGGCTATCGGTATTCTATCGGCTTCAGGGCAGATGAAGTCCGAACATGTTGACAGGTATTTGATTATGGGTGAATTGTCCCTGGACGGAAAACTACAACCCATAAAAGGGGCATTGCCCATCGCTTTACAAGCTAAGAAAGATGGGTTTACAGGATTTATTTTACCCAAGGTCAATGCAATGGAAGCCGCCGTTGTGGATAAGCTGGATGTGCATGGGGTGGAAAGCATAGAAGAGGTGATACATTTTTTTGACTTGGGAAAACCGCTGCCCAAGACCGCTATAGACCTGAAAGAACAATTCTATAAAAACCAGGATTTTCCAGACTTCGATTTTATGGATGTTAAGGGGCAAGAGAGTATAAAGCGTTGTATGGAAATTGCAGCGGCTGGAGGACATAATATTATTTTAATAGGCCCTCCAGGTTCTGGAAAAACGATGTTGGCCAAACGATTACCATCTATTTTGCCCCCAATGACTCTTCAAGAAGCTTTGGAAACAACCAAGATACATAGTGTAGTGGGGAAGGTCAAAAATGTTGGGCTCATGAACCAGCGACCTTTTAGGAATCCGCACCATACGATAAGTAGTGCTGCACTTGTAGGAGGGGGAAGTTATCCGCAACCAGGTGAAATTTCACTTTCGCACAATGGGGTACTGTTCCTAGATGAGCTTCCAGAGTTTGAACGGCGGGTGTTGGAAGTGATGAGACAGCCTATGGAAGATCGTGAAGTGACCATTGCGAGGGCACGGTTTACGGTTACCTACCCCAGTAGTTTTATGCTGGTGGCCAGTATGAACCCAAGTCCTAGCGGCTATTTCAATGACCCGGATGCCCCGGTGACTTCCTCCCCAATGGAGATGCAACGCTATTTGGGTAAGATATCAGGACCTCTCTTAGACCGAATAGATATCCATATTGAGGTCTCTCCAGTTCCTTTCGATAAACTTTCCAATGAGTCGAAGGGAGAAACTAGTGCCGAGATCAGACAACGTGTGGTAATGGCAAGGTTCATACAAACAGAACGCTTTGCTTCATTTGGACATGTTCACTATAATGCACAAATGAACACCAAGCAAATAAGAAAGTTTTGTGTTTTGGGCGAATCACAGAAAACGCTATTGAAAGGAGCTATGGAAAGATTGAACCTATCTGCCAGGGCATATGACCGAATTTTAAAGGTAGCAAGAAGCATCGCCGACTTGGCAAATGAAACAGAAATTAACGAATCTCATATCAGTGAAGCCATCCAATATCGCAGTTTGGATAGAGAAGGGTGGTTGGGGTGATTTCAGTTTTTTTGAAAGTCCCTTAGCTTAAAGGTCCAATACTTTTTTCGGAACAACCCAAGGCAAAAGTATAACGAAACATTTTCAGCATTAAGTTTTTCCTTAAACTTTCTAGAAGAGTTATTGAAGTATTCTGTAACACTGAAGATTTTAGTTATACCCTCTGCTTTCAATAGTTCGTATGATCTGTGCCTTAACAAAGGAGCTAAATTACGACCTCTGTAGTCGTTCATTGTATACATGTTAAGCAAGTAAGCTTCATCTTCATCAAGTTGAATTTTTTTATTGTTTATGATAATATCATTGTACTCAATAAACATTAGGGCAGCTACTTTATCACCATCTTTGAAGGCAACACATTTTTGACCTCTTTTTATCCCTTTGACCATTTCGAATTTATTGGATCGCATTCGCAATGATCGCATAGCTTCTATATCTTTTACTCCAAGTATTTCAAAATTATATTGGGTTTCTTTATCACGAGATTCGGGAATCACATATTCAGCATGCCCTTCTTTTACCCAATAATATAAATCAATATCAATCCCGGTCCGGGTTAAAAGGTTGCGCAGACTGTAAAGCACCAAGCCGTTTTTAAACCTGTTTCTAATTAACGATAGAGTGTAATTCCTATTCTGTTTTTCTAAACTCACATTATCTTTTTAAACCATATGAACCATTTCCTGGAGCCATGTTCATTAAGGCCCTAAATTCTGAAGCTGGCATTATTTTCCTTTCATTGGCTTGTGCTATGGTATGGATTCTTTTTATTAAACTATTGTTTGAAGCCAATTTGGTGCGTTTGGTGTCGTACCAGATATTATCTTCTATACCCACTCGAACTCCTCCGCCTATGGCTATTCCAATGGAATTCATTTTCAATTGGGCGTTTCCAATCCCTGCTAAACTCCAAAGTGATTTTTCTGGTAAATCGTTGATCATTATTCCAGCGTTTAACAGATTGGCTTGTGCACACGCAATATTGCCAAGAATAAGATTAAAATAATAGGGCGGCTTGATCAAGCCTTTTTTAGCCAAGTATTTTGCATAATTGATCATTCCTATATCAAAAGCCTCTAATTCAGGGATGATTCCATTTTCCAACATAGTTTTGGCAAGTTTTTGAATCATCTCCGGTGAGTTTGTGCTAGCGGTAGCGTTGAAATTGAGCGAACTCAGTGTCAGGCTACCCATATCAGGTTTAAGGGCGCCCTCAAGGAACAAAGGCTCTGAACGCTTTTCAAATTCAGAAAAATTGCGACCGCTGAGCGATACGCAAATCACCAACTCTGGATCATACTTTCTAATTCCTTCAATGATTTCACCATAGATTTCCTTCTTGTAGGTAGGTACGCCCGTTTGCGAATCTCGTGCATGTAAGTGCACCATTGTGATTCCCAATTCTGACGCTTCCAATACTTGATCAACGATTTCTGGAACGATAATAGGAACATGGGGGGTCATTTCCTTGGTGGGTATCATTCCAGTAGGTGTGAAATTTACGATAAGATTGTTTCCCATAATAATGACTCTGTTAAAACAGAAAATAAATATAACTCACAGAATATGGGTACGATAGAAAATCGGTTGGCTGTTGGTTTTATTGGATATATGGCATATTTCTTATCGCTTAGACCCGGTCCGATATTGCAGTTTATGAACTGTTCTTGATAAGGAATCCTTTGAAATTTGAAGGAGTTTTCATGAATCCTCTAAAAAGTAACGGCTGAAATTATATTTATTTAAAATTTGAGTTAAAACTCTGATTTGTAGGTGTTAATGTGTTTTAAGCGAGTAAATTTGCACCCCTTTTTAACATACGGTTATGCAGTGCGTAGAATTGAATCCCGTGGGCAATTTTGACCCGTGGGAGCAAGAGAAGATAGATGAACTGTTACATAAAAACATTTCCCAGTCCCTTGGTGATAAGCTTGTATTTGAAAATGAGAATGTCAAATTATGGGACTTAAGATTGAATCCTGGAGAACGAATTCCCTTTAGAAAACATAATACCAATTACAGTTGGGTCTGCGTCACCGGTGGCTTGGCCTTAACCCGTCATGGCAATGGTAAAATAGATATGCTCAAACTAGATCCGGGAGATACAGAATACCGTGAACACAAGGGCAAGGACTATACCAACGACCTTGAGAATATTGGAGAGCATCCTATTGTGATCAATATTTTGGAGTACAAGGAAAGCCCTATAGGCCACCAAGTGTTGTTTCCTAATTAGATAGCCTTAATATTCGCCTTTAATCCGTCTATGATTCCTAAAATATTTTGTACGGTATCTTTCAGGTAATACTTCACGGCAAGATGCGGAATCCGTATGGTGGTAAACCCATTTTTAAAGGAATGCATGGCTTCTTCCAGGTCACTAATGGCCTGTTCGTGGGTAATCATATTGTAATCCTTATCGATCTCAATATTAAGTTTCACTCTGGAAATAGCGATGTCCACAGATTTTTTTCCATCCCACCATTCCAACATAGGATGTGCGCCTGCTTCCTTTAAGGCATAAAAGAGATGAATCGCCTCAAGCGGTGTATTGTTGTTCAGTATGATTTTTTTGATAAGTCGGCTATGTCTTTCGCACAATTCAATGCCTAGTGATTCTAGAGATGCTTTGTGTTCGTCATGTCCGATGTCTTTACCACAATCCTTACATGTCATGAGTATTGGCTAAGTTTAGGTCAATTATTTGATTTGGGACTATTATAACTTTGCTATTTTCATATTCGTATAAAATATCGATGTACAACACCCCATTTTTAGACGAAATGCATTTTTTTGGATGAAATGCAAGTTTTTAGGCAAAACAGCTTACTTTGAACCTAACAAATTGAACCTATATGCTTAAAAGAATTGGCCCAGGAATTTTGGTGGCAGCTGCGTTTGTTGGCCCGGGAACTATTACCGTATGTACCTTGGCCGGCGTAAACTTTGGCTACGCACTTCTATGGGCTGTATTACTTTCCGTAGGGGCTACCATTGTTCTTCAAGAAATGTCAGGACGTATTGGGGTGGTGACCCAAAGCGGATTGATGGATGTTGTCAGAAAAGAACTTAGAACGAAATGGATACGGACATCGGTAATCGTCATAGTGCTGTTTGCCATATTAATTGGCAATGCAGCATATGAAGCAGGTAACATTGGAGGGGCTACCTTGGGATTGGAGGGTTTGTTTGGTAAGAGAGCGATTTCTTCATTCTACCCATTAATTATTGGAATTTTTGCCTTTATTCTGCTATGGTTCAGTGGGTACAAGGCCTTGGAAAAGATTTTTGCTGCTTTGGTCGGTGTAATGGGGATTTGCTTTTTACTGGCCGCGATATTGACCAAACCTCCAATTCTTGAAGTGCTTGAGGGTTTGTTGGTTCCGGGATTGCCCAATGGCAGTGTACTGACCGTGGTGGCATTGGTGGGAACTACGGTGGTTCCGTATAATCTGTTTTTACATGCTTCATTGGCCCAAGAAAAATGGAAATCGACACGCGAACTAAAGTCAGTAAGGTGGGATACCATAATATCTATTGGACTTGGTGGAATAGTGTCCATGGCTATTTTGATTGCTGCGGCTGCAGCTCCCATGGGCAAGGTTGGCAATGCCATGGACTTGGCCAAAGGTTTGGAACCTCTTTTTGGAAAGAGTGCAATTTTATTTATGGCTGTAGGATTAATAGCCGCAGGTATTACCTCTGCGATTACCGCTCCCTTAGCTGCCGCTTTTGTGGCCAGTAATTGTTTGGGTTGGAAAGGGGGAATGCAAGATAAGCGGTTCAGGTTCATTTGGACCATGGTACTGGCACTTGGTGTTTTCTTTTTGTCGTTCAATATTAAACCGATTCAGATTATTCAGTTTGCACAGATTGCAAACGGGGTGCTTTTACCGGTAATGGCCATTTTATTACTTTGGATCGTGAACCGAAAGTCTGTAATGGGCAAGCATCGTAACTCTGGAATTCAGAATGTTTTTGGACTCATCATTGTGCTTTTTTCTGTGTTTTTAGGGGTAAAAAGTATACTAAAGGTTATTGGATTGTTCTAAATGGAGCACTGGATTATAGACATTAACTGTGACGTAGGGGAGGGAGTTGGAAACGAAGCAGAACTCTTTCCGCATATAAGCTCTTGCAATGTGGCTTGTGGCGGACACGCCGGTGATTTAGAGATAATGTCCGAAGTGGTCAGATTGGCCAAGAAACATGAGGTGAAGGTTGGTGCCCATCCCTCATACCCAGACAAGGCGAACTTTGGAAGGGAAGTGATGACCATTTCCAATTTGGATCTTAAACAAAGTATTTTGCAGCAGTTAAAAGATTTTCAAGATATTTTGGATAGGGAAGGTATGGTCATGAACCACATTAAGGCCCATGGAGCATTATACAATGAGACTGCCAAAAATATTGGTTTGGCGCAACTCTATTTAAACACGGCTAAGGAGTTTGGCCTTTCAGTGCCATTATATGTTCCCTTCGGCTCTGTTGTTGCAAAAATGGCCTTGGAAAAAGGATTGACAATTAAGTATGAGGCCTTTGGAGATAGAAACTACAACCCAGATTTGAGTCTGGTTTCCAGAAAGTCGGCCAATGCACTTATCGAGGACCCTGAAATAGTTTTGACACATGTATTGCCCATTGTTAAAAATGATACCGTTTTTACGGTGGACGGGAAAAAAGTTAAACTCCAAGCGGAAACCCTGTGCATTCATGGAGATACGCCCTCTGCATTACAAATATTAACGTATCTTTCACAGGAATTGCCTAAACATAAGGTACTCGTACAAAAGTGAAAAACCACCCCCTTCGCATAGAGCCATTTGGGCAAAGAGCCGTACTCGTGGAATGGCCTGCCCAAGTGAGCGAATCCATTTTAGCAGAAATCCTTGATTTTGTGGACAGTTTTAAAAACCTGGGACTACCCAATTGGGAAGTGTCGGTGGCATATAATTCCCTAACCTTGGTTAACACAAGACAGAATATTGATTTTGAACAGGTCAAAACTCAGATTTTATCCGCCTATGAGGGGATAAAAGTAAAAACCAAACATAGTAATGGCTTCCTTTGGAAACTTCCTGTATGTTACGAGGAGGAATTCGGGCTGGATTTAAAAGAAGCGGCCGAAGTATTGGGGATGACCATTGATGAGCTTATCAGGGAACATACAGCTTACCAGTATACAGTATATGGGATAGGGTTTTTACCGGGTTTCATGTATTTGGGGGGATTACCTCAGCAATTGGAAATCCCCAGACGAAAAGAGCCTAGGTTATCCGTGGCCAGAGGTTCGGTTGGATTGGCCGGAAAACAAACAGGAATTTATCCTCAAAACTCCCCTGGTGGCTGGAATATAATCGGGAGTTGTCCGATTCCCATTTTTGATATTTCAAAAGAGCAACCGTGTTTTGTTAAGGTAGGGGATAAGATTCAGTTTGAACCTATTTCCAAAGCAGCGTATGATCTCAAAAAGATTGAAGCTGAAGTCGGTATATATCAACCACAAAAAAAGAGGTTAAATGCTTAAGGTCCTCAAGTCAGGATTTTTTACGTCCATCCAAGATTTAGGTCGATTTGGATACAGGGACATGGGAGTGCCGGTATCGGGAGCCATGGATACCGAAGCTGTCAAAAAAGCTAATCAACTTCTGGAGAATGCTTTGGATGCCGCTGCTTTGGAGATTACCATGACTGGGCCCACTTTGCTTTTTGAAGCGCCAACGTTCATCTGCCTATCAGGTGCTAACATTTCGCCCACTTTAAATAACGAGCCCGTATCGCAATATCAAGTGCTAAAAATCGGCAAGGGAGATATTTTGTCTTACGGCAAAATGGAAAATGGATTTAGAAGTTATTTGGCAATTAAAGGTGGATTGGAAACCCCTGTTGTTTTGGGAAGCAGGTCGCAATATATTCCTATAACTCAAAAAAAATGCTTGAAAGATGGTGATGAGCTCCGTTATGAAGAAACCGTCGCATTTGAGCCGGCCTTATCTGGGCTAAAAGTTGAAAATAAGTTTCAACAAAACGAACTCGAAGTATTTAGAGGCCCAGAATTTTCCATTTTATCAGATTCACAATTAGCCACTTTGTTCGCCCAGCCCTTTACCGTTTCTGAGAAGAACAACAGAATGGCCTATCAGCTTGCAGAATTGCTTCCAGGGCATAAATACTCCATGCTTACTTCGGGAACGCTGCCCGGTACGGTACAGTTCACGCCTGCCGGCCGTTTAATTATCCTTATGAAAGACGGGCAGACCACTGGAGGGTACCCTAGGGTCTTGCAGCTTTCAGAAGAGGCAATAGGTCTGTTGGCCCAAAGGAAATTTGGAGACTCCATCTCTTTTAAATTGATTTAAGAATTTTTGGTTCATCTTGGTATTTACTATCTTTTTTTGTACACTTGAAGTATGAATAGACAAAATTTGGTCATTAGCGTCGTCATTATTGTTCCAGCCATGGAATGATACAGACTTGCTATTGATTAAAAAGGCCTGTATCCTAAAAGATACAGGCCTTTTTTTATGCCTTGGAAAAGAAATGAATATGGGATTTTATATGGATTTAAAATACTGATAATCAAATAGATAAATAACTATTAATTTAAATGGCTTTATAAGCCCAAAAACTGTTAAAAATATGGAGGTTTGGAAACATCTATCTTTGGATGCTAGAGTAAATTCAATAGAATACCCTTTCGGAAAGAAAATCAATAATGGAATTGAACAAGTATAGTAAAAACGTTACCCAGGACCCTACGCAGCCTGCAGCGCAAGCGATGTTGCATGCAATAGGTTTGACAGAAGAAGACCTTCAAAAACCGTTAATTGGAATTGGAAGCACGGGCTATGAAGGTAATCCTTGTAATATGCACCTAAATGAATTGTCAACCTATGTAAAGGAGGGTGTTCAGCAGGGAGATTTGGTAGGTTTGATTTTCAATACCATTGGGGTAAGTGATGGTATTTCAATGGGGACTTATGGAATGCGATATTCCTTACCTTCAAGGGATATCATTGCAGATTCTATGGAGACTGTGGTACAAGCAATGAACTATGATGGATTGGTTACCGTTGTGGGCTGTGACAAGAATATGCCCGGAGCACTTATGGCCATGATTCGTTTGAACCGCCCTTCCGTTTTGGTCTACGGAGGCACCATAGCCTCTGGCTGTCTTGGCAATAAAAAATTGGATGTGGTTTCGGCTTTTGAGGCTTGGGGAGAGAAGGTTGCCGGAAAGATGAACGAATCCGAATACAAAAATGTCATTCAAAATGCCTGTCCTGGTGCCGGAGCCTGCGGAGGTATGTACACCGCAAACACCATGGCTTCAGCAATAGAGGCTTTGGGCATGGCATTGCCTTACAATTCTTCTAACCCTGCCGTCGGTGATCGTAAAAAACAGGATTGTGTCGACTCAGGAAAGGCATTGAGATATCTATTGGAAAATGACATCAAACCCAGCGATATTATTACCAAAAAATCCTTGGAAAATGCTGTGCGACTAATTACTGTGCTTGGTGGGTCCACCAATGCAGTGCTTCATTTTCTTGCGATTAGCAAGGCAGCGGAAATCGATTTTACTCTTGAGGATTTCCAACGAATTAGTGACACTACCCCGTTTTTGGCCGACCTAAAACCTAGTGGAAAATATTTAATGGAGGACCTTCACAAGGTGGGTGGCGTTCCGGCGGTAATGAAATTCATGTTGAAACATAATATGTTGCATGGAGATTGCTTGACAGTCACTGGAAAGACGGTTGCAGAAAATCTTGCCAATGTTCCGGACTTGACCGAAGGGCAACAGGTGATGAAGGATTTGGACAATCCTATCAAGGAAACAGGACATCTCCGAATTCTATATGGCAACTTGGCCGAAGAAGGTGCTGTGGCTAAAATCACTGGAAAAGAAGGTTTGCATTTTTCAGGTCCCGCCAAGGTTTTTGAGGGAGAGTTTAAAGCTAATGATGGTATCAAAAATGGTTTGGTAAAAAAAGGTGATGTGGTCGTTATTCGCTATGAAGGCCCAAAGGGAGGGCCGGGGATGCCAGAAATGTTGAAACCTACAGCTGCAATAATGGGTGCAGGTTTGGGCAAGGATGTGGCTTTGATCACAGATGGGCGTTTTTCCGGGGGAACACATGGTTTTGTGGTGGGGCATATAGCTCCTGAAGCACAGGATGGTGGAACAATAGGGCTAGTAATGGATGGGGACATCATTACCATCGATGCAGAGAAAAACAGCATTACCGTTGATGTTTCGGAAACTGAGCTGGCTTCAAGAAAACAAGCCTGGACACAACCCGAATTAAAAGTAAGAAAAGGAAGTTTATACAAATATGCCAAGACGGTTTCGTCAGCTTCACAAGGCTGTGTAACAGATTTACTCTAGCATAAGTACAGTAAAATATTGGTAAGTACTTGCCAAAAACGAGAACTATGGAAACATTAAAAGCCCAAAAAGTTAAGAACGAGAAGCAGGCTGCCATCAGAATAAGTGGGGCGGAGGCCATTATCCATTGTCTGTTGGCTGAGGGTGTAGACCTAATTTATGGCTACCCTGGAGGCGCCATTATGCCTGTGTATGACGAGCTGTACAAGTTTCAAGATAAATTGACTCATATTTTGACCCGACATGAGCAGGGGGCAACCCATGCTGCGCAAGGTTATGCCCGGGTGAGCGGAAAAGTCGGGGTGGCCATGGCCACTTCTGGACCTGGGGCTACCAATCTGGTTACCGGACTGGCGGATGCCCAGATTGATTCCACACCTATGGTCTGTATTACAGGTCAAGTACCGAGGCACTTGTTGGGCTCGGATGCTTTTCAAGAGACTGATATTGTAGGCATTTCAACTCCGGTGACTAAATGGAACTATCAAGTGACCAAAGCAAGTGAGATTCCAGAGATAATGGCCAAGGCGTTTTATATTGCACGGTCTGGAAGACCTGGCCCAGTATTGGTTGATATTACGAAAAATGCCCAGTTTGATGAGTTGGACTTTGTCTATGAGAAGTGCACAGGTGTTAGAAGTTATAAGCCAATCCCGAAACCAGACCAAAATTCGTTGAAACAAGCCGCGGAATTGATAAACAATGCCAAGAGACCCTATATTGTTTTTGGACAGGGGATTATTCTAGGGGAGGCAGAGGACGAATTGAAAGCCTTGGTGGAAAAAGCAGGAATCCCTGCAGCGTGGACCATTTTAGGACTATCTGGCATGGATACGAGCCACCCCTTGAATGTTGGCATGGTTGGGATGCATGGAAATTATGGCCCCAATGTGCTCACAAATGAATGCGATGTGCTTATAGCCATTGGAATGCGATTTGATGACAGGGTAACTGGAAGTTTGGATACCTATGCCAAGCAGGCCAAGGTCGTTCATTTTGAAATAGACCCTGCTGAAATCAATAAAAATGTAAAGGCAGATGTCGCGGTACTTGGAAATGCCAAGGAAACTCTTGGGCTTTTGTTGCCCTTGATCAACAAAAATGAGCATACGGCATGGCGGACTGAATTTGATAAGAAGTATCAAATAGAATACGATACCGTCATAAAAAAAGATATAACACCTACTAAGGATGGATTAACGATGGGTGAGGTGATTGAGCAAATCAACATCGCCTCGGAACATAAGGCCGTGATTGTTACTGATGTTGGACAGCATCAGATGATTGCGTGCAGATATGCCAAGTTCAAACAGACCAAAAGTAACATCACCTCAGGTGGTTTGGGAACTATGGGATTTGCATTGCCTGCGGCTATAGGTGCTAAAATGGGCGCTATGGAGCGCGAAGTTGTTGCTATTATTGGTGATGGCGGCTATCAAATGACCATTCAAGAACTGGGAGTCATTTTCCAACATAATGTCCCAGTCAAGATTGTTGTGCTGAACAATGACCATTTAGGTATGGTGCGTCAATGGCAAGAGCTTTTCTTCGAAAGCAGGTATGCGTCCACCGTGATGACCAATCCGGATTTTGTGAAAATTGCAGAAGGCTACCATATCCAATCAAGAAGAGTAACAGAACGTTCAGAGCTTCAAGATGCGGTAACGGAGATGATTGCTTCCAAGAATCCATACTTTTTAGAGGTGCGGGTGGAAAAGGAGGATAATGTATTTCCAATGATTCCCTCAGGAGCTTCGGTTTCAGATATTCGATTGAAGTAGATGGACCAGACCAATATTTTAGATGCACCAAAGGTGTATTCCGATTTGGTTTCCAAGTCCAAGGAAGTTGGGTTCACCATGCCTTCTGATTTATACATTGGAACGCTTCTGAAAACTTTGGTCGCCTCAAAACGTGGTGGGAGTTTCTTGGAATTGGGTACTGGAATGGGGCTATCATTAGCTTGGATTTTGGACGGGATGGACAAGGATTCATGCGCCATCAGTTTGGATAATGATGGCGATTTAATTGATATCGCAAAAGAGTTTTTTCACAAGGAAGCAAGACTTAAGCTTTTTTGTTGTGATGGGGAGGTATGGCTTAAGGAGTACACTGGAGATGGTTTTGATTTAATATTTGCAGATGCATGGCCGGGAAAATATAGTACTCTTGATAAAGCTTTGTCCATGGTAAATATGGGTGGTTACTATGTAATCGACGATATGAAGAAGCAGCCTAACTGGCCAGATGGACATGAAGAACTTGCTAAATCACTGGTTGACATCTTGGAGAAAAGAGAGGATTTTGTATTAACAAAAATGGATTGGTCCACAGGAGTGATTGTGGCCGTCAAAATAAAATAGGTATGGAAAAACAATGGTACACCATTTCCGTATACTCGGAAAATAATGTAGGACTGTTGAATAGAATATCAGGAATATTCTTAAAGAGACACATTAATATAGAAAGTCTAAATGTTTCTAAATCAGAAATTGAGAATGTTTCAAAATTTACTATTGTAATATATTCAACTGAAGATTGGGCGCGTAAAATTGTGGGACAGATTGAGAAGCAAATCGAGGTCATAAAAGCCTATTACCATACTGACGACGAGACCATTTATCAGGAGTCCGCTTTGTTCAAAATTGCTTCGGACCTACTTTTCGATGAACGTCAAATCCAGAATATCATAAAGGATAGCAATTCCCAAATTGTCACCGTGGCCCGCGATTTCTTTGTATTGGCCAAAACTGGAAGACGTCATGAGATAGATGAAATGCACGATGCCTTGGAACCTTATGGCATCATGCAGTTTGTTCGATCTGGTAGGATTGCCGTGACCAAGGCTACCATGCCGATTACAAATATTTTAGCAGAATTTCAAAATCAATAAATAGCACTTAATAAAAACCAAGATGACAAATTACTTTAATACGCTATCGCTTCGAGATCAATTGACCCAATTGGGAAAATGTCGGTTTATGGAAGCTGGCGAATTTGCAGATGGCGTTACGGCCCTTAAGGGAAAGAAAATTGTAATCGTAGGCTGCGGTGCCCAAGGGCTTAACCAAGGATTGAACATGCGTGATTCAGGATTGGATATTTCCTATGCGCTTAGAGAGGCGGCAATCAAAGAGGAGCGTCAATCCTTTAAAAATGCCAAAGAAAACAATTTCAATGTGGGAACCTATGAAGACCTAATCCCAACTGCAGATTTGGTCATTAACCTTACGCCGGACAAGCAGCACACCAATGTAGTGAGTACTGTTATGCCGCTGATGAAGCAAGGTGCCACCCTTTCGTATTCACATGGCTTTAATATTGTGGAGGAAGGCATGCAGGTGCGCGAAGACTTAACCGTTATTATGGTTGCGCCAAAAAGCCCAGGCTCGGAAGTTAGGGAGGAGTATAAAAGGGGATTCGGAGTTCCTACCCTAATAGCGGTTCACCCTGAGAACGACCCGGAAGGCAAGGGATTGGCTCAGGCCAAGGCGTATGCCGCTGGTACAGGTGGACATAAGGCTGGAGTTTTGGAGTCGTCGTTTGTTGCCGAAGTGAAGTCGGATTTAATGGGGGAACAGACCATCCTTTGTGGATTGTTGCAAACTGGTTCCATACTGTGTTTTGATAAAATGATTGAAAAAGGAGTTGATGCAGGATATGCTTCAAAACTGATTCAATACGGATGGGAGACCATCACCGAAGGCTTAAAGCATGGAGGTATTACCAATATGATGGATCGCTTGTCGAATCCCGCAAAGATTAAGGCTTTTGATTTGGCTGAAGAGTTGAAGTCGATAATGCGCCCCCTATTCCAAAAGCATATGGATGATATAATGAGCGGTCATTTTTCAAAAACAATGATGGAAGATTGGGCCAATGGGGATAAAAACCTTTTGGATTGGAGAGCTGCTACAGGAGAGACCGCATTTGAAAAAACTCCGGCCGGAAACGATGAGATTTCGGAACAAGAATATTATGACAATGGCGTGCTTATGGTGGCTTTGGTAAAGTCTGGGGTGGAATTGGCCTATGAAACCATGACCGAATCTGGGATTATTGGGGAATCTGCCTATTACGAATCCTTGCATGAAACACCATTGATCGCGAATACCATCGCAAGAAAAAAACTCTTCGAGATGAACCGAGTGATTTCGGATACGGCCGAATATGGATGTTATCTGTTTGATCATGCCTGCAAGCCACTTTTGGAAGGTTTCATGAAAACAGTGGAGACGGATATCATCGGCACCCATTATGGGAAAAGCAAGGACAATGGGGTGGACAATATGAAATTGATTGCGGTGAACAAGGCTTTGCGAGAACATCCCGTGGAAATTGTTGGTGCAAGATTGCGCGAGT
This sequence comes from Flagellimonas flava, assembly GCF_900129665.1. Taxonomy (GTDB): domain Bacteria; phylum Bacteroidota; class Bacteroidia; order Flavobacteriales; family Flavobacteriaceae; genus Flagellimonas; species Flagellimonas flava. Next base: position 741,342 of record NZ_FQWL01000001.1, read on the forward strand.
CCATGACGGCCATGAAGCCTATCGTGTAATAATCCGAGTAACACTGGAAAAGCTGTTTTTCTATGAAAAACAACCTAAATACAAAACAAGAAAAGGGGCATGATTCTAACGTGCCCCTTTACTTTCCCAAGCTGTCCGATATTCAGGAAGCGGCTAAGACTATTGGACAGGTGGTTTCGGAAACTCCCTTGCAACATAGTATCCGATATTCCAAGAACTACGATGCAAATATCCTTCTGAAAAGAGAGGACTTGCAACGTGTTCGAAGTTATAAGATTCGAGGTGCGTTCAATAAAATTAGCTCCCTTTCCCCTAAGGAACTGAAACAGGGCGTGGTCTGCGCAAGTGCGGGTAACCACGCTCAAGGAGTGGCTTTTGCTTGCAAGCACTTGGGAGTAGATGGTACGATTTTTATGCCGGTGGTTACCCCAAAACAGAAAATAGACCAGACAAAGATGTTTGGGGGTGATAGGGTCAAGGTTGTTTTGGACGGAGATACTTTTGATGACTCGTACAGTGCGGCCATGGACTTTTGTAAAATGAAAAGAAAGACCTTTGTCCATCCGTTCGATGACCCCAAAACCATTGAAGGTCAGGCAACAGTAGGGCTGGAGCTTTTAGATCAAACCACAGAGCCAATCGACTATGTTTTTGTCGCCGTAGGTGGGGGAGGACTCGCCTCGGGGTTATGTGCTACTTTCAAAGCTTTATCACCCGAAACCAAAATCATTGGTGTGGAGCCGGAAGGGGCACCTTCCATGAAGCTGTCCATGCAAGAAGGTAAGTTGGTGCAACTTTCACAAATAGACAAGTTTATCGACGGGGCTGCAGTGCAAAAAGTAGGGGAATATACTTTCCCAATTTGCAGGGACCACCTTTATCGAATGGAAACTGTACCCGAAGGGAAAGTCTGCCAGACGATTTTAGAGCTATACAACAGGGATGCCATTGTGGTTGAGCCAGCTGGAGCACTTACTATAGCGGCATTGGATTATTTTAGGGAGGAGATGCTGGGGAAAAACGTAGTCTGCATCGTTAGCGGTAGCAACAATGATATTACGCGAACAGCGGAGATTAAGGAAAGGGCACTGCTCCATGGAAGGCTTAAGCATTACTTTATAATAAGGTTTCCCCAGCGTCCGGGTGCCTTAAAGGAATTTGTGGCCGATATTTTGGGGCCAAATGACGATATAACCCATTTTGAGTATTCGAAAAAATCGAGTAGGGAAAACGCTCCCGCTGTGGTGGGCATTGAGTTAAAGTCCCCTGAGGATTTGGAACCATTGATAGCTCGTATGAAAGCTAGAAATTTTTTCGGGGATTATCTTAACAACAAACCTGATTTGTTTCAATATCTCGTCTAAAAAAGACTGGAATAAATTTCTTTTTGTGCAATCCGTAAAACTATATCGTTTGCGTAGATAAAGCTTTGAAAACGTGCATATTCCAAGCATTTTTATAGTAGATTTGTTTTCAATTTTCGGTTAAAAAACAACATAGACTAATTACATAAACTTCAATAATATGCCTGCAAAATCAGCAATACCTGAAGCACTTCAAATCACCGACCAAATACATCAAAAAACATACTTGGTCAATGGTGAATTACGTGAATGGAAGGGTAAGAACACTGATGTTATATCCACTATTTCATCTACTGACGATTATGCACATACCATTTTGGGCAGCATCCCGGATATGGGAGAAACGGAAGCTATGGAGGCTCTTGATGCGGCTGTAGGGGCCTATGATCAAGGGCAGGGTGTTTGGCCTACCATGAAAGTTAAAGATCGCATCGAATGCATGGAATCTTTTGTAAAAAAGATGGAGGAAAAACGTGAGGAGGTGGTTAAATTATTGATGTGGGAAATAGGGAAGTCCATGCCAGATTCCTATAAAGAGTTCGATCGTACTGTGGAATATATCTACGATACCATTGAGGATTACAAGCAATTGGACCGTAATTCAGCCAAGTTTTCTAAACACGATGGGGTGTATGCACATATTCGAAGAGGACCACTTGGTGTAGTGCTATGTCTAGGGCCATACAATTATCCGTTGAACGAAACTTTCGCTCTATTGATTCCGGCCATAATTATGGGGAATACCACCATCTTTAAACCAGCAAAGCACGGGGTGTTGTTAATTACACCATTGTTAGAGGCTTTTCAAAGCAGTTTTCCGAAAGGAGTGGTGAACATTCTTTTTGGGCGCGGTAGGGCAGTTGCTGCACCGATTATGAAGACCGGAAAAGTGGATGTACTGGCACTTATCGGAAATAGTAAGTCGGCCAATGCGCTCCAGGATCAACATCCTAAGAGTAACCGTTTGCGACTGGTACTTGGATTGGAGGCAAAGAACCCCGCTATAATTCTCCCCGATGCAGATTTAGACCTAACCATTAATGAATGCATCGCCGGGACATTGTCTTTTAATGGACAGCGTTGTACAGCGCTCAAGGTTGTCTATGTACATGAGGATGTAAAAGAAGAATTCCTTAAACGATTTTCGGAAAAAGTGGACGCACTTAAATTTGGAAATCCATGGGACAAAGATGTAAAGCTTACACCGCTACCTGAACCTGGAAAGCCGGATTATATTCAAGATTTATTGGACGATGCCAAGGGCAAAGGCGCCAAAGTCCAAAACAAAAAGGGAGGGAAACGTTCTGATAACTATATCTGGCCAGCGGTACTTTATCCTGTAACAAAGGATATGCGTGTGTATGAAGAGGAACAGTTTGGTCCGATAATTCCCGTGGTTTCCTTTACAGATATTGAAGAACCTTTGGATGATATGGCCGAATCAAACTACGGGCAACAGGTGAGTTTGTTTGGAAAGGATGTTTATACCCTATCTCCGCTAATTGATACCCTTGCAAATCTTGTTTGCCGGGTAAACTTGAATAGTTCCTGTCAGCGGGGCCCAGATGTATACCCGTTTACGGGCCGAAAAGACTCGGCGCAATCTACTTTAAGTGTTCATGACGCTCTTCGTTCCTTTTCAGTACGAACGTTTGTGGCCTTTAAGGACAACGACCTTAATAATGAGACCATAGAGCAATTGCTGGAAGCCAAGGTGAGCAACTTTTTAAGCACCGATTATATTCTTTAAATGTCAGATGCTTGACATTGAGATTTGATCTTGAACTTGAGCTTTGGTCTTGAACTTGAGCTTTGAATTTGAATTTTCCCACAATTTCAAAAAAAAGCCCCAGGAATCCCCGAGGCTCTTTGAGTTTATATAATTGCTTATCTAAATATTCGCGGCAAGCCAATCGCCAACTTCGCTGGTCTTGTAGGCTTTGCCGCCCTCAGCTAAGTCTTCGGTAACCACACCTTCTGCTAGGGATTTATTCACCACATCCCTTATGGCTAGGGCCTCATCCGGCAAATTAAAATCTTCGAACAGCATAGCGGCCGAAAGTACTGTGGCCAGTGGATTAGCAATATCCTTGCCCGCTGCCTGCGGGTACGAGCCATGAATGGGTTCGTATAAAGAAACCTTGCTTCCCACGGATGAGGAGGGCATCAATCCCATAGATCCAGAAATCACGGAAGCTTCATCCGTTAAAATATCCCCAAACAAATTAGCTGTGATAATGACATCGTATCCTTTGGGCCACTGAATTAATCGCATAGCCACTGCATCCACAAACTCATAGGAGACCTCAACTTCTGGATATTCTTTTTCTAGGGCCTGTACAGTTTCTCTCCAAAGTCTTGATGCCTCCAGCACATTGGCTTTGTCCACACAGCACAGTTTTTTGCCGCGCTTTATAGCCATTTCAAATCCTTTTCGGGCTAACCGTTCCACTTCAAAACGTTGATAAGTCATGGTGTCAAATGCCGTATCACCATCGTCTTTTCGACCACGTTCCCCAAAATAAACCCCGCCCGTTAGTTCCCTCAGGATAATAAGGTCAGTACCCTCTATCCGATCTCTTTTTAGGGGAGATTTATCAATCAAAGATGGAAAGGTGAAGGTGGGGCGCACATTGGCGAATAATCCCAGCTTTTGCCGCATTTTTAGCAAGCCTTGCTCGGGTCTAATCTTGGCCGATGGGTCGTTGTCGAAGCGTGGGTGGCCAATGGCACCGAACAGCACAGCATCAGAGTTCGCACAGATATCATGGGTTTCATCTGGATACGGCTCCCCAACGGCATCAATTGCTGCGGCCCCGGTAAGCGCGGGAGTCCAGCTAATCTCATGGTTGAATTTCGCCGCAACGGCATCGCTTACCTTTACGGCCTGATCTATTACTTCGGGTCCTATTCCGTCCCCGGCTAAAAGCGCTATGTTTAATTTCATATGGTGGTTATGAGTTGTTAGTTATCAGTTTTTAGAGATGGTATTTTAGATATCACAGTCGTTGTATTGTTTCCGTATGCTGGGTTGTGAATCTTGTTTCTTCCAATCTTGATTCTATGTTAAAATAGGTTTAGCATTTTTTCGGTGGCTTTGATTGCCGATACGGTTTGGTCCGAATCCAATCCACGCGTAGTAAAACTTTTTTCCTTGGTTTGCCAAGTGATTATGGTTTCACACAGTGCGTCAGAGGTGCTCCCTGGAGGAATACGTACTGCATAGTCCACTAATTTGGGCAATTCCATCTTCTCTCGGCCATATACTTTTTTCAGGGCATTTATAAAGGCATCAAACTGGCCATCGCCCTGAGCATTTTCCTCATAGGCCTTCCCATCAATTTCAATAGATAGAGTGGTAGAGGGTTTAAGACCTTTGGAATGTGTTAGCACATAAGATTTCACAAATACGCGCTGCTGATGCCATTCTGAATCGAGTACATCCGAAATGATATAGGGCAGGTCATCTTTGGTTACCCTTTCTTTCTTGTCCCCAAGTTCAATGATACGCTCTGTAACCTTTTTAAGTTCGTCATCATTAAGGGTCAATCCCAGCTCTTGAAGGTTCTTTTGAATATTGGCTTTTCCGGAGGTTTTTCCTAAAGCGTATTTGCGTTTTCTACCAAATCTCTCGGGCAATAAATCATTAAAGTAAAGATTCTTTTTACTGTCTCCATCTGCATGTATGCCAGCAGTTTGAGTAAAAACATTGTCTCCAACAATGGGTTTGTTGTCCGGAATGCCAAAGCCGGTAAATGCTGATACCAGTTTGCTCACCTTGTACAAGGAAGATTCCTTGACGTTGATGGCTATATTGGGCATAAAATCGTTCACAACGGCAACCACGCTTGCTAGTGGCGCATTGCCCGCCCGTTCTCCCATTCCATTAACGGTAAGGTGAAGTCCATGAACGCCTGCTTTTAGCGACTCCATAACATTGGCAACGCTAAGATCATAGTCGTTGTGGCCATGGAAGTCAAAGTGGGTGTTTGGATAGCGTTGTATAATTTGATCTAGAAAATCAAAAGTTTCCTGATGTGTTAATACGCCCAGGGTATCTGGTAGCAAAATCCGTTTTACCGGTTGTGCCGTCAGAAAATCCAGGAAGTGAAAAACGTATTCGGGGGAGTTGCGCATCCCATTGCTCCAATCCTCCAAATAAACGTTGGTGGTAATGCCCAAAGTTTCAGCCTTGCTGATCACTTCACCAATGTCCTTAAAATGTTGATCCGGGGTTTTCTTGAGCTGGTGGGTCAGATGATTCAGAGAGCCCTTGGTCAGAAGATTTTGAACCTTGGCGCCGGTAGCTACCATCCAATCTAGGGAAACACCCTTGTCTACAAAGGTCAACACTTCCACTTTTTGGAGATACCCTTCAGATTTTGCCCACTCTGTGATATTTTTAACCGCTTTAAACTCGCCATCTGAAACTCGTGCCGAAGCCACTTCAATACGATCTACCTTCAACTCTTCCAACAATAGTTTGGCCAAGGTGAGTTTTTCGGAAGCCGAAAAGGAAACTCCTGAGGTTTGTTCACCATCACGGAGGGTGGTGTCCATAATTTCAACCGTTCTATGCGACATGGATTTCCTTTTTACGAATGCGATTAAAATTTAATAACGAGGCAAAAGGTTTAAGGTTTAAAGTGGGGTATTTTGGGCGAATTCCTGAATATTGTTCTGGATGTTCAGCAAGTAGTCAATGTCATCAAAACCGTTCAGCATATTTTCCTTTTTATAGTCATTGATGGCAAAACCTTCCTTTGCACCGCTTTCCAAAAGTGTAATGGTCTGCTCGGGAAGATTTATTTCCAACTCCGTATTTGGATTGGTCTCAATGGCCTTGAAAATTTCGTCCAAAAACTCTGGACTTACCTGAACAGGAAGTACTCCAATATTCAAGCAATTGTTCCGGAAGATATCAGCAAAAAAGCTGGATACCACGCAGCGGAAACCATAATCGTAAACTGCCCAGGCTGCATGCTCTCTTGAAGACCCCGAACCAAAGTTCTTACCACCTACCAAAATCTTTCCGCTGTAGATGGGATTGTTGAGCACAAAGTGCTCTTTCGGAGTGTCGTCTGAGTTAAATCGCCAGTCTCTAAATAGATTGTCACCAAAACCCTTACGTTCGGTTGCCTTAAGGAAACGTGCGGGTATTATTTGGTCCGTATCCACATTTTCTATTGGAAGTGGAACGGCTGAGCTGGTTAATATGTTGAATTTATCGTATGCCATTATTTCTTAATTATCAATGTTCAATGATTTTCTGGTCCGGTTAGGCTTCTTGCAGTTCCAGCAATTCTCTCGGGTCGGTCACTTTTCCGGTAACTGCTGCTGCAGCCGCAACCAAGGGACTCGCCAAAAGTGTGCGGGCACCAGGACCTTGTCTTCCCTCAAAATTTCTGTTGGATGTGCTCACTGCATATTTTCCTGCAGGAATTTTGTCATCGTTCATGGCCAAGCATGCAGAACAGCCAGGTTCTCTTAGTTCAAATCCAGCATCATGCAGTATATCCAGAATACCTTCTTCCTTTATGGCCTCTTCCACGCGATGCGACCCAGGAACCAACCATGCGGTGACATTATCGGCCTTTTGACGACCCCTAATAATGGACGCAAAGGCCCTGAAATCTTCAATTCGGCCGTTGGTACAACTGCCCAGGAATACAAAATCAATGGGCTTCCCAATCATCGCGTCGCCTTCATTGAACGCCATATAGGCCAAGGACTTTTGGTATGTGGCCGCTCCACCTTCCACGGCATCTGCCGTTGGGATATCATTTTGAATACCCATTCCCATTCCGGGATTGGTGCCATAAGTGATCATGGGTTCTATTTCGCTGGCATCAAAAGATATTTCTTTATCGAAAACCGCATCATCCTCGGTATACAAAGTTTGCCAGTAGCTCATAGCTTTATCCCAATCAGCTCCTTTGGGAGCATATTCCCTTCCTTTTACATAATCGAAGGTCTTTTCATCTGGGGCTATCATACCTCCGCGAGCGCCCATTTCAATACTAAGGTTGCAAACGGTCATCCGACCCTCCATGGACATATTTCTAAATACTTCTCCTGCATATTCCGCAAAATAACCAGTGGCGCCAGAGGTGGTGAGTTTCGAAATGATAAATAGTGCTACATCCTTTGGTGTAACGGCTTTGTTGAGTTTTCCATCGATATTAATGCGGAGACTCTTGGGCTTTGGCTGCATGATACACTGGGTGGATAATACCATTTCCACTTCGCTTGTTCCAATACCAAATGCTATTGCACCAAAGGCTCCGTGCGTGGATGTATGCGAATCCCCGCAGACTATGGTGGCACCGGGAACCGTAATTCCGTTTTCCGGACCAATTACATGGACGATTCCATTTTTCTCATGTCCAAGCCCCCAGTATGGAATGCCATGTGCTTTTGAGTTTTCCTCAAGGGCTTTCAATTGGTTGGCGGAAAGCTTATCCTTAACCGGTAAATGTTGATTTCTGGTCGGGGTGTTGTGATCCGCAGTAGCAAAAGTACGTTCCGGGTAGAGTACATTGATACCGCGATTCTTCAATCCCAGAAAAGCCACTGGACTCGTGACTTCATGTACCAAATGTCTATCTATGAACAACACATCGGGACCATTTTCGATATGCTGAACCACGTGCGAATCCCAAACCTTGTCAAATAGTGTTTTACTCATCGTAGCAATCAATAATTATAAGCTCGTAAATTTAAAATATGAAAACCAAAAGTGGTTTTTTCATTTTCTAAAATTACGACGTCCAAGGGAAGTTTTATGTCGCTTGGGAGCGAAAAAGATATCCTTTATGGAATTCAAACAAAAAGCATTGGAATCGTTGATGCTGTAAGGAAAACTATGAGAAATGAGCTACAATTTTGAATGGTAAACCAATTTCCCGATGAAGGTTTACCAGCTGGTTGCGATATGGACCTTAACTATGGATTGATTTTTAGCGCATTAAGTGTAAGCTTCTGAAATTTAACAGGTTTCAATTTATTTTAACATTGCTGTAACGCTATGGAAACACTGAGCTTTCTACTTTAGGGACTCAACCTAAAAGTTTATTCATTAACAACATCAAAGACGAACAAATGAAAAAAAGTTACTCGGCCATTTCGGCCATGATTCTCATCGCATTTTTATGTATTTCCTCAAGTGGTTATGCACAGCTTACTTTCCTACCACGCGGTAGTCAGATGGCCAAAGTTTCACAACGAATTGGAAATACCGATGTTACCATTGTTTACTCTAGACCCAGCGTCAATGACAGGGAAATATGGGGAGCCCTAGTGCCTTACGGCATGAACAATTTAGGATTTGGAACTGCAGCCGAATCGCCATGGAGGGCAGGTGCGAATGAAAACACCATCTTTAAAACCTCCCATGACCTTACCATTGGTGGAAAAACACTTCCGGCCGGAAAGTATGGCCTGCATATGGTGGTAAATGAAGATAATACAGCTACCGTGATTTTCTCCAAAAACCATACAGCTTGGGGCAGCTACTTCTATGAGCCTAGCGAAGATGTAATCAAAGTTGATGTGGAGGCCAAGGAGGTTCCCCACGTAGAGCAATTGACTTACATGTTCACCGATGTAGATGCCAATTCAGCTGTTGCATCCTTAAATTGGGAGAAAAAGCAAATACCGTTTAAAGTAGAAACGGATGTGACCAACAATGTACTGGCAGAAATAAGAAATCAATTGCAGACCACCCCAGGTTTCAACAGACAAAGTTGGGAACAGGCGGCTAATTTTGCACAGAACAATGGAGGTGATTTGGATGAGGCTCTTGGCTGGGTGGATGCCGCTATAGCAGGGCAGTTCTTCAGTCAGAAAAACTTTAACAATTTAAGTATCAAGTCGCAGATTCTGGCGAAGCAAGGCAAGGAAGCAGAGGCCAAAGCTTTGATGGAAGAAGCAATGCCACTAGGGACCGTATTCCAAGTACATGGTTATGGGCGTCAGCTCATCGGTCAGGGCAAAACCCAGGAAGCACTTGAAGTATTTAAGTGGAATGCCAAAAACCACAAAGGAACATGGCCAGTACACTATGGCTTGGCAAGAGGTTATTCTGCGGTGGGTGATAACAAGTCTACAGTAAAGCATCTTAAGCTTGCATTGGAAAATGCTCCGGCCCAAGCCAACCGCGATAGGGTTCAGGCTAATTTGGACAAGGCCGAAAAAGGAGAGGGGATTAACTAAACCATTATACTTAGGGATTAATTTAATGTTGGATGCCCGGCTTTTGCCGGGCATTTTAACTTATATACCCCCATATTTCCCTTCCCATGGCTATAGAGTTGTAAGCATTACGGATTGGGGCGTTTTCAGGTTTTTCCAATCTGGGGTCATCCTTTAAGAGCTGAATGGCATGGTATCTTGCTGTCTGCAAAATCTGGTTGTCCTTTACGATATCAGCAATTTTAAGATTCAGAAGCCCACTTTGTTGGGTCCCCATTAAATCCCCTGGACCTCTTAGTTTAAGGTCCACCTCGGCAATCTCAAAACCATCATTTGTCCTTGTCATGGTTTGCAATCTTGTTTTGGAATCTTCGGACAGTTTATTTCCTGTCATTAGAATACAAAAACTTTGCTCCGCTCCACGACCCACACGACCTCGAAGCTGATGCAGCTGCGATAACCCAAAACGCTCAGCACTTTCTATGATCATCACCGATGCATTGGGCACGTTCACGCCAACTTCGATTACCGTAGTGGCTACCATGATTTGCGTTTCTCCTTTAACAAAACGCTCCATTTCATAGTCCTTGTCAGCTGGTTTCATTTTTCCGTGGACAATGGAAACCTGATATTCGGGCATTGGAAAATCACGTGTTATGCTTTCATATCCATCCATCAAATCCTTATAATCCAAGGCCTCGGATTCTTGTATAAGAGGGTATACCATATAGATTTGTCGGCCCTTTTTAATCTCATCTTTAATGAATCGGAATACTTTTAACCGGTTGGTGTCAAAGCGATGGACGGTTTTGATAGGTTTACGACCTGGAGGCAATTCATCAATGACGGAAACGTCCAGGTCGCCATAGAGGCTCATGGCCAAGGTTCTTGGAATGGGTGTGGCGGTCATTACCAAGATATGGGGAGGGGTTTCGTTCTTATGCCATAATTTGGAACGTTGGGCCACTCCAAACCTGTGCTGTTCGTCAATTATGGCCAATCCTAAGTTTTTGAACCGAACTTTATCTTCCAGAACGGCATGGGTGCCAACCAAAATATTAAGATTACCGTTTTCTAATTGATTATGCAGTAAGGTACGTTCCGACTTTTTGGTGGATCCGGTCAACAGGGCAATCTTGATATCCATTTGACCTAAAAGCTCTTTTAGTCCGTTATAATGTTGTTGGGCCAAAATTTCGGTAGGAGCCATTATACAGGATTGATATCCATTATCAGAGGCCATAAGCATTACCATAAGGGCAACTATGGTTTTCCCCGAACCCACATCACCTTGCAGCAATCTATTCATTTGAGCATTGCTCCCCAAATCGTTTCGGATTTCCTTAATGACTTTTTTTTGGGCATTGGTCAACTCAAATGGTAAATGATCGCTAAAAAAAGCGTTGAAGTTTTCACCAACGGTTTCAAAGCTTAGGCCCTTAATTTTTTGCCTCCGAACCAGTTTTTTTGAGATTAACTGCAGCTGTACATAGAATAGCTCTTCAAACTTTAAACGGAACTGGGCCTTGGCAAGCAGTTCTTGACTTTTGGGAAAGTGGATGTTCAATAAGGCTTCACTTTTAGGCATCAAACGCAGTTCCTCCATAATAGAAGGAGAAAGGGATTCCGGAAACAATCCTTTGGATTCTATAAGCAGCTGTTGCACCATTTTACTGATGACCCGATTTGTGATTCCCTTTGCACTTAATTTTTCGGTAGAGGGATAGATGGGCTGCATTGCAATTTTCAGACCTTTTTGGTGTTCCCTAAGCAATTCCATTTCTGGATGGGCCATAGAAAAAATGCTACCGTAGCGGTTAATCCTCCCAAACACCACATAAGGCTCATTAAGTTTTAGTTGCTCTTTGATCCATTTGTGTCCTCGGAACCAAACCAATTCCATTTCTCCTGTTTCATCAACAAACCGTGCCACCAAGCGTTTGCCCCGTTTCTGTTCTACGATTTTCAGATGGACAATTTTTCCAACTATTTGAACATCCGCCCCGCTGGGATGGAGTTGGGATATCTTATAATATTGGGTTTTGTCTAAATAACGATTCGGGAATAGGTGCAATAAATCCCTAAATGTTTCCAATCCCAATTCAACCTTTAGGGTATCGGCCCTGTTAGGGCCAATTCCTTTAAGATAGGGGAGGGGAGTTTGTAGAAAATTGGGATTCATCAAACTAAAATATGTAATTTGGAAAGACTTTTGTGATACCTCAGCTATGAAGCTTTCCGTGGCCCTATTTTTTTTACTGCTATGTCAGGTGGTCTTGTCCCAAATTCAGGACAAGATTGATTTTATATCTGCAAAGGTTACGGTTCAGCCAAACCCCCTTTCTAAATCCATAAAAGGAACAGTAACTTATGATTTTGTGGCGCTTAGGGATACCGAATCTGTTTTTTTGGATGCGATAGACATGGAGTTCTCCAATGTGATCTTGGACTCCAAAAAGGTTAAATACTCCAATGATGGCAAAAGAATCACTATAAAAAAAAGACTGAAGAAAGGAAGGGCGTACACCCTTCTTTTGGACTATACCTCTCAGCCGCGGCAAACAGTCTATTATTCTAGATGGCAATTTCCTGATTCGCTGATGCAAAAGAGAGAAGGAACGGGGTCGAAGGCAATCTACTCCAAACTGCAGCAGTACATGGATTCCAGAATGCTATATCTACTGAATAAGGGAGAAGGGCAGATTTGGACCCAAGGCCAGGGAAAATATACCAGTCACTGGCTTCCCAGTTTTGATGATATGACAGAAAAAGTTGAGTTTGATCTTTCCATCATCTTCAATTCTGGATATGAGGTTTTTGCCAATGGGATTTTAAAAGATAAAATTACCAAGGGCGGACAGACGACATGGCATTTTGATATGAAGAATCCAATGAGCAGCTATTTGGTGGCCTTCGTTGTTGGAAATTTTAAACAGAAGACCGTAAAGTCGTCTTCCGGAGTTGAAATAGGATTATATTTTGAGCCAAAGGACAGTTTGAAGGTTGAGCCTACCTACCGATATACCAAACAGGTTTTTGATTTTTTGGAAAAAGAGATTGGAGTACCCTATCCGTGGCAAAATTACAAACAGATACCGGTTCAGGATTTCCTATATGCGGGAATGGAAAATACAGGAGCAACTGTGTTCTCCAATACCTTTGTGGTAGATTCCGTTGGGTTTGTGGACAAAAACTACGTCAACGTGAATGCCCACGAAATGGCACATCAATGGTTTGGCAATTTGGTAACGGAGCAGAGCGGTGAACACCATTGGCTTCATGAAGGTTTTGCCACATTCTATGCATATCTAGCAGAAAAAGAGATTTTTGGATCGGATTACTTTTACTGGAGATTATGGGAGACCGCCAATGCCCTGTCCAATTTTTCCGGGGAAGGGAACGGTGAGGCCCTGACTAATGCCAGTGCCGGCAGTCTGACCTTTTACGAGAAAGGGGCCTGGGCTTTGTTGATGCTCAAACAAAGAGTGGGGGGTGAAGCATTTAAGGAAGGAATCAAAAATTACTTGACAAAGTTTGCCTATAAAAATGTGACCATAGCCGATTTTATGTGGGAAATGGAAAAGGCATCAGGGATGAAACTCAAGGACTTTGAAGAGCAGTGGTTGCAGGAGTCCGAGTTCCCCATGGAGATAGCCAAGAACTATCTAATGGAAAACAATGCATCCATAAAGCGGTTTTATGGAATGAAAAACCAGATAGAAAACCGGCCTGGGGCAGCTGAAGAAATTTTGAAAGCTGAATGGGAAGGTTTTAAATCCATAGCACTTAAGAAGCAATTGCTTTTGGAGTATGCCGGCGGATTATCGCCAAGCTTTTTACAAAAACTTTTGAAAGAAGAGGGCTTGAAAGTTAGACAGGCCATTGTTTTAGGCACTGAAAGTATCCCGTTGGAAATTAAAACCGACTTTGAAACCTTGTTAAAAGACCAAAGTTATACAACCATTGAATCTGCTTTATTCCGACTCTGGACCGATTTTCCCGATCAGCGAAAGCATTATTTGGATGTTACGAAAGATATAACCGGACTTCCGAACAAAAATGTGCATATGCTATGGTTGGCCTTGGCCTTGGTCACACCTGATTATGAAAACAATATGAAATCCAAATATTTTGAAGAGCTGAACGGGTATACGGGAATAGAACACCATTTTGAGGTCAGATTGTTGGCATTTCAGTATCTCAGAAGTATTGGGGCTTTCAACGACCAAACCCTAAAAAACCTGATAGCTGCCTGTAATCACCATGTATGGCACTTTAAAAAATCATCCCGAAAAATGCTAAAGGATTTTATGAAGGCAAAAGAGAACCTGGCTCGTGTGGAGGCTATCTATCCCACCTTAAACTTGGAGCAACAGCAATATTTGGACAAAACATTGGGAAGATGAGAGCATTGGTTATTTCCGGCGGAGGCAGCAAAGGGGCATTTGCAGGTGGTGTCGCGCAATTCCTGATTCAAGAAGCGCAACATGAGTATGATTTGTTCGTGGGAACCTCTACGGGAAGTTTGCTTATTTCCCATTTGGCGCTTAACAAGCTGGATAAGATCAAGGAAATCTATTCCTCCGTGAACCAAAAGAGTATTTTCAACAACTGCCCCTTTACAATTAAGAAGAAGCACGGCATTGAGGTCATTGCAATTAATCATTGGAATGTGGTGAAAAACTTTATTCGCGGTAAAAAAACTTTTGGGGAGAGCGAAAACTTAAAACATCTCATTCGACAATCCATTACCATTGAGGAATTTGAAGCACTCAGAAAAGGTACCAAGGATGTGGTTGTTACAGTTTCCAATCTTTCCTTGAACCAGGTAGAGTATAAATCCATAAACGATTGCACCTATGATGAATTTTGCGACTGGATTTGGATTTCATCGAACTACACTCCCTTTATGAGCTTGGCCAGACGCAATGGCTGCGAATATGCCGATGGAGGTCTGGGTACCTTGGTTCCTATAGAGGAAGCCCTAAAACGGGGAGCCACTGAAGTTGACGTAGTGGTCTTGCACACGGAAGTGAATTACTTGAATCGGATGCCCGTTCGAAACCCATTTGAATTGATTACTACCATTTTCAGCTATATGTTGGATCGGATAGAAAACCAAAATATTCGTATTGGTAAATTGGTGGCCAATCAAAAGGATGCCATCATCAACTTTTACTATACACCAACTGTATTAACTACCAATTCACTGGTGTTCAACAAAGAACGCATGACACTTTGGTGGAAAAGAGGATACCTATATGCGAAAAACAAGAACGAGGAAACCAGTCCTATAGACCCCGATCATCAGGAGTAGGGATTACCAAAGTTCCCCAACTTCCTTTTTCACAAAAGAAAGGGCCGTGGCGGAAGGGGATTGTTTGTCGATGGTCTTGTTCAAGATATCCTCCCTAAGCTTGTCAGGAGAGTCTGTCTCGCTCATCCCGGCGGAACGTATCAGTTGAATGGTTGCGTTTTTAGCTGTTTTGATAATATTCCAGCACTCATCGCTCATATAGATTTGCTGGGAAAGGTTATGCTCAAATTCCGTTTCTATTTGTTTAATGAGCAAGTTTTCATAATCGCTTTTGCTCTTTCCTTTCGGAGCTACACGTACAACAAGACTATTAATGGCGATTCGTTCAAGAAACAGAACCATACGCTCGTAGGCCTGTAAGCGGATGGGAAGGGTATCTTTTTGGGAGTCTTTGTGCAATAAAAAACGCCTGCGGCCATCTTCGTTTCGGGTGTGTAGTCTAAAAAAGTAAAAAGCCACCGCACCGGTTACTACAGCTGGCAATAGAAAAGCGAAAAGTTGAAAGATATCATCTCCGGTCATGGATAGTTTGGTTTTTGATTTTATAAAACCATAAACGTCTATAAAAGCCAAAAAGTATTGGGTTTCCCTAAGGAGTTCAAAAAGTATATCAGTTTGTTGCCTTCAAATCACTCTTGGCCTTGTCATAAAACCCTTTGTAGTCGGGTTGCAGACTTATAGAAATCCCCTCCTTAAAGTTTCCATCCTTAACTGATGTCCCAATTCTATCATTGGGGACCTGCAAGTTGTTTACCAACTCCTTGGTGACTACATTGGCTTGATCGTAAGTAACTCCAAACTCCCCGGTGATGTTCAGCCCTTCCACCTGGGCCGTTCGATTCGGACTGGCCAAAAGCACTTTCGCTACCTGGGATAACCAAAGCTTTCCTTCATCGGTCAATTCAAGACCGGTATCGGAACCGAACAACTTGTTTAGACTACTGGAGAGCACCACAGCACCATCGGCTACGTTGGCATTCGAATTTTCGCCCATAGTTTGTTTTATGCGTGTGAGCACTACAATCGAGGTAGAATCACTGGAAGCAATTTGGTCAGAAATACCACTAAGCTGTTTTTCTTTCCGTTCTAACGCTGCCAAAGTCTTGGTTACGTTTTCACTGTTCTTTTTGGAAAGTTCTGAGAAATTGCTCAGATTCTTGAGCAAAGTTGCATTGGCATCCCTTAGGCTTACATTTTCAGTCTCCAAAGCTTCGGCTTTGGCATTGGAAGAAGAAATTTCCCTTTTGGCCTTGGCCAGCTCCTGTTCGGTTTCACTAATCTGGGTTTTTAACTCGTCAATCTGTGCAAACAGTTCGCTTTTCTTTTGGGCAAATCCTGAAATGGTTATTAGAAGGCATGAACAAAGAAGTAGTCTTTTTTTCATAAGTAAGCTATTAGGTTATCTCAGCTGTAAAATTAGGATGTTTTTTCGGAAACTTTCCTACCGCCCAAATAAATACAATCATGCAAGGCTTGCATACTATCAAATGGAACTGTGGTCTTTTGGTATCCATAAACCGATTCAAGGTCGCTGCTTAAGTAGTCGTCATCCACGTTGACTTGGATGTCGTTCATGGTAAACTGACTTGGATGTTCGTAACCGGCAGCATGGGTGATTTCCAAAAACTCCTTCCTGAATGTTTTAAAATATTGGGCCAGTCGATCGGATTTCAAAGGCACATTGATGCCATTTTGAAGCCATTTGCTTTGTGTGGCTACCCCTGCGGGACATCTATTGGTATGACAAACTTGGGCTTGAATACAGCCAATGCTCATCATGGCTTCGCGTGCTACATTAATGCAATCCACTCCCATGGCAAAAGCCATTGCCGCCTTGGCGGGAAACCCGAGTTTTCCACTCCCTATAAATACAATTCGTTCCGTGAGCTTTCGGTCCTTGAAGATTTTATACACAGATGAAAACCCATAAACCCAGGGTAGGGAAACATGATCGGCAAAGCTGGGTGGAGCGGCCCCTGTTCCACCTTCACCACCATCCACTGTAATGAAATCGGGACCTTTTCCCGATTTTTGCATTAGATCTGCCAATTCCTCCCATTGGTCAAGTTTTCCAATAGCACCTTTGATACCAACTGGAAGTCCGGTTTCATCCGCAATCGATTCTATGAGTTCTACCAGTTCGGGGATAGAATTGAAAGCTTTGTGCGTAGCTGGTGATAATACATCCTTGCCAACCTCGACTCCTCTGATTTTGGCTATTTCCGGGCTAATCTTTGCCCCGGGAAGTACACCGCCTTTTCCAGGTTTGGCCCCTTGGGAAAGTTTGATTTCAATGGCCTTGATGCATGGATTTTCATCCACCAGAATTTTCATCTTTTCCATGGAAAAAGTGCCTTCTCTTGATCGCACCCCGAAATATCCCGTACCGAAATGAAAAATTACATCCCCACCTTGTTTATGATAGGGGGAGAGCCCACCTTCTCCCGTATTGTGGTAGGCCTGACTCTTATCCACACCTTTGTTCATAGATGCTATCGCCTTGGCGGATAAGGAGCCAAAACTCATGGCGGAAACGTTGATGATTGAAGCCGGACGATACGGTTTTTTTCGCTGGTTGAACCCTCCAATTACCTTGGCACAGGGTAAAAAATAAGGATCTGTCCGATTAACATGATTTTTGGGTGTTTGGTAACCGATCATGGCATTTTTAACAAAAATGTGCTGATGCGAATAAATATCACGATCGGTACCAAATCCCTCGTAGTTGTTTTCCTTTTTTGCAGAGGCGTAAATCCATCCGCGCTCAATACGATTAAAGGGGAGTTCCTCCCTGTTATTGGCCACAAAGTATTGCCGCATCTCGGGTCCGATGCTCTCCAACCAATATCGTAAATGGCCAATTACTGGAAAATTGTGACTTATGGTATGGGCTTTTTGGAAGAAGATATCCCTAAGTGCCACAATAAGCAGAAATATCAAAATCCAGACCCACCATGGAACATGCGCCAAAAAATCCATAAGACCGTCCATTTTTACATGTTCAAATAATCCAAAGCCAATTGGGTCATGGTTTTTACACCCAACAAAAGACCACTATCATCAATCTTGAAATCTGGCGTGTGATGCGGATAAGATTCTGTGTTACCGGGTGTCATTCCCCCAAGGAAGAAGTAAAACCCTGGTACTTTTTCTTGGAAATAGCTAAAGTCCTCAGCTCCCGTAATAGCCTTATGTATACTTACATTTTCCTTACCAGCAACTTGTTCAAGTGTAGGGGCCATTTGGGCCGTTAGGTTCAAATCATTATAAGTTATTGCGGTTGAGGTTTGAATGTCAATGGTAGCCTCGCCCCCATATACCTTGGCAATAGCGGGCACCATTTCCTCCATCCTCTTGTTGATGAATTTTTGCATATCGTAATCCAAAGTTCTGATGGTTCCAATCATTTCAGCACTTTCTGGAATGATGTTGGAACGTACTCCACTGGTTATTTTACCCACGGAAATTACTGCCGCTTCATTAATGAGTTCGGTTTCCCTACTAATTATGGTTTGGAGGCCATCAATGATTTTTGCACTGATCAGAATAGGATCAACACCTCCCCAAGGTTGTGAACCATGGGTTTGCTTCCCCTTTACATTGACCACAAAACGTTGCGCGGACGCCATACTGCCTCCGGGCTTGTACTTTACTTGTCCAACAGGTGTTTGGGAATTGATGTGCAAGCCAAAAATAGCATCCACATTAGGATTCTGAAGTACACCTTCTTTCACCATAAGTGCAGCACCACCTTCTTCGCCAGGAGGCGGACCTTCTTCTGCAGGTTGAAATATGAACTTAACTGTTCCCTTTATTTTGTCCTTGTTCTTGGACAGAACTTCTGCAACACCCATCAAAATGGCAGTATGGGTGTCATGTCCACAGGCGTGCATAACACCAACCTTTTTCCCCAAAAACTCAGAGGTTACGGTCGACTTAAAGGATAGGTCATTACGCTCCGTAACTGGAAGCGCATCTATGTCTGCTCTAAGGGCAACCACTTTTCCATCTTGGTTACCTTTCAATAAACCAACCACTCCTGTCTTGGCTACTCCGGTTTGCACTTCAATCCCCAGGGATTGTAGGTGTTTGGCAATTTTCTCTGCAGTTTTAAACTCTCTATTGCTCAATTCAGGATTCTGATGGATATCCCTTCGCCATTCAATTACCTTGTCTTCAACGGCCAAATAATCTTTTTCCATTGGACCTTGCGCCCAAAGGGTAACGCCCGAAAAAAGAAGGGCCAGTATTAAAAATTTCTGCATAGTCTCTATTTTAGAATTTTATTAGTTGATAACCTTCACTTTGCAAATGTACCAGGGCCGTCATGGCTGAAAGGGATAATTGCACCCCTGGAATGAACTCTTCCCTTGAAATACCACGATAATTGGCTGATTGGCCACAAATAATTATGGGCACATCGAGTTCTAAAAGGGAATTTACCAAAGCCAGATTGGGGTTGTCCGTACCGAATTTTTCCTGATAGGCCGCATTGGAAATAATATCCTTGGTAGCTCCTCCATGCATCACCAAAGCCACTTTGAGCTGCGAAGCCGGCACACCGCTTTGAGCGTGCATGTTCAAAAAACGAGCGGCAGTTTCGATAAGCGCATTCCTTTTTTCATGTTCATCCCATGACCCGGTAACATCTATTACCGCCTTATATTCCCTTTCCTTCTCAACTTTGAAATCCGGATTTTCGATACGATACACTTTTCCAAAATCGGTAACCACGGGTCCAGCTTTGGTAGTTTGTGCACTTAGGGAAAAACAAAAAAGAAAAAAAAGTGGAAAAGCAATACGGTTGGAATTCATTCCATTTTCAAATTAGTCTTTAAATATATCAAATTCACAGGAAAGTGGTTTGGTGTTTATAAGTATTCTGACAAGGATTTTAGCGTGAAACCTTTATTGGCTATTTTCACCTTTACTTTTTAAATCCCTGAATGGTTTGAGCAGTTTTTTGGACGAATTGAATGATGCACAGCGGGCACCTGTATTGCACAAGGATGGCCCATTGATGGTAATTGCCGGAGCTGGGTCTGGTAAAACCCGGGTGCTTACCTATCGGATAGCGCATCTGATGGAACAAGGAGTG
Organism: Flagellimonas flava; assembly: GCF_900129665.1. Lineage (GTDB taxonomy): Bacteria > Bacteroidota > Bacteroidia > Flavobacteriales > Flavobacteriaceae > Flagellimonas > Flagellimonas flava. The sequence goes on from NZ_FQWL01000001.1 coordinate 761,314, forward strand.
GATTCATTCAACATCCTGGCCTTGACGTTTACCAACAAAGCCGCCAGGGAGATGAAAAAGCGTATTGCCACCATAGTTGGGAACTCTGAGGCCAAAAACTTGTGGATGGGGACTTTTCATTCCGTTTTTGCAAAGCTGTTGCGTTTTGACGGCGACAAATTGGGATACCCTAGCAACTTTACCATCTATGACACTCAGGATTCTCAGCGGCTGATTGCTTCCATCATCAAGGAAATGGGATTGGACAAGGATATTTACAAGTACAAACAGATTCAGAATCGCATATCCTCCTATAAAAACAGTCTGATTACCGTAAAAGCCTATTTTCAAAATCCGGAACTCGTTGAGGCTGATGCCATGGCCAAACGACCCAGATTGGGGGAGATCTATCAAAACTATGTAGATCGGTGTTTCAAGGCCGGGGCGATGGATTTTGATGACCTACTGCTTCGGACCAACGAGTTGCTGACCCGTTTTCCTGAGGTGTTGATGAAGTATCAGGATAGATTTAGGTATATTCTGGTAGATGAGTACCAGGATACAAATCATTCCCAGTACCTTATCGTAAAAGCGTTATCTGACAGGTACCAAAACATTTGTGTTGTTGGGGATGATGCGCAAAGTATCTATTCATTTCGTGGAGCGAACATTAGCAATATCCTAAACTTTCAAAAAGACTATGATGGTGTTGCGGTTTACCGGTTAGAGCAGAATTACCGCTCCACCAAGAACATCGTTAACGCGGCCAACTCCATCATTGCAAAAAATAAGAACCAACTGGAAAAGGTGGTTTGGACCTCCAACGATGAAGGGAACAAAATCAAGATACATCGGAGTCCTACCGATGCTGAGGAAGGTAGATATGTGGCCGCATCCATATTTGAACACAAAATGCAGCATCAGTTGCCCAATGGCGAGTTTTCGGTATTGTACAGAACCAATTCCCAGTCTAGGGCCATTGAGGATGCCCTTAGAAAAAAGGATATTCCTTATAGGATTTACGGTGGGCTTTCTTTTTATCAACGAAAGGAAATCAAGGATGTTCTAGCTTACCTGAGGTTGATTCTAAATCCAAAGGATGAGGAGGCACTGAAGCGAGTAATCAATTTTCCAGCTCGGGGGATTGGCCAAACTACTGTGGATAAGCTCACGGTTTCCGCCAACCAATACGATCGATCCATTTTTGAGGTCATGGAACATTTGGAGAAGTTGAACCTTAACATCAATGCTGGCACCAAACGCAAGCTGGGTGACTTCGTTACCATGGTCAAAAGTTTTCAGATTATGAACGAAAGTGCCGATGCCTTTACCTTGGCCGAGCACGTGGCAAAAAAAACTGGGCTGTTGTTGGAGTTCAAAAAGGATGGTACTCCAGAAGGAATTGCCAGGATGGAGAATATTGAAGAACTTTTGAATGGAATCAAAGATTTCGTGGAAGGGCAGAAAGAGTTGGCGGATGCAACCGGTGGCCTTTCCGAATTTCTGGAAGATGTTGCCTTGGCCACTGATATGGATAAGGATACCGGCGACGATGACCGTGTGGCCCTTATGACCATTCATTTGGCGAAAGGACTTGAATTTCCCTATGTCTACATTGTAGGAATGGAGGAGGATTTGTTTCCATCGGCCATGAGCATGAACACACGAAGTGAACTCGAAGAAGAGCGACGATTGTTCTATGTGGCCCTAACACGTGCAGAAAAACAGGCTTATCTTACCTATACTCAAAATCGCTACCGATGGGGTAAACTTATAGATGCTGAGCCCAGTAGATTCTTGGAGGAGATTGAAGAACAATATGTTGAAAACCTTACTCCTGTGAATGATGGATATCGTTATAAATCCATGATAGATGCCAACATTTTTGGTGAGATAGATAAAAGCAAGCTACGTCAGATAAAACCAAAAAATGGAACGCCACCCAGTACCCTTAGGCCCAATGAGAACCAATTACGCAAACTTAGAAAGCTAAAACCTGAACTTTCCGCGCCAAACACGAATGCCATTGATTCCAATCTCATTGAGGGATGTTTGGTGAACCACACCCGATTTGGGAAGGGTAAGGTGTTGAAAATTGAGGGGATGGGCAATGATAAAAAGGCCGAAATACAGTTTGAGCGTGGAGATATCAAAAAGCTACTGCTTCGCTTCGCAAAATTGGAAGTCTTGGAAAGCTAGGATACTTTGAAAATCGTTTCTCCAATAAAACTCCACCTCTTGTGGTATTCATTGCACAAAATATAGGTCTTATCCTATTGATTTGTGCCAAAGCCAAAATGACAGCACTATACGATGTTGGATTTTAAAACTATCATACGGTTGAAGTCCCTTTTTTTCCGCACTTTTTTACAATTTTGCAAGACTTTGGTTTTCCCTATAACCACATAAGATTTGTTGGGTGTATTCCACTATGGGATTAGGAACATCATAATTAAGAGCATAGACCTTGTAATAAGTTTGTTGAACTCCGGTTCCCGATTTGCAATCTATTTCTTCTTTGTTGGAAACCTGATGCGCTTGAACGGGCTCCGTGAAGATCAGTTTGTCGTTCGAGATTAATAAATTTTCCATGCTTTTGGACCATACTATATTTTTTTTAACCAAATCGTACAGTAAAACCTTGTTATCCAGTCCTTTTTGGGAAAAGAATAGTAAATCACCCTTTTTTCCAATTAGACTGATTGTCCCCGCCAATTCGATATGAATTAAGTCCGCCCCATAAATACCGACTTGGATTTGGGAAACATTTTCTTCTTTTTCATGCTTTACGGATACATTGATTCGATCGTCAAAGGAATGTGTGCTATGGTTGCCATCCAGGGCCTTGATGGGCAGCTCGGAACCGTTGATGAAATTATAGTTGTTCTTGGGGTTAAAATCGTTTGCATTAAGTTGATATTTTAAAGTAAAGCCACCTTCATGGAACCTGTTCCCAGTGCTGTCTCCCTTCAGTTCCAAAGGTCGATAAACCACAGTCGGATACCAAAATTCAGGTTTTAGGATAAGAGAACCGTCCTTTTCAATACTGAAATCCGCAGATAGGCGCGCATCGGCATCAATAGGGTGGGCAGAAATCATAGAGTATTGCCGATCTGGAAAAATAGGTGCTTCACTAAGGCCATTGGGAGTTATGTTTAAGGCATCCAAACGATAAAAGTCATGGCCTTCCTGAGTCTTACCCTTTCCATGGATTACGTAAGAGTGTTTGCTTTTTGAATCCTGGATGGTATGAGCTTCATGATAAATGATGGGTTCCCCATACAAGGAGGAAGGGATTATTTTATGACCCTTTGTGTACAGCGCAATATTTTTGAGTTTATTGGTTCCGACTTCCCCCATAGCATCCCAAGAGAAGACGGCCAGTCGCCGGTCTTCTGAAAGGATGAATCCAAATTCATGTGCCTTGTAGATGTAAGACTCCGCCACCTCTGCTAGAAGGCGTTGGTTTTTTATACTTTCAATAGTTTTTCGTATTTGCTCATTGACAGAGGTCAATAGTGGTTTGGACTCCGATGGCGCTGGATCAATTTGAGCGAGTTGCACAAACAATTGATCTAGATGTTCCACCAATTCCCTACCATTTGAAAAATGCAAATACTTTCTTTGCATTTTAGTTTCTGCAGTATCACAGCTGGCAACGCTCAAGAGCAGATACAGTACCAAAATGACCCGACCGATTTTTGTATTCATGAATCCATGTTTGATGGTAGACGTAGTTTGCATGTAAAGTTGCCTTATTCTTGACGCTCTTTATTAGACAAATGGACGGATGGCCCATATGAATTGATCAATGGGCCGATTGGGCCAACGGATGGTGTATTTAAAACCAGAATCTTGTCAAGGCCACCAGATGGTTTGCAAAAGATTCTCACTACCTTGTAGTAAAATGAGACTGCGTTATGGCCGAATTGATAAAGCTATTTGAAGAGAACCCCAATCCAAGGCAGGTAGAGCGGGTAGGGGATGTTTTGAGGAAGGGAGGCTTGGTCATTTATCCTACCGATACCGTATATGGTCTTGGCTGTGACATTACCAATTCAAAGGCATTACAGCGAATCGCCCGTATTAAGGGGGTGAAGCTGGAAAAGGCAAATTGGTCCTTTGTATGCGCCGACCTTAGCAACCTGTCGGATTTTGTGCGTCAGATTGATTCCACAACCTTTAAGATTTTAAAGCGAGCTCTGCCAGGACCGTACACTTTTATTCTTCCAGGAAACAACAATTTACCTAAGGATTTTAAGAAAAAGAAAACCGTTGGAATACGTGTTCCGGACAATGCAATTGCGAATGCCCTGGTACAGGAACTTGGAAACCCTATTGTCTCGACCTCTATTCATGATGAGGACGACCTTTTGGAATACACGACAGATCCAGAACTGATTTACGAAAAGTGGCAGGATCTTGTAGATATTGTAGTCGACGGGGGATACGGGGGCAATATAGCCTCAACGGTGGTGGATTTATCCACTGGATACCCCGAAGTTATTAGGGAAGGTAAGGGGACTTTGGATATCTTCTAAAACAGAAAAAGCGACCCAAAGGGTCGCTTTTTCTTATGTTATCACTGTGGATTAGTTTCCAGAGCCTCCAATTGCAGGATCTTTCATGCCTTCCTCGATCATGCTATAGAATTGATCGATTTTTGGAAGTACCACAATACGTGTTCTTCTGTTCTTAGCTCTTTCAGCAGCTGAATCATTGGAAGCTAATGGTACGTAATAGCTCCTTCCGGCCGCAGTCATACGCTTGGGATCAACATCAAAGTCGTTCTGAAGTGTACGGACAATGGAAGTAGCTCGCTTGGCACTCAAATCCCAGTTGTCCACCAAAACACCGCTTGAATATGGTACGTTATCTGTATGGCCCTCTACCAAGAATTCAAAATCAGGTTTGTTGTTGACCACTTTGGCCACTTTGCCCAAAACTTGTTTTGCGGCATTGGTAATATTGTAGCTTCCGCTTCTGAACAACAATTTATCTGAAATAGAGACGAATACAACACCTTTTTCAACACTTACTTCAATGTCTTCGTCATCCAAGTTACCAAGTACACCTTTAAGGCTCTGCACCAAAGCAAGGTTTACAGAATCCCTGCGGGTAACTGCATCCTGAAGTTTTCTAATGGTAAGGTCTTTTTCACGTAAACTCTCCAAAGACTTTTCAAGGTTTTCCGCTCCTTTGGTGGTAAGGGTGGTAAGGTTACCCATATTGTTGATCAATTCTTGGTTGTTCGCTTTGAGAAAAGCGTTTTGATCTTCAAGGGTTTTTAGACGGGAAGAAGCCGTGGCTTTTTCCTCCAAGCAATCATTTAGTTTTACTGTAGCAGAATTCAACAAATCTTGGGTTTCTTTGTGTTTGGCCTCAAGATCGGCATACTTTTTTTGCGACACGCAGGAAGACAACAGAACTGCCATTGCCATTGCTCCTAGAAATACTTTTTTCATTGTATTGGGTATAAATTAAGAATTGTTAGATATTTCCTCACCGAAAACTTCAGCCAAAATTAGATAAATTGCAAAGTTGACTTCTTTTCGGCATCGTTAATCTTTTACTAAAATGTTAAAGTTCTTTACCTGATGTACGAAATGAGACCAGACAATGGATGTGGCTGAGTAATATTTTAATATAAAATTGGCTTTTTCCCTTTTTCTGTAAACCTTTCTAAAGTTAGCATAAAAACTTAAATGGGCACGTAAAATCGCAATGCAATGGCCCGGCTTAAGCTGAAAAACGAATCGAACTGCTGCTACACCGTCTAATAACAAACGGAAGAATATAATGGGCAGGGCCATTTTCCTTGGAAGGTTTTTAGTAATGGAGTACAAAGAGTTTCTAAAATTTAGGAAGGTCTTTTTGGGATTCATGTTCTTAAGGGTAGAGCCACCTAAGTGATACACATGACTCAAACCGACATAAAATACCTTGTATCCCCTATTTTTTGCTCTCCAACACAAGTCAATTTCTTCTTGATGTGCGAAGTAGTCCTCATCAAAACCTCCTAGTTCCCTGAATACCGAACTTTTAATGAACATACAGGCACCTGTTGCCCAGAACACTTCTTTGACATCATTGTACTGTCCGATGTCCTTCTCCAAGGCTTGAAATATTCTTCCCCGGCAAAAGGGGTAGCCCAGACGATCAATAAAACCTCCTGCCGCCCCGGCATACTCAAAATATGTCCTTTTCTTTAAATCTAGGATCTTGGGTTGGATGATGGCCGCATCGGAATGCTCATTGAACACCTTAAGAATTGGGTCCAACCAATTGGAAGTAACTTCAACGTCCGAATTCAATAAACAATAAATATCGGCTTCAATATGCTGTAAACCGTCATTGTATCCCTTGGCAAAACCACCATTGGAACTGTTTTGAACAATCTGAATTTGGGGATAGGTTTTGGAGACAAAAGCAACTGACTCGTCTTCACTGGCATTGTCCACCACATAGATTGAAGCATCTTGGGAATGAGCAACAACGGAAGGGATAAACTTCTCCAACAAGGTTTTCCCATTCCAATTGAGTATGACGACCGCAACATTCAAAACGGCAGCAAATTAACGGCTAAAATCAGGAATTTCCTTCAAAAACTGATATTTTTCGTGTTTAAAGTCCATTTCACAAAAATAATGGTCCATTCCATTGCTCACCATTAAGTATGAAGCCTTGAGCATTCTATTGTACTGAGCAATTTGATCAAAGGTTTTTTGGTCGATTTTAACCTCTGGGGCCTTGCATTCCACCAATAAAAAAATTGAGCCATCAGGATTAAAAAGTACAATGTCGTACCGCTTTTTAAGTTTGTTCACCAAAAGTTGTTTTTCTACGTTAATCAGACTTTTGGGATAGTTCTTGGTTAACATCAGGTAATGAACCACATGCTGTCTTACCCATTCTTCGGGTTGAAGCAACACAAATTTTTTACGGATAAGGTCAAAGATTTGGAGCCCTTTTTCGCTACTTTTGAATCGGAACGTATAGGTAGGAAAGTTCAATCTCTGCATTGGACAAATTTGATGATTTTTTCTGAATGGAGCAGGTAAAGGAAATCGTAGCAAATATCAAACAGGGTAACCCAAGTCCCATTTATTTTTTAATGGGGGAAGAAGCCTATTATATAGACAAGATTTCCCAATACGTTGCTGAAAATGTGCTGACCGAGGATGAAAGAGGCTTTAACCAGATGGTACTCTATGGAAAAGATACCAGTGTAGATGATATTGTGGCCAATGCAAAGCGGTTTCCAATGATGGCTCAATATCAGGTTGTTATTGTGAAAGAGGCGCAACATCTTTCGCGCACGATCGAAAACCTGATCTCCTATGCGGAACAGCCCCAGCCCACAACCATTTTAGTGATTTGTTATAAGTACAAAAAACTGGACAAACGCAAAAAATTGTACAAGACAATCCAGAAGAATGGGATACTTTTTGAGAGTAAAAAGCTGTACGAAAACCAGGTTTCTGAATGGATACGCCGAACACTTTCCGGGAAAAAATATAAGATTGCCCCAAAAGCAAGTCAGATGTTGGTGGAGTTCTTGGGTACGGATTTAAGTAAAATCAGCAACGAATTGGATAAACTAAGCCTTGTGGTTCCCAAGGGGGAAGAGATTACCCCGGAACTTATCGAACAACATATTGGCATTAGTAAGGACTATAATAATTTTGAGCTAAAAAAGGCGATAGGGGAGCGTAATGTGGGAAAAGCCACGCGAATTGTGGATTATTTTGCTCAGAATCCCAAAGACAACCCATTTGTGGTTACGGTCACCTTATTAAATACTTTTTTCACCCAACTGCTTCAATACCATGGTTTAAATGACCATTCTCCTGGAAATGTGGCCAAGGTGCTTGGTGTAAGCCCTTATTTTGTAAACGAGTACACCGTGGCGGCCAAAAACTACCCTATGAAAAAGGTAAGCCATATCATTTCTAGTCTAAGAGCACTTGACCTTAAGGGGAAGGGGGTAGGAGCCAACAATATGCCCCAGCGAGAACTATTAAAAGAATTGCTTACCGAAATTGTCTAGACTTACTTTCTGTCTACGCTGTACTTTCCTGGACCCAAAAGAAAAATCACAATAAACACAAGCGCATAAACCAAAGCCAGTTCCTTGGTACCAAAAGGGTCGGAACCATGGACCACGAAAGCCGCAACCAACATTACAATTGCTGTGGGAATGGCCGCCCAGCGTGTTTTGAAGCCAATGATGATGAGTAAGGGACAGATAAACTCTCCAATAACAGTCAGAAAAAGTGATGGTCCTTGTCCTATTCCCAATGGGTTGGCAAATTCCATGTTTCCGCTTATAAGCTTTTGAAGTTTTGGGTAACCGTGTGACAGCATAAACGCTGCGGGAACTATCCTTAAAAGGGCAAGTCCCAGGTGAATCAGGAGATTATTTTTCATTGATGGGGGAATTTAGTTACGTGAATGTATAAATTATGTTCCAACAAAAGGCAAAATGCCAATGAAAACTAGATGACCACAAAAAAAACCGCACGGGAATTACCAGTAATAGCTTACAAAAAGTAAATAATAAAAAAGCCTCGACCTAGCGCAACTTGGGGTAGGCAGAAGGATCGGTTTCGTGCATGATTGCATACACTTTTTCAAAGATGTCCTCCGCATTTGGTTTGGAGAAGTAATCCCCATCTGTAGCATAGGCGGGCCTATGGGCTTTAGCAGTTAGGGTTTGGGGGGCACTGTCCAAAAAGGTGTAACCTCCCTGTTTTTCCAGGATTTCCTGCATCAGATAGGCTGAACATCCTCCCGGCACATCTTCGTCTATGATAAGAAGTCTATTGGTTTTTTTTAGGCTTTCCACCATATCGTGCTCTAAGTCGAAGGGTAGGAGTGATTGGGCATCAATAACTTCGGCATCAATGCCTACCTCCAAGAGTTCCATAGCCACTTTCTGAACTATTCTTAGTGTTGAACCATAAGATAGCAGGGTAATGTCCTTACCTTCTTTAAGGGTTTCAATCTTACCTATAGGGGTAAGGAATTCACCAAGATTTTCTGGCTTTTTTTCCTTTAGCCGATAACCATTTAAACTTTCTATGACCAAAGCAGGTTCATCACTTTTCATCAAAGTATTATAGAAGCCTGCCGCCTGTGTCATATTTCTTGGCACAAGAATGTACATACCTCGTAGCAAATGAATCAATCCGCCCATGGGTGAGCCAGAATGCCATATTCCCTCCAAACGATGTCCACGTGTACGAACAATTAGCGGAGCCTTTTGCTTGCCAACGGTTCTGTACAACAAAGTGGCCAAATCGTCACTTAGGGTCTGAAGGCCATATAAAATGTAGTCCAAATATTGAATTTCAGCAATTGGTCTTAACCCTCGCAATGCCAATCCAATCCCTTGGCCAATAATTGTGGTTTCCCGGATTCCGGTATCAGCGACTCTAAGAGCACCGTATTTTTTTTGCAGACCTTCCAATCCTTGGTTCACATCTCCAATGTTTCCAGTGTCTTCCCCAAAGACCAGAGCTTCAGGGTACTTGGCGAAAAGTGCATCAAAATTATCACGAAGGATGATACGGCCATCAACAGGTTCCGAGGTCCCGGAATACTCGGGCTCTAGAGCTTGAACGGATGTGGCCTTGCTATCTAATTCGCTATAAAGATGGGAGCTGTATTTGGGCTGGTGTTCTTTCAAAAAGGAATCGACCCACCGCTCAAGCGCCAACTTTTCAGCTGTGGTCTCGCCGATAAGATAACGCAATGCCTTTCGTGAGGTGGAGGCCAAATCTTTTTTTAAGGGCTCCTCAACGGCAATAAGGTCATTTTTAACCTTGGTCACAAAGGATTTGTTGGGACTTTTTGCCGCTGCATTGTCCAGAAGCTGCACCAGTTCTCTTTTTGACTCTATATGGGGCTTTAGAAACTCAGACCAAGCCTCTTTTTTAGCGGCCCTAACTTTTTGTTTTATTTCACGTTCCAGAAGTTTAAGCTCTTCTTCGGTGTTGATTTCATTTTCGAGAATCCACTCCCGGAACCTTTTGTTGCAATCGTTCTCCCGTTCCCACTCCAATCGTTCACTGGACTTGTAGCGTTCATGGGAGCCGGATGTAGAATGTCCCTGAGGTTGGGTAAGCTCGGTGACGTGAATCAAGACAGGCACATGTTCTTCCCGGGCGATATCGGAAGCATTTTCGAAAGCATGGATCAGCGCAGTGTAGTCCCATCCTTCTACGCGCAGTATTTCGAAGCCGTGGTTGTCTTCATCACGTTGCAGCCCTTTAAGGACTTCTGAAATATCACCTTTGGTAGTATGGAACTCTGCAGGAACCGAAATTCCATAGTCGTCATCCCAGATACACATAACCATAGGTACCTGAAGGACCCCAGCGGCATTAATGGTCTCAAAGAAATGGCCCTCGCTGGTACTTGCGTTGCCAATGGTTCCCCAAGCTACCTCATTACCATTATTGGAGAAATTGGGCTGATTGAGTTCCTCAAGATTTCGGTATATTTTGGATGCTTGTGCTAGACCCAGCAAGCGGGGCATCTGACCAGCGGTACATGAAATATCCGCACTACTGTTCTTTTGTTGGGTAAGGTTCTTCCAGGAGCCATCATCATTAATACTGTGGGTCACAAAATGTCCTCCCATTTGTCTACCTGCGCTCATGGGCTCCTTCTCCAAATCCGTGGTGGCATAAAGACCGTGGAAGAATTCTTTTGGGTTGAGATACCCCAATGCCATCATAAAAGTTTGATCCCGATAATAGCCGCTCCTAAAGTCACCATCTTGAAACGCCCTGGCCATGGCCAACTGCGGCAACTCTTTTCCATCCCCAAAAATACCAAACTTGGCTTTCCCGGATAATACCTCCCGTCTCCCTAAAAGACTACATTCCCTACTGGTGACCGCAATCTTGTAATCCTGAAGGATTTGCGATTGGAAATCATCAAAAGAAATATCATTACTTGTCTTGGAATGGGGTTTCATGGGCTAAGTCGAATTTCTGCAAAATTACAAAAACGCAGGCAAGTAGGCAACAGCAACGGGTGTTAATAAAGTAGTAATTTGTTATTAAAACAGGGCTATGGTCAAGAATTTTTTAATTCTATCACAATAATCAACATGTTTTTTAAGAATATGTCAATACTAGAACCACTTTCTTGTGAAGAGCCCAATCAAGGTTTTTGGACTTATGGTTACCACAAATCGGATGCGTTCCCCATAGTCACGATCCGCAATTTCCCAGCCATTATTGGAGTAAACGGGAAAGTAAAGCTCAAAATAGTCGGTAACCAGATTTAGCCGAATACCTGAGTCATACACAAAGCGGGCATTCTCTCCTTTATTTCGAATATACCCTATATCTCCATAGGCTTCAATCCACCTCCAAATATTGGTGCTGGCATTGGTAGTTACAATCCAATCGTTGGCGAAGGGATTTTCCAATTGGGATTTAAACCCACCCTCTGCAATAATAATCTGTTGGCTATAAATTCCCGAACTTTCGGACCTTCCCAGGTAATTAAGGTCAAACAGGTAATCCGTTGGTCTGTCCAGGGCAAAACTGAAAAAATCCGAGTCGGTATCGTTCCTAAGAAATTTCCCTGCAAAGAACCTCAAGTTGAACTGCCTGTTGCTCTGAAATAGTTTTCGGTATTCCAATTCAAAGGCCAATTTGGTAAAGTCGCTGGAATGCTGGGCATCCAAAAACCAAGAAGTGTAGTTTAAGATATCATTATCCACATCCCAAAACCTCAGGTTGAGAACACTATAATCCGGGTCCGTGTCCACTTGATCGGCAATGCTGGGGTCAATATTTCGGAAGACGCTGCGATAGCGTAACAGTAAAGCCTGTCGGCGATTGGAAATAAGATCATCTGGCCGCCAACCAAAACTTATCGCTGGCGTTAGGGTTGAGAATCGTGAGTTGACCTGAAAGTGGGAGGTAGAACCGGAAAAGGAGTAATTGGATACGTATAGTCCACTTTTCCCATGGTATTTTCGGTACCGCAGGCTGGCCTTTCCCACCAATGTTTTTTCCAAAAAAGAGTATGTTGGTGCGATATCATATTGAAATGGTCTTTCCAAAAAAGTCTTGTTATAGATGCGCATTCCGGGTGTAATACCATCATATACATTAAAGTTGGCGATGGGCACATAGAAGATCTGATGGTAGTAAGGGTCCTCGGTATCCTTGAAGAAGCGAAACTTCAATTTTTTGTTGCTTGAAAAGAAGCCGTTCAGGGTCTTCCAGTTGTCCCTTTGGTTGAACTCCGGTATTTTTTGATCATAATTGAGAACCAAGCGGTCTTCCCCGTTTCTAGGAATGGTAAAAACCTTGGAAGTGTCAATATCCGTGAACCAATATTGGGATACTACCGAATCTTTTTGTAGTCCAAACAGGGAGATGGGAACCTTGGTGCCTCTTTTATTTTTAATGACAAAGGTTAGCGAATCTTCCGATTTCTCAACCTTTTTTATTTTATAGTCAATTTTCTTTCGGGTCGCTACGTATTCATCGAAAAACCAATCAATATCTTTTTCCGCAAAACTTTCGATGGTCTCCCTAAAATCTTGGGCGCTCACTCTCGGATTAAGCTTCTGGTTCTTATAGAAAGAAATGACACTGCTGTCTATTTTCTCCTTTCCCAGATATTCTGAAAGATAGGACATTCCTAATCCAGCCTTGTAGGCATTCGCAATTTTTTGGTTGAACTTGATCAGCGAATCGTTTGGAGTGGTCAGGGCCTGATCAATATTTTTGCGGGCCGAAAGCATGCTCAACAGGGCGTACTGTTCATTAAAATCCATTTTGGCCATATGAAAGCTCTTAAACCCCCATAACCTGGAAAGTTTCCCAGCCAGTTTTTGATTGGGATAGAGATCCTCCACATATTTTATCATGAGATAGTTGCCTATCGCATCACCCACCCACCGTTCCGTCCTTGGATTTAGGTACAAGGTTTCCCTCAAATAACTATGAATTGCCGTTTTTAGGAATTTCATCTCAAATTGGAACTGTTCATCGTACGGTCTAATAAACGAAGGAAGCTGATTGATGCCATAGAGCGGGGTCTTGTTGTATTCCAGTTCGCTTACCAGCAAATTCCCATGGGGATATCTGCCTAGGTTTTCATTGAGAAATCGAGCAATTTTGTTAATGGAAATACCTTGGGTGATCCCTACATTTTTATTGGCTTCCAAGTCAGTGGAAACAGTCAGGAACCGAGTCACATGTTTGGTGAAACGTTTGGTGTTCGTCAATACAATTTCGCAGTTCTTGCGATTATTCCCCTTTAGCTGAATGTTTTGCCCTCCAGGAAACTTGGTGCCTCCGGTTTCTTCAAAATTGGTGGCCAAAAATAGTTTTTCCGGATATGTGAGGTTAATTGATGTATTCGTGATATCCGTATACAGATCGTTTAAATCCATATTGTTGTAAAGCTTCCATTCCTGGGAATAGACAGCTGGGGTAAAGTACCAATCCTTTAATGCATATTCTCCATTGGGATTAAATCCAAAGGAGGTGAATTTGGTATGTGGCAGTTTTATGCTATAGGTAAAAAAAAGTTGGATAGAGTCTCCTGGTGCCAAAGCACTTTGCAATTGTACGCGTATCACATCTTTGTTGTCCACCCGATTCCAATCCAAGCCTTCATAGTCATTATTGACGATACTTACGACTTGTGTGTATCCTCTTTCCCGGTCTTTGGCCAAATGCAGACTCCGTTTAAACTCTTCGGCAAAACGTTTGGCCAGTGCTGTGTTTTTATTGGAATAGGCATGGTTCCAGTCATTAAAATATAATGCCGTTAGACCATCTTGGGAGGTATTTACATAGGTGAACCTTTGTTTGATCTCAATTTCCTTGGTTGTATCATCCAACCTTGCTGTAATCTCATTAATATGTTGTCCACTTACATTGTAAATGAAGAAAAGCCCAAAGGGCAGGAGATATGGCAAGAATCGTTTACGCAACAAAGGGGGCCTGTTTAAAAATTAGGACTAAGGTTTCGGCCCTTGTAAAAGGCGTCAATGATGTTCACCACTTCATCCGCAGAATCCACTATTTTGATTAGATCCAAATCCTTGGGGCTGATATTGCCGGCCTCGAGCATGGTATTTTTTATCCAGTCTATGAGTCCACTCCAGAATTGGGTGCCTACCAAAATAATTGGAAAAGTGTGAATCTTATTGGTTTGAATCAGGGTAATCGCCTCAAAAAGCTCGTCTAAGGTGCCAAATCCTCCTGGCATAACCACAAATCCTTGGGAATACTTTACAAACATGACCTTTCGAACGAAAAAATAATCGAAATCCAAGTTTTTGTCATTGTCGATATATGGGTTGTCGTGCTGTTCAAAGGGAAGATCAATATTTAGCCCTACGGATGTTCCCCCCGCCAGACTAGCTCCCTTATTACCCGCTTCCATGATACCGGGTCCACCACCTGTAATAATACCATAACCTGCTTCCGAAACACTTTTGGCTACTTGTACGGAGAGTTCATAATACTCCTCTCCAGGTTTTGTCCTTGCCGAACCGAAAATGGAAACACAAGGTCCAATCTCACTCATCTTCTCAAAACCGTTGACAAACTCACCCATAATCTTAAAAATGGCCCAGGAGTCGTTGGTTTTTATCTCATTCCATCCCTTATGATGTTGTTCTTTTCGCATGTAGATATTGTTTCTTAAACCGCTGGCGCGATATTTCGTTTTGATTGTTCTAATTCCTTCTTTAAAAACCTTGCTGTATGGCTTTTATTGTCTTTCGCGACCTCTTCCGGGGTACCTTGGGCCACGATCATTCCACCACCTCGACCACCTTCATAGCCAATATCGATAATATGATCCATCATTTTTATAACATCCATATTATGCTCTATGACCAAAATGGTATTTCCTTTGTCCACTAATTTGTTCAAAACTTCCATTAACACCCGGATATCTTCAAAATGAAGTCCGGTGGTGGGTTCATCCAAAATATAGAAGGTGTTCCCGGTATCCCGTTTGGATAGCTCTGTAGCCAGTTTTACCCGCTGTGCCTCACCACCGGAAAGGGTAGTCGACTGTTGCCCCAGGGAGATATACCCAAGCCCAACGTCTTGTATAGTTTTTAGCTTCCTATGGATTTTCGGGATATTCTCGAAGAAATCCACTGCTTCGTTGATGGTCATTTCAAGCACATCGGCAATGGACTTGCCTTTGTAACGAATTTCAAGGGTTTCCCGATTGAATCGCTTCCCGTTGCATGTCTCACATTCTACATAAACGTCGGGTAAAAAGTTCATTTCAATGACTTTTAGACCTCCTCCTTGACACGTCTCGCATCTACCTCCGGTGACATTGAAGCTAAATCTACCGGGCTTATATCCCCTGATCGTGGCCTCGGTCGTTTTGGAAAAAAGACTTCGTATCTCGCTAAAGGTACCGGTATAGGTGGCAGGATTTGATCGCGGTGTTCGCCCAATCGGAGATTGGTTAATGTCGATTACCTTATCCACATGATCTAAACCGGTTATCTTTTTGTAGGGCATTGGTTTTTTGACACCATTAAAATAATGGGCATTCATGATAGGGTAGAGGGTCTCGTTTATCAAAGTAGATTTTCCACTACCTGAAACCCCTGTTACCCCAATGAGTTTGCCCAATGGAAATGAAGCAGTAACGTTTTTCAAATTGTTTCCGGTACAGCCGGATAGTACAATTTTCTTCCCGGTCCCTTTTCTTCGATTTGCGGGCACGGGAATTTCTCGTTCCCCGGTAATGTACTCAGCGGTCAAGGTCCGATGTTTTTTCAGTTCTTCGGGTTTACCCTCAGATATGATTTCACCACCGTGTCTCCCGGCCTTTGGTCCAATATCAATTACATGGTCCGCATGTTCGATCATATCGCGATCATGTTCCACCACAATTACAGAATTGCCTATGTCCCTAAGGGATTCCAAGGAGTTTATGAGTCGTTCATTGTCTCTTTGGTGTAGCCCAATGCTAGGTTCATCCAAAATATAGAGTACCCCGACCAATTGAGACCCAATTTGGGTGGCTAATCGGATACGTTGGGCCTCCCCACCGGAAAGCGATTTGGAACTTCGGTTCAAAGAGAGGTAATCCAAACCAACGTCCAATAAAAATTGGATACGCGTTTTAATTTCCTTAATGATTTCCTCGGCTATCTTTTTTTGGTTGCCTTCTAAACTGTTTTCCAAATTCTTGAAGAAATCTGCCAACTCAGCGATGTCCAGTTGGGCAAGTTCTGCAATGTTCCTTTCCCCAATTTTAAAATATAAGGATTCCTTGCGGAGTCTTGCACCATTGCAGTTAGGACATTGGACTTTATCCATATATTCTTTGGCCCAACGTTTAATGGAAGTGGAGTTGGCTTCATCAAACTGATTCTTAATAAAGTGCGCTATACCCTCATAGTCTATTTTATATTGCCTTTTAACGCCCAAGGTCTTTGAATCTACCTCAAAACTATCCTTGCCACCATTTAGAATAACCTCCATGGCCTCCTTGGGTATTTTGGAAAGTGGGTCGGTCAATTCAAAGTTATAGCGCTGTGCAATAGTTTCCAGCTGTTTAAAGGCCCATGACTTTTTGTATTCCCCCAACGGGGCTATTCCACCGCCCTTTATGGAGAGTTTTTTATTTGGAAATATTTTCTGTTCATTCACTTCGTAAACATGGCCCAATCCATTGCAGGTGGGACACATGCCTTTAGGGGAATTAAACGAGAATGTGTTGGGCTCGGGGGTAGGATAGGATATCCCTGTGGTTGGGCACATCAAATCCCTGCTAAAATACCGTGGTTCCGTGTCACCTTCCTCTAGGACCATGAGCACGTTATTACCACTATACATTGCAGTATTGATGGTCTCGCCCAAGCGCTTATGGAAGTCTTCATTCTCAATAACCTTCAATCGGTCGATCACTATTTCAATGTCGTGTGTCTTATAGCGATCTACCTTCATACCTTTTGTGATATCCGCGATTTCCCCATCGACTCGAACCTTTACAAAACCTTGTTTGGCAATCTGTTCGAATAACTCCCTGTAATGTCCTTTTCTAGATTTGACCACAGGAGCCAAAACATTAATTTTCTTGTCTCTATACGAAGCGATAATCAAATCTTTGATTTGCTCGTCGCTATAACTTACCATTTTTTGCCCCGTATTGTAGCTGTAGGCATCACCTGCCCGCGCAAATAGCAGGCGAAGAAAGTCATAGACTTCCGTAATCGTTCCCACAGTGGACCTGGGTGATTTTGAGGTGGTTTTTTGCTCAATGGCGATAACTGGTGAAAGTCCATCAATTTTGTCCACATCGGGACGTTCCAGCCCCCCCAAGAATTGCCTTGCATAGGCCGAAAACGTCTCAATATATCGTCTCTGGCCTTCGGCATAGATGGTATCAAAGGCCAAGGATGACTTACCGCTTCCAGAAAGTCCGGTAATCACCACCAGCTTTTCGCGTGGAATGGTAACATCAATATTTTTAAGATTATGGACCCTTGCCCCCTGTACCTCAATATGTTCTTCGAAGTCAATCATGAAATCATGGCAAAACTTCAAAAGTACGGTTTTGGGCATTAAAAAAGAAGCTTGTCTTTGTTGTTATTTTGTGAAGGAACAGGGGATGATTATCTTAGGGGAAAACCAAATGAATACCTTGGAAAATGAACACATCTAAAAATTTAAGTTTACTGGTATTGCTATTGTTTATGGGGGCTGGTCAGGCGCAACGACAAGTTATTGTGGACGCTGATACCGGCAATGAGGTAGACGACCCCTATGCCTTGGTGAGAATACTGCTTGAGCCAAGCGTGGAGGTTACCGCCTTGAACGCAGCGCATTGGCAAACCAGTCATTGGACAAAACCTAAATCTATGGAAAACAGCCATAGGCTGAATCAGCAATTACTTGGCGAGTTAGGGATGGGTGTCAGGACACTTCGTGGTGCTCCGGCCCGCATGTACGATTGGGGTGATCGCGCACAGCATTCAGCCGCAGCTTACGAAATCGTCAAACAAGCTAGGGAAAAAGAAGAGGTTACCATATTGGCGTTGGGCGCGCTAACCAATGTGGCGTCCGCAGTGTTTATAGCCCCAGAAATTGCCAAAAAACTTAAAATATATTGGTTGGGTACTACAATGGATTTTGAGACCAAGATGCTTAAGCGGAACGATTTTAATCCTTTGATGGACCCTTATGCACTGGACCTACTTTTGGATTCGCAAGTTGATTTTTACATTATGCCGATCAATGTTGCCGTGGATATGGAAATAGCCTATGCTGACCTGGCAAAAGCAATTGATACCCATCCCTTAGGGAAGTTTTTGCTCAAACGTTGGGACGATCATATTGATGGTTCCCGCGAAAAAAGAATACTTTGGGACTTGGCTCTGGTTGCCGCCTATATCGATCCAGAGTTGGCTAAAATTCAAACAATTAAGACCTCACCTGATAGTGGTAATCGAGATATCCACTTTTTTGAACATATAGATGCAAAACACATCTACCAAGATTTTTACCGAACCCTATTGGCATTTGAAAGGAAGTAGGGTATTTTTACGCCTTGGATAGAGGTGTTTGGACAGGCACCTTTGTTCATGGACTTGATTATCGCTAGCATTAAATTTATGACGGTATGAAATTACTTGGAATAGGATCTAGAATTGACCACCCCGAATATGGAAAAGGAGTGGTGACGAATGTTTCGGCTCAACATTATTGGGTAACTTTTTTGGAAAATGGGTTGGAAACCATTGATATTGATTCTGAATTTGAGGTAATTGAAGGAGTAGCGGATGAAGTGGATACAGTCAGTTTTTTTGACGTAGAACGCTCTTTGGTATCTATCCTTCAAAAATGGAGTGATACTACTGAAAAAGTAGCCATTGCGGATAAATGGCGAGGAGGAAAGCTTGTGTTGGAACCTGGGGATGATTTGGCTTCCAAGGAAATTCCCATCGATACTTTTTTCCATAAAATTGTTATGGTCCGGGATAGGATAAGGGTTATGGAGCAGAAAATAAATAGCAGCAAAAATCTCGATGATCAGGAAAAAGTAGATTTACAGCAATACATCACCCGTATTTATGGAAGTCTGACCACCTTCAATGTGCTCTTTAAAAACAAGAGTGATCAGTTCATAGGTGAGCGCAGTAAATAAGCTTATTTTTTTAGGAGCAAACAATAATATATGGATGTATAGGTTCTCCGGAACTAGGAATTCGAGAACTTAGCGATAAGACTTAGCGCCCACTTATCTTCTACCTTGATAAGATTTCTCAAAGCATGTTTAATAATCCATTTTCGTTCTTTACCAGCTTTTGGGGCCCATAGCTCTATCCATGCCTTGGCCATCTCCGGGTTATCCTTTATGATGTCATTTAGACAATTAGCCACCGATTTTTGAACATATTTACTAGTGTCATCTTTTAGATTGTCCAAAATTGGAAACAAAGGACGCGGGTCTTCAATAAACATATCTAATTTGGAGGCCCAAGGTAATCTTGGACGTACACCTTCACTGCTCAGTCGCCTGACATGTTTATTTGGGTGATGCGACCACCCCAAAAGAGTGTCGATGGTTCGTTTCGGAAATTTTTCAAGAAAGGGTCTAATGGTATATTCCCCAGTATTTCGCATTGTAATTTCCTTAATTGCATCCATGGAAACCTCAAAATGTTCTAACCCATATTTTTCAACGTATTTGGCAATGGGCATTACCCAGTAAAACTCTTTGAACATACCTGTTTCCTTTTCATTTTCTGGCCCAAGAATGGCCATTAGACACGAAATGTTCGTTGTAAATTCATCTGAAAGGTGAGCTCGCAAACTGTCGGAAAAATGCTCCACCCTATCTTTGAGTTCCAAATCATCAACCTTGTCAACAATCATGTTGACAAAAGAGTTCTTATTAAAGGAGTTACCGTTAGAAATTAACTTCTCCGCAAGAAGTTCCGCCAAATCGGAATCAAACCAAAGTTTGAGCTGTTTGTAGGCCATATGAGGTTAAAAAATGAAGATACCAATTGTTGTTTAAACGGCTTCCAAAACCATAGGTTTTGAAGTGAACAGTTCCAATCCCAAACTGCTATAACGTACCCCATACTTTCTTCGATCGTCAAAAACCTGCCATTCAATACCTTTATTCATCTGGCGTAAGTGCTTGGATAGTAGGGGCAATACATTATATTTTGGTTTGATATGGGCCACTTCACCCTGTTGTTGGGCCAGTTGAAATTGGGCAAACGCTTCAACACGCCTTTTCTCCTTTCCAACTTTTGCAGACAATAACTCCAATTGATTAATAAGTTGTTCAGTATCCATAACTTCTTGGGAAGTGCCCATAATATGGCAGATATAGTGATACAAATTCATCTCAATGTGTTTGTCCTCACTCAAAAAGGCATAGTATATCCTTTTCATGGCCATATGGTTCTTCTTATTGATGCCATACCAAACTTTCTTGGCCAAAATGGTATTCGTTTCCACGGTTATAACATCCGTAAATAACCCTTGGACTTGGAAATCCTTTTTTTGAATATCAATTACTGACCATTTCTTATCAAAGATCATATAAATTAGAGTTAAAAACCCATTAAAGGTGCCGTCGTAGAGAAGTGTTTTGGTAGAATTCATGGCTTTCTATTTTGTAATTAATCCAAAATTATGGAATTATTCCTAAAAATGGAAATAATCCAACATTTTTTTGGAAATAATCCAAATTTTATATATTTGAACTATGGAAAACGAGCTAACACTAAAACGTTTTATAGAGATTAGGAGGGAATTAGGCCATACCCAGGCAGAATTTGCCAAATTGTTGGGGATTTCAAGTACGACTGCTGATATAGAACGTGGACGTACCAAATTATCGGGCAAGGTAGTTGCAGAACTGTTAAGGCAATTTAATATCAACCCCCTTTGGTTGTTTGGTGGAAGCGATGAAAAATACCTAGAGACCTCTAGGACAAGTGTTATTCCCAAAGTAGTTACGGTAGATAGTGCGGATAATGAAAATATGGTGCTGGTAAATGCTAAGGCCGCCGCTGGTTACCCACAGAATATAGCCGATACAAGTTGGTATCACCAACTCCCTGCTTTTGATTTGCCCATTCCAGAGTTTAGAAATGCAACCTACCGTGGTTTTCAGGTAGAAGGGGATAGTATGCTTCCCAACCTAAGACCAAATGATTGGGTGTTGGCAAGGGCGATTGAACATATTGATTATGTTACGGCAAATAAAATGTATGTGGTGGTATTGCAAGATGCTGTTTTGGTCAAAAAAATTGAAAAACGACCCAATTCCAATAATATTACACTGGTTTCCTTGAACGAAACATATCCTCCCTATGAAATAAAGCCATTCCAAATCCAGGAGATCTGGGAGGTGAGCAGTAAGTTGACCTTCAATTTGGATGCCACTACGGAAACTGGTCTTTTGCGCCAACTACAACAGTCCATGGAGGAATTAAAACAGCAAGTAGGACAAAAAAAGAACTAGAAGGTGCCCATCCACACACCTTCTAGCCCCATATCCCTAGAATAAGGGATTTATTTCCAAACGGACCTACAATTTCTATCAGCCCAAAACGGTTTGAGATACCCGTCACGTAACACCAATTCATTTCCTTCAAAGAGGATTTTTTGGGCGATATAATGATCCGCCGGAAGTTTGTTGGTCCTAAATACAACTATTTGTATTGTTCGGTTTTCACTTTCGGCCACAAAATTTTTTACTTGCGATGTTGGACCCAAGTGTACATTGTAGATAACATCTTTTGAAGAGACCATCAGGTGGGTCCCCGAATTGGACTTTCCATTGGTAAATTCACAAGGCCCGGTCCTAATCGCACTTACTACACCATTAATTTCAATTAATTCTGGAAATTGATCGCTACTTGCCACTCCTTGCTGTTCTCCCGCTCCCTTCTGGGCATGGGATGTCATACTAGTTAGCACTAGTAATGCAATCGTCCAGATTTTGGTCCTGGGAAACATGGTTTTTAATTTGTGTTTCCAAAATTAACCCAATGCCATTTTCAGTCCTATGACTTAAGTCATTTTCGGAAAAATATCCGAATTGGCCTTCAATATCTTGCTCAATTTGCAAGAATCAAACCTGCTGCGTTTGCTCCGTATAGGTACTTTCAAAAATCTTATCGGCATTTGCGGCTTCAAAGCCCTCCCTGCGTTGGTCTCTGGAAAGTTTGTTGTGCGGTATGGACTCAAAATTGGGAAGCGGCAATCGCTCTGCAAACTCCACATAACTTCCTGCAATATTGGCTGTTTTCCCCAGTGCGAATTCAGCCTCTACCATTTGAGCCACGGAGCTACTTTGCTTAAGTAACCCATCTTTGCTAACCTTTATTTTACCCCCTGCAGTGTTCAGCATAATACCGATGGATTCCAAGAATTTGTTGAAATGGTCTAGTTCGGAGTAGGCGCCTGGAAGTTCATGCACGCTAATGGTATAATGGTTTAAGTAGTATCTGTTATAGATGACCCAGGCTGCATATTCGCTTTCCTCCAATAACTTATTGTAATCTTCCAAAAGAGGTAGGTTCCATAAAGGTTGGTAAAAGAATTTACCTACCTGTTCCAAATCATCCAAGTTGATAAGGTCGACCGGATCTGCTATAATTTGGTCCGTGTAACGTTTTATTATGGCCTGGGCTGTTTTGGAGAGATCCTGTACCCTAAGTTCACTAATAAATATACGAGGCAACCTTTCTTCAGGAGGCGCATACCAATGCGCATCCAACTTCTTTTCTGCAAATTGATATTTGTCCATTCGCTTGTATCCATGATGAAGAAAAATCTTCTCAAAGGAAGCAATTCCCAGATTTGGGACTCCAAGGGTTCTAAATGCAATATGGTCATTGACTATTGATTCTTCATCAGGAATAAGCTGATGCTCCACCATGGCCTTGGTTATTTTATCGACATCCGCCACCCGTTCTTTGTAGGGTTCAAATAGTGCCCTCATGATTTTGTCCACCGGTTTTTGTTCTGTCAGATACATAGCAATATTGGGTTTAGATTTTTCTATTCCACAAAATTAAGTGTAGATTTAATCGTTAACAATAATGTTTATATATTAAATAATTAGTTTGACTAATCAATTAGAATTTAGGCATCTTGAATATTTTTTGGCTCTTGCTGAAACGCTGCACTATGGTAAGGCCTCGGAAAGATTGTACATCTCCCAATCTGCTTTAAGTCAGCAAATTCAACGATTGGAGTTGATAGTGGGACAGAGCTTGTTTGAAAGAACAAACAGGAAGGTGGCGTTAAGCCATGCAGGACAACTCTTTAAAAAAGTGGCCTTAAACGTTAGAAATCAGCTGCATGATTCCCTCGAAAACTGGAATCTTGCCTTGGAGGAAATGGAGGGAATTATCCGAATAGGCTTTGTGGGTTCGGCCATGCAAGAATTTCTACCACCAATAATCAAGCAATTCGGGAAAAGAAACCCCAAAATTAAATTTTCGTTGGATGAAATGAACAATACCCAACAACTAACCGCGCTTCAGGCTCAAGATTTGGATATTGGCTTTGTTCGTTCCAATGAAGTTCCTTCCCATTTGAAGTGTAAACAAGTGTATTCGGAAAATCTGTGTTTGGTTCTGCCAGAGCAGCATTCCATCAACAAAACAAATTTTGAGGACATGGGACAACTATCGGAGGAACGGTTTATTCTTTTTCCCAACCAGCAAAGTCAAATGTATTATCAACAGATTGTGCGATTGTGCCAGCATTATGGTTTTTCTCCAAAAATCTCCCATAGATCTATCCATGGCCCCACCATTTTTAAGTTGGTGGAGAGCGGGATGGGAATCTCATTAGTGCCCAAATCCCTTCGGGATGACACAAACTATAAGGTTCGATTTATTGAACTAAAAGACGTTCCCTTTACTACTTCTCTATATGCTATTTGGGATGAAAAAAATCCTAAAACCGGCCTCAAAAGGTTTAGGGAATTGTTGTTTGAATCCTAGGTAAAATACCTTTCAAAAATGTGCTTGCCCAATACTTTTGCAGCATTAGGGTTTAATCGAAACCAGAGCTCCGGTTCAAAAATCTCAAGTTCCGCTAAAGCAAGATTACCGGAATTATCTTGAAAGATGTCCACACGTGCGTACATAGGCATTTCAGGAGCGGCATTGACTGTTTTCTCCGCAAACTGGATTTCCTCATGGGAGGGCAGGTATTCTTTTACAGTTCCCCCAAAATCATCCTGGACCCTAAAATCCCCTTGCTTGGCAACTTTAAGTACCGCGTGCGTAAATTCCCCATTGAAGACCATCATGGATATTTCACCCTTATCTATAATGTTTTGTTGAAACTCCTGGACCATCATCGCCTCACCCACTATCAATTCCTGAAAAGTCTTTTCAAAGGACGGAATATCTTTGACTTCAATTTTGTACGTATGTCTGGCCCCTCCTGAAACACAAGGTTTCAGAACAAGGGTATTATAAGCGAATCCGTGATTTTTAATTGCATCAAAATAGATTTCTTCTAAGGTAATCTTAGAATCTTTTTCGATAAAAATTGTTTTTGGAATTGAGATTCCCAGACTGCTTAGCTCTTGTAGATAATGTTTATCGAAGTTCCAGGAAATCAATTCCTTGGAATTTATTAATTGGGTTTTTTGGGAAACCTTTTCCAACCAAAGACTAAATTCTTCCGCTCTATGGATATAGTCCCAAGTGGAGCGGAATAATGCAAATTTAGTGGAACTCCAATCAAAATTGGTTTCATCCCATGACTTACGGGTGACCTTTAAACCCTTCTCGGTTAGGGCATCCATCACTAATTGATCTTCCAACACCACGTTCGTGAGTAACGGATTCCCCTCTTTGGCGCACAAATAACCTGGAGCGGAAAGAATGACGACATCAAAAGCCATGTTTGAACAATCTAAAATCCAACTGCAGTATCATCACCCCTCCGATCGGCACCACCCTCCAATTTACCGTTTTCAAGAACCCTGATTGCATCTACTTTCCCAATAACTGGATTACGTTTTTCGTCAATGTTATACCCTTTGGATTTCAACTCATCCTTTAGCTCCTTGGAAAAACCCTCTGGTTCAAAATTAATGTGGTCGGGTAGCCATTGATGATGAAATCTTGGCGAATTCACGGCTTCTTGCATGCTTTGGTTAAACTCATATACGTTCAAGATGGTTTGGGCAACAGCGGTGATAATGGTTGAGCCCCCGGGTGTGCCAACGACCATATACAGTTTACCTTCCTTCTCCACAATGGTAGGCGTCATACTGCTTAACATACGTTTTTCCGGAGCAATACTATTTGCCTCAGCCCCAATAAGTCCAAACATATTGGGTACACCAGGTTTGGCACTAAAATCGTCCATTTCATTGTTCAGAAAGAAACCCAGATCCTCTGAATAAAGTTTGGAGCCGTAACCTCCGTTCAAAGTAGTTGTTGCTGAAATAGCATTCCCTGCATCGTCAACAATGGAGTAGTGTGTGGTTTCCGAACTTTCAAGAATTTCAACCTCGCCATGGCCAATGGCTGATGATAGAGAGGCTTTTTCAAATGAAAAATCTGCCATGCGTTCTTCCAGATAGGTGTCATCCAAAAGTACATCAAATGGAATGTCTACAAAATCTGGGTCACCCAGGAAATAGTTTCGGTCGGCATAGGCCCTTCTTGCCGCTTCGGTGAACAACTGTATGGATTTGGAAGAATTATGACCGAAAGACCCAATGTCGTGGGGTTCCATCATTTTGAAAATCTGGTTGATGGTCACTCCGCCGCTACTCGGGGGACTCATGGAAATCATTTTAAGCTCTTTATAATCAAACACGATTGGGTCTCGCCATTTGGCTTCATATTTTTCCAAATCTGCCATGGTGACAAAACCACCTTTTTCTTGGATAAAACTGGATAACTTTTCGGCAACTTCACCTTTGTAGAATCCATCCCGACCTTTTTCCAATATTTGGGTAAGGGTCTGGGCGAGTTTTGGGTACTTTATGGTATCACCAACCGAGAAGGGCTGGGCAAATTTTGTGCTATCGCCATTGACTTCGACAAAACTTTCTTTGTAATGCGTGATACGTTGAAGCTGCTTTTCCGTAACAATTACACCTTTTCTGGCCAAGGCAATGACAGGTTCGATTAAATCGGATAGGGGCAGGGAACCAAACTTCTCATGGACGGCAATCACCCCGGCTACCGTGCCAGGAACGCCAACCGCTGTGGCCCCCACGGTACTCATCTTAGAAATGACATTACCCAAAGAATCCAAATACATGTCCTTGTGTGCGGATAAGGGAGCCTTTTCACGATAATCTATACCGCCAACTTCGCCATTGTTTTTTCGATAGACCATAAAACCACCACCGCCAAGATTGCCTGCATAAGGATAAGCTACAGCCAATGCCAATTCCGTGGCTACCATGGCATCAAAGGCATTGCCCCCTTTTTCCATGATGTCGGAACCAATTTTGGAAGCTTCTGCCCGGGCCGTTACCACCATGGCATTTTCTGTAACGAGGCCGGTAGGTTGTGTGGGTTGTTTTTTGCAGGTTGTAAAAAGTAAGAGGGGAAGGATAAAGATCAGTCTTCGCATAGGGAGATAAATTTTTCTTTGGAAAAGGTAATCAATTCTTCAAAAAAAAGTGTGAACTCATTTTCAAAGGCGCCATAGTGTTCTTCCAAATCCAAGATGGCAAAGTTCATTTTTGATTTGTTTTTGGTGCGGCGGTTCATTCCATCCAAAACCTTTGAAATCCCATCCAAATGGGCATAACTCAACAACCAGTTATCTGCAATCATGTATGGAATCATACGTTGAGTAGCCAAGGGTAAAAGTGCATAATTGTCTTCAAGCAAATCATAGAAACTATCAATGAAGTTTGCAAGTGGAACATTGGAATAAGTGCTCCAATTTTTGGCTAAAAAATGGTCATAATATATATCCACGATGACACGACTATAGTGACTGTAGTTTTTGTGGAGTCTTTTACTGCTTTGTTTGGCAATAGGATGGGAGTCGGTGAAGGTGTCTATTTCACGATGGAGTACTATGCCTTTCTGGATACGGTCTGGGAAGTGCTTGAATTTATTCCCCCGAATATGGTCCGCAAAAAAATTGCCCAATGTGATTTCGGGGTCGTCAAACGAAAGATAGATATGTGCCAGAAAATTCATGGAACAGTTTTCCTGTGGAAATTTACAAATTCGAAACCTTGAATACCGTATGGCCGTTTATATTTGCAAAAACTTTTTTAACAACTATGACACTTATAAAATCTATTTCCGGAATTCGAGGCACTATTGGAGGCAGGACCAACGATAATTTAACCCCAATAGATGCAGTCAAGTTTGCGGCTGCGTATGGAACTTGGTTGAAATCCTATTCTGGGAAGGATGATTTAACCGTCGTCATTGGCAGGGATGCCCGATTATCGGGGGAAATGATTCAAAACCTAGTAGTATCCACTTTGGTTGGTTTGGGAATAGATGTGGTTGATTTGGATTTGTCCACAACACCCACTGTGGAAATAGCGGTTCCTTTGGAAAAAGCGGATGGGGGCATCATTTTAACAGCCAGTCATAATCCCAAACAATGGAATGCCCTTAAACTTCTAAATGAAAAAGGTGAGTTTTTGGATGCCGAGCAAGGCGCTTTGATTTTGGAGCTGGCGGAAAATGAAAGCTTTGAGTTTGCCGAGGTAGATGACTTGGGGCAGGTCAATAAAAATGATTCTTATATCGATATCCACATAGATGAAGTATTGAAGCTTCCTTTGGTGGATAAGGAAACCATCAAAAAAGCAGGTTTTAAGGTTGTGGTTGATGGGGTAAACTCCACAGGCGGTATTGCCATTCCCAAATTATTGGAAGAACTTGGGGTGGAAGTGATAAAACTATATTGCGATCCCACTGGGCATTTTCCGCATAACCCCGAACCCTTAAAAGAACACTTGGGGGATATTTGCGAATTGGTCGTTAAGGAAAACGCCGATTTTGGCATCGTTGTAGATCCAGATGTAGACCGTTTGGCTTTTATCAGCAACGATGGGGAAATGTTTGGTGAGGAATACACCTTGGTAGCCTGTGCGGATTATGTGTTGGGCAAAACACCTGGGGATACCGTTTCTAACCTATCATCTTCCAGGGCGCTACGGGATGTGACCCAAAAACATGGAGGAACGTACCAAGCCGCTGCCGTAGGAGAGGTCAATGTAGTAGCTAAAATGAAAGCCACAAATGCTATTATTGGCGGGGAAGGTAATGGCGGAATAATCTATCCTGAAAGTCATTATGGTAGGGATTCCCTTGTTGGTACGGCTTTGTTCCTAATGCTTTTAGCGGAAAAAGGGGGAACCGTTGCGGAGCTTAGGGCCAGCTACCCCAGTTATTTCATGAGCAAAAAGAAAATTCAGTTGACACCGGAATTGGATGTTGATGCCCTTTTGGAAGCCATGTACGAAAAATACAAGACCGCAGAAGTGTCCACCATAGATGGTGTTAAAATTGACTTCCCCGAAAATTGGGTACATCTTCGTAAATCCAACACGGAACCTATCATCCGAATTTACACAGAAGCCAAGTCCCAAGACCAGGCTGATGGGTTAGCTGACCGTATTATAGGTGAAATAAAGGAGATTGCCGGTCTCGATTAGTCGACCGGGTCTAGTTCGTAAACGATTTCCTGTCCATTAAACTCATCGGCTGTAATATCCACTCTTTTATCGGAGTCCAACCAAATTTTCCAGCCGTTGTTTGCTAACCGTAGCCCTACATTGAATCGGCCGTATCCTCTTGTTTTAAACTCAGAGTTGGCGTCACGGGCCGCGCCAAATCGATAGTATCCGGTTTGATAGGCGATTTTTCCAGATTCATCAATTGCAGTGGAACTAATGGCAAAGGCAATGGCCAATTTTCCACCTTGTTCTTTGGTTTGATCTAGAAATGCACCAAAATAATCCAGGTAGGGTTCACCTGTTCGCACCTCGTTTTGATCAATGGTAACCCGCACAATATCCGAAGAGTGTACAGATTTTAGCATGTCCGAATCAAGTTGGGCATACGATTCCATAAAAGGAATCCATATATCCGTTTTAATGGCTTCAAGAGTTTCTTTTGGGATTTCTTTTTTCTGTTGGGCAGATGAAATTCCAAACCCCAACAATAGGATCAATGTGAAGAACTGTTTCATTTTTTGGTTTTTGAATGTCCTTCAATTTAAAAAACAAAAGCCTGAGCAATAGTTTTTTAGGATAAGTTTAAGATTCCTGCTGAGTGGACAGATAGTGATTTCGAGCCACTTTGGCGGTTTTGTGCTCTCCGGTATGGCTCCAGCCGGGAGGCATAACTATATACAAGAATTTGTTCACGATGCCCGGCGCTTTAAAAACATCTTTTGCCAAGGCAACTATTTCCCCAAAATAAACATCCCAAAAATTACCGGAGTCCATTTGCCGTGTAATGCCATATTCAATTTGAACCGTTTTTTGCTCCTCTTGATAGGTGCCAAAGACCCGGTCCCAGATGTTGAGGAGATTACAAAAATTGGTGTCCATATACAATGGGTTTCGTGCATGATGCACACGATGATGGGAAGGTGTTAGCATAATCTTATTGAGAAAACCAAAACGTGCATCCCTGATCATGTTTTCGCCAATATGAATAAATGCACCGTAGGTGCCATCTATGAACATTACCGTAAATAATAGTTCTGGCTTCACGCCCAACACAATACAGATGGATGTCCGAATGGTATCCGCATAAGGCGCTTCCAAAAAGAAGTGGGCATGGGTAACGGAAAGATTCATCTCTTCTGGAGCATGATGGGTGGAGTGAAGGCACCAAAAAAGACGCACTTTATGACCTAGATAATGATAGACAAAATGAGCCAGTTCCCAAACGATATAAGCATAGATAAGCCAATACCAGGTGTAGGAGGTTTGAAGTATGGCATATTTGCTGAAAACCCCTATACAAAATGTCACCATGGCAATGGCGATAAATCGCCCAACAAACCTATTAAAGATATAGATGAGAAAATTTACACGGTATACTTTAATCTGCGGTTTTTTATAAACAAGACCTACTATGAACTCCAAGATAAGGAGGAAGGGAATTATTGGATAAATAAGGGAAGCGACACCATCGTAAGTTGTAAAAACCGTATAGTCACCTGCCTGTAAGAGTTCCAGGGCCTGTGTAATGCCCAAAAAACCAATAACTTCGTTCCAAAGTTCAAGAAGAATTTCCATACTCTAAGTTTATGGAATTTTAATCGTGGGCACAGAAAATTTAGACCAACAGCGTTTTCAGGCCAACCAATAAAACGATTAACGACTTCGAACCCAGTCCAGTATGGATTGCTTGACCAACTTTTCCTGATTCCAAACAATGAAGTGATTTTCGTTCTCGATCGGAATTACTTTAATGCTGTCCACATTGCTAAACCGCTTCTCCATGAAAGGTACATTTTGGTAGGGGACCAGATTGTCTTCGGTGCCATGGATGATGAGTGTTCGCTGGGCTAAGCTTTTAAGTCTTGATTCCAAAATTTTTAAATCATCCTTGAGCATCCAAAGTTCATCATTTGAAGGCTTTAAAGCTCCCGGCACCAAGTATTTAAGCGGAAACCATGTAAGAGGTTTTCTCCATTTCTCAGGTTTTTCTGCATTGGGGTCCAATGCCCCCGCTAGCACGACCAGATTCTGGTATAGCTCTGGTTGATCTAGCGCCATTTGGACAATAAGTGGACCACCATAAGAATGTCCGATTAATGTATAGGGCTGCCCGTTGTCTAGCTGTTTTAAAAATTGATTGAGTATTTCAGCTTGCGGCTGCAAAGCCATACTTTTTCTAAATTCACTTTTACCGAAGCCAGGGCGGTCCGGAGCAATAACTCTATATTGCGCAGTGAGAATGGAGTCCGCTAAATAGGCTTTGTAGGCATCCCAACTTCCTGGAGAGCCATGAATGAACACCAGCGTTGGAGCATCTTCCTGCCCCGTTTGGATATAGTGCAGATTTCGAGCTTGAATTTCTAAATTTCCCTCTTTAAAGGTGATGCCTTTGTCCTTAAAATATTGGACCGTTTGCTTTTGGGAAGTACGCATGGTCATACACGAGTTGGCAAATAACAGATAGGCCAAAATCAGCAGGCCAAGAATTTTTCGTTTTAGAAATCTTCGCTTACGGGGCATGGGAATCGGAGGTCTTTTGAAATTCCATGGGAACCTTGTTCCTATGTTTCCATCGCTTATGGGTCCAAAAGTAGTATTCTGGAGCTTCCATTATAGCCATCTCCACCTCTTTGAGGAAGCTTTTGGTGAGCTCAAATTCGTCAAGGTTCCCAGGATTTTCTGTAAGTACCTTAAAAGTACCTTGGTAATGTCCGCGTTTAAGTTTGGATACTTTTAGATATACCGCTGGCAATTCCAGTTTTTTGCACAACAGCTCTGCTCCGGTATGGGCGGGCACGGTAATACCCATAAAAGGAGTCCATAAATGGGCCTTCTTAACCATGGGGGATTGATCGCTCAATATACCATACATGCTCAACTGATCCTGTTCCTTATTCTTTGCCACAATCTCCTTGGTGTCTTTGGTGGATATTAGCGTGGTGCCAAATTTTTGTCGGATATCCCGGACCAACCTGTCAAAATACTTATTCCCAATTTTCTGATAGATGGCATATCCTTTTGAAGCAATGTGCTTATCCAATGCAATGACCCATTCCCAGCTGGCATAGTGGGGGAACATCAGCATTATACTTTTGTTTTGCCGCTCTAAGTTGTGAAGCACTTCCAAATTGGTGAACACAAAGCGTTTCTGGAGCTGTTTATTGGAGATACCCATGGTTTTGATCATTTCCAAAAACATATCGCACAGATGCTTATAGAAGGTTTTTTCAATTTGTTTACGTTCTGTGTCCGATTTGCTGGGAAACACCAGTTGCAAATTACTTCGCACTACCTTTTTTCGATATCCAACGATTCGGTACAATAAAAGATAGACACCATCGGAGATGATATAGATGAGTTTAAACGGAAGTCTTGAAACCAGCCAGAGTAGGGGATAAACAAGCACAAAAACAAGCAGCTGCATACGTAATTCTTGTGAGCAAATATAGCTATATTTGAATCCAAACCTTTATGCCCATGCACAATTTACATGTCGCCACAATAGCAATTATGGCGGCCAACATTCTCGTATCCCTACGCGGTTTTAGCGACACCAATTTTTTTGAAAGATATAAGTTCAGTATCGGGGGCATACAAGCAGGGCAACGGGAACGCATGGCAACCTCCGCGTTTTTACATGTGGATATTTCCCACTTGTTCTTTAATATGTTTACGCTTTATTTTTTTGCCAATGTGGTCATCAATTGGTTTGGTCCAGGCAAATTTTTGATCATTTACTTTATAAGTCTTTTGGGAGGTAGTCTATTGGCCTTGTTCTTTCATAAAGATGAACCGCATTACAGTGCTGTTGGTGCTAGTGGTGCTGTTATTGGTATTTTATATGCAGCAATTCTTTTAAATCCCGATATGCAATTGGGAATAATGTTCATACCTATACCCCT
This sequence comes from Flagellimonas flava, assembly GCF_900129665.1. GTDB lineage: Bacteria > Bacteroidota > Bacteroidia > Flavobacteriales > Flavobacteriaceae > Flagellimonas > Flagellimonas flava. Next base: position 793,896 of record NZ_FQWL01000001.1, read on the forward strand.
ACCGGCCTACGTTTTGGGAATTGCCTATTTGTTGTACTCCATTTATGGGATGAAAAGTCGATTGGGCAATATTGGACATACGGCGCACTTTGGAGGGGCAATTGGGGGGTATGCAACTACCTTGTTATTCAAACCGGAGCTTTTTATGACAGATACCTTGATAGTTGTTTTGATGGCTATCCCAATTCTGATTCTTTTTGCCTTGGAAAAAATGGGAAAGATTTAGAGAATTCCACAAAAAAAAGCTGAAGTTTTACTTCAGCTTTGGTATTCGAAACGGGCCTTAGTCTAGTTTAAAAGCTCGGCAACTTTTTGTTCCAAGGCAGGACCTCTTAGATCCTTGGCTATGATCACCCCATTTTCATCCAAGAGGAACGCAGCGGGAATGGCATTGATATTGTACAATTCCGCTATTGGGTCCCTAAAACGCTTGAGGTTAGATATATGGTTCCAAGCCAGACCGTCGGATTCTATGGCTTTGGTCCAATCTTCTGCCCTGGTATCCAGGGATACCCCAATAATATTCAAGCCTTTATCATGGTACTTATTGTATACGTTAACAATATTCGGGTTTTCCGCCCTGCAGGGTCTACACCATGCCGCCCAGAAATCCACTAGGGTAACTTTTCCCTTGACCTCGCTAAGAGCCAACACATTCCCATCAGGTGTTGGTGCAGAGAATTCCGGTGCAACTCCACCAATTTCCGTTGCTTTTGATTTGTCCAATTGCGCTTTGAGCTGAACTCCTGGTGCCGAAGCTTTCATTTCCGTGGTAAGATTCTCGAACATGGTTTTGATTTCGGCATTGGGCAATGCCTTGCTCATCATCAAATTTCGTATGATCAACACGGAGATAAGCGCATTGGTATTTTGCTTTGCGAAGTCGATGTTGAAATTCTTCACATCATCCTGGAACTCTACATATTCTTCGCGTATAGCGGCAACAGTAGCTGTATCGCGCTGCTGTGCAGCTGAACGCATGTCATCCTGCATGGAGCGGGCACGGTCAGAAAGCTTTCGGGATTCATCCAGATATTCCATGAACATGTCGTTTTGAACCGTGCCCTTGACTTTGGCATAGTTCATACTATCTTTTTGAAATTTCAGGTCGATTTTACCATTTTCCAATACCAATGGAATGTTTCCACGATCGGTCCCAACAAAAATATAGTGCAGTTTGGGCTCCTGCTGAAACCCAGAAAAAGCAAAAACCCCATTTTCAACCGTTGTGGTATCAATATCTACCAATTGGTTCAGGGAATCTGTAGTCTTTAGAAAAATTTCCGTTCCGTTGTCCAATTCCCCGGTAACCGTTCCATTAACGGTATATCCTTCAGGAGTGGAGTTGCAGGAGGTAAGACATACAACTCCTAGGGCAATCATCAAGATTTTTCTCATCATTTTCAGTTTAAGTTGCTAAGGTATTCATTACCGATGGCATAAAAAAGCCCTTAACTTCTCTTAAAGGTCAAGGGCTTGTCAGTTTTATGTTTATACTTTAGAACTGATATCGAATCCCAAGGGCGATATCAAAATCAAAATCATTGTCGAACCCATCGTATCCAATCAACCCAATTTCAGGCCTAAAATCCAATGACAAGAGCAGTGGAATGTCAAAATTATATTCCACTCCTATATCACCTGCAGCAAAAACAAAGAGGCCGTCATTGTCCTCAGCGCCAGGAATGTTTTCAAAGTCAACACTTCCCAATCCTCCACCAACACCGTAGTACCAGTTAAAGTTACCATCCAATTGGTGTACCCATTGGTAAACTCCGGAAAGTTTGAAAGCATCAAAATTCCGGCTGTCTCGCCATCCCAGGTTAAATTCAGCCCGGTTGTATCTACCAATGGACTTTTGATAGGAAATCTCGGCTCCGAAACCATCACTGTCACCAAGACGCAAGCCTAATGCATGCTCAGAAATATCTTGAGCACTCGCAAAATACGTTGCAAACAAAAAAAGTCCGATAAATAATGTGGTAATCCTCATAAGTTTCTCGTTTAGTTAAAAATTAAAGATAGCTTTGTGTCTCTTTAGACACTAAAACTGAATTAGGTTACCAAAAATTGTTCCAGATTGGAAAAATCTTTTTTCACGGCACTTTCCGAAAAGTTACATGGCGAATTATTGATTGATGATCTCAGCAGGGCCCTATACGCCACGGATGCTTCGGTATATCGAAAACTCCCTGTGGCTGTAGCATATCCCAAGCATGCTGATGACATTAAAGAACTTATTGCATTTGCAAATGCACATAAAGTGGGCTTGATCCCAAGAACTGCAGGTACTTCTTTGGCCGGGCAATGTGTAGGTGATGGAATTGTGGTCGATGTGTCTCGCTATTTCACCAAAATAATCCATTTGGATGAAGTTAAAAAGCAGATCAGGGTGCAACCTGGGGTGGTTAGGGATGAATTGAACCAGTATTTGAAACCATACGGTCTTTTTTTTGGTCCCAACACCTCTACATCCAACCGTTGCATGATCGGGGGAATGGTCGGAAACAATTCTTCCGGGACAACATCTATCCAATATGGGGTCACCCGTGATAAGATTGTGGGTATGGAATGTATACTCTCCGACGCCAGTGAAATCTCTGTTGGGGCGTTGAAAAAAGATGATTTTAAACATAAACAAGCCCTTCAAACCTTGGAAGGCGCCCTGTATCGCTTCATCGCAGATGAACTTGGCAATAAGGAAACTCAAGAAAGAATTCATGAGGAATTCCCCCATCCGAGTATCCACCGAAGAAATACCGGCTACGCGGTTGATGAGCTTCTGAACAACAATTTGTTCGGAACATGTACAGAGGATTTTAACCTCAGCAAACTTTTGAGTGGGAGTGAGGGCACTTTGGCATTTACCACTGAGGTGACTTTGCAACTGGACGATTTACCGCCTGCTTTTTCGGCCATGGTGGCTACCCACTACCATACCTTGGAGGACTGCCTTGCGGATGTGGCACCGGTTATGCAGCACAGTCTTCACCTGTGCGAGATGATGGATAAGGTGATTCTGGATTGTACAAAAAACAATAGGGCGCAATTGGCAAACCGTTTTTTTGTGGATGGTGACCCCGCTGGCATATTAATGTTGGAAGTCAAGGCGGATACGGAGGAAGAACTTCAGGACCAATTGGACTCCCTTTTAGTGACCATAGAAAAAACAGGGCTCAGCTATGCCAATCCGATACTTAAGGGTGCTGACATCGCCAAGGCCATTGAACTGCGCAAAGCAGGACTGGGTCTTTTGGGAAATATGGTAGGGGACCGCAAGGCTGTTGCATGTATTGAAGATACCGCTGTAGCCTTAGATGACCTAAAGGACTTTATTGGGGAGTTTACCCAAATCATGAAAGGTTATGGCCAGGAAGCTGTCTACTATGCCCATGCAGGAGCAGGTGAATTACATCTACGCCCCATTCTTAACCTTAAAAAATCGCAGGACGTAAAGTTGTTTCGGGATATCACTACAGATGTTGCTCGATTGACAAAAAAATACAAGGGTAGTTTTAGTGGTGAGCATGGAGATGGGATTGTCCGAGCAGAGTTCATTCCTATGATGATCGGAGAAGAGAATTACCAGCTGCTAAAACGCTTAAAGACCACTTTCGACCCCAATAATATATTTAATCCAGGTAAGATTGTGGACGCATTTCCAATGGATGAGTCGCTGCGATATGAAATTGACCGTCAGGAACCTGCAGTTGAGACCCTTATGGATTTTTCAGATAGTGAAGGCATCCTCAAAGCTGCGGAAAAATGCAACGGCAGCGGGGATTGTAGAAAAAGTCATACCATGAAGGGCGGCATGTGTCCCAGTTACCATGCCACCAAAAACGAAAAGGATACGACTCGAGGTAGGGCCAATACCCTAAGGGAGTTTTTGACCAATTCTGACCAACCGAATCGATTTGACCATAAAGAACTAAAGGAAGTTTTTGATTTATGCCTCAGTTGTAAAGCTTGCGCAAGCGAATGTCCAAGTAATGTGGATATTGCCACCTTGAAGGCTGAGTTTCTGTATCAGTATCAGGAAAAGAACGGTTATTCATTACGTAGCAAACTGTTTGCGCACAATACCAAAATTAATGCACTTGGCAGTAAGATGGCAGGATTGACGAATGCGGTGTATAATTCAAGGATTTTGGGGGGAATTCTAAAAAAAGTCAGTAATGTGGCCATGGAGCGGAGTTTGCCTGAAGTGCACAATGTTAATTTTGAAGCCTACCTTGAGAAGACGGCCTCCACGAATAAGATAACAAAGGAGAAAGTAGTTCTCTATATTGATGAGTTTACGCATTATCTGGATGTTGGAGTTGGAAAAGATGCCATAGCCCTGCTCTGCGGCCTTGGGTACGACGTTCAATTGTTCTTTGCTGAAAGCGGAAGAACATATTTATCCAAAGGTTTTTTGAAGCAAGCGCAACAGTTGGCGGTTAAAAACCTTAAACAACTTGAGTCCGTTTTGAAAGATGAGGTAAAGATTGTAGGCCTTGAACCTTCAGCGATACTTTCGTTTCGAGACGAATACAAAAGACTCTGCCCAAACAACCCATTTGTGGAAATGCTTGCCAATCGTTCCCTTTTGGTGGAAGAGTTTTTGGCTTTGGAAATTGAAAAGGGAGTTATTTCGGCATCGGATTTCACAACCGATGCAAAAGAGGTGAAAATTCATAATCATTGTCATCAGAAAGCCTTATCCAACCAGAAGGTCACTTTCGACATTCTCAACCTACCATCTAACTATAAGGTTTCTATTATTCCTTCTGGATGTTGTGGGATGGCGGGTTCTTTTGGCTATGAAAAAGAACATTACCAGACCAGCATGGCAGTAGGGGAACTAAGATTGTTTCCGACAGTTAGGAAAAGCCGGTCTGACACCTTGATTGCAGCCAATGGCACCAGCTGTCGACACCAAATTAAGGACGGTACGGATAGGGAGGCTCAACATCCAGTTTCAATCTTGCTCGAAGCCTTGGTTGTCTAAACCTTTTGCCCTTTCCGTTTGAATGTCCTTTGTAAGTTCCTCAATTTCAGCATCTTTATTGGTGATGGAGGCAATGAGTTCGTTCATATCCATCTCCTTTAAATCCTCATCTACAAAAAATGGGGATAATCGATCATGGTTATAATGGTAGATCCGCCAACGCTTAAAGGAATATTCCAAAGCGGTGAGGTTTTCAACCCAATCTCCCGAATTCAGGTAGACACAGCTTCCGTACTTATTTTCGTAATGTTCCTTTTTGGGCTGATGGATGTGACCACAGATTACATAATCGTAATCATTTTCTATGGCAAGATCAGCGGCTGTACGTTCAAAATTGTCGATATACTTAACCGCACTCTTAACGCTATTTTTAATACGTTTTGACAAGGAGTATTTTTCACGTCCCATTTGGGTCAAGCCCCAATTGAAAAAACTATTGATCAGTATCAAAAGATCATAACCGTAGCCACCAAGTTTGGCCAACCATTTTGCATTTTGTATCGAGACATCAAAAACATCACCATGAAAAATCCAGGCCTTTTTGCCATCCAAATTTAAGACCAGTTTATCCATGATTTTAAAATTTCCCATTGAAGTATCACTGAACTTACGAAGCATTTCATCATGATTTCCAGTGATATAGTAAACCTCGGTTCCTTTTGAGGCCATACCAATAAGTTTTTTAAGAACCTTTAAATGGGAGGACGGAAAATAGCGCTTACTAAATTGCCAAATATCAATGATATCGCCATTCAGGACCAACTTTTTGGGTTGAATACTGTTTAGATATGCTATGAGCTCATCTGCATGACAGCCATACGTACCTAAATGCACATCCGAGATCACAGCCAGTTCAATCTTCCTTTTTTTCAATGACTTACAGGTTTGGGTGCAAAATAAATGCGTAGGAATAAACTTAAAATCAATTTCAAATCAATAATTCATGAGGATAGTGTTAAATAAACATGATGCATTGATACCGTTTGTTACATTAACATTATGTCCAGGGCGGTTTTTGAAAACGGTTTATAACCTCTACCTTTGAAGTTTACCGAATAGCTAACCTTATGGCAGGAAATACATTTGGCCAACTTTTTAAATTAACATCCTTTGGGGAATCCCACGGAAGGGCCATAGGGGGCGTTTTGGATGGCTGTCCCGCTGGCATTCAATTGAACTTGGAACAGATTCAGGTGGAATTGGACAGAAGAAAACCAGGTCAGTCCGCTATTGTGACCCAGCGAAAAGAACCGGATACCGTTGAGTTTTATTCAGGGATTTTTGAAGGAAAGACCACAGGTACCCCAATCGGCTTTGCAATCCATAACACCAATCAAAAATCCAAGGATTATTCCCACATCAAGGATTCGTACAGACCATCCCATGCGGACTATGTGTACGATAAAAAATACGGTTTTCGAGATTACCGTGGAGGAGGGAGAAGTTCTGCGCGGGAAACTGCAAGCAGGGTTGTCGCGGGGGCTATCGCAAAGCAGTTTTTAAACGGTATCCAAATCAATGCCTTTGTTTCCCAAGTGGGAGAAATGAAATTGGAGAAGGGCTATAAGGAACTCGATTTCTCAAAAATAGAGACCAATCCAGTGCGTTGCCCAGACACGGATATGGCTGAAAAAATGGAAGCCTACATCAAATCCATCAAAAAGGAAGGTGACACCATTGGCGGTGTAATCACCTGTGTACTACAAAATGTACCTATTGGTCTAGGAGAGCCGGTTTTTGATAAACTCCATGCTGCTTTAGGGGCTGCAATGTTATCCATAAATGCGGTAAAGGGGTTTGAGTATGGGAGCGGTTTTGATGGGGTTAAAATGAAAGGAAGCCAGCATAATGACGCCTTCGATACGGATGGGAGCACCAAAACCAACTTAAGTGGAGGGGTCCAAGGGGGTATCAGCAACGGTATGGATATTTATTTCAATGTCGCCTTCAAACCTGTTGCCACAGTCTTACAGGCCTACGAAACCATAAACAAAGAAGGGGAAAAGGTAACAACACAAGGAAAAGGACGCCACGACCCCTGTGTTGTGCCTCGCGCGGTACCCATCGTGGAGGCCATGGCTGCTCTGGTTTTGGCCGACTTCACTCTTTTGGCCAGAACCAACAAAATCTAACCGGCCGGTTAGGGGTTTTCGGGTCAAAATAGTATCTTACTTTCCTAAAACAGATGTATGCGTAAATTAGAACTGCACTGGCAGATCCTGATTGGAATGCTTTTGGGAATAGTATTCGGATTTGTCATGACCCAAGTGGATTGGGGGAAAAATTTTGTTTCTGATTGGATCCAGCCCTTTGGAACTATTTTTGTCAAGCTCCTTAAACTTATAGCCATTCCACTGATCATTGCCTCTTTGGTAAAGGGTATTTCCGATTTAAAGGACATTTCTAAATTTCGGAACATCGGTTTGCGGACGATTGGGATTTACATCCTTACAACCGTGGTAGCGATAACGATTGGACTTATCTTGGTAAACATTCTGCAACCTGGAAATGGCATTGGTGAAGATACGGTGGCCAAGCTTACTGAAACCTATGCATCGGATTCCGGGGTAACATCCAAATTGGCCGAAGCTACCAAGCAAAAAGATAGTGGACCCTTGCAGTTTTTAGAAGATATGGTCCCTGATAATGCTTTAAAGGCAATGAGTGAAAATGGCCTTATGCTTCAGGTTATCTTTTTCACCATCTTCCTTGGAATTTCCATGCTTTTGATCGGCGAAACCAAGGCAAAACCGCTTAAAGACTTTTTTGATTCGCTGAATGACGTGGTACTTAAAATGGTAGATCTGATCATGCTTTCGGCTCCTTATGCCGTATTTGCGCTGCTGGCCAGCGTTGTAGTTTCCTCGAGTGACCCAGATTTGTTACTAGCTCTATTGAAGTATGCAGGTGTTGTCGTAGGTGGACTTTTGCTCATGGTTGTTTTTTATACCATTGTGGTATCCACCTTTACCAAAAAGAACCCCTTTTGGTTTTTAAAAGAAATCAGCCCGGCACAATTGCTGGCTTTCTCAACGAGTTCCAGTGCTGCCACCTTACCGGTGACAATGGAACGGGTGGAAGAACATATCGGTGTGGATAAGGAAGTTTCGAGTTTTGTGCTTCCAGTAGGTGCTACCATTAATATGGATGGTACCAGCCTGTATCAAGGCGTAGCGGCAGTATTTATTTCCCAAGCTTTGGGCTTTGACCTCACTTTTGCGGATCAGTTGACCATTGTCCTAACCGCTTTACTAGCGTCCATTGGTTCCGCAGCGGTCCCTGGAGCTGGCATGGTGATGTTGGTAATTGTTCTGGAATCGATTGGTTTCCCCGCGGATAAACTGGCCATTGGTCTGGCATTGATTTTTGCGGTGGACAGACCATTGGATATGTGCCGCACCGTGGTAAACGTAACCGGAGATGCGACCGTCTCCATGGTAGTGGCCAAATCTGTTGGTAAATTGGGTAAACCCAATGTCAAAGAATGGGACGATCATTTGGATGAAGTTAGATAAACCCTTAAAAAGAACGTTATGAATATTTGTTTTTTAATGTATCCATGGGATGAGATACAACCGGAAAATGACACCAGTTTGGCACTTATTCATGAATGTGTAAAACGTGGACATGGAGTGGCACTATGCACTCCCGCAAACCTGACTATTAGAAATAGTGTTACCAGTGCTTTTTGTACCGTTATCAACAGGATGGAAAAAGTGTCCAGTAGCTTAAAAACCTTTTACAAACAGGCTTCTATACGTGAAGAAATGCTTCCCTTGGCAGGATTTGACGTGATATTCATGCGAGCCAATCCTCCACTGGATCCACTGATGCTCAATTTTTTGGATTCGGTTAAGGATGACGTTTTTATCATGAACTCTTTACAAGGCCTTCGTGAAGCTAACAATAAGCTGTATACTGCTGCTTTTGGGGATAGCCATAGCAATATCATCCCAGCAACGCATGTTTCCAAGAACAAAAGATATTTGGTTCAACAAATTAAGGAATCTACAGCGGACAAGATGATTCTGAAGCCCTTGAATGGTTTTGGTGGTTCTGGTGTCATCCTAATTGAAAAATCCGCCATGTCCAACATCAAATCCCTTTTGGATTTTTACGTGACCAATTCAGATGGTAGCTCCAACTATGTAATTCTTCAGGAGTATATTGAAGGTGCGGACCAGGGTGATGTGCGAATCTTAATTTTGAACGGGGAACCCATTGGTGCCATGAGGCGTGTTCCTGGTTCAGATGATCATCGTTCCAACGTTTCGGCAGGGGGGTCCGTTGCCAAACATTCCCTCACCAAAGAAGAAAAGGCCCTTTGCAAGCAAATAGGCCCCAAGTTGGTTAATGACGGTTTGTATTTTGTAGGTATTGATGTGATAGGTGGGAAATTGGTGGAAGTGAACGTCATGTCTCCAGGGGGAATAACCTATATGAACAAAGTCTACAAAACCAAGATTCAATGCAAGGTCATTGATTTTGTGGAGAGTAAGGTGATTGATAAACTTCAGGCTTTTGATAGAAGGTCCAGATTGCGGAGCGAAGTAGAGAATGCGTAAACTTTCCATAGAAAATATCATTGCCTTGATAGGGGAAGGTGCGTGCTTTGAAGCCGTTTCCAAAGATTACTCCTTTACTGTGAAAATTGATACATATGTGCCTTTTGTTTGTGGGGCAGTTCATGATGGACATCAATTTCGGAAATCCCTTTGGGACAATTGCCTGCATACCGAGTATGAGCGGTGGTATGAAGAAGATCCTTGTACCAAACAGATGGTCCAAGGTTTTCCGATTGTAATCGCCGGTTGTGACAGCCGCTTTGAATACGATCTTAACCGTCCCCCAGATACGGCTATTTTTGATACGGCCTGGGGAAAGCAACTCTGGAAGAAACCTTTGGTTGAGGAGGAAAAAGAACATAGTCTAGCCAAACACGCCAATTTTTACAAGGTGGTAAACGCATTGATACATAAACTTGAGACCGATTTCCGAGATGTAATTGTATTCGATATGCACAGTTATAATTGGAAACGCTGGGACCGGGAGGTGCCGGTTTGGAATTTGGGCACATCAAATATTGATAATGAACGGTATGGGGCATTAGTGGAAAGCTGGAGATCAAAATTGGAATGCATAGCGCTTCCAAATGGGATAAAAACCACTTCCAAAGTCAATGACACCTTCCAGGGGAACGGACATTTTTTGAAATACATCACAAAGAATTTTAATAACACTTTGGTTTTGGCCACGGAAATTTCCAAAGTATATTGCGACGAACTTACGGGAGTCATATTTCCCGAGGTAGTACAAGCTGTTGAACAGCAGCTGAAAACCTTGATTCCGGAAATGGTGAAAGAATTTGAAGCAGCAAACAAATGATCGGAGCCCAAGAAACAAAAGAATTACAGCAAGAATACGGTCACCTTTTTGAGATTGATGCCAACTTGGACCGTTTGGTGCGTCGCATTGAACTGTTGGGCTACATCAACCCTTTGAACATCGAAAAGGAAAAGCAGCGGTTTTATGCTTCTAAGTTCACCGCTGAGCCCAATTTTAAGTATCCCAAGCTCAAGTTTGATCCATACAAACTGCATCGGCTATTTTTTTCCCAGCGTTTGGAGCGTATCCAAGATGATCAAATCCGTCAATTATACCAGCGGGTCATCTATCATTATTCCAATATGATCCAGTGCATTGAAACCATTGGAAAACAAAAGAACTTCTACTACAATTCCTTAAGAGTTTATGGAACACCTACTGAGCGGGACGTTCAAAATGCGAGATATATTCTTCATTTTGAGGATGAGCCACTTTCTTCAGATATGGAAAAAGTGTTTTCCCCAGAGGAAGCGCGGGCCTATTTTGAGGATTTTTCCCAGCGGTATAGTTTCCCGCTGAACATCAAATATTCTACTCATATCGCTGCCGAGGCGATGGTAAGTAACAGCTCCCAGTCGCTGTTGATCCGCAGGAACATTAAGTTCAGTAAAAACCAATTGCTTACGCTTGCCAACCATGAGATTGGAATCCATTTGGTCACCACTTTCAACGGCCTATTGCAACCGCTAAAGATTTTTTCCAATGGTTTGCCGAAGAATGTGGAAACCCAGGAAGGTCTGGCCGTTTTTAGTGAATACATGGGAGGGGCACTGACTTTAAAACGGTTGAAGGAACTTTCGTATCGCGTGTTGGCGGCGGATAGTTTAATCAAGGGGTATTCCTTTGCAGATACCTTTGATTTGATCCACGGGCAATACAAATTAAACAAAGACGAAGCCTTTGCCATTACCCTACGGGCGCACAGGGGAGGTGGATTTACCAAAGACCGTTTGTACCTAAGTGGGCTTCGTAAAATCTATAAGCGGTACCAAAAAGAGGAAAGTTTGGATGTGCTCTTATCTGGAAAAGTCGCTTTGGAAGACGAAGAAATTATACGCTATCTCCGCAGTCTTGGACTTGCCCAGCCCATTACGCACCAAAGCCTTTCTTTCTCGCAAAAGTTGAATACTAACAAGACCTTGGATTTTATCCTGAACAACCTCAAATAGGTAGGATTGATTTTTAGGGTCACCCTAAAAACTTGGCTTGCAATTCTGGGGTAGGAATCATACAGGAATCCTTGCGTCCAAACCATTTGTAGCGATTTTTGGCTACTAGGTCATAAATAGCGTTACGGAAGGTTCTGGGAATCCATGTGAAGATTGTAAGGGCCTTCCAAAGCCCCCCAAACTGCTGACCAATCCGTAAAGCTGCATCAGACTTTACAAAGTACGCTACCCCTGGTTCTATGAGAATAAAGGAATCCACCTTGGTTGTGTCTATTCCCCGTTCTGACACTAAACGCAAACCTGTGTCACTTTGAAGAGCCGCATAGCGAAAGCTATCCTTTTTATCCCGTTTAATGATAAATTGGATTGCTCCATTGCAGAGGTTACAAACCCCATCGAACAAGATGATTTTTTTACCTTCTTCCACAGTACAAAGATAAGGCGCAAAAGGATGAAACCCTAAGGGACATGATTCTGGACTAACTACCGTTATGCCCCCCCTGTCTTAACCGGGCTAAAATCTCATGAAGCCGTAACCAATTTTGGTAAAACACAGGAAGCTGTAAAACACTTTCGATGTATTGGAACACATACATTACCAATGCGAAGAGGGCTCCGTAGGTATCAATTCCGTCCCCTACACCAACAATAATGGAAAGAACTAAAAAAGCTAAGGCAACAATCCAGGATAGGGAGAAGTTCAGTGCCTCCAAATCGGATAGTTTGATGTTCCAGCGCATCATTCTCTTTAGATGCTCTCCCAGTTTAACGGTATTCTTTTGCGAGATTACTTCTACTTGCCGTTCGAGTTCATCGTTGGCCTGTTCATTGAAGAATATGGTCTTTTTACTGCTCAACGCATAGATGACCACCACCATCCCGGTTACTAGCACACCTCCCCAAAAGACTTTTTGATTCAACAAGAGGAGAATACACATCACACCCACTAATCCAATAAGGGTATTGATCAGTTCTGGCAGGGTATTTTCCAAGAATTCCACAAGCTCAGCGAGCATGTGAAGTCGCGCCGTTTTAACCGAAACTTTTTCACCCTGAATCTGTACCATGGCCGTGACGCCAGCTTCCCTGTAGACCTCCGCATAAAATCGGGAATCAAACACTCGTCTTACAACGCCTACAACAAGTAACAATATTCCCAGAAAGCCTAAATTAAATGCTCCTTTGAAATGGCCACTTAGCACATCGTCAATGGCATTTCCTATGAACCATGGGAACAAAAGCAGGAGGGCCGCTTCCCCTAAAATGCATATGTAGGTCAAGGTAAAACGCCATTTGTATTGATAGAACAGTTTTCTAGGACTCATTGGGATTGGAATCTAGGTCTCTTTTTGGTTTCCAATCGGGTCCATTGACCAAATATCCCCAGACTTCTTTTAGATTTTGGGCGTCTTTTACATCCTTATAAATATTGATGTATTCATGTAGGTGCACCTTAATGGGATTTATAGTATTTATTTGCTTGGTCAGACCATAATTGGGGGTATGCTTTTCTTCCTGATATGTTCCAAACATCCTGTCCCAAATACTAAGCAAGGCTCCAAAATTTTTGTCCAGATAAATTGAATCTGAACCATGATGTACACGGTGTTGCGAGGGCGTCATGAAGATTTTTTCGAACCAACCCAGTTTGCCAATGATTTCCGTATGTAACCAGAACTGATACGACAACACCAAAAGGAAGACTAGCAATACGATATACGGATTAAAACCCAGAACAATGGCAGGTAGATAAAACACCCATGTAATTAGATTGTCTATAAACGAGACCCGGAGGGCTGTGGTGTAGTTATAAATTGGAGAACTATGGTGAATGCTGTGATACGACCATAAAATGCGGACTTTGTGCTCAATGACATGCTCCACATAATACAGGAAATCCACAAAAAGAAGGCATAACAAAGTGGTCCAAATGTTTACGGGAATTTCCCAGGGGACAAATTTGGCAACTACAATAAATGACCCAGCAAATATGAGCGTGCCAATTTTCTCAAAAAATTGGGCCACGATAAAGACTGAAAAGCTGGCCCACATTTCGCCCAAGCGCCATTTATTGATCTTCTTTTTGTAGAGTTCATAAAAGAATTCCACAATGGCCAAGGTCATAGAGAAGGCAAAGATGCCAAAAAGCACCCATTCTATGTTTTGCTCCATTTTAAGTACAATGTCTTCCATATATCAAATTATATGGGGCAAAATTCAAAAAGGAGGATGGTTATTTTTTTGACCTAAATCAAAAAAAGCTAGACTTGTCGTCTTACCCGGCTTAAGGTTTCCTGGCTGATATCAAGTAAAGAGGCCAAATAGCCCAGTTTTATTTCCCTGACCAACTTGGGACTGGTTTTCAGCAAGAACAGGTACTTTTCCTTAGCGGACATATGCATGAAAGTCTTGGATAGGTAGTCCATTTCAGCGATAACCTGCTGATAGTATTCATTCATGAACGCACGAAAGGGTTCATTTCGTTTGTATAGTTTTTTGTAGTCAGCTATGGAGATGGAGTATACGCTTGTGTCACCCAATACCTGTAAACTTTCAAAGCTCGGTTCCAAGGTGAAAAAGCTGTACCATGATGTAACAAAATCATCGTCTGTGTAAATCCAATGTGTCTTTTCCGTTCCGTTTTCCAAGCGATAGAAAGAGCGTACAAACCCCTTTTGTATAAAAAACAGTTGTTTGGTGTAGGCACCTTCTTTTAATAAAAGGTCCCCATTACTGAAATCCAATGCTTTAAAATAGCTGGCTATTTCAAGCTTATCCTTTTCTTTTAATCTACTATGTTGAGCGATGTACTGAACGGGCATGATTTTCGAGTAGCGTCTGCGGGACTAAATTTAATGAGAATAATGTAATGACCTTAATCATCAAAACATTGAACAGGCCCACTTTGCACAGATGGTCTCCTTTATTCCAAAATAACTCCTTGCTTTACTCTTAAGGTTATGGTTTGGTTTATGTTTTTGATATCCTCCAACGGATTTTGGTCCAACACCAAAAAACTGGCCTCAAAACCATCTTTCAAAAAACCAACTTTTCTATAGGGAAGGGTAGTGGTGGCCGAATTTTCACACCACATTTTAAGCAACTCCAGATTTGTGAACAGGTCTAAACTATGCAGCAGCTGGAATTCATCCACTGAATTATCGTTGTACATATCCGAGCCAATGGCCATGGTTACCCCTTCATTTTTTAGGATTTCCAAGTTGGAACGGACATTGCCCAACAAGGCCCCATAATTGGGTTTTTCCTTGTTTTTGGTTACCAAGGATGCCGTAGTAACCACAACAACTCCTTTTTGGAACGCTAGTTTGGCATCTTCCAAATCAATAGGCTTTCCGTTATGAATCTCTGGAAGATGAGCAATTTCATCCACTCCGGCCGCCACCGCCACATGAAAATCGTGGGCCGTGGCTACGTGTGCGCTTACCCGTAAATTGTGGTCATGGGCTTTCTTTACAATGTCAGGCACCAAACTTGGGTCCAAGCCTTTTTTGCCAAAATAGGCCGTATCATTTTTTCTGGTAAGGTATTCTTCGGAATAGAGGAGGTTGATTTTGATGAAATCGGGCTTAAATGACACAATTTCTTCCCATTTGTACTCCAAATCCTCCTTGGTATCAATAATATGGTAACCATGCGATTCAATTTCCTTTAAGGTGTTGAAGAGCCCGTCAAAGTGTCCGTACTCCAAAAAACGTTTTCTTAAGGCAATCGGATGGCCACCCGAACCGGTCAGGGGGGCATGGGCCATGTTAATATCAATTCCGGTAGGCTTATTATAATGGTGCATCAAAGGATCTATCCTTTTCTTTATGGAAGAAAGAAGTTTTACGTAGAATACGCCATTGTCCAGATAGGATTTGATACGTTCTTCCAGCTTATAGTCACTTTCTAGATTGTGGTTATGTGCTTCGGCAAATGGTGGGGTCACAAATTTGCCACCTAGGTCTATAATGGTATCGCTCTGAACCTCTCCCTCGAAAAACCGCAGAACCCCGTCTTTAACCCAAACGGTCCGATCTTCAAAGGAAGTGCCATTAAACCATTGCCCACGGGTAAATTCGATTTGGGCGTGATTTACGACATTTGTTTTGCAGGAAGCTAGAAGTGTAAAGGAAAAAAGTCCTAATAGGAGCTGTTTCATGACGGCTTGGTTTACCTAAAGACTAAGTTAGCAAAGGAATGTGACATCCTTGGATAAATACCAAATAGAACGGATGAATATTGGTTCTATGCCAGGTCGCTCAACAAAACAAGAAGATTAGCTACTCCCAAGGCAAGCTCAAATCCGATACCTTGAACAATTTGTTTGTTCGGTTTACCATCGGTCACGATACTTCTTAGTCTGCCCAGAGCAAATCCAAGAAAAACTAAGGCGGCCATAACAAACGAAGTAAACCTAAAACTGGTTACAAAGATTCCTGTTAAGGTCAGTCAAGGAAGTGTCCCGAAGAACTCCGCTCACTGGTAATTTTCCAAACTCCATTTATTTTAAAAAGGGTGAAGAAGCTTGTACTATTGGTAGAGGGAAAATCCACTCGTGCAACCGCCAAATTATCATGATACAGCTCTATGGCGAACAATTGGTTGAAATCAATCTGATGCTGTTGGCCGGGTATTGTTTTTAAGAACTCAGTTTTAGATATGGTTTTGAGCTGCCCTTTTGGGTTTAAGTATTTTTTGTCCCAACCGATATGGAGCATTCCAGAGACCTTTTCCACATTATAGGTTGACAAAGCCTCAAAATAGGAGTGGAGCAAGGACTCTGTTGCCGTATAGGCCAGGGAACGATGCACTGTTTGAGAGCCTTCCCTAACATCAGCCCATACCTTATCCATGAGGGTCCATTTCCCATTTAACTTAAATAAAACGAAACTTGTGGCACTTCTACTAGGCGCTTTGTTGACGCGGACAAAGGCCAAGTTACCATTGGCCAAACCCACTGTGGCAAACACCCTATCACTGGCATAGCCAGGGTAGGGGCCATGGTCTTGCACTCTTTTTATAAACTTTGACTTGTTTTCAATATTGAGGGTGGCGGTATTGGGTGTATCGGTATCCCTCATAAACCAGGTTTCGTGAAAAACTTCATCTAGAAGGTCGGGTTGTGCCATTTCCACACCTTGGTAGTACTTACCCATGACCGAATAGATTTCAGCATAATCCTCGGTGTTTTGCACCACATTATCGGGATGGAAAATGAATTTGGGGTTTAGTGTTTCGGGTACTTTGTCCTGTGCATGCAAGGGCACAAATAAAACCAAGCAAAGACTTAACACAAACATTCCATTCCAAGGCATAACTTATTGATTTAAGCTTCAAGTTACTTAAAACCAGTAAGAAAGATTTGAAGTATGGAAAAAAAGCCGCCTCGCAAATTTAAAATGCCCGATGAATAGTTTTGGGTGTTCCTATTTCAAGTAATCAAAGGTATCCACCACCTCGTATTTCAAACTTCTTTTCAGAAATCCGTTTAAAAAGGCGGTGTGACTTCCACCTGATAAAATAAAAACCCGATCAGAAGAATCCAGTGGTATCCTGTTTAGGTTGGCATAGATTCTAAGATTCCTTTGATAGTATTTTGCGGCTTCATCGGCTCCTTCAAAACCATTTTCAGTTCCCACATGGGTAAGAATATCAGCATTTGCCGTAATCAGGAAATCCAAAAATCTCGGATGATTCATTCTTTTGAGTTTTTCCACTAGGGGAATTTCTTCTTCCAATGGGTTGATGTCCTGTACAGATGCTAAAGGGTTGGCCTGAAACTTATTGTAGGTTATGGAATCCAAAAGATTGATCAATTCACTATTGATGCGGTAGTTGTATTCCATTTTATGGTCAATCCCGTGGAGAAGGGCAATGTTGTTCCTCCTACCCACTTCGAAGGCCACAAGGCCAACCTCACCATAGTAGGTAGATGCCTTTTCAGGAGTATTAAGATACGCTCTGTAGTTTTCATTAAGCTCATCATTCTTACTGGGAGGGACTTCCACGCAGATTACGGTAGGTTCAAATGCCGAAATTAACTCTGCAATAGCCTTGGCATCCTGCTGGTTTTTTTGGTTTTCCTCATCAAACTCCACGGTATTTGCATCCGAAGAGGCACCCATATGAAAGGTGGCAAAATTTAGTACTTGTATTTTATCCTCTGATGGGATTGATTTTTGATTTGCTAATGGGGTCTCTTTCGTGGTTTTCTTTGGAGAAGATGTACATGACAAGGCCAGTCCTGTGAACAGGAGAATTGAAAATCGTAGCATAAGGATTGTTTTTTGTGATGAATTATGATATTACTAATTGGTTTTTAAAACTTTAGAACTAATGCACATTACTGTATCGTCTATATTAATAGGAGGGGTGGCTAGTTTGTACAAAATAACACCGGATTTTGGCGCTTTGTATTCTTCTAGAACTTTTCCAAATACATTTGTGGTATGTCCCACGACATCGCCCTTTTCCACCGTATCACCGGCCTTGAATTCACTATAGAAAATACCATTCACATTGGAATCGATATAGACCTGCTGATGCAGGGAAACAAAATCTTGCTGAGAAGACTCTTTGCCCATACCATACATTTTCATTTCCCTGAGCATATTATAGACCCCTTTTTTTATAAGTTCCACGGCCTCTTGCTGCACATTTCCTAGTTTCCCACATTCTATGCTCAAAGCCGTTTTACCATCCTGAACGGCCTGCTTAAAGGTGTATTTCGCAGGTTCTTCGTCAGTAATGGTATAGGGATAGGAAACCACATAGTTAAAACCACTTGTTTCGGAAAGCCGCTGTGCCAAAGCAGTTTGCTCTGGTTTTTTGACATTGTTGTAATAGCAAACAAATGGAATAAGATCCTCACAGGCGTCGCCTCCATGAATATCCAAAAAGACATCGCTTACAGGAATGATTTGCTCTGTAATATAGTGTGCCAATTTATAGGTGATACTTCCATCCGACTTTCCGGGAAAAGCATTGTTTAAGTTGGCTTTATCCTGAGGATTGATGAATGGGGTACGGGTAAAAAAGGAGGCAGTGTTCGCTATGGGGACCACTATTAAGGTCCCCTTAAGTTCCTGAAGGTCAATTTCCCTTAACAGCTCCTGTACAGCCATGATGGGGGGATATTCATAGCCATGAACCCCGGCCACCATGGTGAAAACAGGACCTTCCGAAGCACCTTTTAAGACAGAGACCGGCAAATATCCCGAGTTCCCAAGAGAATCTTCAAAATCTATCTGTATATCTTTTCTAAAAGGCCGTTCGAAATCATTGAAAACAGATTCAAAATTCTGCTGTGAGCTTGCCAATTGGACCGAAATGAGTGAAAAAAATATTGATGCGATTTTCAACATTTTTAATTTAGGGTTTGAGTTTATAACCAACCTACAATATATAATCTTCCCATGGTCAGAATACTTATCGTTTTGACTTTTTTAGATTTTTAAAGTGTTTCACCATTTTTCCAAAGTCCTTATCCTTTTTACGCTTTTCAGCGATAGACGATTCAAAATGAGCTTTTTCTTTTTCCATCTTAAGGTAGTTCTCGTAAAGAGATTTATCCACAGTTCCCGATTCCACTGCCTCGATAATAGCGCAACCTAATTCAACAGTGTGGGTACAATCTTTGAATTTGCAATTTTCAGAAAAATTCAACAAGGTGTCAAAAGTCTTCTCCAACCCTTGGGCAGTATCAGTGATACCAACTTCCCGCATTCCCGGGTTGTCTATAAGAATCCCACCACCATCCAATAGTAAAAGCTCCCGATGGGTAGTGGTATGCTGACCGCGGTTGGATTGTTCGCTTATTGCCTTGGATTCCATTTTTTGTTTTTTGGAAAGGACGTTTACAAGACTTGACTTTCCCACCCCCGAGGACCCCAAAAGACAATAGGTTTTACCAGGCTCAATAAGCGACTTCAGCTCTTCCAAGCCTAGTTGTGTTTGAGCACTTACGCTTAGAAGCTGTACCGCTGGCATCCGGTTTTGAATGTGCCCCATCATCGCAGATAGTTGTACTTCGTTTACCAAATCAATCTTGTTGAGTACAATTATGGGTTCAATCTGTGAATTGTGGCATAGGGTAATATAACGTTCCAAACGGTTAAGGTTAAAATCTCGATCTACCGCTTGTACAATAAGGGCATAGTTAATGTTTGCAGCTATAATCTGTATGTCCCCCAACCGGCCTACGGCCTTCCTTGATAAGGTAGAGAACCGTGGTAGGATTTTATGAATGATGGCACTGTGTGCGTCATATACCATTAAGGTTACCCAGTCTCCAACCGCGGGAAAACTTGCCCGACTTGTTGCTGTGTACCTTAAGTTTCCAGTAATTTCAGCTTCGAATTCTCCTAGTTCGGTTTGGACGATATACCTTTCCTTATGCTCAGTGATAACTCTGCCGACAACAAGATCTTCTTGACCGGTTGCTAAGTTTAATTTTTCGATTTCGTTGTTATATCCTAAATCTTTTAATTTCATATTGAATGATTTGCTTTGTTGGTCAGCATGACCTATGATTTAAATCATAGGGTAGGGGCCATCCATCAAAATTGTTTGTAAAATGTAAAAAGGAGTTGTACTTCGGAAGGTTCCCGAAGTAGAAAGGTGATAGTCAATCTAGTAATCGACTATCTTATTTTACAATATCCAAATATGATATTATGGTAGAGGTCATAAACTCTTGTATAATGTAAAATTAGGGAATCCATTTTCCTTACGGAAATATTTTAGGTTGTTTTGATTCCGCCGACCGTGAACGCAAATGAGGAAAAGAATAGCAACACACTCGGGACAATGGCCCCCAAATACAGAGCTAAAATGGAATTGACAATGACGAGGATAGCAATAAGAAACAGTATTTTTTTGACTTC
This sequence comes from Flagellimonas flava, assembly GCF_900129665.1. Taxonomy (GTDB): domain Bacteria; phylum Bacteroidota; class Bacteroidia; order Flavobacteriales; family Flavobacteriaceae; genus Flagellimonas; species Flagellimonas flava. The sequence goes on from NZ_FQWL01000001.1 coordinate 814,331, forward strand.
ATGTTGCATCCCGAGAGTCAACAGACCAAAGATGGCAAGTCCCAATAATTGTAATGTTGGAAGAATAAACAGGATTGGAAAAATCTCCTTTAGAAACGGTTCAGCATTGGATTTCACCATAAGGTTGGTCACATACCCAATTCCACTTCCATGAAAAAGGGCTATCAGAATTAATAGTACAGAACCAATTATTGTAGATGGTTTTGTGATTTTTATCGGGGCCATGAAGCGAGTTTAGAAGCTACAGAATAGACGCTCTGATCCCAGAAAAGGTTGCCCTAGTAAATTTTAAAATTAAATTTGCCTGCTACCGCCTCCTATGGTAAACCGAATGGAAAGCCCCAGATAACTATTGGCGACTTTCCCTATTATTTGCCCATTCGGTATGCTGACCTCAGCTTTTGAAATGAAATTGTATTCCAGTCCTATTTTGGTTCTTCCAAATTCCATTCCCCCTCTGGCCAAAACTCCGAATTGATTGTTTGTGCTTCCTTCAGAGACGTCTTCGGAAGGGTTTGCAATATCGATGGTAGAGATTACATAGTAACCAAACCCAACGCCCAAGTACGGCCGGTTATAGTTTTCGTTTAAATAGTAATTGTATGTGGGAACGAAGGACAGCACTGCATGATCGGTTTCTTCATCAAAATTAAACTGGGAGCTATTGTTATTTTCAAATCGATGGGAGTTTATGGCCACACCAAATCGTAAACCAATTACACTTCTTACCGAAATAGCTATGGTTGGTTCAATGTTGAAAAGAAAACCTAAATTCTCGGATTTTGTATTTAGCAGTATACCGGGTTCTAGATTCAGTTTTACATTGCTGTCACCCTGGGCGTTACCTTGGAAAAAGCAACATAACCAAACCAAGTAAATCAGTTTACATGTAAACGTTCTGGTTCCTTTAATGAAAAATCGAAGCTGAAAAAAGCAAGATGACATGAAGTTTCCGATATCCTTGTAAAGAACGTCCATGGCCTTCAATTGTTGTCGAAACCAAGGTTTTAATTGTGATTTAATCGGTCCAATAATCCTTCCAATATCTCATCCTTTTCATCCAATAAATGATCTTGGATTTCGATATCAGGGATTACACCCTCACTTTTGGTACTCCCATTGACCCTGACTATCCGCCCTTTTGATACTTTGACCGGAATTCCCGTATTTGGAAGTGCGTACTGAAATTGGGAGGCATACAAGGAGGGATAATCACCCGTTTCCTCCCCTACAATGGTTCCGAAGTTGTAATCTTGGATTTGGGCCGCGGTGACGGCAGATTGGGAGTGAGATTGCCTATTTACCAAAACATAGACCTTTCCATGAAATCGCTTTTCCTTTTCCTGGGGCTGGTATGCATCAAAAGCGTAATCGTATACTTCCCCATTATCATGTCTCAATATTTCTTTAAAAAAGATTTGCGTGGTGTCATTGTTCTTTCGCGTATGTTCCTTCAGGAATTGACTGGTCTTGAGGGTGAAACTGGAATTCCATTTAAAGGGCTTGTCCGCTAAGTAGGACACCAAATAATCGCTAAAGGAATCATTGCCTCCTCCATTGTTACGTAGATCCACAATAAGGTTCTTGCTTTGGTTTTTCTTGATTTCCACAAAAGATGAATCTATAAAGCGCTGATACCTGGCTTCATCACCCGAGAAATTACCAGGGTTTAGGTAGGCAGCCGTGTCATCAATTCTTAGGGTCATTGTGGCGTTCAATACCTCGTTGCGTTTCATTTCATAGCCTTCTATGAGATTTATGGCATTGAGAATGATTTTATGGGAGGTGCCATTTAACACAAGGTCGACTTCAAACGTGTCCTGTTCCCCAAATATCTGCCAGTAATACCTTGGGAAGGAATACATCTCGATTTTGGCATTTTTAAAATAGGTGCGTTCGGCAGAGACCTGTGGATAAATATTAGCCAAAATAGCCTGCATGGTTTCACCATTGATATGTGTGATTTCCGTACCAACTTGAATTTCCTGATGGTCCGAAAAGTTTTTTCTTACCCAGCTTTTGCCGTTTTCAAAGGCGATTTCCAAAGGAAAAACCGTTCCCCCGCTGTGCGCGTAGGCTCCATACGAAGCGCCTGGAAAGTCTATTTCCGTATGGCCGTTGTTAACAGCCGAAATCACTTTTTGAAAAACATTGGTGGTTTCCAATAAACTCAAAGAATCCTTTGTGATGGAATTCCTAACCCTTTGATAGTTGGACCTAAAATCTATTGGGGTCACATAGGCATAGACGTCGTAATGGGCCTCTATTAATGACTCGTAGAGATAATCTAGATCCTGCAGGATTTCTTTTTGCCCAAATTGTTGCCCTTTTAGCTCTTGACGAAAGGACGCGCATACAATTAAAGTGAGAAAAATATACTTTTTCATGGATTGGTTTTGAGTGTTGACGAATATAGGAATGGAACGTTACAGGGAAAAGTAAAAATACACAGAATTGGAAAAGGAAAAGTGATCTGGCCTACGCGGAGATTAGATATTATAGGTACCTTATAGAAATGGGTGGTAACAACTCATCAAGGTCTTAGTTTTTGGAAAACTTTGGTGCTGATCCAATAAATGCCTCTATGGGGTTCCTTTGATTTTTTAAAAAAAAGAAACTCGCCATCTGGTGATAGGGTGGGGGAACCCGCTCCAGCTTCCGTATTTATTTCCTGACCCACACTGACTGCCTTTGTCCAAATATTTTCCCCAATCTGGAAGGAGATGTAAATCTGTTGAATGTTTCTGGTTTCTGGTCTTGATGTACAAAAAAGAATGTAACTTTCGTCCGGAGCGATGACCGAGTTGCTTTCTCCATATTTAGAGTTCACATTAGGACCTAGATTCGTAACATTCCAAAAGTTTCCATTTGTCCATTTGGCTCTATAAATGTCATCATTGCCATATCCACTTAATCGCGATGATCGAAAGAAAACATTTCCTTTTTTTGAAATACTCGGGTACACCTCTCCTTCGGTTGTATTGATGTTCGTTCCGGCATATATGGGTTTAGACCAACCCTCTTTAGTTTTTGTGCAATAATAAATGTCCAATCCTGCCGAATTGGGTTGTGGTCTTTCGGAAGCAAAGAAAATATGATTTCCGTCTGGCGAGAAATTGATATCCACATCAGAATATTTGCCTGAAAATGAAGCTGTTTTAGGGCCTACCCATTTGTCGTTTATACGCTTGAACGTTTTTATCTCATAGGTTGGGTCTGGTTCCTCCTCAGTGGCTTTGTAATACGAAAAAAATAGTTCCTTCCCATCTGGGGAAAAAGCTAGGTTAAAACTCCGTTTTTCCCCTTTTGGGTGTTCTACTAGCCTACCGCTATGGAACAACTCCGCCCTAAGGCCAGGAGGTTTTTGGCCCAAATAGTCAACACTGACTCCTTGTCCAATGGCCTGAAAAGCCGCAATCAACATGAGAATATTTAACAACGCCAACCTCTGCAATGTTTGCCCTTATTTTCGGTTTGTAAACAGCTCAATGGCCTTCAGATACTTCATGCCTCCGGCCTCCGTTTGGTCATAAATAAAGTTATTTAAATCTGGGTGGTTTTGCTCCATCCAGCTTAAGAACTCCTCACGGTTTTTTACAAATAGCGAATCATTAAATACCACATACTTTGTGGTTTCAATACTCTTGATTTTGTCCTCACTAAAACGGAGGACCTGATTGGTCACTATGGACCCTCCATGAAGAAATTGAATTCTGGTATCGTTTTTTGAAACCGTCGCTTTTACGATCTCATCCTCTTTTAGAATGGATAGCACTTCATAAGTGGGCTCAAACACGGCATCCCATTTTACCCACTCTTTATATTGGTCCAAAGTGAATACCTGTTCATAATCATACTCGGTTTCCCTTGTCAGAAGGCTGTCTGTGAGCAAGTTCGACATAACTATATGATTGGAAGCGTCAAGAGCTTTGTAGTATTGTTTTGTAATGTCCAATTGATCAATTTCCTTTTCGGAAGTTTTGCAGGAGACGCATGCAATCCCAATAAAAAAGGCAATGAGCAGGATTTTATGCATATAGGTAAGGTTTCGCAAGTTTTAATGACGCATTTAGCTGGCAATTTAAACTAATTTATACGAAGAGCTCTTGTTTTACAAACAGCATCTACTCCTTGGTAAGGCGAATACTCAGGAAAAGGTGAGGTCATCTATCCATTGGACCTTACCAAGGGTTTAAATCCCCCATAGACCATTCTGCTGGCATCAAAAATCAATTTTTCTGGATTTACCAGGGGTGCCACCAAGTCCGTCATCCTGGGGTCCAAAGGAACCTTGCTATTGGCCAGGTCGCGTACTGCTTTGGACGGGAAAACCACCCAACCAAAAACAATTTCCTCGTCTTCTTTGGCGGCTACAACTTCCATAAAGGACTTAGTACCTTCCAGCACCATATCATTGCCAAGGTATTCGAAGTACGCAATTGCACCATACGCTTTCCAAATCTGAGCTACCTTTTCAGCTACTTGCCTATATTCATCCAAATAAATCTTGGGAACAGGAAGAACAAAGCCATCGATATAGTTTGCCATAATATTTTTTTTTGATTTAATATTGATGTAATGGATTGTCCCGTTAGATTATATCTTCCGGGCGATGAATTCTCTTAAATTTAAGAAGAAAGGCCTAAATAATGCGACCGGTCCGGGCCTAAATCTTTTTGATAAAGGACAGCACAACCTTCCAGGTGTCATCAACCTGCGAACCTACTCGCTCTGCTACCAGCATGGAGGAACCATGGACGCCACTTTTGGGCACATAGGTTTGATGCCCATGTGTTTTTGCCAAATCAGACTGTGCTTTAGAGTTTTCGCGCTCCATTTCATGGGGAGGCCTAAGGAGCAGCAGGGGTATTTTGATGGTTTCAAAATATTTATTGGGAAGGCAATCTTTCACCGCATTACCGGATGCCGGTGAAAAGGCTAAGACGGCATTAATATCTTGCTGTCTGTTGTGGGCCAGATGTATGGCAAGTGCAGCGCTATAACTGCTCCCCCAAATAATTTTATCTCCCGTAAACCCTGCTTCCATAATAAAATCCAAAGCTGTCTCTAAATTGTTGTAGGCATCGCAATACCCATAACCGTCATCAAAACCGTTAGTGGGAATGTTGGCAAGGGTACGATTATAACTGCCATAAAATTGCCCACCCACGCGTTGATCGATAGCCAAAATATTGTAGCCTTCTTTTATAAGTTTTGGGATAATGGGTGCATATTCACCCCGGGCATTAGATCCTCCCTGATGAAAGAGCAGGATGGTTTTTCCTTGTCTGTCCAGTTCATAGAGATCTCCAAAGATTTGGATACTGTCTGGAGTATAAAAACTGATTTCCGAGCCCACGGATTTCTCCTTTTCAGGCTCTGTTTTTGGCTCTTTTTTGCACGCACATAGAATAAGTACAAATCCAATTAAGGCAATGGACAAGGTTCTCATGATCTGTGTTGTTTTGATGCTGTTATACAAGATACAACTAAACAAAACAAGGCGGAGATGTTTTAAGGGTATGGGTAAAAAAGATGGATGGTCTTCACTTTAATTTGTACCTGTCCTTGACAAAATCATACCAATTGTTGGAAAATTGTTCGTCGGTTAGGTTAAACACTTTTTTTAAATCTCCGTAGGAGGTGACAAGTTCAAGTAATTTGTCCCTTCCATACGCTTCTAGGATATATTCAATTACGGTATAACCGCAAGTGTATATCTTTTGTCCGTCGGAACGATTGTTTAGTTCTGAAATCTGTGGGTAATTTCCATTATCGAAATAGGCCAAAGTTTTTGGGGCATAAAATTGCCCTGCTTCATAAACACTTATCCCTTCCCAAAGCCACACTGGGAAGGTCAGGAATTTTTCATCGAACCGCACAGGGTCCAGCGGTTCGGGTTCCCTTTCTATGAGAAGTTTAAGAACTATGGTGTGAACAAATTCATGTACGGCTATTTTAGAAATCTCTGTATCCAACCAGGCATTTTCCATGAAATGGAGTTTGGATATTCCTTCGATATTTCCAGAAGCGTTCCAATACCCTGTAGCTTGGAAATATCTCCATCTTTGGGAATAAATATTTACTTCAATATTTTCTGAAGGTATAGTCTTTAGATTCTTGCCAATTCTTGAATAGCTACTTTCCAGGACTTCTGAAAGTCTAACAACGCTGGACTGGTCAATACTATGGCTATAGATAAAATGAAAATGAGTTGTTTTATGTTCTTTCTTCTTTTCTGGGACTTTTGCAAAAATTACAAGGGCGATGAAGAGCAATACAAAGGTTATAAAAAAATACTTCAACTTTTTCATGGCATTCGTTATTTTAAGTGCGCATTGCTCTTTTGCAATTACAAGGTACCTTTTTTAGAGGGATTTTTCCACCAACAAGGTAAAACCATTGGCCTCATGATAAAGACCGTACCTTTTGTCCATTTCAATCTGCTTGGACATGCCCCAAATGATAACCCCAAAAATCCCCACATAATTCATGGCAATTCCAATAAGGATTAGGATTACGAAGTAAGAAATGTACTTTTTCTTCATACAATACTAACTCCCAAATGCACCATATTTTTTACTCCGGGGTATTTTCTTCCTTTGTTGGAGGCTGGTTTACCACCTCAAACTTAAAAATGTCATTTCTGGAGTAGTGTCCGATGACATCAAAATCCAGCTTGCTTCGATTGATTTCCTCTAAATCCAATTCCGCGACCAAAACTCCGGCTTTGTCAAATAGGGGCCCCGCAATGATCTTTCCCAAAGGAGACACAATGACGCTGCCTCCCGGGCATAAATTTTCCGGTTCGTTTGTTACCAAAGATTGGTAGGTGTCCGGGTACATAGATTTGGTAAAGTATTGATTGCAGCCGAGAACAAAACAGCGCCCTTCCAAAGCAATATGTTGCATGGTCGCTGTCCATCCTTCCCTTGAATCCGCCGTGGGGGCAATATAGATTTCAACCCCTTTTTTATACATGGACATCCGAGCCAAAGGCATATAGTTTTCCCAGCATATAAGCCCACCAATTTTACCTATTTCCGTTTTAAAGGTGACGAGGGATTCCCCATCCGCCTCGCTCCAAACAATTCGCTCAGAACCCGTGGGCTTAATTTTTCTATGAACCCCTAGAAGACCATTCGTAGGGGAGATGTAGAGCATGGAACAGTACAGACTTCCGTTGGTGCTTTGCTTTTCTGTGACGCTGATCACCAAATAGACTTTTTCTTGTTTTGACAACTTTTCAAGTCTTTTAAGATCATCGCTTTCTAAGTCTATGCTATTTTTATAGTATTCCGAGTATAGCTTTCTTCCGTCGTCTGTCCTGCTTCCTATTTTGGCCCCAAATGAGAAGCCTCTGGGATAACCTGGTATAAACGATTCGGGAAAAACAAGCAGATCACAACCTTGCTTTGCGTATTTTTTGGTGAGTTGTTCCGCTTTGTCCATAGTTTTCTCCTTGTCAAAGAAAACTGGACTGTCTTGGATTAAACCTACTTTAACCTTCATCTATTGGTATTTAATGGCCAACAAAAGTTGATAGTCCCAATTTACAACAAGATACAGCCATTTATGGGCAAAGTGAAATGATTTTAAAGTAGGGAGGTAGCGCCTAAAAACTGTGTTACCTGCTTTTTCTTCCCAAATGCTCGGTCAATAATTTCCATCTGGCACCTTCCTTTATCAAGACGGAGGTCCCAACCCCATTTCCGGAAACCGATTTTCCATCTATGATTCCGGTCCAATAAAATTCGAACAAATAAACTGCATAGGTTTCATTCCTTACCAACCACTCAACATTTTCAACGCCATATTTTTCATTCTTGATGGTCTGAAAATTTTTCTCAAATGCTTTTTGAACATTGGCTTTCCCCATGTGCACCGTTCCATCGGAAAAGGTAACACCGACATTTTCGGACACTAAAGGCTCAACGGCCTTCCAACTTTGGGTTCCCAAAGCGGTCTCGTAGGCAGCAATAAATTCTTCTGGACTCACTTTTTGTTAAATGTAATTAACCGATTCGGCCTTGACTTCTTTAGATAGATCAAAGGTAGTTGACCCTTGAGAGGGAATCTTGTCGTATCGGAGGAAATCAAAACCGAATGCGGTACGCTATTGTTTGGTGAAAAATTCTACAAAGGTCATATCTTCCCTGCCCGAATTATCCGTATACCGCCTTTTATGGGTCATTTTGAGCTTCTCGCCAACCATTTCATAGGTTATGGCGCTCTCTGCAAAGTCCGATGTCCAAATAAGGTCAAAGGATTGGGTTCCATCTTCAACCTCTTCTAACACTTTTTCTCCCCAGTTGCAGGCTGTAGGTTGACAATCGCCCCACATTTGGACTAACAGGCCTATTTCTTCATAAGCAATTTCGCACTTGGAGACCATGGTTTTCTGTTTCTTGTCGTTGACCCATTCCCCAACAAAATCGTTGTTCCAGATGATTTTAGAAGTAGTGTCGGTTTGTGGAGACTTGATAAAGCACAGAAGTGCTACCGCGGTACTGATCAGTAATTTCATGGTGTTTTATTTAGCTATAACTATTTGCGCAAGTTGAGTCTTGCATCAGATTTCGGGTTACAATTGTTAATATGGTTTTAGATAAACGATTTATTACCTAAAATCTTGTGGGAGGCGGAGTGAAATTAATTCAATAGTTCAGCTAACTTTTGATTAAGTTTTTCTCCATACAAATCCCGAGCAATTATATCCCCGTTCTCTGAGATCAAAAAGTTGTCCGGAATACCATTAACTCCGTAAATAAGTGAGGCTTCATTAGCTCGTCCCTTCAAATCACTTACATGCTCCCATTTTAAACCATCGTTTTCAATAGCTTTAATCCAGTCTTCTTTTTTTTCGTCCAACGAAACGGCAAATATTTCAAATCCTTTCGGGTTATATTCTTCATATGTTTTTACCAGATTTGGATTCTCCTTGCGACAAGGCCCACACCAAGAGGCCCAAAATTCGAGCAAAATGATTTTACCTTGTACATCTGACAATTTTTTCGGAATATCATTTTGATTTCCCATCTCAAAATCTGCAAACTGTTCGCCAACCTTTAGCTCTTTGTTTAATTCAATATATCGTTGAATTTTTTCTCCGTACCCTGAATTCTTATTTTCTTTAGAAAATTTATTGAAAAGCTCTTGAGTTGTTTCTTTCCCCCAAGCATTTGAATAAACGGATAGTATATATGCGCTAACCACACTATTGGGGTTGTCCCTAACAAATTCTTTTTCTTTTTCCGTTCGTTCTTGTCTGGGTAGGGAGTCTATTTCCTGGAAGAGTTTATAGCTTAATTTTTCAGGCGCTGAACCTGACACCGTGGCGTTTCTAAAATCAGTTTTGGTTGCATCAAAAGTCATGGGATTATCCTCCACCCATAAAAATCGATATTGTGAGAAGTCCGAAGTTCTTAAAATTACTTGAGCGGGATAATTGGATAGTTTCGTTTTAAAGACAAAGGAGTTATTTTGAACTGAGGTGGAATCAATCACATTGTTTCCCACTGCCAAATATATGGTTGTCCCATCTTCGAACCCGTTTGTTGTTCCATTTAAGGAGAACTCAGGTTTTACTTTTTCGCTACATGAAATTATCAGCAAGGTAATTATCCAGAAAATTATTTTTTTCATTCCTATCTTTTTTGGTCATGATCTGAACTTAGCGTTCTTTGTTCACAAAGAAGCTAGATAGTCTGCAAGATACAATCTTTCCGGAGTGAAGCTTTTTAACTACAGCATCCGAATGGAACTGACATAGGCCCAAACAATAAACAGGAATTGCAATGGAATTCTAAACCATAGATAGGAAAGACCATTCCCATCAAATGTTCCTTTTTGGTAGTTTACCTGGTGTATTGCAGCATAAATATTAGCGGGTAACATCAATATCAGAAAGATGATCAAGGCCCATCCGCTCACCACTTTTACCTTAGGAATAAGCAAGCCAATTGCCAAAAGGATTTCAAAGAGTCCGGTAAGGTGGACAAGGCTTGTTTTGAATGGAATAAATTGCGGGATCATCATGGACATCCCTTTGGTAAATGCAAAATGCCCGATTGCCGTAAAACATAGCATTATTGACATGGCTATTCTTGCCGATAAGGCAAAATCATATTCCTTGGTAAGAATTCTTACCGCAAAAATCGCAATCACAAAGCTTGATACTAAAACGAGTAATGGTTTCATGTTGTCTTCCTTTAATTCAGTTACAAAGTTTATAAATGATCTTAGGATGGACAATGAACCCAAGTTAAGTAATTCGCCTCCGTATCCTGCTCAAGGCTTGTGGCGTTACCCCAATATAGGATGCAATGTATTTTAGCGGAATCTGTTTCAATAATTTGGGGCGTTCCCGGAACAGGTCCAAATACCGTTCCTCTGCCGTTTTGTGGAGTAAGGAAATTTCTCTTTTGGACTTTATCAAAAACATGTTTTCCGCCATTCTTCTGCCAATTACATTTCCGCTTTCGGTTTTCTTATAGACCTCTTGCAGGTCTTGGAATGCTATTCGCCACAGAGTTGTGTTTGTCAGCGTTTCTATTTGATAATGGGAGGGTGTTTGGGTGATAAAGGAATCATAAGCAGTAACAAATTCGTTCTCGAATAAAAAACCAAAAGTCAATTCACTTTCTTCTTTGGGAATATAGAAACGCACAATCCCTTCGGAAATAAAGGACAGGTAGTTCTCAACTTCGCCAATTCTTATTAGGGCAGTGTTTTTCTTTACGGTTTCCGTGCGCAGTTTTGAAGAAAAGAAGTTCCAATCGGCACCGTTCATGGGATATATAGTATCTATGAACTTTTTAATCTCTTCCATGCTGTACTTTAATTTACGCCTAAGGTTCTTGGTTGTGGTTTCTTGGTGTTTTTACAGCCACTGTAGTTTGCGTTTTTCTATTCTATTCTTTTGTATGGACAATTTTAAAAATAGAACACATACCATGAGTAGTAAAGTTATGGACAAAATTGAATCCTCTATGCCAAAGTCACTTCCTATCAATAAAATAGGCCCATCAAAATTGGAATTGATTATAGGTTCTTCTTCCGTTCCGGAGAGATTGGAACCATAAAATGGCTGTGCGAAGTTCCATCCCAAATGAAACGCAAAAGGTAACCACAGCCGTTTTGTATAGGTGTACATTATGCTATGGGCAAAACCAAAAGTCAACAGTAATAGAACCGACAATAATGTAACATTGTCGTTGAGCAAATGTGGTACCGTGAAAATTATGGATATTATCAGCAAAGCCAAATAAGTTCCCAACCACTTTTCCATAATCCTATAAATAATGAGTCTGAAAAAAACTTCTTCTATTAAAGCCGCAATTACCAGAAACGAAAATGGCGCCAATAGATATGAAAAACCAGAGATACTGTCAACTGTGTAGTAGCCTAATACATAAAGTGTCAATATAACCATCGATAAAACGGAGAATCCGAACAGAAAACCTCCAAACAATTCTGTTTTTAAGTTGGTTTTGGACAGTTCTTTGATCTCTCTTTTTTCATACACTTTGAAAAAATAATAGTAGGTTAATAGAAGAACAATTACAGAAATATAATTTACTATAGTATCACCAATTGACTTGTTGTCGATTAGGCTACTTACCAAAGGCTTTGAAATTAAGTTTTGGATTCCGATAAGTACGCCAAGACATATTGAAATTCCTAAAACTATTTTGATCAAGGGAAAGTGAAGTACTTTTTTTAGGGTAAGTTTCATTACTAAAATTTGGGTTTGTTAAATAAGCAAAAACGGTCTCGGTTGTGCTGTTTTACTTCTAGCTAAGCTAGCCTCCCCAGAAGATACTCCTGTGTTGAGCCCACCGAAGTGATTTTGCTGGAGCTAGGGTAATTATAGCCATTGTTCTATTCAGCTTTTAAATCTCGGGATCATAACAAACAAATTCAACAATATTTGATTCTGGATCCTTGATAAATATAGATTTCCATTTAACCCATTCAAATATCTTGGTTACATACTCTATTTTATTCTTTTTACATAGGGTCAGTATTTCTTCATAGTCCAGTAATTCGATTTCGAGAGCGAAATGATGTAATGTGGTATTCTCTGGCATTAAAGCTCGCAACTCTTCATCAAAGGCAGATAGATTATTCTTTGCAAATAATGCCAAGGTCTGGGTATGGCCTCCGACACCCTCTGTAATTTTGAAGAACGTATAATCCTCAGATTCATGCATCAATTCAAATCCTATAGTTTTCAGATAGAAATTTTTCATCAATTCCATATCATTTACGCGCAGGACTACTTCTCCCAGGCCCCTAATTTTATGTCCAATCATATCTTATTTTCAAATTGCATACAACGGTCTTTGCTATGTTTTCTTTACTTATGTAAAGCCATAGTAGCCTACAAGATACAATCTTTCGGGAGCGGGGGAGGGGATTTTTAGAATTAGGTAAGAACGGGCAATTACCTCTGGACATTGTTAGCAGCAGTATTGTTTCGAAACTCCAACAAAATTTTTATGCTCTCTAAATGTGAATAAAGAACAATGGGTACAATTACGGCAGGTAGCCAAACGAAAGGAAAGTAAGCTACACCAACATTGGGTTGGTCGAATGCCAATTGCTGAATTGGGGTTTCAGCACTTAAAAAAGCTATGGTCAAAATATTGACTAACAATCCCAAACAAATGAAATTCCATAGTAGAAGCCCCTTTTTTCCAATCCATTTTTTCACAAACACGGCATAATAAATTATGGGTGCTGAAATACCCGAAAGAATATCATAGTTATAGCCTTCAAAAGTCATTAAATCTGGTATAAAACCTGCTATGAAAACATAGTACAATACTATTTCTACAGGAACTCTTATGGTGTGTACTAAAGTCAACCATTTCAGATTGTGCCCATTGCCAACGATATTGTTTTTGGTAAGGAAAAAATGGACGATAACGAAAAGGATGCCGGGAAGCAAAAGAAAAACAAATCTTGGGGGTATGGCATTTTGAACTCGGTAAAACCCTAAATATCCCAAGACCCCAACTACCGCCATCCAAATGAAGATACCTACAAGCTGCCTTCCACTTTTATGCGCTTGATAAAAACACCACAACGTAACCAAGGTTGTGACCATAAAAAGTATTTCGATTGAAGTAGAAATTTCTGCCATCACTAGTAAACTTTACTGCAAAGTTCAATGCGTGGGATTAAAATCCACTTGACAAAAGGCAAGAAGTAAAAATCTACATTTTTTTTCGCAACCTGCTCAAAGTGCTGTCGGTAACACCTAAGTAAGAGGCAATGCACTTTAGTGGTGCATATTGCAGTATTTGGGGTTTTGTGCTTAAAAGGTTCTGATATCGCTCTTTGGCGGTACGATTTATCATCCCATAATTTCTTCCTTGGGAAGCAATAAATTCCTTTACCAAAATGGCTCTTCCAAAGTCTCTGAATGCAGGTTTGGTATGAAATAGGGTATTTAATTCCTCATAAGAAATTCTAAACCCTTTGCATTTTGTAATGGCCTGAATATAGGCCTCTGAACGAATCCGATTAAAGAATGAGGTAATTTCAAATACAATATTGTCTTCCGTAAAGAAGTCTATAGTAATTTCTTCACCTTCCAAGTTGTAGAGAAAAGTCCGCATTAATCCACGCTCCAAATAGAGGTAATCATCGCTTACTTCATTCGCTCTTAGCAAATAGTCTTTTTCCTGGAACTCGATCGGATGAAATGTGTTTGCAATTTTTTCAGCATCATCTTTTGAAATTTTGACCACACTTAAAATAAAGTTTACCAACGATTCTCTATTGTTCATTTTGTCATATTACAGCGGTCTCGGTTGTATTTTCTTTATTTGTCTAAACCTAAAGCAGCCCATAAGATACAACTGCACTGAGCCTGCCGAAGTAATCTTGCGGGAGCGGGGGCTCCGTTTCTAAATCAACTCCAAGATATTCTTTGCAATATCTAAAAAGAGATAGTGCTTTCACCGAATAGTATGGGATTAGGGTGTTTGGTTTTTGATCAAATATAGCGTGTCTCGACGTCCTAGGGTATCTAAAACTATTTTTCTCAAATACTCGTACTCAAAAAAAATCTCATTTTTGTTTGGATCTTTTGCAGAAAACTTCACTTTAAAAATGCGCCCAATTTTTATCCTTTCAGGATGATTTTTTGTCGATGTTCCAAAATAATCCTTCCCCAGATACCCAAATTTATATTTGTACACGGGACCACTAAAATTCCCCACTCGCATGGACGTTACATTATAAATAACCCCATGAGTTTCCGCCTCATTCGCATGTATCTCTGAGTAGTAATTGACATAAACCGAGATTCCAAATACTAAAATGGCAACTCCAAGAGCCCAAGAATATTTTTCCCACAATTGTATCCCCTTTAAGAAAGTATCAATATAGTTTCTATGCTTCATTTATGTTCAATGCATTGGTCCTAGCTATTTTTTGGCTATTGTCAAAGTTAGGCTTTATATACCTGCACTGAGCCTGCCGAAGTGATTTTGCGGGAGAGGCGGAACGGTGGAACCTCAATTATAAAAGTCCAAACCTGTTTCTTCCACAGCAAAGGAGTCATCACAATCGACAATACTTCCCGATGCAATAAAAAGATAAATAATTGTACCGAAACCTACCTCTCTATTGAAATGTTGTTCTTTATCGTTCTCAAACTCTATTTCAGCATCGCCAAGTAGATGAACTTCAATTCCATAGTTTTCTATGCCATCACGTTGAAAAACATGAAATTCTTCAATATCAGTGTTAAACCTTGCCCATAAAATATCCCAATACTCCAAATTGTTGTTATCTACATTACGGCGGTAATAATATTCATAAAAATAAGCTGGATCTATCCCATTTACTGCCCTTTCCGCACCACTTTGTATCCTGTCCCAATCAATATTCTCTATAATCCATTCTTTCGTTATAAAATCGATTTTAACCGCTATTTCTTTTGTGAATGCACTTAACGAATGGTACAATTTTAAAGTGGGCCTTAATTCCTCCAATTCGTGATAAAGATCTGGGTGCAAATCAGTGTTATCCTTATTGGAAAAATCTTTGATGTTTCCGGTTATAAAAGAAACTTCAAATTCAAAATTACGTTCTTTTAGATAGTCTATGATAGAAAGCCAAAGGATTGCATCTCTAAATTCTTCACCTTTTGTTGAAATTGGCTTTATTCTTTGTATTGACCTTTTAACTAATTCAGGGAGGAAAATGTTTCTGTATTCAATTGTTTTAAGGTGATGGTCAAACTTAAGCTTAAGATGGGAAATGTAATCGCTAACAAGGGATTCGATATCTAAAGTTTCCTTCTCAAACTGTTTAGGATTTGTTAGTAGATTATTTAGACTCTGTCTACTTTTATTTAAATTGTCAAGTCTTGTTTTAAGTTCTTGCCTATAAAGTTCCGATAATTCTTCCCAAACAATAGTCGGTATGAGGATTGTAGAATTGGTTTTTTTACAAAAATCTAGAAAAACCCGAAAGTTATGCGACACCAAAAGAAAATCACTTCTTAAAATGTTGGTATCAAAAACAATAGTCCTTCGCATTGATGATATTTAATTTTAAGTTTCAAGCCCCTACTTTATTCACCTGTAACATTAAAAACTAAGTTCCCCGAAATTTCCTTCACTTCCAAGCGGTTTTCCGTCATAGTTATTAGGAGTTATCAACTTGCTGTCACTTTCTATTTTCTAAGAAACTGTATATTTGAAGCGTCAACACATTTTGAGAATCTCGCAATGCGTAACTTTCAAAATATGAACTTATGCCTAACGGAAAAAGTCATAAGCGATGTCCGCACTGCAAAGCGGTCTTAACGCCGCTTAGCCCGGCACAAACCCAACTCTTGGATTTTATCAATCCCCTAGATGCCCCAGATTTGGTGCATTCCCTTAAACACATCCATAACATAGCGCTGTACCACTCCGAAGGCCCCTTGGACGACCCTGAAAAAGTGGCCCTCTATTGGATGAAAGGGCTTTGGGAACGGATAGCCGAAATTGAAAATGGATAATTGACAGTCCAAGTAATTTTAAATTTTTGATTTTGGTTCTCGATACACTTCCGACTTCGTCGGAACCACTCGAACTGACATTTGGCTCTTGAATTTGAGCTTGAGTTTTGCATTTGGACTTGAGTTTGAGCTTTAGGTTTAACAATCGACGTCATTTCGAGTGGATTTTTCGGAACGGAAAATTTGTATCGAGAAATGGTTATGGTGCCATTGGACAAATGGGTTCTCGACTGCGCTCGAACTGACATTTGGCTCTTGAATTTGAGCTTTGAATTTGAGCTTTGAATTTGAACTTCTTAAAACCTCACATCAATATCAAAACGGATTCGGCTGCCGGTTTCCAAGGCTGGGCCCAAGGGAACCAACTGCTCCACAAAATAGTATTTGGTGGTAAGGCTTATGTTCTTGTGAATCGAATGGCTGGCCACCAATTCTATACCCTTAAGGTTGGTGAGTCGGCCATCCGGGGAGTCAAAGGCGGAGTAGTCCCATCGGGCCCAATCGTTCTGTGCCAAAAAGTCAACGGCTGCATAGCGTTGCAACCAGGCATAGCTGGCCTTAAAGAACCAGTCCTTTTTTTGTTTTAGACCTCCGTAGGCTAAACCCAAGACCCAACCCGATCGTTCATCTTTAAAATCTTCGGGGATAGATTCCAACGTGCCGTAGTCTTGGATGTTTTGGTATAGGTCCAGTTCCATGGAAATCCCCGGGTGGTCCAGAAGCTTTACCCGTGACCCTAGGTGTAAAATGGTATAATCCAACACAAAGGTATCTGCACCATCAGGAATATTGGGCACATTTTTAAATAGATAGATAGACGGAAACAGCTCCACCTGTTTCTTTGCAAACGAACTGTAGACCTGGTACCCTTGAAAATAAGCATCTTGATCAAAGGACTTGCCCGAGGTGGAAATGATAAAATGCCCTGCTTTTAGTTCCAAAAGGTCCAAAACCCCGGATTGAAACGAAAAACCCTTGCTCAAAGCAACCCCTTCTGGGAACACATTGTCGCTCCAAAAAAGCTCGTTACTCTTAACAAAAGGAAAGGAGTTTTTGCCCAGCCAGAACATAAAGTTGGACCATTCACCCTTAAAGTAGGCTTTTTCCAGGGCGATGGGCAGGGTGCCAAATTCCCGAAAGTTATCACCTAAGGTGAGTTGGGGGTCCTGCTGTTTTCTGGGGTTTCCCGTACGGATGCGCAGACCGACTTCGTACCAGTCGTCCTCGTAGGTAACCCCAACCCGTGCTCGGTATCGGAGCCGTGAGCGGTCATCCCTAAAACTGCCGTCGGATTTTTGGGAATTCCAGTCCTGTTCTGCCCTAAAGCGAAAGTCGGCCGCAAAATCCAATTTGGACAAAAGCGAATCTACCTGGGCCTGCATTGGAAATGACAATAGGCCGGTGCAAAACAGAAAAACTAATGTCCGCTTCAAATTGTGGTCCGGGTTGGTTGTTATTGGTGTTCCGTTAGATTATGTTGCTAAGCTCGTGGAATGTCAGCGTTCAATAAAGAACAAATGTCATGTTTTAGCATTTTATTTTCCAACTTTTTGAGTTGATTTCCCAAGTTGAAAGGGCCAAGGATACCGCAACACTGAATTTGAACTTGAGCTTGAGTTTAACAATTGGCGTCATTTAGAGTGAATTTTTCGGAACGGAAAATTTGTATCGAGAAATGGTCATCCTACCATTGGAACCACCTGGTTCTCGATACAGTTTCCTTCGGAAACCATTTGGTTCTCGATACAATTCCAACCTTGTTGGAATCACTCGAACTGACATTTAGCTCTTGAATTTGAGATTGAGTTTGAACTTTTAGTTAGAAGTCTGATCAATAAACTCGTCCACATCCTTTTTAAACTTGGCCATGGAAGGAATATGGGTGTACATCATGTGGCCGGCCTCATAGTATTTCATGATGATGTTCTTTTTGAGTTCGGCATCCAATCCCATATGGTCTATGGAACGTTCCACGCCGTAAAAAACGGTTGCAAGATCGTAGTAGCCGTTCAAAATCAGGATTTTTAGGTCCGGATTGCGTTTCATGGCGGAGGTCATGTCCGGCAGGGTGGTCACGGCCACCTGCATGTTCCAAATGATGTTCCCATTGTGATTCCAGTCCCATTTGAAGCCTTTACGGGTGCTGGCGGTTGTGGTGTAGCTCAAATCCTTTCGCACCTTAAGGTCGTTGTACAGATAGTCTTTAAAGGCGGCAATATAGGGTGGAGAAATAGCATCACTTTGAGGGTCGGTCAAGGAGTTTTGCGATAATAAATCCTCATTTACACCTGTGAACCTTGAGTCTAAACGACCCACTGTAAGTCCCTTATCCCTAAGGAGTTCCTGAAAATATTCTCCATTCGTAACCCGTAGGTCGGCCTTGAGATAGAAGTCTTGGCTCAGCCCGGAATAATCGGCCAGCTTTTGGGCCACTGCATTTCGTTCGGCAGCGCTCAATTGGTCGCCCTTGAGCAGGGCAGGAGCATACTCGTTTTGGGTAAAGGCACGTACTTCGTCCAAAAAGGCCTCCAAACTTTCCCCTTTGTTTTTTACTTTGTTGTGATACCAGGCCGTTGCTGCATAGGTGGGATAATGAATAAGGTAAGCGGTATCGTCTCCAGGTCCAAATAGCAAATGTTGTAGATCAAAAACGGCGGATACCATGATTACCCCGTTCATGGCAATGCCCTTGTCTTGCAAATGTTTTACCAATCCCGCATTTCGGAAGGTACCGTAGCTTTCGCCCAACAAATACTTGGGTGCGTTCATTTTGCCGCTTCGGATAATGAATTGCTCTATGAACAGACCAATACTGCGAATATCTTGGTCCACGCCCCAGAAGTCCTCCCACTTGGCATCGCCAATGGGTTTGCTAAAGCCTACCCCTACGGGGTCTATCATGACCAAATCGGCCTTGTCCAAAATGGAATATTGATTGTTCACCACCTTATAAGGAGCTGGCTTGGTATAGGCGGGATCATTGATTTCTATACGCTTTGGCCCCAAGACCCCAAAATGTAGCCAGAAGGAAGCGGACAAAGGCCCTCCGTTAAAGGCAAACACAATAGGCCTGTTGGTGGCATTTGTTTTTCTGTAGTGGGTAAAGCCAAATAGGGCGATGGGCTTGTCGTTTTCGTCCCGGAGCTGCACCGTTCCAGTTTCTGTGGCCAAGGATATCGTCTTTCCATTGATGGTAACCGATTGGGTGGAGCTAAAAATTTCCCCATCAGGGATTTCCTTTTTGGTTGTTTTTTCTTGTGCAAAGCATGGAAATGCAAGGAAAGCCAGGACTAGGGCAAAAGCCAATTTTTTCATGAGGTTGGGTTGTTTTGATTTGACCTCAAAATAAGACTAAAAATTGATTTAATGTGGTTTTCAAGAGGGTATTTAAGAAAGTGTTCAGGTCCATGTCTTTGTCCAACTCCAATTTCCTTTTCAGGCGGTATTTGGACTTTAGGAAACCACCGTGTATTAGATTTTATGGAAAAAAGGTTCAGATAAATTCGGAAAAACTAGTAAGAATAACCTTATAAATTGATATATTCAGCCAGTTAAAACTTCAAAAATGAAAAAACTATTTTATTTGTCGGCCATAATGTTTGTCTTTGCTTCGTTTGTAGCTTGTACAACGGAAAGCATGGAAGAGGCAGAAAATCTTCAGGTTTTGGAGGTTCAATCATCTTCTTCAGCTACCAACAGTTCTTCAAGGCCAAATTCAATGAGAAGTAGTGGTTCCTCATCGCGACCTATGAGCGCACAAAGTAATGTCAGCAGCAATAGCAGGGTGCAAACCATGAAAAGTAATTAAAGAGATCAATTCTTAAAGGGTATTTAAAAAACTGCTTAAATCCATTTCCTTGTCCAATTCTAATTTCTTTTTTAATCGGTATTTGGACTTCAAGATACTGTCTGGCAATACATTTAACGTAGCTGCAATCTCCTTGGTGGTAAGGTTCATCCGTAAAAAGGCGGCAAGACGAATTTCTTTTTCTGAAATATCAGGATAAAGGGTCTTTAGTTTTTGGTCAAAGTCGTTATGGACTTCGGAGAAATAGGATTTAAAGACCTCCCAATCCTTGTCGGAGGCATTTTGCTTTTTAAGGAGCATGACGATGCGCCGGAACTCCATCTTGAACTTTTCCGGAGAGTTTTTAAGGCTTTCCAGGTTTTCTTTGAGCTCTTGGATAAAGGTATTCTTTTGCACCAAATGCAAAGTTTGGCTGGTCAGTTCTTTTTTCTTGTGCTCAATTTCCTGTTTGTATATTTCCTCTTGTTTTTCCCGAGCTATTTTGTTCTTTTTGATGCGTTGTCTAAAACCAAATACCAAAAGCCCTGAAAAGGCTAGGGCAGAGGCCATACCGCCGGCATAGAGGCCTTTGGTGAGTTTGTCCACCTTTGCTTTTTCGTTTAGGGTGTTGATTTCTTCTTCCTTCTTTTCAGTTTCGTAGATAGTCTCCAATTCCTCAATTGCCTTGGTTTTCTCAATAGAGAACAGACTGTCCTTGATTTTTTGCGAAGCGACATAATCTTCAAAGGCCGATTTGTAATTGCCTGCATTAACATATGCTTTGGACCTGTAACCCAATGCATGTTTAAGTTCATTGGAAATCTTAAGGGAGTCGGCCAAACGCACAGATTTGTCCAGATATTCTATAGCTCTTTTATTATTACCTAAAAGTGAATACGTTAAGCCTACATGATATAGTTCCAGTACATAGTTTAAAGAAGACTGGTCATAAGTGTTGATCTCGCCTGCTTTAGTGAAATAGTTCAGCGCTTCTTGGTAGTTCCCATTTTCCCTTTGAGCATATCCAATGTTGAAAAGGGCATTTGCCGCAGCTTCAGGAAAGTTAAATTCTTGACTGATTTCAAAACTTTCATTAAAGTATTCAATAGCCTTATAGTAATCCTTAAAGTAAATATAAACATTGCCTATATCATTGAGAACATGGGCACTATATTGGTTATCTGAAACTTCCCTGTAAATTTCATAGGCATTTGTAAAATTTTCTATCGCCTGATTAAAATCTTTTTGCTGATAGTTGAGCTTTCCAATATTTCTATAGACGTCACCCCTTCGGTAAACTTCCCTATCTATAGTATCTAATACTTCAAGGGCCTTCTTAAACGAGTTCATCGCATTCAAATATTGTCCGAGCTCATAATAATTGTTACCATTGGTATTTAATGAAACACCATACCTAAGGAAGTCTTTATTGTCCCACGAAATTTGTGTTACAGAGTCCATTAGTCGTATGGCATTCCTATAGTTACCTTTATCACCTTCAATTATCGATAGATTGGACAATGCTCCAGCAACGTTATCTTTTAAGTCATGTTGGGAAGCTAAATCAAGGGTTTTTTGAAAGTGAAGCGTTGCAGAATCCATTTTTCTTATGGTGAAGTAGTATCCACCTAGGCTAAAATTTCCAATGATCATGCCCAATGGATATGAATCACCTTCAGAAAGGGAGATAATTTCCAAAGCATACTGTTTCCCTTTTTCTGAATCCAGATAACTTGCGGTTTCATATAATTTTTCTAAAGTGGAAACTTTGGATGCAATTTCTTTTTGACTTTTTAAAACGGTATGTAAACTGTCGATACGCTTTTGACCCTGCAGCTGAGAAAATGTAAAAATTGGCCAAAACATGATAATCGTAAAAAGAGTTATCTGTTTTTTCATGGAATGATGATTGTTTTACCAAGATACCAATTATATCATTTACCAAAATGCTCGATTCCAGAGGGTGAAAAGTGCTTGTCCATAAAAAGTCCATGAAATTATCCAATTCACAAAAATCAATAAAGCTCATTAAGTGCTGATTTTATTGATATTCACAGGTATTTTTAGCTTTTGGTAAAAACCTGCTGTCCATGGTGGTTTTCAATGAAATCCATGCTGCTTGTCCATACTTTGTCCATGGTGAAAATTAGGGATGGGCGTTTTTCTCCTCTAGGTTTAGGGTGTTGAATCCTAAAAACCAAAAAGTTATGAAAACAAAACACCAAGCCTTAAGGGTATTTATGATAATGCTGGTAAGTGTATCGTTATTAGGTGTAATTTCCTGTGGTAGCGAAATTGAGCCTGTTGAACCACCAGTTGAAACCGGTGGAGGAGAAAACCCTGAGACTGAGACTCCAGAAGAGCCAACTCCTGAACCAGAAAACAATCAAGATCTTGATGCAATC
This sequence comes from Flagellimonas flava, assembly GCF_900129665.1. Lineage (GTDB taxonomy): Bacteria > Bacteroidota > Bacteroidia > Flavobacteriales > Flavobacteriaceae > Flagellimonas > Flagellimonas flava. Next base: position 836,550 of record NZ_FQWL01000001.1, read on the forward strand.
AATGAGGCAATAGCTAACTTAAGCTATGATCCCGAACAAATTTTAAATGTTCAAAGCACCACCGGCACGGTGCCGACCAATGACCGAACCAATAAAAATACCGATTTGGGTTGGGTTACAGAATGTAGAACTATTGACTATAATATCCGTTCAAACTTTGAGGACGTAGTGGTCTTTGATCCAACTATAGGTGTAATTTACCCCGGAGCGTTGGTCATTGGAAATGGAGAATTATTGAATGGAGCTCCATTGCCCTTGCAAGTTTCCAAGGCACCGACAAAACTTAGGGTAGATTTACCCGGGATAGGAGAGGGCGGCAATATCACCGTGGATGATCCCACCTTTCAGAATACACAGGCGAGCATTGATGAGGCTCTGGAATATTGGAATTCCCAAATCCAACCTCAGGGTTATGAAATAGATGCGGACACTTATTTTGAGAAAACTACCGCATATAGCAGGGAACAAATGAGCCTTGATCTGGGTGTAAGCACCGAATGGTCCAAAGGGTCATCTTTTGAATCTCAATTTGATTATACAAAGACCACAGAGAAAAGAGTAGCTACGTTGTTGTATAGACAGGTTTTTTATGATGTGGTCATGGAAACCCCGGAAAGTCCTGCTGCCGTTTTTGGCAATGATGTAGATTTGGCAACGGCTCAGTCCATTCTTTCCAATGAAAATCCACCAGCCTATGTCAGCTCGGTGCAGTATGGAAGAATTATTATGATGCGCATGGAAACTACGGATACGGAAACCGATGTAAACCTAGAAGCTGTTTTGGAATATAAAACCGCTAAAAAAGGCGCTACTGTTGAAATTAATGCGGAGTATGAGAAAATCATCAAAGAATCGACCATTAATGTGGTGACTATCGGTGGAAACGCACAAGTAGCCACTGAAGTAATCACTGGTAGTGAAATAGAAGAAGGTAAAGGAGGTCTTAACTATGTCATTTCAGAAGGAGCGCTCTATAGTCGTGATAACCCTGGAGCACCAATTGGTTATACCGTAAAGTATTTAAAGGATAACAGAATTGCGAAAATGGGGTATAACACCGACTACCGTGTTGAAAAATGCACCACATTTGAGTATGTCCATAAGAATGCAAAGCTTAGAAAAGAGATTCTGGTGGATGTACGATTCCGATTCTCTTACAAAGTGAAGGGCACGCAGACGGTAAAAGAGACTGAATGGGAAAAAGTGGATAAACAGAACATATTCTTTAGCATGGCCCCACCCAAGGGCGCACATGATGTCACGATTCAATTCCAGTTCTGGGACCTGGCTTGGAGAACCCTTGGGGAAAAAAAGCTTGGGTATTTGGATAAAGAATATTGTTATGAGGCCTATTGTTCCAAGCGTGTTTTAGGTCTCTGCACTGAGTACACGTTCCAGAGTGTAAATTGTAATTAGGACAAGATAATGCAAGCAGTCGGCCGCTCAGGTTGGGTTCAACAACTTGATGCCGGCTGTTCTTTTATTCTAATTGTCATTCCGCACTTAATGTGGAGTCCAATAAAGTTTCCTGCTTTCGCGGGAATGACACAAGGGTTTATTTTTTAGCTTCGACCAACTCTAACTGGTCCACACTCACCTGGGTGGTGAACATCCCATAATTGACAACGGCCTTTCCTTTTTCCAGAGTGTCGATGCTGCCCACTGCCTTTCCATCCTGCATACGAACACGGTCACCAATTTTGAAAACGGGTCTAGGTTTGTTCTTTTCCTTTTGGACGGATTTTTTCTTCTCTACCTTTTTTTCCTGGCGGACCTTTACGATTTTCTTTTCCAACTCTTGTGCTACCTGTTTTTTCTGTGCTTGTTTGGCCTTGGCTTGCTTTGCGGTTGTCTTTTTCCGTTTGCTGTTCTCGGTTTCCACAATGCGAAGGAGCTCAGAAATCAAGGGCCTTTTTTTGTTGTCGATGAAGTAACGTTCGGCTGCAGTGTTGACCTTATCGCCCAAATGGATCATTCGTTGGTTATGGTCATACAATTCCTGATAATTCTCCAATTTGGATTTGATCTTGGCATTTAGTTTTTCCAAACGTTCTGCTTCTTCACGGGCTTTTGTCTCTTCATCTTGTAGTCTAGAGCCCGTCTGCACCATCTTGGAGCGTTCTTTTTGTAATTTGGCAATGGTGGCATCAAAGCGTACCTTACCTCGCTCAATTTTTTTCTTCGCCTTATTGATCAGGCTATAGGGAATCCCATTTTTTTGGGCTACCTCAAAAGTGAACGAGCTTCCTGCTTCGCCCAGAATCAACTGAAAAGTAGGCTCCAAAGTCTTGGAATTGAACAGCATATTGGCGTTGGTGGCATGTGGCAATTCGTTGGCCAGTGCCTTTAGGTTGGCATAATGGGTGGTAATGACCCCATAGGCCTCACGTTCATAGAACACTTCCAAAAAGGCCTCTGCCAAAGCTCCTCCTAATTCAGGATCACTCCCTGTCCCAAATTCATCGATAAGGAACAGTGTTTTGCTGTTGCACTTTTTGAGGAACTGGTTCATGTTCTTCAATCGATAGCTGTAGGTGCTGAGATGATTTTCAATCGATTGGTTGTCCCCAATATCCGTCAAAATTTTATCGAACAAACAAACGGAACTTCTTTCATGAACGGGAATTAACAGCCCAGATTGAAGCATTACTTGAAGTAGTCCAATGGTTTTAAGGGTAATACTTTTTCCTCCAGCATTAGGTCCTGAAATGACAATAATCCTATTCTCCTTGTGCAACTGAATGGTCTGGGGCCAGGTTTTTTCGTTTTTAAGCTTATTCGTCAAAAACAACAAAGGATGATAGGCATCCCTAAGAAAAAGTTCCTTTTTGCTATTGATTTCAGGGAGTAGGGCATTCATTTCATCAGCATACTTGGCTTTGGCGGCGGTGACATCAATGTGGGTAAGGTAAGCTTGTTGAAGCTTCAACAAATAGGAGTGGGGGCGTATTTCATTGGTCAATTGGTTGAGGATACGTTGGATTTCCTCTTTCTCCTCAAACTCCAGATTGTTCAGTTCCCTAGCATAGGAAAGGGTGGCTTCTGGTACAATGTACACAATGCTTCCCGTCTTGGAGCTGCCCATAACAGTGCCTTTGACCTTTTTGCGGTGCATGGCCTTTACGGCAAGTACCCTTCGGTTTTCCACTACAGATTCTCGGATTTCATCCAGAAAGTCCTGACCTTGGTATCGCCCCAGAGCGGCAGCAAAGCTTTGATTGATTTTGCCGCGCACCTCATTGATTTGAATTCGGATGCTTTTTAACTCATCAGATGCGTTGTCCCTGATTTCCCCAAACTTATCAATAACGGCATCAATTGCAGCCGGAATTTGCGGCTGGAGTTCCAGTTCATGGGCATAGGAGGACAGTAACGGATAATATTCCTTGAATTTTTTAAAGAATTTCTGATGGATTTCGGCCGTTTTGCAAATGGCTCCAATTCGTCTGAAACCTTGCACTTCCAAGGTGGTATTTTCAATGTCTAATAACTTAAGTTCCGCATTGATGGTATCAAAGCTATGGTTGGGAATGCGATTATCATTGGAAAAGGAGGCTAGATATTCCGAGGTCTGACCCAAAACGGCCATGAGGGTATCCAAATTCTGGATGGGAGCAATGTTAATCGCCCCTGCCTTTCCCAATTCGGTATTGCATCGAGCCGCAACCTGTTCAGTTACGACTGGGAATTCTAAATCTTGGAGGGTTTTGGGATGAATGTGTTGCATTTTCGTTTCCTAGCCCGGCAAAGATAGGGAAAGCACCTGTTGACAAAGGGCTTTAGTTGTAGGTTCTGAAAACTTTTCCATTTTCTTTTCCCATAATACTTTTCACATAAGTGTCCACTGCCTTCCGCATGGATATAGGTGTATGGCCAGGAAAGTAGTCCTTGTAGCGCTCATAGGCATCTTCCACCAGTCCCAAGGAAACCACGTTCAGTCTGTATTTGCCGTTTGTCTCCAGGGCAGCTGCCTGTACAAAACTATGAATACCCCCGTTGACCATGGCAGCGCTGGCCGTCTTCACTACGGGGTCATCCGCAAGAATACCTGCGGAGAGCGTAATGGAACCCCCTGGGTTCAAAGCATGTTGCCCAACTCTGACCAAATTGACTTGTCCCATGAGCTTGCTCTTCAGGCCTATATAATAATCTTCTTCGGTTAAAGCGTCAAAGTCCGCCCATTTGGCTTCTCCTGCAATACAGACAATAGCATCAAACTTCCCCGCTTGAGAAAACAAAGCTTCAATAGAACCGCTATCTGCAATATCAACCATAAAATCCCCTGAAGTTCTGCCCGCAATCATCACTTCGTGATTTTGATTAAGATATTCCGTAACTGTCTTTCCAATGGTACCCTTGCCACCTATGATGAGTATTTTCATTTTATTATGCTGTTTATTTTTAGTCGAAATTATTAAAAATAAACACCAATCGTCAACATTGCCATTGCTAAAATTGCCAGCAGTAAAACTAGGGGCAAAGTAAAGCGAAGCCATTTATCGTACCCTACGTTGACCAAAGCCAGGGATGCCAAAATAATTCCCGTGGGGTTAATGAATTTAAAGAGTCCAACCCCATATTGGTAAGCGTTCACCATAATTTCCCTACCAATGCCAACGCTGTCCGCCAAGGGCGACATGATGGGCATGGTCAAAACCGCCATTCCCGAGGAAGAGGGGATAAAAAAGGTTAGGCCGCTATACATCAAAAATGTGACGTTGATGAACAAGCCTTTATGCATTCCTGTAGTAATTTGGGTGGCATAATACAATAGAGTGTCGCTCACCTGACCATCTTCCATTAAAACGGTGATTCCTCTCGCAATCCCAATAATGAAGGCAACACCCAACAAGTCCTTGGCCCCGTTCATGAACTCTGTCACGAATTTTTTTTCGTTAATTCGAGCTATGACCCCAATTAGCAAAGCGGCTGCTAGGAAGGCCGAGGTCATTTCCAGAAACCACCAACCCAATTGCGAAACCCCATACACCATAATGAAAAAGCAGCTTGCAAATATGATCAGCACCAATCTCAACTTTCCGTTCAGCTTGATGGTTGCTGCGGTGTTGGACAGGGAAAACAGTTGGGTTATTTCCTCCAATTGGTCATAGATAAGCGAGTGGGAGGGATTCTTTTTGACCTTATTGGCATAGCGGATGATATAACCGATACAAAGCACCAATCCCAAAAGCAGCATGATAAGCCTACCGTTTAGTCCTTCCGTCCAGTTGATTCCCGCTGCATCTGAGGCAATGATGGTGCTGAACGGATTTATGGTTGAAGCTAAAGTACCAATGGAAGAGCCAATATATATAGAGGCTATGCAGACCAAAGCATCATAGCGGGCAGCCAAAAAAATGGGGATTAAAATGGGGTAAAAGGCTATAGTTTCCTCTTCCAAACCAAAGGTTGTTCCCCCTAAGGCCACAAGAGTGGTCACCATAATAATAAGAATAAATTCCCTGCCCTTTAGTCTTTCTGCCAGCCAAGCAATCCCGGCTTCAAAGGCTCTGGTGGCGTTTACAATACTGATTAATCCGCCAATAATGAGCACCAAAAGTATAATGTCTGCTGATTGCATAATACCTTTAAGTGGGGCTTGAATGAACCCCACAAAACCTTGGGGGTTCCCATCGAGCTTCATGTAGGTATCGGGAATACTGATGGGTTTGGAAATGGCACCCTCCTTAAACTTCTCTACTGGGATTTGGATGTGCAGGTTATCTAGAGTCTCCTGCGTTGCGGGAAGCTCCGTTTGCACCGAACGGCCTAACTTTAGAAATACATTGGCATTTGCATCGTACGACAATCGGTCATATTGCCCGGAAGGAACTAGCCAGGTCAATATAGCTACAACACCTGCAATAATAAACAGAACCGTATGTGCAGTGGGAAATTTGAATTTTTCGAGGACACTCATGCTAGGAGGATTTTTTAAGAACGACCGAAAGATATTATTTTTAGTTTTATCCGCTAAAAGCAAGCATAAGGAAGGCATGAACGTAACTATAGAACCCAGTTGGAAGGCGAAATTGGAAAATGAGTTTGAGCAGCCTTATTTTCAAAAGTTAACGCAATTTGTGAAACAGGAATATCGAAACCACACTTGCTACCCAAAAGGACAGGATATTTTCGCCGCTTTTGACCACTGTCCATTTTACGGGACCAAGGTGGTTATTATTGGGCAAGACCCTTATCATGGCCCCGACCAAGCCAATGGTTTATGTTTTTCTGTTAAGGACGGTATTCCCCATCCACCTTCGCTGGTCAACATTTTTAAGGAAATCAAGACAGATGTGGAACAGCCCTATCCCAAGAGCGGAAATTTGGAACGTTGGGCTCAACAAGGAGTGTTATTATTGAATGCCACTTTGACCGTTAGGGCTCATCAGGCGGGAAGTCATCAGAAAAAGGGATGGGAACAATTTACAAATGCGGTTATCCGAACAGTTTCCATGCAACAGGAAGGTGTTGTTTTTCTGCTCTGGGGAGGCTTCGCTAAGAAGAAAGCTTCGCTTATTGATCAATCAAAACATCATATCCTTACTTCTGGTCATCCATCCCCCTTAAGTGCCAACAGAGGACTTTGGTTTGGGAACCAGCATTTTAGCAAAACAAATCAGCTTTTAGCCCAGATGGGCAAGCCGTTGATAAGTTGGTGAATTAATTCTTTGGGTACTTTGGCAAAAATATAAGGTAAATTCTTACGTTTACATAAATAACTCCATACGAAAATTCTGATACGTTGCGCAGACTGAAATCGGTTTTACTTGTTGATGATGATGAAACCACCAACTTCCTGAATAAGTTTTTTCTAAGACAGTTGGATAATAATTTGGTGGTGAATACGGTTGAAAATGGGAAGGAGGCCATCGATTTTTTGACAACGGCTGCCCCCGAAGAAACCTTACCTTGCTTGTTGATTCTTGACACTAACATGCCCGTAATGAACGGTTGGGAATTTTTAGATTCCTATGAGGCACAATTTGATGATCGATTAAAGAAAAACGTGGTCGTAGTCATGTTGACTGCTTTGGACACCGAAAAAACAACAGCTTTAGCCATGTCAAACCCGAATGTAAGGGATACTGCACAGAAACCGTTGTCGGACTTAAAGTTTAGAGTGTTGATTAACAAGCACTTCTCCTGAGTCAACCATGAAAAAAGGTGCTTTCTGGTTTTACATCTTCTATTAACCCCAAGCTTAATAAACGTTGTTGTACGTTATTCAAAATTTCCGGAGAGATTTGGGAATTGCCCCAATTGGTTTTGGAAAGCCAGTCCTGAATATCTTCCAAGCGCTGACCATATCTATTGGCTAATGTCCGATCTATACTGGGAATCCGTTTGAATTCGGAGGTATATGTATTGATTACTTCCAAGATATGATCCACCAAACCGGGATTGGTGGCTAAAAACTTTTCATTTGCAGCAACCATAAAACAGGGCCATGGGGTAGCATAATGCCCCAATCGTTTAAATATGCCTTGTTCCACCAAAGGTTTGGTTGTAAAGTATTCCCAAAGAAAATAGGCATCGGAACCATTACTAAGGCTTTCAATGGCGCCTTGCAGGTTGTTGATGATATCGAACTGTAGTGTTTCCGTATCCCAATTTTGATCCTGGGCATGCACATAGGCCATCAGGTGGCTCCCACTGCCCATTCTACTGATAGCCACCGGGTCGTTCTTTAATTGGTCAATGACTGAACGCTTGCTATTCGCAGCTACATGAATGCCCCAGAGCAGGGGAGAGGAGACATATTCTTGTATAATTTTGGCACCTCCTTCCAAGGCGATACTTTTTACAATACCCTCGGTCAGTACAATAGCCAAATCCGTTTCATTATTTTGTAGCATTTTGCACATTCTGCCCGTACCTTCAGGGATATCTGTCCATTGTAAGTGCAAGCCACGTTCCTCAAAAGCTCCTTCATTTATGGCCATATGCCAGGGAAGGTTAAAGTGTTCCGGTACACCAACAATTCTAACTTTTTTCATTCAATTCGCTCTTCAAATAGTCAATTATTCCATAGTGGGACCAAATTAGGCTTTTCTCCGGAATTTAACTCTTCCCGGGATTAGCTATTGAGGTCGCAAAAAAGGGCTTATCCAAGTTTCTTCAGGGCAAAACGAATGAGACTATCCACAGTATGTAAGGCTTTTTTTGAAAATTCACCCGTGGCCCTATTGGCGAGGATTGCATTTAGTGAAATTGCCCGGTGTCCATGTAATTTGGCCAACCCATAGATTCCCGCCGTCTCCATTTCTAGGTTTGTAATATGCTGATTTTGGTATGAGAACGACGCCAATTTTTCATTGAAATCGGAAATGCGGGGCTTTAGCCGTATGCTTCGTCCTTGCGGACCATAAAATCCTGAATTAGTGGCAGTTATACCAAATCGTATACGATTATCGGTAAATTTATCCTTGAGGGTGTTGTCGCAATCAAAGGCATAAGGGGTAATATTTTGTCCACTCCAGCCCAAGAACGAATTGAGTTCACCTGCCAGTTGATGATTGTCTTGTTGTCCAGTGTCATAAAAGTGCAAAAGTCCCTCAAAGCCTATGGCCGAATCGCTCAGTAGAAAGGAATCAATTGGGATGTCAGCTTGTATCGCACCAGATGTACCAATCCGTATAAAATCCAAAGCTGTAATTTGCTCTTTAACTTTTCTGGTTGTAAAATCTACATTGGCCAAGGCATCCAATTCGTTGAAAACAATGTCAATATTGTCCGTTCCAATACCTGTCGAGATAACGGTCAGTCTTTTTCCGTTAAGTGTACCGGTGTGGGTCAGAAATTCTCGTTTCCCCTTTTTAATTTCAATGGAATCGAAATATTTGGAAACCTGAAGAACCCTATCAGGGTCTCCAACGGTGATAATAGTCTGGGCAATGTCTTCTGGTAGAAGGTTCAGATGGTAGATACTGCCGTCAGGATTCAGAATCAGCTCTGAGTGGCCCAATGCCATACTACAATTTTAATATGCGGTCTGTAGATGAATTGTAAAGAAAACTATACTTTAATGAACCGCCCAAATACAACTGATTTTCGCTTATTTGCGAGTAGTAGTTGGTTTGATTGGTCAGGACCTCTTTTCCCTTTTTAGTTAACCTCACAGGATTGAACGAGCTAAAAAGCGGTTTTAAGGAACCAATAATTCGTTCATATTGGGTATCACCAAAGCCATAAACTCCTTGATTGGACAATATTTTGCCCATCAATTCCCTTTTAGATTTTGGCTTCTCGGATAATGCGGTTTGCAAAATCTTGTTTTCAAGCTCATTAAGTCCATTCTTGATGGTAGGGAAACGTTTTAGATGTGCTCTTAGGGCTTCCGAAAGGTATTCAAATTGAAAGTTGTTATGGGCAATTAAATTTTCCAAACGGATTGGATTATCACTGCAATAAAGTTGCCATACATAATCCGCAAACTCAATATCGTCTTGGGATAGAACGGTTCTATTTTCATAAAGCTCAAGCAGTCTTTCATCGCTTAACTCACTAAGACCGTATAATTTTTCACTTTCGTCCTCCCTGCCGCTACAGACCAAAGAAATTTCGGCATGCCTCCTATGCATTTTCAGCCAACTTAGTACCGCTAGCATGTTGATTTGGCAAAATAGGTCGTACTCAAACCACAGCACAATTTGGTCCTGCTGTTTATGGTTACAAAGGGAGCGGTATTCCTTAAGGGTCTTTTCCACAAACCAAGATTTGGTAACCTTGTAATTCTTATTCAAAAATTCGAAACGGGTTTTCCAAAAAGACTCACTACCCACAGCGCACAGGGTTTTGCCCTCGCAGAGCATTTCCCTCCAAGTAATGATATCTCCCTTAAGATGCAGCGATTGAAGTTTTGACGTGAAAGAGTCCCCGTTGGTAATATGCAACAGTGATTTCATTTTCAACTTAGTTTTCGTCGGTTAGGAGCATTAAATGTAAGATTTAAACCAAGAACTCAAAAACTTTTTTCGTAAAACCTTGGTTGTCAAGGAGTAATTTTAACAGAGACTGATTGGCATAAAGTTCTTAAAAGGAACTTCCTTGCTAACCTCCTACACGTTTTACCTTAAAACCTTGGCTTTTTAAATACGTCATGATTTTTTCACGATAATCCCCTTGGATAATGATTGTTTCGTTTTTGTAACTACCCCCAACGCTTAAAAGCGACTTTAAATCCTTGGTCAATTTTTTAAAATCACTGTCAGCTCCATTATAGCCTTCTAAGATGGTCACGGGCTTTCCTTTGCGTTTTTCGTATTTGCAAATAATTGGGTCGTCCTGAAGCCAATATTTAGATTTCTCAGCTTCCATAGGCTCCCTTTCATCAGACACATGATCCGGAAAGAGGTTTTTCAATTGGTCCTGTAAATCCATGATTTAATTTTTGACAAGACCAAGTTCTATGAGTCGCTCATGCAGATATTCCCCGGCGGTGGTATCCTCAAAACCTTTGGGATTTTCTTCATCAATACAATGTTCCAGGCAGTTCAACGGCATTTCACTTATCGGATGCATGAAGAACGGGATTGAGTAACGGGAAGTACCCCAAAGTTCTTTTGGCGGATTCACAACTTGGTGAATCGTGGACTTAAGCTTGTTGTTGGACAAGCGGGAGAGCATATCACCAACATTGATCATGAGTTGATCTGGTTTAGCGATGGCATCTACCCATTCGCCCTCATGATTTTGTACCTGGAGACCTTTACCGTGAGCCCCCATCAAAAGGGTAATCAAATTAATATCTCCATGGGCAGCCGCCCTTACCGCATTTTTGGGCTCAGTCTTAATTGGAGGATAGTGAATTGGTCTTAAAATGGAATTTCCATTTTTAATCCAATCGTCAAAATAAGTCTCCTCTAGTTTAAGGTGCAATGCCAGTGCACGAAGCACATACTTTGCTGTTTTTTCCAGCATCTTGTAGGTTTCCTTGCCTGTTGCATTGAACTCTGGCAGTTCCGACACCAATACATTGTCCGGATATTCCTGTTCAAGTTTTGGGTCGTTTTCAACATATTGGCCAAAATGCCAAAATTCCTTCAGATCTCCTTCCTTTCTGCCTTTGGCATGTTCTTTTCCAAATGATGTATAACCACGTTGTCCACCTATTCCGTCAATCTCATATCTATCTTTCACTTGTTGGGGCAACTGAAAAAAACCCTTAATCTCGGTATAGAGCTTATCCACTAGCTCGTCGGACAGAAAATGCCCGCTGAGCGCCACAAACCCTATATCTTCAAAAGCACCACCAATTTCCTTGATAAATTTCTCTTTTCTTGCGGAATCACCGGACACGAAATCGCGAAGGTCAACACTTGGAATTGCACTCATAATTGTTATTTATTGGTCTATCAAAGGTATGAAATATTGATGGACGTTCATAAAGTTTAAGCTATGATGGACGGCTTTTTTACTACATTTAACCCCATTGAATTTGAACGTATGAGATACCATATTGGAGATTTGGCCCAGGAGGAATTGGTGAACCTATACAAGGGCATGTTGAAGCCCAGGATGATAGAAGAAAAAATGTTGGTACTCCTTAGACAGGGTAAAATTTCAAAATGGTTTAGTGGAATTGGTCAAGAAGCAATTTCCGTAGGCGTGACCCAGTCATTAAAAACAGAAGAATATATTCTTCCCATGCACCGTAATTTGGGAGTTTTCACTTCACGAAATGTACCCCTGCACCGTCTTTTTGGGCAGTGGCAGGGTAAAGAAAGTGGATTCACCAACGGCAGGGATAGGAGTTTCCACTTTGGGAGTCAGGAACATAAGATTGTTGGTATGATATCCCACTTGGGACCACAATTAGGTGTAGCCGATGGGATTGCATTAGCCGATTTACTGCGCAGAAAAAAAAGGGTCACGGCTGTTTTTACGGGAGAAGGCGCTACCAGTGAAGGGGATTTCCACGAAGCACTGAATGTGGCTTCGGTATGGAACTTGCCGGTTCTTTTCTGTATTGAAAACAATGGTTATGGGCTTTCTACACCCACAAACGAACAATACCATTGTGAAAACTTGGCGGATAGGGCCAAGGGGTATGGTATGGAATCTAGAATAATTGATGGGAATAACATTCTTGAGGTATACAGAAAGGTAAGTGAGCTATGTAAGGCGATGCGGAAAAGGCCGCGTCCAATTTTGGTAGAGTTCAAGACCTTTCGTATGCGTGGACATGAAGAGGCAAGTGGAACAAAATATGTTCCCGAAAAGTTGATGAAAAAATGGGCCAAGAAGGACCCGATTTCCAATTATGAGGATTTCTTGGTTAAAGAGGGAGTTTTGGATTTGGAGTCTATTGAGGCCACAAAAAAGGGCATTAGTGATGAAATCAATGAAAATTTAAAGCGGGCCTTCGATGAAAGTCCAGTTTCATTTGATGAAAGTAAAGAATTAAGTAATGTGTATCAAGAATTTGTATATAAGGAAGTTGATTGTGATAAAAAGTCAAAAAATATAAGATTGGTGGATGCCATTTCCGAGAGTTTGGAGCAATCCATGTATGCCCACAATGAACTTATCATAATGGGACAGGATATTGCGGAATACGGAGGGGTTTTCAAAATCACTGAGGGCTTCGTTCCTAAGTTTGGAAAAAGCAGGGTTAGAAATACCCCCATCTGCGAATCTGCTATTGTCTCGGCCGCGATGGGGTTGTCTATAAACGGCATGAAAGCTGTGGTGGAAATGCAATTCGCAGATTTTGTCAGTTCAGGGTTCAACCCTATCGTAAATTATCTGGCCAAAGTCCATTATCGTTGGGGCCAAGCGGCGGATGTGGTCATTCGGATGCCCTGTGGGGCGGGAGTGGGGGCAGGCCCCTTTCATTCACAGACCAATGAGGCTTGGTTTACCAAGACTCCTGGCCTTAAAGTGGTCTACCCAGCCTTTCCCAACGATGCAAAAGGTCTGTTGAATACTGCTATTAATGATCCTAATCCTGTGCTCTTCTTCGAGCATAAAGGACTCTATCGTAGTGTTTATGGTGATGTGCCAACAGATTACTACACCTTGCCATTGGGCAAGGCCAATTTACTTACACGAGGAGAGCGAATTTCCATAGTAACCTATGGGGCTGGGGTGCATTGGGCACTCGAAATTTTGGAAAATCACCCAGAGATTCAAGCAGATCTTATAGATTTGCGCACACTTCAACCTCTTGACATAGAAACCGTTTATGACTCAGTTCGTAAAACGGGTAAACTGATTATTTTACAGGAAGACACGCTGTTTGGTGGAATTGCAAGCGATATTTCGGCCATGGTGATGGAAAATTGTTTTGAGTTTTTGGATGCTCCCGTTAAAAGGGTGGGTAGTTTGGAGACTCCGGTGCCATTTGCCAAGGCCTTGGAAGCGCATTATTTGCCAAAGCAACGTTTTGAAAAGGCAATGCTTGCGCTCTACGCTTACTAATAAATAGGTGTTTTAACAATTATTTAACAACTCAAAAGAGTCGATACGGTGTCTCAATCGTATATACTCAAAATTAAATTCCAATTCTTATGGTAAAACAAGGATTATTTGTAATAGCTCTTGCTGGACTATTACTTACTTCGTGTTCTGTATCAAAAAGTGCAAGAACACAGCGCAACCTTTTCAGTGGCTCTTGGAGTCTGGACAACATTTCGTATGAAAACAATACTGGAAACTTCAAATCTGTAATCTTTAATGACGCTGAGGACATCTGCTTTGAGGGCAGCGACTGGTTTTTTCGAGATAACAACAGTACAGGCAGATACACCATTTCACAAAGTTCTCTTTGTCAAGGTGGTGACCGCTTCTTTAGGTGGTCCGTAGTAGAGCCTTCCCAGAATTATAGCAGTCAACTACAATTCAAATTTATTGACGAGAACAGGAAGGATATTTCAGGGGGTCTTGGTTACCGTTTGAATATAGCAAGTCTGACGGAACAGAATATGGTGCTGAAATCCAATGTATCCGTTGAGGGCGAACTGGTAACAATTGTATATGAATTCTCAAAAAAATAGGCAGATGAAAAACATAGTAAGAAAAAGTATGGCCGTTGTTTTGGCCCTAGGATTGATAATAAGTTGTAATACGGTTAAAAACGCCAATAACACCCAGAAGGGAGCGGCCATTGGTGCTGCAGGTGGTGCCGTTATAGGAGGTATCATTGGCAACAACGTTGGCAAAAAAGGAAACACGGCACTTGGCGCTATCATTGGCGCCGTTGTTGGTGGTGCGGCTGGAGGTTACATTGGAAACCGCATGGATCGCCAAGCCGAGCGTATTGAGGAAGAAATCCCTGGCGCAGAGGTCAAAAGAGTTGGGGAAGGTATCAACGTTACATTTAATGAAGATGCTGGAGTGTATTTTGATACCAACAAGTCGGATGTAAAAGGAACTTCTGCCACAACGTTGGATAAGTTGGCTGGAATCTTCAAGGAATATCCAAAATCCGTGATTCTAGTTGAAGGGCATACCGATAGTGCTGGAAGCGAAGAGTACAATTGGAATCTGTCTCAACAGCGAGCGGAATCAGTTACGGATTATTTGGTGAGCAAAGGAATTTCTGCAGGAAGATTCACCACAAAGTGGTATGGGGAAACCCAACCCAGGGAAAGCAACGAAACCTCCGAAGGTAAGGCGAAGAACAGACGTGTGGAATTGGCCATCGTCGCAAGTGATGAGCTCAAGCAAGAGGCCTACCAGAGCACAAAAAATTAAAAGTTCCTTCCGAGCATAATTTTAATCCCGGCTTTTGGCCGGGATTTTTGTTTCAATACCCTATCTTCATGGAGTGAAGGACTCAGAAGTGCTCGTTGTAGGGGGAGGCTTGGCTGGTTTAACGGCTGCCTTGGATTTAGCAGGTAAGGGAAAGCAGGTCACCGTTGTGGAGAAAAAGGAATATCCCCGGCATAAGGTCTGTGGAGAATATGTATCTAATGAAGTGAGGCCCTACTTGGACTATTTGGGAGTTGATTTGGACTCTATGCGACTCCCGGAAATAAATCGATTCCAACTTAGCACAAAAAATGGCAAATTGGTTGAGGTGAAACTTCCTCTTGGAGGTTTTGGTATCAGCCGGTATACGTTTGACAATCTACTCTATCAAACAGCAAAGGCCAAAGGAGTCCATTTTCTTTTTGGTACGGTAACAAACATTCAATGCAATGCAAATGATTTTGTAGTGGAATTGGCTTCCAAAGCCAAATTAAAGGCTAAGGTGGTCCTTGGGGCCTATGGGAAGCGTTCTAAATTGGATGTTGCAATGGGCAGGAGAGATTTGGAGCAGAAATCTCCTTGGGTCGGTATAAAATGTCATTATAAGGGCTATAACCATCCCGAAAATGTGGTGGCCCTACATAACTTTCCGGGTGGATATGCAGGAATTTCCAAGGTGGAAAATGAGATTGTCAATTTATGTTACTTGGTTCAGGAGGAACAGTTTCGAAAAATAAGTAACATTGAGAGGTTCAATAGGGAAGTGTTGGGACAGAATCGTTTTTTGAAGGATTTCATTGCTAGAGCCAGGCCTGTTTTTGGGAAGCCAATGAGCATTGCCCAGATTTCATTTGATGTAAAGTCCCAAGTTGAAAATCACATCGTAATGTGCGGTGATACGGCCGGGATGATCCATCCGTTATGTGGTAATGGAATGGCTATGGCCATACATAGTGCCAAAATAGCCTCGGCAGAAGTTGAGCGGTTTCTTAATGGAGTTCACAAAACGAGAAAAAGTATGGAATTGGGATATCAAAAACAATGGCGAAAAGAATTTGGGAAACGACTTTGGATGGGAAGGCGGCTCCAAGCACTTATGATGCATACCAAGTGGTTTAATCTTGGAATGGATACCGTAGCTCGTTCAAAACTGGTATTGGAATCTCTAATCAAAAATACCCACGGCTCTCCGATTATAAACTAATGGATTTTAGCTTAAGAAGTAGGAAAGATGAGTTGATGGATGACCCCAATATGCCATTTGAGGTTCTTCAGAATGCCTATGCAGACATCAACTTATGTAACAAGATACTGGGTGGGGAGTCGATAACCTTGAATGGGGTCTGGGAATTGGTGAAAAAAGACCTCAAAAAATCGTATACGATTTTGGATATGGGCTGTGGTGATGGCTCCATGTTGGTTAAATTATCCCGTTTCCTTAGCGAAAATGGGGTTTCGCATCAAATGATCGGGGTAGACCAACGGGATGATGTGCTGCATATTGCTAGGTGTAAAACGGAAAATTTATCCCACATATCGTTCCATAAAGTGGACATCCTCGAAGCAGGAAATGACCTTTCCTGTGATATCCTCATCAATACATTGACCATGCACCACTTTGAGGCAGAACGTATCGAAACCTTTTTGAACAAGTTTGTACAATTGGCTCGGGTTGGAGTCGTCATCAATGACCTTCAACGCAGTAAGTGGGCATACCACTTATTTAAGGTTTTCAGCTATTTTTTTATTAAAACTGATGTAGCCAAAAATGATGGGTTGGTTTCCATTAGTAAAGGATTTAGAAAAGAGGAATTAGAGGAGTTGTCCAAAAATATACCGAACGTAACACATACTATCCAGTGGAAATGGGCATTTCGGTATGTATGGGTTATGGAATTCAATCGACATAACAAATAATGGAGGGAGTTCGTATAGTTGAAGTGGCCAAACAGTTGCCGAAGTATAGTAGAAGCACTTCGGATATCCTCCCTTTTGTGGAAATCTGGTTGGCCGATCAGGAAGAACGATATCACCGTAAGGTGGTTAAAATATTTGAAGGTGCTGGAGTGGACCGAAGGTATGGAATCATGAACATCAAGGATGTATTCACAGCTACCTCTTTTGAAGAAAAAAATGCGATCTATGCACGGGAGGTCAAGGCGTTGGGTACGCAAGCTCTTGAAAAAGCGCTTTTAAATGCCGGTTGGAAAAGTGATTCCCTGGATTTTATCATTACCGTTAGCTGTACTGGAATCATGATTCCCTCTTTGGACGCCTATTTGGTCAATGCTCTTGGGCTAAAACGGGATATTGTTAGACTGCCGGTAACTGAAATGGGATGTGCTGCTGGGGTTTCCGGATTGATATATGCGGCCAATTTTCTTCGGGCCAATCCCGGGAAGAGAGCTGCAATAGTGGCGGTAGAAAGCCCTACGGCAACCTTTCAGTTGAATGATTTTTCTATGGCGAACATGGTGAGTGCCGCCATTTTTGGGGATGGTGCGGCCTGCGCTCTGTTGTCCTCGGAAAAGGATGCTTATGGTCCAAGAATAGTTGGGGAAGAAATGTATCATTTTAAGGACGCTACCCATTTAATGGGTTTTGATTTGACAAATACTGGATTAAAAATGATACTGGACCCAGCTGTCCCCGAAGTGATAGCGGAGCATTTCCCTGCCATTGTTCACCCATTTTTGGAACGACATGGAACCCATATCGAAAATGTGGACCACTTGATTTTTCATCCTGGAGGGAAGAAAATCGTGCGGACTGTTGAGGAATTGTTTGGTAAATTAGGGAAGAATATTGATGATACCCGAGAGGTGCTCAAAAACTATGGAAATATGAGTAGCGTTACCGTGCTATATGTGTTGGAGCGATTTCTGGAGAGAGCAATTGTTCAAGGTGAGCAAGGACTGGTGTTGAGTTTTGGGCCTGGTTTCTCTGCCCAAAGGGTATTATTGGAGTGGTAAATAGTAGAGATGCAGAATTCTTCAAAATGGGCTTTGGTTTTGGGTGGTAGTAGTGGACTGGGGTTGGCTACCGCCGAAAAACTTGGGAAACATGGGTTTAACCTGATCATCGTCCACAGGGATAGGAAATCCGACATGGAAGAAATCCAACATAGCTTTCAACGGATTGCTTCTTATGGTATTCAGTTGGTTTCCTACAATAAAGATGCCGTAAACCCTGAAACTCGCAGGGAACTCATTGAGGAAGTGCGGAAGTTGACAGCAGATAAAGCCATTTCCGTTGTGGTGCATAGTATTGCGAAAGGCAATGTCAAACCTATGCTTGGCCAGGATTCATTTTTACTTACGGGACAGGATTTCCGAATCACCATCGATGCCATGGCCATCAGCCTTTATGACTGGGTCCGTGATTTGGTTTATGCTGAGGCGATGGCTTTGGATACGCGAATCATTGCGTTTACCAGTGAAGGGAATACCCGGGCTATTCGCAACTACGCAGCGGTTTCGGCTGCCAAAACTGCTTTGGAGGCCATTGTGCGCAACATTGCTTTGGAGTTTGCGACAATGGGCATCAAGGCGAATTGTATTCAGGCAGGTGTAACGGACACCAAATCGCTTCGAATGATTCCCAATAGCGAGACCATTAAGAAGGCGGCACTCCTCAGAAATCCGAACAACAGGCTCACTTCCCCTGAAGATGTGGCGAACGCGGCCTATCTCTTGACATTGGATGAGGCTAAATGGATTACGGGAACAGTGATAAAAGTGGACGGAGGCGAAAGCTTACAGTAATTATGACTAAAAAGGAAGTTTTATCTCATTTACCGTATCAGGAACCTTTTCTTTTCGTTGATGGGCTCACAAATCTTGACCAAAATTCGGTGTGTGGCCATTATACGTTCAAAGCTGATGCCTTGTTTTACCAAGGTCATTTTAAAAACAGCCCCGTTACTCCGGGAGTATTGTTGACGGAGTGTTGTGCTCAGATAGGTCTGGTTTGTTTGGGGATTTATTTGCTCGACCAACAAATGGACCTTGTGGCGGTTACAAACCTGAAAATTGCCATGAGCCGTTCCCAAATGGATTTTTACTTACCCGTGCTTCCAGGAGAGAAGGTGACCGTGAAGTCCGAAAAAGAGTATTTCCGCTTTAATAAATTGAAGTGTAAGGTCAAACTTTTTAATGCGGAGGATAGATTGGTCTGCAAGGGAATCTTGGAGGGAATGTTCAAAAGCAATGCGGATGAGAAATAGGGTAGTTGTTACGGGAATGGGTGTGTGCGCCCCCAATGGTGTTAGGCTTCAAGAATTCGCTAAGGCGTTGGGGAACTTGGAATCGGGAATAAACTTCCAGCCTCAATTACAAGAATTAAATTTTTCATGTCAAATTGCTGGAAAACCGAACATTGAATCTATTCAACTAAACTCTTACTTTACTAATGTTCAATTGAAAGGACTGAATTCTAATGGCCTAATTTATGGGGTTATCGCCGGCAGGGATGCCTGGACAGACGCAGGATTGGGTGCAGCGGAGGTGAAGCCCGATTGGGACAGCGGAATCATTTTTGGAACAGGAATACTTGGGGTGGATAAGTTTCGAGAGGCCATTTACCGCGTAGACGAAGGGAATGTAAGGCGTTTGGGCAGTACGTCCGTAGTCCAGACTATGGCCAGTGGAATAAGCGCCTACTTGGGAGGCATGTTGGGATGCGGAAACCAGGTCACTACCAATTCTTCGGCCTGTACCACTGGTACTGAGGCACTTCTAATGGGGTATGAGCGCATACAAGCTGGGAAAGCGACCCGAATGTTAGTGGGAAGTTGTAGTGATAGCGGACCGTACGTCTGGGGCGGTTTTGACGCGATGCGGATTCTGCCAAGGAATTATAATGATAACCCTGAGCTGGCAAGTAGGCCTATGAGCGCCTCGGCCTCGGGTTTTGTCCCCGGAAGCGGGTCTGGGGCCTTGGTTTTGGAATCCTTGGAAAGTGCAAAAAACAGGGGTGCCAAAATCTATGGAGAGGTTTTGGGAGGTCATTGCAATAGTGGGGGACAGCGGGGAACCGGAAGTATGACGGCCGCCAACAACACTGCGGTTGTCCGATGCATCCTAGAAGCACTAAAGGATGCCGAAGTTGAACCCAATCAGGTGGACGCCATTAATGGACATCTTACGGCAACCAGTCGGGATGCCCAGGAAATCAAAAACTGGAGCACTGCCTTGAACCGATCAGGCGAAGATTTCCCTCATATAAATTCATTCAAAGGTATGATCGGTCATTGTTTGGCAGCGGCAGGAAGCATTGAATGTGTTGGGGCATTACTTCAATTGAAGGAACAGCGTATTTATGGAAATGTAAATTGCGAAGACCTGCATCCAGAAATCAAATCGATGATCGCAGACTCTAAAATTCCTTTGAAAACCAGGGGACATCCAGTAAAAATTTTGGCAAAAGCCAGTTTTGGCTTTGGAGATGTAAACGCCTGTGTTATTTTTAGGACCTATCCCAATTGAATTCAAATGCAAGAAGAGCGCTATCAAAAACTCAAGACCATTGTAAGTACCTATCTTCCAGATGACCTTTCTCCTATGGACATCCAACCGGAAAGTAATTTCATAGAGGAACTGAATATCAATTCGGCCAACCTTGTCGACATTGTCTTGGATGTGGAAGACACTTTTGATATTATGTTGGAAAATGAAGATATGGACGGGATGCAAACCGTTTCTGATGCACTGAATATTATCGACAAAAAAATCGCTGATAAATAACCCCATAGCCATGAAGGAATTTGTGAATTTTGTGCTCCAAAAAGTAAATGTCGATAAAAGATTGTTGGCTGTTTATTGTTTAGTATACTTTGCTTGGGGCATGGGTATGGACTGGTTTGGGAAACAAGTGGAAATTGCCCAGTTCACCTACTGGTGGCAGGTGATAAGCTGTTACATTCTGTATATGGTTCCCATTTCTTTGATATTTCGCGGACTTCCATTCCATATGCAATATGCCTACGGCTTGGTGGCCATGGGACTGCTCGAATTTGGTGGGTATGCCCTGCAAACATCTTATGCCTATCCAGATAATATCTTGGACCAACTCTTTAATATCCGAAACTTTAGCTTGGGAATGGCGCTTTTCTTTGCACTGTATTTTCCATTGGGAAATTGGCTTGTTGGGAAAATTTATACAGCACTTTTTCGCAAGGAGTCTTGAGTCTTGCGTCTATAGTAAAGAGTAGTCGGAAAATCCGAGTAGCCAATAATCTAACCCTTTACCCTTTGCCTGAAAAAGTTCTGATTTCTGCGTTCTGATTTCTGCGTTCTGAGTTCTGAGTTCTGAGTCTTGGTTCTTGCTTCTCAAGTCTCCTATCTAAAATCTATTCCAAATCGAACTCCATCCTGACTTTCACCAAATTGTCTTCCCGTTTCTTTTTAATTTTTATATCATAATCACTACTGTATAGTGAGAATAGTCCGACCAATTGACTCTTCTCCCGCGAAAAGTTAATGGTCACTGTTTTGGTGGTGGACTTTATGGTCAGATTCCCTGTAGCCAAAATATTGGAACCTTGTTGCTCAACTTTGGTGCTCTCAAAGGAGATGAATGGGTAGTCATCAACATCAAAATATTTGCTGCTTCGCAGGGACCAGTTTCGCAGACCGTTTCGGGTACTAATGGTTTTGGATTCAACACTGCCTTTAAACACTGATTGATCTAAAGCATCCCAATTGATGGTAGACTCTGACTTGAATCCTCCGAACGTGCCCTTAACACCATTATGGACAAATTCGAAACCAATGTCCCCAGAACTGATTTTTGCTTCCTGAGCTTGTAAAAGGATAGAGGAGAGTGAACATAGTAAAAGACAAACAAAAATGGTGCGTATCATAGGCTTTTAGTCCAAAAATAAGGAAAACCTTGTCCCAAAGGAGCGGATCTGGATATATTGGATAGTGGACATTTTTGTTATTCCTCAATTTGGAAGGGGTTCAAAATGTCAATAGTGGATGTTAATTAGCAAAAAATTAAAGTTTATTTAGTGGATAAATGTAGGATAATTACTAATTTAAAGGAAGAATTTAGGGGACTCTAAATATGTAAACAAAAAAGCTATGGCAAGTGCAACTGAACAGCGAAGGGAGCGGTTCCAAGAACTTGTGATTCGTTTGGAAC
Source organism: Flagellimonas flava (assembly GCF_900129665.1). Lineage (GTDB taxonomy): Bacteria > Bacteroidota > Bacteroidia > Flavobacteriales > Flavobacteriaceae > Flagellimonas > Flagellimonas flava. The sequence continues at coordinate 858,393 of NZ_FQWL01000001.1, forward strand.
GAAACAACAATATCATTCAACGGCTCTCCAAAAAAGTAAACTCCTATACCTGCGAACCCAATAATTCTTCCTGCTTTGAAAAGCTATACGATTTGAGACACAGTTTTAAGGTATTTTCGGCCCAACAGAAACAAATTGTCTCGCTAATAAATCAAAATACCGGGCAAGGAAAGAAACTCCATGGGGACATCCAGTCCCATTTGGAGCGCTTTAAGGAATTGGAAAGGGACATCGCGGCCTACCTATTGGCTACGGGTCAATATCACTAGTATAGCAGTTCATTTTTCATTTAAAACCATCGTTTAAACTTTCGGGGCGATTTATTTTTTGCTGGCGTAAACATGCGTAATATTGTAGGGCCAAAACCGACCATTTGCGTATGGGAAAGTCTTCAAACACCACCCTTGTTATCCTTGCTTTTTTTGCGATTTATGTCATTTGGGGATCTACCTATCTGCTGAACAAGATTGCGGTTCTTGAGCTTCCCCCATTTATGCTAGCGTCTTTTCGGTTTGTAACGGCGGGATTGCTGATTTTCGGACTGGCGCGTTTGATGGGTATACCCATTACCATCACCAAAAAGCAATTTTTGAACACCATTTTGGCAGGTTTCCTGTTTCTAAGTTTTGGGAACGGAGTGGTGGTGTGGGCACTAAGATTTGTAGATTCTGGTTTTGCTGCACTTGAAATTTCTGCCCAGCCCCTGATCATTCTTCTAATGATGTGGATACTGCAGGGAAAGAAAATTCAGCCCACATCGTTGATAGGAGTCTTCTTTGGTGTAGTAGGTATCTATTTACTGGTAAGTCAAAAACAGATTATTACCAAGGAAGGTTCTGTTCTTGGCATGATTATGATTTTTGCCTGCATGATCAGTTGGGCCTATGCCAGTATTTTTGTGGCCAAGGCCGACCTACCTTCCAATTACTTTGTAAATACCGGGTATCAAATGTTCACCGGCGGTATTATGTTGGCGTTGATGAGTGTCGGTTTCGGGGAAGAGTGGTCTTCACCCTTGACCTGGAGCCGCAATGTGCAATGGGCGATGATCCTGTTGGTTGTTTTCGGTAGTATTGTTGCCTTTACTTCCTTTAACTACTTGCTAAAGCGAGTGTCACCAGAAAAGGTAGCTACCTCTACATATGTTAATCCCATTGTGGCACTGATTTTGGGCTGGTATTTTTTAGAAGAGGAGATTACGGAGCAGTCCATTTTGGCGGCAGCTATCTTGTTAACCGGGGTTTATTTTATCAATACCAAAAAGAAAATAGCCATTTTCGAGCGTTTCAAGCGGTAGTTTGCTATTTGGAGCGATCCGATTTTTCCTTGAGCTCTTTTAAAGCCCTATTTAGACTTCTTGGAGTGACCCCGATATAGTTGGCAATATCTTTCTTGGATATCACCTCGGTAAACTCTGGAAACGTTTCTTTAAGGCGAATAATATTGTCCTCAATAGGGTAGGCGTGTTGATAGGAATGACGCGGAGCTTTATATCTTATTTTGTCTGCTAAAGATTTCATTATAAGTTTATTGAATACTCTATCCTCATCTAAAAGTTTATTGTAGAGATTATGACTTAGTGACAAGGTTTCCAAGTTGGTAATGGAGGTCACAGAGCAAATTGTGGTTAGATTATTAAAAGCTTCCAGCTCACCGAATTCCATGCCAACCCCCAAAAATTCCTGGATAAATTCTTTACCGTTCTCATCGGAAATAAAGCACTTGACAATGCCTTCTGTAATCACATGCACTTTGGTATACCTTCTGTCCTGAGCTATTATTTCTTGTTTGGGTCCAAAGGCTTCTCGTCGCACCCCGACATTTCCGGCTTCCCAGAGCTTGTTCATGTAATTGGATAGGGTGATGTTGGTTCTGATCATAGTATAACCGGGACAAATGTCCTTTTGCTTGTTTAGAGGATATCATTCCTTTGCCCATAAAATTACAACATCCGCATGCCGATGTCAACAGCTGAAATCAACATAAAATCATCCAAGAAACGTTTGTATTCCCCCAAATTTATTTTGGTCTGTTTAGGTTCCTTGTTTTTTTCGGCGAGTTATAACATGCTCATCCCAGAATTGCCCTCTTATTTGGCTAGCATGGGAGGAGCAGAATACATTGGACTGATTATCTCCTTGTTTACCCTTACCGCCGGAGTTTCCAGACCTTTTAGTGGAAAACTCACGGATACCATCGGTAGAAAACCGGTCATGCTCATTGGGGGTTTGGTCTGTTTGGTATGCGGTGGACTCTACACGGTTTTCACCTCGGTGTTCGGGTTTTTATTGCTCCGATTGTTTCATGGTTTTTCAACGGGTTTTACCCCTACGGCTGCCTCAACCTATGTTTCCGATATTGTTCCGCCAAATAGATTGGGGGAAGCCATGGGCATTCAAGGAATTGCTTTCAGTACAGGTTTAGCGTTAGGTCCAGCACTAGGTAGCCTCATCAAACTTCATTTCTCCCATGAGGTACTATTCTACAGCTCATCCCTAGTGTCCCTAGTGGCGTTGGTTCTTATCGCTAACCTTGGAGAGACGTTATCCACTAGGCGCCGATTTAAATGGAACCTACTTCGAGTTCACAAGCATGAAATCATCGCCAAGGAGGCCTTGCCTTCGGCAGTGGTTACTTTCCTTTCTTATATTGCTTTTGGGGTGGTACTGACATTGATTCCTGATTGGACGGAAGCAGTTGGTTATACCAACAAAGGGGTATTTTTTATCGTTTTTACTGTGGCATCTCTTTTGGTACGAGTAGTTGCGGGTAAGCTTTCCGATATCCATGGGAGAACCAAGGTCATTGGGATTGGAATGGCGTTACTCTGCGTTGGATTGACCTTGTTAGCGGGAATACCTTCAAAGAATGGATTGATTTTAGGCGCAACTGTTTATGGTTTGGGTATGGGCATTGTCTCCCCTGGAATCAATGCTTGGACTATCGACCTAAGTAAACCTAACTATAAAGGAAAGGCTATTGCCACCATGTTCATTGCTCTTGAAGCAGGGATTGGATTGGGCGCCCTGGTCTCAGGTTGGTATTACGGTCAAAGTTTACAACGAATTCCAATTATTTTGGTTGTATGCGCTTTCCTATCTTTTATCGGTATATGTTATCTACTACTTAGGTCTAAACGAAAAAAAAGAAGCTAAAACTTTGGTCTAAATCCTTGATTTCTCTGTGGACGCTCCAGAACGGGTTTTACCCTTTTTCACTTTTGAGTTTCCAAAGGGGTAGGTAAAGCTGATCCTATAAATTCGTGAAAAACCGGATTCTGGACTATAGTCCACGGTAAAAACATCGCCGTATACCTCCTCATCCAAAACACCAATTCGAGAACGGATATCCACACTTTGAAAAATATCGGTCACAGCAAATTGAAGACTGCTTCCGTTGGCAAAGTCTTTTTTAATACCCGCATTTAAAGCTCCAAAACCATCTATGCGAATACTTCCATTAAAATGCTCAGAGGTATACCAACCAGAAAGTTCAAAAGAAAAATCTCCTGGAAGCAGCATGGTCTGGTTCCCATTAAAATTGTAATGAAAGTAGGAATGTGCCACTTGGCCCACGGTATGCAGCAATTTAAAGTTCCGTACACCTATGGTGCCGTTCAGGTTCAGGTTCCACCAATGACTCAGTCGGATTGGAAGGTTAGTTTGCATATCCACACTGCGCTGGTAGTCCAGATTCACTGGAGCAATCACCGCTATATTGCTTAGGTCGTTTCTGGTAATCTGAAAGCGTGCTATAGGGTTCTGTTCGTTGGTTGCCATTAGTGAGATGTTAAAACCCTTGTTGTTGTAGGTAAGGCTAACATTATCCGTAATTGCCGGCAGTAGCTGTGGATTTCCGCTAAAGACGGAGGTGGGACCGTTATAACTCAGATAAGAGGCCAAATCAGAATAGTTGGGACGGGTGATACGCTTATTGTACACCAAGTTCAGGGAAGTGGTATCGGAAAATGATCGAGTTAAGAACACGGAAGGGAAGAGCTTACCGAAACTTCTATCCAAGCTGGAATCGTCAAAGGCCTGATCCCAATATTCATAGCGAAGCCCTAGCTGTACATCCGTTTTGGTGTTGGGTAAAAAAGCCGCAATCCCGTAGATGGCACCAATTTTTTCCCGGTTCTCAATAGTGCTGATAAAGCGTTCATCGGAAATAAAAACATCACCTTGTTGGATTTCTATACGGGCGTCATTTATGGTCTCGCTCAAAGATGCCTTAATCCCACCTTCCAAGGATACCGCTTCACTAAGTTGCTTTTGATAATCAAACTTTAAGACCCCAATGTTAATATCGGTCTCATTAAGACCCCGATTTCCACGGTTATATATTTCATTCTCTGGGTCGAAAGGGAGGCCCTCCCGATCAAAATAATCGCTTCTTACTTGGTTTGGAGTTTTGCTGCGATAGCCGATAAAATCCGCTCCAATCTGAAACGAGCGTTTTTCGTTAGCGCTCTCAAAAAACAGGGATGGATTTATATTGGACCATCTTCCTGCCCCATTGAGTTCTATTTGTGCCTCCAGGAAAGGATTGACCTGAAACTCGTAAAGCCCGCGATTTTGAATCCTTTGCTTAGGTCTGGAATGGTTATAGAGTAATCCTCCGCCTAAAATTGAATGTTCCGATAGCTGGTGTTCATAGCCTAAATTGGTATTGTGACTTCGGTTGATTTCAAAGCGGTCACTTTTAAACTCAATAGATGTATTGCCGCCAAGTACGGGAATATCCGAAACGCCCTTAGCGATCCAACCACTGAAAGTGTCATCATATAAAAAATTATAAGATGCAAATAAACTGCCCCGTTCCCCACCATAGGTCAAGGAAAAATTGTGCCCTTCTTTCAACCCTTCCCCATAGCCCAGATTGGCTCCAAATGAGCCCCGTAGTCCAGTGTTTTCATTTTTGGCCAATACAATATTGATGATTCCGGCATTGCCATCCACATCATATCTGGCGGATGGATTGGTGAGCAGTTCAATCTTTTCTATGCTGTCCGCGCTCATGCCATTGAGCAGGGCTATAAGATCTTCGGTAGGGATACGTTGTGTTTTTCCATTGATAAGAATCAGTGTACCGCTTCTACCGTTTAAAGAGAAGCTGTTGTTTCGCTGGTCCAGGATAACCCCGGGAGAACGCTCAAGCAATTGAAGTGCGCTACTGCCTTTGGTCAGTATGCTTTGCTGTACGTTGATCACATTGCCTTCTGGTGTACGCTGGATTAGTTTTCGTTGTGCGGTAATGGAAACACCATCCAGTTGGGTTACGGATTCTGCCAGGGTAACAGGAGGGAAGGTGCGTTCCTTTGAATTTGAAACCACTTCAAAGGGTTCCGACTCCCAGTTCTCGTAAGAAAGCAGGCTCACTCTTAAGATATACTGACCAGGTTGAGGTTGGTCCAGTCGAAAGTGCCCAGACTCGTCGCTGGTCCCACCGGTCAATATCTCTTGGTCCGTTTGCCGTAAGAGCAGAACATTGGCGTAGGCAATGGCTGTGCCTTGTTCATCGGTTATGGAACCGCTTAACTGAGAATACATACCATGAATTCCCAGAAAACCTATTAAAAAAAGAATTTGAATACGTTGCATTGTTGTGTTTTGAAGGCAAGAAGCCTATTTCCACTTGCTTCTTCAAAAGAGAATGACCACGGTATGGAATTGATTTATGAGAGGGGATTTTGGAATACATCCATCATTTTTTCGAGCTAAGAAGTGCTAAAATTGTCTTTCGTCAATTATTCTTGACCTGATGTCAATCAAAAGCGAGGGTATTTGATGGATAAAGGTGTCCTTTGTATCTTGGAACAAGAAGGAATACCAATGGCTTTACAAAACCTGTCTTCATTTTTTGCGGTCCTATGGCGGTTTAAATTGCACCATGTTCTTTTTTGGGCAGTTTATCACCTTGCCTGGTGGAGCCTTTATGCGGGAAGCTTAGTGGAGGTCCTCGGATATTTTGATGAAGCACATGGCGTGGTCAAATATTTGGGTTATGTCGTCTATCAAGCCGTGGGCGTCTACTTCTGTTTGTACGTGCTCATTCCCAAATTCCTTCAAAAGGGAAGGTATTTTTTGTTTTTCACCTCAGTGATCGGGGTGGTACTTTTCATGTCGGTCGGCATCACTTTTAACTACTATTTGGCTTCCCTGCTTACGGATAAAACGGTTTACGAATTGTTCAATGTTTTTCCGGAAACCCCAGTAACCTTATTTAAGCACAATGCTTTGCCTTCTTGCGTTGGGGCCATTACTTTGGGGATGAGCATCAAATTGACCAAGATTTGGATCGATACCCAAAAACGACAAAAAGCTTTGGAAAAGGAAAAATTGGAGACCGAACTCAAGTTCTTAAAGTCGCAATTCAATCCTCATTTTCTGTTCAACACGATCAATTCCATCTTTGTTTTGATTGATAAAAACCCGGAGATGGCATCGGAGTCCTTGGTGAAGTTTTCCAATCTTTTGCGCTATCAGTTGTATGAATGCAATGCCAACCAAATCCCATTGAAAAATGAATTGGCCTACATTAAAAGCTTGTTGGAACTCGAAAGTCTAAGGCAAAACGAAAACTTTGACCTGCAGATTGATTGGCCAGACACCATTTCAGAGGAGTATAGTATCGCTCCCTTTATCTTGATTCCTTTTATTGAAAACTCCTTTAAACATATCTCCGAAGACCGAAAACTTAAGAAATGGATACAGCTTCGAATCCAGGTAAAAGAGGGGAGTTTGATATTTCATTTAGCCAATAGTGCAAATTTTGAACTTAGACATGAGTTGCCCAAGGGAGTTTCCTACGGTGGACTGGGGCTTAAAAACGTAAAGCGTAGATTAGCCATCATTTATCCGGAATCACACAATTTGGTGGTATCCAAAGAAGAGGATTCCTATGTAGTGCATCTGGATTTGAAGCTTAAAAAAGAAGAGCAGGTTCAGCTTAAAAAGGCAGTAGGATGATCAATTGCGTAGTGATAGACGACGAACCCTTGGCTAGAGAATGCATAACCAATTATATTGAGCAGGTGGACTTTTTGGAATGTGTGGGTACAGGGAGTTCCGCCTTGGAGATTCCACAATTACTAGGACAGCAAGTTGACCTTTTGTTTTTGGATGTGCAAATGCCCCTGATGAACGGGTTGGAATACCTAAAGTCCAATCCCAAACCACCCATGACCATTCTCACCACGGCCTTTCCCAATTATGCCATTGAGGGTTTTGACCTCAATGTGCTGGACTATCTATTGAAACCAGTTTCGTTCAATCGCTTTTTCTCGGCTGCCACAAAGGCAAAACAACAATTTACATTGCTTAATGGCCAGGAAGTTCTCTCACAGCGAGAGGAGGAGCGAAGTTGTTTTTTTATTAAGTGCGATGGGAAATATGAGAAGATTTTTCAAGATGAAATCCTCTTTGTCCAGGCCATGCAGAATTATGTGGTCATTCAAACCACAAAACGAAAATACCTTACGTTGCTCTTTTTAAAAAACGTAGCTGAAAAGCTGGATTCCACTGCTTTTTTACGCGTGCATAAATCCTTCATTGTGGCACTGGATAAGGTAGAGGGTGTAGCACAACACGAAATTCAAATACAGGCCCACAAAATTCCCTTGAGTCGGAACTACAAGAAAGAAGTCATGCCCAAGATTCTTGGTGATAACCTTTGGGACAATAAGTCGTAACCTCAAGTTTAGTTTAGGATATCAAATCGGTGGGTGTACTTTATAGTGATGGTCTGATTGTTCAATAAATCCAGATCATTGTCATCTTTTACAATGTTGAAAACCACAAAAAGTCCCGTGTTTGCATTCTGCAACCATCCAAAGCGGGCATTCACTGAGGTGATTTCAGATACATTGTTCCGTTGAATCAAACTTTGTAGAAAAATCCTCGGGGTAAACGAGTATGATAACCGCAATCCGCCTACAAGTGCTGTAAAATTGCCTGTATCCAATTGTATATCGCTATGACTAAAATTTAAGGAGGAAATAAAACGGTCTCCAATCCTGTAATTGGCCGTTCCGCTGTTAGAGACCCTATCTCCATTAAAATAACCCCCGATAAAAGTCCGTGTGCTCAATGAAAATGCGTTGTTGGGATTGGTAATGAGCACAAACTGCAGTTCTTCATTTCTGTAATTGCCCACGGGAATGGGTACGCCGGAAAGTGTAAATTCCTCCAAAACGCGCTCCGTAGTGAAATTTATTCCGGTATGGATTTCAAATCCGCTTTTAAATTCCCAATGATTGTCAACATGCAGAAATCCAGTTACCAGCTCATCATCAAAATTCCAGTACCCCCGATAGGAGACATGGGGCCTAATCTCCAACAAATTACCAGCATTCTTTAATCGGTGCGCCTTCCAAATCAGAAATTCTGGTTTACGAAAAGCAGTCCGTTGTAAAAATCCAACTTCAGGGTTGAACCCCTCACCAACTTCAGTATATCCTGCTCGCAAATCCCAGCCATTCCAATTATAATTACCTAAGATTTTAAAAGCATGGTCATTTTCTTCGATACCAGGGGTTACACTTTTGGCCACAAACCCTGTAATCTCTGCTTTGTTGCCAATACCCCATTTCCCATCCATGGCGAAAACCCTGTTATGGTCATCATTAATATCGCCCAAGCCTTCCCTGTTGATAAATATACCACCCAAGGAGGATCGGGTTCCTTGAAAATCATGATTGACCCTTGCCACCGTAAAATTGTTCTTAACAATGGCCGCTTCTTCCACATCATCTGTGAACATGCTCAAAAAACCCACATTGGTTTGCCCTACTTTACCAGAAAGTCTTGCGCCTCCGATGATAGGCACAAGATCGCCATCATCCCCAATGCCGATTCTTCGACTGAAGAAGAGATCTACTTCTCCCGGACTTCCCACACTGAATTGTCCCGCGTTTTCCAAAAAGAAAGCCCTTTTCTCAGGAAAAAATAAGTTGAAACGGTCTAAGTTCACCTGCTGATCGTCCACCTCCACCTGTGCAAAATCTGTATTATAAGTGAGGTCTAGTGTCAAGCTTGGCGTAATGCTGTATTTGATGTCGGCTCCCACCTCAAAATTGGTGTCCGTTTCTGAGGGGTCTACAGCTTTATTGTTTACAAATTGGGTCAACGCATAGGGAATCAATTTAAGGTTTCCGGGATTTCTAAGGTTAAGACCGGTCAACTTCCCAGCAAGGGACAGGCGTTTCATGTCGAAGCCAAGGGGCAGGGAGGTCCAGTAGGCTGTTTCTGTATTCTTACTGATATTTCGTCTAAAATTCAGTCCCCAAGTCTTGTTTGATCCTGCTGCGAACCGCAACGAACGAAATGGAATGGCAAACTCTGCACTCCAGCCAAAATCCCCCATTTGCGTTCGTACCATCCAAGAAGCATCCCAATTGATGTTGGTACCTCCAATAACCCCTCCTTGTTGTCTGTTGGCGTTAAAATTGCCTTTTCCCTCATTGTCTATCTGTGCATCATATTCCATTCCTTGGGCATTGGTTCCAAATAAAAACCCATTTTGGCGGTCGTGATAGGTATCTATGATAAACAAAAAACTATCCTCATCGTTGAGGTCGGCATCCCTACGCGAATCTGAGACGACGAGTTTTTCCGGTTCGGAATCATAGCAGACGACAGCGACGTAAAAAGTGCTCTTGCTATAAGCTACACGTATCACTGTTTTCTCAGATACGGGCTGCCCATAATTGGGACGCAATTGAATCAGGTTTTCAATGGCAGGAACTTGCTGCCAAATGGGATCATTGATGATTTCACCATCTATCTGGGGATCATTTTCCAGAACAACGGCTTCAAATTGCGGCCTATCTGAAATGGAATCCATAAGTTGAGTTTGCTGGGCTTGGGTGAAGAAGAAACCGAGCGTACAGAACGCAGTACAAATCGGTAGGTAATTGTATTTCATAAAAAGAGGTCTGGTTGGATTAAATATAGGGGTAATCTTGGAATAATTTTTGGTGCTTGACAACAATGCGGTTGATTTCGTATCTTAAAGGAAAACAAAAAAAGAAGCAATGGACTATATGAAGAAAACTATTTGGATGATTGCCGTGCTCACTATGATGGGGTGTGGGTCATCTTCGAGCGTAAGCGAACTTACCCCTGAGGAGTATAAGGCTTTTGAAGATTTGGTACATAATGGCAATTATGAGATTAGGGCCAGATGGGCGCGACCTGTTTCATTGAACAGCCTTACAGCATTGGCCAATGCGGGTTTATTGGCCCCAGAGGATACTCCTTCACGGATAAACCTCTTGGATAATCCGGGCTATCTACGGGTTATTGGTGATAGTCTCTCCGTGTACTTACCGTATTACGGTGACCGTCAAATAGGAGGGGGCTACAATACCTTGAACAATGCCATTCGTTTTGATGGCATACCTAAAAAAATGGAATTGGAAAAGGATGAAAAAAGCAAAGGGTATCGACTGAAAATGACCATGGACAACAACACGGAGACCTATACCATTGCGGCCAAATTGGTGCCAAATAGTTTCAGTACAATCAATGTGAACAGCACACATCGTTCAGGGATTTCCTATTCTGGGGATTTCCAGGCCTTTGATACAGAGAAATAGACCGTTTATAAATACTCTCTTTTTAAGTGCGGTGTTTTTTTCTTACTTGCCTTGAGTTAGCTAATTGCCAAGTTTTATCGAGTCTTTTTCATGAAATCTTTAACTGCCCCTAACTTAAGTGTACTGACCTTGTTGGTGTTTGTATTCTTTCTTAAGAATGCGTATGCACAGGACCAACGGTTTACCGGAACTTTCTTAAGCGAAGACCAAAAATTGACTGCACAGGTCAAGTATGAAGATGGGCAATATCAAGGCGTGGTGAATTCTGGAGGCAATTTGTTCGCTTTTAGAGGTGAAATGGAAGGTGAGGTCATTAAAGGAGAATTGTTTGCGGGAAGTTCGGCTATTCCTTATGTTACCAGCGCCATAGCTGGAGGTATCTCCGTAAAAGCCCAAGGAAATACTATCGTGTATCACCAAACAAGTCAACAGCATGAATTGGCCAATGTGGATTTAAAACCTTATTTCGTATTATCAGGCACAGGAGGTTCGGCCGACAACCATTCCGTTTCAATGGATGGTGGGAGCTACCCCGAACTTACAGGTTACATCGCGGGAAGTCAATTGGTATACTACCAGCGTTCGTCCCTTGTGTTGGACGATACAGCAAGTTCCCTGACCTATGTGAATTTTTGTGGTGATGGGACATTTAATGTTAGCAAGGAAGCATCATACAGTGTAGAAGGTAGATATGGCGGAAATGCACATGGCGCAAGTAACGGAGCTTACGTGGGAACCTGGAAAGTGGAACAAATTCAAGGAACTCCGTCGCTCATAGTGAATTTTGCAAACGGTCAATACAATTCTTATCCCATAAATATGGGTTACTTAAATGCAGGCAGATGGCGGATAGGAAATACCCAATACGCCATTCAACGACATAAGGCAATCTGCCGGTAAGATGGACTTACCAGTCAATGGGTTTAAATGATTGTCCTATTTTAAGACGTTTTCCAGACAACAAAACCAGGTATTCATCTCTTTTGTGTTTTTCCATAGACTGAATACAATTCTTGTTTACCATGTACTTTCGGTGGATTCGAATGAAGTCAGGTGCCAACTCTTTTGAAAGTGCGCTTAAAGTTTCCCTTTTCAGATAGACCTGCCCTTTGGTATTCAAGTTTAGGTAATGTCCTTCTGCTTCAATCCATTCCACATCATCAACTTGAAGCTTGATCATTTTTCTGCCTTTGTAAACATCCAGTGTTCTTTTTTTTGCAGCTTTTGTCCAAACATAAATTGCCGCAACAAAAATCAGAAGCAGATGATAAAGTGCTTCACGCCCAAAATAGTAACGTGCATACTCCATATCAACATAGTGGTCAAAATACCCAATACTATGAAGAATCGCATTGGATATTAAATAGAACAAACCCAAGGTGAGGAAAGCGGAGCCAGTCACCAACAACCAAAAAGTGCTTCGGAACCGTTTTTTAATTATTTTTTGTACCCTAACGGTAAGGACAATAACAGGGATAAAGAGCAAAATTGAAAAAAGAAGGTAAACAATGGAGGTCCAAATGCTATAGCTACTATGGTGCTGATAGCGAATTACGTTTTGGACCAAGGTAATACCGAAGATGACCACCAAAAGAACGGTGGACCATAGGTAAAACTTCTTTTCACTGATCATGGACAGCATATGTGCTCAATTAAACCTACAAAGCGACCTAACAAAGATAAGATTTGCCAGCAGTAAAAGATTCAAAGCTCATGGTTTCCTTTAAAAGATACCTTTGAATATTTTTTCAGTCAATCCTTTGTCTTGAAGCCATGAAACCAACTCTGGATGTTTGCCTACTTCCGCATGGTGAAGCAAGCTAAACCCATGTGGACCTGGAGCACGCAGAAGATGGGGATGGTCGGTAACCACTTTTTTGATGAAATCCCCGTAGCCCAAAAAGGCATAGTTGAAAATGTCCAATCGCGCTCCCCTTGAAACTAGAAAGTCCACAATGTCTTTACGCCCCATATGGCTTGCGCCGCCTACCGCAGTCTCAAAATCTCCTTTTTTAAATTGGTTGGCACAGTTCAGGATCAGAGGGTATTTATCAAGTATTTTTTTGGTTTCTTCCAAGCTTTTATGAGCCGCAAACACAAAGTCCGTAATCAGCTCATGATCAAAAATTGGCTCCTCCTGAAAAATTGGATTGGCTGTTGTTATTTGGGGTAGCACTGCCATTAGACCTCCAGCTAGGAGGTTTTTCTTTATGAATGATTTTCTGTTCATATGATATTGATTAATGAAGTAGCAAAAGACCATTTTTGTCCGAACTGTTTCACATCCAAACCGTATTTTGTCCTAAAACCAGCATGAGAAGACCTGAATATGAACATTGAAAAGCCAGTTGACCTTTTAATTTTCAATAAATAGGCTGTCCACTGGTTTTTTTAACCCTATGAACCGACATCATAGCAGGTGAGAAGCCAGAATTTTTTTCATTAATTTCACGGGTCAGTAAAATAGAAATGGGATTGTAAAGCATTCCAGATTGGTTAACCAAGATTTTACGACCAATGCTCTATAGGAACAACTAACAAATTAAAACCGATTATGTTTAGAAGATTCAACCTTGTGGTTTTTATCACCTTAATTCTAATGGCCTGTAATGGTAAAAAAGAAGCTCCAAAGAAGGAAACAGCTGCGGAACCCAAGGAAAGGGTACACCAAACCAGCCTACCACTAGATAGCCTAAACCTTCCTGAAGGATTTAAAATAGAGGTATATGCCGAAGGCATTGATGGTGCAAGATCCATGGCCATGAGTGATAATGGGACTCTTTTCGTTGGTACCCGAAATGAGAAAACTGTTTATGCGCTTCAGGATATGGATGGTGATTTTTGGGCTGAGAAAATCACAGTATTGGATTCCACACTTGAAGTACCCAACGGAATTGCCTTTCGGGATGGAGATCTTTATGTTGCCGAGGTAAATAGATTATTGAAGTATAGCGATGTGGAACAAGACCTAGACAACCCACCTGCGCCAGAGGTGATTTATGATGATTATCCCACGGAATTCCATCATGGTTGGAAATACATTGCGTTTGGCCCAGATGGAAAGTTATATGTTCCCGTTGGGGCTCCCTGTAATATTTGCGAAAGCTCCGCCGAAGACGAACGCTATGCTACCATAACACGGATGGACCCGGATGGTAGTAATAGGGAGATTTATGCCAAGGGCGTCCGGAACACGGTTGGCTTTACCTGGCATCCTGAAACGGGAGATTTATGGTTTACTGATAACGGAAGAGACCTGATGGGGGATGATGTCCCTCCTTGCGAATTAAATAGGGCCTCGGAAGCTGGTCAGCACTTTGGATACCCCTTTTGTCATGGAGGGACAATCGCAGACCCTGAGTTTGGCGATGCGGAACACCCATGCGACAACTACATAGCCCCCGTCCAGGCTTTGGGTGCACATGTTGCCCCGTTGGGGGTGAAGTTTTATACGGGTAATATGTTCCCAAAAAACTATGAAGGGAAGGTTTTTATGGCAGAGCATGGTTCATGGAACCGCTCTTTGAAGGTAGGCTACAGAATTACCATGGTGACCCTTTCTGGAAACGAAGCGGTTGGTTATGAGCCTTTCATTGATGGGTGGTTAAATGATGCAACCCAGGACCAATTTGGAAGGCCTGTGGACCTTCTATTCCTTAAGGATGGTTCCATGCTGATTTCGGATGACTTTGGGGATGCGATTTATAGGGTTTCCTATGTTGGAACCTAAGATCTAAAGGTTCAACCAATAATTAATTTTTAGCACAATGGCCCGCTGTCTTGGAAAACGGATGCTAGGAGCAATAATTCCTCCGTTTTCCGTCTGGCTTTCGGCAAAATAGTTGTCGGTATACACCAAAAAGACGTCGGATACTGGCTTAAAGCGCCATTGCAAGCGAGAGTTAATGTTCACGTTTTGTATTTGACTGTTGAATTGGACAAAAGTGGTCCAAAACACGCTTTTAGTGAACGTAAAATCAAATCGAGTCCCTATCAATAGCAAATCCGCATCTTTTTGGGGTCCTGGCAATCGGATATTGTTATAGGCAAAGTTCAGGGAAGTAAAACCCAAGGGTTGGTACCTGTAGGTTAGGGTTCCACCAATATTGTAAAGGGTTCCATTAAAGTATTCCCCAAGTTGGGAAGTGAGATTGTAGGAGAATATCTTTCGGGCATCGGATCTATAAGTTGCTTTCAAAAACGAATAGGAATAGGAAGTTCCTGCATCCAAGGGCGTTCCGTTGAGACCACTGGGGTCAAAAGGGTTCAGTAATAACGTGAATTGTTTTTGGGCACCCAATTCCAAGTAAGCCGTGCTTCTGTAATTGAATCTATAGTTAAGGGAAAAATTCCAATCCAAATCGTCAAAAGACCTGTTGTTTTTAATGATATCACCGGAAACCCCAGGACCATGTTTTTGTATCCGCCCCTCCTTTGGATATTGATTAAACCACAATTGGGGTGTCATTTGAAAAATATTGGTCCGCCTGACAAAGCCAACTTCCGGATTGTAACCGGCCCCAATGCTTTGTCCCAATAGATTCGACTCAAATCGATAGGTACTATAGTTTAAAAAGCCTCCCAGGGCATAACTGGAATTGGCATCGCTCTCGTCAAAGGACTGGTGGTAAAAAACCTTGCTGTTCCAAACATTGTCGTTAGAAGCCAGGTTGACATCCAGTCCCAAAGTACGGTTGTAGCTGTTGGGAGAAAGGGTAAAATTACCACCAATGGAATCCACGAAGGCCTGTTTGTTGATGAAGGTAGCGCTCAAATATGATCTGGAAAGGATTCGCTGCTGCAAGGCGGTAACCAGGTAGTTGGTGGAGGGCAGACCAATGGCTTCATTTTCTTTCAATTGAGCGTTCAAAACCCCCAACCGAAGGTTCTGGTTCAATTTCCCATTTAGCCGCAACCCACCATATATTTCATTTTGAACATTCTGACCTGTGGATTCATCCCTAGTTACCCCAATTCTGCGCGAAAAGAAAGGTCGGGTCCCATCTATGCCAAAACCACCAAAGAGGTCAGCGTTTTCCAGGAAGAATTGCCGACGCTCCGGAAAGAAAATCTCAAAACGATCCAAGTTCGTCACCTGCTGATCCACTTCAACTTGGGAAAAATCTGGATTTACGGTTAGATCTAGAGTCATGGCGGGCCCCAATCCTACCTTGGCATCAAAACCAAAATCCAGTGTATTGTTTGTGGGTGTATCCGCTTCAAAGTTCTTGGAATTCCGGAAAATCCCATAGGGGATGAAAGAAATATTTTTTTTGGCCGATGCCAGCGGTTCATCCCATTTGAGCTGTTGGGTAAAGGCAAGATTAATGATAAATTGGTTTCGTGGAATGGGTGTCCAGGTGGATTGTTCGCTGTAGGCGCTATCAAACCGATAAAAATTGATGTACCAGTTATCCAAATCCTTTTTATAGCGCAGCGTTCTAAATGGAATAGTCATTTCAACCGTCCAATAGCCATCAAATACCTTGGCGTCCGAATACCAGACATTGTCCCAACTTGTGGAAAAGGTATCCGAACTTAGTGTGCTTCCTCCGTTTGCAATTAAACCTTCGCGTTGTACACCAAACGGATTTACCCCAAACAAAAAGGCATTGTTCCGGTCGGCATAAGTGTCAATGACAGCGCTGAACACATCATTGGCCTCACCCCTAAAATCCCTCCGTAGGGAAGGAGTAACGTATTCCCTAGGACCTAAATTCAACAGTTTCGCAAAAATGTACAGATTGTCGTCATCATAGGTCATCCTAACCTCGGTTTGGGCCTTGGCCGGAACCGAATCCGCAGGAAAATACTGTGAGAAATTATCTGCTATGGCGGCTATTTGCCAGTCCTCCTCATCCATGATTCCATCAACAATTATTTTTCCCTTTGCCTTTTTAATGGCCAAACCGTTCTGGGCATCTACTCCGGTGAAGCATAGAAAAACAAGAAGTACCAAGGAAATTATTTTGGACATGGGCGTTCAGTTTACTTCAAAACTAATTTCCATGTCTCTTTTTCACTTATTAAATATGGGATTTTGGTTATGCTATTTGAAAAAGGAACGGCTTGTTGCACAGTTTTTTTTAGCTTAGTAAAAAAAGGGTTTGAATTTACAGGGGGAAGGATATCAAGGTCATAAAGAAGAATTGGAGGTCAATGGATTTCTGGTTTACTTCACCAAGCTTCAAACCAGTCAGAAAGTGGTAATTTACAAGGAGGTAAGCGAAGAATGGTTGCAATTTCATTTTCAATTGGCGGGGAATACACGCACCGTAGTGGCCGATTTAATTGATAATATTGAAATTAAGCCCAACACCTTCACAGTTATTTATGAACGACTTGGTAATTGTGCCATCCACTTTCCCAAAAACTGTAATTATGAAAGTTTTGGTTTTATTGTGAAACCAGAGTATTTCCTAAATTCATTTCTAAAGGATTTTAAGGAATTGAGGGATTTAAGGCGTGTGATTGAAATGAACGATGAGTATTTTCTCGACCAGGGATATGCGCTCTTGGATTCCAATACGAGGAAAATCATCCAGGATATCAAACAAAACCCTTTCACGGGGAATCTAAGGGAGGTTTATATTGAAGCCAAATTGATAGACCTTATTTTTCATTCCATTCCTCTTTTGCGGGAACGAACTTCCCAAGAACTCCAGAACACAGATGACTCGAAGCAGAAAATTTTGGAAGCAAAGGATTATATTCTTCAAAATCAACATAAACGAATTTCAATTAAAGATGTAGCGGAGGCTGTGGGAATGAATCAATATCTGCTCAAAACCAGATTCAAGGAAATCTTTGGTAAAAGTGTTGTGGATTTTTGCATTGAACTCAAACTGGAAAGGGCATATAATGAGATTCAAAACACAAACGATAAAATTACTTTTATTGCTTATGAAGTGGGCTATTCCAGCGTGGGCAATTTTTCAAATGCTTTTTACAACCGATTCAAGATTAGGCCAAGTGCCTTACGAAAAAATCTAAATCCATCAGATTGATCAATTGATAAAACGAACTTTCCTATGAAATTAACACAGACCATTTTTTGTTTTCTACTAGTCACTACAGCTTTTTCCCAAAGATGGGCGGAAGGGGAGCTAGATGCCCTTTCGGATGCTTATACCAAAAAATCCTTTCCATCTTTGGTTGAGCTTTTGAGCATCCCGAACGATGCTTTTTTTCCTGAAGATTTGGAGAAAAATGTACAATGGTGCGAACGGGAATTCCAGCACCGAAAATTTACTACTACAAGAATCCCAACAGCTGTGGCGCCACTGCTTTTGGCAGAACTAAATGGAAAACGAGCCAAAAAAACGGTATTGGTGTACTTGCAGATTGATGGCCAGCCCGTGGACACTACCCGATGGTTTCAAAAAAACCCATATCTCCCCGTGGTCAAGAGAAAAAATGAAGTGGGGGAGTGGGAAGCGGTTAAAGATTTTGAAATCGAAAGCTTTGACCCTGATTGGCGGATTTTTGCTAGGTCCGCTTCAGATGCCAAGGGGCCGGTGGCCATGTTTTTGGCGGCTTTGGATGCGGCACAGGAAAAGAACATTCACCCAAACTACAACATCAAGGTAATCATGGATTTTGAAGAGGAACTTGGGTCTCCACGCCTTCCCCAAGCGGTTTTGGACAATAGGGAGCTCTTAAGTGCGGACATGATGGTTATTTTCGATGGGCCGAGACACATCACCAATGAACCTACCCTTGTATTTGGGGCTCGGGGCATCGCAACCGTGACCTTAACCACTTATGGTCCCATTGTTCCGCAGCATAGCGGCCATTATGGCAACTATGCTCCCAATCCGGCCTTGCGACTTTCTCGATTGCTGGCCTCCATGAAAGATGAAGATGGGCGTGTAACCATACCCGGATATTATGACGGTATTGTTTTGGACGAGAAGGCCAAGGCGATATTGAAAAGTGTTCCCGACGACGAAACGGTTATCCGTGAAAAACTGCAAATTGCGGCTATAGATAAGGTAGGGGCCAATTATCAGGAGGCCATTCAATATCCATCCTTGAATATCCGTGGGATGCAATCTGGATGGATTGATGAAAAGGCTCGGACGATTGTACCCGGCTGGGCCAGAGCTGAAATTGATATTCGATTGGTGTTGGAATCTGATCCTGCACGTTTAATCAATTTGGTGCGAGACCATATTCAAGATCAGGGATATCTGGTTTTGGACAGGGTGCCCACAAAGGAGGAGCGCTTGGCCCACCATCGTATCGCCACTCTTACCCATGAGATTTCATATCAATCCTTTCGTACAGAGATAGACTCCGAAGTCGGAAATTGGTTGGATAGCGCTTTGGACAAGGCATTTAGTGAGAAACCAATAAAAATTAGAATGGGAGGTGGGTCTATTCCCATTGCTCCTTTTGTAAATACCTTGGGCGTTCCAGCCGTTATCGTTCCTACAGTTAATATGGATAATAACCAGCATAGCCCCAATGAGAACCTGCGATTGGGCAACTATCGGGAGGGAATCAAGACTATGATATCCATATTGGCAGAAAAGTTATAGTTATATTGGATGGGAATGGCTAAAATTGACTTTTGGCGGTTTTTAGAACCACTGCTTTTGGGATGTATTGCCAACATTCTCATCAATTTTATTTTTAAGCCCAACAATCCCGATTTTATTCTTCAGGAGTTTGTAACGGCCATAGCCTTTTCTATTCTGGTTACAGAAATCAACCGTTTTATAGATGGCAAATTGGAAAATCGTATTCCTTGGACAAGACAATTGGGGAAGCGATTTGTCTACCAACTAAGCTTCTTGACCCTCACCTTGTTGGTGATTTTAAATGGGGTAGGCAATCTATATATTTGGTTGATAGGTGATGATTTTTATACTGCAAAAGAGCTTGTGATCATCAACCTGAGTGTTTTTCTCGTAGCACTGTTACTTACACTAATCAAATGGGCTGTACACTTCTATAGAAATTGGAGGCATGCTGAACATGAATTGGACGATTCCAAAGAAACGCTAAACAAGATTAAGGTGGAGTTGGATAAATCCGACGCATACGTTGAGCTCCAACGAAGAAATGAAAATCTTAGGATCCCCATTGCAGATGTCATTCATGCGGAAACTCAACATGGAGTGGTATGGGTGTATTATCAAGCGGCGAGAGCGGTGTATCCGGGAACCTTGGACAGCTTAACGTCCCACCTGCCAAAACACCAATTCTTTTTAGCATCTAGGAATGCGATAGTCAAGAAGGATAGGATTGCGTCTATTTCCCCATCCACCTACGGCAAAATAGATATTGGTCTGATGAGCCCCTTGGAAGAGCATCAAATAACCGTGAGTAGATTGAAGGCCGCGCAATTCAGAAAGTGGTACCATAGCAGTTCGGACCTTATTTAATAGCATTTCGCCCAGTTCTTGTCCTTTTTTCTTTTGATTGCCCGGCAGGATAAATTCCTTTGGAGTAATCAAAAAACAAGAAATCATGAAAAAAATTAAATTAACGATTGTGCTTGCAGCCATAGCATGTGGATTGGCATTGAGCCTAAGTTATTCCCAACAACCACAAAAAAAACTGGCAAAGATTCAAGAGTATATGGATGATGCTGCCAAGGAGAAACTTGTGGGTGTATCCATTTACATTAAAAGTCCAAAATTGGGTACCTGGGTGGGAACTTCAGGGTATTCCAATTTGGAACAAAAGACACCCTTGGACAAGGACAATATCTTTGGTTTGGCAAGTATTGGAAAAATGTACATTGCCGTCGCTGTTTTAAAATTGGTCCAGGATGGGAAAATTGGTTTGGATGACAAGATTGAAAAGTATTTGCCCCAAGAAATCATTGAAGGGTTTCCAACGGCAAAAGATGTCACCGTTAGAAATCTGCTGGGGCATACTTCCGGATTATACAATTACAATAGAAATCCAAAGTTGAATGAACTTTATTTAACGGGAAACCTAAAGCTGGACACACTTTCCCACATGGATGCCTTGAGGGATTATGCCTACGGAATTACCGAACATACCAAACCCCTGGGAGAATATAAATATAGCAGCACCAACTATTTGTTGCTATCCATGATCATGGACAAGGTTGTCCCAGAAGGACATTCGAGCTATATGCGGAAAGAGTTAATTGAAAAGTACGGCTTAAAGGACACCTATTATAAGGAGACACCGCCCGAAAGACTGGTGGAGCACTATGGGGATATCAATGAGGATGGCATTACGGAGAATCTTTCCGCGGAGACTATCGAGACTACAAACTGGTACAGTGGTGATGATGGGGTATATAGCACTGTTGAAGAAGCGAGCCGATTTTTGCAGAAGCTTATGAACGGTGAAATTTTGAACGAAAATACCCTAAAGGAAATGATGACATGGAACGACGAAAAAAATCCAGATTATGGGCTGGGACTAATGGCGGACAAAAGCTTTCCTTACAAATTTTTGATGGGACACTCGGGTAGGGGAATAGGTATAACCACGGACCTCTATTATTTTCCCAAACAGGATATGACCGTCGCCATCTTTTCAAATTCCGGATTACGTTCGGCATCCAAGGATTACGGCAAGGTCTATTTCAAAATGAGAAAACGAATTATTAAGAAATTGTTTCTATTCTGATGGCCTGACTTCAATTTTAACAAGGACTGATTTGTTCATTTGGTAAGTTTTTGTAATTTACCGAATGAACATTCAGTCTATATGATTAACACTACCTCAAAACGAGCCATTCTGCTGGAAACCTCCTTAGAACTTTTTGTGGATCAAGGAATCCAGAAAACTTCCATGGCGCTGATTTCAGAAAAGTCCCAAGTAGCTGTCGGAACCATCTACCATCATTTTAAAAGTAAGGAGGAATTGATTGAGGGCGTTTACCTCGAGATTTTAGAATCCTTGGGGAAGCACATTGCTTTTACCCATGAAGAGGAACAGCTTGATTTTAAGTCTCGTTTTGATTTGCTATGGAGAAAGGGCTATGATTATTATACGCAGTTTCCCAATCGTTTTAGGTTTCATGATACCTACAGCTATTCCCCGTTGATCTCAAATCAACTCAGGGAGTATGCCCGTGGATATTATCAAGTAGCTTTTGATTTGATCCAAGAGGGCATCAGAGAAGGTATGCTTATTAATACCAATCCTGTACTAATCATGCGTTGGCTTTACAACAGCTTATCCACCATAATTCAGATTAAACTGAATCACGAGTTCGAAGTCACGGAAGATATGGTATCAACCACTCTGGAAATGGCTTGGAAGAGTTTAACTTATAAATGAACCGCTTAATGAAACAACTACTTTTTTTATTCCTGTTTACCCTCGGGTTTTTATCCCATGCACAAAACCAAAAGTATCAGACCGTGGAAGAAACGGTGAATACAATGTTGGAAGTTATTTCCGTTGAAATTGGCGAGGAGCCAGATTGGGATACCTATAGGAACTTATTTCTCCCGACTGCCCAAAAGATTTTGCTGAATCCCAAAGCCAAGAACCCTTCAAATCGCGCAAGATCTTTCTCGGTTGAAGAGTTTATACGATATGTTGGCCCCTTATATGGCAGGGATGGCTTTGATGAAGTAGTTACCGGTTTAACCGTCAATGAATTCAACGGAGTGGCAAATGCATTCCAGTCCTACCATGCCAAAAATCTTACAGGGACCTATGATAAAAAGGGAATTAATTGTTATCAATTGGTATGGGTGGATGGTCGCTGGTGGATTGCTAGCACCACCTGGGCCGCCGAAAATGAAGAACATAAAATTCCTGAAAAATACTTGAACGCTTCAAAATAAAGTTTATGACCTGTATAAGACCAACATATTTCACTCATATTAAACTCGGCTGCGCCCCATTGCTATTAATAGCTATGACCTTAATGTCCAGTGTATTTCTATCAGGATGCTCTAGCAATGAGGTCGATGAGACACCACCAGTGGATCAAGAGGCTTTGTTTGCCGAAGAATTACAGACCCTGGTTGATGAAAAAATTGGAACTGATAAATTACTGGGGGCATCGGTTTCCATTAGGATAGATGGAGTGGAAGAGTGGAGTTTACAAGGGGGGATCTCCAGCGGTGACACTCCAATAGCTGCCAACATGCGATTTGGAATTGCCAGCATTACCAAAACCTTTGTGGCAGCCACCGTACTAAAACTAAGTGAGGAGGGTGCCTTAAGTTTGGATGATCCCATTAGCCTATGGCTCACTTTAGATACTGAAAACATTGACGATTCCATTACCATTGAACAATTGTTAGGGCATTTTACCGGACTTCACGGTTACTTTAGGCATCCTGATATCTGGCCAAGGGTAGAGGGGGATTTAAACACACCAATCCCTACGTTGGAATTGGTAGATTATGTGGGAACACCATTCTTTGCTCCAGGGGAGCGGTATGAATATTCCAATTCCAATTATTTGGTGTTGGGTTTGATCATAGAAGCGGTTACCGGGAAAACCGTAGGTGAAGTATTTAGGGAAAAACTTTTTGGTCCATTGCAAATGAACTCCATCTATTTTCCTGCCAATGAAAACCTTGTTGGTCCAGTGGCCACACCTTGGCGGGACAGCAATGGGGACGGAACACTCCAAAACATCTTGGCCGAATTTGGACCAGCGTATCATAGTATATTCTATACCGCTGCCGATGTTTTCTCAACAGCTTCGGATTTGTCCATGTGGCCGCAGCATCTATTTAACGGAACGCTACTGTCTGAACCTACCAAGACAAAGATGTTGGATTTTCAGCCCATTGACGATACTATTTTTACCGGATATGGGCTTGGGATACGGGAAGTTACCTTCGCCGGAAAATCCCATTGGGGGCACACCGGGGGAATGCGCGGTTATGGGTCCTATATGTTCTACGACCCTGAAACCAAAGTGAGTATTGCTATGTTGAATAACCAAAGTAGGTCCCAAAACGGTCCATTGCTTCGTTATCAATTGGTTGACGAACTTCTTCAAGCGGTATATCAACACATAGAAGGCGATTGACTTGGAACACTTCAAATCCTAAGGTCTGCGGTAGCATATTAGCGCTGCGAGGTCTTTAGGTCGGTCATTTTACCATAATATTTTGGAACTCCGCTGTCAAGTCGTTCCAAAAACACATGGTACCTTTTGGAACCGCGACGTAGAGGAACCGTTTCAACAATAAACCGTTGTTCCTTTTCATCAAAGGAATATTGTTTAACTCCCCAATTCCCCGTCTTTTTAATTTCCCCACTATAAAGTACAATTTGGGGAAGTTTAGACGTGGGATTGGGGTATTCCCAAAGAGAAAGTCGAAGTTGGTCATCTTCGGTTTTATCAACATGCAGGGTGAAATCCTCATTGGATGCTTGGACCAGGTTTTGTTCGACTTCCTCGTAAAGCAGAATACGCTTTTGACTTGCTTCCAATGCCAAATTATTGTTTTGTATTAGTTTTTCTGTCTCTGATAGTTCCACTTTCATCTCGGCCAGCGCATGTTCCATTTCTTGATTTTTACAGCTAGAGGAAACTAGCAAGAGCAAAAGCAATACATAAAAAGAAATTTTCATAGGGATTGGTTCTTGGTTATTATTAAATAGCTATTGAAAAATTACCTATCCTACTTCTGGGACCAAGTGCCCAATTGACCAATGCCCGTTTTGAATTGACGGTTGTGCTATTTGAGAGAATGACATGGTATTTTTTAAGATTTCATTTTTTTTTGAGAAAATGACTTTGAAAAACATCCTATTTTAAATTACATGCGTATTTAGAATGAACCTATACCAGGTGAAAATCAACAATGTGAGAACACAACCAATAACCAAACTGCTGTTGCTTTTATGTTTGTATGGCTCTTTTTGGGGCGTAGCACAGGAAAAGCAACATTTTAGAGGCCCGTTGACCGTAGGTCAATTTCAAGGTGAGGCCGAGTACGACTTTCAGGTCGTAGAAGGGGATACCATCCTTGATGGCCCTTTTAGTATGATTCGCTCCAATCTAAACGCGCTATTGGAGGATAAGGACAATTTCTTTTCATTTATCGGAGGATTCAAAAATGGGTATCCCAATGGGGACTGGAACTTTCAATTTGGGGAGTTTCAATCCGGAGAGGGCACCAAGGTAATCGATTTGCAATATCGATTGAACGTAAGTGGCACTACCAATGGTGCTTCGGGAACCATAAGCATGGGAAGGCCAAACGGTTTGTGGACGTTTGATTCCAAAAAAATTGAGAATTCTGAGATTGAGGAAAAATTGTTCAGTAGCACCATAACCTTTGAAAATGGGATACCCCAAAAAAGCTTCAAAATAGAAAACGAGACCAGCACCCTGGTGGGACGGTTCTTGAGAAATGGGCTGGCGCATGATGTCTGGACACTCTATACCGATAATGATTCGGGAACTTCTGAAAGCTGGTTTTTTGACAATGGACTGCTCAGAAAGGTGGAAAAGCTTAATGATGCTGCCACCGAGGCCTGGTCCTTGTACGGGAGCTCGCTACCTGAGGAAAAGGTGATTAATCTTGATGCCCGATATCTGAAAATCCTCCAATTATGGAATGCAAGTCTGGGGTCTATAGAACTGGAAACCACTGGAATTAGTCAGTTGCTTGCCCAAAATGCCGGTCATTACAAGGAGATTGATGACATACTTTCTGCCATGGGGAAATCGCAATTTTTACCGGAATTTAAGGTGAAGGTAGGTCATTATCCATTGGATTCTCTTGAAACGGGTGCAATTGAAAGCCTAGAAAAACTATACGCCCGGTCGTCTGAGATAAGTCAATCCTTACTAAACGACACCCAGCTGAATATTCTAAGACGTTCCGACGGGGAAGCACAGTTTTTATATGCGGTAACCCAAGAGCTTCACACTAGGTTCCTTGAGCCCAATGGAAAACTATTGGATTATAAACGGGAAAACCTTTTGGAATTCATTCCAAGAAAACAACTACTGGATTATTTGTGGCCCAAGGGAATGCCATCTCCAACTTTGGAAATCCTTAATTCTGCCAATCAGATGACCAGAAGTTTTAGCGGTCCGGATTTGGAAAACTATGATGTAAAAGCCTTGGATATTCTTTCTGCTGAGAAGATGTTGCAATACGCCTCTTCTAGCTTGGATTCCATAGCCAAACTATTAAATGATAGACTGCAAAAAGAAAGTCGATTACAGGAAGTCATTGGCCTGGAAGAAACCATGATTGCGAACGTGGACCATTTGAACAAGCTTACTGACTCACTTCAAGCGCAAACGAGCCGACTTGAAAGCAAGGCGTTGAAAAAAATTCAATCTTTTGCCGAGGACCAACTAAAATCATACTCCAATATGGAGGACAGTCCCGAAAAAGTTGAACAAGGTAAGCAGATAATGAAGTGCTTGGAACAGCTGGATGGTCTGGCCTTGAAGATAGCGAATCTGCCGAGCAAATGGGAGCATATTCAGGAAACTTATATGGACGCCGTATGGAATCCGTTTATGGCCAATATTATGAATGAGGAAGTTAAAAAGCGGATAACCGGAGCCTATAAGAATGTTCTGATTCCCCATGTCCTTAATAAGGTAATAGATGGTCTAAACTGCGGTAATGCACAAAATATAAGTAACCTCTTAACCAATCTGGACCAACGCATGTTGGAACTGCGTGATGCCGATACCTCTAAATTGGAACGGAAACTTCGCAAGGAAAAGAACCCGGCCACCATACTCAATTTGTTCAACCTTCAATCTTTGGAAGACTAGTCATGAAAAAGCTATATAAGTATTCCATTGGATTGGTTGGCCTTATTTTGATGTTTGGTTCGGTCAGCGCACAGGAAGGGGAGGTTTTGCCAGAAGAATCCAAGTTTAAGGACCCAAAGACCAAAATTTGGTTCAACACCTATGGAAACATTCGGATTTCCAAACGTTTGTTCTGGGATGCACAGACACATTTTAGGTTCGAAGAAACTGAGGACACACCCTTCATTGGCCAGATAGGTCAAATTTACAACCGCCATGCCATTGGTTATATCTATTCCAAAAAAGTAAACTTTAGTTTGGGCGGGGTACTCCGGGTAAATTTTAATACGGATGAGGATTCAGACGATCGTCCTGTTGTGCCAGAATTTCGAATTTGGCACCAATATCAATTTGCACAACCGGTCTACAGTGCCATGTTCTACCATCGAATTCGAATAGAACATAGATGGACCAAAGGTTTTGCTGACGACAGCGAATACATTTTCAGAAATCGTTGGCGTTATATGTTCCGGGCCAAGGTGCCGTTGAACAATCACAAGTTGGAACCAAAGACCCTATATGTATCTCCGGAGGCGGAATTGATCATGCAAAGTGGGAAAGCGGTTGTAGCGAGTCCAATGGAAGATTTACGGTTGACTACGACCTTAGGTTATATTTTAACCCCGAGGCTGACGGTTGCCGGAGGACTTATGTATTCCCAAGGACAGACCTTGGAAAATGGTGGAATTTTCAAACAAAGTTGGACTATGAGGTTCCATTTATATTTCTCCCCAGACATTAGAAGGGTAAAAAATAAGCTTCCCGCCATCCATTTTGATGATTAAGAACGTATATCATGCATAGTCTTAGACATCTATCATGAAAAATCAATACCTGACCAAGTTTGTTTTTGTATTATTTGTGCTCGCTTTTGGCATTTCTTGCTACTATTATGGGAAAACCAAAGACTTGAAACAGCAACTCGAGGCTCAAAAGATAGAACAGCAGAATTTGATGAATGCGAAGAGTGTTGATGGTCAGGAATTGACACAGATTGATGCCATGATCATAGATGGAGATGACTATTCTGGGGCATTAAAGGCTTATCAAGAAAAGTTTGGGGAAGACGAGGCTATGGAAGGGACCGAACTGGAACTTCGCATTTCGTTGACCAAAAAGCTACTGCAACTAAAGGCTAGACCAGAAAAAGACTCTGCGCAATTGGCCCAAATGGAGTTGCTGGATTCTCTTAAGACTTTGGCAGATGTATCTCCGAAAGAAATACAACAATTTGATTCGTTGAGCTTTGTTCTTGAAAAAGCAAAGGCGAGGATTGCTAGAATGCAACGTCAATTACGACAAAAATCTTCTGGTCAATATTTGACCTTTTCCAATTCCAAAGGAAGTCAAATGCACTACGTTGGTGAGGTCAAAAACGGTAAGGCCAATGGTTTTGGTGTTGCTATTCTAAATACAGGTAGCCGATATATTGGGGAGTGGAAGGATAATGAACGCCATGGTGAAGGCTCCTTTTACTGGCATGATGGTCAATACTATGTGGGTGCCTACAAAAATGACAAGCGTTCTGGAAAGGGGACCTATCACTGGCCCAATGGTGAAAAATTTGTTGGCCTCTGGAAAGATGATGAACGTACTGGTGAGGGTGCATTTTTTGGCAAAAAAGGCGATGTTGTGGCCAGCGGTGTGTGGGAGCATGACGAGCTAGTGGTGACCAATAAACCTTAATTGTTTTCTACCCAACTAACTTCTAACATATCTATTTACAACTACTTCCGTAGGTTTTTGATATTGTTTCTTTTTCCTAACTTGACTTGCAATAAGATTTGATATGTCGCCAAGTCAAAAACACCATTCCTTTATCAGAAAGGTTTGGATCCTGGAAAACACCTCTTCCTTATTCAAACGCAATACCGGACTTTTGGTGGGCGATGGGCGGTTTGAACTGGCTTTTGTGCAGGGCAATGGGTATAGAACTTACAGAAACAACACCGTTGAAACCTTCCGAAAGGGCATTTATTTGGGAGGGCAAATGGACAGTCCTTTGGATGTAGAATTGTTGCCCGAGACCCATATTACTTTTATCAAACTTGAACCTTGGGCGCTTTCCATGCTGTCAGATTTTAATTTTAAGGAAAGCCTAAATCATACGGTACCCTTCCAAGAGGTGAATAAGAGTCTCCATACCAAACTGATCGGGCTTCATCCGATCATGAATCGAAAAAAAATAATTAATATTCTGAGTCAGGAGTTGGAAGATCGGGCAAAAACCACTTGGCGGTGGCAACTGATCAGGGAAGCCTGTTTACTATTCGATGCCCAGTATCCGGATTTTAAAGGAGCAAAGACCAAGATAGTCTCCAAGTTTCAAAAATCCTCCCGAACCGTGGAAACCAAATTTGGCAGGGCCGTGGGATTGAGCCCTCAGCAATATTCCATTGGGATGCGATTCAGGAATTTCAGCGAGGAACTCAAGCACCATACGAATAGCATTACCCTAACGGATTTAGCCTACAAACATGGATATTATGACCAATCCCATTTGAATCAGGACTTTAAACAATATTGGGGTTTTTCGCCCAAACAATTGAGCCAGAACAAGGTCTTTATCACAGACCAAAAAGAAGCATTTCGCTATTATACAATTTAGCTAAAATAGCATGTGGTACTTTTATCCCAACTAAATAATGTGTCCAGTGCGAAACTCCCTATTTGCAGTACTAATTTTGGTTTTTATTGGATGTTCACCCAAAAAGGATCCTAAAAAACAAGAGCATAGTTTTCAATCCATTTATTACATTGAGCAAGACAGTGATGCTTATGCCAACGGAAAACACCACGGCTCCGCACTTAAGGAGGAAGTTATCCTTCAGGTAAATGAATGGCACAAGGGGATTACCGATGCACTGAACATAGACCAGGATAGCATGCACAATATTGTGCACAAGCATACCGGTTTTGTCAAAGCAATTGAAAAATATGCCCCCGAGCTCCTTGAAGAGATAAATGGCATAGCCGATGGAGCTGGTTTAGACCGGGATTTAGTATTGCTTTTTAATCTTGGGGAGGAAATCTATAATTTTTGCACCTCCAATTATGAAAGCTGTTCCAATATGGCGTATCGCGGAACGGATAAAAACATTCTGGTCTATAATCAGGATTTGCCAAAATTTCTCCACGGATCGGGCCAGCCTATTCTCTTGCGGCACAGAGATCACTTTGTGTTCACTATGCCAGGGAGCATTGCCCTGAGTGGTGTGTCAGAGAATCTGGCCGTTAGCTGCAATTCTCTTCCTATGCTTAACATGAACATCGAGGGATTGCCTTTGGTTTTTGTTGTGCGGAAACTGTTACAGATGGAATCCATTTCAGAGGCCAGGCATTTTATTGAGCATATCCCCATGGCTATAGCACAAAATCTGATGCTCGTTTCAGGAGAAGAAGTGGTGAATCTGGAGATTTCAAAAAACGAAGTCAACGTGCACACTGCGAAAATGGATTCAGTGTATTATCACACCAATTTTCCAATTCAAAATTCGGATTATAAAACGGCAGGCTATCAACATAGAACGTGTAATCGATACCTGTTTTTAGACAGTTTGGATATGGCTGCGAAATCCCCCGAAGATTTGTCCAAACTATTCGAAAAAGCATTTGCAACACGTCCCATTAAAAATGATGAAACTTATCTTCAGTTTTTGGTCACCTATCAAAAGGAATCCAAACCCATACTTCAATTTATCAACCCCCGCACCAATGAATCGGTGTCTCTAACTTTTTAAGTGTTCTATGAGAAAGATGTTTCTTTTTGCTTTATCCGCAGTCTTCGTCACCAGCAATGTTGTTTCACAAGAGGTCGCTCTTGCATACCCGGTTGCCAGTATTGATCTGGATGGAAATCTCAAGGATTGGCCCGAAACGGTGAACTGGTACCGGATGCAATATTTTTATGGTAATGACGATGAATCCAATGAAGATTTTTCAGCTCAGTTTGCTGTCGCCTATAAAGAAAAGGAGCAACTTCTTTACGTAGCTATTGAAGTTTTGGACGATGATTTTATTGGGGATAATGGTCAAAGTCATACCACCCAAGACCATATGCTATTATACGTGGATGCACTCCACAACATCCAGGGAGGTTCTCCCTTGTTCTATGTGGCATCTGATCGAGTTTTGGAGGTGCACCACAAACCTGGAACGTATAGGACGGAGAACCATTTCTTGACCTTGGATAAAGCAAAAGTGGCAAGAAAACGGATGGGGAATCGCATTCAGTATGAGTGGGAAATCCAAATGGAGGGCCAAATTAAAGTCAATAATACCCTAGGTTTGGATTTTATGATGATTGACCACGATCGAAGTAGTAGTAACGAAACCCTATTGCTTTGGAAAGATGGTTTTGGTAAAAGCTTTGGTTCGCAAAAATTAGGTGACGTACTCTTGCTAGGGTCCCAAACTCGAACGGGCAAAGTAAGTGGCATGATTGATATGACCGAGCTTAGTCCATTGGAACGTGTCAATTCCATAGATTTGGTATCCCAAGAGTATCCAAATC
The DNA here is from genome assembly GCF_900129665.1 of Flagellimonas flava. GTDB lineage: Bacteria > Bacteroidota > Bacteroidia > Flavobacteriales > Flavobacteriaceae > Flagellimonas > Flagellimonas flava. The sequence goes on from NZ_FQWL01000001.1 coordinate 889,263, forward strand.
TGTGGGTTAAAACCATGGTAGATACTACCGGTCATTTCCAAGCTATTATTCCCATTGGTCAATATAAGGTCAGCCCGAATGGATACTTTACAAGCCCGATGTACTCCTCTGGGTTTAATCAGAATACCCATAAGCTTAGTTACGATGTATTGCAGACATTCATGGTGCAGCCCGATACTACGATATCGGTATCCGGCATAATTGTAGCAAAACAACCCCAGCCACAAATCAATCCACCAGCAGCGGAAGGATTGCCCATTTCCTATGTCTCCGAATCAGATATAGACAAGTTTGTTGCTGCTTGGCAGTCATATTTGGATATCCCAGCCGTTTCCGTTGCTGTAATCCGAAACAACAAAGTGTTTTACGACAAAGAATTTGGTGTCAACAGCAATTTTACCAAGGAACCTATCAATGATCAAACGCTTTTTGAGGCTGCAAGCATTACAAAATCTGTGTTTGCAGTGCTGGTGTTGCGGTTGGCCGAAAAGGGTATCATTGACTTGGATAAACCATTACATGAATACCTCACATTTCCCAATATTGAAAATGATGAGCGCTCCAAACTGCTGACAGCGAGAATTATTTTGGGGCATCGCTCTGGATTGCCCAATTGGGCTTGGGGTGGCCCGGGCACATGGGAAAGTGGTGGTGAAATTCAATTGAATTTCGAGCCAGGAACTGCATTTGGTTATTCAGGGGAAGCCTTTAACTATTTGGGAAGGGTAGTGGAGCATATTACAGGAAAAGACCTTCGGACATTGTATGAACAAGAAGTGGCAAGGCCTTTTAAGGTGAAAGACTCCCATTTCTTTTATACCGATGAACAAGAAGATCGCTTTGCGTTGGGGCATATGCACCAATATCCACAGGTCAAGGAGAAAGAACGTGTTGCCAGCCCCGCATCGGCCATGTCGACCAATGCCCATTTGTTTAAGTCATTTGTGTTGGGACTTATTAATGAAAAGGGACTTTCAAAAAATTCTTATCAATTAATTTACGACCCGTATACGGAGTTGACCCAAGAGCAGAAATTGTATGACCCTGAGGTTCCACAACATGTTTCCCATGGTTTTTTCGTCCAAAGAACCCCTTTTGGAAAACTGATTGCGCATGGAGGCAACAATGGGGATTACGATTGTAAATTCATTTACAGCCCAGAACAAAAATTTGGCTTTATCGTATTTACCAACAGTAATTTGGGGGACGAATTTACAAGGGCCTTTGAAGAGTTTTTACTGCCAAGTAGTTCAAAACGATTATAATATCTTTTACATCGACCCAATCGGATGTTCTAAATCAGTTTAAGGGCCGACATTACCGTACATTTACTGCAAGGAACTATTCGTAATACAATCCCTGCTTTTAGACGTTTATCTTTCCAGTTGAAACTAAAGCTATTAGCAGGTTTGGATTGTTTTCAGTTTCCATTTTCCATTTACCTTAAGGAGGTATTGTCTTAAATTGCATTATGAAAAGTGTTATCATCACGGGAAGCACGGGAATGGTTGGCAAAGGCGTGCTGTTGGAATGTCTTGACCATGATTCCATTATGGAAGTTTTGGTGGTTAATCGGACTGCTTTGGGAATGGAACATCCGAAGTTAAAAGAGATCTTATTGAAAGATTTTATGGATTTGGGTTCAATTAGAAATGAGATCAATGGATATGACGCCTGTTTCTTCTGTATGGGCGTGTCGGTTGTAGGGTTGGATGAGAAAATTTATTCTCAAATCACCTATGATATTACTAAAATGTTTGCGGATGTTTTATTTGAACTGAATCCAAGCATGATATTTAACTATGTATCTGGAACCGGCACTGACACCTCCGAAAAAGGACGGTCCATGTGGGCCAGGATAAAGGGAAGGACGGAAAACTATATTCTGAACAAAGGTTTTAAGGACGCCTACGCCTTTAGGCCTGGTTTGATAATTCCAGAACGGGGAATCAAATCCAAAACGGGATGGTACAATGCCTTTTATGTGCTTACAAGGCCCATATTTCCTTTACTGAAAAGGTCAAATAACATTACCACTACAACACGAATAGGCCTGGCAATGATTCATACTTTGTTCCATTCTCAAAAAAGTAAACACTTGGAAAACAGAGATATTAATCTTATTGTCAAAAACGCTTAATGCACTGCTTTGAAAAAACTCCTAAAACTCTTTAAACGAATGTTGATAACCATTGGGATTATTATAGGTCTTTTGATAGTAGCCTACTTCGCCTTTGTTAATTTTTATCCCTCATTTGGAGGGGATGTATCCAAAGAACGGCAATCCCAATATACGGACTCTTCTCAATTTGAAGAGGGGAAGTTCAAAAACGACAAAGATGTTCCCAAGGACCCCACCTTTTCTGAAATATTATCAATGACTCGAAAATTCTTTTTCACCAAAGTGGAAAAGGGTAGACCGAGCGAAGAATTACCCAACCATACAGTAGATTCCCTTTCTTTGGTATCATACCATGGTGGGACTAGACTAATGTGGTTTGGGCATTCTGCTTTTTTGCTTCAAATGAATGGCAAAAACATTCTAATAGATCCAATGTTGGGAGAAGTCCCCGCACCCCATCCCTTGCTAGGGGCAAAGAGGTTCAATGAAGAACTTCCCATTGCCATTGAAAAGTTGCCAAAAATAGATGCTGTTTTGATTTCCCATGATCATTATGACCATTTGGACTATAAGTCCATCAAAAGCTTGAAGAATAAGGTTAATCAATTTTATGTGCCCTTAGGAGTGGGGGTACATCTTGAGGCATGGGGAGTTCCCCAAGATAAAATTCAGGAATTGGATTGGTGGCAAGATACCAGTTTGGAAGACTTACGATTTGTATGCACCCCTGCGCAACATTTTTCAGGTAGAAAATTCAGTAATGGCCAAAGTACACTGTGGGCTTCTTGGGTGATCCAATCTGAAACTGAAAGTATTTTCTTTAGCGGTGATAGTGGTTATGCCAACCATTTCAAGGAAATAGGAGAGGCTTATGGTCCATTTGACTTTGCGATGCTCGAGTGTGGACAATACAACAAACTATGGCCCGATATCCATATGTTTCCTGAAGAAACGGCCCAAGCAGGAATAGATTTGAAAGCCAATGTTATCATGCCAATCCATTGGGGAGCCTTTAAGTTGGCATTGCATTCATGGACCGACCCTATAGAAAGGGTGGCCATAAAGGCCAATTCTCTTGGTTTACCCATGATAGCCCCAAAGATTGGGGCCATGATAGAGTTGAATTCCTTGCTCGCCAACCATCAAGAAGATTGGTGGGATTAGGTAGCCAGTATTTTGCTTAATTACGCCGTTCACAATTAAATTTGGAGGTTTGGCGGTGGCATTTTGTAACAGGACGTTCTCTTTTTCGTCCTATAGACAACATCAATCATTTTCATGCTAAAATCACTTATCAAGAGTCTTAGGGTTATTGTGGCCTTTGTCGTTTTACTTCTTCTTACCTATGCAATTGGCTTGGCTTGGCCAATGCCAAATTTGGAAGTTCCTCCTACATCGGAATACGTCTGGATACGACACGTAAACATTGTAGATGTTGAAACCGGAAACATTCTTCAAAACCAGGACATCCATATTCGCGGCAATAGAATTATCTATTTGGGAGAGAGCAAAGCATTGATTAAAAAAGATGTTCTGGCCATAAATGGTACGGGAAAATATGTTATTCCAGGATTGTGGGATATGCACACCCATTCCAACCAACATTCGGAATGGCTGCATTATCCACTTTATGTGGCCAATGGGGTCACGGGAATTCGGGACATGTCCGGTCAACTTAACGAACCGGACAGTTATTGGGTAGGCAGCAGAGAGCGATTGAAGTGGAACGATGAATTGGAGAAAAATAAGCGGGTAACGCCAAGGTATGTGCTCCAAAGCAGTTATCAAATGGATGGTGAGGCATCCGTTCCAGATGGATTCCCCAATTTTTTCAAGCTCCAGAATACATCCCAAGTGGATTCCTTGCTTCGTTACTATAAAAACCAAGAGGTTGATTTTATTAAGGTCTACCAACAACTTTCGCCAGAAACGTACAGAGCACTTGCACTTGAGGCTCCGAAGTATGGAATGCACCTGGCTGGTCATAAACCAATGTTTCTGAGTCTTGAGGAATCGATAGAGCTAGGACAAAAAAGTTTTGAGCATGGACGCATCTTTATGTTCGAAGCCTTTCCAAATGCGGACAAACTTAGAAATCCGGTAGATTGGAAAAGTCAGTTTTCGGTTTTTAAAAAGTCTATGGTAGATGATTTTGACACCACAATTGCCAAAGACCTTATGCAGCACATGGCGGAAAATAAGGCCTATTGGACCCCAACTTTGCAAACGCTGAAGTTTGAGGCCAAGGCCCACGAAACAGATTTTAGGGAAAACCCAAATCTTGAGTATGTCACGATGGTCCGCAAAAAACTTTGGTGGGGCATTGATACGCAAAGTAATAGTAAACGAAATTTGGAAGGCGATAATGTTGGTGTAAGCAGTTCATTTTATAAAGCGGCCAAGGCACAGGTAAAAATGGCAAGTGATTTGGGTGTGCCCATATTGGCAGGTACGGACGTAACGGACTCCTATGTTTTTGCGGGCTTTAGCCTTCATGATGAACTTCAGGACTTGGTCAAAAGTGGATTGTCCAATTTAGAGGCTCTGCAGACAGCAACCTGGGTTGCCGCCAACTACGCTGATTTAGATTCGGATTATGGTACAATAAAACCTGGTAAAGTCGCTGATTTAGTGCTATTGGATTCCAATCCTTTGGTGGATATTTCCAATACGCAACGGATTTCGGGAGTTCTTTTGAATGGGGTCTATTATGACGACAACAAACTTGAAGAATTAAAGAACTTTACCAAGGAGATTTCATCTAGTTTTCACATGAATGTCAAAACCTTTCATAGCATGATGAGCAGTCCCCTGATCAGAGTCCAGTTTGCGGACTAAGCCTGAAGTATTATAAGTTGGCCTTATCGGAACTAATAACCACCTCCTCTGATAACTTCGCAAGTTCATAATCCAAAACCTCGCCAGCACCTAAAAAACGAAAACGTAGACCGGCAATTCTGCCAACACTTTCGTTATAACTGCCCTCAAAACTTTTTTTGCCACCCGCGAAGACTTGAAGTTCTTTGTTTTTTACCTTAATCTCAATTTCCTGAGGCTGAGAAAGGTCAATCCCCATTTTGGAAAGGTCATGTTCCTTTCCATCAACGTAAACATCGTTCATCATAACACCCAGTTCAGAAGTACAACCTGGCACAGAAAAGCCAATGGTCATGGCACCTTTTGACCCAAGAATTACTACCACCAACTTTTTGCATACCGCCCACTTGTCGTTGTACACATTTTGAACCTTGCTACGTAATATGAAGTTATCTCCTGAGATATCTTCCATATCCTTCACCAAATGAAAGGTGGATGTCAATGGCTCACTGCTATTGCTAATTTCTTCCAAGATGTCGTTGGGAAAGTCCAGTTTATTGCCCTCTATCCGGCGGGAAGGTATATACTTGGGAATTGGTCTATAATCCAAGGTTCCCAGCCACCCTTCTGTCTTGATAAAAAGGTCATGCTGCTTAAGTGCTTTTCCATCGACCAAAAGTTTGGCCCTAAAATATCCTGGATAATAATACTGACCGGTAGCCTGTTTTTGTCCGGGCTTAAGCGATATGGTTTTAGTGGGATCCCAATACTGCTGAATACGGATATTATCGGATTGCACCTCACCAAGATCAACGTCAAAGACCACGGAGTTAGGTAATCCTTTGGCAATGGGCCGACTTGTGAAGACCAAGCTTTCTGAATCTATAGGTAGTGGGATATTTCCCGGTCCTTTTAAGGAAAAGAAGGAAATGAAGATTACGGTCATTACCGAGGCACTAAGCATGATGATTCCTAGATTGGAGCTCACCTTGTTGGATATTCTGGAAGTTCTTTTGATATCCGACTTTGCTTTAAAATCCCTCCAGTTCTCATATCCGGCAAATTGGGAAAGTGTGTTTAAAGTGGTTATGCTAGGCGCACTCTTATAATCAATACGACCCCAGACTCTTTTAAGGGTAACGGGACTCAAAAGCACCTTGGTTTGTTGCTGGATACGTTCGCTAAGTTCCACAAACATATCATTATGCCATGAATCTGAGGCTCCCCAACCTAGGCTCTCCTCGATTTCCTGCAAACACTTCTTGACCAATTTGTGCTCTGTATACATAGTGTGACTTCGAACTCCAAAGATCACAAAAATATTGATGTCTGAACGGGAATGAACCAACTTGAACGAACTTGTTTTCAGCTTAACCACGGTTTTGGGCTTATTTCGAAGCATCAAAAAATAAACATCATGAAACGCATATCAATCTTATCTACACTTTTATTCTGTGGCATAATGGCTTTGCATGGTCAAAAAAATATCCCTTTAGATACAACGCAGTGGGATATTCAGGCTGAGGGTTATGTCTTGGAACCTTACAAGGGGAGCGACGCTATTTATCTCCATTCAGGGTCTATGACATTGAAAGATGCCAATTTTTTAAATGGGACCATTGAATACGACATCTACCTTAAAAAAGACAGGGGCTTTCCCGGGGTCTCGTTTAGGGTGAATGATGACAATGCCGAACTTTTTTATATCAGGCCCCACCAATCCGGAAATCCCGATGCCAATCAAACCATACCAATAATCAAAGGTTTAACAGCTTGGCAGCTCTATTTTGGTCCCAAGTATTCCTTTCCATATGAGTATAGTCATGACCGTTGGACCCATGTGAAGATTGCGGTGAATGACAATAAGGCCCAGATATTCTTGGACCACGCAGAAAAACCCAATCTTTCCTGGAATCTTTACCATGAACCAAAGGCTGGGGGTATCAGTTTTTCAGGTGGAGGAATAAGCGGGGTACATTTAGCCAATATTCGGGTTAATCATGAAACTCCCCAGATTAAGGATTTCGAACCGAAAGAAAGGAAAGCCCTTGAGGGTTTAATCCCAGAATGGGAGCTATCTGACAAGTTTGATGAAAAACTCTTGGAAGATGTGGGTAGCATCGATGGATTGATCAGCAAAAGAAAATGGAAGCATAAGGTTCAGGTCGAAGAAGGCGTCGCAGCTAATATATCTCGAAAATTGACTTTGGAAGATGATCCCATGAATACCGTATTTGCAAAGGTTACGGTTACATCTGATGAGGCCCAAACCAAACTTTTGGAATTTGGATACAGCGATAGAGTAGTGGTCATACTAAATGGAAAGCCTATCTATAAGGGAACCAATCGTTTTAGGTCCCGGGATTATAGATACCTAGGAACAATAGGACTCTTTGACGCCGTTTATGTTGACCTTAAAAAAGGAAAGAACACACTCTTATTGGCAGTCTCTGAGGATTTTGGTGGATGGCTGGTTACTGGAAGATTTCAGGAAGATAAAGGTTTAAAAATAAAATAAGCTATACCTAAAAAAACCTCTCATGAAAATCAGGCAATTGTTTTTACTTGGTGTTTTCCTTATGACTTCCATATCGATTACAGCGCAGGATATGCTTGTGGCCACAAAGGTAAGTCAGAGGGCTAGTGTGACACAGCGCATTGGCACAACGGATATAACCGTGGTCTATCATAGTCCTTCTGCCAAAAACCGTAAGATTTTTGGCGGTATAGTTCCATATGATTTTGTAGTGGATGGGGTAGAATATCCATGGCGTGCGGGTTCAAATCAAAATACTACCATTGAATTTAAACACGATGTCAAAATACAGGGCAAACCCATTCCAAGGGGAAAATACGGGCTTCATGTTTTTGTAAAAGAAAAGGAATGGATATTTATTTTTTCCAATGATTCTGATAAATGGGGAAGCTTTAGTTATCAAAAGGAGGAGGATGCCCTGCGCGTAACGGCAACTCCGGTTCCAGGACCATATCAGGAGTGGTTGAATTACCAGTTTGTAACCCGAGAGTCTGGATCCGCACATTTGGAATTACAGTGGTCCAATGTAAGATGCGGTTTCCAGATTAGCACCGATGTTTCGGCCAATGTTCTGTCGGATTTGAAATCCAAAAAAGGGAAGAATTCTGATGATTATATAAAGATGGCAGAACTTACGGTGGAAAGGGATTCGGGTAAAATAAATAAGGCCCTCAGGTATGTGGAGAAATCCCTACAGCTTGGAAAAGAATTCAGAAATCTCATGCTGAAGTCCAAATTATTGGCCAAAAAAGGTATGGGTGCCGAAAGTAAGGCTGTGGAGCACGAAGCATTGGCCCTAGGAGAAGGATTTCCATACTACTATTATTACCCATTAAGCTTTATGCTACTGGAAGACAATAGGGAAAAGGCTTTTGAGATCCTATCTGAAATGCTCAAAAAAGAACCGGAGAATTACATTGCCAATTTGGCCATGGGCGAATACTATATTAAGACCAGGAATCAAGAGAAGGCAACGTACCACTTTGGAAAGGCCTATGAATTTGCAGGGGAACGTTCCAAGCCATATACTAGATATATGTATTTGTCCAATAAACTAATATTGGATTCTAATTAATTGATTAAAAATTATTTATAGGTCTTTTTATAAAGTACTAATTGAATTTGGTAGAAGGGCTCACTTGGTTGTTGCCGCTAGTATACCCTGGGAATCAACCCGGGTATTTGAGGATTCATTAAAATCCAGATTCTCCACACAATATCCTAAGAGATTCGTCTTACCCCATCTCCAATGGATACGGTGAATGGCGTTGGCTGAATACCAAACTGTTCTTGGTACGCCTTTGTAACTTTCTCCATGAATTCATTAACCTTTGATTGATGGACCAGATTGATTGTGCAACCCCCAAAACCACCACCCATCATGCGTGCTCCAATAATACCAGGGAAACCTTTTGCGAAATCGACCAAAAAATCCAGTTCAGTGCAGCTTACCTCGTAAAGTTCACTTAGTCCTGCATGGGATTCGAACAACTTCTGGCCAACTGTAATCATGTCGCCGTCAACAAGGGCTGAACAGGCTTCTTTGGTTCGTATGTTTTCCTGGATCACATAAAGTAACCTCTGGAATGTCTTTGACGGTACCGTGGATTCAATTTCTTTGACCACCTTCTGGGGAACTTCCGCTAAACAATTATATTGCGGATACCTTTTCTGAATATGCTGCATTCCAGATTCGCATTCCTGCCTTCTTACATTATATTCACTAGTGGCCAAATTATGGGATACATTGCTATTCACAAGAACAAGGGCGTAAGGAGCTATCTGGGCGGGCACATAATTGAAGGATAGGTCGTTACAATCCAACCGAATCAACTCGTCTTTTTTTCCCCTTACGACCGCAAATTGATCCATGATACCACATTTAGTACCCACAAAATGATGTTCCGCATCCCTCGCCATTGTTATGATGTCCATCTCCGATAAACCTATGTCAAAAAGCTCATCAAGACCTTTGGCGAATCCACATTCCAGAGCTGCAGAAGAGCTTACCCCAGAACCGATTGGTAAAGCGCTGTCCACCACACAGTCGAAACTGGAAATAGTGTTGGGATATTTCTGTTCAATAAAGTGGATTACCCCTAAAAAGTAATTGTGCCATTCCTTTTCACTGATCTCAATATTTTTCAAATCGATTTTAAAACGATCACCCACGTTCTTTGAGTAAATAGTGCACTCTGGAGAGTTATTCTTTTTGAAATACAACCGAACACATAAATCTATGGCAGCCGGAAGTACATGTCCTCCATTATAATCAATGTGTTCTCCTATTAAATTGATTCTACCGGGAGATGCGATGGTAATTTCAGGTTTAATATTCATTTTTGATGTTTAGGCAGTTGGTACCTTACGGTGTTGTAATAGGCCATCTTATTCCTTAGCCCTTGAAGATTTACAAGTGCATGATACGAGCAAATCTAACAGATAATTTTTATTTCCCGCAATATTATAGTTTTGGTCAACCCATTTTACGCTGGTTCCAATGATTTTGCCCTTCGTTTGTTGGAATTTTCCAAATCCTGTGATCGCCTAGGTTGGGTGATTTGGCATTTTCAAAAAATCGTAATGCTTAACTTCAACTAAAATTTAAGGTAAAGTATCAATGGCAAAAGTATCTGTTTTAGTGGCTGGAATAGGAGGGGTAGGGGGCTATTTTGGAGGCCTGTTAGCAAGTCGTTTTCAGGACGGGAGGGAAGTTCATGTCAATTTTTTGGCGCGAGGAGAACATCTAAAGGAGATTATCCAATCGGGTCTTAAGGTGGTACAAGGGGGTATGGAGCTTACTGCTATTCCCCAAATGGCTAGCGATAATCCTTCCCAAATAGGTCCGGTAGATTACATTCTTCTATGTACAAAAAGTTACGATTTGGAAGAAACAGTGAAACAGCTCGAACCCTGTATTCATTCCAAAACAGTCATTTTACCTTTGCTAAACGGTGTCAATGCCAGACAGCGAACACAAAAGTTGGTTCCCAAAAATCTGATTTGTGAGGGTTGCGTGTACATTATTTCAAGATTGTCCCGACCAGGTGTAGTCGAAAATCTTGGGAACATTCAGAAGCTTTTTTTCGGGGTCCCAAACGAAAATGATCAACGATTGGAGCAACTACGACTTTTATTTCAACAGGCGAACATAGAAGCGACCTTGACCTCTGATATTCTAAAAATCATCTGGGAAAAATTCATTTTTATCTCGGCCATGGCGACGGCTACTTCTTACTTCGATGAAGGTCTTGGTCCTATACTATCGGACCCAAAGAAAAGGGATGTACTATCTTCTTTGATAAGCGAGATTTCCGTTGTGGTACGGAATAAGGGGATTTTTGTAGCTAATACCGCAAAGGATGATATATTGCATAAATTAGAGTCTTTGCCAGCAGAGGCTACCTCATCCCTTCATAGTGATATCCAAAAGAAGAAAAAACAGACTGAAGTCTACTCCCTTGTACACTATGTTGTTGAGGAGGGTAAAAAACTGCAATTAAGCGTACCAGTTTATAGTAAGATTTCTGCTGAACTAAGCTCAAGGATGGCTTTATGACATTTTATTTGTTTTCGACAATATGATGCTCTAAAGTCCCATGCTCCACTCCTACAACGATGCGCTCAACCAATTCTTTTGCTGTGGTAAGAGTGGATAAATCCGTATATAATTCTCCTGTTTGCCCAGAATGATGCCCATGACCTACAAGTTTCATTAGGTAATGTTCTTTTTCCTTTTTGATTTCTATTTTGGTTTCAAAAATGATGGAAGGTTGGCCTAATTGCCCTGTTCCATTATGAAATGTTGCATCATCTGGGAAGTCATACTCAGAATAGTATTCGTTGTCATCAAAGGCTACATTGAGTTCCAACCTTAAAACGAAGGCTTTGGAATACGCTACAGAGGTATATAGCTTAAAACTATCATCAAGAGTAGCACCTGTAATCGCGTCGGGTAGGGGATTCCTGCTTGATGGAGCATACATTCCATCTGCATTGCTTACACCTCTCTTATGGGCCCAAACAGGAAGTGCATTTACTCGTCTATATTCCCCTCTTGACTTTTGTTTTTCATCAAAGGTTTTAAAATTTTCCTTGGTTCGCCCTCCAAAAAACAATCCTTTGGCCGTTGCCTTTGAAACAAAGATTGTTTCAAGATAATTACCCTCGGTATCCTCGGTCCAGATAGCCATTTGTGGATGCCAATAGTGTTCGGCACGCAAAAGGTCAATATCTAGTTTAATTTCTTTTTCATGACCCATTTCCAGTACCAAATAGTTGTTTTGACCCACTTTTGAAACGGACTTGGCCTTAAGTTTGCTTCCATAATCCATTAAGGATGAAATAGGGTTTACTCCATACATGGCACCAAGAAATACCATTGCCACAGTACCTGCAATGGGCAATATATATTTTGCTTTGGAGTACCGCATCAAAGCCTTTAGATTATTGCTTAGATGAAATAGAACTCCCAAGACAAACAACCCGCCAAATACGGTATGCAAGCTTGCAATAGGTCTAGAATATGCCTGAAGGTAGGACAGGATACCTGTTATGGCAAGTACCAAAAAAGCCAGAGCAATGAAGAGGCTAACGATTTTTCGAAAATTCACGGAATAAAAATTAACGTACCAGCTCCGACCCCTACGGCTGGAGCCAGTTCTATAGCATCAGACCATTACTTAAAGTAGAGCCCTTAAATCCTGGATGCGTTTTGATAAATATTGAATCTGTCCTGCCTTGCTCTCAGGCAGTGCAAACGCATTTAGCTTGGGGTTGAGCTTTTTGGCAATTTCCTTTTCAACGATTTGGACTTCCTTGACAATTATGTCCAAACTTTCTTCATCAGTCTCTCCAACAATTCCGTGGATGTCGTATGACCTTGGATCAAATGCCGGCACTACGGATTTTTCCATATCTGCTTTCAGGTCAATCAAGTCCAACCGCAACTTGCCAATCACTTTGGCCTCCCCAAATTTGGTTTTAGCGCCACGACATGATGTTGGGGAACATCCAGAGGTTGACTCTTGTTGGGTGCAACTTTCTTTTTTCAAATTGGGCTCATCCGCGATTTGGGCTTGAATCATTCCGATGTTTGAAACAAGTGCTAACAAAATTGTTACGATTAGATTTCTTTGTTGAGTTTTCATGCTGTTTTTACTAAATGATTTCTTTAAGCACTATAGACGGGAGAACATTAAATTGATGCAAAAAAAAACTGCCATGCGGCAGTTCAAGGATAAATTCGCATTTATCTTTTCAACGACAGACGCCTTTTTGATTACAAGGGATACGTTGTTCGTAACCTAGTATACTGCCCTTTCCACCCTGGGTAACCACACAGCACTGGGCGAAAATAGCTCTCAACTTTTTCCTTCCTCGTTGAATCTTGGAACGAACCGTAACATAATTCATCCCCGTCTGTTCCGCAATTTGTTTTTGCGAAATTCCATCCAATTCCGAAAGTTTAAGCAGGGTACGATATTCTTCTGGAAGGAAATCAATGAATGAATCAATACATTCACTTAATTCTTTGGAAACATCATGCGGTTCAGCCACGTCAGGAATAACTCTGTTATCAGCATTTTCGGTAAAAATCCTTTTTTGACGGTAATAATCTGTGATGGTATTTTTTGCGATGGTAAATACCCAATGCCTCACATTTTCGATAGAATCCAATTCGGACTTGGACAGTTTATAAAACACGTCTTGGGTAAGGTCCTTCGCATCTTCTTGATTACCTACCCGCTTCTTAATGTAGAAGTAAAGTGGCTCATACAAGGATTCTATTTGATATTGCATTTTTTGATTTTTCCAGTTCAATCAAAACTAAATTAATTGCCTAAGGCAGAAAAGGAGTGAACGAATACCACCTTGGGTTTTAAGAGAATTTTATGTAAAAAACTTAGATTTTAGCATTTCGTAAAGATTGCAATATCATTTTATGAAGACTATTTTTGATCAAAACCCATGGATTTAAATAGATTCCCAATAAGTATAGTTTATGAGTAACTATAATCCCCATGATGGATTTCCATATTATTTTGAACAGGTTCAAAATCAGGATTTGAAAACATTGTATAACCCCAAAGAGATCGTTGAATTTCTGGATGGCATAGAGGAGGAGAAAGCAAACTACCGTTATGCCCCTGGTAAATGGAGCATAAAACAGGTGGTGGGCCATATCACCGATCACGAAAGGATAAAGATGTCAAGGGCCTTTTTTCTAAGTAGAAACCAACAAATGGAGCTTTGGGGATATGACCAAAATGCCTTGGTCAACAACAGTCGCTTTGATCAGCTCCAGTTTTCAACTTTAGTTAGCGATTTCAAAAATGTTAGGAGCTCAAGTGTAAGTTTTATAGCAACCCTCTCTGAAAATCAACTGAACCTAATAGGGAGGGCAAGGCAGTATGATGTTACCCTGAAGGATTTTTTAAAATCCATTATCGGTCATGAAGTCCATCATTTGAATATTCTGAAAGAGCGATATTTCTAGTTGTGAAACCCCTACTGAACCAAATTACCTTTGGTGTATTCGGACGGGGAACAGCCAAAGTGTTGTTTGAAGGCTGTGGAAAAATAGGCAGGCTGATTGAAGCCAACTGCGTAGCCTACTTCTGAGATGTTGGCATTACCTTCTTTGAGCAGTTTAGTGGCCATCTTAAGTCGTTGTATCCGTAAAAATTCGGAAGTGGAAAAACCAGTAAGAGCTTTGAGTTTTCTGTGTAGTTGCATGCGACTAAGGCCGACCTGCTCCGAAAATGAGCTGGCATTGAATGTAGCGTCGGTTAAACTGCGGTCCAAGACCCGTTGGATCCTATCTAGGAGTAAATTGTCAGGGTCCGTCAACTCAATTTCTTGAGGTTTGAGGATAACCTGCTTGTTCAGTTGCTCCCGTAAGGTTTCCCGGATAGACATTAGACGTTGAATGATGATTCTAAGTTTTTCCTCTTTGAAGGGTTTGACGAGATAGGCATCTGCCCCTGCTTTGAGCCCAGTTAGCTCATTCTCTTCTCCAGACTTTGCCGTCAAAAGTATTATGGGAATATGGGAAGTCCGCTCATCGCTTTTGAGTACCCTACTAAACTCAATACCATCCATAATGGGCATCATAATATCTGAAATGATCAAGTCTGGAATAAGCTTAAAAGCCAAATCTGCAGCCTGTTGCCCATTTTCTGCTTCTATAATTTGATATTCTTTTAGGAACAGGGATTTTATGAAAAGCCTAATTTCCGTATTGTCATCCACGATCAATAAGACCGGAAGTTTGGGGTCCTCGAAGTCATCCGTAGGCAAATCTTCATTCAAATGTTCAAGCTCGGGCAGCAGGCGATTTTCAATGGGCTCATTCCCATGGATCAAATCACACTTAGCAAAGGCTGCCATCGATGTCGGCAGGGTCACTTCGAAACCTATGGTCTTTGGGTCGGGTTTGAACCCCTTGATCTTACCTTTAGAGAGTTGTACCAATTCCTTAATCAGGGAAAGACCAATACCAACACCTGGATTGAGCATATTGCTCTGATAAAACCTATCAAATAACTGTGGAAGTTCCTCTTTGGTGATATGGTTACTTCCGTTGACAATCGAAATAGTGATTTCTTGATTCTTAAGTACTGCCTTAAAATCTATAGGCCCAGGGCCCTCATGATATTTAATGGCATTGGAAAGTAAGTTTCCAATTGTTTTTTCAACAATTTCCCGGTCAAACCATACCTCCTTTGTTTCGTCAATCGAACTTTGAAGTAAAATACCGTTTTGCTCTGCCTGATATTGGAATGGTTCTACCAAATACTTAAGAAAGAGGGCCATATTTCCTTTGGATACCATAAGTTTTCGGTGCCCAACTTCAATCTTCGAGAGCTCTAATAGTTGATCGACAAGGTTGAGCAGCCGGTCCGAATTTCTGCGAATGAGATGTAAATCTGTTTTATCCTCTGCAGATAGGTTTGGCTTGGACAATTGATGGGCCACAGGCCCTGAAATTAGGGTTAAGGGCGTTCGAAATTCATGGGAGATGTTAGCAAAAAACTTTGATTTGGCCGATTCCAGTTCCCGTAACCTTTGATTGGTCTTTTGCTTATTTTGGAATAATAAAAAGAGTGTCACAAAGGCCAGTCCCAAAACCGAGATGCCAGCAATAAATAAGTTCCTTTGATTTTCCGATTTCTGGGCGGCCAAAGCAGATTGTGAGGTCAGCAGTTGTATCTCTTGTTGTTGTTTATCGGTCTGATATTTTTTATTGAGCTCTTCAACCTCCAACTGGTTCTGGGATTTTTGGATACTTGCCTCCAATTCCTTTTGTTTCTCAAGTGCAGCAAGCGCATTTTTATAATCCTTGCTGTCTTTGTATGCATCATACAATCCTCGATAGATATTGGGAAGTTGAATGGGCATTGCATCATTTTCAACCCCATTTTCTATCTGTTCCGCCGCTTTCTTAAAATGAAAGATGGCTTTGGTATACTCTTTTTTATGCCAGTATAAATCTCCTAAGTTGGTCTGGTTGGAAACATTATGTATACCTACCTGAGAGTTTTCGGGAATCGCGGAAGCCTTTAAAAGATAATATTCGGCTTTTTCCAGATCATCCAACTGTAAATATGCGCCACCCAATCTTCTATAAATATTGCTTAGAATACGCAAGTCTCCATAGGTCTCATAATAATCCTTGGCTTTAAGGGAGTGTTCAATGGCCTTTTCATCATTTTGGAGTAAATCGTAATAGGTTGCCAAAGCCACCTCTCCATAGTACATTCCCTCTTCCATCTCCAAATTCTTGTAAACCTCAATGCCTTTTTCAATATAGTTTACGGCTTTTGAATCTCTTAGTTCAGAATATATCATTCCGACATTGATATAAGCCGCTGCCAGTGATTTATCCAGCTCATTTTGGGATGTATAAATGGAATCCAACTTTAAATAATGGGAAAGGGCCTCAGGGTATTCGGTACGTTCAAAGCTTTGGTTGCCAAGTAAAATATATATGGAGGAAAGCGTTCTCCAGTCATCGGTCTCTTTTGCATTTTTCAAAGCTAGATAGGCGTACTTTGTCGATAGCGAATCGTTTCTTCTGATATTGTAAATCACTCCTATTTTCTTATAGCAGTCTGCCAAATAGGATTTGTTTTGAAGCTGTTCAGCAATTTTGGAAGCCTCTTCAATATGGAGAAACGCGCTGTCAATATCCGATTTCGCGAAATGATACCTACCACTTAGCGAATGGTACAGATATCTCCCTTTGACATAATCGTTTTCCTCAGATATGGCTTTGATGTTTTTTCTAAAATGATTGGCCGAATCGGGAGAAGCATAGAGATACGAAACAAAAAGTTGTTCGTTCAGGGCGACCGATTCCTGAACACTTTGGTTTCTTGCCAACAATTGCTTTAACGAATCAATTTCCTTTTTCGATTGCCCCCTTGAAACTAATAGACCAAGGCATAGAAACAATATGGAAATTAAATGCTTCATTTTGAGGTTGTAATGTTAAAAGGTACAAAAACCATAGGAACAGTTGGATAGGAGTCAGTAAGCTTCTTATGCCTTCAAATTTATCTATAGTAGGTCAGGAATCCTGAGGTTGGAAATTCGGAGGGACAAGTCCCTGAGGTTTGCCGAACAACATGTAATGTTCCATCTGTCTGTAATTGAAAATAGAAATATCCGCCCGAGTTTACCTCATAGCAATGTTCGGTTGTTACTTCCTCCGGATCAGCATAGGTAGCTGCCCCAAAAGATGTTCGATGTACCGTAGATTCCGTCCCCCGCACAATTTTAACCGTCCCACTTAATGTGGTTGCTATTAACAAGGGAGAAAATTCCGTTTGTCCAAAATGGGGTGTTGAAAATACTTCTACCGTATCAAACCATGGTCCGGCTATGGTACCGGCAACGCCTCTTGGCCCTCTGCAATCCAACGGTTGGTTCAAGGGCTTTGGGCCAAATAAGTCGAACATGGCAGTTCTAAGGCTTCCCGAATAGTAATCATATGGGCAGGTGGAGTATCTGAAGGTCTCTACAGGGTGAAACCGGTCATTATTCAAAAATGTTTGGGGCCTATCTTCATGATAAACTCCAAAGTCGAAACTTTTAGCCTCTGCTGTACCAGAGGTCATCCCAAGAAGTTCTCCTGCCTGGAATTGAAGCAATGTGGGGGTGTCGGAATCAAACAGTCCTATACCTTCATTGGTGGCCAAGTCGCGTATCGAGGCAATGGGATTGGTGATATGTCCGAAGCGGAGTACAACTTCACAACTGGCACGGAACATAGGTTGATAATCAACGCCATTAAAGGAAACATGGGTCAAATCCATATCCACTGGTGCGTATACAGGAACCTCGGCTACATCTGATTTGATAAAAACATAGGTATGCGCTGAATAATTATGGAATGCCTGAAGCTCTCCCAAAGGTTCTATATGATCTATATCATCAAGATTGGTGAAGGAAGCGGTAAAAGTAACGTTGGGATTGGATCCTGTTTCACATTCCGAAAGGGGAGGGGGAGTATTGTCCCCGTCATTGGAACATCCCAAGAAAAATAGCGCGCATATAGCTAAATAGAACTTTGAGAAGTTTTGTGTTCTTGTCTTACTGTTCATTAGTTCATTACTTTTAAATCTGATTGAAATGCAGTCATCTGTCTTGTTAAAACAGGTTTGTCACCAACAGCCCAGATAGTTCAGTCCCCGTAATCCAAACCAAGCTGTTTGACCAATTCACCATAGGTGGGATTTTCCTGTGACAAGGAGTTCGTGCCAGAGGGAATAATAACGAATCGAACTTGGTTAATCACACCCACAGTTGGTGTCGACCCGTCCAATGACACTCCTAAAATTTCAAGTTCACCAATGGACGTATCCAGAATATAGTAAAAGGAAACCCCTAAAATTGGTTCTGTGAATGGGATGGAAACCGTACTTTCCGGTTGTGTGGCACCATTCCTGCCATAAAGTAAAAAGACCGAATTGTTTGTCATTGCTGTGGTTATTCTATCGTCCATAAGGGTAGCTGTAAGGACATCACGTATAAGAGGGGTGAATGAAACATCCAACCATTCCGAAGCAATAACGTTGGCATTGCCGTTTGCTCCAGGTTCCCCCTGAATTCCTTGCTCTCCTTGCGGCCCAATGGCCCCGTCTGCCCCGTCTTCTGCACTGCAGGAGGAAAACAGAACTAGGCATATAGCCACTCCAATAGTTCCAAAAAAACTTATGTTCTTCATCTTATTTTGTTTTTATGATTTTAGTCCTAAGTAATCAACAACCTCTTCATAGGTCATTTTTGAGAAATCAACAGAAGGAACTTTGCCGGAAGTGGAGGGAGGCTCAAGAATTACATATCTAAATTGAATTTCGGGGGGAAGATATTCATTGGAAGGGACCTCGAAGTCGTTACTCAGACTTTCTACAATAATCTCCAATTGATTTTCTGGGACTGGGATATTTATCCGAGTGCGTGTTCTAACTGTTTCAGTTGGCAACATATTTATGAGACTAAAGCCCGGAGAGTACGTGTCTTTTCGATATACTAGTATTACCGCTCTTTCCAATTGGGCATTCGTGAGTTCAAGGATAGGATGAAGTTTACCGAATGGACGATCATCTTCCCAGGTTTCAATTCCGAACCATTCTGACGCAATAACATTCGAATTTCCAGGTTCCCCCTGAAGTCCTTGCTCTCCTTGTTCACCCTGGGGCCCTTCTGGTCCAATTTCTCCATCCTCGCCACTACAACCTAGAATCAGGCATGTTACTATTACAAGACCAATAGTTTTAAATAAACCGTAATTTTTCATTTCATTGTGTTTTATGGGTTAATGCCTAAAAGTTCAACAACCTCTTCATAGGTCATTTTGGAATAGTCTGATGTATTTGATTTATCCGCGGTCGATTCAGGTTCAATGACCATATACCGGAACTGGGTTTCTGGCCCCAAGAATTCTTCATCGACCAAAGCGCGACCAAAGGACTGAACTTGAAGGAATAGACCATTACCAGATACCTTACTTTGGATGGCCAGTCCAATACTACCATTTGTCACATCAAGCTCATAAAAAGGCAACAGGTCGATGGTGGTAAACGTGGGGACAAGTTGATACCTTCGATACACCAAAATGACGCTATTTTCCCTTTGAAATTCCGTTAAAATCAAATCAGGAATCCGATGAAACTTAAAATTGCTCAAATCCGTGTCCCAGGTGTTGATTTCAAACCATCCTGATGAAATCACGGTCGAATTGGCATCAATTCCATCTATGCCATCGGTTCCATCAGTGCCTGCTGGACCCTGTATTCCTTGTTCCCCTTGAGGTCCTTGTGGCCCTGCTGGACCAGTGGCTCCGTCTTCTGCGGAACAGGCTGTTAAAAGGACAACCATTAGAACCAGTATGGTCTTTGTGAAATAACTACATGTTTTCATACTAAATTGATTTTGTGTTGGACTTTAAGTATTGGGGGAAGAAGAATTTGAATAAACTAAGGCACTTTATGCCCGTTCCAAATGCTTTTCCAAACTTAATGGCCTTAAAAACAATTCAGTTCCTGATATGTAACAAAGGTTTATAGATATGTAACTAGGAGGATAAGCGATACCTTATTCAGCAACAGACAAGGATTTATCCCAAGTGTTGAAATCAGCACCAACAGACCTTGAGGAATATCGATATTCCCAAGTTCCGCTTTAAGTTCTAAGATGTAGTGTTTGTGCTATGGGTTGGTCCAATAATCTACAACGAACACCTTTTCAACGTGCGGCTGTAAACTTTCCACGAACGCCTTATGGGCCGGGTGAGGAGTATACACAGAGTCTCGATCCTTTTCAGATTCAAAAGTCAATAGATAGCAATGGGTAAAACCTTGATGGAAATCCTCCGGGCTGTCGTTAAGTCCCCATTCAAAATCTTTTATAACCGGTATTTTATTGGGAAGGTCATTAAAAGCCATATTGAGTTTATGCACATCTTCTTCACTAGAGTCATCGTTAAACTTGAAGATGACCACGTGTCTAAGCACTTTTTCGTTTTGAATCATTTTTGTCGTATTGTCCTGGGTTGTCTCTTCCACTTTTTTTTCTTCCACTTGTTGTTTGCACGAAACTAACAGTCCAAGCATAAGGACGGACGCTAATAAAGATTTGGCGGTAGCTTTTAGGAACATTGGTTTATTTTTTGCAGAAGGTACTCATAATTTTTTTAGTTCTTACCTTGTTTTCTTTACTGAATAACTAAAGGATGGATACCTTATTCAAGATAGAATCTTGAAATATGATGCACTGACCTTAAGTGTAAATTGAATTCTGTTTTTGTTTTCAGATATATCTTGGTTAAGATATATATGTATTACTTTGTGCGTATTGTAATACATTCTTTAATCTTACGTTGATTTATACACTATTTCACAATTATATCCAAACGGTGTTGTATGATTTCCCATAAATTGAATTCCCCACAGTTTCCCAATTGCATAAAACTTGGAGTCATAATATTGATTTTGCTCCCATTTGTTTTCTCCTGCTCTTCAGATTCGAAAGAAAGTGAAGCTCCGTTAGGGGAGGGAAACCAAGTATTTCGAATAGACTTCGAAATAGAAATTACACCAAGTGCTTCGCAAAAAAACTTGCAGAACATGGAGCCTGTATTTGCTTTGATAAGTATTTCTGATAATGCTTCCCGGGAAATTTATACAAGGGAAAAGTTTCCCCTAAATAAGATTGGGGACAACTATGAAACAGATGAGATTCTGCTAACCGCTGGTAATTACAGTTTAACCGAGTTCTTGGTTATCGACGCCAATGAGATGGTTGTTTCTGTCATTCCAATGCAAAGCTCCGCATTATCCCAGCTTTCTGGTACTGCGCTTCCTTTTCAGTTCAATGTGGAAGAAGATAAAACCAAAATCTCTTCAACAAAAAATATAGAGGCGGATGGATACAGCGCGGCGGACTTTGGATATAGTGCCGTCGACTATTCATTTCCACTATCCACCGATTTTTTTACTCTAACGGTAGATGACTCGGACTTGATTACTGAAAAAACTCTTGTTTTAAAGTCTCTGACGGGGTCAAGTTATACTATAGATTGGGGAGATGGAACAATAGAAGACTATATATCAACCCAAAGGGGCGGAAGTTTGGCAAATAATGAGCTAAAACATACCTATCCGGAGCAGCAGGAGTACACTATAAGTATATCAGGACCTTTGGAAGTGGTGGAGCATATAGAGCTTGTTTGCAATGACCAGAACACCGATCTCCAGAGCAACCTGACCAGCGCGGATGTAAGTGAGCTTTTATTTTTGAAGGAGTGCAATTTTTATGCAGGGCAACTTTCCACGTTGGATACTTCCCAAAATGCGGTTTTGGAAGTCTTATCACTGGGGTATAATAGAATAACGAGTTTAGATTTTTCCAATAACTCAAAACTTAAAACGGCTTGGCTTAGATATAACCAATTAACCGATTTGGATGTTTCCCAAAATTTAGATTTAGAATTTCTTTGGGTTACCGGAAATCAAATTGCCGATTTGGACGTTTCTAAAAACACTAAGCTAGAAAAATTACTTGCCAGGGAAAATCAGTTAACCTCTATAGACATCTTGAACAATCCATTATTATCTGTGATAGACCTCAGTGATAATTCTTTATCTAGCGTAGATATTTCGAACAACCCGGGCCTTGTAGAAATAAATTTTGGAAACAACAATCTCACAAGTATTGACCTTTCAACAAATACCGGTCTTAATAGAATAGATTTATACGGAAATCAGATTAGCACAATTGATATTTCTTCAAACCAAGTTTTGAGGGATATTTACATAAACGATAATTTGTTATCTGCTATAGACTTATCCAATAATCCGGCATTGGAACGGTTGATTATAGAAAATAATGAATTCAGTACTCTGGATTTAACGCCTGCCACGAAACTCTTCGATATTGAAATTGGGGGTAACCAATTTGATGGGGTTCAGCTGGGGCAAATAGTTTCCCAAATCCATGAACAAGCGGTTGCTAATACCATTAGGGATGGATATATGGATTTTAAAAACAACCCGGGTTCCAGCGATTTGGATAACGAAACACAAACCAAGTTGAACGAATTGATCAATGATTTTGCTTGGTTGATCGCAGATAACTAAATCATTTTGTCCCAAATCGTTTATGGGTATCTTTTGCAATAATCCAGCCCTTAGTTTAAAACAATTTATAGAGCTCTTGAGCCAACTACAATAAGCTGATCAACATTAATTTCACCGTACCTGCCAAAATAGCTATCTTTTAAAACGTATTTTCTCTTGTATTTAGGGAAGACATCTAAATAGCTATAATGGTAAAAATCGCATATATAGGTGCGGGCAGTCTGCAATTTGGCCCAATCATCGTGCAGGACATTCTTATAAGTGACACGCTCACCAAGGATAATTTGGAAATCCATTTGATGGATATTGAAAAATCACACCTAGATCATGTGGTAAATCACGGAGAATATGTTGCTAGGAAGCTGGGGCGGGATGCAAAAATTGTGGCTACAACCAATCGCGATGAGGCCATAAAAGAAGCGGATTTTGTGATATGTGCCCTTGAAAAGGACCGAAATGTCTACTGGTCGCAAGATTTTCATATCCCGAGAAAGTATGGATTTAAGCAGGTTTATGGTGAAAATGGGGGAGTGGGGTCACTTTTCCATGCCCTGAGAAATATCAAGGTAATCATGGATTTGGCAAAGCGAATGGAAGCACTGTGTCCCAATGCCATCCTGCTGAATTTTTCCAATCCAGAACATAAAATTTGTGAAGCGGTAACTCGATTGACTTCCATAAAGGCCGTAGGACTCTGTCATGGCGTTTTTATGGGAAGGGAGCAGTTATCCAATCTGCTCCAAGTACCCTTGGAAGACCTACAAACCAAAGCTTGCGGAATCAATCACTTTACCTGGTTCCAGGAAATAAAACAAAAATCAACCGGTGAGGATTTATATCCTAAACTCCGTGAAGTCGAACAAAAAGGGGACTGGCTTGCCCAATGGCATGAACTGGCCTTGGGGCGGATTTTGTTTCGAAGATTCGGACAATGGCCTTCGCCTGCCTCCAACCATTATGGGGAGTATCTTAGATGGGCGGAGGAATTTGTAATTCCTCAACTACAGTTCTTTTATGACCCTTATGATGGACATCCATGGGAAAATAACCAAATCCCAGAGGGAGTGTATACGGTTGACCAGGTAGATTACGAAAGGGAATGGACCAAGGATTGGAGCAAAAAATTGTTGCCAGTTGGGTCTACAGAAGAAATACAGTTGGAAAATAAAGATGGGAGCTTCAAAAGTTCAGGGGAAATAGCAACGCTCATCATGGAATCCGTAATGTCGAATAAGAAACAGTGGCTAGAGGCGGTGAACGTTCCCAATAGGGGAGCTATTCCCAATCTTCCGGATGATTTGGTTGTGGAGGTCCCAGCTTATTGCGACGCATCAGGTATTCAACCGCTGTCAATGGAACCAATTCCGGAAGGTATTGCTGCCACGATCCGCTTACATGCAAGTATTCATAAGTTATTGGTGGAAGCTTATGTGGAGCAATCCAAGGATAAACTATTACAGGCCATTCTCATTGAGCCAACCGTAGATTCTTATCGAAACGCCGTAGCAATGTGTAATGAAATGTTGACCCTTCAAAAAGATGTTTTACCACAACTCGATTAGCTAGATGGGCATCGACATAAAAAGAATTATATGGAATTAGCATTTTTGGACTGGGCGGTAATAATCGGATATTTACTGCTGAGTATTGCTATTGGGGTTTTTGTGGTGAAACACAACTCCAAAAATATCACAGACTTTTTTGTTGCTGGCAGAAATTTACCTTGGTGGCTTTTGGGTACGTCCATTGCAGCCACTTGGTTTGCCACAGACGCACCATTGGCAGTTACAGCGCTGGTCCGTAGCAAGGGAATTTATGGAAATTGGTTATGGTGGTATTTGGGAGCAGGCATTATCATGATGGTGTTCTTTTATGCCAAATACTGGCGTAGGTCCGAGATTCTTACTGATGCTGAAATGATAGAACTCCGTTACAGCGGAAAGTCGGCCTCTCTACTCCGTGGATTTACAGCAGCTTTTTTTGGGATTTTTAAGAACTGTTTCACCATGGGATGGATTATGCTGGCCATGCTTAAATTTTCGAATATCATGCTAGGGTGGAGCGCCGAATTCGCATTGGGAATAACACTTGCATTTGCCTTGTTGCATACCCTAAGTTCAGGCATCAAGGGTGTTGTTGTTTTGGATATGTTACACTTTTCTGCAGGAACCTTGGGAACGATTATTTTGGCCATTTTTGTGATGGTGCAAGTTGGTGGACCCACGGAGCTGGGAACTCAGATTGCGAGTAGGAGCGATGTGCCCGCAGGAGTTTTGGATATGTTTCCAGATATCTCCCACGTGAGCATTACCGAAATGATCGGTTTTGTTTGTTTGGTGGGAATACTATGGCTCGGTCAGGCCCAGGGCGATGGCTACATAGTACAACGCCTGTTCTCCGCAAAGAATGAAAGACATGCTATTAAGGCTTCCTTATGGTTTGCGGTTGCTGGAGTTGTGATTCTAACTTGGCCCTGGATCGTGGTAGGTTTGGGTTCCGTAGTTATTTTACCCATTTCCGAAGCGACAGAGGCATTGTTGGCCGATCCTGAGTTGGCCTATCCCATGATGATCAACGAAGTTTTGCCCGTTGGTCTTAAGGGATTATTGGTAGCTGCATTTATGGCTGCATTTATGAGTACCATGGATACCCATCTCTGTTGGGGAGGCTCCTACATGGTGAACGATATCTACAAGCGTTTTATAAAAAAAGACGCGAACGACAAGCATTATTTGCTGGTTTCAAGAATTAGCATTGTACTCTTGCTCTTGATTAGTGCCATGGCCGCTTGGCAAATGGATAGCATTGCGGGGGCCTGGGTCTATATCATTGAAATTGTGTCCGGAATTTCAATTATCTTGATGTTGCGTTGGTTTTGGTGGAGAATCAATGCTTGGTCCGAAATCGCGAGTATGTTGTCCGCCTTAATCCTGGCCAATGGTTTTTTATGGGTTCGGTGGATGCATGGGTTTGGTTGGATCAGCGATCATGTTTTGGAAATTACCAATGGTTGGTATCATGAAGATGTTGCACTTATTAGGGCCACGATTCTCCTGTTGGTGTGCACCGGAATCGCCATTGTCGTAACCTTTTTGACCAAACCCACAGATAATGCAACCTTGCTAAAATTTTATAAAAAAGTTAGACCCAAAGGCTGGTGGGGTCCTATTGCAAAACAGCTACCTGATCTGGTTGACCATAGCTCCACTAAAGGTTCTTGGTTAGGTTTCATTTTTGGGGTAATCTTTCTAAACAGCCTGCTTTTTAGTGTTGGTCATGCCGTATTGGGCGGGTATAAGGTTGCTCTTTTACTGTTGTTTATTGGAGGTGTTTGTGGGTGGCTTACCCTGCGTTTTGCTGCATCCTTGAAAACCCAAGAGAGTCCATGAGGGTTTGGGAATATGCCAAAAAAGAGGAACTGGGTGTTGCAACGGCATCCTTGTTTATGGAGGAATTGCATAAACATCCCGATTTGCTACTATGCGCCGCAACGGGCAGCTCGCCAATACCGCTTTACAACCAGTTGGCCAAAATAGCAACCCAAAACAGCTCATTGTTTCATCATCTGCGGCTTATCCCTCTTGATGAGTGGATAGGTTTACCAAGCCTTGAAGGCTCCTGTGATGAATATTTACAACAACATCTTATGGAACCTTTAAAAATTGATCAAGGCCGTTATCTAAAGTTTGATGCTGGAAATAGTGATTTGGAGCAAGAATGTTTGCGAATAGGACAATTACTTAAACAGGAAGGCCCTATAGACTTATGTATTCTGGGAATGGGAAAAAATGGTCATTTGGGCTTTAATGAACCGGCAGTTAAACTACAACCTCATTGCCATATTGCATCCTTGTCAACCGAATCACAACAGCATGGTATGATCAGGGCCACAGTGCTAAAACCTAGTAAAGGAATAACCTTAGGGATGCAGGACATTCTTTCATCTAGACGAATCATACTATTGATTTCCGGTGATGGCAAAGAAGAGGCAAAACAACAGTTCTTTTCTAGAACAATAAGTCCGAAGTGTCCGGCATCAATGCTTTGGCAGCATAATAATGTGGACTGTTTCGTCCTTGTCTGATCATTGATAAAGCACATAACGTGGGGGAACAAACCCATTTAACCGCAAATACACCAGAAGCTGCCCTCTGTGATGGCTGATGTGGTCCGCAAGTAATAAGAAAATCTGTCGCTTGGTCCGAGTTAGGCCAAAATAATCCAATTGATCATTGAATTGCTCCGTATCAAATTGTTTGATGAGCTGTAAACTTGCTTCAAAGGTTTCGTCTAGGATTTTAATCATTTCCTTTTTTGTCCTAGCTGCCACTTTATAGCGTTTGTCAGTATTCCATTCTCTGGATTGCCTTCCGCCCAAAAGGGACTGACTATGCCAATCCATGGCATACCCAATGTGCATTAAATTCTCGGCAAAACTCAGAGATTCTGTGGTTGGTCTAAAGTTGTACTTGTCCTCGGGCATTGTTTCCGCTACGGTTATGAGATATTTTCGGGAGTTTTCAAATCGCTCCAAGTATTCCGAAATGAAAACATCTTGCTGGGCCCATAAGCATGATACCCCCGTGCAACATAGTATGAATATAAATGTAAAAAGTCGTCCCATTATTTAGTGTCTTGTGATTCAAAGCATAAATAAATGAAAAAAAGGGTCAAATTTTCAATGGTAGAGGTTGGATAAAGGTGCTAGTACCTTTAGAATCCGAGTAGTTGACCATAGTTTTTAGTTTACTGTACATCACGCTAACAGACCAAATTTAAGGATAGACTTTTGTTCTTCAGACCCGCTTTAATGTCATTCAGATAAAAAGTGATCAGGTTGCTGCATAAAAGGCTAATTTCAACCCTAAGTAACCATGGGATTAGATTCTACCTTTAAAACTTTTAGGAACACCGCAATACTGTTGTTCTTTCTAAATTTTTGGGTCTTTGAGGGCATTGCCCAAAAAAAGAACGCCGATTTTCGCTATCACATTCGTAAAACCACACAACCCATTAGCATTGACGGCATAGTGGATGAACAGGCCTGGCAGCAGGCAGATGTAGCCGATGACTTTTTTATGGTCCTGCCCATGGACACTGGTAAGGCCAAAGAAACATCCGAGATTCGGATGACTTACGATGATAAGAACATTTATCTGGCTGCCATATTTTTTAACAGTAAGCACGGTCAATATTTCGTGGAATCACTACGACGTGATTTTTCCTTCGGTAAGAATGACAACTTTTTGCTTTTCATGGATCCCTTTAACAATCAAACCACAGGTTTTTCCTTTGGCTCAAATGCCGCAGGGGCCCAATGGGATGGCACCATGTTTGGCGGAGGAAGTGTAGATTTAAACTGGGACTCCAAATGGATTTCCAAAGTCAAGCAAGATCCGGACAAATGGGTTTTGGAAATGGCAATCCCCTTTAAGTCCATTCGATATAAGGATGGAGTCACGGAATGGGGCATCAACTTTAGTCGTTTGGATTTGAAATCCAGTGAGAAATCAAGCTGGACTCCAATTCCGCGTCAATTCCCTACCGCTTCACTGGCCTATACCGGTGTGTTGGTTTGGGATACACCACCCCCGGCACCAAGGACCAATTTTTCGGTTATTCCCTATATTCTGGGAGGAGCTGTCCAAGATTTCGATGAACAAAATACTTTTGAGAAAAGGATAGGGGGCGATATAAAAATTAGTCTTAGTTCTTCCTTAAATCTAGATCTCACCGTTAATCCAGATTTTTCACAAGTTGAAGTTGACCGTCAAGTTACAAATCTGGACCGGTTTGAGCTGTTTTTCCCTGAAAGGCGTCAGTTTTTCTTAGAAAATGCCGATCTGTTTGCCAATTTCGGATATCCAACAATCCGACCTTTTTTTTCTAGGCGTATTGGGCTTGGGGTACCCATTAAGGCAGGTGCAAGGTTAAGTGGGAACCTAAATGAGAACTGGCGTTTGGGCATTATGGATATGCAAACGGACAACATTGACAATATCGGGAGGCCCAATCAGAATTTTGCGGTGGTTTCTTTGCAGCGAAGGGTGTTCAGCAGGTCAAGTATTGGATTCATGTTTGTGAACAAAGAATCACTTCGTTATCCTAACGAGGCGGACTCATTGCTTACCCTTTTCCCAAAATTTAACCGGAATTTGGGGGTGGAATATAATTTGGCCTCTTCCAACAATCAATGGACGGGGAAGGCTTTTGTACTCAAGTCCTTTGCGCCGAATCGAATTGATGGAAACGGGATAACACAAGCAGCAAATTTGGAGTATAAAAGCCGTATATGGAATTGGGGCGTTCAAGAGGAATCAGTAGGAGGAAACTATACCGCAGAAGTGGGTTTTGTGCCCCGGAGGGACTATATAAACCTAAATGCTTTTTTGGGACACACCTTTTTTCCAAAAGATGGAAAGGGTAAATTGGTGAGCCATGGTCCAAAATTGAACAGCAGTTATTTTTTGAATCAAAAATTCGAGCGAACGGATAACTTCAATGAATTGGAGTACCTGTTAAGTTTCCGAAACCGAAGCAGCTTTGAAGTAGGACTTAGTAACGAATATGTTGAGCTATTGGCACCTTTTGATCCCACGCGCTCGGGGAAAGATTCTTTGGACATCGGGACACAACACCGCTGGAATGCGCTTCGTATGGATTATAGTTCCAAACCGCAAAGTATGTTTACCTATACTGTAGGTGGTCGCTATGGAGGATATTATTTGGATGGCCGACTTGCTAATCTTAATGCCGAACTGGGGTATCGTTTTCAACCCCATGTGGCTTTGAACGCCAATCTCAGCTATAATCATATAAGCCTACCGGCCCCATGGAACGATACTGAATTTTGGTTAATTGGTTCCGAGGTGGATGTTACCTTTACCAACAAGCTGTTTTTTGCGACTTTGTTCCAGTATAATGAGCAATCAAGGAATTTTAATCTTAATTCCCGGTTTCAATGGAGGTATAAACCCGCATCAGATCTGTTCATAGTGTATACGAATACCCAGCTTTTGGAGCCCAACGTTGGAAAAAGTTGGTCCCTCACCCTTAAGTTTACACATTGGTTTAATTGGTAGTGCAATTCAACCAACCTCCGCGATGATTCAACAGAAACGACTTCAAAATACTGGGTCGAAAATTGATTTTTGGTACATGTTTAACCGTAAAACCAAACATCAATGGAAACCGCAGACGTTTTTTCAATAGCCAATACCATGGCGATGCCCATGTGGCTTTTAATGATCATACTTCCCAAATGGAAGGTCACCCGTTTTTTGATAGATCATAAAGTAATACCGCTTCTACTATCTCTTTTTTATGTGTACTACATATTAGTGCATATTCAAACCGGCGCAGGCCTGGACTTTGGGAGTTTATCATCAGTCATGTCTTTATTCACAATTGAAAATGCCGTAATGGCCGGCTGGGTTCATTACCTAGCCTTTGACCTACTCATTGGAATGTGGATGCTCAACCAAAACCAAAACCTGGGAATTCACCAACTGTTGATGGCGCCTTGCCTGTTCGCCACTTTCATGTTAGGGCCAGTGGGCTTTGTGCTTTTCATGATCATTAGAACCTTTAAACTTCAAAAATCATGAAAAATCTAAGAGAAATACTTCATACTATAAAAGAGAATAGCCCCATTTTATATGCCATAGGTATTTTCCATTTTGTTTTGGCTGCCGTTTGTATTCTTGGTTTACTATTCGATGACCGGATGTTGGCAGGCATAAACGTATGGATCAAGCCTTTAAAGTTTTCCATTTCTGGAGGTATCTATCTATTGACTTCCGGTTTTTTGGCAACGCTCTATCCGTTTTCAAAAAGAAAGCGAAACATTGTGAACAATCTGGTTTCGTGGCCTTTGGCGATTGAGATTATTATTGTGGTCCTTCAGGCGTCCCGTGGGGTGCAATCACACTACAACCAATCCAATTTATTGGATGGTATACTCTTTGGAATTATGGGTTTATTGATAAGCATCGTTGTTTTTACCATGATTTTCTATATTGTAGAAACCATACGCCTAAAGATGAGTGTGCCTAGACCCGTTCAATGGGGAATTTTGCTAGGTTGGATCGTAGTTCTGTTCGGAAGTTGGGTAGGAGGGCAAATGATTGGCCAGATGGCCCATAATGTAG
Organism: Flagellimonas flava; assembly: GCF_900129665.1. Classification (GTDB taxonomy): domain Bacteria; phylum Bacteroidota; class Bacteroidia; order Flavobacteriales; family Flavobacteriaceae; genus Flagellimonas; species Flagellimonas flava. The sequence continues at coordinate 920,034 of NZ_FQWL01000001.1, forward strand.
GAGTGGCCGATGGAGGTGAGGGATTACCCTTGCTCAATTGGAGCACCATAGCAGGAGATTTACGCGTCGCCCATTTTTTTGGATTGCATGGCATTCAAATTATACCTTTATTCGCAGTGATGCTTACCAGAAAGTGGAAGGCCTCAAAGATGGCCCAAAATCTCGTAGTCATTCTTTTTGGACTTTTGTACGGATCATGGATTGCCTTCACTTTTTATCAAGCAAAACAGGGCATGCCTTTGGTCAATCTATAATCCAACATTATGGGATTTTTAAACAGGGAAAGACGCTTAAAATATTTAGCCTTCAACGATATCTGGTTTATGATATTGGGAATTGTGCTGCTAAGTTTTGTGACCGATTACCTGTTTTCCGGTGGCTCTTTCAGCAGACTGCCCTTTATTGAAGCAGTCATTAATTGGAGCGTCTCATTAATGTTCTCAACCGTAAACTGGTTGATTATGCGGACCATACTCATAGGACTTCGGAAAAGATATCCAAGTCTAAAGGACAATTCCAAGCGCATTCCCCTTTTCTTTCTTTCGATAGTTATTACGGTGTTGGCTGTAGATTATTCGGGGAATGCGGTCCTCAGTTATATTTTTACCGGCAACTATAACCATCCACTTAGATCTAGGATTGTATTGCCCATAATTTTGATAAGCACTATGACCATGGCCATTTATGAAGCCATCTATTATTACATTCATTTAAAACAATACATTCGGGAAGAGGAGCAGGCCAAACGGGCCATAGTGCAAGCGCAATTGGACGCCCTGCGCAATCAGGCGCAACCCCACTTTTTTTTCAATACCCTTAATACACTACGGGACATTATAGATCAAAATACCAGGGAAGAGGCTAAAGAATTTGTGAATCGATTGTCTGAAATCTATCGCTTTATTCTCGAGTCAGGAAATTCAAATCTTATTTCACTTCGTGAAGAGTTAAGGTTTGCCCAGGCCTATATCCATATCCAAAAAGAACGGTTTGGAGATAACCTCGTTGTAGATTGGAAGCTAACAGAAAGTGCTAAGGATTATCTGATTATTCCCATGAGTCTTCAACTCCTGCTTGAAAATGCGGTAAAGCACAACGTGGTTTCCAAGGCAAAACCATTACATGTTGATGTGGTAGTTGAAAACCAACACTTGACGGTTCGCAATAAGATTCAATCCAAATCTACCCAACTTCCCACTACAAAACTTGGGCTTAAAAATATTGAGCGTCGTTATGCTCTGATTTCGGATAAAAAAGTGGGCATTACCAAGGATAATGGACATTTTCAAGTGGAATTACCCTTGTTGACCATTGCCGATCAAAAACATTCCTATGCAGATACTGATTATTGAAGACGAAGTTCGTGCGGCCAATCAATTACAAAACCTGTTGCGGGCTTTGGATTTTGACTATGAGTTGTTGGGTATTATTGATACGGTGGAAGAAAGTACGGGTTGGTTTCAACGTAACCAAAACCCTGATCTGGTATTCATGGATATCCAATTGGCCGATGGACTCAGTTTTGAAATATTTCAAAAAGTACAACTGCAATGTCCTATTATATTCACCACCGCTTTTGATCAATATGCGATTCGGGCTTTTAAAGTAAATAGTGTAGATTACCTCCTAAAGCCAATTCAGCAGGAAGATTTACAACAGGCATTGCATAAATTCCAACGATCCAAACCTAATGTCACCCTTAATCCAGAGACTCTTCATAACTTTTTGGCCAGTATGCAATCCACAGAACAACGTGAGGGTATTTTGGTAAAAGAAGGTGATGGGTTTGCACAATTGCGTATCTCGGATTTGCTGTATGCGTATTCAGAGGACAGTATCACCTTTGGGATCACCCAACATAAAAGGGTGATTATTGATGAAACCATGGACGAACTTTGCCCCACCTTGGATTCCAATCAATTCTTTCGCATCAACCGGGGGCAGGTGGTATCTAAGACAGCCATTCAAAAAATAGCAAAATACTTCAATCACCGTTTAATACTTACCGTGGCACATTCCCGTGACCAAGAGTTTATCGTTAGCAGGCCCAAAACCAATGATTTTAAAAGTTGGCTGAATCGTTAGGTTCATCTAAATCGAAATTAAAATGTGGATGCTAAGAAACGTAGTTCTAAGAATGTGGTATCTTTAGATTAATCCCCCTTATATTTAAACTAGGTACTTTTTGAAATGGATACATTGAATTGATTTCAATCCTTTCCATTGTTCGATAGTTTTTCGAAAACACATTAAGCACGAACCAAAATTTAAATCCAAGACGAATGAGAACCAGTATCTACTTTGCTTTAATTTTTGGCCTTGGCCTCCAGCTTTCATGCAACAATAATGAAAAAAAGTCTTTAGGAAACAGTTCCGTTGTGTATTATGGGGGTGATATTTTGACCATGGTCGGAGAGGCTCCTGAATATGTGGACGCATTAGTGGTGAATGAAGGTAAAATAGTATTTGCTGGGAATTCGGTCGAAGCCATGGAAATGGCAGGGAATGGTCATGAAATGATTAACCTGGAAGGTAAAACCTTGGTTCCTGGGTTCATTGACGGACATGCCCATTACGGTTCTTTTTCTGCCCAGGCAATTGGAGCCCAAATCTTGCCGCCGCCAGATGCTGGCGCAAACAATATCGCGGCCCTGATTCAAATTCTTAAAGATTGGAATACTCCAGAAAACAGGGCCTTGACAGGTTGGATTTTTGGGTTGGGCTTTGATGATTCGGTATTGGAAGAGAATCGTTTTCCTACCAAGCACGATTTGGACGAAGTTTCCACGGAGCATCCCATTATGATCATTCATATTTCAGGTCATTTTGCTGTAGTCAATTCCAAAGGATTGGAATTATTGGACATAACAGCCGAGACAAAAGACCCCGAGGGCGGAATAATACGGAGGGAAAACGGAAATGAACCCAACGGAGTACTTGAGGAACTGGCTGGTTTACCGCTTTATACAAGGGCACTGACGCCTGTTACAGATGAAGCGGCAAGTAGGTTTTTCGAAGCCGGTCAGGAAATGGCCCTTTCTTATGGATATACCACGGCCCAGGAAGGAAGAGCTATGGACCAGACGATGTTTGTTAATGCCGCAGAAGCCAATATCATGAAACTGGATGTAGTATCCTACATTGACTATGCGTATGTAGATGGCATTATGGACACCAAATGGAACAGTAAAACCTATCAAAACCATTATAGGATTGGAGGAATGAAAATAACCTTGGATGGTTCTCCCCAAGGAAGGACTGCTTGGAGAACAGAGCCTTATGTACTGAGGCCTCATGGTACCGAAAAAGGATACAAGGGATATCCCGCCTTTCCTGACGAGAACACGGCCATAGACCTTTTCAAAATGGGATTTAAGAACAATTGGCAAGTATTGTCACATGCCAATGGTGATGCGGCAATAGACCAATTCATCAAGGCAACAAGGATTGCGGCCGATGAGTACGGAAATGATGATAGGAGAACCACTTTGATTCATGGTCAGTACATTAGGGAAGACCAGCTGGATTCTTTAAAAAACCTAAACGTTATAGCCTCACTATTTCCTTTGCATACCTTTTATTGGGGAGATTGGCACAAACAGATTATTGGGGATGAGTTGGGAGACAGAATAAGTCCATTACGAACGGCAATCGATAAAGGTTTAAGAGTCACCACCCATACGGATGCCCCCGTTGCCCTTCCTAATCTGATGCGAATGGTTGGTATTTCAGTGGAGCGAAAGTCTCGCTCCGGTGTGGTCATCGGCGCTGGCGAAAAGCTAACCCCCTATGAAGCACTAAAAAGCATAACTATTTGGTCTGCCTACCAGCATTTCGAAGAAGATTCCAAGGGGACATTGGAAAAAGGTAAACTGGCAGACATGGTCATTTTGGACAAAAACCCCTTAAAGGTAGATGAAGCTGAAATCAAGAACATATTGGTCCTTGAAACCATAAAAGAGGGGAATACGGTTTATAAAAAATAGCACCGCGCGGGTTCTTTCAGTTTATAATGGCAGGAAGAACAAATCTTTCAAAAATTTCTCGGGATTGATTCCCTTTTCTATTTCTGAAGTTTCCGGCGGTCATTACAACCACGGATCCCAGTTCTGGGACGACAAAAATAAATTGCCCTCCCGCACCTCTTGCCTCAATGGATTTAACAATTTTACCATTGATATTGTAAGAGTCATGCCACCACAGGTAGCCATATTCGTTTTTGTCCGGATAATCTTGTAATCGTGTATGTTTTTTGAACGACTTCTCAATCCAATTTTCTGAAATAATCTGTTGGCCGTTCCACGTTCCGCCATTTAGATAAAGTTGCCCAAACTTCAACATGTCTCGTGGTGTCAATAACATCCCACCACCAAAATAGGGTAGAAGACCAGTATCGTCAGCGAAGTTAATATAATTGGTTATCCCCAATGGGGCGAACAACTTTTCATCCATATAAATTTCAAGAGGCTGATTTAATCGCTCGTTTAAACAGACACCCAGTAAAAATGGATTGGCAGACCCATAATCAGCATACATGCCTGGGGTTTTTACCATAGGAGCTTCCAAAACCGTTTGGAGCCAGCTATTGGGATTGTTTGGATTTTGATAGTAATCCTCCTGCGCAAGATTGTTCACATCAAATCCAGAACTCATCGTCAACAGGTCTTTTATAGTAATCTTGGATTTTAAAGAGTCTATGGTATACTGATATTTTTCAGGAATAAAACCATATAATTTTTCATCCACATCCCGAACGATTTTCCCGTCAATAGCTATGCCTATCATTGCGGAAGAAACACTCTTGGAACCGGACATCAATGTATGTGGAATTTGGGCATTGAATGCATCAAAATATGCCTCGAAAACCAAACTGTTTTCCTTTGAGATCAGAATACTGTGCATATTTACCAATTGTCCTGTATTGATGCTGTCTATAAGCTCGTTCAACTTATTACTGTCGATGCCCCAGCGATTTATATTAGCCACCTTCCAGCCATCATTAAGCTCTTTCGGCGTATTTGCACTTTGGTTTTTTGGTGCATTGGTATTGCCCAGTGGAATTCCATCTTCCGAATAGCTCAGAGCAATGTCAGTGACCAACACGTCCATTAAAAGAAATTCCAACTTTATAGTGTCCTTTAAAAAATAAGCCTTGTACCTAAAGCCGGTATTTGAATCCCTAAATGACAAGATATTCTGCTGCATGCGAAAGTCTAGTGCGTAAGCCCCTCTATAACGCGTATCGCTAAAAATGGGGTAGGCCGCCATGCTTCCGTCATCCAAATTTTCCACATAAAGGACAAAAGCATTGGAGAAAAGGCCATCATTGAACATGAAAGGATTCCATTGTCCCGTATACTGATTGTTTTGCTTATCCAACTTTAGCGCAACATGATAGAAAAATTGCCCTGATTTTATAAAACCGGCCAATACCCCTTCCTTGGCGTCATCGAACAAATGAACGCTCAGGTCTGTATCTAAGGTCAGGAGGATTTCACCATCAAGGTCAGATTTTATATTTCGGTCAATAAGGGTAGTTTCATTGGCAATGGTCAATTGATATTGATTTTCTTCCAAGGGAGTCAAAGTTACTGTGAAATTAAAGCTGTGTTTGTCGGAAATGGTACCCACCCAGTTTCCTTCGTAATCTTTTTTTTCGACTTGGGCGCAGCATTGCAGTGAGAGACCAACTAATGCCAGAATAAATAGCTTTTTGAGCATAGGATTATAAATAGTGAAGGGTAAAAATAGCTTATAGCTTGGATTGATAATTGTACGGAATTAACATTAGAAGCTTTTCATCATCATTTTGCGATAGGCCTTGGGGTTTGTACCAAAATAGCGCTTAAAAACACGATTAAAATGACTTTGATCAGAAAACCCCGTTTGATAAGCTATTTCGGTCAAAGAGTGGGAAAGGTCCAATAAAAGGGGGAAGGCTTTTTTAAGTTTTTGTTGTCTTATGTACTCACCCAAGCCCATGGAAAGGTATTTACTTGCCGCCCTTGATAAATGTACCGGATGGACATTGAGCTCCTTTGACAGGTAATGGAGGCTTAATTCAGATGTGTCGTAATGCAGTATCTCCTTCAAGTTGGCTACCCATTCAGGGTTTTCATTTGCGTTTGATTGCTTTACATGACTTAGTGCATCGCACACTTGTAGCAATAAAACCTCAACAGTTACGGGACTAAGCTTATCCGACATCACAAACTCACGATAGATATTGGCAAACAGAAAATGTAATTTAGGGTTTTGAATCAACTGGCTACCTTCCCAAAGGTCTATAACAATTCCGTTTTTTGCGAGCCAATCTTTCTCAAATTCCAGGTGAAATCCACTGGCCCTATCTGAATGCTTGGAGCCATAATGTGGTTCCTGCCAATTGTTGAACATTAGACTTCCGGCTGGGCACTGAGTACTGGTTTTGGTATTACAGTCTTTCATATTACCACTGAGAACGTACATGAAATAAGGGTTTTCATGGTAATGCCAATCCGTTCTATCCGTCAGATAAGTGTACTGGGACAACAGAACTCCGTTAAACGAGCTTTCTGAATTTTGACTTCCGTAATACTCTCCTTTTGTTAATATCTTCATATGGTTTCTGATACGATTAGTGGTAAAAAATCGCATCATCGTGTAAAGATTAAACCAAAAGGTACATAAATATGGGCAAAGAGGCTATGCGGAAAAGGATAAGAGTTTTAAATAAACTCAAGCAGGTAGAACTCAAACTATTCTTGGAGTGAAAAACATTAATTCGGATTCACCCTAAAAGTGATTTCTCTATTTGTAATGACCGTAGAAGGTCTAGGGTTTACCGTTAAATTGGAAAATGTTGTTCCTGACAGCGGAATGTTCTGGTCATTTGTGATGTCCAAAGGTGTAATGGTATTGGTGAAGATTCCTGAAGAAGAAGTCACAACATCAAAGGTGAACGAACATGTTGTCCCTGCTGGCAGACTTACCCCTGTAATCATGAAATTATTGCTTCCGGAAACCGCAGTGATAGTTCCTCCACAGGAAGAAGAGGCATCCGGGGTAGGAGCAATAGTCATATCGGTGGGGAGATTGTTGGTAAGTGCTAGGTTGGAAAGGGATACCCCATTGGATGGATTTTCAATGGTGATGGTCACGGTTGATTCCAATCCCTGGAAAACAGTATCCGGAGAAAACGAAGATGTGGCAACTGTTGGAAATGCAATTTCATTTGATGTCACAAAAACTCCACCCCATATACCTTCCAGGCTACTGCCCAGAACTACATCCATATCGGTTGCATTGTTGGCCACAAGACCTGTAGCATCGAAAACATCAATATCCACTCCCCAACTATAGCCAAAATTGGGGTTTCTAGTGCCTAGGTCCACTCCAAACTCAGAAATTGTTCCATTAAGTATGTTCGTGGCCGGATTTAATGCATTGGATAGCGAAGTCCCCTCAACACTTACAAAATCACCTGTGCTGCTAGCCTCTCCGTCCATTCCGTAATAACCTACGTGAGTCTCGAAAGAACCTATGGATGGAGTCAAAAGCCCTGTCACGGTAAAAGAATCGTTAGCACCAAAACCAAAAAAATCAAAACCATCCCACACACTTACATTTCTTGAGGTATCCGCTGGGTCGGAATAGATTACGACTAAGGTCCATCCACCATGTGGGCCCGTGAACGAACTTCCTGTTGCAAGGGCAATATCGGCTACGAAATAATTTCCATTTCCTCCAGTTTGGACTTGGGCAGTTACATCGGCATAGGCCATGAAACTATTCCATCCTGCAAAAGATGTTGTTTCAATATTACGCACTTCCGAATTTATCGTAGTATATGACCCAGACGTTGGATCCATGAACTTCACTTGGTCAATATTTAAAGAACCAGATGGATTGGTAATACCCCCATAAGTACTATTATAAACCCCTCCCCAGTACAGACCAGCCCAAGAAACTGTTGAACCCACGGGCAAATTAAGGTTGCTACTAGAGGAATTTACAGTTGCACCGTCACCATCCACATCGGCATACCCCATAACCACGGATGGATTATTGGATACTGGACTTGCCGGACAGCCAGATGTACATAAAAGATTGGTGTTTCCCAACATTTTAAAATTCCCCATCAAATTGATGGCAACCCGTTCTTCATAAGGCCTAGGGTTGTTGGGATTGTTATCATCATCGTTGATGGTTACGGTCGCCGTATCTGAAATGGTCACTGCCCCATCCGTTGAGCTTGTAAACGATATGTCAAAATCTTCTGCCGCTTCAAATATGGCGTCATCCAAAATGGTGATTATAATGGGTTCTGTGTCGCCAGAAGTACCGCTAAAATTCAACGTGCCTGTACTGGCCGTATAGTCTGTCCCAGAGGTTGCAGTGCCGTTTGTTGTTTGATAATCAACAGAAAATGTCCCACTAGCGTTGGGCCCTGTATGGGTCGCAGTTAAGGAAACAGTACCTGCATCCTCGTCGACTGAAACATCTTCTATAGTTATTGAGGGATCGAAAGCAGCCGTAATGAGCACGTTATCTATAAAAACAAACTCATTGGATTCCCAATCTCCAAATTGCCATGTGCCCACATTGATAAACCGGATTGTGGAATTCGCAGAAGCATAAACCAAAATATCTTGACTAAAACTGCCACTTTGAGTTCCTGTAAACGTACCAATGGTTGTAAAATTGGTGCCATCATTTGACATTTGGACACTCAATTGTTCTCCACCAGAACCACCGTCAAGCCCAGAAGTTCTCCAATCAAAGGACAAGGTTGCGCTTGTTGCACCTGCCAAGTTGGCTGAACGCTGAATCCGTTGGCTGTTTCGGGTTATATCCTCAAATCTTAATTCATTTCCAGTAATCCTAATTCTGCTACCTGTTGGGCTTCCGTCATCATTGGTCTCCGTCCAATTTCCTGAAAAGGTTTGTGAACCGTCATTGTTGGAATAGAACGAGGAACTGAAATTATCACGGAAGGTTTCTTGGGCACATAGTGCCGCAGAAAAGGAAATCCATATAAGAATTGAAGATAAGAACGCTTTTTTCATGTTAATTTCATTGCCATGTATGTCCATGGACCTATTGAAAGCCAAATTAATAGAATGTAGGATGGAATCTAAATGATTGTTGTGAACCAACTTATCCGCAAGGTAAAACCCTATATTTCCATAAATTGGACTTATAAAACCTACAATTTTCTTAGATGACCCAAACCATGAAAGAATATTCGCAATTAAATCCATAGCAAGGGCTATGGTCAATAACTTCCCATCCAGTCCGAATCGGAATAGGTCACGGAGATCAATAAGCTCTACTTTTGCACTAATCTTACCAATCCTACGTTAATCAATAACCAAACCCAGCCTATGCCATTCTACCCTAAATTCCCCAATACATTATTAGCTTCTCTAGTTTTTATCATCATTTTTTCTTGCGGAGAGGAAGAAGTAACCGATCCTGTGGTAACAACACAATCATTGCCTATTCAGATTGTGACCAATACCAGCACTTCCGGTGCAGGGGATTTGACCGTAGTCCAGGGAAATGGAATTTTCCGCCAACTAAGTGCCATTCCGTATAACGAGGTCCAAGAAATAGAAGTGGATTTAGATTCCGAGGGTACATACCTGTTCCAAATGGAGGACACAGCCCATGGACGCATAAAAATATACGTTTCACAAGAAGAATTGCAGAACTTCACCTTGGATGATCCATTAATTCTTCAGTTCGGACATTATAAAAATCAAAAGGTAGCTGAATTTAACATCCGTTCTGAATCGGGTGTATTGGCTCAATCAAGATTTATAGACCTAACGGTGGAGCAGGGGTATGGCACGCTTTATCATATTGATTGGGGCGATGGGAGTGAGGAGGTCGCCGAAGCACCCTTTGAAGTGCAATCTTCCAGTGACAAAATTGAGCATCGGTATGCAACAGCTGGTGACTACACCATAACATTGAGTACTACAGATGCCGCAGAAGTAACTGGACTGAATTTACAGATAACAGGTAATGGTATTGGTGCCAAAATCCAAAGTTTGGAGTTGGAACAATTGCCAGGTTTAACCCATTTGAGTTTGGGGGATAATACTTTGACCAACATAGACCCCATTATAGAACGATTTCCTGATTTGATTCAACTAAGTGTTCGTTTTGGTGATTTAACTTCCATCGATGTTTCTAAAAATCCTTTACTGGAACTATTAATTATTAGTGATGATTACGATACTGAAATCCAGGGGCTGTCCACATTGACCAACTTGCAATTTCTAGGTGCTACTGGTATTATAGAGGATTTGAACCTAGCCTTACATCCCGAATTGTACCACATAACCATCAGGGGACATAAAATGAATACCTTGGATGTATCCCAAAACCCAAAACTGACCACATTGGTACTCCAGCTCAACGAACTGGAGGAAATTGATTTAAGTGCAAATGTAGACCTCGAAAATCTTTACATCACCAATAACAGCCTTACCCAACTGGACCTATCGACGAATCCAAAAATTAAGGCTTTGAACCTGTATGCCAACTACATCGAGGAATTAGATCTTATTGAACAGACCCAATTGGAGTTTTTGAATTTGTCATCCGTACATTTAAAGCAAGTGACCGCCCCAGAAAGTTGGGATAACCTTACCCATGTTGATTTGACCAATTCCAGATTTTTGAATGAAGCCGCTTTGTTGGATGCCGTTTTTAAAGGGCAGGATAATAACCCGAAAACAAATGGACTCATCATTTTTAATGATCTGGCTGTTGTTTTGGACCGACAGATTCCATTATTGAATGAATTGGTTGAAGACTATGATTGGACTATCAATGTGCCTGAATAATGGAGGATTATTACAATACCATTGGTAATCCCCACCTGGTGTAGGATTACAGCAAAATGGGAAATGAACCCTGACATTATTGGGAACAATTACCATCTATAATATCCTGTAAGCTTGGGTTAAATGCATTGTCCCTGATCGACAGATTATCATTTATTTCATCGTTGAAGTCGATAGCAAGCCGTGTAATCCCGCATAAATCCGTCAAACCAGTATTTTCTCTGATATTAATGTTCCCGGAAGGGATGCTGTAATTTGCCAGTGGATCTAAATCAGTTATAAGGGGGCTGTCCACAATGGCAAAATGATAATAATTTCTGCTGTTATTTTTGAATTCTACTCCCTCTATTCCCTCCAAAGATATCAGCGCTTTGTTTCCACTAAGACGCAAGGCATTGGTAACCTCTTTAAGGTTTTCCAGGCCGTCAAGGCTTTGCAAGAGGGGACTTTGTATTATTTCAAAAGATTGCACGGACTCCAGGTTTTTTAAATCGCTTACGGACTTTAAATTGGGGTTTCGGTCAAAAATCACGAAACCTCCCGATTTTAAATTATTAAGACCTTTAGCGGATTCCAACCGTTCATTCTGAAAAATATAGACTCCCTGGCTTACGCTTATCAAACTTTCAAGACCACTTAAATCTGTAATCTGGTCGTTATGTGCTATTTCCACCTTTGGTGTATTTCTAAGGTTTCGTAAACCTCTAATATCCAGTAACACATCGTTGCTGGAAATTGTGCACTCTTTTGTGGTCCCCGTCACGTTGGACAGGCCCTCTATATTTTGCAATTTGTTATTGAAATTAATATAGATGTAGTAAGGGTTTACAAACCCACTAAGTCCATCAACATTTAGGAGTTCCTGATTGTCAACAATTTTTATTTCCGTAAAAATCCAGTGATCATTTATGTTTTCCAATCCATCCAGGTTTTGGCAACTTGTTCTGGTAACGGTAAGATTGCCTCTGATGTAGGACACTGAAGATAAAGGGGTTAAATCCGTAATATCGGTTAGGTTAAAGTTGGAACCAATATATACGTCACCCTCAATTTGGTTATATCCTTTTTCACCGAATTCATCCAGTTCCATTTGATTCTCAAATTTTATGGAACTTTCAAGTACTTTTGCCTGGGTTGTCCAGGATAGCTCTGAAGTAGTTGAAACTCCATCCCCATCTATAGCGGTTACCACTATGTTATATGTTGTCAACCCTTTTAGCTCGGGTAGAAGAAATTCCAAATCCCTATGATCTTCAGCGAGGACATTACCATCAAGCGTAATATTATAAACTACCTCGGTACCTTCCGGGTCTGTTGATTCGGACCATCTGGCCCTAGTGTAGGTATGGTTCCCCCGATCCACCTGCACAAAAAAAGCTGAGGGTGTGCCATTTTCCAAGGTTGTAAAGGAAAAGCTCTGGGTTACCTCGTTGCCTTCTGGATCTGAGGCTACTACCTTTCCATTATATTCACTTGCTTCATCAAGATTGGAAAAGCTATAACTAAGTTCCTGTGTATTGTCCAAAATCTTTTCGTCATTAAGGAAGAGATCATAAAATACTGTACTTCCTTCGGGGTCCGTAGCTTTGGTCCAATTTAAATCGGCCGACTCCCTTTGAACATCTAAAACATTGATAGAGAAATTGGATGGCGGTTGGTTTCTTTCACTTACCGGTTCTTCGTTCCCAGATTCGGAACAAGAAAAAAACAAGGTAGATACGACTAAAAAAGTGCTTAATCCTTTTCTAAGGTTTACATTGTCCATTGGCTATCTGTTCTATGGTAGGGTTGTATTGATTGTTGACAATAAAGTAAATGGCAGAGGGCACAAAACCCTGCATAACATTGCTGAGGCCGCAAAAGTCTGAAAGCAGTGTATTGTTCCCTATACTCAAAGTGGCGCCGATGGTCTGCAAGTTTTCCAAAGCGTCCAAATTTGTGATTTTTGGGTTACTACCTATTTCTAAATTTCCATATGTGATTTCCTCCAAGGAGGACAGGCCATCAATATGCTCAAGTTCCGAATTGGAAGCGACGGCAAGGACTCCGCGAACCATTTTCAGGGAAGAAAACATATCGATGTCAGTAATTTTGGTATCGATAACATAAAACCTATCAACACTTTGCAAATTATGGAAAGCATCTATGGTGTGAAGCTCGAAATTATCACTAAATCTTAGGTCATCGCTCAAATTGATTACTTGTTGAAATCCATCCACTTGTTCCAGAATGATATTGTTGAAAAAATCGATGCCTCCAGCTAGATTTAATCTGTTGAAGCCCGATACCCGGGTAATTTTATAATTCGATCTGATGGCAAGGTAATTCCCTACAGTTTCCAAATTGTCCAGATGTTCCACCGATTTTAGCTCCCGATTGTCCTCAATCTCCAAAGTCCCCAATACAATTTTGAGATTATCCAGGCCTTTCAGGCTTTCCAACGAATAATTATTGTTGATTCGCAGGCTTTTACCGACTTTCTCTAGCGTAAGACCTGAAAGACTTTTAAGATCTCGCATGAAATTGATATCCAAGTGACCGTTGATCTCCTTTAGAGTGCCAAGGGGAGAAAGATCAGAAACGTTAGAACTTCCACCTAAACCTGAAATGCGCAGATTCCCAGTGATCTGTATATACCCTTGATTACCAAAATTTTCTATGGACTGTTGGGAAGGTAAGCTTACATCTCCCTCGTAGATTCCGTTGGCAGTGGAAAAGGTAAAATCCAGCTTTCTTTCATTACCGGTGGTATCCAATGCCACAATTTGTACAGCATACTCTGTTGCTGCCTTTAAATCACGGACTTGAAAGATTTCCCTTGTCAGACCCCTTTCCATAATTTCTCCGTCCACGGAAACCTCATAAGTTACTTCTTCCTCTTCAGGGTCAACAGCTTCGGTCCATCTAAGAATTGCCGAGATATTATCTGCTGTTACCGATTCAAGTTCGAAAGCCAACGGGGCTTCGTTAGCGGTGCTTGAAAAGGAAAATTGAGCTGTAGTAATGTTGCCATCTGTGTCTTTTGCATCCACACTTCCAGCATACGTGGTGGAAGGTTCAAGATTAGTAAAATCATAATTGCGGACGGTCAGATTACTTTGAACTAATTCATCTTCAAAATAGAGATCATAAGAAACCGTCTGATTCTGCGGGTCAAAAGACTCGCTCCAGCTTATTTGGGCTCCATTATAGTTTGAGGACTCAACTTTCACCTCAAAATCTGATGGGGCTTCGATAATAATATCCGGTTCATCATCCTGACTACTTTCACTGCACCCCAAAAGGGCCGTAAAAGCCAAAAGGTAGCGTAGGGGGAATTTTTTATTTTGGATAATCACTGGCAATAATCAGTTGGTTGATTGGTTTATGACATGATTTCTTACAAAATATAGGGCTTGTTGTTGAAACCAAAAAGATTCCTTTCAGATTTTTCGTCAGAAAGTCCATTTTCTGGGCAAATTGCCCTACATAATTGATAAGTCAAGGAATGACCTATAATCTTGACCCGTGTCCCATATGGTCCTGCAAGTATCCCGTAACACATATAATGGGCATCCGGAACATACAAGGAAATTATTGTTTAAAAAGAGAAGTTAAAACAACCTGGGTTGCCTATTTCGTTTAATTTTGGCATCTAAAATATGCCAACCAATTCAATTCTAAACTGCAGATAGTATGGCAATAAAAATCGGTATTATCAATGTTTCGGACCGTGCGAGTCGCGGTGAGTACGAGGATTTACCCGGTAAGGAGGTCAAACGACTAATGAACCTATGGTTGGCCAGTCCTTGGAAATCTGAGTATGCCGTTATTCCAGATGAACAAGAGCTATTGGAAAAGGAAATGATTCGGATGGCTGATAACGAGGGTTGTTGTTTGGTGGTAACAACGGGAGGTACAGGACCAGCTGTCCGTGATGTCACCCCGGAAGCAACGACTGCGGTTTGTGAAAAAATACTTCCCGGTTTTGGTGAGCAGATGCGACAGGTAAGCCTACAATATGTGCCTACCGCCATTCTGTCCCGTCAAACTGCTGGAATCCGGGGGAATACCTTAATTGTCAATTTACCCGGCAAACCAAAATCTATTCGCGAATGTCTTGAAGCAGTGTTTCCTGCCATCCCATATTGCATTGATTTGATAGGTGGCCCCTTTATGGAAACAAATCAAGAGGAGATGAAGGTATTCCGACCCCGGCAACGGTAAGGGGTTTAAAACGCTTATATACAACCTTTACTTATTCCACTGTTTTCAAACAGTTCATGTTTATTTCCAAAAGCTATTTTTGGTATCGATTGTTTACGATTTTGCCTGCAATTGTTTGTTAAAATCTAAACGCTAGACTTAAGCCCGTTGTTCCGTTACCGAAGTTCGGGAAAACAACCAGTTTTTCAGATTTCACAAAGGGATTCCAAGCAAAAAGATGGTCCAGGTGGTATACCAACTTTGTCACCGCTATCCCTACTGCGGAGCCCAATATCACATCAGATAGCCAATGTTTATTTTTCGCCATTCGAAGATAGGCAGTAGACAGGGCAAATACATAGCCTGAGTAGGCCAATAGTGGTTTGGTTTCTTTAAACTCTTCATAGAATACTGTGGCACTTGCAAAGGCCAAGGAAGTATGTCCAGATGGAAGGGCTTCATTATTTGCCCCATTTGGGCGGTCTTTATCTATGTTCACCTTTAACCCAGTAGTAATCAGTTGAGTGATCACTAGTGAAAAAGCTGCATTTTTTGTCTGATCAAACCAATGGTTTTTGGATGGTATTCCCAATCCATCCGCCAAGTACATTCCCGCTATGGGAGCAAACCGTGTGTAGTCATCAATATTGGTGGAAAGACCCTTATTTATTTTAGGTTGAAGGTCCCTTTCAAAAGAACTGTTGTTAATTAACAAAGCTGTTCCGGTAAGGAGCCCTGGAATTATCAATTGTTTTACCAGCGCAGGTTGTGTGGAAATCGCGGGGTCCAATGTTTGGGCATCCAAATTGTTTCCGCCTTGTCCAAAACAACTGGTAGAACACCACATGAATACAATCACGCATTTTACATGTTTTTTAGAAAAGCAGAGGGTGTTTTTATCTAATGTAAAGAAAGATGGCAATTTAATGGACATGTGTTTGGCCTTTAAATTATCATATTTAGTTGAAAAAATATCAACCATACCATGAAAACGAATCAACTAATACATAATAACAAGGTTATTTAGTTCACTAGTTTTGAGAAAATTGGGTTAGTTATGAAGATTAATAATACCAAGACCTTATTGATAACGGTTTTACTATTTATTTCCCTTCCATTTGTTTCCTTTTCCCAAGAGAACGGGTTAAAAGGCCATATACTTTTTTTTAGCTCTTTTGATGGCAAACCCTCTGCCGACATAGCCGTTGGAGATACCATGATATACACCGCAGAAAACTATAAAAAAACAACCACGTCCGTAGCAGGTTTAAAAGACAGTAATGTTGTTTTGGCAAAAGGCAAAGGTCTTGTTGGTGATGCGATTCATTTTAAAGAAGCTAAAACTTCCGCAATATTTTACAAAGCCCACAAAAATGTGGGCTACAATGCTGCTTCCTGGAGCGGAACCGTATCATTTTGGTTGCGATTAGACCCGAACAAAGCCTTGGCGCCACATTATTGTGATCCAATATGCATTACAGATTCTAAATGGAGTGATGCAGGTCTATGGGTCGATTTCACGGATCATGCCCCTAGAAGATTTAGGATGGGGGCAATGGGGGATATTGCTGTTTGGGACCCGAATAATGATAGCGACGAAACTGATTGGGACCGACGCACGGTAACCGTAGACCCGTCTCCATTTCAGTCTGAAAAATGGACTCATGTTGCTATGGTTTTTTCAAACATAAATACGCTTCATCCTGCATATAAACTATACATCAATGGCAATTTTCAAGGCGAAATAAAAAATGTAGATGACCCGTTTACATGGGAACCAGAAAACGGGAAAATCATGTTAGGGCTTGGATACATTGGACTAATGGATGAGCTTGCAGTTTTTAACAAGCCACTAAACGCAGAAGAAGTAAAATCTATTTTTGAACTGGAAGATGGGATCAAAACTTTATTGTATTGAAGTGTGCCCCTTGGAGTTTCATATGGGTTAAAGCATTATTTCCAAAATTCTTCCAAGAATTGGTAATTTGTCTATAACAAATACCATTACAGGAACCGGGCCCAATACTTTATTTTAATATCCAACGTTACATATATGTAACGTTAATGCGCTAATTACTAGGACACTATAAATTAGCACTGTCTTGGTAATTCATGCTATAACTTTTCATCCCCAATTTTAAATGGATACTTATGGCCCCAATCACCTCAAATCGCTATTCTGACCTAGATTTCAAATTAACCCACACTTTCCAATGGTCAAAGACTATAGTCAAATTGGCATGGGTGTTTTTAGTGTCCATATTACTGAGCTGTAACAATTCGCTGGAACCCGTATTGCCCGAAGAAGAAGAAAGTGACCCGGACAATGAAATTGTTGATTTGCCAGATGTTGCCCTAACGTATAGAAATCAATGTGGAGGTTGCCATGGGCAAGACCTCGGTTCATTTGTTGAGCGGGATTGGACCTACGGGAATTCTGCAGAGGATGTTATCCAATCCATAAACGATGGGTATTCAAGTAATGGTATGCCAGCATACGAATCTGCATTAAGCGCGCAAGAAATCGAAGACTTAGCCAACTATATTCTTACCGAAATCGATGGGAAGACCAAGGCGATGTTGGAAGAAGAGAACCCTGATTTATCTGGCTTGATATCTTCGGATGACCTTACCTTTCGACTGGAAACCATTACCGATGAGATACCCGGCATTCCTTGGGGGATAGAACAATTGCCCAATGGTGAAATTTTGGTGACCGAGCGTGGTGGAGGGTTGTTTTTGGTACATAATAATAAGCAATTAAGCGAAATCACCGGTGTCCCAGCTGCTGTTTCACAAGGGCAGGGAGGGTTATTGGATGTGCTCATACATCCCGATTTTGAAAATAATGCATTTGTATATTTGTCTTATTCCCGAGCTAATCCCAATAATTCATCCGAACGAACCACAGCTGTTGCAAGAGCCAGGCTAGAGGGCAACAATTTGGTAGACGTGCAGAATATATTTACTGCACTTCCGTATCTCAATAGTACTCACCATTATGGATCAAGATTGACATTTGACAACAATGGCTACTTGTATGTTTCCGTAGGTGATCGTGGATATCGGGATGTTTACCCCCAGGAATTGGACAATGCTATAGGGAAAATACACCGAATCCATGACGATGGTCAGATTCCTACCGACAATCCTTTTTATAACACTTCGGGAGCGGTCAATTCAATTTTTACCTATGGTACTAGAAATCCTCAAGGAATGAGCCTGCATCCAGAAACAGGAGCACTTTGGGAAGGCGAGCATGGACCTCAAGGTGGTGATGAAATCAATATTTTGGAAGCAGGGAACAACAATGGTTGGCCCGTTATTTCATACGGCATCAATTATGATGGGACCACATTTACCGATCTTACAGAATTGGATGGAATGGAACAACCAGTGCATTATTGGACTCCTTCCATAGCTCCCTGCGGAATGACATTTGTTTCGGGCGATTTTTATGGAAATTGGAAAAATGACCTTTTCGTCAGTTCGCTCAAATTCGAATACCTCCAACGTTTAAAAATGGATGGCAACGAGGTGGTTGGCCATGAGAACCTATTGAATGGTATTGGCAGGGTACGTGATGCGCAAATGGGGACAGATGGTTACCTGTACATTGTAGTGGAGGGCCCTGGCAGACTTATACGTTTAGTGCCTGAGCAATAGTATCCCATCATCTTTGAGGTCCATTCTGTTTCGTTATTGAACAGCTTTTCATCTCTATAATTTGATTATTTCTTCACCTTTGAACCGAAATTCAGAAAGCTTGCGCAACGTTTACAGAATGTCTCCATCCATATAAAAAACAAATCAGCAAATTTTCATGCAAAAGTGGTTGCCGCTAATTATAGCTTTGACATTGTTAGGCGCGAGTTGCGCCAATGATGACGGGGACAATGGAGATTGTGTCGAAAGCAAGAAGGAAGATTGCGTGGTTACTTTTGAAATCAACCCGGTCTGTGGCTGCAATGGAGTCACTTATGAAAACCCATCTACCGCTGCATGCCATGGAATAGAGAATTTTACCATGGGTGCATGTGACTAGTCTTTTTTTATAAACAATGGTTTAGCCTCGGCAAACATTTAAGCCTAAAATATAAAGTGTATTATGGTCCGTCTTTATTGCACTTCAGGCAGGCAGATGTGCGGAGTGGAAACTGTATAGCACTATTTATTTTGATTCATAAATTGTAGTACTTCCTCCGCAAACAGATTTGATTCCGTGAACATGGGCGAGTGTCCCGACCGTTCAAAAAATACAAGCCTTTTTTCGCTGGAACCTAAATTATCAAAGGCTTCCTGGGCATACAATTCCGGAACCACCATATCATATCTTCCCCAAAGGATCAATGAGGGAATCGTAATCTCTGAAAGCCTGTCGGTAAAGGTCAATTCACCTATAATATCATCGTCCAAGATGGATTGAATTTTTAATATGTTCCAAATAAAGGTGAGTACATTATAATCAGAGACCTTAACGTTTCCATTTTCTGCATTGTTAATTAGGTCGTCATCTTTTAGATAATCTTCAGCATCAAATGCGAGATTGTTCAAACGGTTAAAATCGTCAAGAGTCACAACATTCGCATCAACCATATCCAATTCATCATAAACGGACTCCCAAAAAGGAACACTATTCCCAAGTTCAATTTGCGTGGCTGCTACGCGCTCAAAGTTTCTTATGTATTCAAAATAAAGGTCTTTGGGGCTGTGACTTCCATCCACATTGATCCAACCTAAAAATTCACTTTGGTTTTTTAACAAGGTTGCCGGGCCCAACGCACCTCCCCAGCTATGTCCCAATAAAAAGAACCGGGAATCATTGCCATAAATACGCTTTATAACTTTGACCAAAGCGAGCACATCCTCTGCCATTAAATCAATCGTAACATCATCTTCTGAATAATTTCCCTGTGACATTCCAGACCCACGTTGGTCAAAATACACCACGCCATAGTTATCCTCTATCTGCTTGAATGCATTTCCTCTAAAACCTAATCCCAAACCTCCAGGACCACCATGGAGGGTAATAAGGAATATCTTTTCACTGGCATTTCCCTTGATATAGGCCGGCATATCGGCACCTTTATGACGCACAAAAACTGTAGCATCGAGTTCAGTTAGCGTATGGTCGTTAGAACAAGCATTGAAAAACAGTGTAACTATTGCCAGAACTACTATTTTGATGTTATCGATTAATGGCTGTTTCATTGTTTTCTATTTTTAAAATTGAACCGGAAACCATACTGTAACGAGAAGGTTGGGAGTGTTCCTGCATTGTAGTTAAATCGTGGACTATAATTAATATTGAAATAACTGCCGGAACGAACTTTGCCTTTACGTTGTTTGCCTATTCCAACAGATAATGAGGGAGCGTAATATCCACGCCCTGGCAAGAAAACTTTATCGACGGAATCGCCATTGACCTCGTAGGTCTCTGGTAAAAAAGAGCGATAATACCCCAAGGGATTTAGTTCTATGCTAAATTGCTTTCCCTTTTTATTGGTTCGGCGCCAAATGAGTCCGAAATTAGTGTATGCTCCAGTATCCGTTTTTGATGCAAAGTTGGTTACAAACCCCAAATTTCCGTTGAACAGGAGCTGATGGGTATTGGTTCGTACTATACCCTTACGAGTTTTCGTTTTTTCGTTTTCTTTCCAGAGATATTCCGCACCTATTGACAGGCCATTGCTCCAAAAAACGGTGCCCACAAACCCTGCTTTAAATTCGGTTCTATCCCAAAAATATTCAGAGAGTTGGGTGTTTGCCGTTTGGTTTTTTGACTTGTTTTGCCCATAACTATATAAGGCAAATTGGAATAGAAAGAGTAGGAGTAACCGTGATCTACGTCTCATATGTTTGATTGGTTGAAGACAAAAATATCTTTACAAAAACCAATTACCGTTAAAGATTGTGTAATTAAAACTTAAGAAGTAGCTAAAAAAGGGATAGGATTTATGCCGAACCGCTAACCAATGCTTCTGAGCTCTTTGAGCGGAGTAGGAGAGTGAGGAGGAGTATTCACGGCTTCGCTAAAGCCTTCAATTTTTCAAAAACGACTACCTTATACATAGCGCTCACAGGCACCTTTTTATCTTCAATCAATAAATACGTTCGGGTAGCTTTGGTAATTCTGTCCAAATTGACAATATAAGATTTATGCGTACGTTGAAAGTTTTCAGATAGCAATGTCGTGATATTAATAAGTGTCTCGGAGATAAGATACATTCTGGTATCTGTAAAAATTTTCAAATAATTCCCGAAACTTTGAATGTAGCTAATTGATTTCAGTGGAAGGGCAATCGGTAATCCATCATGCTTTATGCGAAGTTCTTCCTGTTTCTTATTCGGTTTGGGTTCTGCTATTGTTGAATTGGAAACTTTATTTACTGCCTGTAAAAAGCGTTCGAGTTTTATGGGTTTCAATAAGTAATCTACCACACCAAAGTCATAACTTTCCAAGGCATACTCAGAATATGCCGTTGTTAATATCACTTTAGGCGATTGAATCATAGAACGCAAAATTCCCATGCCATTGAGTTCCGGCATTTCAATATCCAAAAAAACGAGGTCGATTTTATGTTGCTGAATAAAATTCACGAACTCAATCGGATTCCCGGTACTTAGGACCAATTCAAAGTTGTTTATTTTAGAACAATACTCTTCCAGCACTTCCCGTGCTAACTGTTCATCATCAACAATGGCAATTTTCATCATTCCTACTATTCGGTTATGTCAATGGTTAAATTTACATGATATGCTGCCTCCATATCATTGATCTTTAATACATGGGCGTTCGGATATAATAAATTTAGTCGCCGCTGCACATTTTCGAGTCCAGTTCCCATTCTTGTTAAATTGGGTGTTACATTATGTTTTGAATTCACAACATGAACATGAAGCCTGGAATTTTTTATGGAAACATTCACGTCAATGGTGCTCTGTGCATTGGTGGCCTGAGCCCCATGCTTAACCGCATTCTCAACAAACGGTATGAGTAGCATGGGCGCTATTTTATAATTTGATGACTCTCCTTCAATTGAAAATTCAATGGCACACCGTTTGCTCAACCGTTTTTCTTCAAGCAATAAATAATTCTCTATAAACTCCAGCTCTTCCTTCAGCGAAACAAAGTCCTTTTTAGCACTTTCCAATTGATATCTCATTAATTCCGAAAGTTGCATGACAACCTCTGGAGTTTCCTTGGATTGCTGTCTGGAAAGGGCATAAATGCTATTCAATGAATTAAATAAAAAGTGTGGATTTACCTGTTCCTTTAGGTAGTTCAATTCCAGATCTCTTTGTAATTTTTCTTTTTCATTGTTTTCTCTTTGAACGCGCATGCTTCTTCGCAAAAAGAAAGCTGCCATACCAGTACCTGTAGTGTAAATAAGAAAAGAGGACATTTTAGTAATACCGATCCAGTTGAATTTTGGATATATTTTTATACTGACTCCAAGAAATATGGCTCCAATAAGTAGGAATCCGTATAAAACATATTTTTTCTTATCAAAAAGATATGGGATAAGGATAAAATGATTTATCCATATCACTGTCATAATACTTACAGTATAACTAAGTCCCCATAAATAAAAGGAATAAAGCGAGTCATATTTATCTATGTGCATCCATCCACCTAATAGCTCAAGGGTGAGCACCAATACAAAGGCACCCAGGTTAATGAGGATGGTATTCTTCAAAGACTTTTGTAGCATGAACTCTTTTAGTTAAGGACAAAAGTACCACGTTCAAACACAAACCTTCATAATTTCTTGCAAAACGCCTCTATCAATGATGAAGTGATTTCATCATTTAATACCAAGGCTTATCCCGTTTACGAAATCCGGGAGGGTTTATACGATACTTTTATCAGACAGATATAACAAATAAAACAATGAAAAGCATAACGAAAGGGCTACTGGTACTACTTCTTATACTAACAAACAATGCCGTTGCACAGAATAATGGCAAAAAAGAAACTGCATCAACAACAAACAGCGCTTCCTTGGTATTACCACAGATCCAGGTAGTCCCTATAAAGGACACAAAAACTGAAAGGAGCTATGAACTTTATATAGAGTTGCCAGAGGATTATGCTGAGAACCCTAATAAAAAGTATCCCGTGCTTTATTATACAGATGCCGTGTGGCATCGCGAAATGCTGTCCGGTGCTACAGAATTCATGCTGGAAGACATTATCCTAGTTGGAATTTCGTGGCAATTGGATATCAATGAAGACCTGAAAAACGAAAGAGGAGCTCATGTAAGTAGGTTTCGTGATTACTCCATGAGAAAAAGTAGCAACCCTGAAATTCAGAAAAAATATCAATATGGTCAAGCCACTAATCATCTGGATTTTATTCGCAATGATGTCATTACCTATGTTGATAAAACGTACCGCACTGACCCCAACAGCCGTACGTATTTTGGATACTCATTGAGTGGTGAATTTGGTGCCTATATACTAATGTCGCAACCCGATACCTTCAAGAATTACATCATTGGTAGTCCAACGGTTAAAGGTGAACTTGATTACTTAACGGAACTTAACACCAAGTTTGGACCTTATGAGTCGTCAAATAAAAACTCCAGTCTAAATGCGAATGTTTTTATTGCCCATGGCTCATTGGAAGAAGAGAGAGTGGTTGCACCAATGGAGGCATTTATTAAATTATTAAATGATAGACGGGATGATGGTTTATCCGTATATAAAGAAGTGATTGATGGTGACCATAGTACCGCATTCCCTGCAACGGCAGTTCGCAGTGTGGCATGGTTGTCATCCTTGATGAATCCTATTTCAAGTCTTGACAATGAGGTCTCATTCTGGTCCATTCCGCACCTAAATATCCCATTTATCAATCAAGAGCCAGCGGATAGGGAAGATGGCCTATCTGTAGGTAAGTTCAACCTTTCCGAGGCTAAAAAGAATGCAATTGTACAGGTGTCCCAAGATATTTTTGATGGTAAATATGGTAATTACGATGCACTACTCATTTCACACAAGAACAAATTGGTATATGAATCCTATTACAAAAAGGGTCGTATCAATTTGCCACACGGACAAGCCTCGGCCGTAAAGGGGTATACCAGTTTGGTGTTGGGAAGAGCCATTGAAATGGGGTATTTAAGCATGGGTGACCTGGACAAACCTTTGATTCACTTCTTGAAAGACTTGGACCCTACAAAATTCACACAAGGAGCGGAGAAAATCACCCTACATAAGGCATTGACCATGCAGGGGGGATTGACGATCGACCGCGAAAAATGGAAAGAGGTTGAAAATGATTCTGTCAAACTAAAAGGGCAGGGGCTGGTGCAGACACTGCTTGAACGTAGCGAGCCCATTACCAAGGAGACCCAGACCTATTTGTACGGAAATTATAACCCCATGATGGTAATGACGGTTATTGAAGCCGTGGTGCCCGGAACAGCTGAGGAATTTATACAGCAAGAATTTTTCAGTAAACTGGGTATTACCAATTATAAATGGTTCAATCATGCCAGTGGTTTGCCTCAAGCGGGATCGCAGGCCAGTATTATGTCTCGCGACATGCTCAAATTGGGGTATTTGGTGCAAAACAAGGGTAAATTGAATGGGGAGCAGTTCATTTCTGCAGCCTATCTGGAAAAAGCTACCAGCGGTATTGTAAGACCTGCCATAGATTGGATGCCCAAGAATTATCGTTATGGCTATTTTTGGTACCATACCCCAGTACAGGTGGGCAACAAAAGTTATGATATGACCTTGGCTTGGGGAGGTGGTGGCCAGCGTGTTATGGTGGTAGAAGAGCTTGATTTAACCATTGTCATAACGGGTCACGACAGGAATGATGACAAAATCATGAAACCCATTTTTGAAACCGTGGTACCGGCATTTGCCAAAGATTAAGATGTTTTCTGGACATATATATTGGGCGCCATGTAAATTTAGCGGGGACATACTCGATAACCCCAATCATTTTATCCACCTCGTTCTTTTGTATTTCTATTTGCATTCCCTCGTCATAGCGCTTATCAAACCACAGTGTCTTGTCCTTAAATCCCTAGCATTTCAGGTCTTTGATTGCATTTTCAGGGGTTACCGTTACTATTTTCATGAATCCCTTTTTTTAGATGTCATGGGTACTAAAAATGCCAGCCTAATTTGAGTGAAATCTCCGGAATTAGCAAGGGTGTCTCATAGATACGCTGATCTACGCTCACCTCTTTGTCACCTGCAATACGAAGATGAACCGCCGCCCACGGGTTTAGGTAAAAATTCTTGTGAAATTTCCATACATATCCACCGCCCAGTGTTAATATGGTATTGTTGTATTCCGCAGTTTCCAATTTGGCATCGGTTTGTATTGTGGCGTCCCAATACTCCAATCCAGGGCCAATCCACCAACCTTCAAATCCAGGTTTGAAAAAATAATCCACAATGGCGGCATAAACCTTCATCTCATTATTGGTAAAACCATCTTCCAGGATAAAACCCGGGGTCTCAATTTTGGTGAGTACCGCCCTGTACCTAAAATGGTCATGGCCAACCCAGGCAGAAGCATAATACCCGTTAAAGATGTAAGGCACTGCATCCAACTCGAAACCAAGCGTAGTTTTTTGGTCTTTTACTTTAGGGTCTTGACCATAGCTGGACGTTAAAAGGGCCAAGGAAAAAAGCAGGGGAAAAAATTTCATGGCGTTCTATCTTTAACCCTCTAAAAGTAGGTTTGAAAAGCTTGTTTTGCTATGATAATTATCAGCTTGATGACTGATGCTCATTTTGTTGAAGAATTTGTACTATAATGTTCCGCGTTATGTAACTTGAGCTTTGGTAAAAGCGAAAGTTGGTACAATACTTCCTGAAAAATTTCTTCTAAAAATCTTCTTTTAAAAAGGTAATGGAACACTTTTTACACGACCCGAGGTAGGAGGGGAGGGTAATGTGTGTGGAATGGATAGGAAGTACTGCCGTTTATGATAAACATTTGTATATTTATCGCGTCTACACAGTTTTAGGAAAATTCTAAAACAATTATTTATCGATAAGGAGTCGCTCACAAGTCCAGCGGCCGCGAAAGTACCGCTTCCAGTCCTAGACTGTGTAGACAGGGCTGACGGGGTGGCTCCGCTTTTAAAATTTTCTTTATGTCTACAAGAAAAAACGAAATCCATGAAGAATGGTACCAACAATTACAGAAGGAACTCTCCTTAGAAAACTCAAAACAAAAGAAGGCAATTCTTGAAATTATTGCCATTATTGATGACTATTTCGACGTAAATTCTCTGGAGGGCCATGTAGATGGTTTGCAAGGAATGTTATCTGGCAGTATCGAAAACAGCGTATTGGGCTTATCCAAAAAGAACATTTTTGACTGTGTGTCTAAAACAAGTGTTCATGTCAATTTTTTACTGAAATTATCTTCTAGACTTTCTGTGCTCAGAGCCTGAGAAATCCTATTTGAATGATTAAAAGTCCTTCTAATTTATATTGGAAGGATTTTTTGTTTAAAGTCCAAGGATTTATTTCCTGTGTTTAGAATCTACCATCTAAAATTGCGGAAAAACCCCAGAATTTCTAAGGTTTTTATGTAACGGATTCTCAAAGCCAATTTCTATATTGTAATACTCCAAAATATTGACTTCCTACAACGTATTTCCCCCTTTACTAATCATTTGATATTCAGCAAATGGTTGCTCCTAAATGCTGTTAAAGCTAAAGTTTATACTATAAATTATTCATTAAAATAAATCTGCAAAAATGAAAAAACCATTATTTAAATTTTTACTAGTGACCATAATAGGTATGACAGTTATGAGCTGCTGCGATGACGATAAAGTGGATAAAAAGACTCAACAAGAGATTGATGAAAAACTCGCTCTTTACGAAAAAGAAAATCTTGAAAGAGAGGATTTAGAAGGCTCTATTCAAAATAGTATCCATATTGAGGCCGAGATTCAGGATGAAATTAAGATTTCAGATGAATTAAAACTTAATAAGTTGGAAACAACTCAAACTATTAAAGATTTGATTGACGACAAATTTATTAAGAGTCAATCAAGATATAACCTGCTTAAAATAGTTGGTCACACCGCAAAATTGGTTGATGAAAATGAATCTTCTAAAAAGTATGAGGTCGAACTATTTAGTTATTTGAATGACTCGATTAAGCCAGAAATAATTAATCCGGGGAAAGATGGGTTGTTATCCGAATTAAAGATCACAAAAAATATGACAGCAACATTAAAGTTTTTTATCGCTGATGGATCACTTAAGGACAATCAGATTTACCACGGAACTGTTAGTGAAACTTCAAATGTTATAATTGATGAAAAGGAACTTGATTTAAAAAAATTAAAGAAGGAATTCAAAACTCCAAAATCTATGAAAAATGTGGAGTTAATTACCAGAGTAACGGTAACAGAATATGTACACAAGAAATATAATAAAAGAAGCAGAAAAATTAAGGTGAAGGAATTTCCATTGATTGGTTCTGGAGTTTCTTTAGGAACTGAATTTTATACTGAATCATCTAGAATGGAAAGAAGCTTTAAAGTGAGTATTGATACAACACCGATAGAAGATATTATTCGACGTCTTGATAAAAAGTAAATATCTTCAAAAAGTAAGTTAAATGGAAAATCCGAATTTATTTTTTACACCAATAGAACAGATTATTGGATTTGAAAATATCAAAGAAATCGAGTCCATTGATGAATCCGAATTTTTAAGTTCCTTTCCTAAAGATTGGGGGCCGGATAGAGTAGTCTCGCTTAGAGATAGAGACACACCAGTTAAGAGGCAATGGAATGGGACTTGCACATCTTTTGCTACAACAGCAGCAATTGAAAATAAGCTTGGTGGGGTATATGAATTATCAGAAAGATCTCTATGGGATTTTTATGGAAAGGCTAGTACATCTACAGCTATTAGATCAGCACAAGACAATTTCATTTTGGAAGAAGAATATTGGCCGCAAAACCAAAGTAGAATAGGCGAGGATGTTGAGAAACTAGGTAGATTTAGAATATCGAAAGTAATAAGTCTAAAAAGGGATTATTTAGCTGTTTTAAAAGCCATTGATAAAGGTAATCCTTGTATTGTTGCCCTAAGCACCCCAAGAGATTTAAGTAATGGTCATAAACAGGTGGAGTCATCGTCAAAAGTATCTAGAAGAGGAGGGCATGCCATGTGTGTTTCAGGATATAAAGTGGAAAAAGGTAGATGCTACTTTCTCGTTAAAAACTCTTGGGGTACAAAGAAAGGAGATGGTGGATATCAATATATCGCTTTTGACTTATACAAATCAAGAAAAAAAAGAAAAAGGTACTGTATTTTTTGGGAGGTTATTGAAATAGAAGAAAGGGAGATGCTTTCGATTAGAGAATCATCTATTGAAGAAATTAGGCCTGATTTTGCCGCTTATTGGGAATTCGATTAACAAAAATTTCAAATTGTACATTTTATCTGGCTTATATGAATTCTACAGACAATTTAACATGTCAATTTGTGCGTTTGTCACGCTTTAGAGTATGTCTATTAAAAAGATAAAGGTTTCTCCCAATATAAAGAACCTAGATGATATTGGTTTGCTTGAACGTATTTGTTCTAAAGACGATGACGAAGCGTATAACGAATTTGTCGATCGATACTACGATTCGGTTCTTGAACAATGTATAATCAAATGTAAATCAAGGAACGTTGACCTTCACGTTGGCAAACAGATTGCCCATGAAATCTTTGAACGAATTAGAAAATATAAATCTTTTGATAAAACGAAATTAAACACTCAAAATCGAAGAAAAGCTATACTTGGGTGGTTGTACAAATTTCTGGTTCGCTTATTTTATGATTATCATAATTCTCAAAAAAAAGAGGAAGTTCAAGTTAATTCTTATTTTGATGACTTAGTTGCTGAAGCTAAAAATATCGACCCTGAAGCTTTAGCTTCTAAAAGAGATTTAGCAAAGGATATTTTAGGAAAATTAAACAAAAAAGAAAAAGAAGTTGTCATTACAGATCTAGAGTATAAAAGAGGACAAAAGTATTTACCGGATGATGTTAACGAATCTTTAGCGGAACGTCTTGGGGTTAAGAAAGATACTATTAGAAAAATACGTGAAAGAGCTATTAAAAAAATTAAACTTGCCTTAGATGAAATCAACCAATAATAAAAAGAACTACTTTACTATTGAGGATTTTGAAAAAGGCCTAATACTTGCTGGATACGTCACGCCTCAAACCGAAAATGAATTAGAAGAGCTTGAAGCTTTAGACGACTATGATTCTTCCTTAGCCAAGGAACGATCTATAACATATTTTAAAAGAGCTGTACTTGCTGCTGAAATTGTGAATGCCCTAAAGGAAGAGCTGACATTCGGGAGGGTGAAATTTCAAAAACTAGTCTATTTATGTGAACACGCTTGTAACATGAATCTTCAAGAGAGATATGCAAAATTTGCAGCTGGTCCTTTTGATAATAATTTCATGCATTCCATAAATAAAGAATTCAAAAAGCAAAAATGGTTCGATATTAGAATTGATAATAGTAAGGGTTATCACAAACCTATTTATTCAAGAACATCCCATACTGAAAAATACAAAATCTATTATTCTAGATATTTTGGTGAACAGAATGAGGCTATTAATAAAGTCATTGGACTTTTTAGAAATACAAAAACTAGACAAGTAGAATTAGTTGCTACAATATATTATTGTATTCTAGAAATTAACGAGAATAATGACTCAAGAAATATTGAAACACTGCTCACTTATTTTTACAAATTTGACGACTCAAAAAAGCAATTTTCCAAGGAAGAAATTAAAAATAAGCTAGGTTGGATGAAAGAAAATGGAATCATGCCAGCATCTAAATAGGGTAGCTTTCCCAAAGAAATTGATAATGTCACGCTTCTAAGTATTAGGGATAAATAACATTATTAATTATGGCTACAAAAAGAACAACATACAACTACAACCTTAAAGTTGGAAGAAAAATTGTTTATAAAGGAACAACTAGTAATCCAAAGTTGAGAGAAGTTCAGCATAAAGAATCAGGGAAAAAATTTACACATCTACAAGTAGTAGGAAAAGCAAAAACCCCAAATGGAGCTACTAGAGAGGAAAAACGCCAGCTAAAAAATTATCGTAAAAATCATAACGGTAATAACCCCAAATACAATCAAAAAAAGAATGGGTAAGTTTTGATTGCTATTTATGAACCAAGGCTGGTTTTGGAAAATTAGAGGTAAGAACATTTAAAATTTATAAACAACGGTCACAGATAGTCTTGAATCCTAATTCCACAAACCTTAAAACATCAGCCTATCATACTGACCAGCGATTTAAAAATACAAGGTGTTGTTGAAGCAGTGATACCTTACTAAAAAAAATAGATATGAGTGAATTAACCACACATTCCGTATTACACAAAAGAATAACAACTTTTGCTGATTGGATAAGGCCTGAAGCAACAAAGCGTGACGAAATTAAAGAGAGATCGAATAAGGTTCGAGAAAAAATTAAAGAAAAAGCAGAATCAGATGAGTATAACCTAATTGTTGTATCAACACCTAACGCAGGATCATTTACCACCAGAACTGGTTTAAGAAGACATTTTAGAGGTGATGCCGAAGTGGAAGGGCTCGATGTAGACTTACCTTTTGTAATCAAGGATAATCAAGATGGATTTGCACTGCATAGTTTATTGGATATATTCTATAAAATTGTTGATGATTGTTATCCTGATGTTGAAAAGGAGAGAACAAAAAGTTCAATTAAACTTAAATTTTCTGATAAAGTAAATTTGGATATTGTTCCAATGTTAGAAGGAGATAATGTTGATGAACAAATATTGGTACGTTCTACTGGAGAAAAGATTAAAACCTCTGTTAAAAGACATGTTGGATTTATAAAAAAACGTACTAAAACCAGTAATGACGAGGTAGGTAGAGTTAAGTTTAATGAATGCCTACGTTTGCTTAAATGGTGGAGAGATACCCAAGCCAATGGGTCATATATTTTTGGTGGGGATGATGCCCCGCCGAGTTTTGTAATTAATTTATTAGCAGCTAAAGCTTTTGACCAATTATCGGTAAAAAAGACCTACGCTGAAACTTTAGCCATGTGGTTCGGTTATTTAGCTCATATTGTTCGAACAAGAGAAGCTATACTTTTTAACGATTACAATTCCCCTAGCAAAGATTTCACTTTGTGGTCCGTAATTGACCCTGTTAATACTAAAAATAATATAGTAAAGAATTGGGGCGCGCTAAAAGTAGATGAGCTTGCTAATTGGTTAGAACATGGAAGGGACAATTGGAATAGAATTATAAGATTTGATTTAGAAGGAGAAGATTCTAAATCAATGGACCAATTAGTTAAGTTATTTGGTAATTCTTTTAAAAATCACACCACATAAATATATGAGCACAAGTTATACTAGATCAGAATCAACCACATATACTGCTGCGAGAGCAAGATATGTTATGGGGAAAGTGCAAGAAGATTTATTAGGCCTCATGAATAGGGGTTTAATAAGCCTAGAAAGGGTTAATAGCATAAAAAGCGATGTTTTGTATTTGCTGGATAAGCAGGCTTTAAAATATTTTCAGTTACAGTTTAAGACTCCTGGAGGAAAAGAAATTGGAGGTTTACATTATGAAGTGAAATCCAATGGTCAGGTTTATTCGGATGAAGATTCAGGGAGAATTAATTATTGGATGCTGTCAAGTGACACTAAGGTGAATTTATTAGTCGATTTAGATAGAAACAGTAACAACATAGATGAAGTAGACAGACAGTTAGAAGATTGGGGTTGGGGAACAGGAACAGCTCTATCGGGAACTAAAGAAGTTCTGAAATCATATTCTAAGGAAGGTTATGGTTTAACACAAAGTAAAATTGGAACATGGTGAACCTATTCGATACTGAACATCCAAATAAAAGCTCTGAAAAACAATATGATGAGCTGATAGGGATAGATGAAAATAAATCAAATTTGCTTTCTTCATTAAGTTTGTTGCTGGACAGTAATAAGATTAAAAACTGGCATTCGAAACATCACAAAAAGGAGATAGCACTAGTAAATCAAATTTATTCAGGCACCCCTTTGGTTATTTTGTCTGGTGACGTCGGCTGTGGAAAAACCGCTTTAGCTCAATCAATAGGCACACCCTTATCATGTAAATTAGATAAAAAAATTATAGCTTTTGAAACACCATCTAATATAAGAGGTAGTGGTTTGGTTGGTGAGATTTCAAATAGAATAACAGAAGCTTTCGACCAAGCCAAGAGAAAGCTTGGAAAAGATAAATCTGGCATTTTAATTATTGACGAAGCAGATGATATTGCAACGAGCAGATCTCAAAATCAAGCTCATCATGAAGATAGAGCAGGGCTTAATGTTCTGATAAAACAGATTGACCTGATTAGAAAAGATGCGGTCAATCTTGCAGTAATACTAATCACAAATAGAGTTGATGCCCTTGATCCAGCCGTTAGGAGAAGAACATCATTGCATTTAGTGTTTGAAAGACCAACTGGTGAAAAAGCAGAGGAAGTTGTTAGATACATACTTAAAGACATTGAATATGATGAATCTAAACTTGATGATGTTATGAACTATATTAAAGACCAGCGCGTACCCTATAGTTTTTCGGATTTAATTCATCGAGTTGCAAAACAGGCGATTTACAAGGCGATTGAAATTGATAAACCATTTACAATTGATTTGTTTAAATCAACATTAGAAAATACAATACCATCTCCATTAATTGATTGATATGAAAGAAAAATTAATCATTATTGCGCATTCAGGTTTAGAGAAAAAAATATCAAAAGAAGAATGTTTATCGGCTATTTCTAATATTGAGGAAGAGAATGTTGTTTTTATACATTTTGATATTACTGAAGTCAAACTATCTGATCTTTATGATTTACCCTATGAGCAGTTGGCATTAGAGCAACAACGTAGATTCAAACTTGAAATAGAGCCAATATTGAGGGAAAATTCTAATTCACGAATTGCGTATTTTGGATTAGCTCCAATACCTCTAGCAATTCACCTTGGTTATTTATGTAGTAACTATAATCAATATTTATTTTATCAATACCATCACAAGAAAAATGAATGGTACCTGGAAATTGAAAAACCGAAAAATTATAATTTTAAGGTTAAAGAAATTATCGGTCTTCCTGATAAAGTTGAAAAGGGAAAAGGAGAGGTTTTTATTCGTGTTGGCACATCATTTAGGATTGAACCTCAACATTCTCTAGAGGTACTTCCTAATCCAACAAATGAATTTGATTTGACTTTAGAACAACCTCATGTTGATGGAATTTCAAACCAAAATGAGGTGAATGAGATAGTTGATTCATTTCAGGTGATTCTTTCTGCTTACAGCAACTTTTTACCAGATAAAGATAAAATACATTTGTTTGTAGCATCGACAACAGCCGTAGCTTTTGCTATTGGGACTAGGATTAATCCTAATATATATCCATATATCCAAACGTATCAATTTAGCAGGGACGAAAACCCAAAATACCGTGAAGCCATTTTAATAGATAAAAGTTCTGACGATGTTATTGCTTACACAGAAGATGACAGGAAAATGGCAGCCGAAATTAGAAAATCATGGGAGGATCAACTTCAAAATGACCTTAAAACTTTTATTGGAAACAGTGAAGGGCTTTACGGAAATTGGTTGGACCATATTACACAGAAAGAATCTAATTTAAAGGATTATGCTCATCATCTTTGGATAAAATTACCACAGCTTTTTTCTACTTCATTAAAAAATGACAGTATCGATTTGGATGAAAATGTCGTTGGTGATGGATTCGACTATGACAAAACTGGGCTCAAATGGAAAATCGATGATGGTATGTTCGTAAGTTTAAATAGCAGGCTCGGAAAGATAGAAGGAGCGAATATTTTACAAGCTGGTCGGCTTTTTTTATTTCATGAAGGATTGCACTATTGTCCAGAAGCACATAATTTGATTGGATCTATAGCAAATGGAATTGGGCAGTTCCCAAAGGTAATAGAAGAAGCAGATTATCAAGCAGACACCTACGCTTTATTATACGATTATAAGTTTAGTAAAGAGAAAAATATCGCTATAGAACAGAATTTAAAAAAGTTCTTCTTGATGGCAATTGATACTGCCACTGAAACCATGTGGTCATTTATTGATAATGGGGTAGAAATAAATGAGCTAAATATTAGATCAATAAACCGCTTCTTAAATTGGTATTGGCAATGGGTTAGAATAGAACAGTTGAAGAACACAGGAACGCTAAAAGAAATAATTGAAATTTTATTTGATAAACCTGTTATTGAGTTTGCAGGACCTCCACCATTTATTTTAAATCAAAGGAGAGTTGCTATAAAATTGAATACAAATAGTCTAATTAGGTATGAACTTGCAATTTTTCACAACAACAAAATTGTACGCGGAACTCCAACTGGTATAGATAGTATTGTAGATGGATTTAAGAAAATGGATAGTAGTAGAATTAAAGATGGCCTACGAAGTTTTCTATCAATGGTTTCCAATTAGATTATAAAAATAAATCTATAATGGACTTATATAATTTTGGTCAAACAAGTAGGCAAGGGCTTGGGCATGAAGAAAATGCGGGTCGGCGGGGAGTGAATTTGTGGTCAACACAAAGAGCGATTGCCCTCGGCTTTGTGTTAGGGCGTGAAACGCCCAAATAGCGAAGCTATAAGACACAAAGGGAGCGGGGAAGCATATTTTCTTCTTGATTTTTTGTTTCTTTTTTATCAAGAAAAAAGATAAAAAGGAATTAACACAAAATATTGAAATATGAGTGATGCAATATGGGCTTTAATAGGAGTGGTTGTTGGAGGACTGTTAACAGGCTGGATAAATTACGGTCTTCAAAAGAGACAATTCCAACATAATTTTGAAATGTTCCGATTAGAAAATCAGAGCAAGGAAACCGTCAAATCAATATTGACTGATTTACTTTGGCACAAAAAATTCATAGATCGTTCTATGAAAGCTCTTAAACAAAATATTGGCGGTTATACCGAAGACGAAATAAGACAACTTCTTCACGAGGTTGGTGCTGTAAAAACAACCAGAAAAAAAGATAATACCGAATGGTGGTACTTAAAGGAGAGAGGGGAGGAAAGAATAGAGTATTTAAAGCGTAAAAGCTAGTGAAGTTACTATCTAGTAAGATTTAGCAAGTGCTTAGAAATTTACGCTCCGCTAAATTTTAAGCTTTTGCGACAAGCTGACGAAAAACCCGTGAAATTTTTCTTCTCCAAGTTTTCAATTAAACGAAAAGATTCAATAAAAACGAAAAGCTGAGCTTTTAATGGCGCTGGCCAAGTGGCTGAGAATTGCGTATAAAAATAAATGCAAGGGCATTTACTTTTTATGAAAGCAATGTGGTGTTGGCCGAGCGGCTATTTTATATAACGGCAAATTATAGATACAAATGAAAATATGCGGCGCAGCCGACCGCCAGGGAAAGTTTCATGGCCCCGTTCATAATTCCAATAAATGACGAAATGCTGAGGGATATTTTACATAATAGAATTATAGCTTACGAATGGCATACCAACCAAAATACTAAATAATGACATTTGTACTATAATTTATATTATGTCAAATAGAATATTCTTAACTCCACTCCATGCGCTACATTAGTCCTTTAAGGATATCCCCTAAATGATTTCGTATTAGGGAAAAATGACCCTCGTCCTCTAACAAAATGAGTTCCGAGTTCGGAAGTGCCTTGTTCAAATGCAGCCCTCTATATTTTGGGGTCATCTTGTCCCTATCACCATACCAAAGGCTTATGGGTGTTTCAATCTCATGCAACTTAAACCCCCAATCCCTCACATACAATTTCCATTCTTGTACCACGGCATCTATACCCTGCCTGTAGGCTTCTCGGCTTCCTTTTATAAATTCTATACCATACTCAGGCTCTGCCTTTAACAACTTTCGGTCTGGTTTTGGCAAAAAACGTTGTAGCTGTCTAAGCCTTCGATGTGGTTTCTGGTCCAGAGTTTTATAATCATTGGCGATAAACCCTCTAAGGTTTTTATCCTTTTCGCTTTTGGCAAACCAATGAATAAGCTTTATGGGGAACCACATTCCTTTCAGCTTCCCTTTATAATCATGTGGTGCCGTTCCCGAGACAATGGCAACCTTGTTCAACCGATGATCCAGTTTGTGGGCGCAGGCCAATACATGCGGACTCCCGCCCGACAACCCAAAAATGGAAAAAGTATCAATATTTAGATGATCCGCAAGCTGTTCGATATCCTTGGGGTAATCCAAAAACGTTCTACCTTCTTGAAAGCTTGATCTGCCAACACCTGGGCGTTCCGGGGCAATAATTCTGACGCCCAATCGGGCCGCGGTGCTATCCATAAATGCACTGGACAACCGGCTCTCCTGGCCTCCATGAAAATAAAAAACGGGAATCCCGTGCGGATCGCCATATATCGCATAGCTCAATACCTTCCTATCGGAAAGGGTCATTTGTTTCGAATGTAAGGAGTCCAAATTCATAGTAAACAAGTCTTGGGCCACTGGCTTAATGGATATACCGTTGCCGTACAGCACTGCCCCAATGGTCAAGACCACCAGGCCCAGTAACACCGGGTATCTGATATGTAATTTCATGTTCGATGCTTTGATTGATGAAAATTATCATTGTGACAATTTGACACAAAGTAAATATATTTTCTTAATTTTGCAAATAGAAGTTTCATTTTACTTGCAAACCATTACCCTCTCATGGAAAAAAAGCCCAAGGAAATTCTTAAAATAATCCAATCTGGGGAACACCTTTTTATACCCCATATTTCAGTGGACAGTGTTATTTTCGGGTACGAAACCAATGAGCTGCAGGTATTGCTATTAGAGGTATCCGATAAGGTCTGGATGTTACCTGGAGGTTACGTGCTAAAAGAAGAGGATTTAGATACAGCTGCGCATAGAAACGTAATAGAACGTATTGGTCTGGAAAACATCTTTCTCAAACAGTTCCATACGTTTGGGCAAAGCGATCGTTCCTTCAAAAATGAAATTGCTCAGCTGTTTTCTCATCTTAGCTTGCCTGAAACCGAAGGTTTATGGATTCAGGAGCGCTTTATTTCTGTTGCCTATTATGCCCTGGTCAATAAGGCGTTGGCCCATCCCAAGCCCAACTTTTTTACTCAACGATGTCAATGGCATAGCGTACAGCAACTTCCTAAATTATTGTTGGATCATGAAAGAATTATCACGGCCGCATTGGCAGCTTTTCAATCCGATTTGGCCGCATACCCCCTAGCCTATCATTTATTGCCAAAGAAGTTTACCATGCCCGAATTACATGGTGCATTTCAGACTATCCATCAAAAGCAGTTGGATCGGAGTCGGTTCCAAAAGAAAATGTTCGAATATGATGTTTTTGAGCGCTTGGAGCCCAGAGGTGGTGTGGCGCATAGAAGGCCATACCTCTATAGACATAGAGAGAGCTAAAAACATCAAAAAATCATTATACCTAATTCAAGTATTTCTCGAACCAAGCAAACAATGCCTCATACACTTCTTCCCGATGCTCTTTTAAGGAATGCGAGCCATCCTCAAATTTCACCAGCCTATAGGGCACTTTGTGTTTGGTAAGTTCCTTGGCAAAATCCAGAACGTAATCGGTTAATACGGCCTCATCATTTCCACCTTGGAACATCAAAATGGGGATATTCTTGGGTAATTCATGCGCCCAGTATACGGCAGATCTTTTTTCAAGAATGGCCTTCTTGCTCACTGAGTAATTGGGAATAAATTCCGACCACCATAGATCCAAACCAGGTCGATCTACAATACTTCGTATTAGATTTGTGGAAGGACCGCCCACTACAACTGCTTTTATCCTGTCGGTCTGTGTAATGGTCAGAAACGAGGTCATGGCGCCCCTACTCCATCCGAACATCCCCATTTTAGTTGTATCGGCATTGGGAATTGATTCCAAAACCGGAATCAGGTTCAATACATCTTTGATATCACTTCCGCCATATTCTTCAGCTCCTTCACTCCCACCATTTCCTCGATACTGGCTGGCAGCAATAACGTAACCCTCATGGGCTATTCGTGCCAATTCCCCCAATCCAATGGAAGCTACCCCATGTGTAAGGGAACCGAAATCCAAGCTTCCACCTCGGTTGTAGATGATGGCCGGATACTTACCCCGAGCCTTAGGTTGCAATAAAAAACCATTAACTTTTAAACTATCGCTCCAGTAGGTAATTCCATGCACTTGAACCTTATCGAAGTACTCAAAACGGTTAGCATCGAGTTTAATGCTGTCCCGAACTTCATTTGTGTTGATATAATCCACCAAATCATCAAAAGAAGTCAATTTGGTCCTTTTTAAAATTTCACCATTGGCTTGTGCCAAAATCTGAGCTGATGCAAACAATAGCATAAATACCATAGAAAATCTAAGCATACGATTGAGCTTTTAAAGGTTAGAAAAATAAAACTTAGGGGGAGTTTGGGGTAAATGTATACAAATGCCCCAACCTTAGAAAACATTTGTCGCACTTATGGATAAAAGGCCAATTCTAAAAAAGATATTTTTATCCTTTATCTGATAATTGTCATGTTATTTGGGAACCGCCCTATCTACATTTGTTCCCATGAAAAACTGTGTAATTGTAATTATTGCGCTTACCATGCTCATAAAGCCGTTATCCCCGGTTGTTGAATATGTGGTCAATTACAATTACATCACCACCGTGCTCTGTGTCAACAAGGCCAAACCTCAATTGCAGTGTAATGGCAAGTGCTATTTGGCCGAGCAACTAAAAAAGAGCGCGGAACAGAATCAGGACAATCCTTTTGGCGAAAACAACGGCAATTCTGAGATAGTTCATCCCATTTTTTTCCAAACCCCGATCGAGCTTGATGTGGTAATTTCACTTGAGCATCAAAATCAACACAATTTTTATCTTTCCAATCAATTCATTTCCACCCTTTGGGCCGTGGATATTACCCAGCCCCCGGAAAGCTGCTAGGCCTTTTGATCGTATCTGGCGTATTCCGGGCGCAAGCAAGGAACGCGTAGGTACCCCTACCCTATTTTCCCAATAAATACGAATCGATGAAAATCAAAAATCGACTGGGTAGCCTTTACCGCATGGTAAAGAACCCGAAACAGTTAATATTTGTGACCATATTCTTATGCTTGACCCTTGTCCAGCATCAAGTAAATGCCCAGGAATATCAGGTAGACCCCGTTACCAAATCCATTCTGCCAGTCAATTTGGAGGAGGTGATATTGATATCATCCTATAAATGGTCCTTGGAGCACATATCACACCAAAAACCACTTTCTACTTTGGATGCTTATCTGGAATCCTCAAAAAAGTTGAGCATGATCAAGCGAGGCGCCTATGCATGGGAGCCGGTATTGAACGATATGAGTTCCGAACGATTGGCCATCACCATAGACGGTATGCGGATCTTTGGGGCCTGTACCGATAAAATGGATCCTATTACCTCCTATGTGGATGTGTCCAACCTATCCGATGTACATATTGCCGGTGGCCAAGAAGGAGCCGTTCAGGGGTCCACTATAGGCGGTGCTATCGACCTGCGATTGGAAAAAAGCAATTTTAAACCTTTGGATTGGAATGGCTCTGTTGAAACTGGAATAGAAGCTAATAATATGGCCCAGATATTTGGAGGCGAGCTGAATTATTCCAATGAACAATTCTACTTGGATACCGATGTCATTTACAGAAAGGCTGAAAATTATGTGGACGGTAACGGCCAAGAAATAGCTTTTTCGCAGTTTGAAAAATATAATCTTTCTGCAAATGTGGGATACAAAGTAACAGACGAGCAAAAGCTCTTGGCCTCTTTTATTTTTGACGAAGCCCGTGACGTTGGTTATCCCGCATTACCGATGGATGTATCCCTTGCAAGGGCGTTTATTGGCTCTGTAAGCTGGATTCAAACTGATTTTATTGGAAAGTTTGAACAGTGGGAGACCAAACTATACGCCAATTCCATTACGCATATCATGGATGACAGCCAACGACCAGATGTTCCAATAAGGATGGACATGCCCGGTTGGAGTGATACCTATGGTTACTATTCCCAAGCACGATTGAACTTGGACAACCACAATTTTTTGGTAAAACTTGATGGATTTTACAATAGGTCCCTTGCGGAAATGACCATGTATCCCAACGACCCCAACCAGCAGGAAATGTTTATGCTCACCTGGCCGGATGTACGCACCTTAAATACCGGATTATATGCGGAGGACGGTATAAAGCTTAAAAAGGGCACCTTAAAGCTCACCACCCGAGTGGCAGTTCAGGGCTTCAATGTGGCTGATTCCTTTGGGCTGAATAGCCTACGAATCTTTTATCCTGAAATGGAACAACGGCAAACGCGCTTTCTTAAAAGTATAGGTGCAAAATACCTCCAAAATTTCAACACAGTGGAGTTTAGTGGCGGTGTATCCTACGGAGACCGTGCACCTTCTGTTTCGGAAGGTTTTGGATTTTACCTGTTCAACAGTTTTGACAACCATGATTACATCGGCGACCCAGATTTGAAAAATGAAAAGGCTCTGGAAGCCAAGCTTAAACTTTCACTCCCGCTGGAGAAAATCACCTTTGGAGTGGATGCCAACTACTTCCACACCATGGATTATATTATTGGGGAAGTGAATCCGGATTTGAGCGTCATGACCATTGGGGCTGAAGGTGTTAAAGTCTATCGGAACCTTGAGTATGCCACCCTTTATAACGTTGCCCTGGATGCGGATTACAAGATAAGTCCATCATTTCGTTGTACTGGCTTGGTGTCCTATCACCGTGGAACAGATCAGGACAATCGAAATCTGCCATTTATTAGTCCCCTATCCTATTCCGGGCAATTACTGTACAATTCAGGAAAGTTATCCGGAACCCTAAGTATGCGCGGAGCGGCTGATCAGACCAACTTCAATCCTGAATTTGGCGAGGACAGAACCGATGCCTACACTGTTTTCTCCTTGTCCTTTGGAAAGACTTTCAGTATAAACAAGGATGATGTGTATGTAAAGGCCGGAGTTGAAAACGTATTCGACACCTTCTATTCCACCTATACGGATTGGAACAATATTCCCAGAATGGGAAGGAATTTTTACATGACAGTTTCCTATGCAATCAATTAAATCAATACAAATAGAAAATACTTTAATTATGAAATCAATACAATTTTTGTCTGTCGCCTTAGTGCTACTATTCACATTTGCTTCCTGTTCCGACAGTAGTGATGATCCCATTGTTATCGACGAAAATCCCCTATCGGAATATACGCTATTGACCAAGATGACGTCTAACAACCATACCATAGAGGTTTACTCAGAGGGAGAACAGTTCACCATTGGATATAATGAGTTGTTCTTACGTATCAAAGATGAGGCTTCGGGTAGCTACTTTTCCAATGCGGATGTCTCGTGGAAACCCATGATGCATATGACGGAAATGATGCATTCTTGTCCGGCCTCCAACATTGAAAAAACGGATAATGCTTCTGTTTATAAGGGATTTACAGTATTTCAGATGCCAGGAAACGCGGATGAATACTGGGAATTGGAAATGGAATATACCGTTGATGGGCAAACCTACAATGCAACCGAACGTATTGAGGTAAAAGCTCCTGCTGACGACAAAAAGAGAGTGTCCGTATTCATGGGTACAGATGACACGCGCTACATATTGGCGATGATGCCCTTGGAGCCAGAAGTAGCAGTCAATGATTTTTCAGCGATGCTGTTCAAGATGGATAATATGATGTCATTTCCGGCAGTGGAGAACTATAAGATAAAAATCGACCCTCGTATGCCCGGGATGGGAAATCACAGCTCGCCAAATAATGAAGATTTAGCCTTCAATCCCACAAACCAGGGTTATGATGGAAAATTGTCATTGACCATGACGGGGTATTGGAAAATCAACCTAATGCTGGAAAACGAAAATGGGGAGGTGCTTAAAGGAGAAGAAGTAACTGAAGATAATGAAAGTAGCAGTCTATTTTTTGAAATTGAGTTCTAGTTGTACATAACCCTTTTAGGGAAAAGAAAAGACCGCCAATTGGCGGTCTTTTTTATGCTAAGCCACAATCAAGACTGGCACATCGAGCTTTTGAACAATTTGTCGCGCCCGATCCGATTGTAGATATGATTCCTTAGTTGATTTTCTTGGAATACAGAACAGTTGGGTATTGGTGCGTTTCACATAGGAGGCCAACCCATCCAGGACGTTGGCACCTTCGGTGAAGACATAGGAAACTGCGTCCTGTACCTTGTTCTCCTCGTTTGAAACGGCATCTTGCTCGCTTCTAACACTGAACAACCTAACCGGTTTTGAAGTTTTCTTGTTAAGATCAGCAAGAACCCCAGAGGTAGTGTCTTCAAAACTATTTCCATAAACACCCAAGGATATATCCTCAAAAGTGTGCAATTTTTGATCATCCCCTGTAACCAGCACATTGGCATCACAGGCAGTCATAATAAAACTGGGAATTCCACTAGCAGGTATACCAGGAAATTTAGATTTTGGTTTGCCCAGTACAACAGTATGCGGCTGTTCCTTTTCCAAATATGCTTTTATCGTATTCTTGGTGTTTCCATAGGCAATTTTATAAGTCACCTTGGAACCAGTCTTTGAACTGAACTTTTCAACCGCAGAACGTAATTTGGACTCCGTGTCCCTAGTGTCCCGGTGCAACGTCCTCATTGCCGACAATTGATTGTCCCCTTTTACAATATCTGTTGGGGCCTTGACATACAAAACTTCAACGGTTCCTTTGATTGCTTTGGCCAATTCTGTGGCATTGGCTATAACATTTTCAAGATTGGCTGAGATATCGGCAATAACCGAAATCTTTTTTTTTGTGGTGGTGTCTGTAGATTTCATAATAGTAATACTATTAAAAAGTGAGTCGCTTACTTTAAAGATAGAAGGAAAACTTTCAAAACCGAACAGTTTAACTTTTGATTAATAAAAGTCTAACCGTCTAGAAGATAATTTTTTATGGCTTTAAAAAAGTCGTTTGAATTGTTTGGCCAATCGTATCGGAAGCTTATAAGGCGCATAACGTAATGGAATATCCAACCAATTCGGTTTTTTTATAATGGCCTTTTTATGGGAAAATAAATCGAAGGAATGCTTACCGTGATATGCGCCAATACCGGCCTGCCCTACCCCGCCGAAAGGCAGTTCTTTATTGGCTATTTGCATAACCGCATCATTGATCACCCCTCCACCAAATCCGTAGCGGTTAATAATCCGTTTTTGGAATTTTCTCTTTTTGGAAAACACATAGAGCGCTAAGGACTTATCGTATGTTGTAATGGTGTTTTCTATATTCGCCTCAGTTTCATAGGAGATAATTGGTAAAATTGGCCCAAAAATCTCATCGGACATTAATGCACTATCCAATGAAGGTTCATTTATCAAAGTGGGCGCAACATATCTGTCGGAATCGTTACAAATACCCCCTAACAAAATCTCTTGCCCCCCTAGCTTTTGCTTTAGACTTTTGTAATGATTGTCCGTAGCGATTCTGGCATAGTCCGAAGATTGTTGAACATCATCTCCATAAAATTTGGCAATCTGCCGCTTTAGTGCCCCAACAAATTTGTCCTTGACCTTTTTATGAACCAAGATATAGTCGGGTGCTACACAGGTCTGCCCAGCGTTCATAAACTTAGACCACACAATTCGTTTGGCTGCAACCTTAATGGCTGCTGACTCATCTACAATACAGGGGTTCTTACCTCCTAATTCCAGGGTTACCGGGGTCAAATGTTCCGCAGCGGCTTTATAGACTATTTTAGCAACCTTGGAGCTACCGGTAAAGAAAATATAGTCCCATCGCTCTTTCAATAAAGCCGCAGAAGTAGATACCCCACCCTCTACAACAGAGACATACTCCTCAGGAAAAACTTCAGCTATGATCTTCGCGATAATAGCGGATGTATTTGGACTTAATTCTGATGGTTTGATCACCACGGTGTTGCCCGCGGCCAGGGCTCCAACTAAAGGCGAGAGTGTAAGCAAAATAGGGTAGTTCCAAGGAGAAATGACCAAGGTATTCCCGTAAGGTTCCGAATAAATCCAATCCGAGCTGGGAAAATTGGCCCAAGTAAAACCTACCCGTTTAGGTTTGGCCCACAGTTCCAAACGATTTAGAATATAATTTAATTCGGAAAGCACTAATTGTGTCTCAGTAGCCAAGGTCTCAAAAGTTGGTTTTTTGAAGTCCTTGTAAAGCGCCTCGCAGATAACATCTTCATACTTTACTAGTGCCTTCTGCAGCAGCTTTAGATACTTGATACGATATTTTACATTCTTGGTTTGTTGTGATGCGAAAAACTCGCGTTGGTCTTTGACCAATTCCTTCAGCATAATCTTATATTTCTTCAGCACCACAATTTATCAAAAAGTAAGGTAACCCCATCTCTTGCCTCTTCGATTTCGAATAAAAAAAACACCGCCTATTGGCGGTGTCCTAAATGGAATTTATGTTGTTCTACAGATTAA
Source organism: Flagellimonas flava (assembly GCF_900129665.1). GTDB lineage: Bacteria > Bacteroidota > Bacteroidia > Flavobacteriales > Flavobacteriaceae > Flagellimonas > Flagellimonas flava. The sequence goes on from NZ_FQWL01000001.1 coordinate 964,627, forward strand.
TTTCTTCCGTTGTTCCATCAGGATAGGTTAAAATTGCGACATTGTCACACTCACCATCTCCAAAATCAACTGTGATTTCAAGACCATTTTTAGATACGACCATGCTACCATTTGTCAAGTGCTCACAATTGAATCCGCCAACAAGTGGGTCAACAGTTTCAATTGTATAGGTGTTCCCATCTGCAGTGACGTTCCAACTACCGGATAAACTGAAAGAGCTATCTCCAAGGTTTTCACCAAAGGTAAAAGCAAAAGTTTTGGTTCCGGTTTCGGTGATAACACTTTCATCTTCCATTTCTACGGTCATATTGCTGGTTACTGTAAAGGAAATGGTATTCTGTTCCACATTGGAGTTTAACTGATAGGCCCGTGTTCCGCTAAGTTTGATAGTACCTACATAAAAGTCTTCATAGGTAGCGGTAAAAGCAGCTGTTTCATTACCGACCTCATAGGTAACCGTAAGTGTTCCATTTATATTTTCTGTTCCATTTAAGGCGCAGTTGTTAAAGGTGGCTACAAATCCAGTGTCTGTATATTCCGCACTATAACAATCATTTGCAGATTTGGCAGATTTACCTGCTTGGGCACCGCCCGCAAATAATTCAGCAAGTGCATTGTCCACTGTTCCAGCTGCCTCATCCGTGGTTAAAATGGTTTGGAGTTCTGTTTGCGAAAGCTCCTGGTCGGTTCCAATAGGATTCGCATCCTCGCTACAAGAATTGAAAAGCGCAAAGACAAGAATTAAGATTCCTAACGTTTTAAGGCTTCTAGCTATTAAGTTCATCGTACTTAAGTTTATGGGGTTATGGTGGAGTAACGGGAAAAATGGCATTTTTAGTGTAAAATCACACTAAAAATCGATAATCGTTAAATCCACAAGGAAAGCCTTAAATGATTGGAGAATTTGTGGGAAATTGTATTATTTTAGGTTGAAGAAAAAAAGAACCTATGAAAATGATACAAAAATGCCTTCCCCTGATATTTGCTGTTTTCCTGACAGCTTGCGGAAGTGACGATTCCGGAACGCCGGAAACCAACTTGAATTTAGCCGTTATAGGTGAATGGGAGTTGGTTGAGGTAAATATAAGTTCGTCCCAGGATATTGACCAAGACGGTTCCAGTTCCACCAATTTGTTGGACGAAGTGGACTGTATTACGGGAACTTTGACCCTGAATTCAGATTTGACCTGGAGTTTGACACAATCAGGAATTTCCATCACAGCCATCACCAACGATCAATTCTTTGCTCAATGTAACAGTAATATTACAGGAAGTGGAACTTGGGTCGGAAGCAGCACGCAAGTTACTTTTTCCGGAAGTAGCGTATTGGGTACACTACAAATCAATTCTGATGATCGTTTGACCAATAATGTTGGTGAGGACCTCCCTGGAATTAGAGGTTACGTATACCGCCGACAGTAGACTTCTATACTGAAAAAATCAAGGTTTTTGGGCCACAATCAGCCACATTTGTTTAGTGGTTTCGCGTTCCCAATCGCCATGGTCTTCCACTTCATTGATAATGTTGAAACCTGCATCCCGCAATTCATCACGGACATATTCAGGTCCAAGGGAATGTGCGGTGACCTGTTCTTGTCTTGACTTGCCCACAACGCGTTTTTTCAACTTTTCCAACAGCATTAATTTACCTCCCGATTTTAGGGAATTCTTGACATGCCGCAGAATCTTTTGATAGGAATCCATTTCATGATACGTATCAATGATAAAAACTGCATCAAGTTCATCCTTGGGCAACTTTGGATCGTCATAATCTCCTAGAATGGTGATGATGTTTCGAAGCCTTCTATCATTGGCATTGGAACGCAGGGTTTCCAACCTATCGGAACGCACATCCACTGCATAAACCCTACCGTCCGTTCCAACAGATTCGGATAGATGCATGGAAAGGTAACCCTCATGGCAACCAATATCCGCAACCCTACTGCCCTGATTCAAGTCCATCAATTGCAATAGGGTCCCGGTTTTCATCCATTGGTCGCGATCCTCCCAATCTGATGCTGTGTACTGAGCTTGGAGTCCTAGAGAAACCAGAAGGCCTAGGACCAAGATTGGGAGAAATCGCTTCATTATTCTTTTAGTTTTCAATTAAGCCCTGACCTTCGATCCACGGAGCACCGGCTGCCTTCAATTCAGACTCCAGAGCAGGAATCGTACCCTTAACAAGTGCATTCAATTCTTGTTTAATGTCTGTCAGTTGCTTGCTAGCTCGATCTAAAGCACCTTTTTGGTTTCCAGTAGGTCCGTAGGTATTTCGTAACGCAACCAACCCAATAAACGAGCCTTCTCCTGGTGAAGGTGGGGTCTTCTCCCCTACTTCATTCCTGGAAGGGCTTCCACCCATAGATTTTTTAAGGGCGTTTAATTGGCTCTTGGCCGCATGAATTTTAGACGATAAAGCCGCTGTCGGATTTGTGGCCTCATCCAAAGCTCGTTTCATCGCACCTACTTTTGAAATACTGTTTTCCAAAACATGATTGGTAGCGGATAAATCTTGCTGGAAGGACTGATACATTTCCCTGAAAGCATCGATTTCGCTGGTAGGTTTAGCCGGCAAGGCTCCTTTAGCCAAAGGCTTCACTTCAAAGTTCTGGGCAACAGAAAGTTGTTTTAAAGCCCCATCCACTCTTTCATAGAGTTCAACCGAATATGTTCCAGGTGTGGCCAAGTAAGGAGATCCGAAGAAATCTTCATCATCGCCCGATGGTTCTTTTAGTGTTATTCCGGTTCTATCGGCATAGGTCAGGTTCCAAGAAACGCGATTAAATCCTTTCTTATTGGTTCCTGCAACGGTGTTTACCACGTTACCATTATTGTCCTTCACCATAAGAACCAAGGCAGGCTTCTCCTGATTTTTTTCTTTATCCAAAGCATCCCAACCTGGAAATGCCACATTGCTTTTTTGTTTGTTTAAACTCTTTTCCCTTTCGGAACGTTGCTCCTTATTGGTCTTCAACTTGTTGGGCAGATAATAGGTGAATGTGGCTCCATAAGCCGGATTTTGGGCCACATACTGTCCGTTACCTTGTCCATAAACTCCATCCTTTTCAATGTACCAATAGGCCGGTTTAACCTTGAACAAAGTAGCTTCACCTTTTTTGGAAGTATCAAAATCCCGTAAAGCGGAGATATCATCCAAGACATAAAAACCTCTTCCGAAGGAAGCTGCGACCAAATCGTCTTCCCTTCTTTGAATGGTAATATCCCTGAACGAAATGGTTGGAAGGCCCCCTTTCAACTGTAGCCAGGAACTTCCTCCATTTTTGGTAAAATAAATTCCGAATTCTGTTGCCGCAAAAAGAAGTCCTCGTTGCTTATGGTCCTGAACAATTCTCCAAGTAACCAACCTTTTGGGGAGGTTTCCATTAATGAAAGTCCAGCTGTTTCCTTTGTCCGTACTTTTTAATAGGTATGGTTTATAATCACCTTCTTTATGATTGTCCAATACCAAATACACGGTGTGCGCATCATATAGATCAGCGCGCACATCATTTACAAATGCTCTATTTGGAACACCTTTGATATTACCAAGATTAATCTTTCTCCAGCTAGTTCCCCCATCTTCGGTAACTTGAAGAATTCCATCATCCGTTCCAGCATATAAAAGTCCTTCCTGAATTGGAGATTCCGCTAAAGAGGTAATTGTATTATAGTTTGACATGGCTGCAACATCCCATGGATTGTCCCAACTTTGCTGTCTACCCATAATTGGCAGGGCCAAACGTTCTTCATTTCGAGTCAAATCGTTGGAAATTGGAGTCCAATCATCACCTCGGTTCTCGGATTTCCAAACTCTGTACGAAGCAAAATACAAACGGGTTGGATTGTGTGGGCTCACCAAAATTGGGGCATCCCAGTTAAATCTTTCATGGGGTTCACCCGCTTTTGGTTGGGGTTGGATAAAAACGGTTTCACCAGTTGTTTGATCAATTCTCCATAACCACCCTTGTTGGAATTCACCGTATGTAATATCCGGATTGCCAGGTTCGGTGGCCGATTGATGTCCATCGGCGCCAAGGGTAATCCACCAATCCGAATTTAGAATTCCTTCACTACTTCGGGTCCTTGACGGGCCACCATGGGAGCCATTATCCTGTGTACCTCCATAAATATTGTAGAACGGCGCAGCGTCATCCACGGCAACCTTATAATACTGCGTAATGGGAAGATTAGAAAAATACTTCCAAGTCTTCGTTAGGTCATAAGATTCATAAAGACCTCCATCGGTACCAAATAACACATAATTTGGGTCTGATTTTTTGAAGGCCATTGCATGGCTGTCCACGTGCTTTTTGTCTTCATTCATTTGAACAAAGGTCTTTCCATGATCATAGGACACCTGCACATAATTGCTCATCAGGTATAAATGCCCCTCGTGATGTGGCGAAGCATAAAGTTCTTGATAATAATGGGGTCCCGTACCGCCTGAAACTGCATCTGACTGCTTTGTCCAAGAGGATCCTTGGTTTTTGGAAATGAACACCCCTCCTTTTTTACGATCCAACTCAATCGCCGCATACAGTGTTTCATTGTCAAATGGAGAAATTGCAAGTCCAATTTTCCCGAGATTGGAAGTGGGAATACCGTTTGTTAGCTTGGTCCAGGTCTCACCTCCATCTGTACTCTTGTGGATTCCCGTGCCGGGCCCACCGCCCATGTAGGCGGCAACAGTTCTATGTCTGTCCCAAGTGGCTGCATAAAGCGTATTTGGGTCAGTAGGGTCCATCACCATATCGGTAACCCCGGTCCACTCGCTATTTCCCAAGGTACGTTTCCAGCTTTCACCCCCATCCACGGATTTATAAAACCCTCTTTCACCACCTTTGCTCCAAAGTGGTCCTTGGGCCGCCACCCAGATAATATCAGAGTTTTCAGGGTGTACCATTATTTTAGAAAGGTGTTCGGAAGCTTTCAGCCCCTTATTTTTCCAAGTTTTGCCCTCGTCGTGGCTTACGTAGATTCCGTCACCAAAACCAACGTGTCTACCACCTACGTTTTCACCTGTTCCCACCCAAATAGTACTGGGGTTATTAGGGTCAATGGTTACGCAACCTATGGAATAGCTTGTCTGTTTATCAAAAATGGGCGTCCAGGTCGTACCCGCATTTACAGTTTTCCAAACTCCTCCCGAACCCACGGCAACGTACCAAATGCTTTCGTTTTTTGGGTGGATGGCAATATCAGCAATCCGCCCTGAGGTCAATGCTGGGCCCAAACTGCGGAACTCCAATCCATTGTAGAGAATAGAATCAGCTTTTTGGGCTGTGAGGGAAAAAGAAATTAAGAATAGAAAAAGTAGTGCAGAACAAATTTTTGTGCAATGTTTCATTATCAGAACTTTTGGTTGAATTAGCAACGAAAGATAACCAAAAGCATCAGCCTTAATTCCAAAAAAAATGTGAAAAAAAGTACGTATTCTTAAAAAAGTTGAACATTACCTGTCCTCCTTTCGATATACGAATTTTAATCCGCTCCAATCTTGGTCCACAGCAGCCACTTTAACATCAACAAGACCCGTAGAAAGCATAAATTCCCTTATGGCATCGCGCTTTAAATCGGTATGGATTTTAGAACTGCCCTTAGGCCAACTCACCCAGAGTAATCCGTCTTTTTTTAAGACAGCCTTATATCTGGGAGCAATTTCCATCAATTCATTTAAAGAGGTGCAGAAGATGTGAATGAAATCAACTTCACCGGTCGCATCCTTTTGAAACGTTACATCAGCCGGTAAGGTTTCAAATAAGACTAGATAATGGGAAGGCTCATTGTATAGTAAAATGGAATGGCCTGACTTTATGCCCAATTTCTTTGCCAAAGGTATTCCTGAATATCCTGCCGACTGCACCCTATGAAGATACAATTTCCTGCTTTGTGAATGGAAAGGTCTGGTCAGACCGATTTGGCCCTAATGAATTCGTGCAAACTATGAACTGCCTCTTTTACATTTTTTAAGGTGAGTTTATTTGCAAATGCCCCCAAGAGAAACCGTTTAATAGGCGAATTGATTTTCCAGTATAATTCAATCTTTAACAGAGAACTGTTGGAAGCCTTTGGGATAAAAGTATAAAACTGATAAAGGTCTTCAAAAAAAGGATGGCTATGGGTCAGCTCCCCATAGATTAAGTGATTGGGGTCCGCATCCTTAGTGACAGTTACAAAGTCCAAGTGTTTACCATTGACCACACAAGTATGTTCAGAGCCAACCCGGGTTACCTCCAACTCATTATATTCCAATTTATCAACTCCCTTTTGCCAGTAATGACGATTTGCATAATTGGTAATGTATTCCATAAGCTCTTCCGCAGCAATGGGAAATGTCTCTTGCATAGTAATTTGGGGAGGTGCCTCCAGCGTTACGGATTTTGGCTGAACGAAGCTGTTCAATTTTAATTCCGAAGGGTCGATGAAGGAATAGATGTATTCCACATCCCTCTCATCATAGGTATCTGAACCTTGTCTGAAGCGATAAATCTTACTGGAATAATATGGTGACAGCATAATGTCCAATGCCAAAGATCTACTGATGAGGACATAGTTATCGCTATCCACGGAATTCTTAAGTAGTCTATGTGCTTTTATTACCTGTTCTCCAAAAGGCTTTCTGTTTCCCTGCACCTCAATATGCTGAAGGTTCCCGCTATGGGCAATGATTTTAAGTTGAAGATTAGGTGCCGTTGCACAAGCATTGCAGGGACAAATTCTATTTTTCTCCAGCATCTTCAAATGGCTATAGAAAGCCGTAAACATACCCTCTATCTGAGCCAGAAGATTTTCTTGGGAAGGAATATCATTTTCCTTGTAGAAAAACAGTGCATCTCCCTCTATTTCGGCGAGCTTGAGGTTTTGCGTATTGGCATTGACCAAAACCTCCAATAATTCGGATATAACATGTTGACTATGCTCTATTTCGGTAGTCTGGATAAACTTGGTATACCCGGAGATATCAGGAATGAACAGCAAAGATTTTGACATTTTTTGATTGGGATTATACCATTTGGTCTGGCCAGCGCTCTAAAACTTACCAGGAACTACTTGAATTTATTCGTCAAGCTCTTCCAACAACTTTTTAAAGCCCAATGCAACACCATTAGTCCAACCAAAGCCATCTTGGGTCTCATATTCTCCCCCACCAGATAAAAGGGAAAGGTCTTCCACGTTATATTTTTCCATCATTTTTCCTGTGTCTTTATACACTTTCTCATTAAGATGGAGCCAACGTTGCATAATTTCCATCGCCTCCTCCTTGTATCCATAGTTCAGTAATCCGTGCACTGCAATCCATTGCAATGGAGCCCATCCATTGGGTGCGTCCCACTGCTGACCCGAATGTTCCAGAGTGGTTACAAGTCCACCGTCCTTTAAAAAGTGGTTGAGGGTAATTTCTTTGACTTTCATGGCCTGATCTTCAGTGGCCATGTTAAAATATAGTGGGAACAGACCGGCCAAGGTCAGATGCGGCATGCTCTTATCGTCCATAACATCATAATCCATAAAAAAACCTTGTTCCTCATTCCATAAGTAATCCTGAATCAGTTTTTTTCTACTGTTGGCCCTTAGCTCAAATTCCTTAAACAGTTCGGTGTTATCTTCCATTTTTGCGGCCCTAGCAACTAAGCTTTCAAGATAATATAGCAGACAATTTAGGTCAACCGGAGCCAAAGAAGTGGTTATTGTAGAGCCGAACTTATCTTGCTCACTATACCATCGGGAACTAAAGTCCCACCCTGAAGCAGCGGCAGCCCGAAGGTTTTTGTACAATTCCCGTTTTAAAGAATCTGTTTCAAGGTCACTGGCCAAATGAAGATCTTCCTTGTAGGCTTCAGGTCTGGGGGTATCTCCCCTATCCCAATATCGGTTAAGGTAGCGGCCGTCGGCTACCGGTAACAAATGATTCAAGCTTTTATGATCCGAATTATTTTGTTCGCCTTCCATCCAATATCGATACTCCTTCAAAAGTTGGGGCAGATATTTCGCGATTAAGGTGGAGTCTTTTCGTGCCAAAGCACCCACCATTAAACCATAAAAAGGTGGCTGGGACCTTGTGTTGTAGTAATCACGTGTACCATTTGGTATAAATCCAATGGAATCTATAAGAAAGCTAAAATTATCTACCATGTTTTTAGCTAGGTCATCCCTATCATCAACCAAAAGTCCCTCAAGTGTGAAATAACTATCCCAATAATAGATTTCCTGAAATCGACCTCCAGGAACCACATATTTATTGGGCAGCGCTATTCGTGAAGAATTGGCCACAAACTCATCGGGCCCACGGGTAAGTTTGTTCCACATCAAGGTGATATGTTCGTACATTGTTTTGGTTGTATCCGTCTCAAACTCCAAAGCTTTCATAGATCTATCCTCGAAATTATCAACCACAAACACCTGTAAATCAAATCCTTCTAAATCCTTTTGAGCTAGATATGATTTTTCCAACTCCAAAAAACCTCTTTTAGGTACCAAATCCACAAACGCCTTGGAATCTTTGAATACCGGTGCCAGTTGAACCGCCTTGAACAATTGGGTCTCATAAAGGGTTTTAGCTGCTGAAGCGGGTTCTTCCTTGCAAGAAGAGAGCAACAACATAATTGAGAGAAAAACGGGAATAGAACGGACTTTCATGAACAAAAAATTACCTTATCAATGATTAGTGCTGAAAATAAGGAATAAATCCAATACACTAAAACAGGAATAAGGCAATTCTTGGCGTGGGTGTGGTTGTTTTGCGCTTTAAGTAGACTATCCGTTCACGTCAACGGTGTCCGTAACCATTTGCATGTGGATAAGCGATTCTTCCTCTTCATCCCTTGGTACATTGTAATCATCCGAGCTGTTGCTGCACCCAAGGGCAATCAGACAAAAAAATCCTACTAGAAAACAAAGGTTGGTGATTTTTTTCATCTTGTTAGGTTTTATGTTTAGCTAAGATATTAACAACTAGCACTTAAGGTATAGTTTATGTACAAATCGTATACGATTATGTATATTTGGATATGTTGCAACCTCAGATACTCAGAAATAGGGTAAAATCCCATCTATTACTTCAAATACAAAAGGGGGAACTTCAAGTGGGAAAAACAATAAACCTCGCCTCCCTTTCTAGAAAAATCGGTGTAAGTGTTACCCCAATCCGAGAGGCCTTGAGCCAATTGGAACAATCCAGAATCATATCTGCAATCCCAAACCGTGGATTCGTGGTCACTCAATTAAGTAGAAAAGAGGCCAAAAACCTATATGAAACCATAGCTCAATTGGAAATTATGGCCTTAGAAAGTTCTAACTTCTCGGAGGACGACATTTCCCTTTTACGTAAAAGGCAGCTTGACCTTCAACAAGCACATACTCCCTTTGGCAGGTTACAGGCGCGTCTTCAATTCCATGACCTTCTGGTGCGTAACTGTCAGAACGCAGTTTTGCTTCAGATTCTTGAGGAGCTAAAAACAAGACTTCTCTTCTATGAGCAAGGTTTTGGAAACGATTCGACCTTTTATGAAAATGTAGATAATCAAAATGAAGCAGTGATTCAAGCCATCGAAGAAAATAATGTGCCCACTGCTGCTTTGATTCTAAAAATGAACTGGATGGTTGTCTTGGAGTATGTGGAAAGTCGCATGAAAAGTGCTTAAGGATGATACCGAGAAAATAAATGGCGCAAGGAAACGTTAGAAAATAAACTTCTTTACCATGCAGTTTTTAAATAAGGAAATCGAGTTTTTGGTGAAACAAAAGTCGAAGAAATCATTAATCAAACGTCCGGTATCATGTGGTATTTTTCAAGAATATGAGGTTCAGGACAAGAAACCGGAAGACCGGCAATAGCTTACCTTCTTCAGCTTTGTTTATTTTTGGGTAAATCCATAACCCTTGAACCAAGCTTATCCCGATTTAATATTTAATGGCGTGACTTTATGTATCAGCATTCAGCTGATGTGTCTGGCACTCTTCTATTTTTATAAAAACAAATTTCGACTTGTTGTCCTAGGTGTCTTTTGTTTTATTGTCGGAGGAGTGTTCATCAATAATATTTTTTGGAATACCGTTAAGGAAAACCTTCTTTTGAGCCTACTCTTTGGTGCTGGTAAAAATCTACTCTTTCCTCCCCTTGTCTATAGTTACATCATTTCGGCTCAACTGCCGAAGGAGAAATGGGTCAAACACCTTGCCCTGCACCTTTCATTTCCATTAATGTTCCATGTGTCCTATATGACCCTAAAGTTTGGATTTAAGTCTTTCTTTATGGCCAATTATTATGTTATGGGAATCATACTCTATAATGTGTTGTTTCTAATTTCTCTCTTCTATTTGGTATTGGCTTTTTACCATTTTAGCAGGAAACACGAAATACAGCTGTCGCTTAGAATAAAAAAGCGATACCAGGTTTTTACATTTATGGTATTGGGCTATTACTTTATTGTGAACTTATACGCGGTTTTACCGATATGGATTCAATCAGAGTTTTTTGCCACCAATTTTTTATGGATAAACCGATATGTTTTTATGCCCTTGGGAGTTCTGGCGAACACCTTTATCCTAGCTTTTTCCATTACTGAGTTTTTCAAATTCAAATCCCTTTTTGTGCCTCGATTACTACATCTGAACCCAGATGAAATGATCATAGACCACTCCGATTTTGAGAAAAAGCTAAACGACACCCTTGATAATCAACAATTGTATGCCAATCCAACACTTAGTATCTCTGACTTGGCCGAAAGAACTAATCTCGATGTTAGTCAATTGCGGCAGTTCTTCAAATCTCAGCATACAAGTTTCAAGAAATACCTGAATGCCAAGCGTGTTGAGAAGTTTAAAAGTTTATTGCTTGATGAAAACTACCAAAACTACAGCCTTCAAGGATTGTCTACTTTGGTCGGTTTTCAATCCAATGCCACTTTCTTCAGGGTATTCAAGGCCCTCGAAGGTATAACACCCAACGAATTCCAAAAACGATTTAAGGATAAACTATGAGCCTCCCAACTGGGTTAGGTTCAAAACTGCAGGTGTACTCGAAACATTACAATCATCAACAATGATTTGCGCCACCAGTTGATTGGCATTGCCATTTCTTTCGATACTACCCGAGCCCGTGTAAGTTCCGGTGCATGGATTGGTGGGGTCAATGTTAAAATCCACGCGAATGATGAAGTTCTCAATGGCCATCGTAGCTGGATCATAATCAAAGTTGAATGTTCCATCTTTTCCATTGGTGCTGCAACAGGCCATAAAATCATTGGTTTCAAAATAGTCCCCTGCAAATTTATTTGTGGAAGTTTCATTCACCGTCAAAGAAACCGGTACAGTAATATCGTCACCGGAAAGCGTTAATTCCAAGGAACCTGTATAAAAACCCTCTATGGAGTCAACGGTTAAAGCATCATCATCCCCGTTGGGGTCGTCACCGCTAGAGCACGAGAGAATAAAACTAACCATGATAAAGCAGCAAAAAAGACCTTTGGGCAAGATACATTTTATCATGTGGAAGAATTTTTCTCCAATGTTATGCATTTATCCAGCCTTGATCCAGGTAAAAAAGTATCAAAACATAAAACTGAGACTTATTTAAAAAGGGAAGTGTCCAAACCGGGAATTAATTTTAGTGCATTTTCATGGTACACTTTGCGGAGTACTTCATCTGGTAAATCCAAGCCATACATGGCCCAAAAAGCATGGTATTTTTTGTAATAGGGGAAGTATTCATCAGCAGTTTCCAAAACCCTAAAATAGGTTGGAAATTCTTCCGGTTTCCAACTGTCCTTGCCAAACAGAATCCTATCTTGGTAAGCAATGAAGAATTGTTTTGCTTGGCGCGGTTGTCTTCCCAATTCAGCGATAATCGCCCCAATACCAACATACATATTAGGTATTTCATCCAATAGCTGTCCCAGTTTTTTCAAATTATTGGCATACCACCCCATGTGGGCATTTATAAATTTTGTCTTGGGATGCCTCTTAAACATTCGATGCTGTTCGTCAATAATCTGCTGCCAGGGGGCAGGATTGTTATCCGATCGCTTGCGTCGTGGTCTTGTTTTAAGTTCTAACCAACGTTCATTTTGTGCGTCCATAGGGTCCCAAAATGATTTTGGATCGGCAGAATGGATCAATACGGGAATGCCCAGTTCTGCGCACTTGGCCCATATAGGATCCAAGCGTGGGTCATCAACGGAAACACGATTACCATCGGTATCCTTATAGCGCATCCCCAAACTTTTGTAGATTTTAAGACCCTTCGCCCCGCTCTTAACATCCAGCTCCAATTGAGCAGCTGCTAGCTCTCCCCAATTTGAGCTGCCAACTCCACTAAAATCAACATTCGCAAAGACTACGAATCGGTTTGGATAGTTATCATTAACATTTTTGAGCATCGCCCGTAACCCCGCTCCTGAACCTCCACTTAAGTTAACCATAACACTAAGATTAAGTGCGTCCATGTCTTTGACCAATTCGGACAAATCTTGGGAAGCCATCCCAAATTGGTGGCTATGGACATCTATAAACGGAAATTTTGCGCTTTGGACTGGATGTTCAGGGACCACCAAGGTGGATTCAGGATTATATTCTTCAAAACCCATTTCTTGCGTATACCCAAAAGAAATTAGCCATAAAAAAATTAAAGTAACAGTATAGGTTTTAATCATTAAATTATTATTTATCAATTAATTGATTATATATATCCAAGGTATCTATATCTATTTCTCTTCCTACAGGGTCTATGGAAAAAGTTTGTTGGATGTGTGCTTTAATTATATCACGAGCTCCGAAATCCTGACCGAGCCCGGTTAACTCTGAAAAAATTGAATGGTCGAAAATGGCCGGCACACCAGCCTTGTTTCCATATTTGGTAGCTACAATCTTATATTTCCCTGAAAGAAAGGTGGACCTCATTTGATGGAGGAAATCCCTATCCACCAAGGGCTGGTCTGATAACAATATTAATATACCACTTGGATTATGACCCGACTTCAAAATATGTCCGACCCCAAATGAAATAGAACTTCCCATACCTTTTTGCCAATTGGAATTGACAACTACTTCCACCGAATCGGGAATTGAAGGTCGAATAGCCTCCACATTTGATCCTAAAACCACAAGAGATTTACCTGCTATTTGGGTCGCTTGTTTTATTGTCGTTCCAAGCAAGGTACTGTCTTTCCATGGCAACAACTGTTTTATGGTACCTCCCATTCTGGTGGAGGCGCCTGCTGCAAGAATTATAGCATGAATATCTGAAGACATGGTTCAGGTGTGAATACGGCCTACTTTATATTTGAGCAAGGAAGGTTCTTTTCTGTTTATGACAGCCAAAATTTCCGATAAAATTGAAATCGCTATTTCTTGCGGTGTTTCTGATCCAATATCCAGTCCCGAAGGGCCATGTACTTGGTCAAGAAACTCTTCTGAAATTTCTGGACTTCTTTCCAAAAGCTCGTCAAAAAGCTTTTCACGCCTTCTTAGGGGGCCTAAAAGGCCTAAATACGCACAGTTTTGGTCTTGGAGTGTCATTAAAAATTGAAGGTCCTTGACAAAACTATGGGTCATTACCAATACAGCCGTTTGAGCATCAACCTCTGGTCGATACAACTCTGGGTCTATATTTAACAAGCGCTTGATTCCAGGAAAGTCAACCTCTGATTTTTCCTCCTTAGGGTTGGCCACCACTGTAACCTCCCATCCTGTAAGAGCAGCATATTTGCACAATTGAACGGCATCGTGCTCCGCTCCAATAATCAAAAGTTGAAAACAAGGATACATTTCTTGCTTAAAACAGGATAAACCTTCGGTTGATTTCTTCTCCAATTGATTTATGGCCATCACCGTTCCTCCAAAATCAACAACGGTATGGTATCCTGAGCTCTCACTCAATTCCTTTTTAAAAAATGAACTGATTTTGAAGTTTTTTCTTTCCTGAATGGTATCCCAAAACGCAGAAAAAAAAGCTGCGCTAGGATCGAACAATTCCAATAAAATATAGAGTATGCCTTCACAACCTAAACGGTATCGTCCGTCATACACCATGATTTTGGATGTCCCAGAAGTCAAAACGGAAGTGGCCTGTCGCCACACTTCCTTTTCCACGCAACCCCCGCTCACTGCTCCAACCCTATCGCCGTTATCAAACAACAGCATTCGCACTCCAGGTCTTCTGTACGATGAACCATCCAGAGCGACAACAGTAGCTAGAACTGCCCTGCTCTCCTCTTCTTTCCTGGTTTCAAATTGCTTTACAATATGTTTTAATTCATGTGTCATTCTCCCAAGGGTTTGGTCGGCACAAACGGCACAAGTGCATTCTTTTCAATCTTTTGACCAGGATAAATCTTTACAAATCCATCGTATTTTGCCAAGGCTAACAAATCCCCGGAACCTGTTGTGGAAATCCTTTGTGCAATTAACTTACCATTTTCCAGATTGGTAGAGACGCCAATAAAAAGGGTCAAATCCGTTGTATTCGCAAGAGCCTCATCTAAAAATACATCAAATCCCGGTGCATGCACTCCCAAAGTTTTGTTAAGCCATGGTATAAAGTAGATATGGTAGTTGGCATAGGTTGAAACCGGATTGCCCGGAAAAGAGAACAAGACTGTATTCGAGGTATTATGTCTACCAAACCAAAAAGGCTTTCCAGGGCGTTGAAGTACTTTATGAAACGCTTTGGTCACCCCGAGGGCTTCAAAGGCTTCGGGTAAGAAATCAAACTTACCTTTGGATACCCCTCCACTAAGAAGTACCACATCATAATTGTCCAAAACCGACTGCAACTCTTGCTTCAATTTCTCAAGACTATCTTGAAAGTGAAACTCATCAGCGACGACATGCTCCTTTCCCAAAAGAGCTTGTAAGCTATGCACATTGGATTTTCTTATTTGATATGGTCTTGGGGTTTGATCTACATCCACCAGTTCGTTTCCCGTGGAGATGACTGCTATCCTGGGTAGTTTTTTCACTAAAACCATCGACTTCCCTACAGATGCCAATACCCCGATTTCTGCGGGTCCCAATACAGTTCCCGTTGGAAGTAAACTCTCCCCCTCACCAGTATCACTGCCTTGGTAATGAATGTTTTGTCCTTTTTTCACTTCCTGTTCCAAAGTAAACGACCTACCATCTTCTGATTTTGACAGATGTTCATACATGATTACGGTATCGGCCCCTTTTGGAACCATTGCCCCGGTCATCACCTCAATACAACTCCCAGTGTCCAACAGTTCCTGTTGTGGACTTCCGGCTTGGGCCAACCCAGCTATGGAATAGACTCGATTGGATATTGTATGGCTTGTAAATTTAATAGCAATGCCGTCCTTGGTAGACCTGTCAAATGGAGGGAAGTCACGATCAGCCGCAATTATTTCGGCCAAAACCCTCCCTGAGGCATTTTTCAAAGGAACCAATTCAGTTCCATAATCAGTGGCAAAAGCCATGACCTTTTGAAAAGCAGTTTCAAATGAGATCATTGAATGTCGGTTACTAATGGTAGTACTTTGTTCATACCGCCCAAAATAGAACAAAATTCAATATTGGGATAGATGGTTTGCAATTGCTTTGCTGCGATACCGCTTCGCTTACCTGACTGACAGATAAGATAGACTTTATTACTTGCGGGTATGGGAATTGGTCGTTGGCCAAGTTGATCTAATGGAATATGTTCGGCTTCCGGTAAATGACTTGCACTAAACTCTTTGGCAGACCTCACATCCACCAAAGTGATTTCCTGTGTGGTTCTGATGTCCCGAAAAACCTTTGGGTCAATCGTAGTCGCGGTAACACAATCCAAAGGGTCATAAAATTCTTCCAGTTTCTTTCTTTTTTTATGCTCTGCTATAGTCTGGAATTTCATCTTTGACATACGTTGGGTCAAGCCATCAAACACCATCAATTCACCAGACAGCACTTCACCAATACCTGTAATTACTTTTACGGTTTCCAAGGCTTGAAGCGTTCCCATAATTCCCGGCACCACACCAAGGACACCATTGTCATTGCAATCCGGAACCTCCTGCGGATTTGGCATTTTTGGATATAAACATCGATAGGTAGGCCCATCTTGATGATTGAAGACACTTAGATGCCCTTCAAAACCATGCAAGGCTCCATAAACAAATGGTTTGCCCAATATTACACAAGCATCATTTATAAGGTAACGTGTAGGGAAATTATCCGTGGCATCCACCACAACATCAAAGTCCTGGATAATCGTCAGGGCATTTTGTTTGGTTAAAAATGTATCGAAGGGTTTGAAAACAGTCTCTGAGTTTTGTTGCTCCAATTTTTCCAGCACAACATCCAATTTTAAACGATTTATATCGTCCTCGGAATACAATACTTGTCGTTGAAGGTTATGGAGTTCCACGGTATCCTGATCCATCAGGCCCAGAGTTCCTACACCCATGGCATTCAAGTATTGAACTACAGGTAAACCAAGTCCTCCCAAACCCACAACCAAGACCTTGGCGTTTGTCAATGCAGCTTGGCCTCTTTCCCCAAAATCCCTCAGTCTGGTTTGCCTATCATATCTGTTATCAGCCATAACTCAACCAATTTTGGATTTGGCAAACTGGTAATCGGCCAATGAATTGGCATTGTAAAGTACCTCGTCATGTTCTGGATGCACCATATGGATATCCGAATTGATTAAAAATTTCCTCGGGCAGCTACTTTCCGCAGTCTTCAGATAAGTCAAAGATTGTTCCAATCCCTCTGGTTCCCAGATGGTGACCAAGGGCTCAGGTAATCCACTTTCATTGGTAGCAAAAGAAGTAGCTATTTTCCTGTCATCTCGATTCTTCACAAGAATTCGTAAGGTATCGGCATCCAAAAGTGGTAAATCACAGGCCAACACCAGCCATGCAACCTGTGGAAAAGTCCTATGAGCACTTAGAATTCCATTGAAGGGACCTCGGTGTTGGTTGTTATCCAAAATACAATCGAATCCGGTCAACTCCGTTGCTTGCTGTTTATCCCGGACACTCATATAAACCTTATCACATAGATCATTCAACAACGCATATAAATATTCTCGCTGTGGAACCCCATGATAATCGATTAAACCTTTGTCGGAACCCATGCGTGTGCTCTTACCCCCAGCAAGCACAAGTCCATATAGTTGTGGGATATTCTCCTCCATTTTATTCGCTTTTATTCCTGCCATCAACCTCCTATGGAAGTCATAGAATTACCAAATACCGTGGTAGCATGCTCATTTTGTGCCTCAAAACCTGTCTTTGCCCTTGCACCAACAGCCTTCAAAATCTCATTTTCAATATTTTCCTTGGGCGAAGCTCCTCTGATGACCTCCCGCAAATTACTCTTGGGTTTTCCATACAAGCAAGTGATTACATCTCCAGTAGCAGTAACTCTTAAGCGATTGCAGCTCCCACAAAATGTTCGGCTAAATGATGGAATGATGCCAAAGGTGCCGGCATGCCCTTTTATCTTGTAATTTACCGATGTGGATGTTTTTGGGGATTCCAACTTTCTATAATCGGGGTAACTTTCGGCTATATGCTCCAGAATGGCCTTGTGGTTCCATTTGATGCCAGTAAAGCTTTTAGTACCGCCATTAAATGGCATTTCTTCCAAAAATCGAATGGACACTTTATGATGTTTCATAACCTCCAAAATTGGAATCATGTCCTGCTCATTCTGCCCCTCCAAAACAATAAAGTTGATTCGAACGTTGAAACCTTCGGTAATTAACCGGATAAGGTTGTTGTGCACGGTGTCAAATTGATTTCTTCGCGTAATGCGTTCAAAAGTATCCCTATTGATGGAATCCAGGCTTACGTTGATATTTTTTATCCCTAGTTCTTTCAGCTCATCAATATGGGGGCCTATTACGGTAGCGTTCGTGGTTACCGAGATTTCATTCAATCCGTTCATATCCGACAAAGCCCGTAACAACAACATCAAATCTTTACGAACAAAAGGCTCACCACCTGTAATCCTTATTTTGTCAATACCCTGACCCACCAAAATCTCACTAACCTGAATGAGTTCATCGATGGTCAACAGTCGGTCATTTTTTGCAAAATCAATACCTTCTGAAGGCATGCAATAATTACAACGCAGATTACAACGATCTGTAACCGCTAATCGGAGGTAATTAATTTGACGATTATGATTATCTATCAACATAGGTTTAGTTCCAAGTCTGTTCAACATAAGGTGCTTACAATTTATCCCCCACTAACCGGGGGAATAAGTGCAATTTCGTCATAAGCATTGATTGTTTCACTGTCATTGGCATAGGAGTTGTTCACCGCTACGGCCAGAGAGGAAAGTTTATTTAGCTCGGGATATGTTTCCCCCAAGAACTCTTTCAACTCCTTTACCGTTTTGGGAATTTTTCTGCCTGTTGCGCTAGAAGTGGGAACGGACAAGGTGGAACTCCCCACGATGTCCTTGGTTATCCCAAACAAAAGTATTGTCATATAATCAACCTATAATTTCCTTTTCAGGCACTTTTAAAAGTTCTGGCGATTTTATAAATGGTTGTTTGTAGAGTCTATTGCCCGTTGCGGCCTTCAAAGCATTGGCCACCGCACCACCAGCTGGCGGTAAGGTAGGTTCACCCAGTCCAGTTGGAGTGTGCTCGTTTTCCACAAAATAAGTTTCCACAACCGGAGCTTCTTTCATCCGTATTAGTCTATATCCATCAAAATTATTGGATGTTGGCTTGCCATCCTTAAATTGCAGTTCACCATACATGGAGTGTCCGACCCCATCAATAACGCCGCCTTCAATCTGGTTAAGAGCGCCAGTAGGATTGACCACAATTCCACAATCCACAACGCAGGTTATTTTTTTGACCACGGGCTCTCCGTTCTCAATTTCCACATCGGCCACTTCGGCAACATGGGTGTTGTGGCAATAATAATTGACAAATCCTTGATGGACTCCGGCAGGTTTAGTTCCCCAACCCGATTTTTCCACCGCTAATTTTATGACCTCTTCCATACGCTCCGGAGAGTATTGGATGCGCTCATCCGTAGTACCTTTTACATTTTGTAGCAGGTCCAATCGGAGTTGAATTTTATCAACCTCCATCATTTCCGCCAACTCATCAAAGAAACTTTGTTCAGCATAGGCCAAGAAATTGGTATATGGTGCCCTCCATGCTCCGGTAGTGATGTTGCTATCGTAGCTTGCGGCATCCACCTGATAGTTTTCCACAGCCCCAGCAGGGAAAAAGTTCGGAATAAGCCCATACATATTATCGTTGACGGCCGCTTCCTTTAGATGATATGCTGTTAATTTACCATCTTTCACTCCTGCTTTTATCCTGTATTTTATAGCCATCCGGTAGATTCCGTCCTCCATATCATCCTCTCGGGTATAGACTACTTTTACCGGTTTTTTTATTTTATCTGAAATTTCTGAGGCTTCAATAACAAAATCTCCATAGAGTCTTCGGCCGAAACCGCCTCCCATACGGGTCATTTCCAAATGGATATCCTTTTCTTCCCTACCCAACATTTTAGCAACAAGTCCTGCCTTCCAAGCGGGAGTTTGGATAGGACCGGCCAAATGTACCTTCTCTTCGGTGACATTGGCAAAGAAATTCATGGGCTCCATACAGTTATGCGGTAAGAATGGCGACTCATAGGTCCGCTCCAATACTTGATCAGCCTCGGCAAAGGCTTTTTTCACATTACCATCTGAACGCATCGTATTAAAATCATTGCCATCCAAGAGGGCAGTTAGAATTTCATCATGCTGCTCTGTACTTTCCATTGGGGTTTCCTCTTCCCAGGTCGCTTTGATAGCCTCTTTTGCCTTGAAAGCTTGCCAAGTTGTTTCGGCTATGACCACCACCTTATCACTAGAAGAAATCTTACTCGAAAAACCAGGGTCTTCCGCCAGCAAGGAGCGGACTTTTTCACCAATCGTCACCACATCAATAACCCCAGGCATACCTTTAGCTTCACTATCATCATAGGAAACTAATTTGTGTCCAAAGCTTGGCGGTCTAACCACGGCGGCATAAACCATACCATCGGCTTTATAATCCAATCCGAATAGTGGTTTGCCACTTGTTATCTTTTCAATATCAACGTTGGTGGCGTCCTTACCCATGATTTTGTAATCTTTGGGATGTTTTAGCTCTACTTCCTCTGGAACTTCCAAAAGAGCGGCCTCATTTACAACTTCTCCGTATCCCAAGGTCTCCCCTGCAGCGTTAGTAATAACACCATCGCTAACAGTGCATTCAGAAGGGTCTACTCCCCAACGTGAAGCGGCGGCACTCACCAACATATGCCTTGCCTTGGCACCAGTTTGCCTTAAGGCATCCCATCCTTGTCTAATGGATTGACTTCCGCCTGCCACTTGTCTCGTATAATTCTCGGTGTCGAGAATACCTTGTTCAACATAAACATCTTTCCACGCCACATCAAGTTCTTCAGCAATAATCATGGGCATCGATGTCTTTACCCCCTGACCTATTTCTGGATTTGGCGAAAAGATGGTGACCGCACCGTTATCAGCTATTTTGATAAAGGCATTAAAGTCGTTATAATCTAAAGTCGATAGGTCGATTGCTGGTTCTGCAATAACCTTTGGTTTGCACGCCTGGAACAGATTAAATCCAATAACAAGACCTCCACCTGCCAAAGAGGAGTTTCGTATGAAGGCCCTTCTGCTTAATATATGGGAATTATTTGATGACATTTTTTCGTTTTTAAGTGTGAATGGGAATTAATCCATATTATCGGCAGCAATCATAACTGCTTTACGGATTCTAGTGTAAGATGCACAGCGACAAATATTGCCGTGCATTGCATTTTTCACATCCTCTTCGGTTGGATTCGGATTGTTTTCAAGGAAAGCAGAAGCTGTCATAATCTGACCAGCTTGACAATACCCGCATTGGGGAACGTCCACTTCTTTCCACGCTTCTTGAACAGGATGGTTTCCATTTTCAGACAATCCTTCTATGGTGGTAATCGATTTACCATCAACCTGGGCAGGGGTAAGTGAGCAGCTTCGCATGGCCACTCCATCCACATGCACGGTACAGGCACCGCATTGCCCAATTCCACATCCATATTTTGTACCTACAAGGTCTAGGTGGTCCCTTAATACCCACAATAAGGGAGTATCTTCGGAAACGTTAACGGTTTGCGAAGCTCCATTTACTTTAATTTGATACGTTGGCATAGTTTTCTAATTGAGAAGTTGTTTGCTTGAAGTTACCAAAAATTGAATGGAAGCCTTGATTTTTAACAAAGGGCTGAAGGATTTAACTTTTTTTTAAAAAAAATAAATCAGTCTGCTCTAACAATTTTATCCCTGAGCATCTTCCATGTTACGAGAACGATGTTGTTGTCTTCCACTAGTTTTTTGGCCTCCTTACTGTTGAAAAAATCAAAGTCAGCCTGACGCCAAGCAGCGCCCCAATCTGGATGATCCACTGTGATAGCCCTCATTTCCACGTCATCATAAGCCAAGTGAATAAGTAGACAATTCAGACCTGGCTCCAATTCATTTAAGATCGAAGTGTAAAAGACATCCATGCCATTGGCAAAATTGGTTGGGTTTGCAGACATGGTTCTATCCATTACTATATCTTTTGGGCCCAGCATTTCTTGAATTTTTGTATCTGCCATAGCCGGAATCGCATCATCAAGAAGCACCGGCAAGTTAAATTCCCTACCAACCTTAATATAGGCGGCCAAAAAATCAACTGAACCCATGGCAGCTCCCATGTGCGCGTCCAAGTGGGTAATATCAATACCTTCCTTTTTGGCCTTTAACACTTGGTTTCGCAATTCAATTTCAACATGGTCTGGGTCACCCTTTTGAACAACCTCTGGCACATTGTCGAAAAAATAACCTTGGGAATTGACCAAGGTTGCCACGGAATCCTTAGCACTTACTGGTCCCCACTTGTAATTTTTCCACTCGCTGTTCAGGGTAAGGTGCAGTCCAAAATCAACATGCTGATGTGTTTTGGCATAGCTCGCGATTTCCGGAAACCACGGACAAGGTACCATTATACTTGCTGAATTGACAGGTCCCATTTCCAAGCCTTCGATACTGGCCCTATTTTCTGAATTGGACATACCCAAGTCATCTGCATGGATAATCAGCATTTTAGCATCTTTGGGATAACCCAACTTTTCAGCAATATTTTCAGCTTGGCCCAAAGCTGAATATGACCAAACCAATAGAAAAATAATTGAAAATTTTCTCGGAGCGAATTTCATTTATGGAAACTACAAAATTTTCTTAAAGCACACTATAACTTTCCTTTTTGCGTTCCAAAGGAAGAACCTCAAACGATAGAAAATGAAAATTCCATTTCAATATCCCCTTATACTTATACTTTTAGCTCTATTCGTTGGTTGTGGAAATGCCGATGATGATGTAAGCTTCGATATCAATCAACGAGAACTAGGTCAAGGTGAAGAACCGGATGATTGTCTAGGCTTCGAGGACAACGAATTGCTTTTGTCCATTCAGGATCAGTTCACTACCCTTCCAGGAAAAGTTTCAATCTTATTTAGAGTCTCAGATGTGCAGGGAAATCCCGTTTCCGGTCTTTCAGCGGACCAGTTTACCATCTATGAACAAGGGCGTAACGACAATTGCTTTAACACTATTTCTTCTTCAGAATCTTTAGCACGAATATCGCCGAACTCGCAAGTATTCAACAATAATACCTTACTGGTGCTTGATTTGAGCAATAGTGTTTTGGAAAGTAGTCTGGATGAACTAAAGACAGCATCTGCGAGTTTCATAAACAATGTGATGCCGAACCCGGAATCAGATTCTTTTAAGATGGCCATCTATTGGTTCGATGGAGAAGATGAATTGCACTTGCTGAACGAGCCCACCTCCTCTACCACGGAGCTTGTGACTTCCATAGAAGGAATTACCTCCGACATTAGCGCAGACCCCTCTACCGATCTATACGGAGCTGTTATCAAATCCACCGAGGTAGCGGAAAATCTGATTCGGACCAATGAGCAAGATGATGTTATCGGGGCTGCATCGGTTGTTCTTTTTACTGATGGTACCGACCAAGCCTCACGTTATTCCAGGGAAAGTGCACTGAATGCCGTAAACGATGCGAATAGGAACATTTCCTTTTTCACTATTGGATTGGGTGCTGAGATTGATGCAGATATCCTTTCTGATATTGGCCGAACAGCAAGTGTTTTTGCCGGAAACAAAGAAGAACTTGAGACCACCTTCACCCAAATATCCCAGCGGGTTTCGGAACAAGCCAGCAGTTATTATCTTTTTGAATATTGTACTCCAAAAAGAGATGGAAGTGGCGAAAACAACCTAGTAATTCAGCTAAGCCATGCTGGGCTCCAGGGTGCCGTACAAACCAAGTTTAATGCCAGCGGCTTTGAGGGGGGATGTGAATAGTCTGTCGAGCATAACAAAATTCACCAAATTGATTTCCTATTAATATGTATCTTGGCTTTTGCAAAATCAAAAGTCAATAAAAATGCGTATTTCATTGCTGCTGTTCACACTCTGCTGTGGTAGTTTTTTCTCCTCTAATTCATCAATGGCCCAAGACCAAAACCCCCTGGAAGGCAGATGGGATTTGGAAATGGAATTTCAAGGTAAAGAAGAACCGTCTTGGTTGGAAATCAGACATTCAGGACATAATACCCTAGTGGGGAGATTTGTTTTCGCATTTGGCAGTGCCAGACCAATTTCTGAAGTAAAAGGTTCCGCTGAAGGCTTCAGCTTTAGTATCCCAAGACAATGGGAGCCGGAGGGAAATGACATGAAATTTGAGGGGAAGATGGTTGGTGAAGAATTAAAGGGCACCATGATATATACGGATGGCAGTACCTCCAACTGGACAGGGGTAAAACAGCCCAAGTTGCCCTTTACAGAAAACCCAGAGTGGACTGACACCATAAACCTTTTCAACGGTACCGATTTAAATGGCTGGCATACGGATGGGGATAATCAATGGGTCGTGAGGGAAGGAATCTTAACCAGTCCAAAACAGGGCGCTAATCTAATTAGTGATCAGAAGTTTATGGATTTTAAGCTTAAAACAGAATTTAGATACCCGGAAGGAAGCAACAGTGGAATCTACCTACGGGGCCGTTACGAAGTACAAATTGCGGATAACAAAGGATTGGACCCCATGGATATCTATTTTGGAGGGATCTACGGTTTTTTGGAACCTAATGAAAATGCCGCCGAGGCTTCCAATGAGTGGCAATCTTATGAAATAACATTAATTGGGTCGCGTGTAACCATAGTGGCCAATGGAAAAACCATTATTCAAAACCAAACCATCCCAGGAATTACTGGAGGAGCAATTGATAGTAAGGAAGGTGAACCAGGTTCATTTATGATTCAAGGTGACCATGGTCCTGTGGAGTTCAGAAAATTTGAGGTAACCCCTATGAAAGCTTCAAGTTACTAACATTCGATAGATTCTTAGTCAAGGGGTATTAGTTGTATGTTGCGCCATCTTACTTTGATACCTCCACCATCGTGAATTTGTAGTGCTATAGAGCCTTCTCCTTGGCCAATTTTTTCATCGGTTAAAGTTATCATTTCGGTTCCGTTCAGCCAGGAAGTTATAGTTGATCCATTTGCAACTATTTTAAGAGTGTTCCACTCCCCCATTTTAAGTGCTTTCTCCTTTTCAGGCTCTGGCTTGATCAGCCATCCCCTGCCATAGGACTCATATACACCACCGGTATGTTTGCCGGGAGGTGCAACTTCCACCTGCCACCCAGAAACTTTGGTCCCTTCAAAAGTGGAGCGGATAAATACTCCACTGTTTCCATCATTTTCCTGTTTAAATTCCAAGGTCAACTCAAAGTTCTTATAAAACTTCTCAGTACCCAAATAGCCGTATTCTGCCTTGGGGCCACTTTCACAGATTAATTCTCCATTTTCCACATACCATTTCTCTTCTCCATGATTAATCCATCCATCTAGATTTTTACCATTGAAAAGTGATATAGCGCCTTCTTGGCCATAGCCCAGAGCGCAGGTCATTACAACAAGTAAAAAGGAAAATTTTCGTAACATGATATTCAAGGTTTGTTTTTCAGATTTTATGGTTTGAAGGTAGGGATTTCCCAAGGCGAAAACAGTGAAATGGTAGGGTTTTTAGACCAACAGTTGTTCTAATAGTATAGACAACAACTGATTACATCCTAATAACCTTAAAAGATGTTCAACTCAAACAAATGCTATGGATGTGGTAAAAGAAATTATAAGAAACAGTGCAATAGGCCCTTTCTCCAAGGGATTTAAAAGTGTGGTGCTTTCCCTTTTCGTTTCCATTGTCTGTACCCTATTTACCATGTTGGTATTGCTTTTATGGTACGGTAATGAAACAACGATTCAGTTTGGTTATTAACGATAAATCAGTCCGTTGCCGAAATTTTGTTTCTCTATGGGCTGGGAGAAATCTATTAAAAACCCATTGATCACTGCATGGGTGAGCCTACCCTCCTTTTCTAAAAAGAAAGTCGGATTAACTCCAGGTTGTAGAACAAATTTGGGAACCCTAAAATTGTTTGCCACAAAGTGCCCGGGCATCTCCGTGTAAGCTATGGGCGGTAGAAAATCGGTTTTAAAATAGCCGTATCCCGATTTAAATGGGCTGCCCTCACTGTTCCACATGTTCCGTGTGTTGGTGTTAATTGCTCTAGGGTATACTTTGGCGGGAATGATTCTATGCCCTGATGCATCGAAAGTTTCGTAACCAAAATAGGTGGATAAATCACCTTGATCCACCACAATGCTTTTATAATAGAATTGCTCATGTCCCTCCAAATCCACCTCTTGTCTGTGTATGCCCAAATCTATGATATAGTCCTTTCCATGGAGTTCATAAGTCGCATTTTCAATCTTTAGATCGAATAATTTCCGGTCATTCCGTGGAATTTTTTCATAATCCTCGATTGGGATGTCCACATAGCTCTTTTGCGCTATGGTATATAGGGCGGACAAGATAGAAACGTAATTAAGCTTACGGATTTCCTGTTTTTCCCTGTCATTTGCATAACCTCCGGATTCGATTAAAATCAAGCTGGTGCCCCATTTAGCAATATTGTCGCCAAAAGCTCTTGGTTCAAAATCATCACTATAACGGCCCACTTGTCCCGGTGCATATTTTTGAATTATACCGTTCATATAAACAATGACTTTCATGGCGTTTGAGCGCACCTCATTGATGTCCTTGTCATAATTAAAGGCAGTCGCCAAATAGGAGATGGTTGCAGGCTTATCCGTTAGCTCTGCATTGTAATATGTGCTTTGGTCATGCAGATTGAAACCGAACTTGGCATCAAGACTGTCCCGAATCCGTTTTAATGCTCTTCCCTCTGGGGATTGTAGGCGCAAAGCATCCCTATTGATGTCAATGCCCAGTGCATTTCTCCGTTGATAAACTTCAGCTCCGTCCGGGTTGAGCATAGGTAGAAAATGTAGTTTCAACTTGGAGAGTATTTCCTGTTTTTCGGCTTTGAATTCAGGAGCATCCAAAAAATTAAGGATATCAAAAATGGCCTGTGTAGCCGTTGGTTCATTTCCATGCATCTGCGACCAAAGAAAAATATCTTCGCTGCCCGAACCGATACTGACAAGGTGCAAATCCCTTCCTTCAATGGACTCTCCTACCTTTTCAACATGAAATTTTGGATTAACCTCGTACCTTTTTAACAGTGGTTGAAGTTGATGATGCTTAATACGCCTCTTGTCCAAAGCCGTTTCTTTATACGTATGGTAGGTGTCATAAAGTTGATTGGTAATAGATTCTTGGGCATTGGAAAGAACGCAAATCAAACTAAAAATCAGTAGGAAAATGTTTTTTTGCATGTTTCTATTTTGTTGGCACAGGTTTAAAACTAAGTTTTCTTGTGGCCCTTCGGACCTTTTGCATGAAATCCATTCCAGGGTCAGTTTTTTTGGTCCGATAGCTGTCATCCACTTCCAACCAAAGTGGGTGTCCCTCAAATTGGGTGTACTCTAAATGTCCCACAACATATTCTATGGGATATTTTTCAGTCAGGTAACGAACCAAAAAGATATTTGATTTTAGCTGTTCTTTGGTCAAGGGAGTTTCTGAGGTTCCTCCTACATTTTCAATTCCGATGGCACAATGATTGAGTCCAATGACATGTCTGGCCATAGTGGTTTCGGGCATAAGTCTGTAAATGGTTCCATCCTGGTCCACCAGGAAATGGGAGGAAACGTTTAGACCGCTTACACTTTCAATATCCGGTCTCCAATTGGGTAAAGTTGACTTCTCAAATGCTTCAAAGGACTTTTCCAAGGTTGGAATCGCGGTCCAATGCAACACCACCATTTTAGGGATGATCTCTGGAGTATCTTGAACCAAATTATACCGCTGAGCTAAGTATTCCTTGGTAAGTTTTATGCGTTCTTGGTCAAAAACAATGGGCCTGTCAACTATTTCCCGTTGAATTGAACAGGATTGCAGCAGGAACAACCAAACAATAAGCCAAAATAAAGTTTTACTTTTCATCTTCCTTTGTTTTTATCGTATCCACAACCACTGCATAGCAAATCTGTAATCTCTTTTTGCCCCATTCCCTTGCCTTCTTAATATCAGTTCCCATATAAATATCAATTCGATTGCGCCAACGTCTGTTCATTTTATCCTTTACATAAAAAGTATCAGGGAAGGTATCCAACCGCACCATAGTGTTGTGGGTCAGTCCTTTTTGCAACAAGTCCCGGGACACCGCTATGCACTTCATTCCCGGCTTTAGGGTGTCTCCCCAGGCAGCAACGCTAGGGTTTTCTTCCGTTGTTTGCCAGGACACCGAGTTATAAGCGGATGCAGTTACTTCAAGCCCAAACCATTCGTAGGATGAAAAGTTGGAACCTTCCTCCTCGCAAGCGGAAAGAAAGAAAAAACACGGAATCCATCCTATGACAAAAATCGCTTTCACTTCAATTTATTTTCCAACACCAAGAGATCCACGTTTCCTTGGGACCATTGCTCAGACAACTCCTCCGGTACTGGAGTGAACACATAGGTAAATGCACTTAGCAAAAGATCTTCATCCCCATCGCCATCAATATCCGCAGCATCCATCAAAAACCATCGACTTGCATTTGGGTTTTCAAGGGTTTGTGTTGAAAACTGAAAATTATTGGAATCAATATTTTCCAAGTACACAAAGGATAACTCTGGATGTTTTTCATAATCGGGAAACGAGCTGATCAGACCAAAATCATAGTCCCCATCCTGATCAAAATCCTTGGCCAACAGCCTAGTTGCTCCATAAAGGGGGTAGAAAAAGGCTTCGGAAAAACTATTGTTCCCATCGTTAAGATGGATACGCATCCCATGATACGGCTTATGCACATAGGATTTGTCCGCATTATCTCCGTTGACGGTAATAATATCATCATGCCCGTCGCCGTTGTAATCTACAAGTTCAAACCAACTGCTTCCATATACCGGACTAAACTCCAACACCTTTTCTGCTCTGAAATCCAAATCCCCTGTTTGATAGAAAATGGTAACACTCTCATTGCCCTGGGAAATAATTGAAACCAAATCCAGCCTTCCGTCCTTGTCCATGTCCTTGGCTAAGGTTCGTATGGCGCCAGGAAGGTTCAAAAGTGTCTTTTTATCATATTGCCCGTTTTCAGCCTTGGTCAACAAGGATAATTGGCCCGTTTCATTTCCAAACTCACTAACCACCAATTCTAGATTTCCGTCCCCATTGAGGTCTTCCATAAGGGTATGCACGGGTCTATGAAATGGATTGGAAAGTGTTAATGTGTCCACATCTTGTATAACAGTCATTTTACCCTGTTCCAATTCCGAAGGGTCTAAAATTCCTACTTCTGTGACCATTTGGGTTAAATCTCTGCTATTATACCAGGTTATGGGAGTATGTCCTTGAAAGGTTTTTTTAGAAGTATTGGATGGATAGTCATATGCTGCCAATCTACCCGAGATATCACCATAAAATAGGCAGTTATGCGTGGTATTCCATTCCAGATATGTTATTAAGGCCCCATTTTGGTCATCTAATGACACGGTCTTTGGGCTAAACAACCCAAGTGAATTCTGTTTTGGAATTGGTGGTGACTCTAATCTTTCGGGAGCCAGTTCCACAATATAATTTTGGAGGGATAACCAATCTGCCAATTTGATTTTAGGTCGAAAACCAGGTTTAACCTCATTAGGGTCCTGATACATTTCCTCTATTTCCATTCGGGAAGCCATATCGGGCAATACCGCATCCCTCCAGATTTCCTTGGGAAGAGATTCAATTTTAGGAGCTATATGACAGCTTGCACAATACTGCTGAAAAAGAACCTCCTCCTTTTTAGGCTGCTCAGGAGCGCAGGAGGTCAAAACGATTAGTAATAGGGTGAATTGTGCGAAAAAGAAAGGACGTTTTAAGTCTTTTGGCATGGGTTGGATATTTAATACGAAGTAATGGTATTTTGGTTGAAGTTCCCAATTAAGGCAATGGCACATAGGTGTCATCATCCTTCATCATGGGGAAAGTACCTGCTTTCCAAGCCTCTTTCGCTTCCTCAATTTTTGCCTTGTCGGAAGAGACAAAATTCCAATAAATAAACCGTTCCTCTGGAAAAACCTCACCGCCAAACAATAACAAACGGGAATTGGGTCGTACCAAAATATTACAGGTGTCTTCCACCTTACTGACAAGAATATTTCCTTTCTCCACAGCTTCTCCACAAGCTTCTATTCCACCTTTGTCAATACAAATTCCGATTTCCCCTTTCAATTTTCCATTTACGTTCAGCTGAAATTCTTCGGTGGTCTGTATTTCCACCATGAATAAAGGAGAATAGGTGGGCACTGGGGACTTCCTACCGTATCCTTCTCCAGCTACCAAAGTAAAGCGGGCGGTTTCTTCCTCCCATTTGGGTAAGTCACTTTCTGGAATATGGAAAAACTCCGGGTCCATATCCTCCAGGTTTTTGGGCAGAGCTATCCAAATTTGATATCCCTCAACTTTAAAGCTCTTTCCTCCTCTTAAATGCTCGGGTGTCCTTTCCGTATGGGATACACCCTTTCCGGCAGCCATTAGGTTAACTGAACCAGGTTGTATGGGCTGGACAGTACCCAAACTGTCTTCATGCAGCACCTCACCTTCCGACAGATAGGTCAAAGTACACAAACCGATATGGGGATGTTGGTCCACGTCCATGTATTTTGAAGGGCCAAGTGTGGTAGGTCCCATATGGTCAATAAAAATAAACGGACCTATCATTCTCTTTTTTCGGAAGGGAATCAATCTCCCTACTAAAAAATCGCCGATATCCCTACTCCGCTCTTCAATGATCATTCCTAGATTGGACATGAAGTAAATGTTTATATTTAGTTCCAGAAATTTACGATAAATCTTACTTCATGAAACTACTTAAGCGCATTTTGCTGCTGCTATTTGTTGGCTTGGCAGTAATTGTTTATTTAAACTATCCCAAACTCAACATTATTTCAGGCTATGCGGCCAAAAATATGGCCTCGGCGGTTTTTGTGGCAGAACGCCCGGCTGCATCCGTAACGCAAAACGATAACAACGTGCCGTTGATAAAACTAGCGGACACCGAGGTGGATCAGCAGCAAAAAACTGCTACTGCTTCGGTATATGGCCTAATGAATCGCGAAGCAATGTACAGGGATGGCCTGGGAACTGTGTTGGTTACGGATGACTATGAGGCCAATAAAATACAAATTAAGCCGAATAGAATTCAACCATTGGATACCATTCCCTATCCCTACGGACAGCAGGCACCGAAGGATACCATTTTTCCGGAAATTGACCAAAATCAATTGGACAAGGCCATTGCCTATGCTTTTGGAGAACCTGAGTTACGAAAGACCCGAACCTTGCTTGTCCTTTATAAGGGCCATCTTATTGCTGAAAAGTATTTGGACGGATTCACCAAGGATACGCCCATTTTAGGATGGTCTATGACCAAAAGTGTCCTGGCCACTTGCTATGGTGTTTTGGAACAGAAGGGCAAGCTAGAAATGGACTGGCCGGCACCTATTGCAGAATGGGGTGAGGACGAGCGAAAAGAAATCACATTAAATCATCTGTTGCGCATGCAGAGCGGACTCGAATGGGATGAGGATTACACCAAAATTTCCGATGTAACCAAGATGTTGTTCTTGGAAAGTGATATGACCATGTCGCAAAGAAACAAACCGGCCGTGGCGCCACCGACAGAAATTTGGAACTACTCTTCTGGCACTTCCAACCTACTCTCTGGAATCTTGAGACAGCAATTTAGGTCCCATCAAGAATATCTCGATTTTCCCTATGCATCATTCATTGATAAGATAGGGATGTATTCCATGGTTTTGGAGGCAGATGTTGCTGGAAATTACGTAGGCTCTTCATACAGTTGGGCCAATACTAGGGATTGGGGCAGGTTTGGTCAGTTGTATTTGGACCGAGGCCTTTGGAACGGAGAACAATTGTTTAGAGACAGTTGGACGGATTATATCACAACACCTACCGAGCATTCAGACGGATGGTATGGTGCCCATTTTTGGCTGAACTCCCAAGGTAAGTATCCCGATGTGCCCAAAGACATGTTTTCATGTAACGGATATCAAGGGCAATATGTTTTTGTTGTTCCGTCCAAGGATTTGGTCGTAGTACGCACAGGACTGGCAGAGGACCCGCAATTTGACATCAACAACTTCTTGTCGGCCGTCGTAAAAAGTATACCATAAATCGATATAATACACTAAAATTGGCGGCTAACCACAACAAAAGGGCCGTTCACAACAATAATTTCATTTGCGGAAACACTGGTGGTACATTTACCATGTAATAATTACGAAAGTAAATTTTTTCATTTTCATATAGTGTTCTCGTAAAAGAGTCTTGACCCAAGTGGCAAGGCTCTTTTTAGTTTTGGGCATTTCCTCTTCAAATGTGACCTAAAGGCAGCATTGGTGTCCCAATTAAAAACGAATCCCATGAGAACAACAATCTATACCCTTGTAACCATTTGTTTATCCGTTTATGGTGTCCATGCACAAATAGACAATGCTGAAGCGGCATTGACTGAAGCTGAAATTGAAACCACGGCTACAGTGCAGAAATCGGAATACCAATTAAAATTGGAGGAAAAGGAGGCCAAAAAAACCGTGAAGGCCCTTAAAAAGCGAAACAAAATGGAGCGGTCCGTACTTAAATTTAAAACCAAGCAGCGAACGGATGGTATTAAACTGGAAAAACTGAATGCCCGAAGAAATGCCTCCACAAAAAACCTATCTGAAGTGGGGCGTGAAAAATTGGAACTCAAAGCCGCCAAGTTGGAGATGAAAATGGCCAAGGACAAGGCCAAGCTAGAGAAACTAGAACGTAAACTGATACAACTTTAATTTCTTTATTGCAATTAGGTTGATGGGTGGATCCTCTAGGGGATCCACTTGTTTTTTCCAAAGTTTGGCTTTCGTTTCTCCAAAAAGGCATTTCTCCCCTCAATGGCTTCATCCGTCATATAGGCTAAACGAGTTGCTTCCCCAGCAAATACTTGTTGCCCTACCATGCCGTCATCGGTAAGGTTCATCGCAAACTTTAGCATCTTTATAGAGGTCGGAGATTTTTCCAATACCTCTTGCGCCCATTGATATGCGGTCGCCTCAAGCTCTTCATGGGGAACAATAGCGTTTACCATTCCCATTTCGTAGGCCTCCTGGGCTGAGTAGTTTCGACCAAGAAAGAAAATCTCCCTCGCCTTCTTCTGCCCCACCATTTTAGCCAAATAAGCGGAACCATATCCTCCATCAAAACTGGTCACATCGGCATCGGTCTGCTTAAATATAGCGTGTTCCTTGCTCGCCAAGGTCATATCACAAACCACATGAAGACTGTGGCCTCCTCCAACGGCCCATCCTGGAACCACGGCGATGACCACTTTGGGCATAAAGCGTATCAAACGCTGCACTTCCAAAATATTTAATCGATGGTACCCATCCTCTCCAACATATCCTTTATGTCCCCTAGCCTTTTGGTCCCCTCCACTGCAAAAGGAATATACGCCATCCTTGGTTGAAGGTCCTTCTGCTGAAAGCAGGATCACCCCAATTGAGGTGTCCTCCTGAGCGTCATAGAACGCTTGGTACAATTCGCTTGTGGTCTTGGGTCTAAATGCATTTCGGACATTAGGCCGGTTAAAAGCTATTCGTGCTACGCCATCACTTTTTTTATAAGTGATATCGTCAAATTCCATAGCACTCTGCCAGTTGGGTGTCTTCGTCATTAAAAAAGTATTTCTTCAAAGATAAATAGATTGGTGCAACTCAAAAGTGGATTACGATTGAGGACAACGAATAGTATGGTTTTCACTTCACATGTATTTCATCGAGATCCTGTGTTTCAATAAAATATGTCACGGGCATCTACGTTGAAATTTTAAACTAGAACACTTATGTATAGCCCCAAATCCCTTCGAATCCCTGCGCTTTTTCTAATTTTTTCCTTTTTCATTGTATCATGTAGCAAGGATTACAGTGAAATGGAAGACCTATCGAATGCTCCCGATGATTCTGAAATACCCGAACAGGATGCTCCCGGAGATGATGATGCTAATGATGGTACATCCAATGAGGAAACCCTTGAATTGGAACAAGGGTTCACCCTTGATGAAGGAAAAAGGTTTGCCCATTTAGAGCTCTCTGATACGGCTTACAATCAATTTTTGACAGGAAATGGGGATATGCGTGGTGTTTCCAATAAAGTTTATGAACATTTCACTGATGATTTTGATTTTATCATCATTCTCTCTGTTGAAAGCTCACAACCAGAGAATTTGTATTATGGATTGACCACACCCGCCAAAAATGACATTGAAGGCCTGGGGAGATCGCTCTGGGACAACACAGATGCCTTTGGTTCCAATGGAAAGCTAAAAACCGTCATCCATATGCCTCGAACGGAATATATCAGAAATGGGCCCTTTCTGCATGAAATCCTGCATTATTGGAGCAATCATGGGTTAATTCCTACCACCGCAGGAGGGCACTGGGGATATTCAAGTGTTGGAGGTCAATTGGGAGGTTTCGATGAACTTGAAAGCCTTGGGGATGACAGGTATCGTGGACTTGTGGAAGGAAGTGCTGGTTTTGGTACCGTAGCAAATGGTGGTAATTCAGTACCCTATGCTAATCTGGAATTATATTCCATGGGCCTTATTGGTGAAGACGAATTGGAAACTGTTACCGTTGCTGAAAATCCACAACCTACATCGGAGTTCGGGGTATTTACGGCCGATGCTATAAACAGCTATACCGCTGAAGACATCGTTGCAGAAAATGGTGTGAGGGTGCCTTCCTATCAGAATGCCCAAACGGAATTTGATGCCTTGGTCGTTGTTATTTCAAAAAACGGAGTTTCCGATGAACAGCTGGAAACTCTTAATTTTAATCTTGAAAACTTTGCGCGGAATGCTGACCCCGATGCTTCCTGGGGAAGCACCTATAACTTCTGGAAGGCTACTTTTGGAAAGGCTACTATTAATTTCGAAGTTGCATCGGAGCAATTAAAATAGGAAATAGTAAATCAATATAACATCATTCCCTTGCTACCAATGTTCATCACTTTGTACTTCACATTTTGTTGCCGCAGAGTGACCATCTTCATCTCTTCCTCTCCCGTTGCATTGTTCCGCAGGGTGAACTTGAGATAGGTGGGCAGATTTGCTTGGTTGCCCATATAGGTCATATTCACAAGCCAGTCCCCTTGTTGGGATTCATCAATATCAAAGATTGCGGACAAATTACCCTCTAACGTCTGTTCTTGACTCACTTCCACTGTATTGTTCCAATTGAAAAACCTTTGATTTGGCCCAACGAACTGCAATTCAAATTGGGTATTGGGATCGTTCCATTCCACAATAAGGCTTAGGTCTCCCGTCTCCTCAAAATTGAACTTGGAAGGGTCCAATCCTACTTTGTCGCCATGATTCTGGACGAAATCTAAAATCTCCCTTCGAGCAAGCTTGTCCAATCCTTCCTCTTCCAAATAGTCGCGATTACTGACATAGCCCTTGTAGACAGACCAGGCCTCCTTATAGCTTCCCAGTTTTGTCAACATTCGCGCCAAATCCCGTTTTGCCTGAAGGGAAGGGGAAATCCCGTGGATATGTTCATAGACCAACTGGGCTTCCTTATTGTCACCTTGTTGTTCATAGGAATAAGCCAAAATTTTAAGGGCATCCGTATTTTCAGAAAAGGATTCCAATAAATTGGATTTGACCAAGTTGGATAAGGAGACTTCTTTCCAAAAACGGAGGAAAATTTCACTGGACTCTTGATAAAAACTGGGATAGGAACCATAATGTTCTTGCTCTTTAAGATATTGCAAATATCCTTCTTTGGCCGAGCTTCTATTCGCTATTCGCTGAACATAAATCGGTTTGCTGGGCAGTCCAGAGGCCAATTCAACGGCATCATTAAGGTAAATATTTCCTGGTTTGGTAATGGTTTTATCAACTAATTCAATATCATCAAATGTATTACTAATGGTCCGCACAATAATTATTCCTCCTGGTGCCAAACGTCCATACTTAGCTACTGACCAAGAGGGTGGCATAATTGTGAGATCCTTAATATTATGTACGTTGATATGAAAAGGTGGTGTCTGAGGAGGGTAAATATGTCCATCTATATCCCATGCCAGTGCCCTATCTCTCAATTGAACCACCTCATAATCTTCAGGGTATACCCGAACCGTTTTTACCCCAGGAAATTTTCCTTCAACCGCATCCATAAGAGTTTGGGCGGATGGACTAATCTCAGAACCTTCCATTTGTTTTACGCTAAACCCCACCTTGTTCATGTCCAACTTTCCAAAACGGGTATTGATATCCTTGTTCAACGGCCTATGCAGCTCCTCCAGTTTTCGGTTCTCCTCCAAAACCACTTCCTCAAGAGCGGTGATGCCGATGGGCATGATAATTTTCAACATCTGAGAGCCGGTATTGACCACTGAGGAGGCGTCTTCCCTTCCAGGGTACGAAAAGTCGAGAATCTCTCCATCAAAGGCCTGAATGGAAAAGTTGCCCTTGGTATCCGTTCGAGTCTCACGGTCCGAGTTCCGTACTTTTACCAAAACTTTGGTCAATGGGCTGTCCAGGTCCCCCACACTGCCCCTGACCGTAGAGGCCTTTTTGACATCTAGACGTGTGCCGTATTCAAGGTTATCCTTAATATGGAATTTTGTGAACTGTAGCGCCTTGGACAGATCCACCATTTTTTCCAGGTTCAGGTAGTTCCCCCCATGGTCCTCGGCCAGTTCTTTTAAAAACTTATGATTGGCACTGGGGTCGCCATTGATGGTAAAAAGTTCAGTGGACCATTCTTTGCCCAAGTCTTCGGGATAGTTCTTCCCATCTGTAAAGAGCAGGGCATGCCCAGAGACTTCCATACTATCCCATAACCTTTGGCTGGCTCCTCCATCGTACCGAGTGGATTCCAACACTTTTTTCAGTTCCAACCAATATCCATTGTTTATCTTAAAAAGTCTAGAACGACTCCAGTTATTGCTAAATTTTCTTAGGGCAACTGTAACACTTCCAATTTCCTTAAAATAGGCGTCCAAAAAGGCAAGTTCCCTCTCCAGGTCACGTTGCTCCATGGATCTTGAAGTATCCCAGAGAATCGAGACAATATCGGGTCGGTCCCTTTTTGGTATTCCATCTTTACCCGCGACCATATCCTCCTTGTCCACCGAGGAGGTGTTCAGGTGATAGGCAATGGTGAAACCCTTGCGCATCCGTTTCCACCTGCCCTGACTCACTACACGGGTATAGGAACGTGCGCCATCATCAAAGGCCGATATGCCGATGCCTACCCTGCCTCCATAGATTTTTAACAGCTCCAGACTGATCACAAAGTGGTCGTCCACAACAATATTATAGGGCGATAGATCGATCGTGATGGTCCCTTGCCGCTGTTTGATGGTATGCAGGATGTTGGCCGTGGTAAAGTTTTTCCCGGGAAGTCCCCGTTCCAATTCGTAGACGTTGACCCGTACCAGAATGCTGTCCGAGATATTCGCTGCCACATGAAAGGACAAGTCTTCCAGTTTTACCGGGCCGCGCCTTACCATAATCTTGGAGGCATGCTCTCCTCCAAGGGCCAGACTGTCGTTCCAAAACCCAAAAAGTCGCTTGGAGCGACTCTGGTAACCCATGCGCCTTTTGTCTGAGTCGCTGCTTTTCACCACAATGCCGTCCAGTTCGTAGGCAGTGGCCTCCAGTTCAACCACGGGATTGGATTGCAATTGTTCCAAAAAGTCCTTCGTGGAAAATTTTATAGTCCTATAGCCTATTCTCGAAATCTGCAGGGTGTCCGTTGAATTGATGTCCGAGGCTTCCAAATCCAGTTTGAAACTACCGTCAAAATCCGATACCGTGCCCACATTTTTATCAAGGACACCAATATTGGCAAAATCCACAGGTTGACGTGAATCCAAATCCACAATATGACCGGATAGCCGAGTTTGAGCTACGGTGCTCAGACTTACCAATCCTAAAATAGCAGCCAAAAAATAGGTCAATATCTTCATAGATTACAAAATTGAATCCTTAGTGATTATTTAAATTGTAAAAAAAAGACAAAATTTCGCACCAAAGTTGCCATTAAGGTACAGAATGATTTACAAACACGTAGGATAAAAACGACAAACAATATCTTGAAATTATTAAATACCGTGTTCCTAGCACTGAAGCAAATTTGGATTTGCCATAACCTTGACTTTCCCATGGAATTAAATGATATTCGCTAATCTATGAAAGCACTCTATTACGATAGTTATGGTTCTCCGGAAAAGGTATTGCGGGTCAAGGATATAGTGAAACCCAGCCCTGGTTCGGATCAGCTATTGATTAAGATAAGAGCTTCGGCTATAAACGACTATGATTGGTCAGTGGTTAGGGGAAAACCCTATTTATATCGACTTATGTTCGGGCTGTCCAAGCCAAAAAAGCCAATCCCAGGAATGGAATTGGCAGGAACGGTAGTGGAAGTTGGTACCAAGATATCGAACTTTAAGGTTGGTGATGCAGTGCACGGGGACATCTCCAATTTTGGTTTTGGAAGTTTTGCCCAATATATATGCATTTCCGCGGAAGCAGTTAAAAAAATGCCGGAAGGATTGGATTTCTTTCAGGCGGCAGCCCTCCCCCATGCGACCTTATTGGCTCAACAAGCTTTTGATAAAGCAGAACTTAAGAAAGGGCAAAGGGTCCTGATCAATGGTGGAGGTGGAGGTGTTGGTACCCTTGGACTACAACTGGCCAAATTGAAAAAGTGCTACGTTGCTGGAGTTGACTCTGAAGCTAAGCAGGAGAAGATGTTGTCCTTGGGATTTGACAAAGTGATTGATTATCAAAAAGAAAACTTCACCAAGCGGAGTGAACAGTACGATGTTATCCTTGATTGTAAAACCAATCAGCGCGTATTTGACTATAAAAAAGTATTGACCCCACAAGGAAAATACATCAGCATTGGCGGTAAACTGACCAAGTTGCTCTCATTGCTTTTTTGGGGCGGACTTTTCACCAAGCTAGGTAACAAAAGATATCAGATTTTGTCATTAAAACCCAATGAGGGATTAGAACAAATTGGTGAATTGGCAGCAAAAGGACAGTTAAAATGCGAATTGGATGGCCCTCACGATTTTGAAGACCTCCCAAAACTGATACAATATTTTGGTGAGGGCAAACATTTGGGAAAAGTTGTTGTCCGCACTGAATAAAGACAACTAGTTGGAATTTTAAGCTTCCAAACGTTCAACTTTTTCTTTTTCCAAAATTTCTATTCCCTTTTGGATGACCAGATTAGTGGGAATGGTAATTTGCCGCCCATCATCAGTCTTCATAAAAAGATAAAATGCGCTAATATCCTCAATTTCCCCTGTCCAGTCAAAATCTTTGTCCAACACCCGAATACGATCTCCTAAACGCAAGGGATGGCTAAAGAACAAAATGACGCTTGCGGTTAGGTTGGATAAAATGGACCATTGTGCAAAAAAACCAACACCCAAAATCGCAAGCACCGAAGAAATAAAAATCGCAAAATCCTGAAGATTTAGGCCCCAAATCACCAACAGCACTGTAGCTGCAATGGTTAGCACCCCAAGATAGGCCAGATAAAATATGATCTTTCTATTGTTTACGTCGATCGCACCCAATCGGCCAAAACGCTTTATGGCTCTTTTGATCAAAGAATTTATTAGGAAGGTGGACACAATCACTACTAGGGTCAAGAGTATCTCTTTGGGCAAATCAATCATAACTTAATAATCTTGGAAGATTCCTTAAAGTTAAGCATAAGGACCTTATTGTTTATTTCCCATATACAATGTTCCATTAAAACCACCTGACCCATCTTTAAAATTTGATTTAGATTTGTGTATGGCAAGTGTAAAAGTAACCACACATCCCGATTTTGAAGCGCGAATGGATAGCTATCCTGAAGGGATACAAGAGAAAATGCAGGAGCTGCGAGCACTGGTATTGGAAACCGCCAAGGAGTCCAGTGAAATTGAACGTTTGGGGGAAGCCCTCAAATGGGGTGAACCCAGTTTTTTAACTCCTCAAGGGAGCACCCTGCGTATGGATTGGAAGGAAAAAAGGCCAGATCAGTACGCGCTTTATTTTCAATGCACCAGTAAGTTGGTGCATACCTTCAGGTTGGTTTTTGGCAATGACCTTACTTATGAGGGAAACAGGGCCCTTATATTTAGGATGGATGCTCCTTTGCCCAAAGAGCAGATAAAATCCTGTGTCAAGGCCACCTTGACCTACCACAATGTGAAGCACCTGCCAACCTTGGGGCTATAAAAAGGACTCTCTCCGGCCCTTTCCCATTCTACTATTGAAAACTTTTTCCAATATTCTCCAGGGAACCTTTATCTGGTACAGGGCATTTTTCATCTTACTCCGAAGGTTCATCGGAAACAGTGGAATTTAACAGGAACTCATAGTTTTTGAGCCGTTTATTTGCGGTTTTTCTCTTCAATCCATTTAGCCATATACTTGGATGCAGAAACGGTTTGCTGTTGTAGAATTCGCCCCATAAGGTTCTGGGAACGATGGAATTGTAAATTGTTCTGCAGGTTTACAAAACGAGATTTCAAGGTGTTTATTTGTGTGCTTTTTTGATATTGTTTTTGCAAAATGACCACTCCCCTCTCTTGGGCCGCCCGCCAATCATCTTTTTGGGTGTACAAATGAATTGCGGATTGGGCAAATTCTTCCCAATGCCCACAAATTGCTCCGGGCCATTGTAGGCTGGCGTGCATTCCCTCGGCTCCAATCGGGGTAGTTATGGATGGAGTTCCGTTACTCATGGCATCGATCAACTTCCCTTTTATTCCCGCTCCAAATTGAATGGGTGCCAATAGGAGTCGAGCGTTTCGAACAACCTTGTCCAGATCTTCCACCCAGCCTTTGACCTCAAAACCTTCTTTGGGGTTGTGCATTTCCAATACTTGTTGTGGCAGGTAAGCGCCGCAAATAGAAAGCTTGGCAGTAGGTAATTCTTCGCGTATTTTGGGCCAAATGTTCTGTTTCAAAATTTTGAAAGCTTCTACATTTGGAGCGTGTTTCCCATTTCCCACACAGATAAAACCGCTCCGTTCAATAAAACTGGGGCAACTTCTTTTTTTTTCAGACGAAGGAGGTTCCAACATAAAGGGCAGATGCAGAAGAAGCTGCTCTGGAATCTTAGCTTGTTCCTTCAGAAGTTCCATTTCATAACTGGAAATCATTAGGGACAGGTCACAACGAAAAATGCTTGTCAACTCCCTAATCGTCATAGGATGGTTTTTCCAATCTTCAACTGTCCAGATTTTATGCTGCTTGAAACTCTCCTCCCGGGATTTTCGCAATGCATGTAAATCTTCCGTGTTCAAAACTCGTAAGGCCCGAGGGGAAAATTCGGCTACCCGCCATCCAAATTGTTCTTCGGTCATAAAGCGGTCAAAAACCACCAGATCTGGTTTAAGCTCCAAAAGAAACTCATCAAAGCTTGAATTATTGAGCTTTATCTCCATTGTCCTCACTCCCATATCCTCCAAATCAAGACTATGGACTGTACTAGAGGCGGTACAAGCAAAAACAATTTCATGCCTCAACACCTGAAAAGCCTCTATGAGTTGCATCATGCGATGCCCTGCTGCAGTAGTGGAAGGTTCTGGCCATACATGTCCGATGATGAGGATTTTCTTCACTTCGTTGCGTTGCAATGGTCAATTAGCTAAATACAGTTAATAAAACGTAGGCACTGTTAAGTTTAAGCAAGGTATTTGGCAAAAGGCGAATGGCAAAACAATACTCCATTACAAATCCTAGAATCTACATAAGTGCCGCAAATTTTTTGGAAATACTAGAGCGGAGTTTGCGCTCATAATCTTCCTCCAACCATTCTTTATAGTTCTTGGTATTGTTCATAATGCAATAGGAATATTGCCTAACACGGTAGGCAATTTCTTCCTTGAGTTCCTTGGCCAAAATCCGGGCATCAAAAACATCCTCACTGTTTTCAACACAGATCTGGGCATGTTGTTCAATGCTCATTTCCAAAACTTCCTTAGATTTTCTTCCTTGTGCAAAAACCCTTTTATATTCCTCCTTGACATTAAAGGTGATTACCTCAGATTTACTAAACTTGGCTTTGAGCTCATCCGGCATTTGATACACAAATTCGCGCTCAATATCCTCATCGTTTTTAATGTTTTCCAGGTAGAAATCAGGGAAATGAAATATTTCCTGCCAATCCACGGGAGAATCCCAGGGTCCAAAACGGGCAATATTGTTCCCCATATCAATGACCTGGAACTCGTCCTTATCAGGGAGTATACGTGACCCCCTTCCAATCATCTGAAAGTACAAGGTAAGTGAGCGTGTGGCCCTATTTAAGATTATGGATTGCACTGTAGGCTCATCAAAACCTGTGGTCAGGATACTTACTGATGTCAATATCGCCTCGGGAGTATTGGCAAACCAATCCAGAATTTCCCTTCGCTCCGTGGCCGTATTTTTATTGTCCAGATGTCTAATGTTATAGCCTGCCTTTTTAAAGGTTTCGTACACATAAAGGGAAGTACTGATTCCGTTATTGAAAATAAGGGTTTTGGTTCCCTTGGCAATATCTTCGTAGGCGGTGAGCAATTTCCCCAGCATGCTATGGTTTCCGTAGAACTCATCCGAGGATTTCACTGTATAGTCGCCATTTATACCAAGCTTTAGGGTTCTAAGGCTAACATCGTAATTATATAGGTTCGCCTTTGCCAAAAAGCGTTTTTCAATCAGGGATTTAATAGATTCCCCAATGATCAAGTGCTTATAATTATCCTTCATTGGAAGCTTGATATTGGAGCTCAAGGGTGTGGCGGTCACGCCTAAAATGGTAGATTCTTCAAAGTACTTGAACAGTTTTCTGAACGAGTTGTAATGCGCCTCATCAATAATGACCAGTCCAATATTGTTGAGCTTCACCTTTTCTTCTTGTAGGCGGTTGTTCAAGGTCTCTACCATGGCCACAAAACACATATACTCGTCCTGGTCGTACAGTTCCTTTACCTCACTGTTTATGATTTTATTTGCGACACCAAACCCATGAAGCATTTTGGAAGTCTGTCCGCTCAGCTCAATCCTATGGGTAAGTACCATTACCTTTTTTCCCGTGTCCTGAATGTACTTTCTAGTTATCTCGGAAAAAACCACAGTCTTCCCACCACCGGTAGGTAATTGATATAAGATATTGGTGCCCTGTGGCAGTTCGTTGATATGCTTAAAGATCTTTTTAAGATCCTCTTGTTGGTAATCGTATAATGTTTTCTTGCTTACTGCTCTTTCTATCTCCAAAGGAAAAATGGATTAAATGTTCCAAATTATCAAACCTTACAAAATTAGCTGTTTTTTAAACTCGGGTTGGGATTTAGTTTAGCAATTCTATCAAGATACTATCAACAATTATTTAGCATATTGATTTTGAAGCAGTTGTACTTTTTCTAATAACATTTTGATAACAATAGTAAATGCCGTTTGGAAAATTGTGTTTTATGGTGTATACTGAATGCTTATATTCACTACAATCCTAATTACACCAATGAGGCAGTTAAAAATCATTAAGCAGGTTACCAACCGTGAGTCCAAATCCCTAGACAAATACCTTCAAGACATCAGCAAAATTGAGCTGATTACTGCCCAGGAGGAAGTGGAGTTGGCTCAGAAGATTAGGGCTGGAGACCAAGCTGCCTTGGAAAAATTGACCAACGCCAACCTTCGGTTTGTGGTATCCGTTGCGAAACAATATCAAAACCAGGGACTTAAATTACCAGATTTGATCAATGAGGGCAATTTAGGATTGGTAAAAGCTGCCCAACGTTTTGATGAAACCAGAGGGTTTAAGTTTATTTCCTATGCGGTTTGGTGGATTCGACAGTCCATTCTTCAGGCCTTGGCAGAACAATCCCGTGTAGTTCGATTGCCCTTGAACAAAATTGGCTCCATTAATAAAATTAAAAAGACTTTCAGCTATTTGGAACAGGCGCATGAGCGACCTCCATCGCCTGAAGAGATTGCCAAAGAGTTGGATATGACCGTAAGTGAGGTGAAGCAATCCTTGAAGAATACTGGTCGTCACGTATCCATGGACGCTCCCCTGAAAGAAGGGGAAACATCTAGCCTCTATGATGTGCTGAACTCGGGGGAATCTCCCAAACCAGACAAGGAGCTGATGCACCAGTCATTATATACCGAAATCAATAGGGCATTGGAAACCCTGTCCCCTCGGGAAGCTGATGTGGTGCGATTGTATTACGGAATTGGGGACCAACAGTCCATGACCTTGGAGGAAATAGGCAGCACGTTCGACCTTACCCGGGAGCGTGTGCGCCAAATTCGTGAAAAGGCCATTCGAAAACTAAGACATACGTCCAAAAGCAAAATTTTAAAGAGCTATTTAGGCTGATACCTAACTCAAACCAATAAAAAAAGGGCCGTTTTTAACGGCCCTTTTTATGCTTTATACCCAACGTCCGTTACGGACGACTCAACTGATTAATATTATAATCCGTGAGCATTTGGTTCAAATCTTGAATAAAACTCAAGTATGCGGTGTTTTCTTGGTTCTGATTGTTCATGAATTACGTTTTTTGGGGTGTTAGGTCTATAGATAATCTAACTCTACAAGTTCGTTTACGCTCAAAATTTCATTTAATTCTTGAAGAAATGCCAAATATTCTTCTCCGTAGGTATCGTATAACATAATTATTAAGTGGTTTTCTGTTTGGGTTATACTTATAACGTGAACTTAGCTCAAAGATTATGAAAGGACAATATTTTGTGGTGAAACCAAGGGTTTTAGTGGTGTATTTTGTTAAAGAAATGAAGGATTTAAAGGAAGTTCAGGAAGGGTTTTCCTTTCAATTTGGAAGTGGCGATTAGTACTGTAGCTATGAATCCAGAATGTCCAAGGGAATACCAAAGTCCATATCCAAATCTGGATCTATCTTGGAAGGTTCTATATCGAATTCGTCATAAATAAAACAAAGGTTCATGGGAAGCTTTGTCTTTTCGGAAGGGTCCTCAATACCCAAACGTTCCAATAATCCGCAACGGACTTCAAATGCTTTACTACTCAATTTGGGATTTGGATGAGCTTCCAGTTCTTCTAAAAGGGCCAGGTCTTTACGGTCCCCTATTTCCAACATCTGCTCGATCAGCAAC
Source organism: Flagellimonas flava (assembly GCF_900129665.1). GTDB lineage: Bacteria > Bacteroidota > Bacteroidia > Flavobacteriales > Flavobacteriaceae > Flagellimonas > Flagellimonas flava. Next base: position 1,009,360 of record NZ_FQWL01000001.1, read on the forward strand.
AATTTGCAATCCATATCCGACGCATGTTGCAACAACGGAAAAAAGATGCTTTGATGATATTCGGGCAGGTTCTTGACCATGGTTGTTGTTACATATTGCGCAGTACGTCGATTTCAAAATCGACCAATTCCTCAACTTTAGGGTATTCTACCAAAAACTGTTGATAAAGGAAGTTTAGATACTTAATATCATTATCGGTCTTGCAGACCATACTCATTTGTTCGGTAATCTCCAGTAAACTGACGGTTTTCATCATTTTTAAACAAGCCTCAATTTTTTGGCATGCAAAATCGACACCCCTAAAATTCTCCGTTTGTAAATTGACCTTGACTTTTCCAATGAACTCCAAAATATTCTGTTTGTAAATTCGCACGAGCTCCTCCAAAAGTTCCATTTGCCCCATACATTCATCCAATACCGGTCTAAGGTTTACCTTCTGGGTGGTAAAAACCGATTCCAAGTTTTTTTCGATCAACTCGGCATCCGTTGCAACTGGTTTTTGCTTGGAGTTCATTTGCCTGCTAACCGTATTAAGTCGTTGGCTAACCTTTTTTAATGCCTTGATCATTTCCTGCTGCTTCCTATCCAGCTGGGTTTGATCTAGCATATGCACAAGAGTAAAGAGCAATTCTACCTCATGGGCAGGATTTATTTCTTTTTCAATGGGGACAGTGACTTTATGCTCGGGCAAAGATGAAATTCCAATCTGCTCATAAATAACATCCAGTTGTTTCATTTCCGAAACACCAAAGACTTTGTTTTCCAATCCGTTTTTAAAATTGTCAAAAGATTTCTTGAGTTTACCGGCATCTTCGGTTCCAAGTTCATCGTACGAGAAGCTGCTTAACCCAATTTCCAATTTTTCCAAATACGTAAGTAATTCCCTAGTTCCCAAACTATCTGTAATTAATGGTTCTTATACCACTAAAAATGTCGATTCTTAATAGGGATGCCAACTTAATGTTCCGTAGGGCTTCCTTTTTGTTGTCAAATTGCGTTATTTGTAGGTGTAAAATTTAAGGTATGCGAAACTTTACCCTTTCTTGCAGTATTCTGCTCCTATTTTCATGTGCTGAAAAGCAGCCTAACAAAACCGAAGAAACCTTGGAAGAAAAAGCCAAAAGAATCCACGAAAAAGTCATTACTATTGATACTCATGACGATATCAACGTGAACAATTTTACCGATAGTATCAATTACACCCAACGTTTGGAAACCCAAATCAACCTCCCAAAAATGAAGGAAGGCGGACTGGATGTGGCCTGGTTAATTGTTTATACCGGACAAGATACTCTTTCGGCCCAAGGCTATACAAAGGCTTCTGAAAATGCTATTTCCAAATTTGACGCGATTCATAGGTTATGTAAGGACTATGCTCCTGATGAAATTGAACTGGCTTTGACCTCCTCCGATGTTAGGCGCATCCATGCAGCCGGTAAAAAAATTGCCATGATAGGGGTTGAAAATGCTTACCCCATTGGAGATGACCTATCCAAATTTCAGGAATACCACGACAGAGGTGCGCGCTATATTTCATTATCTCACAACGGACATAGTCAGTTTTGTGACTCAAATACCGGCGAAAAAGATAGTATCTGGCTTCATAATGGCTTAAGTGATTTGGGTAAAAGTGCAGTAAAAGAGATGAATAGGCTTGGAATGATGATCGATGTTTCCCATCCTTCCAAAGAATCCATGATACAAATGGTTGAGCTGTCCAAGGCCCCAATTATTGCCTCCCACTCTTCTGCAAGAGCCCTTTGTGACCATAGCCGCAATTTGGATGACGAACAGTTGATGCTCCTAAAGGAAAATGGTGGGGTTGTCCAAACCGTGGCCTTCAGTTCTTACTTGAATACGGAAAAACATGAGGTAAGAGCTGCCTATATGAAAAGTAAGAATCAGGCTGTGGCGGACTCTTTGGAGGTGAATTGGTACGAACGTTCCCAATTTTCAGGCCTGACGGAAGCCCAGCAAAGTGAATTCATTGAAAACTACCCTAAAATTACCCGATTGGCGAATGCGTTGGCGGCCAAGGACCCAAATGCTCCAGTAGCAGTTGGTGTTACAGATTTGGTCGATCACATCGATTATATGGTTAAGCTTATTGGTATTGATCACGTGGGTATTAGCTCCGATTTTGATGGCGGTGGCGGCATCGAAGGGTGGTCTGATGCCTCTGAAACCTTTAACGTAACCATGGAATTGGTCAAGAGAGGCTATTCCGAAGAAGATATCGCGAAACTCTGGGGTGAGAACCTGCTTAGGGTGCTGGATGAAGTTCAAGCCTATTCGGCCACGATGAACTAGGATAGTCCCTCTTTTTCCTTTTTGGCCAAGCGATCTTTTACGAATTCCACCTTGGTCTTCCCGTGCGGTGCGGGATTTCCACTTTCGTCCAAATTGACCATGATAATATTGTCCACGGTAACAATGCTCTCATGGGTCATTTTGTTTCGGACTTCACAATTAAGCGATATAGAAGTGGTACCAAACTTTATGACCTCGATGCCAATTTCAATGATGTCACCTTTCATGGCTGTACTCATGAAATTGATTTCAGATATGTACTTAGTTACCACTTTTTTACTTTCCAACTGTACAATGCTGTACAAAGCTGCCTCTTCATCAATCCAAGCCAAGACCTTACCACCGAACAAAGTCCCATTCGCATTTAAGTCCTCTGGTTTTACCCATTTTCTAGTGTGAAATCTCATAGCAAACTGTTTTAAGATTCTACTGCAAAGTTAGTCCAAAGAGCTTATAACAGGATGAAAAGCACAACACCATATATCGGATTTATCAATTTGGGATATCTGCAAGGAGTCGAATGGCAAATTGACAATTTGGGTCTATTAGGATTGCCAAAAACTGAACTGGATTCAGTGCATTCTCCTAATCAAACAAGCTTTTATTCTTAGGTTCCAAAGTTTGCGGAATTGTTAAACGGGTACCCAGGGCTTTGTTCAACTGCTCTATAAAATGTGCAGAAAGTAATGGGGATTCTTTTTCCAAGTTTTGGTGCACAAAAAAATGAAGATTGGTCAGCCCTTGATGTTTCCATTGTTCTAAACGAGTTACCCAATCTTCCAAACGATTATAGTCAGAACTGTGATTGGCCCCCACGTACCGGATAAAGGCCTCGTTATTGCTCAATCTCATATGCATCATGTCCCTTCTGCCAGCGGTATCCACCAGAACATTGGCAATGCCATTTTCCTTTAAAAGATGATATAGTTCGTTAGCAATAGTCTCATCCGTAAACCAATCTGTATGTCTGAACTCCATCGCCAATGGAAATTCTTTAGGCCAATATTCTACAAATTGTACTACCCTATCCCAATTCTTTGGTCCAAAGTTATTGTGCATTTGAAGAAATATGGTGCCTAATTTTTCCTTTAACAACGATGTTACTTCTAGGTACCTGTCAGCAATTTCATAGACCTTGTCATTAAGTCGACGCAAATGACTTACCTCGTTTGTCATTTTAGGAAAAAACTTGAATCCTTCCGGTGTTTTGTCTCGCCACTTTTCGTATTGCTCGGCTGGAAAAATCCGGTAAAATGTAGCATTCAACTCAATACTGTTGAACTGAGAGGCATAATAGACCAATTCATCCTTGGTACCCCTGGGATAAAAGTTTTTGAGATCCTGCCGGTTCCACTTCGCACAGCCAACATATACATTCATTTTATCAGTCCCCCCCTGATTCTCCAATACTACGGCTGTATCTTCATGATCCTGTGGGATAGTGAAATCCACCAACTCAGGATGGTCAACTTTTCCAAATTTCATATCAAATTTATCTCAAGTGCGAACGAAGTTATGAATAAATGGTTGCTGTTCATAACATCGTTAAAAAGATTTGTTACCGGCAAGAATATGGAGTTTTGGAATATGTAATTTTATTAAAACTCTCATTATGGATTCAAGATCCAAACATCTTTTGGACAGTCGTCCAGAGATTGGCCACAGCTCATTGAACAACGATATGAGCTTCGGTGAGCGCTTTCAGAACCAAACTTTACGGCCGATTATCAAATTCCAAAACTATCTGATCATAGAGGTTTTCAAGAACTATATCAGAAAACACAAAGGAGCGTTTTACGAGCTCTCAATGGAGAAAAAATTGGAGCATATAGAGAATTCAATCCAAAAGGACATTAAGTTCAGGAACTCGCTAAAAGGAATGATCATAGGCCAGTTTACGGTGGAGGAATATACTACCTACATCCAAAATTCATCCGCACTGAACAAGCGTATGATGAATATGGTAATCAACCGATTGAAGGACCAAGTACAGCTTTTAGAAAGCGAAGTCTTAGTCTAAAATGGACTCCCCGTTCAAATTGGTGGTGAGAATATCGCTCATCAGGTCAAAATAGGGCCTAATAGCTTTAAAGGATTTATCAACCTCTTTTATGAAAGTTTTAGAAAGTACTTCTTTGTCCGAAAAGTTCCGTACGAATATGAATTGCTTTCGCTTTATAAGGTCGATATTGGGATGTTCTTTGTCAAATCCCTTTGGAGCAGTTTTCACGCCGTCACCCTGTAATTCACCCCAAATGGATTTAAATGATTGCTCATTGATTACCTTCCTGATACCCGAAGCGTCCATCTCAAACTCTTTCCGAATTCGGAATAAATCCTCTTTGTTGGGTTCCCAAAATCCAGTAGCAACAAAGGTCTCACCTGGTTTGATCCTTAGGTAGTATCCGCCGCGCAATCTTGCACCCAAACGCGAAAAAGAGCCGGCAAAATGCGTTTTATAAGGGGTCTTATCCTTAGAGAATCGTACATCCCTATAGATTCGGAACATCTTCATCTTTTCAATCTCGTCATGCACATCCAAATTTTCCTGAACATTTTGATAAAAGGATTTTATGTCTGCCTCATGCTTTTTAAAGGTAGCTTTATGGGTCTGAAACCAATCTTTATTATTGTTTTTGGCCAAGTCTTTTAAAAAATCAAAAGCCTCTTTGGTAATTAAGGAATTATTCACAATTGCTCGTTGAAGTGTTATCTTTTAGCTAAAGTTAGATAAATCTGGTCGTGTTGTATAAGTCAATTGGCTATTTTTATTCCATAATTCTGACCAATGGATAAGGAAACCATTATCAATGAACTGAATAGGCACAAAAAATTACCCTATTTAGACTATAGATTAAAAGAAGAAACTGAGGATTTTACCAAGCTTCTTTTTCACACCTTGTTTGATGTGAACACCCCGGTTGCAGAAAATCTCGAAATCCTCGAGAAAAAATTCAGTGTTCTGGTAAGCTTGGCGTGCTGGGAACTGGACAAACCGTGTACCAAGGTCTGGGATAGCTATGTGCAAACACTTCCGGGTATATTGGAACGATTGAACCTTGATGCCGAGGCCATTGTCAATGGTGACCCCGCTTCCCTGTCCTTGCAAGAGATATATATGGCCTACCCTGGGTTTTATGCCACTGCTATCTATAGGCTGGCGCATGAATTGTACACAAGAGGTTTTCCTCTGGTGCCAAGATTGATGACTGAATATGCCCATAGACAAACGGGCGTTGACATCAACCCTGGGGCACAGATAGGCAAATCCTTTTTTATTGACCACGCCACGGGAGTTGTCATTGGTGAGACTGCCATAATCCATGATAATGTAAAAGTATATCAAGGTGTAACTTTGGGTGCGCTTTACGTGGCCAAGAACCTGCAGAAAACCAAAAGGCATCCTACCATCATGTCCAACGTTACCATTTATGCCAACGCAACAATTTTGGGTGGTAATACGGTGATTGGCGAAAACTCGGTAATTGGCGGAAACGCGTGGTTAACTGCTTCCGTACCGCCGAATTCAACGGTATTTCACACGTCAGAGGTACGAATCAAAACTGCATCGGATGTTTAAATCCATATTGGACCTCGTGGGAAATACTCCCTTGGTCGAATCAAGGGTCCTGAACCAAAAACCCAATGTGCGGCTATTGTTTAAACTGGAAGGGCAGAATCCGGGAGGTAGTGTTAAGGACAGGCCCGCATTAAATATGATCAAAAGCGGTCTGGAGCGGGGAGAAATTGATCAAAACACAAAGCTCATTGAGGCGACAAGTGGAAACACGGGTATTGCCCTGGCCATGATTGCTGGAATTTACAATTTGGACATTGAGCTTGTAATGCCCGAAAACTCCACCAAGGAAAGGGTTCAAACAATGAGGGCCTATGGCGCCAAGGTGACGCTTACCCCTTCGGATATAGGTATTGAGGGAGCCCGGGACTATGCCGAGGCCAAAGTAGCAGATCACGGATACAGGATGTTGAACCAATTTGGCAACGACGACAATTGGAAAGCTCATTATAAATCCACTGGGCCAGAGATCTGGGAAGGCACCGAAGGCCAAATCACCCATTTTGTTTCCAGTATGGGCACCACAGGCACTATTATGGGCACTTCTACATTTTTGAAAGAACAAAACCAAGATATTCAGATTGTGGGTGTTCAGCCCACAGACGATTCCAGAATTCCAGGAATCCGTAAATGGCCCGAGGCCTATCTCCCAAAGATATTCAATCCCAAAAAAGTGGATAGGGTCATGGAGGTAAGTCAAAAAGACGCGGAGGAAATGGCTCGAAAATTGGCCGGCGAGGAAGGTATTTTTGCTGGAGTAAGCAGCGGTGGAGCCGCAGCAGTGGCGTTACGTTTGGCGAAAACCCTGGAAAGTGGCACTATTGTTTCCATTGTCTGTGATCGAGGAGATCGCTATCTATCGTCGGACCTTTTTAAATAAACTAGTCCAATTCTGACCGTATGGCAGTTTGGAAACTTTCAAAATCCACCAAGTTATTATGTTCCCCTTCCGATATGGTATACATTACCTTATCCGGATTGGAAATGCTATCAAACAATTTCTTTCCCGAGGCATAGGGAACTATTTTATCCTGGGTTCCATGAAAAATCCGGATGGGCGCTTTTACCTTCTTCATGAAGTCAAAAGAATTCAGTTGATACTTCATTATCTGTTTTACAGGTAGGAACGGAAACCGGCCCTTGGCAACATCTACCAAACTATAATAAGGAGTTTCCAGCAAAAGTTTGCTTGGATTATTGCGGGAGGCCAAATAAGTGGCTATTCCGGAACCCAGTGAACGCCCATAAAGTACAATGGCCTCTTCCTGATAGTTTTTGCGGGCCAAATCGTAGAATAACTGGGCATCGGCAAAAAGAACCTCTTCGCTTCTTTCTTCCTCCCCATTACTTTTTCCATAGCCTCGGTAATCCATGATGAGCACATCATAGCCCAAATCAACGAAGTCCATGGCAATTAGGCCCCAACGGGATAAATCACCTGCATTACCGTGAAAATATAAAATCAAACCTTTGGACTCCTGACTTTTGAAATGTAATGCATTCAGTCGAGCACCATCAGGAGTATCCAAGAAAATTTCCTCAAATGGATGGCTAAAAGTATAGGTGTAATCCATTGGGAGCTGAGAGGGTAAGAATATGAGTTTATCCTGAAGCGTATGGAACATAAGTATTACTAATAGAAAAAGAGATAAGAGTATGAGTACGGCGCGTTTAAGCTTTTGCATTGGCCCTTTTTGATGCATGTTTGACATGAAAACTAGAACCTTCCAAATTGGCCTTTTTAGGTCTCGTGGTAATTATTTCCGTCAGCATTTTATGATATGATTCAAAATTGTTGAGGTTTTTATGTCCGCCCCCAATTACCGTATACAACTTAGTAAGTTCTGGTTTAATCTTGGATAACTTCACACTGGTCTTATATGGGATAAGCCTATCATCCGTACCATGTATGATATGAATGGGGCAATTAACATACTTCAACCACTTGTAAGTGGGCATTGGAAACTTGATTAAAAGTGAAAGTGGCATAAAGGGAATGTATTTTTTGGCTACTTTACTCAAACTATAGTAGGGTGCGTCCAAAATCAACATTCTGGGATTGTTCATGGAAGCCAATTTGGCGGCAAAGCCCGAACCCATGGAACGACCATATAAGATGATATATTTTTCAGGAACCTTTTCCTTGATCTTGTTATAGATTACCTGCATATCCCGTTTTACGGCCTTTTGCGTTCTTCGGCCGGTGCTTTTCCCAAAACCACGGTAATCCACCATAATAACATCAAACCCATGTCGGGTAAAATCCACGGCAAACTTACCCCAACCCTTGATACTTTTGGAATTTCCCTTTAGGTAAAACACCACTCCCTTGGGGTTTTCGGTCTTAAACCGCAACCCGTTAATGACCTCGCCATCGCGGGTATCTATATTGTACTCCTCTATCTCTTGATTGTTGTAGTAAAACTGAAAATCCTTGGGTAATTTTTCAGGTTTAAACAGAAAATAGTCCTGAAGCACATATAGCATCACACTTATGAACATATATACCCCGAGGATGATCAATAAAATGTAAATCCAATTTTGCACTATCCAAAGCATTTGTTCCAAAATACAAAAAAAACCTTTGGTGTAACCTCTAGCATTTTAAGAATCAAATAATTACATTTCTTTCGGTGTAACAAATCACTTGATCTGTGTACCTATAGTAATCATCAATCAACTCAACTAAAATGAAAACCATCCAAAACAGCTTATCTCAAGAGCGAATTACCATTATTGATGCCCTACGGGGCTTTGCCTTGGCGGGAATTGTTATTGTCCACATGGTGGAAAATTATATCGGTGCTCCTGCCCCCGAGAGTTTCAATGAGGCAGTGCACCAAGGACCACTTGACTATGCAGTTGATGTGATTATTGGAATCTTTTTACGAGGAAAATTTTTTGCCCTTTTCTCCTTTCTGTTTGGACTTAGTTTTTATTTACAAATGGACAATGCAAGCCAAAAAGGAGCTTATTTTGGCAGCCGTTTTTTATGGAGGCTGATGCTCCTATTGGGTATTGGCTACCTGCACAGTTTATTTTACGCTGGTGACATTTTGACCGTTTATGCGATGTTGGGGGTACTATTGATTCCTTTCTATAGGGTAAAAAGTAATTGGATTTTAGGTTTTGTAGCCCTTCTTTTTTTGGGGCTCGGCAGATATGTAGTGTTTTTCTTTACAAAAGGCGCCAATCTATTTGAGGGAATGGATATGACCCCCAACAGTCCCGAGGTCGTGCAATACTATTCCATTTTAAAGGAAGGTAGTATATGGGATGTCTTTGCTTTCAATGGATGGCAAGGGCACTTAAACAAGATGAATTTTCAATTTGGGGTATTTGGTCGCGGGTATGCCACTTTTGGGTATTTTCTGTTGGGATTATATATAGGCCGTACCGAATTTTTCAAAAAATACAGGGAACAGAAAAAACTGGTAAAGCGCACATGGATTTGGTCTTTGGTTCTCTTTGTCGTATCCGGAGGGTTGATGGCACTTACCTTTGGTAGCATGGGCCCAAACGTAACTTTCGATAATTGGGTGGCCATGTTTGGTCTTACCGCATTGGACCTGAACAGTGTATCGGTTACATTTATCCTTCTCAGTGTTTTTGTGATTCTCTATAAAAAGGTCAAACCACAAAAATTCCTTGAAAAATTTGCCCCCTACGGAAGAATGGCGCTGACCAATTATTTTTTCCAAAGTGTCTTGGGCACATTTCTCTTTTTTGGATGGGGGCTTGGCCAAATTGGCGAACTTAGGAATCTATACACTTTTGGGATGGCCCTTTTGATTATCGCAATTCAAATGGCCATGAGCAAATGGTGGCTACGTAACTTCAGATATGGACCTTTGGAATGGTTATGGCGAAGCGCAACTTTTTTCAAACGATTTCCCTTAAAAAGATAGTCCATAAAAGGTTTTAACCTCTGTTTTTTCGACTTACCCAACATTCTTTGTTGTTAATCGATATAATAAAAATAAAACCATTTGAAACCTCGTTATTTGTTCAAGCTTTGAGCGTCCCAAATCTCAGAAAATTATGAAGATACTGCTTGACAAACTTACTTGGAGAAGAAACGGCATCCTTGTTTTTACCATTCTGGTCCTACTGGGCATCTCTAATTTCTATGGACTTTATACCAATAAATTCTATTTCTTGAAAGCGGACAATTATATTTTTCCCTTGTTGTCCCTAGTTCATTTCCTTTACCTATATGTACTGTGGTTCAAGATTACGGAAGATGAGCTACCCGACCCTAAAATGAGAAATCTGGAGTATGCATTATATGCTGTAATGATTGTCTACATTTTCAAGATTTATGATACAGTAACGATTCTTGGTTCGTATTCCCAGTACGAATCACACGTAATCCCAGCTACTTTTAAGCCCGTTGCCTATTTAAGCCTTATACTTTACGGTTTGTTGCCCATCTTGACCTTGATTTCTTTTTGGCATCGAAAACAGCTGGTAGGGAAATACAATTTTGAGGAATACAACGACAATCTGAACATCTGGCAATAATAGCCCTATAGGTCTCTTATATAACTACCATATAGGTCTTTGAATTGATAACCTTGAACAAAACGGTGTTTGCTCAATTTTTTGTGGGCCACCAATCCCCACAAGAGCAATTCCTTCATAAAATAGGAATCTTCTTTTGACAAGGAAGGTTGATATTCCTTAACCAAGGCATTCAACGGTGGAATGGAATCCAGTTTTTCCCTATAGGTATCGTCATCGTCCTCATCCAATAAGTCGAATCCATCACCATCAAAAAACCAATGGACCAGCTCATCATAAACTGTTTCCGCATCCTTCCGTTCTAACTTGGCTATTCCCGGAAAGAATGTCGGAAATAGGGATTTTACAGCATCAGAAATCAAGGTTTCCGCCACACTGCCCGCTCCTTCTTGTTCCCCTTCATAAACCAATTCAATCTTTCCTGTGATGGAAGGAATCACCCCCGTAAAATCACTTAATCGAACTGCGGTTTTCTTTTCTCCGGACAAGGCAATCCTTCGTTCCGCTGTGCTCAACAAGTTTTCAAAAGCAGTAATGCTCATTCGTGCACTAACCCCACTTTTGGCATCTACATACTCACTCTTCCTAGCCTCAAAGCTAATTTGTTCCAGAACGTCCATGGCCACTTCGGGTACATGTACAGTGTCCGTTTGTCTTTCATCCAATTTAGCTTCTTGCAAGGTGATTTTCTTTGCTACCTCAAGATTTTCGGGATAGTGTGTCAAGATTTGAGAACCTATACGGTCCTTCAAGGGAGTAACAATACTCCCGCGATTCGTGTAATCCTCAGGATTTGCAGTAAACACAAACTGAAGATCTAATGAAAGTCGAAGCTTAAATCCCCTAATCTGGATATCCCCTTCTTGGAGAATATTGAACAAGGCCACCTGTATCCTAGCCTGCAAATCTGGTAGCTCGTTGATGACAAATATGGAACGATTGGCCCTTGGAATCATACCAAAATGAATGACGCGGTCATCGGCATACGATAACTTTAAATTTGCCGCTTTGATGGGGTCAATATCACCAATTAAGTCAGCTACCGTTACATCTGGAGTGGCCAATTTTTCATAGAAACGCTCATCCCGATTCAACCAGGTCACTGGGGTTTCATCCCCTTTCTCCTTAATTAACTCCATTGCATACCTCGATATGGGCCTCAAAGGGTCATCGTGGACCTCGGAGCCCTCAACCACCGGAATCCATTCGTCCAAAAGTTGCACCATAAGGCGTGCCAAACGGGTTTTGGCCTGCCCCCTAAGTCCCAATAGATTGATATTATGCCGGGAAAGAATTGCCCTTTCCAACTCGGGAATTACAGAGTTTTCATAACCCCAGACACCTTGGAACGTTGACTCTCCCCTACTTATTTTGCCTAAGAGGTTTTGTCGTAATTCGTCCTTTATGCTTTTATATTCATAGCCCGAAGCCTTCAATTGGCCTAAGGTCTTGATGTTGGTATACTCTTGTTTTGACATGTATTTTGACTATCCTTTAATTCTTTTTCTTCTGTTTTGTTCGTAATCCTCAAAAATCATTTCACCTAGCCCCTTAAGACCCGTATAAAAAGCCTTTCCCTTGTTCGCCATGGTAAATTCACGTACAAACTGCATCAAATAGGGGTCCTCTGCAATCATAAAAGTGGTAATGGGAATATGCAACTTTCGAGCTTGCTGTGCCATAGCATAACATTTTTCCACAATATAGTCGTCCAGTCCAACACTGTTCTTATAATAATCCCCATTAGGTAATCGTAGACAGGAAGGCTTTCCATCTGTAATCATAAAGATTTGTTTGTTCGTATTGCGCTTTCGACGCAACATGTCCATGGCCAATTGAAGTCCGGCAACCGTATTGGTATGGTAGGGTCCAACCTTAAGATAGGGAAGTTCCTTTATGGCGATGGGCCAGGCATCATTTCCAAAAACCAAGATGTCCAAGGTATCCTTGGGATACCTGGTGGTAATCAATTCGGCAAGGGCCATGGCCACCTTTTTGGCCGGTGTTATCCGATCTTCCCCATAAAGAATCATGCTATGGCTGATATCTATCATGAGCACGGTGCTCATCTGTGCTTTGTACTGGGTGTCTTCAACCACCAAATCCTCTTCATTCAGGGAAAAACTATCCAATCCATGATTGATTTGGGCATTTTTTAGACTCTCGGTCATGGAAATATGTTCAAGGGCATCCCCGAAACGGTACTCCCTGAACTCACCGGTATGCTCATCTCCCCTACCCGATTTTCCGGTTTTGTGATTTCCCGAACCACTTCGCTTCAGTTTACCAAAAATCTGATCTAGCGCCCTTTGCCTTAACATGCGCTCCAATTTGGCGGTAATGGACAGACTTCCAAGACCTTCACCTTCTTCTCCTTCACCCCGTTCCCCATCCGTATCAAATTCTTCCCGGATATAGCCTTTGGCCTTAAGGTCTTCAATAAAATCGTCTATGGTATAGTCATCATCCGTAAGCTGATACTCCTTGTCCAGCTCGCGTAACCAATCAAGGGCTTCCTCCACATCGCCTGAAGTATGTGTGACCAATTCTTGAAAAATCTCAAATAGTTTTTCAAAAGGGGTTTGTTCAGGAGCTTCATAAGTAGTGAACCGAAACCCCTTTCTAGTATTCATAGCCATTACATAAAATTAAGGTATTTCACCCTAATCCCATTGGCTTTAGAGAAAACTTAACGCTATTGTTTAAGTCCTTATTTATGTCTCTTTTTTAGTGTTTCCACAATATCCTCAAGGGTAAAGCCCTTGGCTTGTAGCAGAATGAGATAGTGAAAAAGGAGATCGGCGCTTTCATTTAAAAACAGCTCATCATCTGAATCTTTAGCCTCTATTACCGTTTCAACCGCTTCTTCCCCAACCTTTTGCGCAATCTTATTGATTCCCTTTCGGAACAAACTAGCTACGTAACTGTCCGCATTATCCGTATTGTTTTTGCGGGCAGCAATCACTCCTTCCAAATCAGATAAAAACCCATACCGTTGAACATTTTTCTCCGCCCAACAGGTATCTGTGCCGGTATGACATGTTGGGCCCAAAGGATTAACACTTATTAAAAGAGTATCCTTGTCACAATCATTTTTGACATTCACCAATTCCAAAAAATTACCACTTTCCTCACCCTTGGTCCAAAGTCGTTGCTTGCTGCGACTAAAAAAGGTGACCTTCTTTGTTTTTCGGGTAACTTCCAAAGCTTCCTGATTCATATAGCCTAACATTAGGACATTTCTAGTCCTAGCATCTTGAATAATGGCCGGAACCAGTTTTTCCGGGTTTTTGTCAAAATCTACTTCCATCTTTTGTTTTAATTCAAGGGATTACATACGTACCGGAATCCCTTCGGTTTTTAGAGCTGTTTTTAAATCACCAATTCCTATCTCCTTGAAATGGAATATACTAGCTGCCAAAGCAGCATCCGCTTTTCCCTCATTAAATGTATCCGTAAAATGGGAGATTGTGCCTGCCCCGCCAGAAGCGATGATTGGAATATTGACCAATTCTGAAAGTTTTGCCAAAGCTGCATTGGCAAAGCCGTTCTTGGTCCCGTCATGGTCCATGGATGTAAACAAGATTTCCCCTGCACCCCTAGATTCCACTTCCTGTGCCCATTCAAAAAGGTCTATTTCTGTGGGAACCTTGCCACCAACAAGGTGAACCTTCCATTCCCCATCAATCTGTTTCGCGTCAATAGCGACCACAATACATTGCGAGCCAAATTTGGCCACCAGTTCGTTGATGAGCTCTGGCCTTTTTACCGCTGAAGAATTAATGGAAACCTTATCGGCTCCATTCTTCAATAGAATGTCCACGTCCTCCACAGAAGAGATTCCTCCTCCTACGGTAAAAGGAATATTCACTTTTTCCGCTACATGGAATACCAAGTTCGCAAGCGTTCGCCTTTTTTCCTCTGTAGCGGAGATATCCAAGAAAACCAGTTCATCTGCGCCTTCCTGAGCATAGACTGCGGCCAATTCCACCGGATCCCCGGCATCTCGTAAATCCACAAAATTGACACCCTTAACAGTACGTCCGTTTTTAATGTCCAAGCAAGGAATGATTCGTTTTGTCAACATGCTAACCTTATTCGTTTTTAACCGTTAAATCGATTCCGCTATAAAAGCCCAAATCTTTGTTGTTCAAAATTTTGGTCCATAGGGCAATCTGCCCCGTATGGTACGAAAAATGCTCCACCACATGAACAATATTTCCAATTCCCGAAAACGTAAACCCCTGAACTGATCGTTTCTTAAGTAATTCTGAAACTGGAACCTCTTTAAATACGCTCTTGGCCTCTTCAACCGTGGCTTCTAATTTTTGTAAAAGAGCAGTTCGGTCATATCCTGCGGAAATAGCGAACTCCTCATCTCGGTTTCTCTGATCATCAAGATGCTGTAACGAAGCAATGCCATATTGGGTAATATTTCCACACAAATGCAAAATCAGATTCCCGATACTATTTGTTGACATGTTGGGTTTTTTCCAAATCACCTCTTCAGAAAGCTGATCAAGGCAAATCTTAACCATTCGAAGACTCTCATCCATTCGGTATGAGGCATTTTTCACAAATTCTTCCTGAAGCTGATTAACTGTTTCCATACTCCAAAATGTAATTTTCCAATTGTTTTAGGCTAATTCGATTTTCGTATATGGCCTTTCCTATGATAGTTCCTTCGCAACCAATTGCAGCTAGTTTGGGCAACTCTTCATATTCCGAAATCCCTCCACTAGCAATCAGCTTAATTCCCATGGTCTCCAAATCCTCCACTCCACTCCCGGTAATCCGGGTTTCCTTCCTCATGGTTCGGTCCAATATTTTTTGATACAGCTCAAAAGAGGGCCCCTTCAGCATTCCGTCTTTGCTGATATCAGTGCATATAACATATTCCACGCCCTTGCTCCGATAGGACTGAATAAAAGGAATCAAAGAGCGGTCCGACTCCTCGGTCCAACCCGAAACTGCTACTTTTTCATCTTTGGCATCAGCCCCTAAAATAATTTTATCAGAACCATATGTCGCAAGCCATTTGGTAAAAGTGGTCTCATCCTTTACGGCAATGCTACCCCCGGTAATCTGACTAGCACCAGATTCAAATGCGATACGGAGATCTTCATCGGTTTTGAGCCCACCTCCAAAATCAATCTTTAAATCAGTTTTTGAAGCAATGGTTTCCAAAATTCCATAGTTGACAATATGCTTGGATTTAGCACCATCCAAATCAACCAGATGTAAATAGGAAATCCCATGATCCTCAAATTGTTTGGCAACTTCCAATGGGTTTTCATTGTATACCTTTTTAGTGGCGTAGTCCCCTTTGGACAGGCGAACACATTTGCCGTCAATAATATCTATGGCAGGAATAATTCTCATTGTATATCGTACGTTGCGTTATCCTTGGCCATCCACATTTTTGAATCGCCAACCTTTTCAAATCCGTAGGCCTGATACAACCCATGGGCATCCATTGTTTTTAAAGCCACAGTATGGACCTTATTTATTTCGGGGTATTCCAAAATATGTTGGGTCAACATCTTTCCCAATCCTTTTCCGCGAAACCCATTAAAGATGATTACGTCCATTATATAGGCGAACACGACACCGTCTGTCAGTACCCTTCCAAAACCGAGTTGCACATCATCCTCATTATAAATCCCAAAACAAATACTGCTATCGATTGTTTTTTGGGTCATTTCCAAGGTACGATAACCACCCCAATAGGATGATTTTATCGCATCATGGATTTTGTCAACATCCAATAGTGTTTTATCCGAAGAAATATAAGTTCTCATATTAAACTTTTTCCAAGAAATTTTTAAGTATCAAACTCCCTACATCGCTACTTTTTTCTGGATGAAACTGAACTCCATAAAAGTTATCCTTTTGCAAAGCTGCACTATAGCGCAATGCATAGTCACTTGAAGCAATGGTATCCGATCCTATGGGGGCATAAAAACTATGTACCAAATAAATATGGGAGCCTTCTGGCACTCCAAGGAACAGGTCAGACTTTAAATCCTCGATTTGGTTCCATCCAATTTGGGGTACTTTCACTCTCGGGCAAAATTTGACCACATCCAAATCAAAAATACCAAGCCCCTTGGTATGGCCCTCCTCTGAGGAATTGCACATCAATTGCATACCAAGGCAAATACCCAGAACAGGTTGTTCCAATTTTGGAATAAGCTGATCCAATCCACTGGCCCTTAATTTGGCCATAGCCGAACTTGCCTCCCCCACACCAGGGAAAATAACCTTGTCCGCTGCACGAATTTCATCAACGGCATCAGTCAAAACAGCATTATAACCTAATCGTTTTGCAGCAAATTTGATGCTTTGGATGTTCCCAGCACCGTAATCCAATATCACAAGTTTCATAGCAAAATAAGAAGTTGGAAGTACGAAGTATAAACTAATCTCCCCATACTAGTTTCTGTTTAATTTGGCTGTTTTAATTGAGGACACTATAATGGCCAATATCTCATTACCCTCTGAATGCAATGCCTTCATTTCGGTTTGATGTTCCTTGCTAATCTCCATTAAAAGTTCCAAAAAGAACATACTTTCGTCAACCTCTTCTTCAACGATTTTTAATTTATTGATAAAGTCCGCCCTAGATTTGGCTCGTTGGGAAGCTCTGTAATTTGCACCCACGGAGCTAGAACTTCTTATCAATTGATTTATATAGGCGTTGTACTCTCTTGATTTTGGGAAACAGGTGCATAGTTTCCAAGATCTTAGCGCAAATGCTTTTGTTCTATCTTTTAAATCTTTGTTTGCCATGTAAGCTACGTACTTCGAATTTTTAGTTTCTAACTTCAGAGCATTCCTTTTGTTGACGGCAACACCATCTTTTCTGTATCTCGTTTTACAGCCATTTTGATGGATTTTGCAAAAGCCTTGAAAATTGCTTCGATTTTATGGTGTTCATTGGTTCCTTCAGCCTTTATATTAAGGTTTGCCTTGGCACCGTCTGTAAATGACTTGAAGAAGTGATGAAACATTTCGGTGGGCATATCACCCACTTTTTCGCGTTTAAAATCCGCATCCCACACCAACCAATTTCTACCTCCAAAATCAATAGCTACCTGAGCCAAACAATCATCCATGGGTAAACAGAAGCCATAACGCTCTATCCCCATCTTGTCGCCAAGTGCCTTATGGAACACTTCTCCCAAAGCAATTCCTGTATCCTCTATGGTGTGGTGCTCATCTACTTGCAAATCTCCCTTCACTTTGATTTCCAAATCCATTTGACCGTGTCGGGACAACTGGTCCAACATGTGGTCAAAGAAGGCTAGCCCAGTATCAATCCTACTTGTTCCCGTCCCATCCAAATCAAGGTTGATGTAAATGTCCGTCTCATTGGTCTTTCGGGAAACGCTTGCAACTCGACTTTTGAGTTTCAAGAATTCGTATATACTTCCCCAGTCATTGGTTTCAAGCACAATGTGTTCTTGGAGTTCTTCCTGTTTTACAGTGATTTCCGTAGTGCCCAAATGGGTCTTATCATTAATGAAAATTCCTTTTGAGTCAAGGTTTTTGGCCAATTCCATATCCGTAAGTCGATCTCCTATTACAAAGGAATTTTTAAGGTCATAGGAATCAGAAAAATACTCGGTCAGCAAACCGGTCCCCGGTTTTCTGGTATCGGCATTATCCTTTGGAAAGGTCCGATCAATAAAAACTTTGTCGAAAATAACCCCCTCATTCTCAAAAGATTTTAGAATAAAATTGTGCACGGGCCAAAAGGTGTCTTCCGGAAAAACAGCCGTTCCCAAACCATCTTGATTGGTAATCATCACCAGTTCAAAATCCAGTTCTTCCGCTATTTTCCCTAAAAAAGTGAACGCCTTTGGATAGAACATCATTTTTTCAAAGGCATCTATCTGCTCATCGGCTGTTTCTTTAATGATGGTGCCATCCCGATCAATAAAAAGTACTTTCTTTCCCATTATTGCAATTGGTTTAATATCGCTTTTAGCATTTTGTTCTCTGCCGGAGTTCCCACCGTAAAACGCAAGGTATTCTTGCACAAGGGCTGACCGGTTCTATTTCTAACCACCACATGGGCCTCTAACAATTGTTCATATCGCTTTGGGGCATCATCTACCAGCGCCAAAATAAAATTAGCATCCGTAGGATAGACCTTTTCTACAAAGTCCAGATTTTCCAAAAGCGAAACCATACTATTCCTTTCCTCCAAAATAGTGGAAACCTCTTTGGCAACGGTTGCCGTATCAGCAACCCGCCCATAGGCTTTTTTTTGCGTCAATTCATTGACGTTATACGGGGGCTTTATCTTGTTAAGTATTGCGATAATTTCTTCCGAAGCATAACAGGTTCCTAAACGAATTCCCGCCATCCCATAGGCCTTTGACAAGGTTTGCGTCACTATTAGGTTGGGGTATTGTTTTAGATGCGACACCCAACTTTCCTTCCCGGAAAAATCTATATAGGCCTCATCCACAACAACCAATCCCTGAAAACTCTCCAGTAAAGACTTTATTTTTTCTTGCGAAAAAGCGTTGCCGGTTGGATTGTTTGGGGAGCAAATAAAAAGAAGTTTTGAATTTTCATCAGCTTTGGATAAAATGCCTTCCACATTTGGTTCAAAATCTGAAGTAAGAAGTACTTCACTATTTGCAACGGCATTGACTTCGGCCAATACCTTATACATTCCATAAGTGGGCGGCAGGGTGATGATATTATCGCGATTGGGTTCACAAAACGCCCTAAAAATCAAATCCAAGACTTCATCACTTCCATTCCCCAACAAAATATTGCCCTGTGAGATGTTGCGCTGCTGTGCCAACAATGCCTTTAGATTTCGCTGCTGAGGATCCGGATAACGGTTGACCCCATTTTCAAAAGGGTTCTCATTGGCATCAAGAAAAATCATTTGTGAGCCATCGGAGACATACTCGTCTCGAGCCGAGGAATAGGGTTTAAGGTTCTTCACGTTATCCCTAACCAATTGATTTATGTCCATTTTCCTTTTCATCAATTCTGTATCAGGATTTTAGACTTTTTAATCTAAGGGTTACAGCATTTTTGTGCGCTTGAAGCCCTTCCGCCTCTGCCATTAGTTCAATAGCATTTCCAATACCCAAAATCCCCCGTTCCGAAATTTTTTGAAAAGTCATACTTTTCATAAAACTGTCAAGATGTACCCCACTGTATTGTTTAGCATATCCATTGGTCGGAAGGGTGTGATTTGTACCCGATGCATAATCTCCAGCACTTTCTGGAGTGAAATTTCCAACAAAAACCGACCCGGCATTTAGAATATTTTCTACGTAGAAGTTTTCATTTTCGGAACAAATGATAAAATGCTCCGGTCCATATGAGTTGATCAACTCCAAAGCTTGCTGGTCATCCTCCATGAGAATAAGTTTGCTGTTGGCAATGGCTTTTTTTGCGATATCCTTCCGTGGTAAATCCTCTAATTGTGATTGTACCTCCGCGGCAACCTGATCCAATAAAGTTTTGGAAGTACTGACCAAAACAACTTGACTATCTGGGCCATGCTCCGCCTGACTCAAAAGGTCAGAAGCGACAAAAGAGGGGTTGGCAGAATCATCTGCTACAATTAAAAGTTCGCTTGGGCCGGCGGGCATGTCAATGGCAACACCATGCTTAGTGGCCAATTGTTTAGCCACGGTAACAAACTGGTTTCCCGGGCCAAAGATTTTGTACACTTTTGGGATAGATTCCGTACCAAAGGTCATTCCGGCAATGGCCTGGATTCCACCTACCTTATAAATCTGGGTTACGCCACACAATTGGGCCGTGTATAAAATCGCGGAATCTATTTTTCCATCTTTATTGGGCGGGGTACATAGTACAATATCGCTGCATCCGGCAATCTTGGCTGGTATAGCCAACATCAAAATAGTAGAGAATAGTGGTGCAGTTCCCCCCGGAATATACAATCCTACTTTTTGAATAGGTTTCTTTTCTTGCCAGCACAATACCCCGTCCATGGTCTCCACATTGAGACGGTCTGTTTTTTGCGCTTTGTGAAATGTCTCAATATTGTTTTTAGCCAATATAATGGCCTCCTTTAGCTCAGCACCTACATCATTGGAAGCTATGGAAATTTCTTCTGCTGTTACCGCAGAAGATTCCATCTCGACCTGATCAAACTTTTTGGTAAAGTTCCTAATTGTGGCATCCCCATTTTTCTGAACTTCCTTAAAAATGATTTCCACGGTTTCTTCGATGTCCGACACGGTCTGGGTGGGGCGTTTTAAGAGTGCCCCCCATGTCTCTTGCTTTGGATATTTTACGTGCTGCATTACACTACCATTTTTTCAATTGGGCATACCAATATTCCCTCCGCACCGGCCAGTTTCAACTCATCTATAACCTCCCAGAAAGCATCCCGGTTGATGACGGTGTGCACCGAGCTCCACCCTGCTTCGGCCAGAGGAAGTACCGTGGGGCTGCGCATTCCAGGTAAAATGGAAATGATAGTGTCCAGTTTTTCGTTAGGCGCATTTAAGAGAATGTATTTGTTCTGGCGTGCACTTAGAACAGACTGTATCCTGAATTGAAGTTTTTCCAAGATATCTTTTCGCTCATCTGATATCTTTGGTGACACCGCCAATACGGCTTCACTTTTTAGAATCACCTCCACTTCTTTCAAATTATTTTTGAATAATGTACTGCCACTGGAAACGATATCGCAAATACCATCAGCCAAACCAATATTCGGTGCTATTTCCACAGAACCATTGATAATGTGTAAATCGGCCGAAACGCCTTTGGATTCAAAATACTGCTTCACCGTGTTCGGATAAGAAGTGGCTACCCGCTTCCCATCAAAATCCATAACGGAGTTATATTCCATCCCTTTAGGTACCGCCAAGGAAACCCGGCATTTGGAAAAATTCAGCTTTTCCGCCACGGAGATATCCTGGCCTTTTTCCACCAAGACATTTTCGCCTATTATAGCAATATCAATTACGCCATCCCTCAAATACTGGGGAATGTCACCATTTCGCAGATAGAATACTTCCAAAGGAAAATTTCGCGCTGTTGCCTTAAGTTGATCCTTGCCGTTATCAATAGAAATTCCACAATCTTTAAGGATTTTAAGGGAATCTTGATTCAAACGTCCGCTTTTCTGGACAGCAATTCTAATTTTTGTCATTTCTGATCTTGTTTTGTCTGATTACCAAACAGGATTAAAAACAAAACCCGTTTGATTGCTCAAACGGGTTAGAATATATTTTTACACAATACATTTCTATCTCGCTTGATAGCAAGGATAAAAATGATGATGTGTGGTTCTGTTTCTCATTATGCGTTCAAAAGTAGCATATATTTTTTTATCAAAAAAGGCCGAATTAGTTATTTCCCAAAATTAACGGTAGGCCATCACCACTTGACCCGACTACAACTACCTTTGAATTAGGTGATTGTGACAGTTTAAGGGTTGCCTCTATTCCCTTGTCCTGAAGGATTTTATCCGTCAGGGAGGCACTAAGAATCTTATTGGCATCCGCCTTTCCTTGGGCTTCAATTCGCTGGCGATCCGCCTCTTTTGCCGCTTTTTCCAGCCTAAATTCGTATTCCAACGATTCCTGTTCTTGTTTCAATTTTCTTTCAATGGCCTCTTTAATGGTTGGAGGAAGCTTTACATCCTCAACCAAAATACGTTTTACATTTAAAAATTGACCATCAAGCTCCTTTCGGACTTCTTCCAGAATTTCCTGCTCAATAACGTCCCGTTTACTGGAGTATAGTTGCTCTGGGGTATATCTACCCACAACGCTTCTGGCTGCGGAATTGATTGCAGGATCTAATAGTTCCACAACAAAATCCTCTCCCTTGGTCTTTATCAGGTTTCCAAGATTCTGATATTCGGGTTCAAACCAAATGGTCCCGTTTACGGAAACCTGCAATCCATCTACGGAGAGTACGTTCATTTCGTCCGAAATTGATTGCTGCCTCACTTTGTGTATCAACATATCGTTCCAAGGTGCCACAATGTGCCAGCCTTCCCCGTAGGTCTTATCGGTAACCACCCCACCTCCTGCGGGCCTAAATAGAACCCCGCCTTCTCCAGGGCCAATCCTTACAATCGTTTTTGAAACTAAAACAATCAATACTATGACTGTAAAAACCAGGGGTAAAGCAATTCTAGGTAATCTATCCATTCGTGTTATTTTATATTAATCCGTTATATTTTCTAATAAACCACTCTAGGGCCAAGGTGAATGCAATAATGCCCAACAAAACCCTAAAATCTATTAAAGATACGACATTTTGTTTGCTCTTTTGAATGGGAAGATATTCCGGAGATTCGGTTAAATGTTTTATCAATTCTTCGACATTCTCTGGAAGAAACACCGCTCCGTTATTGTTCTCCGCCAACCTTTTAAGTTTATCATAATTGGTGGAGACATATTGTTTTTCAGGATTGAAATCCAAGATTTGAAAACTCCCGGAGCGGCTTAACGTCTGGTTATCCGTAGCTACTGTAAAATTGTATGCACCCGCTGGTAAATCGCTTAAATCGGTTTGATAAAAAGATCCCTTCAATAGCATGGGCGCCTCTCGGGAAAAACTGTTCGACTTACCCTTAATGGTAATCTTTAGATTCGCATTGGGGTCAAAAGCATAACTTTCATCAAAAAAGGAAGCTCTTATCTTAGCAAGACTGGCATCGTTGAAAATAAAATCGAAATCAAGCTCAAGTCTACTCCTTCTATTATCACTTCTCAGATATACCATTAATTTACCCATGAAATTGTCAAAACTTGAAAAATCCTGGCTATTCCTATAGGTTTGAGCCCTCCATCTCCAAAGGTTTTCCCCGAAGAGAATAGCTTCCCGCCTATTATCCTCATTAAGGACGGAAAACAAGGGTTTATCTAAGTTAACACCCCGAATCCTTTGAAATAAAATAGTTTGCCCAGATAGCTTCAACTCCACATCACCTAAACTTCCTTGAAGGGGTGGGAACCCATCCACACTAAAATCTCCAACTCCAAAAACTTTGAAAGCGTTATTCAGTACTGGAACTATTTCTTCGGACTGGTTCAGGTTTTCCATGAAAAAACTGGTCTGTACCTGGTTAAGAAAACCCCAGTCGGTCTTGGTTCCGGTTATTGTTAATCGGGAAGTTCGTGTTTGTTGAAGATAATCATAGATACTTGCGAACCTCCTGGTTGGTTGGTAAAGAATAAAAATATCAATAGCTTCAAATTTCTCTTTTGAATCGGTTGGCTTAAGTATTGTGACCGAGCGCTGTTCATTAGATTCAATGGATTTTTTTAATGCACCAATGTCTGGATGCAAAAAATCCGAAACAATGCCCACATTGGTTTTCTCATCAATTACTTCAATAGCGGTTTCCTTGGTGTTATTAATCGTGTTTCGTTCGTTTTTCAAGGTCTCCACATTGACTCTGATGGACTTTAACCCAACTTGATCGGCTTCTATCAAGGTCTGTATGGTTTGGGAGTTGTCTACAGGGCTGAGTGATACGGTTTCTCGATGCACGGTCTGACCTTCCATAGTTATTATGGCTTGTACGGACACTGTATCATCACCTTTATAGCGTATCCTGGCTTCAACCGGAAATTGATTTTTAAGAAATGCATAGGTGTTGGTATTCACCAAATCCACCGAAACATCCTGATATTGTGTTGTATCCCCAATAGCTACCGCATGCAAGCTTACATCAGCATCCAAACGAGTATACCCATAGTCCTTTCCCAGGGTTTGGTTGCCATCGGAAATTAACACAAAGGTTTTTGGGGCATTGACAAAGACTTCATTTGCACCATCAATGGCATTGGCTATATCAGTATTGTTTTGACGGAAGGAAATTGAGTCCATTCCAAGTAGCTTCGAGCCAAAAATATAGGGGTGTACGTTAAAACGTTCCTTGATATTGGAATTTTCGGTGAGTCCCTGGACAACTTCAAGTGTTTCCTCTTCAGCTTCAGCTTCCAATATAGATGAGGACCCATCCAGCAAAAAAACCAAATTGGTCTTTTCCAGAAAATACTCTTGCTTGGTAAATTTTGGATTTATCAGTAAAATAAACGCCCCAAACAAGCTCAAGAACCTTAATCCCGCAAGGATAAGGTTTAAAGAACTTCTTTTTTTATGCTTGTAAAGGTATTGGTAAAATACGATGGCCAAGGCTACAATAGCAGCTACAATGATAAGGAGTACCGTTCGTATTTCCATCCATTTTAGGTTAGCATCCCACCGTCCACATTTAGCACCTGACCCGTAACATAGGCCGACATGTCAGATGCAAGGAACAAACATGCATTGGCTACATCTTCAGGACTTCCTCCTCTTTTCAAAGGAATGGCATCTCGCCAACCTTGGACCGTTTTCTCATCCAATTTATCGGTCATTTCGGTTTCAATGAATCCTGGTGCAATGGCATTACAACGAATATTTCTTGATCCAAGCTCAAGGGCAACGGATTTAGTGAAACCAATCATTCCTGCTTTTGAGGCTGCATAATTGGTTTGACCAGCATTTCCCTTGACCCCAACCACGCTGCTCATATTGATGATTGAGCCTTTGCGCTGTTTCAATAGTGTTCGCTGAACTGCTTTGGTCATATTAAATACCGATTTCAAGTTAATCTCTATCACGGCATCAAAATCATCCTCTCCCATCCTCATCAACAGATTGTCCTTGGTGATTCCAGCGTTGTTGATAAGCACATCTATACCACCAAAATCTTCCAACACTTTGGCGACCAAGTCCTCTGATTCTCCAAAACTTGCAGCATTACTTTTATAGGCTTTGGCCTTTACACCCAATCCTTCAAGTTCCTTTTCCAGTTCCAACGCGGGTGCCTCACTAGAGCTGTAGGTAAAGGCAACATTGGCTCCGTGTTCAGCAAACACCTGAGCTATTCCTTTTCCTATTCCCCTGCTCGCACCGGTAATGATTACATTTTTACCTTCCAATAATTTCATAGTGGTCCAAATTAGTTTGATGGTTGATGATCAAATATAGTTTTTGTTTTATGTTTTGACGAAAAAAAATCCCGTATGAAACGGGATTTACAATAGTTTTAACGGTTGTTTAGCCAACCACTTCCTTTACTTTTAATCCAATTTCGGCAGGAGAATCCACAACATGAATGCCACATTCCCTCATAATGCGTTTTTTGGCTTGGGCAGTATCATCGCTGCCGCCAACTATTGCGCCGGCATGACCCATTGTCCTTCCTGCAGGAGCTGTTTCACCCGCAATAAAACCTACAATCGGCTTACTGCTTCCGCTTTCTTTATACCATTTTGCCGCATCGGCCTCAAGTTGTCCACCAATTTCACCAATCATGACAACACACTCGGTTTCCGGATCATTGATCAACAATTCAACGGCCTTTTTGGTTGTGGTTCCAATAATTGGATCTCCACCAATACCAATTGCGGTGGTAATCCCCAAGCCTTGTCGCACTACCTGATCCGCGGCTTCATAGGTCAAGGTTCCGGATTTTGACACAATCCCAACATTTCCTTTTCTGAAAACAAACCCGGGCATGATACCTACCTTGGCCTCGTCAGGAGTGATAACCCCTGGGCAGTTTGGTCCTACCAAGGTGCAGTCCATATCCTTTATGTAATCGTTTGCTTTTACCATATCCGCTACGGGAATACCTTCCGTAATGGTTATAATTACTTTGATTCCAGCACTAGCGGCCTCCATAATAGCATCTGCAGCAAACGCTGGTGGAACAAAAATAATGGTGGTATCCGCGCCAACTTGCTTAACAGCTTCCTCAACCGTATTGAAAACCGGTTTTCCCAAATGTTCTTGGCCACCTTTGCCCGGGGTAACCCCACCTACAACATTGGTACCATATTCAATCATTTGACCTGCGTGGAAAGTACCTTCACTTCCGGTAAAACCTTGTACAATTATTTTTGAATCCTTGTTTACTAAGACACTCATATTTTTAATTTATTAAGCAGGACAAAAGTAGTGCTTTTGCCCTGAAACTTTACAGTGTTTTTTTCTATTTCCCTTTGATCTTATCCCAAATGGATGGGATGTTCTTAATCATGGCCAACTCCTTCATTTTAACACGAGCCTCAGCAGCCGGACTTCCAAAATAAGTCTTACCTGCCTCTAGGCTGCCTGCTACTCCGGATTGAGCATACACCACAGCTCCCTTTCCAATTGTAATTCCACTGATGATTCCAACTTGCCCCCAAAGCGTTACTTCATCTTCAATCACCACACAGCCCGCTATACCGGTGTGCGAAGCAATCAAACACTTTTTGCCAATTAGGGTATCATGTCCCACCTGGATTTGATTATCTAGTTTACTATCCTCCCCTATTGTGGTATCTCCGGTGACTCCTCTATCGATGGTACACGATGCTCCGATCTCTACCTTATCTTCAACGATGACACGTCCCCCAGAAAGTAGTTTTTCAAAACCTTCAGGGCGTTTTTTGTAATAGAAGGCATCCGAGCCGAGCACAGTTCCACTATGAATAATTACCTCATCACCAACAATGCAATTATCATTGATGGTTACGTTCGCATGAATCAAACAATTCTTGCCAATCTTTACATTATTTCCAATAAAACAATTAGGTTGGATCACCGTCCCTTCGCCTATTTCAGCAGTTTCTGAAATGGAAGCCCCCGAACTTTGGAACGGTTTAAAAAAATGGGTAAGCTTGTTGAAATCGCTAAAGGGTTCTTCAGAAATAAGAAGCGCCTTACCTTCAGGGCACTCCACATCTTTGTTGATCAGTACCACAGAAGCTTTTGACTTCAAGGCTTTGTCGTAGTACTTCGGGTGATCCACAAAAACAATTTCACCAGGTTCCACCACATGAATTTCATTCATACCCAAAACTGGAAAATCGGATGGACCAACAAACTCTGAACCTATAATCTCAGCAATCTCTTTAAGGGTGTAGGTTCGTGGAAACCGCATATTATGTTATTCTTTTACCCGTTCTTGATAATTGCCTTTTTCTGTATCCACTTTAATCTTATCCCCTTCGTTGATAAAAAGCGGCACATTTATTCTGGCACCTGTCTCTACCGTGGCAGGTTTGGTAGCGTTGGTTGCGGTATTACCTTTTACCCCAGGCTCGGTATGCGTAACTTCCAAGATAACACTTGCGGGCATTTCAACCGATAATGGCATGCTATCCTCAGTGTTGAAAAGTATGGTGACAACCTCACCTTCTTTCAAAAGATCAGGTGCATCCAAAGAGCTCTTTTGAAGAGAAATCTGATTGTAATCATCTGTATTCATAAAATGATAGGTGTCCCCTTCAGGGTATAAATATTGATACGACCTGGTTTCCACCCTAACATCTTCGATTTTGTGCCCAGCAGAAAAGGTATTGTCGATAACCTTGCCGGTGGTAACACTTTTTAATTTGGTTCTTACGAAAGCAGGTCCTTTGCCTGGTTTTACATGAAGAAACTCTATAATCTTATAAATGTCGTGGTTGTATTTGATGCACAACCCCTTGCGTATATCTGAAGTATTTGCCATAATTTTAATTTGAGCTAAAATATCCTTTCATGATCCCTCTTTGTGAATCCCTAATGAATTGAAGAATTTCATCCCTCTCCGGGGTAGCGACCATTTCTGCTTCGATGATGGAAGCTGCTTGGGTATTATTATAATTCTTTTGGTAAAGAATGCGATATAAATTCTGGATTTCCCTAATCTTATCCGAATCAAAACCTCTTCGTCTAAGTCCAACGGAATTGATACCTACATAGGACAAAGGTTCTCTGGCCGCTTTGACATAGGGAGGTACATCTTTCCTTACGAGGGAACCTCCTGTTACAAAGGCGTGGTTGCCAATGGAGACAAACTGGTGTACGGCCACCATTCCTGCCAAAACCACATTGGTTCCTATAGTGACGTGCCCTGCCAAGGTAGAGTTATTACTGAAAATACAGTTATCACCGATGAAACAATCATGGGCTACGTGACAATATGCCATAATAAGACAATTGTTCCCAATGGTCGTTTTCATACGGTCCGATGTACCTTTATTTATAGTAGCGCATTCCCGAATGGTAGTGTTATTACCAATATGTACAGTGGTTTCCTCTCCTTGATACTTTAAGTCTTGGGGAGTTGCGGAAATCACGGCGCCAGGAAAAATATTGCAATTTTTTCCAATTCGAGCACCTTCCATTATGGTGACGTTGGAACCAATCCAGGTACCCTCGCCAATAGTAACATTGTTATGAATGGTGGTAAAGGGTTCTATTACCACATTCTTGGCAATCTTAGCTCCCGGGTGTACGTATGCCAATGGTTGGTTCATGAAATTCTAGTTGTTTTTGGTTTTTACGATTTGCGCCATCAGTTCGGCTTCAGAGGCTAACTTGCCATTTGCATAGGCATAGGCCTGCATATGACATATTCCTCGACGTATTGGTGCGATCAAATCGCATTTAAAAATTAAGGTGTCTCCTGGCATCACCTGTTGTTTGAACTTTACATTGTCCATTTTCATAAAGAAGGTCAAGTAGTTTTCAGGGTCGGGTACGGTGCTCAGCACCAAAATCCCACCTGTTTGTGCCATAGCCTCCACCTGCAATACTCCAGGCATGACCGGAGCCCCTGGGAAATGCCCCACAAAGAACGGTTCGTTCATGGTTACATTTTTGACACCCACAACATGGGTATCGGAAAGTTCAAGAATCTTATCCACCAATAAAAAAGGTGGCCTATGTGGCAGCATGTTCATGATTTGGGTCACATCCATTAATGGAGCTTGATTCAAATCAAAACTTGGCACCTTGTTTCTTTTTTCGATCTTTATGATTTTGGACAGCTTTTTTGCAAACTGGGTGTTTACGTAGTGCCCTGGCTTATTGGCTATAACCTTACCGCGAATTCTGGTCCCCGCTAATGCAAGGTCACCCACAACGTCCAAAAGTTTGTGCCGTGCCGCTTCATTTGGGTAATGCAATGTAAGGTTGTCCAAAATACCATTGGTTTTTACGGACAACTTTTCCTTTTTGAATGCCTTTTCCAGTTTTTTCATAGTGGGTTCGGAAATCTCCTTGTCCACATAGACAATGGCATTGTTAAGATCACCTCCTTTGATCAGACCATGCTCAAGGAGCATTTCCAATTCATGCAAAAAGCTAAAGGTACGGGCATCGGCAATTTCGGTTTTGAAATCGGACATTTTATCCAATGTGGCATTTTGGGTCCCCAACACCTTGGTTCCAAAGTCAACCATGGTGGTCACTTGGTATTCCTCAGCAGGAATGACCGTGATCTCGCTGCCAGTAGCCTCATCCTTATAGGAAATGACATCTTTAACCACATATTCTTCCCGTTCTTGTTCCTGCTCTACGATACCTGCTTTTTCCAAAGCTTCCACAAAAAACTTGGAAGAGCCATCCATGATTGGCGGCTCCGGAGCATCCAGTTCGATCAACACATTGTCGATATCCAAACCGACCAAAGCGGCGAGGACATGTTCCGAGGTTTGAATCTTAACTCCGTTTTTTTCCAAATTGGTTCCTCGCTGGGTATTCACCACATAGTTGGCATCCGCCTCAATGATGGGTTCCCCCTCTAAATCCACCCGCTTAAAGGCAAATCCATGGTTTTCCTTTGCAGGAACAAATGTCATGGAAACATTTTCCCCGGTATGCAACCCTACACCCTCTAGGGTTACCTTACCTTTTATAGTGCGCTGCTTTACGCTAGTCTTGCTCACCGTTAATCCTTTTTTCTAAGTTGGAAACTTGATTTACCAGTTTTGGTAAATTCTTAAAGTGTACGTAAGATTTATTATAATCGCCATAATTTAAGGCCGGCGAACCTTGAAGGACCTCATCGTCCTTTACATTCCTTCCGATGCCCGATTGGGCTTGTATTTTAACACGGTCACCTATGGTGATATGCCCCACGATGCCGACTTGACCACCTATAAGGCAGTTTTTCCCAATCTTGGTAGAACCTGCAATACCTGTCTGTGCGGCTATAGCCGTATGTTCACCAATTTCAACATTATGGGCAATCTGAATCTGATTGTCCAATTTTACACCTTTGCGTAATATGGTAGAACCCAGGGTTGCACGATCAATTGTGGTACCTGCGCCAACATCAACATTATCTTCCAGGATCACATTTCCGGTCTGCGGTACTTTGCTGTATTCCCCATTACTGTTTGGAGTAAATCCAAAACCATCCGCCCCAATAATGGCTCCGCTGTGTATCACACAATTGTCTCCAATAATGGACTCCGAATAAATCTTTGCGCCGGCGAAAACGACAACGTTATTGCCCATCACCACATTGTCTCCTATATAGACGTTGGGATATACCTTTACATCTTTGCCAATCTTTACGTTATCTCCTAAATACGAAAAAGCACCTAGGTAAAATCCTTCTCCATAATCCACGGATTCTGAAATAAAAGACGGGCTCTCGATACCCACTTTATTATTCTTAACCTGATTGTAGTATTCCAAAAGTTTGGAGAACGACTTATAAGCGTCTTCGACCTTGATCAAAGTTGTGGATAAATCCTGCTCGGGGATAAAATCTTTATTGACAATGGTAATCGAGGCCTTTGTGGAATAGATGTATGAGGTATACTTGGGATTCGCCAAAAAGGTGAGAGATCCTTTCTCCCCCTCCTCTATTTTAGATAATTTGTGAACAGCAATTTGAGGATTTCCCTCAACTTCTCCCTCTAAAATTCCGGCAATTTGGGTGGCTGTAAATTTCATTTCTGCAAAAGTAACAAAATTTGTTAAACGGCTTCTTTAGGGTAGCAGCTATAATATTTTGTAACGGTTTTGGACAAAGCCTTTAGGCTAAGCTGGTCCGATTCCCTTAATACATCTGTTACCTTTCCGTTCTTTTTTAATATACGGATGGCTTGATGGTTTTGGCTGTAGGCCTTGTTTGAAATCTCTCCGATGAAAACAAAATTTTGGACTTCTTCCAGAGTTAAACCGTGTTCGACCATGGCCAAATTCATACGTTCTTCGGCTTTTTCCTGCGAAATCGGCTTGTTCTTAATTTTAACGTGAAGTAGATTTCTGTTGAGGACCATTTTACTCAATCTGGAAAGTATTACATCCTCATGATGCTGCCATTCCTTAATGGCAGATAGCACATCCACATCATCCAACTCTGCAAAACGGGACAATACCTGATCATCAATTTCCATTGGGTTGGTTTGCTCCAGAAAGAATAAGAGTGCCTTGCTGGCAGGAAGGAGGTTATTTTCAGAAATTAGTTTTTTTGCCCTCCGCATGATTCTTATCAACATTTGTTCGGCACCCAAACTGGTTTTATGTAGGTATACTTGCCAGTACATAAACCGCCGTGCCATCAGAAACTTTTCAACTGCATAAATACCCTTCTCCTCTACAACCAGGTGTCCGTCCACCACATTTAGCATGGAAATCAATCGTTCCGAGTTGATGTTTCCTTCGGTTACACCTGAATAAAAACTATCTCGTTTAAGATAATCCAAACGATCCATATCCAGCTGACTGGAAACCAGTTGGTTTAGGAAAGGTTTTGGATACTCCCCCTTAAAAATGGAAATCGCAGTGGTGAGTCCGCCATCAAATTCTTGGTTTAGACTTCCCATAAACTCCAGGGAAATCTGCTCATGACTGCATTCAGGAATCACAAACCCTTCTAGGGCATGAGAGAATGGTCCGTGACCAATATCATGCAGCAAGATGGCACATAGCAATCCAGTCTCTTCCTCTGCTGAGATTTCAACTTGTTTCAACCGCAGGGTTTGGATGGCCTTGGTCATCAGGTGCATGCTCCCCAATGCATGATGGAACCTGGTGTGGTGTGCGCCGGGGTAGACCAAGTAGGACATCCCCATTTGTGAAATGCGCCTAAGGCGCTGAAAGTACGGGTGGCCTATCAGATTAAAAATAAGTTCATTTGGAGTTCCAATAAAACCGTAAATTGGATCGTTAAAGACTTTAAGCTTATTGGTTTGGACCAAGGGCATTGAGTTTAATTCCGCAAAGATAACCACTATATGAACAAGATCACCATTCTTTGGGTCGATGACGAGATAGACCTATTGAAACCCCACATCCTTTTTTTAGAAAAGAAAGACTATAAAGTTGTCACCAGTCAAAGTGGTCAGGATGCACTGGAAGAAATAAAAAACACTTTTTTCGATATTGTTTTTTTGGACGAAAACATGCCGGGCATTTCAGGTCTGGAAACCTTGAATGAAATCAAGAAACTGGATTCCTCCATTCCAGTTGTTATGATCACCAAGAGTGAGGAAGAATATATAATGGATGAAGCTATTGGTTCCAAAATAGCCGACTACCTTATTAAACCGGTGAATCCAAATCAAATCCTGTTGTCCCTTAAAAAGAGTTTGGACAATTCCCGTTTGGTGTCTGAAAAAACCACCGCAAACTACCAACAGGAATTTCGACAAATAGCCATGGATCTCTCCATGGTGAACAGCTGTGAGGAATGGGAAGAGCTCTACAAGAAACTGATTTATTGGGAACTGCAACTGGAAGAAATCGAGGATTCCGGAATGTTCGAAATTTTGGAATCCCAAAAAGTTGAGGCCAATTCACAGTTCAGCAAGTTTGTAGATAACAATTACCAAGGCTGGTTCCAAGGAGAAGATGGCCCCACAATGTCCCATACCCTCTTTCGAAAGAATATACAGCCCGAACTGGAAGGCAACAAAACCTTATTGGTGGTTATCGACAACCTCAGATACGATCAATGGTTGGCTTTTGAGGAAACACTTGCGGTCCATTATAAAAAGAAACAGGAGTCTTCGTACTATAGCATTCTCCCCACTGCAACGCAGTATGCGCGAAACGCAATCTTCTCAGGACTAATGCCATCGGATATGGAAAAGAAATATCCGGACTGGTGGAAGAACGATACGGACGAAGGTGGAAAAAACTTGTTTGAAGCTGAGTTTCTTGGGGAGCAGCTAAAGCGGTTGGGACTAGATCTAAAATGGGAATATCATAAAATAAGTAATCTGCGCCAAGGTAGGCAGTTGGCCCAAAATTTTAAATCCCAACAACAAAACGATCTTACGGTTCTGGTCTACAATTTTGTAGACATGCTTTCCCATGCCAAAACCGAAATGGAGGTAATCAAGGAGTTGGCCTCCAATGATAAGGCATACCGTTCCCTAACCCTAAGTTGGTTTAAAAATTCACCCCTATTGGATATTATCCAACAGGCACAAAACTTGGGAATGAAATTGATATTGACCACAGATCATGGAACCATCAATGTAAAGCAGCCTTCCAAAGTAATAGGTGATCGTGAAACCAGTTTGAACCTTCGCTATAAAACCGGGAGAAGTCTTACCTATAATAAGAAGGAAGTTTTGGCTACCAAGGATCCGCAAAGTATTCATCTGCCCAATATTAATTTAAGTAGCTGTTTTATTTTTGCGAAAAATGATATGTTTTTTGCCTACCCCAATAATTACAACCATTATGTGGGGTACTATCGAAATACGTATCAACATGGAGGTGTTTCCTTGGAAGAAATGATTGTTCCTTTTGTAGTTTTGGAGCCAAAATAATTTGATTTGGAGATTACATTTAAGCTATCGGAGATTGACGAGGTAGCCCAAACGCTTCTCAACCATCTGAAAAATAAGACTTTGTGTTTTCATGGCGACATGGGTGCCGGTAAAACCACTTTGATTCGGGCATTGGTCAAAGCCTTGGATGGTGCCGACGAGGCCAATAGTCCAACTTTTGGTTTGGTCAATGAGTACCATCATAAGGATGGAAATCTGTTGGGCTATCATTTTGATTTTTACAGAATTGAATCTGAAGAAGAGGCGCTTGACATGGGACTGGAAGATTATCTCGCATCGGATGCCTGGCTATTTTTGGAATGGCCCGAGAAAATTCAATCACTCTTACCTACGGACAAAGTATCCATTCACTTACACTTTATCGATGAAAACACTCGTTCAGTCGAGTTTAGTCTGGATTAAAATCAAATCCCATTACCTTCTTGTCACATTTCGATGAACGGCAAAACTGTCGATAAAAAGTTCCCTATTTAGGATAAAATGCAAATTTTATCGATGAAATGCACTGCAGGAAAGTAATTTTTCCTACATTTGTTATTGAAATGAATTCATTTATTAACCAAAAACTCTTTTACGATGAACACTAAAAGATTATTTTTTGGAATGTTGGCTGTTGCCTTTTTGGCGATGACTGCG
Organism: Flagellimonas flava; assembly: GCF_900129665.1. Classification (GTDB taxonomy): domain Bacteria; phylum Bacteroidota; class Bacteroidia; order Flavobacteriales; family Flavobacteriaceae; genus Flagellimonas; species Flagellimonas flava. Next base: position 1,044,007 of record NZ_FQWL01000001.1, read on the forward strand.
GTTTCTACTGGAGTTGTAGACATTGACAAGGACCAGACAACAAGTGTAAAGAAAAAGAATGTTAAAAGGAGTAACCGATAGTTACATTACCTTTTAATTACTTTATCTTAAAACTAAAAGCCCTTCTTCGGAAGGGTTTTTTTCTACAATAAATTCTGGTATTTGTAGTTATCCTAATATATTATGGGCAACAGAAGACATATCAGAACCAAACTAATAATAGAAGGCCTACTTGCTTTAATCATTGCCACGACTCCCTTAATATTTTATTCTCATAAATATATATTGGATGGAAAGCAGGAATTAGATCTTTTATTTTTCACCTTATCGGCCAATGGATTTGCCGATGTTAAAACTGCTATTTGGTTTTATTTATTAAAATTTATTCCCCTAATACTGTTGGTCATCTGGTTTACAACTAGTAAGCAATGGTGGTACCATGCCATATTGGTGCCTATATCCATGTACAGCTTTCAACTGTTCAGTGTTTTTTCTTCGGACAATGACTCGATAGACGAAAATGAGATTTTTTATATCATTGCCGTGACCATGGTGGTTGTCCCAGTAGTCTATTTCATTAGGGTCAAACTTGTGGACAAACATGTACATGGTATTGATCTGGAAGCCATGGATACCGAACTGCAAATCCTCAAGGAAAAAGAAGAGCTTCGTAAAGAGCGTGAGAAACTGGAGCAACGTCAAAATACGCTTGCAAAAAAAATGTAAATTTGTTTTAATCCTCTGGGGTTACCTTCATTTTTACATTTTATGAACCAACCGTCCTCCCCCTTTAGCAAGCAACAATTATTACCACAAGAGGAAACTCTGGAAATCTTAAAGAAAAAGGGTGAACTTTTTATTGGTATTCCAAAGGAAAACCAATATCAAGAAAAACGGATTTGCCTTACCCCTGATGCAGTGAACGCCATTACGGCGCACGGACACCGTGTACTCATAGAGTCTGGTGCGGGTGACGGGGCCAATTTTTCGGACAATGATTACACCAACGCCGGGGCAGAGATAAGCAGGGATACCAAAAAGGTTTTTTCCTGTCCTATCATCCTAAAGGTAGAGCCCCCTTCCCTATCCGAAATTGATTTGATCAATCCCCAGACCATCGTTATCTCGGCCTTACAGATCAAGACCCAATCCAAGGCGTATTTTGAGAAGTTGGCCAAGAAACGATTGACCGCCATTGCCTTCGAATACATTCGGGATGAAGACGGAAAATACCCGGCGGTAAGGTCCTTAAGTGAGATTGCCGGTATATCGTCCATCTTGATTGCCTCTGAACTCATGGCCACCACCAACCAGGGCAACGGACTGATGTTTGGAAATATCAGTGGTGTCCCTCCTGTGGAAGTGGTTATTATAGGAGCGGGAACAGTGGGCGAGTTTGCGGCACGTTCCGCTTTGGGCCTCGGTGCCAATATTAAAATATTTGACAATTCGATTACCAAGCTAAGGAACATTCAGACCAACTTAAAACAAACCGTATACACTTCTACCATACAGCCAAAGAATTTACTCAAAGCTCTCAAGCGTTGTGATGTGGCCATTGGGGCCGCTCGCGGAAAAGACCGCTCTCCCGTTGTTGTTTCCAGCACCATGGTGGAGCATATGAAACGGGGTGCCGTTATTATCGATGTCAGTATAGATATGGGCGGATGTTTTGAAACTTCCGAAGTGACCACCCATGACAAACCCACAGTGGAAAAGTTTGATGTGATCCACTATGGGGTGCCCAATATTCCATCCCGTTATCCCAGGACTTCTTCCATTTCCATTAGCAACATCTTTACACCCTACTTATTGAAAATAGGGGAAGATGGTGGCTTGGAACATTCGCTCCGATTTGATAAAGGGCTTCGCAATGGTCTTTACATGTACCATGGGATTTTGACCAATAAATCGGTTGGAGATTGGTTTGGGCTTACCTACAACGACATTAACTTTTTAATTTTTTAGTACTGCATGGCATTTTTAAGACGCTTGGGATGGTATCTTGTTGGACTGTCCATAGGAATTGTGTTCCTGGTTTTTTTCCTCAAAAAGAAATCTGGTGAAAATGGGATAGAATTCTGCTATTTCCCCAATTGCAGAGTGTTGAAGGATATGCGCTCCAAGCCCTTGGTTTTTGACGATGGTTTACCAAGCGAATTCCGTGATACGTTATTGATCAGATCTTTTCTGGAAGACGGCGACATCGACTTTGGAAAAAGTGATACCAAATCGGAACCTTGCAAGGTTTACTATATCCAAAAAACAATCTCTCATCAAAAAGTGGAACTTCAAACGGAAAATTGTCCGGATCAAGTAAACATCATTTCGGTACTTCAGGAAAACTAAAGATCCAACTTCCTACGCTCCTTTTCTTTTTGGAGCAAGGCCAACTCACGGGTAGTCTGTCCGGCAACAGAAGTATTCTCCTCTGCCCTCCGAATCAAATAGGGCATTACGTCTTTCACCGGACCATAGGGGACATACTTGGCAATATTATATCCATCCTCGGAGAGATTAAAAGAGATATGATCGCTCATACCATACAACTGACCAAACCAAACATGGGGGTTGTTGTGCGCTAAACCTTTTTGGGTCATTAGGTCCACCAACTTCAAACAGCTTTCCTCATTATGGGTGCCCGCAAAGATGGACAGGGTATCCAAATGATCCATAATATAGGAAACCGCCTCATCAAAATTGTTATCAGTGGCTAGTTTGGAAATGCAAATGGGGCTCTTGTATCCCATATCTTCAGCACGATCATTTTCTTTTTCCATATAGGCACCACGAACTACTTTCAGGCCAATCTTAAAGCCCTCTTTTTTAGCCGTCTCATGAATCTGTTTCAGATAGTCCATGCGGTCCCAGCGATACATTTGCAGGGTATTGAAGATTACGGTGTTCTTCTGGTTGTATTCTCGCATCATCCCCAAACAAAGGTCGTCTGCCGCATTCTGCATCCAACTTTCTTCCGCATCTATGAGCAAATGCACATCCAGATCATGGGCTTTCTTGCACACCTGATGATAGCGATTTTGTACCCGATCCCATTCTCTCACTTCATTTTGGTTGAGCTGCTCTCCTGCACTCACTTTTTGATATAGCTCAAACCGTCCAAATCCTGTGGGCTTAAACACCGCAAATGGAATTGCCTCCTTCTCTTTTACAAAATCCAAAACTTCCAAGGTCTTTTGTAATGCAAAATCAAATTGGTCTTCCACCTCCTTGCCTTCAACAGAGTAGTCCAAAATGGAATGCACCCCTTTACTGTGCATTTTGTCAATAATGGGTATACAATCCTCTTCATTTACCCCGCCGCAAAAATGGTCGAAAACTGTAGCCCTAATCAAACCTTCAATAGGCAAATGGGCTTTTAATGCAAAGTTGGTCACTGCCGTACCGATCTTAACTAGTGGCTCATTGGCAATAAGTTTAAAGAGGAAGTACGCACGTTCCAGTTCCGAATCCGTTTTCAGTTGAAACGCGATTGCGGTATTCTCAAAATTCGGGTGCATTATTATGAATCTATTAAAGATTCAAATATAAGTCCCAATTTTGGAACATTATCTATAAAATAAGTCTTTATTTAGCGGTGCAATTTAAATTGTATGGAGTCGATTAAATCGCAGTCACATGAAGTTTATTTGGAGGAGTTGGCCGAGGCGACCTTGCGGCAGTTTGTCGCCAAAAGTAACTACTCCAAGGTGTTTGTACTGGTAGATGAAAACACAAAAAAACATTGCTTGCCACTTTTGGTAAAAAAAATTGAGGCCCAATTTGCCATTGACTCCATTTTTGAAATCAAACCCGGGGAAGAGCACAAGCATATCAATACTTGCATGTTGGTTTGGCAATGGTTATCTGACCAAGGTGGAGACCGAAAAAGTCTATTGATCAATTTAGGTGGTGGGGTGCTCACGGACCTTGGAGGTTTTGTGGCCTCTACCTTTAAACGAGGAATTGATTTCATCAACATCCCCACTACCCTGCTGTCCATGGTAGATGCTTCTGTCGGTGGTAAAACAGGGGTCGACTTGGGCGTTTTAAAAAATCAAATTGGAGTAATCAACCAACCAGAAATGGTGTTGGTGCTTCCAGAATTTTTATCAACACTGGAAGAACGACAATTAAGAAGTGGTTTTGCTGAAATGCTGAAACATGGATTGATCAAGGACGAAACCTATTGGAAATCGCTTCGGGACTGCTCGGATTATGGAACCACCAACACCATTAAAAAATCGATTGCCATTAAAAACGAAGTGGTGACCCAAGACCCTACGGAACAAGGGATTCGCAAAATTTTAAATTTCGGACATACTTTAGGGCATGCCATAGAATCTTACTGTCTGGACACTCCGGATAAGAAAACCTTACTTCATGGTGAGGCTATTGCGGTGGGTATGATTCTGGAAGGGTACCTATCCCATAAATTGCAAGGACTATCTGGCCTTTCCCTTCAGGAGATCAAGGACACCTTCCTCAATCATTTTGATCGGGCTGAATTCAACAAGCAAGATATAGACTGCATCATCGACCTTTTAAAATACGACAAGAAGAATTCCCATGGGGATGTGAATTTTGTACTGCTTCAATCCATTGGAAAGGCGGTGACCGACATCAAGGTTCCGGAAGATCTTTTTCACGAAGCCTTCGCTTACTACAAAGAATGACAACTACATATACTAAAAGTTGCCGTTTACAACTCTTTGCATTTATCAGCTCCAAAAATTTATAGCTTAGGATAGGAAACCATAAACCTATCCACTATGAAGCGCATATTGATTGATTACAAAAAGCTGGACCACAAAGTGGCGGCTGTCTTGATCGACTCTTATCCCTACGGCTATGGTGATGAGGACATCATTACCCTAAAAAAACCAAGCGGAGAGATCATTGAGGCCGTAGAAGTTCGCACTGATGATGCCGTGTATCTGGTTAAGATCAGCAAAAGTCTTTCCAATTTCATTTCCAATTTTGAGGAAAACATTGAAAAGGAATTAGACAAAAATTCCAAGACAAAGGCAGTTTTGGATGGCAGTGAAGACGGAATACATCCGGATTTAGAGTCTGACCAAGAACAAGAAATGGACGGCCTATAGTCAAAAACTACTTTAACCCAAGTATCGTTCCCGAACAATTTTGAGGTGATGCGCCTGATGTCCGCAAATCACAAAACCTAATGCACGAACACTCATTTCGGAACCGCTGGCAATGCCAATTCGCCGCAAGGTTTCATTGGAAAAGGAACGAAACAAAGCAATGCTGGCACTCCTCACAGTTCGGTACTCTTCGGCGATTTCACGCTTGGATCGTTGATTAGCATTTGACTCCGGCACATAATCATCCTGTTCAAAACCGGGCAAAGGAGTTTTGTCGTTTCTTCCAAAGCGAAAGGCCCGATACTGAAATACTCTTTCCGCATCAATAATGTGCATCAATACCTCAGCTAGGCTCCATTTCCCCTCGGCATAGGAAAAAGCGAGTTTTTCCGAAGGAATGTCATTCAAAAAAGAAATAAAAAGATCCTTGCCGTCAACCAGTTGGTCCATTAGCATCACCTCTCCCCCCAATGCTTCAATATAAGGATGGTAATAAGGATTGTATTCCGAAGACATCAGTTCAGAACTCAACATAACCAAAATTTAATTTAGCTCTATAACTCGTTGAAGATGGTGTGCATCAATCGCTTTTTGTCATTGATGCTCTCTTCCAAGGAAATCATCGTTTCGGTCCTACTGATTCCATCGATATCGTCAATCTTAAAAATAATGTTTTTGGCATGAGTAGTGTCCCTAGCCCGGATCTTGCAGAAAATATTGAACTTACCTGTGGTGATATGAGCAACTGTAACGTAGGGTATCTGATTGAGTCGTTCCAGCACAAATTTAGTCTGGTGTGTTTTCTCCAAAAAGATACCAACATAGGCAATAAACGAATAGCCCAATTTAACGTAGTCCAATGTCAGAGAAGATCCTTTGATGATTCCGGATTCTTCCATTTTCTTGACCCTAACGTGTACGGTACCAGCAGATATCAACAGCTTTTTGGCGATATCCGTAAATGGCGTCCGCGTATTGTCAATTAACATGTCCAATATCTGGTGATCTATTTCGTCTAATTTTACTTTGCTCATAGTGTGAATATTTTGATCAAAAGTAGTTAATTAAGAAATTATATGTAAAAAAAATGCTGATTTTTTAAACAAAATGTAACAAAAGACAGATAAATGGAAAAGAGTTCTTATCCATTTTGCAGTAAATGAAGCATTTCCATTTGAGAAATTACTTCCAAATCCATTTTTTTTGAGCAGTCCAAGATTTGATGTCCAAAGTGTCCTTCCAATTTACCCACAGCTTCAATTTCCGGTAAAAAGACAATGGTATCCCCATCCAATTGTTCCTTAAAACGGATTCCAGCCAGATCACCTTCTCCCCTTGTCGGATCAACCAAATGCAAATTGCGGACAATCACATCAAAGTACAGCTTTTCGTTTTCAGGAATTTCAAAGTAATCGTTGGTTTCGAAGTTGCCGACCAGATTGTTTGAGATTACGGAAAGGACTTCAAGCAAAGCGATATAAATGAACTTTCTAGTTTCCTCTCTTTCATAGTCCTTGGGAAAATGGCCTGCTTCGAACAAAATTGTAGGTGCGCCCAGCATCTGAAAGGCATCGCCTACACAGTTGTCATTGAAGCCGTCATCGTACCTTCCAACCTGTCCAGGAATAAGCTGTTGCAAGACCTTGTTCATGCCCACAATCAATTTCATGGCAGTTGCACGGGTATCATTTATTGTCCGCTCTGGGTCATTCGCCGGAGATAAAAAGGACACGGTCGCCGGCTTTTCATTTTTTCCCGCACTGAATAAGGTGCGTTGATCATGCAGATTAAAGCAAAAATCAGGTTCGAATTCCTGGAAAAGTTCACGAAGGATTTTGCTTTCCGGCTGGCTTAGGTTTTTGGCATCCCGATTTAGATCTATTGCATTTGCATTTACCCTTGTATAGTTTTTGGCTCCATCCGGATTTAGGATGGGAACAATACAAAGCGTACAACTTTTTAAAATGGTTTCGGCCAGTTGCTCCTCAGAAGACAAAAAATTTACCAAGTCCAAAACCGCCTTTGTTGTGGTGGATTCGTTTCCATGCATCTGCGACCACATTAAGACACGATTTTGTCCGGTTCCCAAAGTAAGTGCACCTATAGGGATACCATTAACCGAATTCCCAATTATCTTGAACTTACCCGAATCAAGTTTTGGTATCCAATTTTTCAGGAGGGATTCATGGGTCACATACCGTCCAAAAACCGAATGCTCTTTGTACTCCGAATGTTGATAAGTAGTCATATGCTTCGCGAACAAGGTTACAAAAATAACTTAATCAAAATTTACAATTGTAACAGTTTTACGTTCTTTTAAGGGTGCATTTCGGAGCCTTAAATCAGTATAATGATACAGATGTAACAAAAAAATAACATAAACTTTATGGTGTATCATAAATTACTAACAAACAGCATTTTAAAAACTATCATATTTACTAATAGTTTATATTAAAATTACGACTTGTTCATAAATTTAGTTGTGCGGCCCTATTTCATGACCTAATTTTGATTCAAATTTTGCTACAGTTGTGAACGAAGGAATTGTTGATCGTGTTCGGAAGATTATCGACCATTATGGGATATCCGTGAGTGCTTTTGCCAATGCTCTTGGCGTTCAACGCTCCAGTGTCTCCCATATTCTTAGTGGAAGAAATAATCCAAGTTTGGACTTTGTGATGAAATTGATGCAGGCCTATCCAGAAGTCAACCTGTATTGGTTGCTTAACGGACTAGGGAATTTCCTCAAAGATGACAATATCCCTATTGCCCCTACTCCGGAAAAAAGCAAGAACACTGTCGACAATCCATCCCTTTCGGATGTTGGAGATGAAATTCTCACTCCCAACAACCACCGACCAACACAAATTGTGATTTTCTATTCGGATGGTTCTTTTGCGAGTTTCAATCCAAAAAAAAGTAAAGACCTTTAAGGAAATCCATGCTTTGCCCTTACTTTTGCAAGCATGTTTGAAAGAATTGTTTTTGGCTTTTTTGTTGCACTTCTCTGGTCATGTGACCAACCCCCGCAGCGCAACTGTTCTGATTTTAAAACTGGAAAATTTTCCTTTACAACGGAGATTGATGGAGTTCAAAAAGAAACCACATTTGAAAGGACCAGTGAAATCGAAGTAGATTATTTTGAAGGAAAACAGGACACATCTTCCATTCGTTGGATCAATGATTGCGAATATGTGTTGAAAAATAAGCATCCCAAAAACAAGGCAGAGGAGAAATCAATTCATATAAAAATATTGACAACTTCAGATTCTTCTTATACATTTGAATACAACGCCATTGGCGACAAACGTAAATTTAGGGGAACCGCAATTAAAATACACTAACCATGTTTGAAATCTTCACGAGTCCCGATGCTTGGATGGCATTGCTCACTTTGACCTTTTTGGAAATTATCCTGGGAATAGACAACATTATATTCATTTCCATTGCCGCAGGAAAACTGGAGCAAAAAGACCGTAAAAAAGCAACGAACATCGGTTTGATCCTGGCCATGGGAATGCGAATTTTATTGTTGTTTGGAATTACTTGGCTCACTAAAATGAAAAAACCTTTTTTGATTTTGGACGAATCTTGGATTCATGGAGGTATTAGCTGGCAAGCCCTTATCTTGTTCCTGGGCGGGCTTTTTCTTTTGTACAAGAGCACCAAGGAAATCCATGAAAAAATAGAGGACCGCGGTCATGATGAAAGAGAAGTGACCAAAAGCCGCTCATCTTCTTTGACCAACGCCATTGTTCAAATCACGGTCATCAATATTGTTTTCTCGTTTGATTCCATTTTAACTGCAATCGGAATGACCAACGGCATATCACCTAACCCAACTGATGCCTTGGTGCTTATGGTCACCGCTGTAGTTATTTCGGTATTAATCATGATGCTGTTCGCCAATCCTGTTGGGGAATTTGTGAACAGACACCCCTCTGTACAGGTACTTGGACTTTCCTTTCTTATTTTGATTGGGTTTATGCTAATTACCGAGGCGGCTCACCTATCGCACCTGGTGGTCTTTGAAAACGAGATTGGTGCAATTCCAAAGGGTTACTTATACTTTGCGATCACATTCTCGCTAATGGTGGAATTCTTCGACCTGCGAATGAAGAAAAACAAAGAAAAGGGCAAGCAAGAAGTTTTGGAAGAATAGTTTCTAATTGGGTCTGTGAAAGACCAGTCCAGGGTTTGCTTGCTTATATTCCCTAAACTGTTTCTGTTGTTGCTTTACGGTCATGGTACTTCCATCATGACTCCATCCAGGAGGTCCAAAGACGTACATGAATTTGTGCCGCCAATTCTTTGACCTTTTCATATCGTTCCAAATATCCTTGAACTCATGGGTTAAAATAACAACCGGGTTATAGGAGTTTGGGGAATGAATTACACCATACTTCACATCAATATCATCATCTAGCTCCTTCCAGGTGCCAAACATCTTGTCAAAGATGTTGAGAAAACCTCCATGGTTCTTGTCCAGATATTCAACATTCTGCGCATGGTGAACTTGGTGCATGGTATGCGTATTAAAAATCTTTTCCAGAAAACCCAGTTTTGGAACATAAACAGAATGCAGCTGAAATTGCCACAATGCCTCAATACCCAAACACACGACCACCATTTCCGGAGGAAAGCCGATAGCTGGCATCCACATATAAAAAAGCGGCTTGTACAAAATGGTAAACCATCCATTCCGGACGGCTGTTCCCAAATTGTAGTTATCCGACGAGTGGTGCACAATGTGTGCGGCCCAGAGAATTCTAATCTCATGATTTGCCCGATGGAACCAATAGTAGGTAAAGTCATCGGCCAGTTGACATAATAACCAGACATACCAAGCATAACTGAAGGATTGATATCCCAAGAAGTTCTGGCGCACCCCGTTCACTTCTGGATTACATAATTCATAAACACCTTCAAAAAGGACAATGGCGAATATCACCTTGAACAAAGGTCCCAGTAGTGCAGAACCAATACCCATGAACCCGCTTGCCGCAAGGTCTTTCCAATCATACAGATGGTCATCCCCATGGGTCTTACTGTAGGTCAATTCAAATAAAATGAATGCTATGAATACGGGAACACCGTACACTAACGGGTTGGTAAAATCCATATGGGAACTTAAGCTTTTAGGATGGTGTGTCTATCTAGGCGACAAAATAGGTAGAATAACCCATTAAAACAAGGTGGGTTGATCAGAACCGTCATCTTTTGTTTTTATTTCGTTATTGTCAGATTCTATAGGCTCTTCGTCCACAACTTCAATTTCTTCTGGCGAAGGCTCCTTGGGCTCTTCAAAAGGAAGCGATTCCAAGGCGTTGATATTCTTTACTTTTTCGGCCGTAAGCTGATTACCCGTTGCCTTGATTCCCTTTACCGATATAAAATCTTCTATATTCACTTGTTGATTGGGCTTTGCCTCTTTTCCCCTTGGCTTGGAAAATTCAATCTCAATAACAGGCCGCCAATCTGTGGACACCAATTCCATAAAGGATTTTGGGTGTTCGGAAATCACCACATCCTCTTTGTTGGGATTCTCCACCAAGAACCGTTTGATATAATAGCGTTCCTTCTCCCCTTCGTAATGCACAACCGAAATAGGCTTTTGGGGATTCCATTTTTCCAGCACGATCATGTCATCGCTAAAGCGTGTGAGCAAATCAGGGGGAATGGTCTTTACTTTTCCTTTTTGGTCGATGATCAATAACAGGTCATCCCCCTTAAAGTCGCCAAGAAGTTCGCCACGTCCGTCCACATTAAGTCGACTCACAATGTCATCGAACCATATTTTTCTTGGTTTTAGCGTGGAAACGCCCTTTTCCTTGAGTTCTATGCGCTTTACCGGGTACTTGGTAACCAAATTTCCTTTGGAAGCCCTGCCTTTGATCATCAAATCCGCGAAGTCCAAATCCCATTTCAGCTTTTTAATACTGCCCGATTGTCTTAACAGTACCGTAATGACCTCCGCCTCCCCGTTAGGGTTCGCTGTGAAATAAAGCACATCGGAAGAAGGTTTTTTACCAGCTAATTGGTACATTTTATCGCGGGTCACTCCCGTAACATTGAACCTTTTGATATAACTGGGACCGCCCCTACCATCCTTATAGATCATATTGTAGGTAGTGCGAGTGTCTTTTTTCTTGAAGACCGCAACGTGGATAATTCCTTTGTCGATAAAGGTTTTTGAGTCCACTTTGGTAACCATCATTTCCCCCTTTTTGGTAAAAACGATGATGTCATCTATGTCGCTGCAGTCGGTCACATACTCATCTTTTCGCAGTGAAGTTCCGATGAAGCCTTCCTCTCTGTTCACATAAAGCTTAGTGTTTCTGATAACCACTTTTGCAGCTTCGATGTCATCAAAAATCTTGATCTCGGATTTGCGTTCTCTACCCTTTCCGTATTTTTTCTTCAGTTCCTTGAAATAATCAATGGCAAAATCCACCAAATGGGCCAGATGGTGCTTGGTCTCGGCAATACGTTCCTCCAGGCTATCAATCAGTTGCTGTGCCTTGTCCAAATCAAATTTGGAAATTCGTTTGATGCGGATTTCCGTCAACTTTACAATATCTTCTTCGGTGACCGCCCTTTTTAGGTGTTTGGTATGCGGTTTTAACCCTTTGTCAATAGCAGCGATTACCCCTTCCCATGTTTCTTCTTCTTCAATGTCTCGATAGATCCGGTTTTCTATAAAAATCCGCTCCAAAGATGCAAAGTGCCACTGTTCCTCCAGTTCACCCAATTGAATTTCAAGCTCTGCTTTAAGTAGCTCCACTGTGAAATCGGTGGAACGCTCCAACATTTCCTTGATGCCAATAAACAAGGGCTTGTTGTCCTCAATGATACAGCCCAATGGCGAAATTGAAGATTCGCAGGCCGTAAAGGCATAAAGCGCGTCTATAGTCTTGTCAGGAGATATGCCACTGGGCAAATGCACTAAAATTTCGACCTCCGCAGCCGTGTTGTCCTCTATTTTTTTAATCTTGATCTTCCCTTTATCGTTGGCCTTAAGAATAGAATCGATTAAAGAGGAGGTGTTGGTGCCATAAGGAATCTCATTGATGACCAGGGTGTTTTTGTCATAGGTGGAAATCTTGGCCCTTACACGCACCTTGCCCCCACGCATGCCTTCGTTATAATTGGTAACATCAATAATTCCGGCGGTAGGGAAATCTGGAAATAATTTAAAGCGTTGCCCTTTCAGATGTTTGATGGAAGCATCAATGAGTTCATTGAAATTATGGGGCAAAATCTTTGTAGAAAGTCCTACAGCTATTCCCTCAGCTCCCTGCGCCAATAACAACGGAAACTTTACCGGAAGGTTGACAGGTTCCTTTTTTCTTCCGTCATAGGATAGCTGCCATTCCGTAATTTTTGGGCTATAGACAACATCAAGGGCAAATTTGGATAGTCGAGCCTCAATATAACGGGAGGCGGCCGCACTGTCCCCGGTTAAAATGTTCCCCCAGTTCCCTTGGGTATCGATCAAGAGGTCCTTCTGACCAATTTGCACCATGGCGTCCGCTATACTGGCATCCCCATGTGGGTGGTACTGCATGGTATGTCCTACCACATTGGCCACTTTATTGTACCGGCCATCGTCCAGTTCTTTTAGGGCGTGCATAATCCGTCGCTGCACTGGCTTAAAGCCATCTTCGATGGCGGGCACCGCACGTTCCAAGATAACGTAAGAGGCATAATCCAAGAACCAATCCTTGTACATGCCCGTTACCCGGGTAAGACTATCTTGCGCGTTTTCTTGGTTTTCTAAACCTTCATCGTTCACTGCTTCGTTCTCTTCCATTTAGAAGGAGGTCATTTATCTGGTTTATAGTTGGTTTTCTTCAACTAAATCAAGTTCTACTTTAAGATTTTTGATAATGAATTCCTGACGATCCGGAGTATTTTTCCCCATATAAAACTTAAGTAAACTATCTATGCTCATGGCCTTGTCCAACATCACAGGTTCCAGTCGAATATCGTCACCGATAAAATGCTTGAACTCATCCGGAGAAATCTCACCCAATCCCTTAAATCGGGTAATCTCGGGCCTGCCCTTTAATTTTTCCATGGCGTCCCGTTTTTCCTCGGAACTATAGCAATAGATGGTTTCTTTTTTATTCCTAACCCGGAATAAAGGCGTTTGCAGGATATACAAATGGTTTTCCTTTATAAGTTCTGGAAAGAACTGCAAGAAAAATGTAATGAGCAACAATCGAATGTGCATACCATCAACATCAGCATCCGTAGCAATGACAATATTATTGTACCGAAGGTCCTCCATGGACTCCTCAATGTTCAATGCCGCCTGTAGCAGATTGAACTCCTCATTTTCATAGACAATCTTTTTGGACATGCCATAAGAATTCAAGGGTTTCCCCCGAAGACTAAAAACCGCTTGCGTATTTACATCCCTGGATTTGGTTATGGAACCCGATGCAGAATCCCCTTCAGTAATAAACAGGGTGGTTTCCAACCTACGGTCCTTTTTCATGTCCTGAAGGTGGATGCGGCAATCCCGTAATTTCTTATTATGCAAGCTGGCCTTTTTGGCACGCTCCCTGGCCAATTTTCGAATTCCGGAAAGTTCCTTTCGTTCCTTTTCTGCTTGAATGATCTTGCGTTGCAGCGCATCCCGCGTTTCTTGGTTCTTGTGCAGGAAGTTATCCAAATATTTCCCAATGAAATCATTGATATAGGTGCGAACCGTTGGCAGATTGCCCCCCATATCAGTGGATCCCAATTTGGTCTTGGTCTGACTTTCAAAAACCGGCTCCATTACCTTGATGGATACGGCAGAAATAATAGATTTTCTAATATCCGAGGCCTCATAGTTTTTCCCATAGTGTTCCCGTACCGTTTTTACCACGGCCTCCCTAAAGGCCGCCTGGTGCGTACCTCCCTGGGTGGTGTGCTGCCCGTTTACAAAGGAATGGTACTCCTCGCTATACTGGGTCTTGCTGTGGGTGATGGCCACCTCAATATCGTTTCCTTTCAGGTGGATGATCGGGTAGAGAAAGTCTTCCTGGTTGTTGTTGTCCTCCAACAAATCCTTGAGCCCATTTTCCGAATGGAATTTTTCGCCATTAAAGACAATGGTGAGGCCCGGATTAAGGTAGACGTAATTTTTGAGCATGCGCTCCACATACTCGTTGCGGTACTTATATTTTTTAAAGATGGTCTCATCTGGCACAAAGCTAACTTTGGTGCCCCTTCGACGAGAGGATTCCTCCAACAATTCCTCGTTGACCAAATTTCCAGTTTCAAACTCCGCAGTTTTGGACTTCCCATCTCTATTGGATTCCACCTTAAAATAAGTGGACAGGGCATTGACTGCCTTGGTCCCTACCCCATTAAGCCCTACCGATTTTTTAAAGGCACGGGTATCGTACTTTCCCCCAGTATTCATTTTGGAGACCACATCCACCACTTTGCCGAGGGGAATACCCCGACCGTAGTCGCGAACATGCACCGTGTTTTCCTTGATGTTGATCTCGATGGTCTTCCCAGACCCCATAACAAACTCATCGATACAGTTATCGATGACTTCCTTGAGCAGGATATAGATACCGTCATCGGCGGAAGAGCCGTCTCCCAATTTACCAATATACATCCCGGGACGCATACGAATATGCTCCTTCCAATCCAGCGAACGAATATTATCCTCTGTATACTGGGTCTGTGCCATAAACTAGGGTTAATCCTCGCTAATATAAAATTTAGGCACAAAAATACTAGGGCACCGGGTAGAAAGTAATCAACAAGGGGTGTTGATAGGGGCTTATTTAGGCAGACCGAGATGTATTCAAGCGATATATTTAAGTTAGACACGAATGTCACGAATTAGCGCTAATGGCCATGAGGGCAAAAAAAAACACCGACCCAAAAAGGACCGGTGCTCTCATCCTCGCAAAATTCAAACCTAATTAAGCTCAGTTTCCAGGGTCAAAGACCCAGACGTCTGAAAAGTATTCTCCTTCACTGGTGCCACCTATAATGTAAGCTTTGCCGTCAATCTCAAAAATTGCAGAGCTTAGTCGAGTTGGACCTGAGAAATCTGCTACCCTTGTCCACGAGTTCGTTGCTGGATCAAGTTCCCAGAAATCATTTAATAAGTTCTGGTCTGAATCAATGCCCATACCTATATAACCCTTATCACCAATAGAAAAACCAGCTGCAAAAGAACGACCGGTTCCTATACTTGCCACCTCTGTCCATTGTGCAGTCTCCTGATCATATGCCCAAAAATCATTTAATCCTATTAGACCTGTATTACCAGTTCCTACATAGAGTTTGTCAGCAATACTAAATCCAGTGCTCGAATACCTAGCCTCCCCTGGTAAATCTGATATCTGAACCCATTCTCCGTCATTTATTTGTGGGTCAAATTGCCAAAAATCCTTTGATTTGGAGATTCCAACACTACTACCTGTGCCAACAAATCCATGATTATTGGTCGAAGATCCAACGGCAGAAAACCTGTCCGCTTCGGGGAAAGTATTTATTTGAGTCCACATATCTTCTTGAGGTTCATATTTGTAAAAGTCCCCATAGTTAATTCCATTGCGCCTTCCAGTTCCCACATAGGCGGTTTGATCAATAACGAAACTAACGGCCAATACTCTTGCTATACCCGGAAACGGGTTATCCTTCTCATCCCAACTATCTACAATGGGATCATACTCCCAAACTTCATTAAAAGATTGGGTAATGCCATCGGTTCCCATTGTGACATAACCTTTTCCATCAATTGCAAAAGTGGTTGCATTCGCCCATGTTCCACCGTCAAAATCCTCCAATTGTGTCCACCTACCATGGAAGACGGTAAGGTCGTTTTCGCTTTCGCCACTTTCGTCAAAACTGTTGGTGACCTCAATTTTTCCCGTACGGGTATTATCCCCAATTTCCACGGTAAGGAATTGAACGTCATCTTCTTCAAAACTCAGAACCTCTGCATTAATGCCATTAATGGTAACATTATTGTCCATTACGGTAAATCCAGTACCCACTATGGTAATATGATCGCCCCATTCCCCTTCCTCTGGGTCGAAGCCGGTGATCACAGGAACTGGGTTGGGCACAATCACCGTAAACTGGGGATTGGCCTTGCTAACGGTTTTTCCGTTTGTTGTAACGCTTAAGCTGCTGGTAACTGCTCCTTCCGGAACATCAACTTTCAGTGAAGTAGCCGTGGCTATTTTAACGGGGGTCTCCACTTCCCCAAACTTCACCGTGTTTTCGCTAGGCGTGGTGCTAAAATTGGTACCTGTAAGGGTTACTTCAATGCCAACTTCCCCCTCTTTTGGGTCAAAATCGGTAAAGGTCATTTCCGCTGGTGTGGGATCATCATCGGGGTTGGTGCCGTCATCCGCAGGATCATCGTTGGAATCCTTGCTACAGGCAATAATAATACACATGGCCAAAATGGGCAGGCCAAAGACCAGCCATTTTTTGGTTTTGTAGGTTTTTAGAAATTTCATAGGACTTCTTTAATTTGTTAGAAAGCCCAAAAGTGGAAGTTTTAGCTGTGGCAAGGCTTATCAAATTTGTGGATAGGTCGTTTGAGTTGACGGATGCCCTTTTTCAATTGACGTTTACAGATGAGTACCACAAAAAAGCTTGACAAGAATTCCACTAATTTACACGGATGACCCTTGCAGCAACGCAAAAACACCGACCCAAAGAGCCGGTGCTTATATAAATGAAAAAACCACCTATTTCTAAAATTAATTGCCGGGGTCAAAGACCCAGAAATCTTTAAGCTCTCCTTCGCCAGAGGAACCGAGACCCAAGTAAGCCTTGCCATCAATCACAAATACGGCAGCACCTGTTCTCCCATCACCTTTAAAGTCAGCCACCCGAACCCATTCGTTATCCACTGGAAAATATTCCCAAAAATCAACAAAGTAATTATTACCATCTTTACCCAGACCAATATAGCCTTTACCTTCTATCGAAAATGCAACCCCACTATATCTGTACAGGTCATTTGGAGCAGAAATGTTGGCTTTTGACCATGTGTCATTTTCATAATCATATTCCCAAAAATCCGACAAAGACCCATTTTCCTCATCATAGCCCATTGCTGTATATCCCATGCTACCAACAGAAAAAGCAAGTGCATTCTCCCGTGCCGTACCTCCAAAATCTGTTTTTTTATTCCAAATATTATTGTCTGGGCTATACTCCCAGAAATCCTTTAAATATTCGTATTCTCCTCCTCCTAAATCCCTAAAACCAGTACCCACATATCCATTGTCTCCAAATGAAAACGCAATTGCTCCTTTTCTTTTACCTCCATCAAAGGATTTTCTTTCGGTCCACTCATCAGAACTTGGGTCGTATTCCCAAAAATCATCAAGATCAGATCCAAAATCAAAGCTGTTACCCAGACCTACGTAGCCTTTGTCAGCAATAGCAATCGATATAGGATAGTGCCTTCCTAAACCATCGAATTGGGCCTTCTCAACCCAATGGTCACTTTCTGGATCATACTCCCAAAAATCCTTAATTTCTTCCACTCCATTAGTCACTCCAAGTCCGACATACCCTTTGCCATTGATACTGAAAGTTGATGCATTAACCCGTGCTATTCCCTCAAAATCCTCCAATTGTGTCCACCTACCATGGAAGACGGTAAGGTCGTTTTCGCTTTCGACATGTTGATTATTTGCATCATCGTACACAATAATACTACCAGTGCGAGCATCAGGGATTTTGATTACTATTTCAGTTGATGTCCTAGACACGATTTCGGCATCTCTGGCATTGACAGTTACAACGTCAACGGTTTCTCGAAAGTTTGTCCCAGATATGGTTATCTCCGTACCCCACTCCCCTTCCATAGGGTCAAACCCGGTGATGGTCATTTGGGGTTCTGGGTCCTCCACCGTAAAAGTATCCGTGCTGGTCACCTTGGTGCCGTTGGTGGTAACACTTATGGTACCGGTCTCAGCCGTTTCTGGCACCGTGACCTGCAACTCGTTGGCCTTGGCATCAGTCACCGTTGCCGTGGCCATTCCAAATTTTACCGAGTTTTCGCTCGGTGTAGTACTAAAATTGGTGCCGGTTAGGGTGACCGTGGTTACCCCGGCCTCACCGCTGGTTGGCGAAAAGCTGGTAAAGGTCATTTCTTCCGTAATGGGATTGTCATCTACTGCGTCATCCTCTTTTTTGCTACATGCTATAATCAGGCACATCAAGTATGGGCAGGCCAAAGACCAACCATTTTTTGGTTTTGTAGGTTTTTAGAAATTTCATAGGACTTGTTTATTGGTCATAAAGTCCTAAAAGTCCCTTTTTTAAAGGTTGGGGAAGCCTCCCAATTTACGGATGGGCCGTTTGAATTGATGGATGAGGGGTTTGGGTTGACGAGGTAGATGTTAGACACAAGATATTAGACGCCAGAACCAAGACACTTTATGCTAGAGGTTGGACAAATTATTAATGTTAAATACCGTATGGTGATATATGTTTGGACGCCTAGTTCACAAATGGCCTCGAAGCAGTAGTTTTTGAATTTTCAGTCTTGTGTCTTGAATCTGGAATTTCTTGTCTCTAGACATTAAACCTAAAATGCATAACATCCCCATCCTTTACCACATATTCCTTGCCTTCCACACGCATACGGCCAGCTTCTTTTACCTTGGTCTCGCTACCATATTGTACATAATCGGCATAGGAAATCACTTCGGCACGGATAAAACCTTTTTCAAAATCCGTATGGATAACCCCAGCGGCCTGGGGCGCCGTGGCACCTACAGGAATGGTCCATGCCCTTACCTCTTTTTGTCCGGCGGTGAAATAGGTTTCCAAATCTAAAAGCTTGTAGGCTCCACGGATAAGTTTCGCCGAACCTGGTTCTGAAAGTCCCAAATCTTCCAAGAACATTTGGCGCTCTTCGTAGGTTTCCAGTTCCGTGATATCAGCTTCGGTACCTACGGCCAAAAAGATGACCTCAGCATTTTCGTTTGCTACGGCATGTTTTACCCGGTCCACGTAGGCGTTGCCCTCTACCGCAGCTGCCTCATCCACGTTACAGACATACATTACGGGTTTGTCCGTAATCAACTGCAAGGGTTTTACGAATTCGGTATGGTCGTCTTCTGCAACGGAAATGGCACGTACCGATTGGCCCGCTTCCAAACCTTCTTTAAGGGTGGTCAGCACACCGGCTTCTTTTTGCGCCTCTTTGTTTCCAGTTTTGGCCGCACGCTTTACCTTGTCCAGCTTTTTTTCAACGCTTTCCAAATCCTTCAGCTGAAGTTCCATATCTATGGTTTCCTTATCACGAATTGGATCTACGGAACCGTCAACATGCACTACATTATCGTTGTCAAAGCAGCGCAATACATGTAGAATGGCATCGGTTTCCCGGATGTTCCCCAAGAATTGATTTCCGAGTCCCTCGCCTTTGCTTGCACCCTTTACCAAGCCCGCTATATCAACAATCTCAACCGTAGCTGGAATCACTTTTTCAGGATTCACCAGTTCTTCCAATTTCTCCAATCGGGTATCGGGTACGTTCACCACCCCAATATTGGGTTCAATGGTACAAAAGGGAAAGTTGGCGCTTTGTGCCTTTGCATTGGAGAGGCAGTTGAACAAGGTCGATTTTCCTACATTGGGTAATCCTACAATTCCGGCTTTCATCGGGTTGACAATAGATTTAAGGTGTTAGATTCAAGATAACTGACCCTTGCAAATTGCGTATTGCTAATTGTCAATTAAATTAGGCGTGCAAATATAGTTTGAAGTTTTGAAAGAAAAGTCCTTGCGGAACCTTAAAAACCATTGAAGAGCAGATACGCACCAATGATAAAAATGGATACTATGGTCAAAATTACCACAACGGAAAGGATACATCCCAACTGTTTCCAGAACCCATTATACTCTTTTTGCTTTTCCTCCATAGTCTTTTAGCTGAATTGATCTTGCAAAAGTATGAAGAAATGCTTGTTAGGGAAATTGGATTCTGATTACCTTTAGACATGACCAAAATTACATTGCAAGGTATTTTGTTTGATGAAAAGTCCTCTTTTCTCCGAGGGCCCGCCCATGCTCCACCTGCCATCCGAAAAGCCTATCGTAGTGATTCTGCCAATTACTATGCCGAAGACGGTACCTTTATTGATCCAGAGTTATTTGATGACAAGGGTGATTTTAGAATTTCGGACTATTTGGATATTGAGCAGGTAACCTCCAACAATCTAGAAAAAAACAAACCTTTAATCACCTTTGGAGGTGACCATTCCATTACCTACCCCGTCATAAAGGCTTTTCATGAGCTTTATGGAAAATTGGATATACTCCATATTGATGCGCATGGGGACCTTTATTCCAATTTTGAGGGTGATCCCTACTCCCATGCCTGCCCATTTTACAACATCATGGACAACGATTTAGCATCAAACCTGCAGCAGGTTGGAATTCGAACGTTGAACGATGAACAAAGAAAAAATGCAAAGCGCTTTGGGGTAAGCATCAACGAGATGAAGGATTTTAAATCCTTTAAGATGCCGACATTTAAAAATCCGTTATATCTGTCCCTTGATATGGATGCCCTAGATCCCGCTTTTGCGCCGGGTGTATCCCATCACGAACCGGGAGGGTTGAGCACAAGGGAGGTGATTCAAATTATCCAAGATATAAACGCACTGCTTGTTGGAGCCGATATCGTGGAATACAATCCAAATCGGGACATTAATGATATGACCGCAATGGTCTGTGCCAAACTATTAAGGGAAATTGCCGCTAAGATGCTATAGGTTACCCGTCAGGGTGCATGAACTTTTGCTTACCAAGCAACACATCCTCTGACTCCACCCGGTCCTCGTCCGGAACACAGCAGTCCACAGGGCACACGGCAGCACATTGGGGCTCTTCATGAAAGCCCATGCATTCCGTGCATTTGTCCGGAGCTATATAATAGATTTCATCACTTATAGGTTCTTGTACCTCGTCAGCATTGACCGCCTTGCCATCTGGCAATACCACATCTCCTGCCAGCGAGGTTCCATCGCTGTAACGCCATTCATCTGCACCTTCATAAATTGCGGTATTGGGGCACTCTGGCTCACAGGCCCCGCAATTGATACACTCATCCGTTATGATAATCGCCATAATTTTCTTTTTCTTTTATGCCCAGTAAACCGGGCATGCGTACTTTTGCACAAAAATAAACCCTACTAAAATAGTATACAAATATAATGAGCCCACCCAATCACATCGTGCAAGCTTTTGTTAATCTTGGGGATTACCTCACCGAATTTTGTGAAAATCGCAATACAAAAGACCATCCTGCACATGCTTCGCTGGAAGAAGCTGTTCAAAAGGCCGGACATCAAAACGGATGGTTCACCGAGGATAATGTGCTGCATTGTCTGCACCACTGGGGTCAATTACTTCAGGCAAGTAAAATTGATTCCTGGTTAGGTTCATATTCCATTGACTCCTCCAAAACACCTAAAATAATCGGAGTGGTCATGGCAGGAAATATTCCTTTGGTTGGGTTCCATGATTTTATTTCCGTGCTTTTATCGGGGAATTCCGTACAAGCCAAATTGTCTTCCAACGATACGGTGCTCCTGCCCTTTCTGTCCAACTATCTTATTGGGGTGGAACCTAGATTAAAAGAGCGTATCAATTTCGTAGAAGGGAGATTTGGGCATTTTGATGCTGTCATCGCCACCGGAAGCAACAACACCAGTAGGTACTTTGAACATTATTTTGGAAAAAAACCGAACATTATCCGTAAAAACCGGAATGCCGTTGCGGTACTCAGCGGTGAGGAATCTTCAGAAGAATTGATTGCTTTGGGTGAGGATATTTTTAGATATTACGGTTTGGGCTGCCGCAACGTTTCCAAAATCTTTGTGCCCCAAAACTATAATTTTGATGTATTGTTCACTGCACTTTTCAACTATAAGGATATCGTAAATCAGAATAAATATGCCAACAATTATGACTACAACAAGGCTGTTTATTTGATGAGTGCATTTAAAATTCTGGACAACGGCTTTATTGTGCTAAAAGAAGATAGTGGTTTTGCTTCCCCCATAGCTTCGCTTTTCTATGAATACTACGATTCCAAAGACTCCATAAAACAACATTTGCAAAGCAAAAAAGAGGATATACAATGCGTGGTCTCCAAAGGGTTCATCACTAATGAAATTTCATTTGGTGAAACCCAAAAACCAAGACTCCATGATTATGCGGATGGGGTGGACACCTTGGGATTTCTTATCAGCCTATAAGCCGTATCTCCTTCGACGATCGTTTTTATATACAAGTTTTTTTAAGACCTTTGGGGCTTATTTAAAATGACCCAAAGGGGGCACACCGTTCCCTAGGTCGCTCAACCCTCAAACAACTGAAGATGAAAAAGCACAATTTTAGCGCCGGACCATGTATTTTACCACAAGAAGTGATGCAAAAGGCCTCGGAGGCCATAATAGAATTGGATGGTATTGGACTTTCACTTATAGAAATCTCCCATAGAAGCAAGGAATTTGTGGCCATCATGGAAAAGGCCCGGTCATTGGCTTTGGAACTACTTGGTTTGGAAGGCAAAGGTTATCAAGCACTTTTTCTTCAAGGTGGGGCCAGCACCCAATTTTTAATGGCCGCCTACAATTTTTTGGAAAAAAAAGCAGGCTATGTCAATACCGGTACCTGGAGTTTAAAAGCGATTAAAGAGGCGCGACTATTTGGTGAAATTGTAGAAGTTGCCTCATCCCAGGATCAAAACTTCAATTACATCCCCAAAGGATACAACGTGCCGACAGATTTGGATTACTTGCACCTAACTTCCAACAATACCATATTTGGAACGCAGTTAAAGGATTTTCCTAAAACCAAGGTCCCTTTGGTTTGTGATATGAGTTCTGATATTTTTTCCCGCCAAATGGATTTTTCACAATTTGATCTCATTTATGCCGGCGCACAAAAGAATATGGGCCCAGCGGGAACCACCTTGGTCGTGGTCAAGGAGGATGTCCTTGGTAAAGTTTCCAGGAAAATACCTTCTATGTTGGACTACGCCATACATGCCGGAAAGGATAGTATGTTCAATACACCTCCGGTGTTTGCCGTATATGTATCCATGCTTACCCTGCAATGGCTAAAAGATTTGGGCGGTATCGAAGCAATTGAAGAAATTAATGAACGAAAAGCTAATCTTATCTATTCTGAAATCGAGTTGAACCCAGTGTTCTCTGGCTTTGCGGCCAAGGAAGACCGTTCCATCATGAACGCTACCTTTAATATCACGGACGATAGCTTGAAGGATATTTTTGACGAAAAATGCAAAGAGGCAGGGATTAGTGGTATTAATGGTCACCGCTCGGTCGGAGGGTATCGTGCTTCCATGTACAACGCCATGACCTTGGAAAGCGTAGGTGTTTTGGTGGACATTATGAGCGAATTGGAAAAGAAAGGATAAGATCAGTTTATTAATCCCAATGTTAATTTAAAAAATATGAGCAACATATTGGCCAACGACGGGCTTTCTCCCTCGGGTATTGAAGCTTTTGAAAAAAATGGATTTAAGGTAATCACTACCAAAGTAGCCCAGGAACAACTTGCCAACTTTATCAATCAAAATCAAATAAGGGCGCTACTGGTTCGCAGTGCTACCCAAGCGGACAAAGCCTTGATTGATGCATGCCCGGATTTGGAGTTAATCGGTCGGGGCGGTGTAGGTATGGACAATATTGACGTAGCCTATGCCAAATCCAAGGGAATTCATGTGGTCAATACCCCGGCGGCTTCTTCCGCTTCCGTTGCGGAACTTGTATTTGCCCATTTGTTCAGTGGGGTTCGTTTTTTGCATGACTCCAACAGGAACATGCCACTGGATGGGGATAGCAAGTTCAAACAGCTTAAAAAGAGCTATGCTGGTGGTATGGAGCTTCGCGGTAAGACCTTGGGCATTGTTGGTTTTGGCAGAATTGGTCAAGCTACCGCCAGAATTGGCCTTGCCTTGGGCATGAAAGTACTTTACAGTGATCATAACGTGGAGGATTGTACTCTGAGTGTTCCATTTTTTGATGGACAGTCCTTAACCTTTGCGCTTGAGGCCAGTTCAATGGAAGAGGTGCTGCAACAATCCGATTTCATAACAGTTCACGTCCCTGCCCAAAAAGGCTATGTCCTGGGCGAAAAGGAGTTCAATATGATGAAACAGGGAGCTGGTGTGGTGAACGCCGCTCGCGGGGGTGTTTTGGATGAGGTTGCCCTTATTGATGCCCTCGAAAAAGAAAAACTTTCCTTCGCCGGCCTAGATGTTTTTGAGTCCGAACCCAAACCGGAAATCAGAATTTTAATGCATCCAAAAATTTCATTGACACCCCACATTGGAGCCGCAACGGTGGAAGCACAGGATCGCATTGGATTAGAGTTGGCCGAACAGGTATCTGGCCTTTTGGGAACGTAGGTGTTTTTTTCCGTTTTTTCCGGTTCGTGTTTTCTTTTTTGTACATTGTGTAGCTAAACTAAACACTATAAAAATGTCAGGATTATTAGATTTATTGAATAGCCCAATGGGCAAACAATTGATTAGCGGCGTAGCTGGACAAACTGGACAGTCTGAAGGCAAAACTGCAGATGTGCTCAGCATGGCTATGCCATTACTTATGGGGGCGATGAAACGAAATGCCTCTACCCCTTCTGGAGCGGAAGGGCTTATGAATGCGCTTTCCTCTAAACACGATGGTAGTATTCTGAACGACCTGGGTGGTTTGTTCGGAGGTGGCGTGGACCAAAGTGTAATGGATGACGGTGCAGGAATTTTGGGCCATGTTTTTGGTTCCAAACAACCACAGGTAGAGAATGCCCTAAGTAGTAAATCTGGAATGGATGCAGGTTCCATCGCACAAATTCTTAAAATTGCTGCTCCAATCCTTTTGGGATATTTGGGAAAACAATCCAGACAACAAAATGTAAGTAATGCTAATGGTCTTGGAGGCCTTCTTGGAGGTCTTATGGGTGGCGGAAGCTCAGCAAATAAACAACAATCCCTAATTGAAACCTTTTTGGATTCTGACGGGGATGGAAGTGTTATCGACGATTTGGCCGGAATGGTATTGTCGGGCGGAAATCAGAAAAAAAGTGGATTGGGTGGACTTTTAGGAGGACTTTTCGGGAAGTAGACCACATCCTTAACGTTATTTAACAAGGCCATTTGATACTACAAATGGCTTTTTTTGTACTTTAATGTTATGAAAAAGAACATTTTACAAAAAGTGCTGATCATCTTCTGCGGGGCACTATTGGTGGTTTCCTGCGGAAGCCAAAAAGAAGCACTCGCCATTTCCGCTGAAGAGCAAGCTGTCTTCAGTTCCGATGATGAACAGCAAGTAGAGATCAAAGATGACAAAACCGAATACGAGATCATCATTATTGAACCGGGCTTTTATGTTTGGTTACAAAGTATTGCCAGGCCAGAAGGCTACTATTCTCAAAGCTTCCTTGAAAACCGGAACAGATTGTTGGTAACCAATTGGAACCAAAGGGTATTGCAACCGCAAGTGTTCAATCCCAACCTATATGAACTTCAAATCAATTACGAACCTGGGATAGACTATGGCTATGAAGTCAACTATAAGTTATACAACTACTTCATATATTTTCAGCGAAAGTACAATCAACGTTTAGGTCCCTTTCTTCCCCGCATTTAATATGCTATTTTTGCCATCGAATTACTTAGGATGGATAAAATCAAAAAACGCTGGGACATTGGACAAAACTGGCACTATATATTTCCTTTGCTAGGGGTTGTTTTACTCGCCGGAACTGCATATATCATTACACGGCGATTCCTTCATCTTTTTGAATTAAACAATACCACCTGGGAGTGGCCATTTACATTCCTAATAAGTGGATTAATATATTGGCTAATGCTCCGTTTCTTTCTTTGGTGCTTCAAAAAACTGGCCAACAAATGGGTAGTGACCTACCGTTGGGAGATGATTGCTATTTTTATTGTTTTTGCCATTACTGGTAGTGTTGCGGGAAAACTTGCCGGGCCATTTACGGAACTCATTGGGCTTAAAAAGGACACGGTTGCCGGATGGATCTATTGGACAGCCCGCATTGTGCTGATTTTCCCGATCTATCAGGTTCTGCTGGTATGCTTCGGATGGCTTTTTGGGCAGTTCAAATTCTTCTGGAGTTTTGAAAAGAAGATGCTCAAACGTATGGGTCTTGGTTTTTTGATTCCTTAATTAAGTTTTCGTTAACATAAAGCTTTACCCTAAATTGGTTAGATTTGCGGATAATGTGGGATTTTAAGAAAATCTTGGGCTTTGTACTATTGACCTCCCTAATGTTGGTCAAGGTTTCTGCATTGCACGTGTATTCCCATCAAGAAGACGATAGCGATACCGCAGAGAATTGTCATTTATGCGACATTGCCATGGATAACCAATCCATGGATATGTTGGCAAACAATGACACCCTACCCCAACAAAATGTCACTCCTATTATAGAGGAGGAACCTCTGACGGTTCTCCCTTACGTTATTACAGATTTCTCAACATCCCTTCTTTTTTCTAGGCCTCCACCTTCAATGGCCATCTAGAATCAAGCTTCCCGGGCACTTAAAAAGGCCCTTTTTTAACTATTAATTTATTGATCTTGAAAATGAAAGCGACGCTTTCTTTCGTACTGCTTATAGTGGTCTCTCAATTTGGACTCTCGCAGAACTGTAAAAATTCCATATCCGGACAGGTAACCGATTATCATAGTAAGGCTCCATTGGAAAATGCATCCATACTTATTGTAGGTACTTCAAAAGAAGTTCAAACCGATTCCCTTGGGAACTATCGGATAGAAGCATTATGTATAGGTGCATACGAATTGGAGGTTTCCCATCCTGAATGCTCCACTATCTTCTTGGAGGTAACCCTGAACAATGATAAACAACTGGATATTAGTCTGGAACATCATTTGGAGGAACTGGATGAGGTAAATGTTGTGGGTGATGCGGTAAGCGATAAAACAAATACGGCCCTAGAAGAAAAACTCAAGCTTCAAACCTTGGAACTCTACAGTTCTGGAACCCTTGGGGATGCACTGCGTGAATTAAATGGTGTGGCATCGCTTAACACCGGGGCAAATATTGTAAAGCCAACCATACACGGACTCAACGGAAGCCGCGTGCTTATTCTTAACGATGGGGTACGGATGCAGGACATGGAATGGGGCGATGAACACGCTCCCAATCTGGATATCAATGCAGCTGGTTCCATTTCGGTGGTAAAAGGTGCTTCGGCCCTACAATATGGCGGGGATGCCATAGGAGGAACCATAATTGTGGAGCAGGCCAGGGTTCCTGCCAAGGACACCATATTTGGAAAAACATTGTTAAACGGAGTTTCCAATGGACGAGGTGGAAGTCTATCCACAGAATTGACCAAGACTTTTGGTGAAGGTTGGTTTGTAAAAGGACAAGGTTCCTTTAAACGTTTTGGTGACCATGAGGCTCCGGATTATGTGCTGTCCAACACGGGCATGCAGGAATGGGGGGCTTCCCTACAATTTGGAAAACACCAGTTCACCTGGGGCTGGGATGTACGTTACGCCTATTTTACCTCCGAAATAGCCATTTTAAGGGCTTCACACATCGGAAATGTCGATGATCTCATTCGAGCAATTAACAATGGTCAGCCCGAAGTCATAAGACCATTTACCTACGATTTGCAGAATCCTAGGCAAGAAGTTACACATCATTTAGGAAAAGTAAAGTTGTACAAGCGATTTGAAGGGCTGGGGAAATGGAATTTACAGTACGATTTTCAAAGCAATCGAAGATTTGAGTTTGATGTACGTCGTGGTGAACTGGATGGAACGGCCTCCATTGACTTGGAATTGACCACCCATACCTTAACAACCGATTTTAAATGGGATGCTAAAGAAGACATACAGTTGCATTTTGGTCTTTTAGGCCGTTATCAAGAGAACTTTCCGAATCCCGCAACCGGGGTAAGGCGTCTTATTCCCGATTATGAGAAATTTGATTTTGGAAGCTTTCTTGTAGGGGAGTATCAGGTAAATGATAACCTTTTGCTGGAAGGAGGGCTCCGTTACGATTTCAGCAGAATTGATGCCCAAAAGTTTTATCAGACCTCTCGGTGGAACGAAAGAAATTATAATGTTGATTTTCAAGATATAATTGTTGATGACCGAGGGAATACCTTGCTTACGAATCCGGTTTTCAACTATCATAATATATCGGGAACCTTCGGAGCAAATTATGAAATTAGCCCAGGTGATAGATTGAAGTTAAACTATACCCTGGCACAACGCGCGCCCAATCCTTCCGAGCTGTTCAGTGATGGGTTGCACCATTCCGCAGCCCGAATAGAATTGGGTGATTTGCGTATCGATAGCGAAACCTCGCATAAAGTATCGGCCTCTTGGGAAAAGGATTTTAGTCATTGGGGATTCACCTTGGAACCTTTTGCCAATTGGATTCAGGATTTTATCCTGTTGGAACCTTCTGGGGTGGAATTTACCATTCGCGGGGCCTTTCCCGTTTGGGAGTATCGACAGACCAACGCCCGTTTATTAGGCCTGGATGTGTTTGGATATGCCAACTGGACGCCAGCAGTGAAAACTGAACATCGATTTTCTTTGGTCAAGGGAAAAGACATTACCAGAAATTCAGCTTTGATCAACATCCCATCGGCAAATCTTAGAAATTCCATTTCCTACAGCATACCTGAATGGAAAAACTTTAGCGTTTCCTTGGAAAGTCAATATGTATTCAGGCAAAATGAAACACCGGAAAATATAAGTGTCTTTTCACCCCAGGATCAGGAAGATGTGGTGTTGGCCATCAACACCGCACCAGATGCCTATCACTTACTGGGACTTCGGTCGCAAATGGAGTTTCCATTGGGGAAAACATCAAAACTTACTACATCCTTGGTCGTAAGTAATTTATTAGATTCCAATTACAGAGAATATCTGAATCGACAGCGCTTTTTTGCTGACGATTTGGGCAGAAACTTTTTAATCCAATTAAAATTTAACTATTAATATTAAACCCTTATTACATGAAAACTATCAAATTTTTATCATTGGCATTAGTATCAGGAATTTTTTTGACTTCCTGCTCCAGTGACGATAACGACGCTCCAGAAGAAATCAATGAGGAGGAAGTAATCACCACGATGACAGTAACCCTTACACCACAGGGAGGAGGCGCTGCAATTACGCTGCAAACCAGAGATTTAGATGGTGACGGTCCGGACGCTCCAGTAATTACAGTATCAGGAAATCTGTCCGAAAACACCACTTATAATGGATCGCTGGTGCTTCTAAACGAAACAGAAACACCTGCAGAAGAAGTAAACGAGGAAATTGAAGGTGAAGCCGCTGAGCACCAATTTTTCTTTGAAATCGATGGCGCTTTGAATGCCACTACCGCGTATACTGACAATGAATCAGATTATGTCTCTGAAGAAACTGGAGAAAACTTCACAACTACAAATCCTGTTGGGATTACATTTACCTTGGAAACCACGGATGCAAGTTCGGGAACACTGACCGTTACCTTGCGTCACGAGCCAAAAAAGCCAAACGATGGTACCAAAGAGGATGCTGGTGGTGAAACTGACATTACCGAAACCTTTGACTTGACTATTGAATAAGATTGCTTATTTAAACATATAGAATACAAATCATTTCATGTATAGGAACTTGAAGCATACGGTATTAAGCACCACAATGATTGTTTCGTTATTCGCGCAACAATTGTTTGGTGCCTACCATATGTTTACAACACATGTAGATGATTGTTTCAGCGGAATCGGTGATGGCTTGGAAATGGTTGCTTCAATGGAAGTCCAATGCGACCTATGCGCCAAACTAGATTCCAAACCGGTTACACTTAATTTCCATATCGAACCGGTTTTTTACACTTTTCATTTTCTGTCAACACACGAGTCCATTGACAGTACATTTCTTTCCACAAGGCTTGACGCCATTTATCGCAGGGGACCACCCAAGAACTGTTAGCATTTTTTTGTTAAGGTTGGCCTATTGGGTTAAACCATTACTGCTCTCCTACTTCATTGACCATTTATAGGGACTTTGGAGGTACATGTATTGCACCCTAACATTAATAACAATTCTAATGATCACAACAGATAATCTCACCAAATCGTATGGTGATACGCTTGTATTGGACCGTTTGAACCTCAATATCAAAGCCGGAGAACTCTATTGTCTTTTAGGGGCCAACGGTGCCGGAAAGACCACAACTATCAACCTATTATTGGGCTTTATCAAGCCTACTTCCGGAAATGCGTTCATCAATGGTCTAGCCGTTTCTGAAGACCCAAAGAAGACAAAAAAACACTTGGCCTATATTCCGGAAAATTTAATGTTGTACCCCAGTCTTTCCGCGGTGGAGAACCTGGATTATTTTTCAGGGATTGGGGGTACGCACCTTAGTAAATCCCAATTGGAGGCCTTTCTGGATGAAGCTGGGCTGCAAAAAGTGGCGTTCCATCAACGTATTTCAACATTTTCAAAAGGTATGCGACAAAAGGTGGGCATAGCGCTTGCTTTGGCCAAAAATGCCAATGTACTGTTATTGGATGAACCCACTTCTGGCCTTGACCCTAAGGCTAGTAATGAGTTTGGACTATTGCTCCAAAAACTCAGAAATAAAGGTGTGGCTACTTTAATGGCAACACATGATCTTTTTAGGGCTAAGGAAATTGCCACACATATCGGTATCATGAAAAGTGGACAACTTAGACAAGAATTTTTGGCAACGGATATATCCCTTTCGGATTTGGAGCACGCCTACCTCAAGACAATGGACTACAAAGAACTTGCGTTATGATTCGCTCTACATTAATCAAAGAACTCAGAGAACTGTTAAGGGATGGTCGTGTACGGATAAGCTTTTTTATTGTTTTACTACTGATAGCAGTGGCCACATGGATCAGTAAAACGCAATACACCATTACCAATCAACAATACCAGCAGGCCGACAATGAAGAACGTGCCGTATGGGAAAATCAAGGTGAGAAAAATCCACACTCCGCCGCGCATTATGGTACCTACGCTTTTAAACCAAAATATCCACTGTCATTGGTGGACCAAGGTGTTGACAAGTTTACCGGAACCTCCATTTTTCTGGAGGCCCACAAACGAAATGAAGCACAATTTAGCCAAGCTGCGGACCAAACCGGACTAGCTCGTTTTGGAGATTTGACACCCGATTTTGTATTACTGTTCATTATTCCTTTGCTCATAGTCTTCTTAGGCTACAATGCATTCACGAAAGAACGTGAAATGGGCACCTTGGTATTACTCAAAAGTCAGGGCACTCCTATTTGGAAATTAATCTTGGGGAAATGGCTTGCCCTTTTTCTACCTGTTTTTACAATTGTCTTTCTGTTATTTATCGTTGCCGGAATTGTATTGTCCAACTTGGAAAACTTTGGTGTCTTTAACTGGCAATCACTGGGTATGCTCTTTTTGATTTACATGGGATATTATTTCATATTTATCAACTTGGTGTTGTTCATTTCCTTAAAAATGAAGAAGTCGGGAATAGCCTTGGTGGTGGCATTGGCCACTTGGATTCTGGCCTGTTTGGCTGTCCCCAAAGCCGCCAGCAATATTGCAGAATCAAAACACCCCTACCCCACTCGGCAGGAGTTCGCCTCTAACATCCTACAGGATCAAAAAGAAGGACTCGATGGCCATGACCCATGGAATAAGCAAGCCAAATTATTGGAACAAAAGGTATTAAAGGAATATAAGGTGGATAGTTTGGAACAGCTTCCCTTTAATTTTGATGCCTACAGAATGCAAAAGGGAGAAGAGCATACGGCAGAGATTTACCTAAAACATTACAAGCATTTAAAGACCCAATTTGAGGAACAGTCGAAACTCTATAGGGGTCTTGCCGTATTATCGCCTTTTCTTCCAGCTCGCTTTATGAGTATGGCCATAGCCAATACCGATTATGCCACCCATTGGCATTTTGCTGACGCCGCCGAAAATTATCGAGTGGAGCTTCAAGCATCTCTAAACGGTAATTTTGCGGAAAACTCGGCTTATGGAGAGTGGAGTTATAGGGCAAATGCCGATACCTGGAAAAATATGCCACAGTTTGGATATGATCCTCCAGAACTTGGAGAAACCCTTACCACCAATACTTCCAATCTGGTTATTCTTTCCGTTTGGGTTTTAGGCACTTTTCTTCTTCTCTTTTTCACCACCAAAAAACTGTAGCCATGTATCAATTCAATTCTAAGTACGAATTAAAAAGTCTATTGCGAAATGGCTGGATTCAGTTGATGACACTTTTGCTATTGGGCCTCTTTCTTTTTGCTTTTTATAACGGCAATGAAAAAGTTGACAAGCGAAAAAATGATATCCAGGCGGCCTTTAATGAAGTAAAGGAGTCAGATCAAAATATGCTCATTCTGTTAGATTCTGTTCAGCGAGGTATGGAAGTAAGCGCATCCCGGTGGACCATTCCAACCAAGCCCATGGCCGTTGGGAATTATCACCCCCGGGTGGCAGCCATGAATCCAGGACCTCTGGCCTTTGTTGCCACTGGTCAAAGCGATTTGTTCTCACATTATATCAAACCGAAGGCCTCTGGAGATGATATGGCCCTCAATTTTACCGAGATTAGCAATCCTGTCCAACAACTTTTTGGCAGTTTCGACCTGGCCTTTGTCATTATTTACCTATTGCCGTTGATCATTATAGCGTTTACTTACAATGTGTTATCCTCAGAAAAAGAAAGTGGGACACTACGCTTGCTCGCTTCCCAACCCATTTCCATGCGATCTTGGGTATTCCAAAAAATGGGAATTCGGCTGTTTTGGGTTGTACTGATGATCGGTGTTGTCTTAATCTTAGTTTCAGTGATTATCCCCAGCGGAGTAAATATAGTTGAGCTTTTGCCAGTTTTTGGGGTTACATTAGGATACATCTTCTTTTGGTTTGCCCTGGCCTTTGCTGTCAATTTATGGGTAGGTAGTTCTTCAAAAAATGCCATTGCGCTTATTGGGCTTTGGTTGGTATTTGTATTGTTGATTCCATCAGTATTGAATCAAATGGGAAATGCCTTATATCCCATGCCCTCAAGAACGCTAATGATCAATGAAATGAGAAGTGCAAAGGCGGAGGCCACCAAAAAACAGGATCAAATACTCGATAACTTCCTCAGAGATCATCCTGAATATGCGATTAATGATCCAAATCAAAATAGAAGCTTTTACCATCGTTATATGGCCTCCCAGCAGTTGGTCCGTGAAGAATTACAACCCGTTGTAGGGCGTTTTGAGCAACAACTGCAAAACCAGCAACAATGGATTTCTCAACTAAAGTGGATTTCTCCGGCTATTATTGTGCAACAGGAATTAAACGCTCTTGCTGGTTCGTCTACCAAGGATTATGAAAATTATAGAAAACAGGTGACCGCTTTTGCCGAATCTTGGCGGCAGCATTTGCTCCCATTTCTGTATAGTAATGAACCCTTTTCCACTGACGATTATGAAAATCTACCCGAGTTTCAATATCAAAGATTAACATCTGATACTACCCTTATTTCGATAATTGCCCTGGTTTTTATCGCATTGATTGGTGTGATTCTGGGATTCTTAAAAGGTGTTGGATCACAATCCACAGAAAAATTCATAACCCAATAGCATGAAATTACACTGGATACTACTTCTGGCTTTATGCTCGGGAGTACAATTGATTCAAGGTCAGGATGCTGATGCGGAAAACTTCCCTCCTCCCGAGGTCCCAATGGAAATCCCGGTCTCCAGGGCGAGTACGACCATTGTGGTGGATGGTCTTTTGGACGAAAAGGATTGGGAGAAAGCCCAAATAGTTGATGATTTTTTTAGAATAGAACCAAGACAAGGTGGGAAAATTACCTATAAAACATTGGTTCGTTTTTTATTCGACGACAAGAACCTCTACGTCGGTGCATTTTGCAAGGATTCCCTAGGAGTTGCCGGAATTCGTATACAGGATTTACGACGTGATTTTAGTTGGGGTGAAAACGACATTTTTGGTGTGGCTTTGGATCCCCAAAACCTAAAACAGTACGCCCAAGGATTTCAAACCACTCCCTACGGGAACCAAAGGGATTTCCAAAATTTCAATGGAAACAACTTTGACACAGGTTGGAATACCTTATGGCGCGTACGTACACAACGTACCGATGAAGGTTTCACGGTGGAAATGGCCATCCCATTTAAATCACTGCGCTATAATCTGCCCGAAAATGGGAATACCATAGAATTGGGTATGACCATGGTTCGATATGCCCGAAGGGAAGTTGAAGTATCCACCTTTCCTGCAATTCCGCAATCCTTCACTCCCTATCGGATGACCTATGCTGCCAAGCTCACTGGAATTGAGGTACCACCTCCGTCGGCCAACATTAGGGTGGAACCCTATTCGCTTTATCAGTACGATGAGAACAAAGCCGGAGACGTGCTAACCTCAAAAGTGAGTGACCCAAAAGTGGGATTTGATGCCAAATGGGCGCTAAACCCAAAAACAGTTTTAGATCTTACGGTAAATACGGATTTTGCCCAGGCGGATGTGGATAGGGCTGTGAACAACCTGGAACGTTTCAATATTTTCTTTCCAGAACGTCGGCAGTTCTTCTTAGAGAATTCAGGTATTTGGGCTGGCGGATTGCAACAGTCCATTAGACCTTTTTTTAGCAGAAGAATTGGTTTGCAAGGGAATTTCAACGCCATTCCTGCACCTATTGATGTTGGTGCTCGCTTTACCCAACGCACCGAAAAGGACGCATTGGCCGGACTTTTTGTACGTCAGCGTGAAACGGACGGGTCGGCCGGTGCCAATTTTGGGGTTTTTCGGTATCTAAGGAATTATGGGCGTGAAAATAATATCGGTGTAATGGTCACCCATAGATTGGATGATAGTTATGATGAGCTAAACTTGGAAAGCAACAACAACACCACTATAACGGTCGACGGACAAATACGACCCAAAAGTCAGTGGGATATTCAGTATCTCCTCTCCACCTCTATTGATGAGGCCACAGGAGAAACGGGATTTGCCGGTCGCATCTTTGCCGGGAACGATTCCAATAAATATTATTACGGTTGGGTTACCGAGTACACGGATGCCAATTACAACCCCAGAATGGGCTTTGTGAGGCAAACCAATGTAATCCGGCATAACCCAGGGGGGTATTTTGTATGGAGGCCTAAAAAAACCAACTGGATACGCCGGTGGGATCCAGGAATGTTTGCCAACTACTTGCATGATGCCACGGACCCCACGCAATTTCAACAGGCAAGTTTGTACATTTTTCCTGTATTCACGTGGTTTAAGGACAATAGTTTTTTTGAGATTTCAACAACACCCACTTGGCAAAATATCAACTTTGACTTTGCCCCATTGGGATTGCAAATAGCTCAGGACAATTATTATTATACACGTTATTTGGTGCAGTACAACACCGATTTATCCAAAAAATGGTCTGGGGACATTGGTTATAACTTTGGTAGTTTTTACAACGGAACCCGAAATACCATTAATGCGGCGGCACGCTTTGCTCCTATTCCCCATGCAGCGCTTGCCTTGGAATATGAACATAATACCATCAAAGACGTTGGGGTTGATGAATCCAATCTTAGCACGAATCTCTATTCCGCTAACTTGCGGTTGGCCTTGAATCCAAGACTTCAGCTATCCACATTCTATCAATACAATAGCTTTGATGAGCAAGGACGTTGGAATGTACGAATGAGTTGGGAATATATGCCGCTCTCCTTTGTATATCTGGTATTCAATGACACGCAAACCGATGTTTTTGATCCTGTTCAGAGTACAAGGCAGTTCATTGGAAAAATTACCTTTTTGAAGCAATTCTAAGAAAGTGTATTCCACTTTGATACTGATTATACAAGATATAAGGATTCTGAATTATGAAAAATAGAAGAACATTCCTAAAAAATACAATTCTAGGCTCTCTGGCTTTGGGCTACACCGGTGCCTACCTATATGGGGGTTTACATCCGGAAAATCCAATGATAGTGCCCGAGAGCTATAATCCCTGGATAGAGCTATCACGAAGTGCATACCTCAGAAATGCCAAACTTATATCTGAAAAAGCCAACGGCAGGGGTATTTTAGCAGTGCTTAAAAACAATGCTTACGGTTTGGGGGATGTGGAGGTTGCCCAGATATTGGATGAAAGTCCTTTTGTACATGGTTTTGCTCTTGTAAACGATCGACGGTGCCTGGCCTTAAGGACAAATGGTGTTAAAAAAGCCATTTTATTAATGGGTGATTTTGACCAAGATTTAGGTCTTCAATTGGTTCAAAATAACATCACCTTAAGCGCCTTTTCAATGGAATCCACTGAGAAAATCATCGGACTGGCTTCAACTTATAGTGGACAAGTTTTGGTTGAATTGTACCTGGACACCGGTCTTGGTAGAATGGGAATGCCTTATGGTAAAGGTGTTGAATGGGTCAAGAAGCTTTCCAATATTCCAAATATTAGAATAGAAGGAATGTATTCAACCTTAACAACTCCTGAAGATTTCGCCAAGGAACAAATTACCAGATTCCAAGGTGTCGTGAGTCAGCTGGAAGAGATGGATATCAATGTCCCAAAGCTTCATATTGCTCCATCACTTTCTATGTTACAACTTCCAGAATCCCATTTCAGTATGGTACGACCGGGTATATTACTCCACGGTTCCCATCCACTAGTGGATATGAAAGCCACAGATACGTTGGCGCTACAGCCCACCTATAGACTTCGGGCCCGGGTTATACGAGTGGAAAAGCTAAAAAAGGGTGATACCATTGGTTTTTCCCGATTCTATAAACTGGAAAATGACGAATGGATTGCCACCCTGCCCATTGGTTGGGCCGATGGCTATTTTAGCGGTGCGGAAAATGGTGCAAAAGTCCTGGTGAACAATGAACTCTTCAAAGTTGTGAATGTGAACGCAAGTCACTGCAATCTGTCCATCGGCTCTGAAAAAAGTTTAGAAGTTGGTGATGTAGCGACACTGATTGGGCCCGATAGACCTGAAATCACTCCGGAAGGTTTTTCCGAACTAAGTAATGGTCATAACTATCTTCAAATTCAGTACAAGGAATCCATACCCAAAATAGTGTCCGATGCGTTTTAGAAATTGGTTGGTCTTTTTTAGCTTAGTTTTAAGTACCCTTTCCATTTCGGCCCAAGCTAAACTCCTAACTATAGGCAATGACAGTATTCAGGTCTTCGTGGAAGATACAGGCAAGGGTCCTGCCATTGTCTTTATTCCGGGATGGACCATGACCTCCCAATTCTTTCAAAAGCAAAAAGAGCATTACGGCAAGAGGTTTAGATTTGTTTCCTATGATCCAAGAAGTCAGGGCGAATCTTCCAAAACCGAAAACGGAAACTTTTACCAAACACATGCAAGGGACTTGAATGCCCTTTTGCTGCGCTTAGATTTAAATGATGTAATACTTATTGGATGGTCTAGTGGTTGTGCAACAATTTTTGAATATATCGAACTCTTTGGAACAGATAACATTAACCGCTTGGTGTTTATTGACGAGCCCCCTAAATGGATAGGCGATACTTCTAAAGACTGGGTGTATGGCTCTTTTGAAGACTACCGCGGAAGTTTGAAGGACCTAATTCAGGATAACTTGACCTACGCCAGGGAAGTGGTGCAATGGATGTTGGTAAAAAATCAGGACATCGAGGAAGAGGACTGGATGGTGGAACAAATGTTGAAAACTCCCAGATACGCTGCCCTTAGCTTGTATATAGACGGCCTAGTGAGTGATTATCAAGATACCTTGAAATCCATCGATGGTAAAGTTCCTGCCTTATATATGGTCAGAAATACATGGTTTGAGAATACAGCGAATTGGTTGAAAAAAAATGCCCCCCACGCAAAATGCGTGGCCATTGAGAGCCATGCCATGTTTTGGGAAGCTCCAAAAGAATTCAATCAGTTGCTAGACGACTTTTTATCATCCCCAAAAGTACCCGAAGATCGCTGACAAACTTTTGCTTGTTACTTTTTTATCTTGGAGATGACATGTGTATAGATCCACATGAGCGTAAAACTTGGGATGATATCCAGACCAGGAACAAGCTCCTCCACGAAGGTAACCACTCCAGCAACCTGTCCTATTTTCCCTTTGTACATCCGGGTCATCAACCAGGCAGCAACGGGTGCCCAAATTACATCAGAGAACTCTCCTATTCCAGGGATTGCAAAAGAAAGCATTCCAATACCATCGAACAACAGTCCTAAAAGAAGGTCTTTATATTTGTCGTTTTTCGCTTCAGCCATTGACGAAAAATAGCAATTACCATTGAATCTGGGAAATTAACTAGGATAAATCGGAACTGATAAGCTTCAAGAATTCGTTCCGAGTCTCTATCTTTTCAAATTGACCTCGGAAACCAGAGGTAGTAGTCACCGAATTTTGCTTTTGCACCCCCCGCATCATCATACACATGTGCGAAGCCTCAATTACCACGGCAACCCCTTTGGGCTTCAAGGTATCGTTAAGGCATTCCAAGATGTCATGGGTCAAGCGCTCCTGTACCTGGAGTCGCCTTGCAAAAACATCAACCACTCTTGGTATTTTACTCAATCCAACAATATGACCATTGGGGATATAGGCAATGTGCGCCTTGCCAAAAAACGGTAACATATGATGTTCGCAAAGGGAATACACCTCGATATCCTTTATAATCACCATATCGTCATAATCTTCCTTGAACATGGCACTTTTTAGAATCTCCGCCGCGTCCTGGCGATAGCCCTGGGTAAGAAAAAGCATGGCCTTGGCAGCCCTTTCAGGAGTTTTTTGTAGGCCATCCCGATTGACGTCTTCCCCAATTTCATCTATTATTTTGGAAAATCGGTCTTTGACCTCATTGGTGATGCTTATGTTATATTCTTCTAGGTTTTGATATGGTGACATGCCTATGATGTGGTATTTAGCTTATTCGAAAAATGTTTCTTCAATTTCTTGATCTTAGGGTCTATGATGACTTGGCAATACGGCTGAGCGGAATTATCATTGTAGTAATTCTGATGCTCAATCTCCGCAAGATAAAAAGGTTTTTGTTCCGAAACCGCAGTAACAATAGGTTTCCCGAAAATATTTTCGTTCTCCAAAAGAGCAATGAATTCCTCTGCCTTCTGTTTTTGTCCTTCCGTGGTATAGAAAATCTCACTGCGGTACTGGGTACCCACGTCATTACCTTGTCGATTTAATGTTGTGGGATCGTGCGTGGCAAAGAACACTTCCAAAAGTTCTTCGTATGCAATTTTTGTAGGATCAAATGTAATTCGAATCCCTTCGGCATGACCCGTACGACCCGTACAAATCTCTCGATATGCAGGGTTCTTAATATCACCTCCAGTATATCCTGAAGCTACTTCTTCCACCCCATTCAGACGTTGAAAGACTGCTTCGGTGCACCAAAAACAACCTCCAGCAAAGATTGCGGTTTCAAGTTTTGTGTTATTTTGTTTATCCATTATTTCGTAAAGTTAAACAAAGTTGGCGTTCTTTGCTCAAACATCCAACTAATTTTCATTATTCAGTCGTTCCGATATCAAAAAACTTTTATTTAAAACTACAATTTTTGTCTGCTCATCAGTTATCGTTACTTTCACCCTCGCAAGTGGCGCAAACATGATAAAAGCAAGCAATATTCAAAAATCCTTTGGGGATCTTAAGGTTCTTAAAGGTGTGAATCTTGATATTTCAAAAGGTGAGGTCGTTTCCATTGTTGGGGCTTCCGGAGCGGGAAAAACAACACTGTTACAAATCCTTGGTACACTTGATGTGGCTTCCAATAAAACGGATAGTTCGCTGGAAATCAATGGGGTCAATATCAATCAACTGAATGATAGGCAACTGGCCAAATTCCGGAATGAACATATCGGTTTTATCTTCCAGTTCCATCAACTGCTTCCTGAGTTTACGGCCCTGGAAAATGTTTGCATCCCGGCATTTATCAAAAAGACTCCAAAAGTTGAAGCCGAAAAAAGGGCAATGGAACTCTTAAACTTTTTGGGGTTGTCAGAACGTGCCCATCATAAACCCAGTGAGCTTTCGGGAGGGGAACAGCAGCGTGTTGCGGTGGCTCGGTCCCTTATCAACAATCCATCTGTTATCTTGGCAGACGAGCCCAGTGGTAATCTGGATTCGGAAAGCGCAGATAATCTGCACCAACTGTTTTTTAAGCTTCGTGACGAGTTTGGGCAGACTTTTGTATTGGTCACCCATAATCTGGAACTGGCCAACATGGCGGATAGAAAATTAACCATGGTGGATGGTTTAATCGTGACATCCTAAGATGACCCAAAAGGAACTGAAGGAATTTTTGGATGCCAAGGTCCAGCAATACAATCATCCAAGCTTTTTGGAACAGGACCCCATTCAAATCCCACACCAATTTTCTAAAAAAGAAGATATCGAAATCAGTGGTTTTTTAACGGCAACCATCGCCTGGGGGAATCGAAAAAGTATCATCAACAACGCTACGAAGCTGATGACACTTTTGGAACATTCTCCCCATGATTTTGTTTTGAACCACTCTGCCAAGGACCTTGATGCGCTGGCCCCATTTGTACATCGAACTTTTAATGGTGATGATTTGAAATATTTCGTGTTGTCACTAAAAAATATCTATCAACATCACAATGGTCTTGAAGGTGTGTTTGCAAAATACCAGGAATCCAAGAGCATGCAATATGCCATTACAAAGCTGAAGCAGGTTTTCTTTGAACTTCCACATCTAAGTCGTTCACAAAAACATGTCTCTGACCCAAGCAAGGGCTCTGCCGCCAAACGAATCAATATGTTCCTAAGATGGATGGTCCGTGACAACAGCACTGGGGTGGACTTTGGTATTTGGAACACGCTTAGTCCCAACCAGCTGTCCTGTCCTTTGGATATACACTCGGGCAATGTGGCCCGAAAACTTAAGCTTCTAAAACGTAAACAGAACGATGCCAAAGCCCTACTGGAATTAGACACCAGTTTGCGGAATTTGGATGCCACAGACCCAGTTAAATATGACTTCGCCCTATTTGGATTGGGAGTTTTTGAAAAGTTCTAGTAATGTTTCCAGCAGCTTTACGCCTAAGCTGTTGAGCCTTATATTTACAATTGCAAAACCAAATACCACACCATGAACATCAATGATAATTCCGGAATTACAAATTATGTTGCGAAAGCCGATCGGTACGAGCAAATGAAATACCGAAGATGCGGAAAAAGTGGGTTGCTGCTTCCTATGATTTCCCTGGGGCTATGGCATAATTTTGGGCACACCGATGATTTTAACAACGGCAGGCAATTATTGCGCACAGCCTTTGATTTTGGTATTACCCATTTTGATCTGGCCAATAACTACGGACCTCCTTATGGTGCCGCAGAGGATAACTTTGGTCGTATTTTTCAGAAAGATTTTGTTCCATATCGTGATGAGCTTATCATTTCCACTAAAGCGGGATGGGATATGTGGCCAGGCCCATATGGAAACTACGGGTCAAGAAAATATTTGATTGCAAGTCTGGACCAAAGCTTAAAACGAATGGGGCTTGACTATGTGGATATCTTTTATCATCACAGACCTGACCCAGAAACTCCACTTGAAGAAACCATGGGAGCATTGCATCACATTGTACAGCAAGGAAAGGCCCTTTACGTGGGAATTTCCCAATATAACGCCGAAGATACTGCCAGGGCTCAAGAAATTCTCCAAGACTTGGGGACGCCATTGCTCATCCATCAGCCTAGATATAATATGTTCGATCGTTGGGTGGAAAACGGATTGTTGGATGTTCTCCGTCAAAAAGGAGTTGGAGCCATTGCATTTTCTCCCTTGGAACAAGGTATTCTGACCAATAAATATCTAAAAGGTCTACCTGAGGATTCAAGAGCTGTAAAGGATGCACGCTACTTAAATGCAGACCATATTACTCCTGAAGTTTTGGACAAGGTTGCCAAATTGAATGCCATTGCTTCTTCCAGGGAGCAAAGTTTGGCGCAAATGGCGCTTGCATGGGTACTACGGGATGAGACGATAACAACGGTTCTGGTCGGAGTTAGCAAGAAACAGCAATTGCTTGATAATATTGAAGCGCTAAAAAACACTAAATTTTCTTCGGATGAACTGAAGCAAATTGGGCAGATCTTAGGTTAAAACCATGGCAAGGGTTTAGCATTTTTTCAGTCGCCAAATCCAAAACTGGGTTTGAAGTCCAGTGGCATACGTTTTCCGCCCTCGGCAATGGAATTATAGATGGCCTCAACAATGATCATATCACGTTTTCCCATATCCCCTGGAGCACGGTTAGGGGCATCAAAAAGAATATGTTTTGCAAAATCATCCATCTGTAGTTTTTGTTGACTTTCCTGAAGAAAATCAAGTGGTCCATTTGAGGTTCTACCGGCCAATGGAATATAGGTGCTTGCAGGGTCCAGTTCAAACCAGCCGTTATCGCACGAAGCAAAAAGGCGATTCGCCCTAATGTTATGTGAGGTCATGATATTGCCAACAGCACCACTTTCAAATTCGAATTGGGCGGTGATGGTTTCGTCGGTTTCCTTAAAATACTCGGGTGCAGTACTGTACTCCTGGGCTGTCACAGAAATTGGGTTTTCCCCTGTTCCATAAATGATGCTCTGAATCGCATACACGCCCATGTTCATCAAAGCTCCTCCGCCAGAAAGTTTTTTGTCCAATCGCCACTGATTTGGATTAGATCTTGAGCGATACCCTGCGTCGGCGGTGATATAGTGAACATTCCCAAACGTCTTTTCCTTCACAAAACGCTTGACCTCCTGCGTGTAGGGTTCCGAGTGTAATCGGTATCCCATGCCCAATTTCACTCCGGCATCATTGCACGCCTTAATAATGGCATCGCATTCATCCACGTTCATGGCCATGGGCTTTTCGCATATCACATGCTTTCCTGCTTTGGCC
Source organism: Flagellimonas flava (assembly GCF_900129665.1). GTDB lineage: Bacteria > Bacteroidota > Bacteroidia > Flavobacteriales > Flavobacteriaceae > Flagellimonas > Flagellimonas flava. Next base: position 1,087,132 of record NZ_FQWL01000001.1, read on the forward strand.
GCCCGAATAGAAAACTCGGCATGCATGCTATTGGGAAGCACCACATAAACAATATCTATATCCTTGTTATCCGAAATAGAATCAAAATTCTTGTAGTTATAAATATTCGTTGTAGGAATCTTATAACGTTTGGCCCATATCTGTTCCTTCTCTGGAGTTCCGGTTACAATACCTGCCAGATAACAATGTTCCGTATCCATCAAAGCAGGAGCCAATTGATAGGTACTATAGCTCCCCAATCCTACCAATGCGATGCCCAGTTTTTTCTGTTGATTTCCTTTTGGAAGGGCATGAAGCATTGGCGAAGCACTGAGCATTGCTGCCCCTGTTAGACCATGGGCTATTTTTTGGTTGAATTTTCTTCGGGTTATGGATTTCATACGTGCGGTTTTTATTCCCTTAAAGTTACTACTTATGGTACTTAAAGAAATGTTAGATCTTTTGTTTACGCATCCTTTCGGATATAGAAATCCGACCAAAATCCCTACATTTAGAATCTGACTAATTCAACATAAAATGAAGCATTTTTATCTTTCCCTTTGCGCATTAACTTGTGCCTTATCGGTAATGTCCCAAGACCGTAAACTACCCGTTGACACCACGGTAACAACGCAACACAGCGTGACCATAAATGGTACGAACATCAGCTATACCGCAACCACCGGTACCCAACCTGTCTGGGATGAAATGGGAAAGCCAGTCGCCTCGTTACACTATACTTATTATACAAGAAACAACGTTAGGGACAGGGCGTCTCGACCTTTGCTTATTTCCTTTAATGGGGGACCAGGTTCCGGTTCTGTTTGGATGCACTTGGCATATACCGGACCAAGGGTGCTCAAAATTGATGATGAAGGATATCCTGTCCAACCATATGGGGTAAAGCAAAATCCATTCTCCGTATTGGACGTTACTGATATTGTCTATGTGAACCCCGCAAACACAGGGTACTCGCGCACCATTCCAGAAATGGGAGATGAGGTGGACCGTGACAAATTCTTCGGCATCAATGCTGATGTCACCTATTTGGCAGAATGGCTAAACACTTTCGTTACAAGAAACAACCGTTGGCGCTCACCAAAATATATTATAGGAGAAAGTTATGGAGGGACCAGGGTTATGGGTTTGAGCCTTGCACTGCAAAACCAACAATGGATGTATCTCAATGGTGTAATTATGGTTTCACCAGCAGATTATAGGGTCATTCGAGTTGGCGGGCCGGTTTCCAGCGCCTTGAACCTTCCGTATTATACTGCAGCCGCCTGGCATCACAAAATGCTTCCTTCAGAATTACAGTCAAAAGACCTTCTCGAAGTGCTGCCCGAAGCCGAAAATTATACCGTCAACACTTTGATTCCTGCGATTGCCAAAGGTGGGTTTATTTCCGATGCTGAACGATCTTCCGTCGCAAAGAAAATGGCTCATTATTCCGGTTTAAAGGAAAAAGACATCCTGGACCATAATCTAGATGTCCCAACACAGTTTTTCTGGAAGAACCTTCGTAAAGAAAATGGCGGATATAACGTGGGGCGATTGGATAGTAGATACTTGGGCATTGACCGTCAACTCTTTGGGGGTAGCCCGGATTATTCCGCGGAACTTACCTCATGGTTACACAGCTTCACTCCGGCGATTAACTATTACCTTCAGGAGGAACTTAAGTTTAAGACCGACATCAAGTACAATATGTTCGGTCCTGTCCACCCTTGGAACAATGAAGATGATAATACCCGTGACAATCTCAGACAGGCAATGGCACAGAATCCATATCTTAATGTTCTGGTACAATCGGGTTATTATGATGGTGCCACCACCTATTTCAATGCTAAATACACTATGTGGCAAGTGGACCCAAGTGGCCGTATGAAAGACCGCTTTGAGTTTAAAGGGTATCGCTCCGGACATATGATGTATTTGCGGCGTGAGGACCTGAAAAAAGCGAACGATGATTTACGGGCGTTTATCCTAAAGACTGCATCCAACGGAAAAAGTGCTAAATATTGATATATGAAAAAAATTAGTTTCCTATTAGGGCTTGGCCTATTCCTCATTGCGCAAGGACTCAAGGCACAAACTGTTCCTTCCAAAGAATGGCAAATCAAGACCGCTTTAATGGCAGTTCCTGCAGATTATAAAGACGGTGCCAAGGTCTACGGATATGATGCAACCGGAAATTTCGTAACCCTACAAGAGGGCAACAATGATTATATTGCCTTGGCTCACGACCCTAAGAAAGAAAAGTTTTCAACCGCGGCCTATCACAAGGATTTGGACGCTTTTATGGCCAGAGGAAGGGAGCTTAAAGCTCAGGGGAAGTCATTTCAGGAAATTTTTGATATCCGGGAATCGGAAGTAAAGTCCGGAAAGTTGAAAATGCCAGACAAATCTACCTTATGTGTTTTTACTGGTGAAGTGGATGCGGAAACAAGTGAAATTAACAATCCCTACGTCCGCTATGTTTTTTACATTCCATATGCCACTGGAGAATCTACAGGTCTTCCCACTACTCCAACGCCTCCGGGCCATGCTTGGATTATGGACCCCGGGACGCATAGGGCACATATCATGATTACGCCTCCCAAACAGTAAGGCTGTGGCCATGAAGGAAATTGATTTCAAAAGTTCACATCGAAAAAAGCATTTCGACTTTTTTAATGGGATGAACCATCCGCATTTCAATATTACCGCAAATGTGGACATCACCGCGTTTCTTTCTTCAATAAAAACAAGTGGGGCTCCCCTAACCTTAAGTTTGGTACATGTACTTTCCCAGGAGGCCAATGCAATCAAAGAATTCAAATGGCGAATTCGAAATGGAAAGGTGGTGGAGCATGATTTTGTTCATCCATCGTTTACCGTTCCCACCGATGAAACCGATGTTTTTAGTTTTTGTACCGTTCCCTTTAGTACGAGTGCGGTTGATTTTATGAGGGATGCGGAGGAAACCATTGAGCGCATGAGGACCCACCCATCCATTGAAGATGAACACGGTCGGGATGACTATCTCTTTATGTCCGCAATTCCATGGGTGAGCTTCACCAGTATTCAACATGCCATGAGTTATCATCCACATGATTCGGTTCCGCGCATAAGTTGGGGGAAATTCTTCGAGCAAAATGATAAGATGATGATGCCATTGGCAGTGCAGGCGCATCATGCCTTGGTGGATGGGAGACATATGGGAATGTATTTTCAAAATGTGGAAAAAGCTTTGGGAAAATAAGAACCAGGTTGCAGTTCCCTACACTTTGATACAATTCAAAAACAAAATTGATTACTTTTAGAAAACACCTTCAATCATGCTAAGAACCAGAACTTTATTCCTTATTTTGTTATCCTTCCTTTCTTTTTTTAACAATGCCAAAGCCCAGGATTGGGCCAATCTTGGTAAATACCAGGATGCAAATTTACAGCTCATGAAGTCGGCCTCCGATGATGCCCGGGTTGTTTTCATGGGAAATTCCATTACCGAAGGATGGTCGGTTGCCAATCCAGGTTTTTTTAAAAATCCTTCTTTTATTAATAGAGGAATAAGTGGACAGACCACCCCGCAAATGCTACTGCGGTTTAGACAAGACGTCATTGACCTAAATCCCAAAGTGGTATTGATACTTGCTGGAACCAACGATATTGCCGGAAACACTGGCCCAATGACCTTGGAACAAATAAGGGACAACATCAAATCCATGGTGGAGTTGGCAGAAGTGAACGGTATTTGTCCAATTGTTTGTGCTGTGCTGCCCGCCTTTGATTATCCTTGGAAGCCTGGACAATCTCCCAACATAAAAATTCCAAAACTAAACGAGATGCTTCGTGAATTGGCGGAACAAAAAGGGCTTAACTACCTTGACTATTTTGGCGCAATGGCCGATGAACGAAACGGTCTTCCCAAAGCATTGGCAGAGGATGGCGTCCACCCCACTAAGGAAGGATATGAGATTATGAATACCCTTGCCCTGGAAGCAATTCAAAAAGCATTAAAAAAATAAGGATGAAAAAAGTAAGCTCATTGCTGATTTACTTAACCGGGATGGTCGCATGTGCCCAGGTTAACACCAAAGTGGAACCCGCTTTGAACGTACTACAGGAATTTGACAAAGTGAGGGATTTTAGCATGACCCAGGAGGGCACAGAGGCTTACTTTACCATTCAATCGCAACACGAGGAGGTCTCTGTAATTTCCGTGTCCTTGAAAAAGGATGGGGACTGGCAGAAACCTGAAATAGCTTCTTTTTCAGGAAAATACAAAGACATTGAGCCATTCCTGTCGCCTGATGGACTTCGACTTTATTTTGTCTCCAACCGTCCACTTGATGAAGAAGGGGAAACTAAAGACTTTGATATTTGGTATGTGGATAGGGCCGATAAGAATGCTAAATGGTCAGAGCCCATTAATCTTGGGGCACCTGTGAATACGGAATACAACGAGTTCTATCCTGCGGTTGCAACAAATGGAAATCTATATTATACATGTGATGGGCCTGAAGCCATGGGTAAGGATGACATTTTCTTCAGCGCTTTTGAAAATGGTTCCTATTCCAAACCTGTAGCCTTGGGTGAGGCTGTAAACTCAGAAGGTTTTGAGTACAACGCTTATATCTCTAGGGGTGATACCTTTCTAATTTTTGGCGGATATAATCGTGAAGATGGATTGGGAAGTGGGGATATGTACATCAGTTTTAAGGACACAGATGGAAATTGGTCAAAGGCAGCACCTCTGCCCCAACCTCTCAATTCGAGGTTTATGGATTACTGCCCCTTTGTTGATGAAACCAACGGGGTATTTTACTTTACCAGCAGAAGAAGCACCAACCCAGGAGGTAGACTTCAAGATATGGCCACTTTAAAATCATATTTGGATTCCTATCAAAATGGTGGAAGCAGACTTTATAAGGTAAATTACAAGGTGAGCCTGCCCCAATAACCATTAGAATCTTACCAGTATTACAATTTTTTGCTCCAAATAGATGGCTATTCATTCCATTCGTACAATTTCATTCGCGGTATTTTTCTAAAATCCCCACTTTAGCACGTTTTTTCCTTCATAGAATAACTAATTGATTTACAAGGTTTTCAAATGTACTTGGACAAAATCATCATTTTGTATCTTTATCAGGTAACCCCCTTATATGGAATTAATAGGTAATAAGGAATCCACCACAACTGTAGCCGTTCTACCGTTTCAGATGTTAGGTGAAGTGGATGGTTTGAGTCCCATTATTTTGGGATTCACTGAAGATCTTATTGTCAATTTTTCGAAGTTTATAGGCCTCTCCGTAATCTCACAATATTCCTCTCTGGGCATTACCAATTCTTCGGATGCGACAGCAATCTCCCAGTTAGGAACGGACTATATCATCACTGGTAGCTTTAGACCATTGGAAAAGGACCACTTTAGAATTGGAATAAAGCTGGTAAGAACGAGGGATAACCGAATCATTTTTGCGGGGAATCATGATGAGAGTTTGGAAACCATGTTGAATACCCAAAATACGGTTACCGAGCAAGTTGTAAATATCCTGCAGCAGCAAATCAATCATGACCTACTTTCCTATTCCTACCGCAAGGAATCTGTTGATCTGGCGGCTTATGAAAATTGGCTTCTCGGGATGAACTTGTTGAAAAAAGGTACTATTGAAAGTGATTTACAGGCCAGGGAGCGGTTTGAGGCCGCGCTAAGAATTGATCCACAGTTCGCCAGAGCGTATACCGGGATTTCGCTTTCCTATTTCAATGAGTGGAGCTGTCAGTTGTGGGATCGATGGGATGTAAGTCAAAAAGGGGCCCATGAATATGCCCTTAAAGCCATTGAACTGGACGAAAACGACTACGTTTCCTTGGCGGTTCTCGGAAGAACTTTTCTCTACTCGGGTGATTATGATAAATCGGAATATTTTATTCGGAAGTCCTTGAAAATGAACCCCAATGACGCGGACAATCTTATTCTCATTGCTTTTACCATGGTGTTTTTGGGATTGACCAAGGAAGCAGAAGTTCTTTTTAAAAAGGCACGGGACCTGAATCCCCTTCATCCAGATATTTATTTTCCCCACGCTTCTTTCATCTATTTTGAGTTGGGCGATTTTGAAAAGTCCATATCCTATGCCGAAAAGGTTACCGATAGCTCCGTTTGGACAGATTTTGCGGCCTACGTAGCTGCAGCTTACTATCACCTTTCAGAGTTTGACAAAATGAAGACCTATTGGGATAAGTATATGGCACTCTTCAAAAAAAACATCAACCACGGCAGACCCACTACCCAAAAACAGGCCTTGGACTGGCAAATCATGGTAAACCCATACAAGGGAAAAACCAATCTAGAACCTTTTTGGGATCATTTGGGGCGTCCAGAACGTCGAGAACAGTCCACCAATGAAACAGGTTCATTATCTGATAGTCAACTTCATGGTGATTTCGTGTTAAACGGAGAGCTTTGGGAGATGAAATATGCCAAAGAATCTGTAGTGGTCAAAGACTGTAAGGGGTTTCATGATATTGTGAAGCTTTTGCGACAGCCAGAAAAGCAGCTGCACTGTACAGAACTTATGGGTACGGTTCTGGATAGTGATGGTGCGGCAATTATAGATAATCAAGCGTTAAAGGACTATAGACAAAAAATTGTGTCACTTCAGGCATCGATTGCCGATGCCGAGGAAATGGGATCGGTATCCGAAGTTGAAGAATTAAGGGAGGAATACGAAACCTTGCTCGAACATTTATCGCAAGTGACCGGGATGGCCAATAAAATCAGAAAGACCGGTTCCTCGCTGGAAAAAGCAAGGTCCGCAGTTACCTGGCGCATACGAAGTGCCATAAAACGTCTAGAAAAAGTGCATCCCACACTGGCCAAGCACCTGTCAAATTCCATAAAAACAGGAACCTTCTGCAGCTATGTTCCAGAGCGAAGTCATCAGTGGAACACTTAAACTTACAGACTCTCCTCACATTGTAAGGCAAAAACTTTTGCCTTTAAGAGTGTAACAACAAGATCAAATAATTAAAAAAGAACAAATGGAATCTATTTTACAGAATCTACCGAATCCTTGGGAAGTATTGGTAGATCCTATCTCGCTAATTGTATTGGGAATGTACGGAGTTTTAATGCTATGGGAAGGGTTGTTCCCAGCTAGACCCCTCCCCAAAATGAAAAATTGGAAACTAAGGGGATTGACCTCTTTCGCGGTTTTCTTTTACCTCTCGACCTATTTCCCATTGATTTGGGACACTTATTTGATAGAGTATCAGATTTTTGACCTAACATCACTAGGCGCTGGTTGGGGAGCTTTCGTAGGCGTCATGATTTACGAATTTGCATTGTATGTGTGGCACAGAAGCATGCATAAAAATGATAAGCTATGGAAAGTATTCCATCAAATGCACCACAGTGCAGAACGCATGGACAGTTATGGGGCCTTTTATTTTAGTCCCATGGACATGATCGGTTTTACACTTTTGGGAAGTCTGTGTTTGGTGGTGGTAGCCGGTTTCACTCCTGAGGCAACTACCCTATTTATATTGATCACAACCTTTTTAGGAATTTTTCAACATAGCAACATCAAAACACCGGCATGGTTGGGCTATATTATTCAAAGACCCGAAGCGCATACAGTGCATCATGCAAAAGGAGTACATGCCTTCAACTATTCTGATATCCCGCTTTTTGACATCATTTTTGGAACTTTTAAAAACCCAAAGAGCTATGAACATGAGACTGGTTTTTATCATGGTGCCTCAGCTAAAATTTGGGATATGATCACCTTTAAGGATGTCAATAAGAAAAAAACAGCATAACCATCAAAAGTTCCCCTTATGCCTTGTTATACACCGCTTTGGAAACATATAAAACCGTTGAAAAGTCATCATCAACTTTCGGACCAAGAGTTTGAAACCCAATTTTCGAGGGGGGATTTCCCCCCTTCTTTATTTACCCACGAGGCCCATTTAAGACTGGCTTGGATCTATTTAAAGAAGTACCAACTGCTTGATGCATGTGATAAGGTTTGTGCGGATATTTCCAATTTTGATGGTATCCATGGGAATGGCACTAAATTCAACAAGACCCTAACAGTGGCTTCTGTGAAGGTGGTGCATCATTTTATGCTCAAAACCAAATCCCCGGATTTTAAGCACTTCCTTGTAACACATCCTAGATTAGAGGTAGCCTTTAAAGAACTCCTTGAACAACACTATAGTTACAAGGTTTTTTCAAATAAAATGGCCAAGACGACCTACATTGAACCCGACCTACTTCCTTTTGATTAAGAATGGCATAACCAGGGATTTTACTTTCTTTGTGCATGTCCAACACCAAAGTGAGCATTTTAATTCCTTTCAAGGACACGGAACTCTATTTACCCGAATGTCTGGATTCCGTACTTGCCCAAACCCATAACGATTGGGAAGTAATTGCTATCGACGATGGTTCATCAGATAACAGCCCGGCCCTCATGCAACACTACGCTGCAAAGGACGAAAGAATCCAACCATACAAAAATCGTGGTCAAGGTATTATCCCAGCACTGCAAATGGCTTATACCAAAGCTGCCGGCAACTTTGTAACCCGTATGGATTCTGATGATATTATGGTTCCAGAACGATTGGAGTGGATGCTAAATGCGCTACATTCCCATGGAAAAGGACATGTTGCAGTTGGGCAGGTCAGATACTTTTCACATCGTGGAATCAGCAATGGGTATGAACGCTATGAAACCTGGCTCAATAGTTTAACAGCAGAAGGCAAGAATTACGATGAAATTTATAAAGAATGTGTAATTCCTTCTCCATGTTGGATGGTGCACCGAACGGATTTCGATATCTCGAATGCTTTCAATCCAAATCGCTATCCAGAGGACTATGATCTTACTTTTCGGTTTTATGCAAATGGGCTGAAGGTAATTCCATGCGACAAGGTGCTACATCATTGGAGGGACTACGATACCAGAACCTCTCGTACCCACGAGCATTATGCGCAAAATTACTTTCTGGATATCAAACTCCATTATTTTTTGAAGCTCGATTACCGACCCAAAAGACCCTTAGTGGTTTGGGGAGCCGGTTATAAAGGGAAAACCATCGCCAAACGTTTGCTCGAGATGCAGATTAATTTCGTTTGGTTATGCGACAATCCTCTAAAAATTGGAAAGAAAATTTATGGCAAGGAACTAGTTCATTTTAAAACACTTAAAAACTTGAACCATCCTCAAAGTATTGTGACCGTTGCCAACGAAGCAGCACAAAGGGATATCAAACATTTCTTTTCAAAAGTAAAACAGGTGCCGATGCATGATTATTTTTTCTTCTGCTAATTTATATACCGCTGTATTCAGACAAACACTGGACATTCAACAACTTGGTTTCTTCCAATTCAAATTACCAAATCCTTAACAGCATAGTTTCCACCTTAACCCCTATATTTGCCTAATCAAAGTTGGGAATGCAGTTTAAACATCCGGAAATCCTTTGGGCCCTCTTACTTCTCTTAATCCCCATCTTCATTCATCTTTTTCAGCTTCGAAGGTTTAAGAAAACTCCTTTTACCAATGTTGCCATGTTGCAACAAGTGGTATCCGAATCAAGAAAGAGCAACAACTTAAAAAAGTGGTTCCTGCTTGTAACCCGAATGCTACTTCTTACCGCTTTAGTCATTGCTTTTGCCCAACCTTTTAGTGCTTCTGAAACGGCTTTAAAGGAAAAGGAAACCATTATTTATCTGGATAATTCCTTTAGCATGCAAGCGAGACATAATGGTCTGAGCCTATTGGAAAAATCAGTGCAGGACCTATTAAAAAATCTTGGTGAAGATGATGTTTTTACCCTATTCACCAATGAGGAAACCTTCAGACAGGTGCGGTTAATGGATATTCAGAATAGGCTCTTGTCCCTGACCTATTCCCATGAGCAAATGGAGCTTGATGCTATAGCCCTGAAGGCGAATAGTTTATTTTCAGATGATGGAAACACAGCCAAACATCTTGTGCTCATTTCGGATTTTCAACAAACCTTGGGCACGCCAATTCAAAATAATGCCGAAACACAATTTCATTATGTACCGGTACGGCCGAGGGAAAACGGTAACATTTCTCTTGATTCTCTGTATGTAGAGGACCTTTTTTCGGATCAGTCCAAACTAACGGTACTGCTATCAGGTGGTGAAAGGGATGAAAGTATTCCAGTTTCCCTGTATAACGGAGAGCAGTTAATTGCAAAAAGTTCCGCCACCTTTGAAAATAATGGAAAAGCTTCTTTGGTGTTGTCCATTCCCGCCCAAGAAACATTAAAAGGTCGTGTAGAAATACAAGAGAATGGGTTGGATTATGACAACCGTTTCTTCTTTAATATTGATGAACCTGAAAGGATTCAGGTTCTTACCATAACGGATTCCGATGCCAATTATCTTAGAAAGCTATATACACCCGATGAATTCGAATTGAACATTTTTGAACTTGATCAGTTGGATTATAGCGTATTGGACAGACAAAATGTTGTCGTTTTAAATCAATTGAAGACCATTCCCAATGGGCTGCAACAGGTCTTACGAACCTTTAGGGCCAATGGTGGAACCATAATCTTTATTCCGGCCTCGGGGGTAGACCCAAGCTCCTACAATACATTTTTATCTACTTACTTCGGTACCCAATTCAAGCAGTCACAAACTATTGGAAAGAAGATAACGGACATCACTTTTGATCATCCGTTGTATGAAAACGTTTTTGAGAAGCGGGTATATAATTTTCAATACCCACAGGTGAATACCTATTACGAAGTGCTAACCAATGCCCCAAGAATTCTTTCCATGGAGGGAGACACTCCTTTTTTATCGGGAATAGATGGTTTTTATTTTTTCACAGCTCCGTTGGAGTTGGAAAACACCAATTTCAAAAGTTCTCCATTGATCGTCCCCACCTTTTATAATATGGCAGCCTTCAGTTTAAAGATGCCCGATATCTATCATACATTGGGCAAACCTGTGGCAGTGGATTTAAGCTTGGATATGGGGAACGATGCAGTTCTGAATGTGGCTCAAGAGGGGTATGAGTTTATTCCAAGGCAACAGACCTATGCCAACAAAGTACAACTGACATTTGACGAAAACCCAATAAAAGACGGAATATATACCATCAAAAAAGAGCTGGATTCGTTGAGCAATATCAGTTTTAACTATCCAAGAAAGGAAAGCGACTTAAGCTATACCAACCTAGAAAATTTTGAAGAAGTTTCCCTTCAAGAATCCGTTTCTGGCCTTTTTGATTATCTGAAAGCAGAAAATACCATTACCGCTTATTGGAAATGGTTTGTTATTTTAGCACTGCTTCTGGCGCTATTGGAAGTAATCATACAAAAAGTTATTAGATGAACATACTGCTGAAATCTGCTAAAATAGTATGTCCGGAGGATAAAAACCTCCATTTAAAAAAACGAGACATTCTCATTAAAAAAGGTGTCATTGAAAGGATTTCAGCTTCCATCGCCCCCCTCTCCAACGTGAGGGAATTGACTTTTAAAAATTTGCATGTGTCTCTTGGGTGGTTTGACAGTAGCGTGAGCTTTGGCGAGCCTGGTTTTGAAGAACGTGAAACCATTAAAAATGGACTTGCTGTAGCTGCGAGAAGTGGCTTTTCGGATATCGTTCTCAATTCCAACACACGTCCGGTTCCGGACACAAGTTCAGACATCGTTTTTTTGAAGGAAAGAAGTAACGGTTCTGTGACACGTTCATACCCGATGGGAAGTTTGACCATGGCCTCTGAGGGAAAGGATTTGGCGGAGCTCTTCGATATGCATAATTCAGGTGCTGTTGCCTTTTACGATTTTAAACAATCCATTTCCAACCCCAATCTGCTGAAAATCGCGCTGCTCTATGCACAAAACTTTGATGGATTGGTCATGTCATTTCCACAAGATTCACAGATCAAGGGAAAAGGTATTGTCAATGAAGGGGAAGTCTCAACATCACTTGGTCTAAAGGGAATCCCAAGTTTAGCAGAGGAACTGCAGATCGCGCGTGACCTTTTTATCTTGGAATATACCGGAGGAAAGTTGCACATTCCAACAATTTCCACTGCTAATTCCGTCAAGCTGATATCCGCGGCTAAAAAGAAAGGATTGGATGTGAGTTGCAGTGTGGCCATACACAACGTATTGTTTACCGATGATACCTTGAACGAATTTGATACCAACTTCAAAGTGTCCCCGCCGTTAAGAACAAAAGTGGATTGCAAGGCCCTTATTAAGGGGTTGAAAGATGGGACCATAGATTTTGTGACTTCTGACCACATGCCCATGGATATTGAGGAAAAAAAGGTGGAATTTGACAATGCAGCTTATGGTACCATTGGTTTGGAATCTTCCTTTGGGGCATTAAATACTCTACTGGACACTGAGGAAACCATTGCATTGCTCACTAAGGGAAGGGAACGTTTTGGAGTTCCCGCTCCAAGTTTAAAAGAAGGGGAAATGGCTTGTTTAACACTATTTGAGCCTAGTTCGGAATGGACATTTCAGAAAGATGATAGTGCATCTACCTCTAAAAATAATATGTTCCAAGGTCAAAACTTAAAGGGAAAAGTTCTTGGACTGATCAACAATAATCAAATCACACTTTAGCATTTTGAGCAATTCCAAACCGGGAAGAACCGCAGCCATCTTAGGTTATTGTACCATTCTAGGCTGTTTTATTGCCATCACCATGAATATGGAACCCAAAAATGCCTTCGCGCGGCTTCATATTAGACAGGCCTTTGGGATACACCTCATTTACCACGCTTTAGCAACCTATTTCAATCTGACCAACATGGAAGTCTTGCCCATTTGGTCCATCCTTTGGGTGATATATCTATTTGGGGTCTGCTATGGCCTTTTTTATGCCATTAAAAATAGGGAACAGTTGCTGCCTTGGCTTGGAGCCAATTTTCAAAAATGGTTTACCTTTATTCCTTAAACAAATCCCATGTCCCCCACCCCGCTATCTTTGGAGTACCTACTCAGACCATCATCAAATATTTCTGGTAAAGTACCTGTCATTTTTATGTTCCATGGGTATGGAAGCAATGAGGAGGACCTTTTTTCCTTTGCCTCAGAACTGCCCAGCGAGCTTTTGGTAATTTCCGTACGAGCACCCTATGATCTAGATCCATTTGGGCATGCCTGGTATGCCATAAACTTTGATGCCGAATATGGCAAATGGAGTGATGACGAACAAGCCCAGATAAGTCGGGAGAAGATTGTTGCCTTTATTGAGGAGGCCTGTGATACCTATAATTTAGATCGGGAAAACATCACCTTACTGGGATTCAGTCAGGGTACCATTCTTAGTTATAGCGTTGCCCTTTCCTATCCGGAAAAGATAAAAAATGTTGTGGCGCTAAGCGGTTACATTAATGAAAACATTCTTACCGAAGGTTATACTGACAAGGATCACTCCCACTTGGGCATTTATGCCTCCCACGGCCAAGTAGATCAAGTAATACCAGTTGAATGGGCACAAAAAACACCCGATTTCCTTAACAGGCTAAACATCGAACACACCTATCAGGAGTTTCCCATTGGTCATGGGGTCAGCCAACAAAACTTTTATGCGTTCAGGGATTGGTTGGTAAAGCGACTTTAATTGCTGCGGGCATAAAGTAAATGGTCCATCAAAGTAAAATCTACAGCTAGATCATCTTTTAGTTCATACTTGATCACCAAATCTCCCCAATATTTACCATCTGAAAAATCGGCCAACAACCATTTATGGTTGAGCACTTTGATTTTGTTGATCTTAAAATCGCCCTCCATACCATCATAAGGCACCAAGGGGTTGTTTCCCTTTTGCTCATTGGTTTCCAAAAGTTTATCCTCAATATAGCGCACAGGATTTTCCAAGTTCAAATGATCGTAATAGGCCAGAGCGTCGTCATTATTTTCCAATGAAAAATACTGCATGTCCAAAATTCGTAATTGCGATTGCTGAAGGGAATCTTCAAGCGCCATTATTTCCGTTTTCATTCTGTTAATATCTGACTGAAAACTCTTTTGAAGATTATTGGTGCTCACAAATTGGTACAGCGCTATCAAAGCGGCAAACACAAACAGGTAAAGGAATATTTTGTTCTTCATATCACTTAAATCGTCAATTGTAAATTATCGTAGGCCAAATGTACGTTCTCTGGTAGTTTTTTTTCAACCTCGGCATGAAATCCCAGTAAATGGCTAATGTGGGTAAAATAGGTCTGCTCCGCTCCCACTCTTTTAGCGAACGCCAAAGCTTCTTCCAAGTTAAAATGGGAATGGTGCGCCTCTTCTCTCAATGCATTGACCACCAACACTTTGGCTTTGTTTATTTTTTTGATTTCACTTTCCTCAACACGTTTTACATCGGTCAGATATACAAAATCTCCGAAACGATATCCAAAAATGGTCAATCTGTTGTGAAGTACTTCGATGGGAATTACCTCCATATCACCAAGTAAGATGGGTTGATCTTTGGTTACTACGTTTACCTTAACCGCTGGAGCACCAGGATATCTGTTCGTGTCGGCAAAAATATAATCGAATCTTTTTTTGAGCGATTCCACAACCCGCTCCTGGGCGTAAATTGGAATATCTCCCTGGCGGAAGAAGAATGGCCGGATATCATCAATTCCCGCAGTATGGTCGGCGTGTTCATGCGTAAAGAGGATACCGTCGATGCTGCGGATTTGGTTAGTAAGCATTTGCTGTCTAAAATCGGGTCCGCAATCAATGACATAATTGTAGGTCTTCCAGGAAATTAATACGGATACACGAAGCCTTTTATCCTTGGGATCCGAACTCAGGCAGACCGGATGATCACTTCCTATAATGGGAATTCCTTGCGAGGTTCCCGTACCCAAAAAAGTAATGGTCATCCTATCATCCATTAAATCCAAAATTATAACTTATTTATTTAATAGATTTGAGGAAGAGTGTAACTTTGTTTTTATCTAAAATATCGGTTATGTCCACTGAATCCCGCAACCAAAACGCCTTTGAGAACATTCCATCGATCAAGGCAAAAACCCTAAGAATCAATTTGAACCCTAATATCTACGGCACCTTTGCCGAGATTGGCGCAGGACAAGAAACAGCCCGACAGTTTTTTAGGGCAGGTGGAGCTTCAGGTACCATAGCTAAGGCAATGAGTGCCTACGACAAAGCTTTCAGTGATGCCATTTATGGAGTGGAAAATGATGGTAGGTACGTGACACAGCCCAGACTCAAAAGAATGCTGGCCCATGAAATGCGTTTGGTGGAAGAACGTATCAGTAGGGAAAACAATCCAGATTATTTGTTCTTTTCCTTTGCCAATACGGTTGCAACCATTGATTTTTCAAAACGTTATAAGGGGCATGGTTGGATTGGAATACGATTCCAGCTCGATCCCAAGCAGAAAGAATATGATGAAATTGTCTTGCATATTCGATTCAAACAAAATGAGGCCAGATTGCAGCAGGAGACCTTAGGAACTTTAGGGGTAAATCTTATTTACGGTGCATTTTTTAAATACGATAAACCAAAAAAGCTGCTGAAATATCTATATGATCATATTGATAGGGATACTATCGAAATTGACATGGTGAATTTCACCGGTCCCCACTTTAAAGATGTGGATAACCGCTTGATGAGCTTACAACTTATCAGAAATGGAATGACCGATGCAGTTATGTTTGGCCCTGATGGGAACAATCTGCTCCCTGCGGCAGTGCTTTACAAGAAGAACATTTTAGCCCTTAGGGGAAGTTTTAGACCTGTGACCAAGGTTAATATGGACATGTTCCAGAAATCCTATGATATTTTTATTCGGGAACAAACTGTAGAATACGAAAACACCATTGTGGTATTTGAAATTACCCTTTCCAATTTAAAAGCCTCCGGTGAGATAGATGAACAAGATTTCATGGATAGGGCGGAATTGCTGTGTTCTTTAGGCCACACTGTACTGATTTCCAACTTTAAGGAGTACTACAAACTGGTAGAATACTTCAACAATTACACCAAGTCCAAGATTGGATTGACCATGGGGGTAAATAATTTAGTCGACGTTTTTGACGAAAGATATTACCGCGATCTAAGTGGTGGTATTTTGGAAGCCTTTGGAAAATTGTTCTTTAAAGATTTGAAGGTTTACCTCTATCCCATGAAGGATTCGTCTACTGGGCAGATTATGACTAGCAACAACGTAAAGGTGCATCCAAGAATGAAGGAGCTTTATAAGTTCTTCAAATACAATGGCAAGGTGATGGATATCATCGACTATGATCCCGATATTATGGATATCTTCTCCCGAGAAGTGCTAAGGCGCATTACCAGTGGTGAAGATGGTTGGGAAGAAATGTTGCCTGAAGGTATTGCTGAAATGATCAAAGAGAAAAAGCTCTTCACAAAAAAAGCCCTTCCCGCGAAGGAAGAGGCTTAATTGAATTGCGCATGAATTAGCTATTGTTCCAGAATCTGGGCTGCGTGTTCCTTGGCCTTGACCTTGTCGATTACCTTTTCAACTATTCCATTTTCGTCTATGAGGAAGGTAACTCGGTGAATGCCATCAAATTCACGTCCCATAAATTTTTTTGGTCCCCATACCCCGAAGGTTTCTATAACGGTATGTTCGGTATCTGCCAACAACGGATAGGGAAAGTCAAATTTGTTTCTAAAATTGGTCTGTTTCCGCTCAGAATCTTCACTGACACCCAAAATGTGGTATCCTTTTTCCTGTAATTCGCCATAATGGTCCCTTAAATTACATGCCTCAACGGTACAGGTAGGTGTGTTTGCCCTTGGATAGAAAAAGACCACTAACTTTTTCCCGTTGTAATCACTGAGATTAATTGTGTTCCCATCTTGGTCCTTTGCTGAAAATTCAGGTACTTTATCTCCTACTTTTAATGTGTTCATATGAATCTGACTTTAAATCAATTGTTTAATTTATTATCTTCAAAGTTAAACAAAAAATGACAAAACAAGAGAAGGTAGATTTTGCTCTTAAGACTTTGGATGAGCTGTACCCAACCATTCCAATTCCCCTGGATCATAAAGACCCGTATACTTTATTGGTTGCGGTTTTGTTGTCGGCGCAAAGCACCGATGTTAGGGTAAACCAGATTACACCCATTCTCTTCGCAAAGGCGGATAACCCTTATGCAATGGTAAAACTTAGTGTGGAGGAAATCAGGGAAATCATTCGCCCTGTTGGACTTTCGCCCATGAAATCCAAAGGTATTCATGGACTGTCCCAGATTTTGATTGAAAAATATAATGGAGAGGTTCCCAGAAATATAGAATTACTGGAGGAGCTTCCTGCCGTAGGACACAAAACAGCAAGTGTGGTGGTATCCCAAGCCTTTGGAATTCCAGCCTTTCCGGTTGACACGCATATCCACAGATTAATGTACCGTTGGGGGTTCAGTAATGGAAAAAATGTCGTCCAAACGGAACGCGATGCCAAGCGACTCTTCGCAGAAGAAGTCTGGAACAAACTTCATTTACAGATTATTTGGTACGGACGGGAATACTCCCCTGCCCGCGGTTGGGATTTGGAAAAAGACATTATTACGCGGACCATAGGAAGGAAAACGGTGCTAAACGAGTATTATAAAACCAAAAAGAGCCGCTAATAGCGGCTCTTTTTACGTTTTTTTTGAAGTCCTAGTTTAAAGTAACTTCAAATTTGTGTTTTTTGTAATCAACCACTTGGATTGATTTGGAATAGCTTAGCAAGAAATCCACTGTTTCTCGTCTAGCTTTTACCGTTTTAACGGTTTCTTGTTCTTCAGAGTAAATGTTTTCCATATTCTAGCATTAATGTTACAATTAGATAACGGCGCTAGAATTGAAATATTGTCGTGGTCGATGGAATGCAGATTAATTCGTTAAAACGATATTATTGCGTTCCACTATCTTTCTAAGGTTAATCAGGGCATATCGCATTCTGCCAAGTGCTGTATTGATGCTCACACCTGTATTTTCAGATATCTCTTTAAAGCTCATATCCTTATAGATACGCATGATCAATACTTCTTTCTGATCTTCGGGGAGTTCCTCAATAAGTAAGGTAAGATCACTATCTATCTGGTTCTTGATAATCTGTTTTTCAGCGTTGAGCTTATCATCTTTGATGACTGAAAAGATGTTAAAGTCGTCGCTGCCCTCAAACTTGGGCATTCTTTTGTTCTTCCTGAAATGGTCGATGATCAAGTTATGCGCAATACGCATCACCCAAGGTAAAAACTTACCTTCTTCACTGTACGAACCTCTTTTGAGGGTCTTAATAACCTTAATAAAGGTGTCCTGAAAGATGTCTTCTGCGACATCCCGGTCCATAACTTTAGAATAAATAAAACTGGATATTCTTTGGTTGTGCCTGTTGATTAGGGTCTCAAGGGCTTTCTCGTCTCCGGAAATGTAACTCTTAACTAATATTGAGTCATCAATCTGTAGTTCCATACAAATTACTTTTTTGGTTATAATCACCAGCCTTTCCCTTCGTTGGGAAGACTTAGAGTTATTAGCTTAATTTTAAAAAAGTAATTATTTCTGTATAGGCCTATCAGCGTTTTAATTACATACCAAATATAGAAAAACGGTATGCCTGCGAAAAAACAATGTTGTGATTTGGGCTTTTTCCGATGTTAACTGATACAATATACGTATAAAGTGTGGTGTACCGTATCTTTGAATCTCAAATTTTAACATATGACCTCGGTTGAACATATAGATGCCAAGAAAAACATCATCATAAAAGGTGCCAAACTCCACAACCTTAAGAACATAGATGTCGTTATTCCACGAAATAAACTCGTCGTCATCACTGGATTGTCGGGTTCTGGCAAGTCCAGCCTTGCTTTTGACACCTTATATGCCGAAGGTCAAAGGCGCTATGTGGAGAGCCTTTCTTCCTATGCCCGTCAGTTTTTAGGCAAGTTGGACAAACCCAAAGTGGATTATATTAAAGGTATAGCTCCAGCAATAGCCATTGAGCAAAAAGTTAATTCCACCAACCCACGATCAACGGTAGGTACCACCACGGAGATATACGATTATCTAAAACTGTTGTTTGCGCGAATCGGGAAAACCATATCTCCAATATCAGGTCAAGAGGTCAAAAAGAATACGGTGACCGACGTCATCGAACATATCAAGTCTTTGCAGGAAGGAACCAAGTTGCTCCTATTGGCTCCAATACAAATCAAAGAAGATAAGGAACCATTAAAATCTTTGGAGCTTTTTTCCAAACAGGGGTATGCCAGGATAAAATATGGTGGGGAGGTACTGCGAATAGATCAAGCTCCTGAAGATATCGGACGTGAATTTGACCTTGTTGTGGATCGCGTAATTGTAAAGGAGGATGAAGATTTCTATAACCGATTGGCCAACGCTGTGGACAATGCCTACTTTGAAGGTAAAGGTCAGTGTATTATAGAAAACCTGGAAAGTGGCGAGATCAAGGTGTTCAGCAATCAATTTGAGTTGGATGGAATGAAATTCTTGGAGCCCAATGTGCATTTGTTCAGCTTCAACAACCCTTATGGTGCCTGTCCAAAATGCGAAGGGTACGGTGATGTAATAGGAATAGATGCTGATTTGGTTATTCCCAACACTGCACTTTCCATTTATGAAAATGCCGTTTTTCCCTGGCGTGGAGAAAGTATGTCTTGGTATCGGGATCAATTGGTCAACTCGGCCTACACCTTCGACTTTCCAATTCACAAACCATGGTTTGAACTTACAGAAGAGCAACAGCAATTGGTTTGGGACGGCAATGAGCATTTCACCGGCCTTCATCAATTTTTCCAAATGCTGGAAGAAAAAAGCTATAAAATCCAAAATCGGGTCATGCTATCCAGGTATCGGGGAAAAACAAAGTGCAGCGTTTGCAAAGGCAAGCGTTTGCGGAAGGAGGCCAATTATGTAAAGGTTGGTGGCTATTCTATTTCCGACCTTATTGAACGGCCCATAAAAAAACTAGTTCCGTTTTTTGAAGAATTACAACTATCAGAACATGACAAGACCATTGCACAACGCCTCCTAAAGGAAATTACTACACGTCTTGACTTTCTGAGCAAGGTAGGACTGAGCTATCTTACGCTAAATCGAAAATCGAATACCTTATCTGGAGGGGAAAGTCAACGTATTAATCTAGCCACATCATTGGGAAGTAGTTTGGTAGGCTCCATGTACATTTTGGATGAACCCAGTATTGGTCTTCACCCAAAAGATACCGAAAATTTGATTGAGGTGCTGGAATCCCTTAGGGACCTAGGCAATACGGTAATTGTGGTGGAACATGATGAGGACATTATGAAAGCGGCGGATGAGGTCATAGATATTGGTCCAGAAGCTGGGACACTCGGTGGGGAGGTTGTTGCAACAGGTACCATGGAGCATATCCTAAAAGCCAATTCCCTAACAGCCGATTATCTGAATGGTACAAAGGCGATTGAGGTTCCGTCGGAAAGAAAAAATTCCAAGAGCCATATCCACATTATCGGGGCCAGGGAAAACAATCTTAAGAATATTGATGTCACTGTCCCGTTGAACATGCTTACGGTGGTCACCGGGGTTTCCGGGAGTGGCAAAAGCACCTTGGTAAAGAAGATATTGTATCCGGCATTATTAAAGGAAGTTGGCGGTTACGGGGAAAAAGCCGGGCAGTTTACCAAAATTGAAGGCAAATATGCACATATAAAACATGTAGAATTCGTAGATCAAAATCCCATTGGAAGGTCTTCCCGTTCCAATCCGGTAACCTATATAAAAGCCTATGATGATATCCGTAGTCTATTTGCTTCGCAGAAGTTGAGCAAACTAAGGGGGTACCAAGCAAAACACTTTTCTTTTAATGTGGATGGTGGTCGTTGCGAAAAATGCAAGGGGGAAGGTGAAATTACTGTGGAAATGCAATTCATGGCAGATGTGCATTTGGAGTGTGACGTTTGCGGGGGTAAACGTTTTAAAAAGGAGATACTTGAAGTCCAGTTTGAAGGAAAAAGTATTGATGATATGCTGAATCTCACTATTGATGAGGCCATAGACCATTTTAAAACCTATAATCAAACCAAAATTGTCTCCAAACTGCAACCGCTGCAAGATGTGGGATTGGGCTATGTCACCCTGGGCCAGTCCTCCTCTACCCTTTCGGGCGGGGAGGCACAGCGTATTAAGCTTGCTTCATTTTTGGTAAAGGGGAATACCAAAGAAAAGGCGTTGTTCATCTTTGATGAGCCCACAACGGGACTCCATTTTCATGATATTAAGAAACTGCTGAAATCCTTTGATGAGTTGATTGCCAAAGGGCATTCCGTTTTGGTGATCGAGCATAATATTGAGATGATCAAATGCGCGGACTATATTATTGACTTGGGGCCCGAAGGTGGTGAAAATGGTGGTAACTTGGTTGCCGAGGGAACACCAGAAGAACTGATTCAAAACAAGCAGTCGGTAACGGCAACCTACCTTAGGGAAAAACTCTGACTTACCATTTAAGGTTTCAATTGAAGAATCAAGAATTAAGGGTTAGGAATTAGGAGCTAGGAGCTAGGAATTTAGTTATCCGGAATACCATTTTGCATACTTTTTGTTCCGTGCGTCCTGCATTTAACATTTTCAACTCAAAATTGATTTGTGTTTATAAACCAACCCCCAACTCCATTCATCTGCTATCTGACAGCTGATATCCCACCTCTGACTTCTGACTTCTGACTTCTGCTATCTGACATCTGACTTCTGCCATCTGACTTCCGACCTCCAACCTCTGACCCCTGCCATCCAACACTTAGCGAACCAAATCCATTCCTAAAATAACCCCATCCGTCAATTCAAAAGGGGCATTCATCAATTCAGGTACATTTTCAGATACCGGTCACCATACTTTTAAGTTGCGGATCATTGTATCCCAAATCTATTTGAGACACTTAAAATATGCTTATGAGAAAAATTACTTTTTTGATTCTATTACATGTATGTACATTTTTATATTCCCATGAGAATAATGTTGGTTTTGAAAATGAAATAGAAGTTGTTGAGATAAAAGATGAAATTATTGATGGCAATGAATTCTATTGTGAAATTAATTACAGCCGTCCAACAATATTGGTATTCCCAAACTTAACTTCAGTCAAAGGTACACTGGCCTTTTGTTATACAACCAATCTTGTCGGAATTGAGGCCCCTCTATTAGAAAATGTGGAGGTTGAATTATTGATGACAAAAAATGAACATTTAATAGATATATCATTTCCACAATTACAGAAGACTACCGATTATTTGGTGATAACAGAAAATCCCTCATTAAAAAAAGCAGATTTTCCGCTTTTAGAGTATGTTGGTGCTTCCTTCAGTTTTATAGATAATCCAAAATTGGAAAGCGTAAAAGTGCCAAAACTGAAAACCACCTGCGAAAGAGTTTCATTTCAATTAAATCCCTCACTAGTTGAACTTGACTTTCCTTCCCTTACCAATATTGGCAATTGTGGCAACAATGCAGAACATGGAGGAGAATTTGAATTTTCCAGCAATGAATCATTAAATAAAATCAATGCACCAATTTTAGAAACAGCGGGGGGTATAAATCTTTACCACAACTTAAAATTGGAATCTTTTGAAACTTCAAATCTGGTGGTAATAGAAACGGATATTCATATACATAACAATGCGAATCTTAAAGAACTTAAACTCCAAAAGCTAAAATCGGTTGGTATCGACCTACACATATCCTCCAATGATTCACTCAAAGCAATTGACCTGCAAAACCTGAGTGATGTTGGGGTTTCATTTGTTATACACGCCAACTACCTATTGGAATATTTGAATCTATGTAGCTATGTACCTCCGGTTATACAATATGATGAAAACAACATCCCAATTCCAAGTTTTCCAGAATTCCACCTTTCTAATAATCCTGTCATAGACCAACACCCATTCTGCCCAGATCAAAAACCAGAAGAAGAAGTTGAAGAGGAAGATTTCGAAGACAATCCAAAGGTTACGGGTGAATCTATTAGAATCTCCCTCCACCCCAACCCAGCAGAAGATATCGTCCATATCGATTCCGAAATAGAATTCTCCAAAGTTGAAATCTACGACCTCTCCGGAAACTTGATCAAATCCTTAAGACCCAACAGCGCCGGGTACGATGTTAGCGATATTGCCGCCGGTATGTACATCATGATAATCTACCATAAAGACTCTATTTATGGCACCATTGAAAAACTGGTCATAAGATAACACCAAGAAAAGCTCCTTCCCCTATGTAGTCCTGAGCATTAGCGAAGGAGCTGGGAAGGTGGGTTTTCCGAAATCTGAAAATCTGGAAGGCTTAAACCACATTGCACTGTTTTCTATTACGCACAAAGTTTAAATACTTAATTTTCAATTACTTAAGAATTTCTGCTTTTTTTTGGCACGCTGTTTGGTAAATACTATTCAGAATGTAAATAGTTGCATTCAGAATTTAAAATCGGATAGTATGAAAAAGTTAGTACTCATTATAGCAGCAGTGCTCTTGGGCGTTCCAAACATCCAGGCAGCCGAAGAAAACACAGCATTGGTTACCAGTACCTATCGTTACGGGAACTCATTCATCTTTGTGGAAAATGGGGTAACTTTTTCAGTATACCCAGATGGGGAGTTTGATTTCTTTATCGATAATCAGGTAAATGTTGGTGTAGGTGCCCGAATTGGTAATGTGGGTGTTACCTTCAACTCTGGGTACAATTACAATCCTTTTGTACAGTATGATGACTATGGGGCTGTAATCCAAGTAGAGAACATTCCTGTCTATTACGATTATTATGGGCGTGTTTCGCAGATTGGTGGTGTGGATGTTTGGTATAGAAACGGTCGTGTACGAAGAGTTGGTGGATTGAACGTATTCTATAATGGTGGAGTATTTAGCCATTGTACCGGATTCATCAATGTCTATAATAGAGGTTATGTGTACAGACCTTTCCACAGATACTTTGTAAGACCAGCAGTTTCATTCTGTAATGTGTATACAAGACCTTACAGAAGATATTACAGACCTGTTAGGTATACCTATTACAGACCATATAGGGATAACTTCCGCAGAAACTATGTTAATAGAGGTAGAACCTACAGGTATGATCGATATAATAACAGACATCATGGAAGGGATAGAATCTATAGGAACGATAACAGAGTCACCAGACGTAACCAAGTAAGACGAGATGGTGCCGATTATGGAAGAAGTAACAGATATAACGGTAGAAACAATTACAGAAATGATGATTTCAGAAAAGGAAATGCTGTAACACGATCTAACCGAAACGTTGGAAGAAGTAATGGAACCAGTAGAACCGTAAAACAAGGAAAATATAGAAATGGAAATAGTGTATCCCGCTCCAACGGTAGAACGGTCACCCAAAGACAAGTGACCAGAAAACCCAACAGTAGAACCGTTGCCAAAAGAGAGGTAACATCTACTCCAAGGGGCAGGACGGTAACCCGTAGCACAAGTACTACCTATAGAAAGCCGCAGGCTAGAAGTAATTCAAATAGGCCTGTAGCTAGCAGAAACAATAGTGCTAAAAGGACGGTTACAAGAAGCTCTGGTACTACCTACAGAAAGCCTCAGGCTCGAAAAAGCAGCAGTCGAAGTGTAGCAAGTAGAAGTAGTGCTCCGAAAAGAACAGTTACCAGAAGTACCAAGACAACGGTCCGAAAAAGTTCTGGGAACAATAGTTCAAGAAGAAGCAATAACACAGGCACTAGGTCAAGAAGTACCAGAAGAGTGCAATAAAGATAGTTTTTAGGTTGGTTAGTTGTTTACCCCGTAGTTGGATTTATCCGCTACGGGGTTTTTCTTTTTAGCCATTTGGACAAAACCCCGGATACATCTTCCGAAATATCAAATCGATATAAAATCCCCAAATACATTACCACGACCAAAGCAGACTTTAGGCCAATATTGACTATGGGATGAAAAGGAAATTGAAAGACCCAAAACAAGCAGCTAAGCAATACAAGGGTGGCCAACACTTTAAAGGTTGCACCTGTGAACGGTAAAAACCCAAACTTTAGTTTCACAAAAACCAGTTTCGACAGATCAAATAGAAAAATAGCAACAAAACTTGCCAAAGCGGCCCCTTCAATACCATAAATGGGAATCAACCACAGGTTTAGCAAAATGGTGGTTAAGGCAAAGCATATTCCCATTCCCAATACCCATTTGTAATATTCGGAATAATACAGAATGGCATTAACATTGCCCATGAGTGCATCAAAAACCCTGGCCATTCCAATTAGGGCGACAATTGCAAAACCTCCTCTATACTCTTCCGGTAAAAGCAAGAACAAATCATTTATGTTTAAAATAATCAAAACGAACAACAAGCCAGAAGCGATAAAAGCAGTAAGGGATGTTTTTCGATAAAGACTTTCCAACTCAAATAGATTTCCATCGTTTAAATAGTTTGCAGTTAACGGATAGGTAATCTGGTTCATGGCCCTGGCCGGAACTATAATACTCGTAGCGATATATACCGCAACCCCATAAAAGGCAACATTTTCAATGGCCTTGAACTGGTTGATCATAAACTTATCGATTTCAAGAAGAATCAATGCCACGGAACCCCCCAGTACCATTAAAAGTCCGTACCCCAAAATGGTCTTAGTGTGTTTCGGAAACGACAAGCCAAGATTGGGCTTTTTGAGGTAAAAGGCATAGCTTTTCATGAGCAGGGTGCGCAATAAGTAGACCCCTACAATCCCTTTTAGGAAGAATTCCAGAGATATCATTTCAAAGTACAACAAGGTCAACAAAATGGTAACACAGATACGGGCGAATACCTCTTTAAGGAAATTTCCAAATACAGACTTTAAATGCACTTTGCTCCAGGCGTAAAAAACCTCAAAGTATGCCATGGACAGTCCAACCAAAAACAAATACCAAAGATAGTCCTTCACCAACGCATTTTTGATGGAGAGCCAATTTCCAATGGCATCTTGGGCGAGAGCAAAAAAAAGTGCCAAAGGCAATATAATCAACAAGGGCGCCACCAAAACCAGGGTCAAAAAGTTACCCTTCGATTCCTCGCTTTGAGCACTATAATACTTCACCAGGCTATTATGCGCGCCAGCGGACATGATTGGCATTAAAATGGCTCCTGTAGCTAAAATGAAAGTCACCAGGCCATAATAGGTGGGCTCAAGAATATTGGTGTACAGAAACAGGGTGTTGATAGCGCCAAAACCAAACCCGATAAAAGTGACTATGGTGTTTTTAAAGGATTGTTTTAAGACGATTCCCATTGAATGAAGTTTGCCATTTGCTTGGTGAGTTCCTTTCTATGGTATTGATGAATCCCAACAGGATTACACTCTAATTTTCCAGATTTAAAAGCTTCAAACCAAGTCAAAAGTAAGCTTTTTAGGCCTTCAACGTCATTTGTGCCAACTACCTTTCCAGCTGTTGCCGCTTCAATCATATCCCCAGCTTCCCATTCATCAGGCCCAATTGCCAAAATAGGGCGCTTTGCGTTCAGGTATTCAAACAGCTTTCCTGGTATGATTCCTTTTGTTTCCTCAGAATCTATTTCCAAAAGTAATAGTGATTGCGATTTTTGTTGAACTTCCACCACTTTGGAATGGGATAAATAGCCAAGCATATCCACATAGTCTTTCAACCCAAATTTAGAAATGGAGGCATGGACCTCTTCCCCCACTACCCCGGCCAACTGGATCTTTAGAGACTTACCAAAATCGGGATGGGATGTAACCAAATCCTGAAGGGCTTTCCAAAGGGAAACTGGGTTTCTTCCTGTCAACAAGGAGCCCAAATGCGAGATTGTAAAACTGGTATCCAATCCAGTAGGGGCTAGTAATTCATCAAACCCATTGGTAATTACTTTTATGGGTTTCTGGGTGATTTGTTCAAACTCCTTTTTCGTGGTGTTGCTAGTGACTACAATCTTATCGGCCGTGCATAGAACCTCCGTTTCCAAGCTCTTATGCTTTAGCTGGGATTTTTTGGTCAGGAGCAGCTTTTTATGATACCCAATAGTGGTCCAAGGGTCACGAAAGTCAGCAATCCATTGCAGCTTTTTAGTTTTCTTCAGGCCAAGACCGATTAGGTGCAAGCTATGCGGTGGCCCCGTGGTAATAATCGTTTCCACCCCCTCTTTTTCTATGATTTCCTGTAAGTAAGTAATGGAAGGTCGCACCCATGATTTGCGGGCATCCGGAATAAAGAAATTGCCCCTTATCCACAACAAAATCCGCTCTAACCATGAGGCCTTTTTTTCCTGAATGATTCCAGAACTGATAGTTTTTGTTTTCTTTTTGGAAAGTAACGAAGCCCAAACATAGGGTTCTCGGATAGGCCTTTTTAGTATTTTGACATCTTGGGGCACATCCAGCAACAACTGGGTATCCACAATTGGGTAATGGGGATTCTCAGGCACATAGACTATCGGTTCCACCTCAAAATCCTTAAAGTATTTGACAAACTTTAGCCATCGTTGCACACCAGGTCCGCCAGCAGGGGGCCAATAATATGCTATGACCAAAACTTTATGCATTACTCCTTTTCAGATTTTTTACGTCGGAAGGACAAACCAATTCCACCCAAAATCACCAAGCCCAAAAGAATATTGCTTCCAAGAGCGATTTGGCTTCCTGTTCTAACAACCTCAGGTTCAAATTTGAATTCGATGGTATGCTTGCCTGCTGGAACCTTCATGCCCCGTAGTGCATAATTTACCTTAAAATGAGGTTCTAATTGCCCATCCAAATAGGCGTTCCATCCCTTGGGATAATGCATCTCCGAAAAAATGGCAAACCCATCATTGGAATTGTTTGATTGGTATTTGATGTAATTAGGTCTATGGTCTTCCACTTGAATTTGTGCCAACGAATCCACTTCATAGCTCAGTTTTGTTACCGTGGGGAAAGCCTTGGTATTGATTATAGCTTGCGTCTTGGAATTGATGTCCTTCAATGTCGTTATCGCTTCATTGGCAGACCCTACGCTTTTTAGGTTTTGCACAAACCAGGCAGGTCCGTTGGCACCATCATTGACAGCCGGGACGTTGTTTCCTTCCTCATCCTGTTGAATAATATACTTTACATTCAACATATTCAAAACCTCAAGGTTGTTTTGATATAAATGATATTCGAACAAGTCTTGAAGCCGTCTGGGTTTAGCAGCATGGTAGCCGCCAACCGATTTATGGAAATAAGAAGTTCTTGCTCCATTTAGCCCTTCCTGCGGGTCGAATACCCGGTAAACCGATTGATCTTGTTGAATCATCTGGTCCAACTGACTGGCCTGAAATGGCTCATTTACCTGACGTTGACGTACAAAATCATCTTCATTCACATATCGAAGACTCACCCCAACCAAATCAAACAAAACAAGTGCTCCAAGTAGTATGGAAACCAGATTTTTTCCAATCTTGTCTTTTATAAAAAACCATAAGGTCAATGCGGCCAGAGTCACATAGATCAAAGAACGAATTGTATCCGAAACATATACTGCCTGACGATCACGTCGAAGAATATCCAATAGCGCATCCCCAAAATATTGTCGATAGGTCTCATCATTCTGTCCAACAAAATCAAAGAACCCCTTTAGTACGAAAATAAAAACGCCAAGCCCAAGTGTAATGAAAAAACAAAGTTTCAGGGCTTTTAGTTTTTTGGCTGCCTTAAGTTTACCTCGGAACAATTCCCTAACACCAAGAATACCCAATACAGGAAAGCATAACTCCAAAACTACCTGAATCGAAGAAACAGCCCTAAACTTATTGTACAAGGGAAAGTAGTCAATCATAAAATTGGTTAGCGCCGGAAAATTTTTGCCCCATGATAACAACAAGGACAAAATAACCCCAGAGAGGAGCCACCATTTCTTTTTTCCATCGACCAGAATCAGGCCAAGAATGAAAAGAAAAATCACTATTGCCCCAACGTAGGCAGGCGCAGCTGGACCCGACATGGGGTGTGGTCCCCAGTATAAATAAAGTCCAGAAACTTCTACAGCTCTTGTTGGTGAAAGTCCCTGACCGGTCAAATACTCATAAACCTTTGATTTTTTGCCCAAATCCTCATTTCCTGAACCTCCAAACATTCTAGGAACAAACAAATCCAATGATTCTGCTATTCCATAACTGTAGTAGGTAATATAGTCCCTATCCAAGCCCGTCTGAACTTCCTTTGCGCTTCCATCGGGATTAATTGTCAATTCTGATTTTCCCCTTGTGCTCCAATCTGCATACTCTTTTGTCGCCATAAGTCCCGTGGCATTGGTGGCTATGGAAAGTAAAACTGCACCTATCAAAATGCCGACAGAGGCGAAAAAATGTTTTAATTTTTTGTCCTTGATTGCATAAATGAGCTGCACCAGACCCAGTAACAGCACCAGTAGCATGAAATAGTAGGTCATCTGGTAATGATTGGCACTTATTTCCAGTGCCATGGCCAATGCAGTAAGTATAAATCCGAGCAGGTACTTTTTTCGAAACACTAGTACTATCCCACCCAAGACCATGGGGATATAGCCCAGTGCATGCGCCTTGGCATTATGACCAACCCCTAGGATAATTATAAAATAAGTGGAAAATCCGAACGCCAGCGCACCTACTATGGCCAACCTGTAATCCACTTTGAGACATAGCATCAGAATATAAAATCCAATAAAGTATAGAAAAAGATAGTCCGCCGGACGGGGCAAAAACCGAATCAATCTATCCAGTTTTTTTACATAGTCGTGCTCATAATTGGCCCCCAACTGATAGGTGGGCATACCACCAAAAGCACTATTGGTCCAATACGATTCTTCCCCACTCAATTCTTTATAATCATTTCGCTCCTTGGCCATGCCCTTATATTGGGCAATATCCGACTGAAAAATGGCCTTACCCTGCAAAACCGGATAAAAGTAGACCAGAGAGGCCAAAAGAAAGAAAGCGATTACACAAAGATGGGTAACAACTGCTTTAAAGGAAAGATTCATGGAATGATTTTGAAAAGACAAATATTAGTCAATTTCTTCAAAATCTATGTATTCTCCAACTTTTTTTGAAGGATTGGATTTTCGGGTTGTCTTAGAAAAAATGGTAGTTTCACCCTCATTATCAGGTTGTTTACTAAAATCCTGATAATTGCCAAATTGCTGTCCAAAGCGCTCATTGGTCTTCTTAACAGCATAATTCAACAACTTAGGTGCCAACCACCTTAGCAGCAATTTAACCGCGTAGTATACTAATACAACCAGTAAAATCGTTTGTAATAAAACCATATAACAATAGCTATTGCATCAAAATTACATTGTTAGTCCCTTAAACGACTCTAAAGTTTCTTAAAATAGTATTAAAATAAGTTATATGGATTTCCCTGTGATCAAGAAGGCCCTTTTTCTATTCTGCTTAATCCCATTGTTCACCCATGCCCAGTATACGGATGTTATCAACAGCAACAGGCCCGGTAGGGCTGTAAGTGCCTATGCCGTAGGAAGAAATGTCGTGCAAGGTGAGATGGGACTGCTTTATGAACAGCAGGACAATGCGGATCTCAATACGGATTCCAACATTTTAGGGGTGGATTTCTCCCTTCGATATGGTTTGCTTTTTGAAACTCTGGAACTTAATTGGGAAGGGTCATTTATCACCCAAAATGTGACCTTTACCAATCTGGGGACGGATGAGAGACGTACCGATTTTTCCAGAAATCGCCTGGGTCTGAAATTCTTGATCTTCGATCCCTATAAAAATCCTGAGCGAAGCAAACCCAATCTCTATAGTTGGAGGGCCAACAATGTATTCCAGTGGAAAAACCTAATTCCAGCGGTCTCTGTATATGCGGGAGCTACGTTTACCTTAGGGGAAAATCCATTTTATGTTGGTGATCCCGTTGTAGCGCCAAGGGCGGCCATCGCTACCCAAAGTAGACTTTCACCAAGATTTGTATTGATTTCCAATCTTGCATACGACCGCATTGGAACTGACTTTCCAGAGTTGAATTTTGCCATGTCCATCACACACGCCTTTAGGGATCCCAAATGGAGCGTGTTTTTAGAAGGACAGGGTATTAGCAGTGATCGGTATTCAGATGTGCTACTTCGAACAGGGGTAGCCTATCTTATTAATGAGAATTTTCAGGCTGATTTTCATTTGGGTTCGGGATTTAAGAATTCTCCCTCCAGAATCTTTACCGTACTTGGTTTCTCCTACCGACTAGATTTCCATAAGGACAAGCTTGTTGCCATTTCGGACCAGAAAGGCGGAAAGAATGGAAAAATCAAAAAAGGAGCGGCTAAGAAAAAGCGCAAAAAATCCAAGAAAAAGAAGAAGGATAAACTAGACTTCTAAGTTTTGTGGGTATCATTTTTCTCCCGCTAAGAATATTCCTAATATTGACCTTACAAAAAATAACGTATGGTCACCGTAAAGCAGGTTCAGTCCAAGGCCGATTTAAAAGCTTTTGTCAAGTTTCCCTTTTCGATATATAAGGATTCACCGTATTGGGTTCCTCCAATTATTAATGATGAAATGGAATCCTTTAATCCTGAAAAGAATCCTGTCTTCAAAAATGCAGAAGCCCAATTCTTCCTTGCCTATAGGGAAAACAAAATCGTGGGGCGTGTTGCGGCAATCATCAATTGGCTTGAGGTCAACGAGCAGCAATTGCGGAAGATGCGTTTTGGCTGGTTCGATTTTGTGGATGATTTTGAAGTATCCGAAGCCTTGCTTAAAAAAGTGGCCGAAATTGGTCAAGGCCATGATCTTGAATATATGGAAGGTCCGGTTGGTTTTTCAAACCTGGACAAGGTGGGCGTGCTTATAGACGGTTTCGACCACATTGGTACTATGATTACTTGGTACAACCACCCCTATTATCTTTCCCATTATGAAAAGCATGGGTTTATAAAAGAAAAAGAATATCTAGAAAACAAATTTCTTTTTGCCAATGCGGACCCTAAGATGTTCCAGAAAGCCAATATGCTAATCAAAAGACGTTATGGCCTTCGGGAACTGAACTTTGACAACAGTAAGGAAATTATGCCATGGGTGGACAAAATGTTTGATCTATTCAATAATACCTACTCCAGTTTAGCCTCCTTTGTCAAAATTACCGATGTGCAGAAGGAGTACTTCAAAAAGAAATACATCAGTTTTATCAATCCAGAATACATCAAGTTTGTGGTTGACGCTGACAACGAACTGGTAGCCTTCGCCATTGTTATGCCTTCATTTTCAAAGGCGCTCCAAAAGGCAAAAGGAAAACTCTTTCCTACAGGGGTATTTCATCTTTTAAGGGCTAAGAAACATAGCAAGGATGTTATTTTCTATTTAATAGGGATTAGACCCGATTTCCAAAACAAAGGGGTTACCGCGGTAATTTTTAATGAATACTATAAAACTTTCAAGAAACGTGGTGTTGAAAACTGCATTAGAACGCCTGAATTGGAAGAAAATGTCGCCATTAGGCAAATGTGGAAACACTTTGACCCCGTTACACACAAACGTAGGAGAACCTATAGGAAAGCACTCAGGAATTAGCTTGTCACATTCAATCTATAATTCTACCAGGGTCTAGATCGTAACAAATTCCATGTTTATGGACTAAGAAGTAAAGCAATATTGTATCACAGGTGATTAATCTATCTAGCGGAGAATATTTTGGTAACAGTCTAGATGTCCTCGAAAATGATGATATCAAACTTTGTATCACGGAATATAGTGAAGAGGATGATATTGGGGTACATGATCACCAAAATGCGTATTTGAGTCTTTTGTTTTCAGGAAGTTATCTAGAGCAGAGTTCAAATACCGTGCAGCGTGTTGAAGCGGGTGAAGCTCTGTTCAGACCGCAAGGCTATAAACATAAAAACACCTTTGAAACGGTTCACGGTAAATGCTTTAATATAGAATTCAAGCCCAGTTGGTTCAACCTAAAGGGCAGCACACAAATTCCTTTAACTTCACTCAAGAAGTTCAAGGTAGTTGGACACCCTTCACTTTACAAGCTTTTAGTACTGCTGAAGAAAGGAGTTCATGATATGGATCTTGCCACGGAATATGTTTACGATTGGTATGGTGGGCTTGCCCATGAATATTTTCCCAAAGCAGATTTGCGATGGATAAAAGCAATCACCATTATCGTAAACGATGAAAAGGAGGTTTTTCACTCGCTCCAATCCCTCTCAGAACGAGTTTATGTACATCCGGTGTATCTGGCAAGGGCGTTTAAAAAAAGAATGGGGTGCACGATTGGGGAATATCAGCTTCAGGTCAAAATGGATCATGCCATGAAGCAATTGCTGAAAGATTCCAAAACTATTGGCGAAATTTCATTTGAAACCGGATTCTATGATGACCCCCACTTTATTCGCTCATTTAAATCCTACTATGGACTTCCCCCAAGCCAATTCAAAAAAACAATAACGGGATAGGTTAACAGTTTTATTCGCCCATTGCAGCAGCAACAGCTGCGGAAAGTCTTTTGTAAGTTCCGTTTTGAAGTCGCTCACGAATACCGGAGAAAGCATCCAAGGTTTCTGCGATATCTTCCATGGTATGGGTAGCAGTAGGAATCAAACGAAGTAAAATCAGACCTTTCGGAATAACTGGATATACCACAATGGAACAGAAGATACCGTAGTTTTCCCTTAAGTCCTTAACCAATGCCATGGCTTCGGGAATGCTACCGTTTAAATATACCGGTGTAACGCAGCTGGATGTGGTTCCTATATCAAAGCCTCGTTCCTTAAGTCCATTTTGCAGCGCATTCACATTCTCCCAAAGTTTCGCCTTTAGCTCGGGCCTTGTGCGAAGCATGTCCAGTCTTTTTAGTGCCCCTTTGACATATACCATGGGCAATGACTTGGCAAACATCTGTGATCTAAGATTATACTTAAGGTACTCTATGATTTCTTGATCGGCCGCTACGAAGGCGCCAATACTGGCCATAGATTTGGCAAAAGTGGCCAAATAGACATCTATCTCATCCTGCACCCCTTGCTCTTCTCCAGCTCCTGCCCCAGTCTTACCTAGGGTACCAAAACCGTGTGCATCATCCACCAAAAGCCTAAACTTGAACTTTTTCTTCAGGGCCACAATCTCCTTGAGGATACCTTGTTCACCCCTCATACCAAAAACACCTTCCGAAATCACCAAAATACCACCGCCTGTCTCCGAAGCCAATTTTGTGGCTCTTTCCAGGTTTTTTTCAAGACTTCCGGCATCATTATGTTTAAAGGTAAAGCGTTTGCCCATGTGTAGACGTACCCCGTCGATAATACAGGCGTGGCAATCCACATCATAAACGATAATATCATCTTTAGCAACCAAAGCGTCGATTACCGACATAAACCCTTGGTATCCAAAATTCAAAAGATAAGAAGCTTCTTTATTTACAAAGGCGGCAAGTTCTTGTTCCAACTGCTCGTGGTAATCCGTATGACCACTCATCATTCTTGCACCCATAGGATAAGCCGAGCCATGTTCCAGTGCAGCTTCACCGTCAACTTTCTTAATTTCAGGGAGATTGGCCAATCCCAAGTAGTCATTGATGCTCCATGTAATTACATCTTTTCCTTGGAACTTCATTCGATTAGAGATGGGTCCTTCCAGTTTTGGGAATACAAAATAACCTTCAGCCTGCGATGCCCATTTCCCTAAAGGCCCTTTATTTTCAATAATTCTGTCAAATAAATCTCTCATCTACCTCAAAATTAATTCAAATGCAAAAATATATATTTTTGGTAAGCCCACATAACTAAATATCAGGATAAAAAAAAACGGCAATGAGAGCCATTGCCGTTCCAATTTACAGTAAATCAAGTACTACTTGATGTATTCTATTTTTTCAGGGGTTTCAGCATTCTGGATATCAAAAAATCCTTGATTTTCCATCCATTCGTTACTGTATACCTTGCTCATATACCGTGAACCATGGTCTGGAAAGATAACAACAACGTTGCTATCCTCCGAAAATTCACCCTCCGTATTCAATTGATATAATGCCTGCATTGCCGCCCCACTGGTATATCCCACAAAAATACCCTCAGAGTGGGCAATTTTTCTGGCCATATGGGCACTTTCGCCATCTGTTACCTTAATATAAC
Source organism: Flagellimonas flava (assembly GCF_900129665.1). GTDB lineage: Bacteria > Bacteroidota > Bacteroidia > Flavobacteriales > Flavobacteriaceae > Flagellimonas > Flagellimonas flava. Next base: position 1,122,209 of record NZ_FQWL01000001.1, read on the forward strand.
GGTCAATAGCGTTAAAATCGGTCGCAGCAGGGATAAGGTTTTTCCCAAGTCCTTCTATTCTGTAAGGGTAGACCTCATTATGGTCAAATTCCCCGGTTTCATGGAATTTTTTCAAGACCGAACCGTAAGCATCCACTCCCAACACCTTAATTTCAGGATTTTGCTCTTTCAGGTAACGGGCAATTCCAGAAATGGTACCGCCGGTTCCACTGCACGCCACCAAATGGGTTATGTTTCCATTCGTCTGATTCCAAATCTCGGGACCGGTGGTGTTGTAATGGGCCTCGATATTCAATTCGTTAAAATACTGATTGATATATATGGAATCTTTGGTCTCTTGGTGAAGACGCTTGGCCACTTCGTAATATGATCTTGGATCGTCCGCGCTCACGTGCGCAGGACAAACATATACCTTGGCTCCCATGGAGCGTAACATATCTATTTTATCTGGAGACGATTTTGAACTAACCGCCAAAATGCACTTATAGCCCTTTACAATACTGACCATAGCCAAACTAAAGCCGGTATTGCCGGAAGTGGTCTCAATAATAGTACTACCAGGTTTTAAAATCCCTTTGCGTTCTGCTTCTTCTATAATATAAACCGCAATTCTATCCTTGGAAGAATGACCTGGATTAAAGGCTTCTACCTTGGCATAGAAATTACCTGTAAGAGGTTGGGCAATTTTATTAAGCTTAACTAAGGGGGTATTTCCAATTAAATCAAGAATATTGCTGTGCGCATTTATCTGTTTTCTCATAACTGGGTTTAGGTAAGGGGCAAATCGTTGGTTAGGCAACAATTTATCCGGCACAAAAATAGCACTTTTTATTTTATGGGACTTTTCCTTCCAAATCTAAAATAAATGCATATTCCTTGGCAGTTTCCCTTAGCGATTCAAAACGGCCTGAAGCCCCGCCGTGACCTGCGTCCATATTGGTGTCCAAAAACAACAGGTTACCATCCGTTTTATGTTCCCTAAGTTTGGCCACCCACTTGGCTGGTTCCCAATATTGTACCTGCGAATCATGCAAACCTGTTGAAACATACATGTTTGGGTAGGCCTTGGCAGTTATATTATCATAAGGCGAGTATGATTTCATGTATTCGTAGTACTCTTTTTCATGAGGATTGCCCCATTCATCATACTCTCCAGTGGTAAGGGGAATGCTATCGTCCAACATTGTTGTGACCACATCCACAAAAGGAACCGCCGCAATCACCCCATTATATAGCTCAGGTGCCATATTCACTATGGCGCCCATAAGCAATCCGCCAGCGGAACCTCCGGCAGCGTAGAGATGTTTTGGGCTGGTGTAATTATTATCCACAAGAAATTGAGAACAATCGATAAAGTCGGTAAAAGTGTTCTTCTTCTTGTATAATTTTCCATCTTCATACCAATTTCTGCCCAAATATTCCCCACCCCTAACATGGGAAATCGCATAAATAAAGCCACGATCCAACAAGCTTAGTCTAATGGAGGAAAAATAAGGATCAATAGTGCTACCGTAAGAGCCATAAGCGTACTGCAGCAAAGGACTGTTGCCATCAAATTGGGTGTCCTTATGGTACACCATGGAAATGGGCACTTTGACACCGTCCCTGGCCGTGGCCCAAACACGCTTTGTCCGGTAATTTTGTTTGTCGAACTTTCCACCCAAAACCTCTTGCTCCTTCAATATTTTCTTGGCCTTGGTTTCCATATTGAAATCGATAATGGCATAGGGCGCTCCCATTTCATTATAATAGTACCGAAGCTCCTGGGTATCAAAGTCAACATTGACCGAAGTTCCGGCAACATAGGTCTCACTATCAAAAGGAAGGTAATAGGAGTCACCGGTATCCCAACGGGAAATCTTAAGTTGGTTCAGCCCGTTTTCCCTTTCCGTAAGCACATAATAGTCTTTGAAAATCTCCACATCTTCAAGAAGCACGGCTTCCCTATGCGGAATAAACTCTTCCCAATCCTTGGAATTCGTTTTTCCCTCTGTGGCCTTCATAAGTTTAAAATTTGTTGCGCCATCCTTGTTGGTAAGTACAAAGAAATTGCCATTGTAATGTGCAATGGAGTATTCCACACCCCTTTCCCGTGGAGAAAAGATTTCAAAATCCCCTTCTGGATTATCCGCATCCAAAATTTGATATTCCGTGGTCAACGTGCTCACCGAACCTATTACAATATATTTTCTGGACTTGGTTTTGTAAACGAAAGTGTTATAAGTGGAATCTTTCTCGTGAAAAATTAGAACATCCTCCTTGGCCGAAGTCCCTAGCGCATGTCTATAAATCTTATCCGATCGCAGGGTAACTGGGTCTTTCTTGGTGTAAAACAACGTTTTTCCATCATTCCCCCACACGGAGCTGCCTGTTGTATTTTCAATGTGATCCGATAGTATCTCTCCTGTATGTAGGTTTTTAACCTGAATGGTATACTGCCTTCTCGATACGGTATCCGTAGCAAATGATGCCATGGAATTGTCCGGACTTACCGATATCCCCCTTAGATTGAAAAACTCGTGCTCTTTGGCTAGATCATTACAATTGAACATTAATTCATCCGCTCCCTCCAAATTGCCTTTTTTCCTGAAATACAAGGGATATTCCCCACCTTTGACATATTTGGTGATATACCAATACCCATTGTATTTATAGGGAACGGAGTTGTCGTCTTCCTTAATTCTGGATTTCATTTCCTCAAAGAGTTCTTCTTGGAAGCTCTTGGTATGGGAAGTCATATTTGAATAATAAGAGTTTTCCGCATTCAGATAGTCCAAAACTTCCTGATCTTCCCGGTCATTCATCCAATAATAGTCATCCACCCTAATGTCACCATGCTTTTCTAACTGGGTTGGGTTCTTTTTGGCCAAAGGAGCCTTTATCTGCATCAATTTGTTGTTTTCGGTTTTACAAGCGCCTGCAAAAATAAGGCTTATCAAAAAATAAAGTGGACGGATTGAGCCATGTTTCATACCAATCTAATTTGGCCCAAATTAGTACTTTTGACCCTTAAAACATTTTAAATTCTGAATATGTTTGGAGATTTTATGGGCATGATGGGTAAACTTAAGGAAACCCAAGAAAAGGTAAAGGCAACCAAAGAGCGGTTGAACACCGTCCTCATTGATGAAAGTTCATCCGACGGACAAGTTAAGGTTACCATTACCGCCAATAGGGAGATAAAATCCATAACTGTGGACGATTCGCTGTTACAGGACAAAGAGCAGTTGGAAGATTACCTAGTTTTGACATTGAACAAGGCTATTGAAAAAGCAACCAATATCAATGAAACAGAACTTGCAGCCGTCGCCAAAGAGGGAATGCCCAACATACCGGGAATGGATTCCTTATTTAAATAAGAAGGCTAACCTATAGATTTTAGTGTTTGTAGCAGATGGTTGTGCATTATTTGGGTGTAGTCCAAATGCGTCACCATGCGCAGCTTGCCCTGGCCCATTCCAATAATTGAGATTTGTTTTTGCTGGAGTGTGTCCAAAAACACTTCCGAGGACATTTTCTGCTCATCCAACTCAAAAATGATGATGTTGGTTTCTATGGGCTCCACCTTTTTCACATAAGGCAAATGCGATAGGACCTTGCCTATTTCAGCCGCCTTTTCATGATCTTCAGAAAGTCTGGCGATATTATTATCCAGCGCATAAATTCCGGCAGCGGCCAAAAACCCGGACTGTCGCATACCACCACCTAAGACTTTTCGAACCCTTACGGCCTTATCAATTAATTCTTTGTTTCCAACCAAAACCGAACCCACGGGGCACCCCAATCCCTTGCTTAGACAGACACTAATGGTATCAAAAAGTTGCCCGTAATCCTTAGGGTCCTCATTTTTGGCCACCAAGGCGTTCCAAAGTCGAGCACCATCCAAATGATATTGTAATCCATTGGCGTCACAAACTTTTTTAATCTTTTTTAGTGCTTCAAAATCCCAACAGGCGCCTCCTCCTTTATTGGTTGTGTTTTCAATGCATACCAAAGTGGTCAGCGGGCTGTGGTAAAAGTCGGGCGGGTTAATACTTTCTTCGACCTGTGAAGCGGTCATCATCCCCCTATGACCATCCACCAATTTGCATGATACTCCGCTATTAAAACTAACCCCTCCTCCTTCATAGTTATAAACGTGGGCGTACTTATCGCAAATCAATTGTTCTCCTGGTTGCGTATGTAGCTTGATTGCGGTTTGATTCGCCATGGTACCGCTTGGAAAGAACAGGGCGGCTTCCATACCGAAATAATCCGCTACTTTTGCTTCCAAGGCATTTACACTAGGATCGTTTTTAAAGACATCGTCCCCTACCCTGGCCTCCATTATGGCCTGAAGCATACCTTCTGAGGGTTTGGTGACCGTATCACTGATCAAATTAACTTCCATAATACGTCAGGCTTAGTGAAAACAATCCATTCCAATGGGAGACCCATCCGGTATTTTTGGCGAAGCCATCACTTTAAAGCTGTTTGGAGCTTTGAACAGCGCATCGATACGCCTCACCATTTCGGCAGAAATTGCATTTCTATCGGTATTAAGAATGGATACCTTGAGGGTTTTCAAGATTTCTATGGCGATGGCATTAACCTGAGGGTGCACGCTCCTAGTTGCGGCCAAGTTCATTAAATGATCTAGCACCCTGAAATTGATGGTGTGTTGAACCTGTTCTAAGTAAGGGTCCCTATGGGATTTTTGAATGGTTTCCTTAATCACCTTGTCTAAGGTTTCTTGCAGTCCCAGCTGGTTTTTATCCAAGCTTTTTTGCTGTATCAATCGGGAAGCACGTTCTGGGTGTAACAAAAGACCCAATGTCATATCAGCTGCTGTTTCAGCAACGGAAAGGGCGTCAAAACTAACCCCCATTCTTCCCTTGAACGATTCTCTTGTACGCCCATACCCAATGGCCCTTGGCGGAAAAAGCTCCAGTTTATCTTCGGGTATGGCAATTTCCGAGGCATCCAGGGTACGTAAAATGGACTCAAGGGCGTTTTGTTGAGTGGATTCGCTTATAGTATACACCATTCGCTGGCCATCCCCCTTCACGCTATAATTATAGTCAAGTCCGCCAATCAACTTGGAAACGGCCTCTGTTTGATATCGATGAAAGAAGTACAAAGGAGCAAAAACATCTTCCAAAACCGAGTTGGCCTCCCCTGTTCGAATGTTATCCATCGAAAAATTGCCGATTGCGGTTTCTCTTATCTTTAAAACCTTATCCAGTTCTTGTGATGCATTTCTGCCATTATCCCATAGGTGCCCTAAAGCATGAGCCCCTCCCCTTGGTCTAGCATCCTGATCGGAAATATAGCGAAGTCCATCCGCTTGTGCTTTTTCCAAAATCGCATTAAGTCCTTCCTTTTCGTCAGTCCCGCTAGGAAAATCGGAATAGGAATATGCTACGGTAACCTTATCCCATTCACCAATTCCTGTATCATAGGCATTGGAAAACTGGATCTCACCACCGTCAAGCTCAAATTGCGGATGGGGGTAATCCATCACAGAAGCCCGATTATTGGTACTAGCGGCAAAGTTGTGGGCAAAACCCAGGGTATGACCAATTTCATGGGCCGAAAGTTGTCGAATTCGAGCTAGGGCCATTTCAAGCATTGGTTGGTAATTATCGTCCCGCTCCGCAAAGGGCCTGTCCATAAGCGCCTGCGCAATTAAAAAGTCCTGACGGATACGCAAACTTCCCAAACTTACATGCCCTTTAATAATCTCACCAGTTCTTGGGTCCTTTACACTCATCCCATAACTCCAACCTCTAGTAGATCTATGCACCCATTGAATTACATTGTAACGGACATCCATGGGATCGGCGTCATCCGGTAAAATCCTTAGTTGGAAGGCATCTTTATAGCCAATGGCCTCAAAGGCCTGGTTCCACCATTTCCCACCTTCCAACAAGGCCGAACGCACAGGTTCGGGTGTTCCATTGTCCAAATAGTAAACAATGGGTTCCACCGCTTCGCTTACCTCTGCGTTCGGGTTTTTCTTTTCAAGTCGATGACGTGAAATAAAACGTTTTAAGATAGGTTCCTGTACAGGTGTGGCATAATCGTAATAGGCGAACAGGTTAGAACCACTTCGGGGGTCAAATTCCCTTTGCTCATAACCTTGATCGGGCAATTCAATCAAAGAATGGTGTTGGGCCACGGTGACCAAAGAAGGATTTGGAACTACCGATTTGATATAATCGCCCTCCGCATTCCCCTTAAAGGTAAGGGTGACGTCAAATTCCACATTTTTGGGAAAGGCCTTGGTACGTTCAAATGCGAGCGCGCTTTTGGATTTATCTAAACTGTAGGTCCCCTGTTTTCTGGATTTCAATCGTGCAGTAACACCATGGGCATCCTGTATCAAAAAGTCAGTGATATCAATGAGGTATTTGCCCTTTGATTCTTCCTCAATCTTAAAACCGAACAAAACGGATTTGGCAAAGGCCTGTTCTACGGACTTTCTTTCCAATTCGTTATCCGTATTGGCCCTAAACATCATATTGGGTTGGACCAAAAGTAATTTGTTACCTGCCTTTCTAAAGAAGACCACCTGTTCATTTCCCAGCTGACCCCTATCCAGTCCAATATCGTTACTTCCGACACCGCTGCTCAGGGAATACACATATAGAAATTCTTTTTCCAGTTCATTGACTTCCAAAAACACTTTGTCCGTAGCATCATCGTAGTAAAAGTTAAAGAAGCCGTTGAATTTTTGGAAATTCTTGGTTTTGTCAAAATTTTGGGCCAGCAAACCGCTGGTAAAAAATAGAATCGAAATGGCGTAAGAAAGCTGTTTTTTCATATCTCAGATAGTTGTAGCTAAAATTATATAAATTTCGTTGCCTGACTATATTGAAACCTTATTTTTGCCAGAAATTTATTGTATGGCCACCACAGATCAGCATAAAGATCTTATTGAACGCCTTGGCGCGTTAAGGAGGTATCTTTGACATTGATGCCAAACTTATTGAAATAGAGAACGAGGAGGAAAAAACTGCCGCACCCGGATTTTGGGACAATCCTCAAGAAGCCCAAATCCAAATGCAAGCCTTAAAGGCTAAAAAAAAGTGGGTCTCCGACTTCAACGATGCGAGTTCCATGGTTGGGGACCTGGAGGTGTTGCTTGAGTTTCTTCAGGCCGGTGAGGTGGAAGAGAATGAAGTGGATGCACAATTGGAGCAGGCACAACTCGCCATAGAAAACCTGGAATTCAAAAATATGCTCTCTGAGGAGGGTGATGAGCTAACTGCAGTACTTCAAATAACCGCTGGTGCAGGGGGTACGGAAAGCTGTGATTGGGCTTCCATGCTAATGCGCATGTATCTCATGTGGAGCGAAAAGAACGGGTATAAGGTTAAAGAACTTAACTACCAAGAAGGGGATGTTGCGGGCATAAAAACGGTGACCCTGCAGATTGAGGGAGAATTTGCCTTTGGCTGGTTGAAGGGCGAAAATGGGGTGCATCGCCTGGTTCGTATTTCACCATTTGACAGTAATGCTAAAAGACACACTTCTTTTGCATCCGTATACGTATACCCCTTGGTGGATGATAGCATAGAAATTGAAGTCAACCCAGCCGATATTGAAATTACTACCGCAAGATCTAGTGGAGCTGGTGGGCAAAACGTCAACAAGGTAGAAACAAAGGTGCAATTGGTTCACAAGCCAACGGGAATCCAAATTTCCTGCTCGGATTCACGATCTCAGCACGACAATAGGGCGACCGCCATGAAGATGTTGAAATCGCAATTGTATGAGATTGAACTTCGCAAAAAACAAGAAGCTAGGGCTGAGATAGAATCCTCTAAAATGAAAATTGAATGGGGTTCTCAAATTCGGAATTATGTGATGCATCCCTATAAATTGGTCAAGGATGTGCGTACAAGTGAAGAAACCGGAAATGTGGATGCGGTAATGGACGGAGAATTAAATCCTTTTCTGAAGGCCTTTCTAATGATGATGGGGCAAAAAGAGGAATAGTTCTGGAATTCGTTTGTTGGATTTTGGAATCCTAAGGACAGAAACAGTAATTGAATAAACATGATTAAAATATATCACAACCCGAGATGCAGAAAATCACGTGAAGGCTTGGAATTTTTGGAAAATTCTGGGGAGGCCTTTGAAGTGGTACGATATTTGGAAGATGTTCCAAGCATAAAAGATTTAACAACTGTCATTGAGTTTCTTGGTATCAGCCCTATGGAGTTGGTTCGAAAAAATGAAGCAATCTGGAAGGAACAATACCGGGGCAAAGACCTTACAGATGAAGAAATTATCAAGGCTATGATTGAACATCCAAAATTGATTGAGCGGCCCATTGTTGTCAAGGGTAAAAAAGCGGTGGTTGCAAGACCTGCTGATAAAATTAGTAACTTGCTCGAGTCCTAAATAAAGGATTTACAATGAATTAGGTTGATACATAGGACTTAAACACCATTAATTTAAGGTACTGATGAAAAAAAATAAAATACTTCTACCACTCGCCCTATTCATGGGGTTGCTATTTGCCAATGATTTGGTAGCCCAATACGGTTATGGTAATCGCTATGGAAGCGGGTATGGTTATGGGAACCGTTTTGGACGACAGCGCAGTTCCATCCCACAGGCCCAGGAAGCACCAAAAAAAGCGGACCCTTTGACCGCAGAGGAGATTGTGGATTTGGAAATGCCAACGATTAAGGAGGAGCTGGGTTTAGACCCTTTTGAGGAAGCAGTAGTGCGAACCACTTTGGTAAAATCCGTGCAACAGCGAATAGAACTTCAAATCCTGGAGCTGGAGCCCCAAAAGATGCAGGAGGAAGTGGAAAAAATCCGAGATCGTCAAGATCAGGAGCTAAAAACTGGGCTTCCTGAGGAAAAATACTTGGCCTATGTAGAACTTCAGGAAAACAAGTTCAAGGTGAAAAAGAAAAAGAAGGATAAAAAGAAGAAAAAGAAATCTAAAACTAAAAAAGAGGCTTAAAGCCTCTTTTTTTATTCGTTTCGTTGAGCGCGCTTGGCCTCACGTCTTTCTTTATACATTTCCATAAGGTTCCCAAATAACCAATAGGGTACCACAAAAGTCAAGAGGAAAATCATCAACCAAAAACCAATGGTCAAAATGGTCAAAAATGCTAAAAATCCTAGGTACTGGTCAAAATCAAACATGTTATTTCCTTTTGTTGCACAAAGATACCTTCATTTCATATAAAAAAGCAAATCTCAAATTAAAAAATGTGCAATTGTACAGATGTCAGGTAAAATAACTTGACGAAGTCCTAACTTTGCATATCCTAAAAAATGTACACATGAGTTTTAGAATTGAAAAAGATACCATGGGCGAAGTTAAAGTGCCCTCGGACAAATATTGGGGAGCCCAGACCGAACGTTCCCGGAACAATTTTAAAATAGGAGCGCCAGCCTCCATGCCATTGGAAGTGGTCTATGGTTTTGCTTATTTGAAAAAGGCGGCGGCCTACACCAACCATGAACTTGGTGTCCTTGCCGAAGAAAAAAGAGATTTGATTGGTCAGGTCTGTGATGAAATTCTAGCGGGCAAGCACGATAATCAGTTTCCCTTGGTTATTTGGCAGACTGGTTCCGGAACACAGAGCAATATGAACGTCAATGAGGTTATTGCCAACCGAGCACATGAAATCGCAGGCAAGAAAATTGGGGAGGGAGAAAAAACCATCCAACCCAATGACGATGTCAATAAAAGTCAATCTTCCAACGACACCTTCCCAACCGGGATGCACATTGCAGCCTATAAAAAAATAGTAGAAGTTACCATTCCCGGGGTGGAGCAGCTTAGAGACACCTTGGCAAAAAAATCGAACGAGTTCAAGGACGTGGTCAAAATTGGGCGGACGCACCTCATGGATGCCACTCCCCTAACCTTAGGTCAGGAGTTTTCTGGTTATGTATCCCAATTGGATCATGGCCTAAAAGCCTTAAAAAACACACTTCCCCATTTGAGCGAATTGGCTTTGGGAGGGACCGCCGTTGGTACGGGACTCAACACCCCCAATGGTTATGATGTTCTGGTGGCCAAATACATCTCAGAGTTTACCGGTCAACCTTTCCAAACCGCAGAAAATAAATTTGAGGCCTTGGCTGCCCACGATGCTATTGTGGAAAGTCATGGGGCTCTCAAGCAATTGGCCGTATCCCTAAATAAAATAGCAAATGATATTCGGATGATGGCCTCTGGTCCCCGTTCGGGCATTGGTGAAATTATTATTCCAGCGAACGAACCTGGGAGTTCCATTATGCCCGGAAAAGTAAATCCCACCCAATGTGAGGCCATGACCATGGTTTGTGCACAAGTGATAGGAAACGATGTAGCGGTTAGCGTTGGTGGTACCCAGGGACATTATGAGTTAAACGTGTTTAAACCCATGATGGCAGCAAACATTTTGCAATCAGCCCAATTACTTGGGGATGCTTGTGTAAGTTTTGACGTGAACTGCGCTGTTGGTATTGAGCCCAATCACGAGGTCATTAAGACCTTGTTGAACAATTCCCTCATGCTCGTAACGGCTTTAAACACCAAAATAGGGTATTATAAGGCAGCAGAAATTGCCAATACGGCCCACAAGAATGGAACAACACTTCGCGAGGAAGCCATCAATTTGGGCTATGTGAGTGCAGAAGAATATGATGAATGGGTTAAACCTGAAGATATGGTGGGAAGTTTGAAGTAAACAAAATCCCAGCAACTAAAAAAGCCCGATTCAAACAAGAACCGGGCTTTTTTGTGAAATGTGGATAGTGTATACTATTTTAAGGCAAATTTGGAAGTTCCTAACAACTTCAATCCACCATCATAAACATTAACCATGTAGTTCCCTTTCTGGAAATCGGATGCTGGCTTGTTGATATAATCACAAACATCCAAGGAGCTGTTCTCATAGTAGAAGTTAGTTCCCTTGCTATAGCTAATAGAGGCACCATCTTCGCTAGATTTAGAGAAGCTGTCACCCAAAACATTACCTTGAGGGTCTAGTACTTCAATAAAGAATTCTCTGTCACCTGCTTCAGCAATTACGTTGTCTGCAACTGTAAAACAAACTTTGAATTTGTCAGTAGCTTTAGCTCTGGAAGTAGAAACCAATTTTCCGCTGTTTCTTTCTCTTACCGCGTCTACAGTGAAAGTAGAAAGGCTAAGTGCAGAACCTCTTTCTACGGCATCAGCCAACTGGGTGTTTTGTACAACCAAAGAATCGTTGAATACAGTTTGTTTTTCCAACTCAACAAATGTGCTGTCTCTCTGCATGGCCAACAAGGTGTTTGAGCTTGTCAAAGAATCAACTTGCTTCAACAATTTTTCCCTTTCAGCTTTAAGAACGCTTACTTGTCTTCTGTATCTAGATAGGGAAGCAATGTCAGCTTTCATTCCTTGCACAGAATCGATATACTTTGCAATATTGTCTCTAGCAGCAACCAATTCTTCATTAGTAGCGTTGCTTTCCAAAATAGCCTTGTCGTACTCAGATTTAAGATTGTTCAAATCATCTACTACCAATTCTTTTTCTTGGGTAAGTGCATTGGTGGTCTTTTTCTTATCCTGGTAAAGGCTTACTGTATAGATGATAGTTCCCAAAAGGATTACCCCAAGTAGACCAGCTATTACCTTTAATCCGTTGTTACTTTTTGTTTCCGTCATAACTTTTAAATTAATTGATCTTTGCGTTTAAAGTGTTTTAATCAATTGTGTTCTGAGTTATATACGCAATAGTTTTTGATTTGGATTTTTGTGGATGAAATTATCTGAAAAAAACATTTGGTAATCAAGCGGATACACTAATTTTAATGTCCTCTTGAAATTTCTCCATTATGAAAAAAAAGTATCTTCAACTTGCTACAAGTCTAATTCTGGCACTTGTCTCCATGCCCATTTTGGGACAAAAAGTAATTATTTCGGAAAAACCCCAAATGAACAGTGAACTTAAAATCCATCCAATTGAACATGCAACCGCGGTATTGGAATGGAAAGGGTATACCATATATATAGACCCTGTTGGCGGCAAAAAGGCCTTTGAGGACCATAAACTTCCTGATTTAATATTGATCACGGACATTCACGGAGATCATTTTAGTTTGGAAACCCTCCAAGAACTGGATACCCGCAATGCCAAAATTATGATGCCACAGGCCGTGGCCGATAAGATGCCAGAAGAATTTATCCCTCAAATTGATGTGCTCAACAATGGGGATTCAAAAGATAGATATGGTATTACCGTTGAAGCCATTCCTATGTATAATCTTAGGGAAGAAGCCTTAAAATTCCATACCAAGGGTCGTGGTAATGGCTATGTTCTAAACATGGGTGGAGAACGTATTTATTTTTCAGGGGATACCGAGGATATCCCCGAGATGAGAAACTTAAAAAATATAGACAAGGCATTTGTTTGTATGAACCTTCCTTATACCATGACCGTTGATAGTGCAGCCGATGCAGTGTTGGAATTTCAGCCCATGGCGGTCTATCCGTATCATTATCGAGGTAGACCCAATGTAGGAGATGTCAAAAGATTTAGGACTCTAATCGAACAAAAAAAACCGAAAATTAAGGTCGTGCAACTCGATTGGTACCCCAAGGACGAATTCTAGACCTATATAATAATGAAGCGGCCTCAACGTTACTATTGAAGTACCAAACCCAAATCAGTACTTAACCATGACCAACAAATATTATGCTTTGTTTGCTTTAGCATGCGTTTTTGCAGCAAACATTTCCCTTGCCAATCAGTGCGATAATTTCTACGCCAAAATCACTTATGGGCTGAGTCATACAAAAAAGGCACTGAGCGCCACCAATTTTGAACACCAGATGTATTATGCAGAAAGGGCATTGGTTGCCTTGGAAAAATCCGAAAGCTTTAAAGCAGAATGCGGATGCGATGCTTCTGAGGATAAAAGATTGGACGCCATTGAAGTCTTACAAAAAGCCGTAGAACCTGTTGATTGGGATGCCGGCCGTTATTTCTCAAAAAAATCCATGGGCATCATCAACGAGGTTATAACCCTCTTGGACGAATGCACCCTTGGAGCCACTCCGGTTGTGGTAGAAGATAGTGCCGAAAGCACCTTGGAGCATGAAGCTTACGTAGAGACAAGTCAAAACGAAGCTTCCATGGAAATGGAAATGATCAAGGTTTTTGATAAGCATTCCTCGGAACGACTGCAGGCAGCCGAAGAGGCCATTAAAAACTTGGTGACACTTTCAAAATCTATTTCACAAGATACTTCCGAAGATAAGGAAGGCCCAAACAGTCTGGAACATCATCAACAAATGTACCTGGAAAATGCCCGTAAATTACTTCAGGAAGGTTTACTGGCTTTGGAAGCCAAAAAATAAATCCGTTGGTTGGTTTTAGCGAATCAACTTTTTGTATTTGATACGCTTGGGCATGATATCCGTTCCCAAGCGTTTCTTTTTGTTCTCCTCATAGTCAGAGAAAGACCCTTCAAAGAAATACACCTGCGAATCGCCCTCAAAAGCTAAAATATGTGTACAAATCCTATCCAAGAACCATCTATCGTGCGAGATGATTACCGCGCATCCTGCAAAATTCTCTAGACCCTCTTCCAAAGCCCTTAGTGTATTCACATCCAAATCATTCGTAGGCTCATCCAACAACAGCACATTCCCCTCTTCTTTTAAGGTCATGGCCAAATGGAGTCGGTTGCGCTCTCCCCCAGATAGCATACTTACCTTCTTGTTCTGCTCGCTTCCAGAAAAGTTAAAGCGGCTCAGATATGCCCTAGAGTTTACCTGCTTCCCTCCCATCATTACCAATTCCTGTCCATCACTAAAGTTTTCCCAAATGGTTTTATTAGGGTCAATATTGGAGTGACTTTGGTCTACATAGGCCAGCTTGGCGGTATCACCAACGGCAAAATCCCCTTTATCCGGATTTTCCTCTCCCATGATCATCCGGAAAATAGTAGTTTTTCCAGCGCCATTTGGTCCAATGATTCCAACAATACCAGCTTGTGGAAGGTTAAAGTTCAGGTCCTCGTACAATAATTTATCGCCATAGGCCTTGCTCACGCCTTTGGCCTCTATGACATTTGTACCCAATCGAGGGCCGTTCGGAATATAGATTTCCAATTTTTCCTCCAATTGTTTTTGGTCTTGGCTCAAAAGCTTATCGTAATTTTTTAAACGCGCTTTCTGCTTGGTCTGTCTTCCCTTGGCACCTTGACGAACCCAGTCCAGCTCCCGTTCCAAGGTTTTTTGTCTTTTAGAAGCCTGTTTGCTCTCCTGCGCCAATCGCTTGGCCTTCTGGTCTAGCCAACCCGAGTAATTTCCTTTCCATGGAATACCTTCGCCCCTATCCAATTCCAATATCCAACCAGCCACATTATCCAAGAAATAACGATCGTGCGTTACCGCTATCACCGTACCTTTATATTGTGCTAAATGGTGCTCTAACCAATGTACAGACTCCGCATCCAAGTGGTTTGTGGGCTCATCCAAGAGTAAAACATCAGGTTCTTTAAGCAGCAGTCGGCATAGGGCCACCCTTCTACGTTCCCCACCGGAAAGCACCCCGATTTTCTTGTCCGATTCTGGAGTACGAAGGGCGTCCATAGCAATTTCCAACTTTGTGTCCAACTCCCAAGCATTGGACGCATCAATTTTATCCTGAAGCGCAGCTTGCTTGTCCATAAGCTTCTGCATCTTATCTGCATCTTCGTAAACTTCCGGAAGGCCGAACATATCATTGATCTTGTTATACTCGTCCAAAATCGCCACGGTTTCCGCAACACCTTCCTTTACCACTTCCAAGACTGTCTTATCCTCATCCAGTTGTGGTTCCTGTTCCAAATACCCAACTGTATAACCGGGAGAGAAAACCACATCGCCCTGATAGTTCTTATCCACTCCCGCTATAATCTTCAACAAGGTGGATTTTCCAGAACCGTTGAGTCCCAGAATCCCAATTTTAGCTCCATAAAAGAAGCTGAGATAAATATTCTTTAAAACAGGGGTATTGGCGGTTTTAAACGTCTTGGTCACCCCGGACATTGAAAAAATGACCTTCTTATCGTCTGACATTCGGTAGTTGTTTATTTAAATATATAGCTGGAAAGTTAAACCCTGCCCTTGAGTGCGTTAAATACCCAAGCAATCGCGAAAAAGCCGATTCCCACGGCCGCAAAACCGTAGCCAGCAACTTCATCATACTTAAAGGCACCTAGTGCTATCATACCCAGTCCCACTAGAATCATAATCCAAGTGGCATACGCCAGCACCGTATTCTTGTTCATTCCCATATTGTTAGTTCAGTAGAAAATCAAATATCGTAAAAAATGGAATAATCCAATGAAACAGCATCAAGTTTATGCTTCAAACGGAAATTTGATGCCTGTTTTTTGTCTGATAGTGTCCATAAGACCAACCAAATCCAAACTGTTTTGGTGTGACCATTTATCACTCTGGAGTTTCCTCTCCCAAAGACATTGTTGTACTTCTTCGATTTCATAGGTGAAGCCATTGCCTAAAACAGGCATATCCCACACTTTTTCCTCGCCATTTACCATACTTGTAAGTCCCTTTGCTTCATGCCATCTAGGGTGTATGAAAATCTCCCCGGTACTTCCAGATACCTCTGCTTCCATTTTGGAAGCTGTTGTTAAGCCGCTGTACAAGATAGCCTGTGCCTTGTTATAATGAAAAATCATGGATGTCTGTAGCTCTGTACCGTTTTGGTGAAAATTGGAAAAAGCACTTATTTCGGTAGGCTTCCCAAGAATGAGATAAGCCAAGAAAATAGGATAGATGCCAATGTCTAAAAGGGAACCCGAGGCCAAATTTGGATCTAGTATCCTAGAGCTTTCGTCCCTATCCATGCCATAGAATGCGAAGTCTGCATGGAGGTAAGAAACTTCACCTATAGCACCTTCTTCCACCATTTGCATCGTCTTTACGACAGATGGGTTGAAGCGGGACCATAATCCTTCCATCAAAAAAACCTTGTTGGCTTTGGCAACCTTGATCATTTCTTCCACCTCACCCCTATTGACACCCATTGGCTTTTCGCACAGCACATGTTTTCCATGGTTCATCGCCTTTATGGCCAATTCCTTATGAAAAACATGGGGTGTGGCGATATAGACAATGTCCGCCGAATCTGATGCAAAAAGTTCATCATACGACCCAAAGACGTGACCAATTTCAAATTCATCAGCAAATTTTTCCGCCTTGTCCCTGTTTCTTGAAGCCACAGCAGTTACCTCAGCTCCCTCAACAAGTTTCAAATCAGAAGTAAACTTATGGGCAATGTTTCCAGGGCCAACAATTCCCCATCTAATTTTTCGTTCCATATTCCATCAAAAGTAATGATTATAACTCCTTATCTTTAGCCTACAAGATGCAACAGTTTTACGAACTATGGATATTAACTTCAATAAAAACGAAGACCACAATAAACTCAAACTTTCCGAACTCCGAAAAAAACTGGCCGAAGTAAAGCTTGGAGGTGGTAAAAAACGTATTGAAAAACATCACTCCAAGGGAAAAATGACCGCCCGTGAGCGTATTGACTATCTGTTGGATAAGAGTTCGGATTCCATTGAAGTCGGGGCCTTTGCCGGCGAAGGAATGTATGAGGAACACGGGGGTTGTCCGTCGGCCGGAGTTGTAGTAAAAGTTGGGTATGTAAAAGGAAAACAATGTGTGGTTGTAGCCAATGATGCGACCGTCAAAGCCGGGGCTTGGTTTCCCATAACCGGCAAAAAGAACCTACGGGCCCAAGAGATTTCCATTGAAAATCGCTTACCTATAATTTATCTTGTGGACAGCGCGGGGGTCTATCTTCCCATGCAGGACGAGATTTTTCCCGACAAGGAACACTTTGGTCGCATATTCCGAAACAACGCCATCATGAGCAGCATGGGCATTACCCAAATTTCCGCTGTGATGGGGAGCTGCGTTGCCGGTGGCGCTTATTTACCCATTATGAGTGACGAAGCCCTGATAGTGGACAAAACCGGAAGTATCTTTTTGGCAGGAAGTTATTTGGTAAAGGCTGCAATTGGTGAAAGTATAGACAACGAAACCCTTGGTGGAGCCACCACACATTCGGAAATCAGTGGCGTAACGGATTACAAAGCCAAAGACGATAGAGACGCCCTGGATAAAATAAAGAACATCGTTGGAAAAATTGGGGATTTTGAAAAAGCTGGATTCAATAGGGTTACCTCAAAAAAACCATCTGAGAAACAAGAGGATATCTATGGGATTCTTCCAAAATCAAGAGGTGACCAATACGATATGTTGGAGATTATCAAACGATTGGTCGATGATTCCGAATTTGAACAGTACAAGGAAGGCTATGGTAAGTCACTCCTGACCGGGTATGCCAGAATCGATGGCTGGGCCGTTGGCATCGTTGCCAACCAGCGCAAAGTGGTCAAGACCAAAAAAGGTGAAATGCAGTTTGGCGGAGTCATCTATTCCGATTCAGCGGACAAGGCCACACGTTTTATCGCCAATTGTAACCAAAAGAAAATCCCGCTGGTGTTTTTGCAAGATGTTACGGGATTTATGGTCGGGAGTAAAAGCGAACACGGAGGTATCATTAAAGATGGTGCCAAAATGGTAAATGCCGTGAGCAACTCGGTGGTGCCAAAATTTACCATTGTTATTGGTAATAGTTATGGTGCCGGAAATTACGCCATGTGTGGTAAGGCCTATGACCCTCGATTGATTGTGGCTTGGCCAAGCGCCGAACTGGCCGTAATGAGTGGTAACTCGGCTGCCAAAGTGCTCTTGCAAATTGAAAAGGCCTCTTTGGAGAAAAATGGAGAAGCCTTAGATGCCAACAAAGAGAAGGAATTGTTTGGAAAAATTAAAGCACGTTACGACAATCAGATATCTCCCTATTATGCAGCTTCGCGATTATGGACAGACGCCATTATTGACCCGCTTGACACGCGTAAATGGATTTCTATGGGCATTGAGGCTGCCAATCACTCCCCAATAGAAAAACGCTTTAATATGGGCGTCTTGCAGGTGTAATCACTGAACCGCAAATTTGGCTAACTGTTGTTCTTCTCCAGATTCCATGAGACGAATCATGAATTCTTCATTTCTTTGATTGGGCTTTCCAAAATTGTACTGCACGGTGCACTTTAGAAAGGTAGGGACTTTATTTCCATGGGTTCGATTCCCCAGATAGGTAACATTCAAAATCCAGTCACCCACGGTGTCGGAGCCTACGATTTCGAATTGTTCACTGGCGTACCCATGCTGTAGCTCGTTTAAAATTCGCTTTTTGTCGCTCGTATCTGTATGCTCCCAATTAAAAAAACGTTTTTGAGGATTTACAAACTGTACCACAAACTCTGCATCGGGATTGCTCCAATCTAAAAGTAACCTGGCATTATAGGTCAGGTTGTTCCGATACTTGGGTTCTACCTTGTTCATGTCTAAATCCTTACCATTTCGATTCACAAGATTTCTTATTTCCGCTCCAGCGATTTTATCAAGGCCTAAAAAATTAAGCTCGGTATTGGCCTTTCGGTCAACGATGCTTGCTAGCATATCATAGGCCTCCTGATAGTTACCCGCACCTTTATGGGCCATGGCCACATCTAAATACGGTTGTATTTTATTTGGGTATTCATCCAACATCTTAGTACTTGCCACCAGTGCCATTTTATGGTTCCCAGTTTCCATGGATTTAAGATACATACCCCTTAATTCTTCAAAACCAACATTATCTTTTTCCAGGATATTGGAAAGAATTCGATTTCCTAATTCGGGTTTTGACCCGTAGAAAAAAGAGGCAACATCCACCAAATACTCGGGGTTATCCCAATAGGATTTACGCTGGTTCAGATAAATCTTGTAAGCTTCTTCCAGGTTCTTGCCTTTTTTAAGTTCTTTTAAATATGGGGTAACCAAGGTTTTATTGTTAACCTTTAGTTTTCCGTCATAAAAGTTATCGGTCAATTGGGCCAAATCTCTTTTCTTTCCTGTGGGTCCATTGGACTTTGCTGTTTTTGTTGTAATCAACAATACTCCATTTGCCCCAAGGCTACCAAAACGGTTGGTCGCCGCCAAACCCTTCAAAACAGTAACTTCTGCTATATTCTGAGGATTCACAAAATCTGTATTGGCCACCTCACCCGTGAAAGAATTAGATCGTTCCATAGGCACTCCATCAATTACTATTAATCCGTAATTGTTACCCAGAACCGAATTACTCGGCCTCATTTTAATTTGACTTAAATCTTCATTTTGACCAAGGCTTACGCCAGAAAATTTTCCTTGAATTGCAGTATTGCCTGTTGTTGCAATTGGTGAAATATCCTCCTCGTCAATTGATTGCACAGCATATCCAATCTTATCCTTGTTTTCTTTTCCAAATCCAGTTGTTATTTCTTCAGTAGGTTTATCCCTATCCTCTACTACCACCACTTCCTGTAGTTGAATCCCTGAATCGTCAAAAACAAAATCAAGCTCATCTTCTTCCTCCAACAAAATCTGCTTTTTCTTATTTCCAAAAGAAACTACCAAAGTATCTCCAACAGAAGCCCTGATACTATACCCACCTGAAGTGTTGGTTTTGATTCCCTGACTCTGAAACTCTTTTATATAGACATCAACAGCAGCCAAACCGGAAGTTCCACTGTATACAGTTCCTGAGTAAGCCTTAGTCTTACCACTTGATCCAAATTCTCCGGTTTTTTCCGTAAGGTTAATAAGATTCCCATTATTCACAATGGTCAAGAGGTTTAGGCTGGCCCTATTAAAGTCTTTTTTTCCATTGATAATATAGACCTCACCACCAAAATTGGGAGTGGTTGTACCCAAATTCTGATTTCCATCCGTAAAAACCAATACATCCCCTTTTTCGGTATAGGCATCAAGCAATTCAAAAGATGTTGCACCATCATAAGTCAACCCCCTAAGTCTTTCCTTTATGTTAGACCAATCACCTCCTTTAACCCCGAAACTCTCTTTGGATACTACCTCATTATTAAATGAAAGAAGGGCGACGGAGGCATCCATATTAGTCTTAAAGTAGGCATCCAAAAAGTAAAATTCCTTATCCAAATCCCTATTGTACATGGAATAGGAAACATCCCAACAAATGGTCACCTGTTTTTCCTGGCCAAACACAAATGCTCCAATCAATCCAAAGAAAAAGATCAGAATAAATTTCGAGATTTTCATATTTAGATTATTAAGATTGCGACAAAGTAGGCAAAATTCAAAATAAATCCATCCCAGAGTTGACGGATGATAGTTCCCAACCCATAGATACAGGTTATGAATTGACGGTCACCTCTTTCCTTAGCACTGTTTTATTGTTCCTTCATCGAATTTGAACCATCGATGGAAAACAAGCTCTGGTAATTGTTTTTAGCGCTCAGTTTAAACACATGTATTTCTTTTTGCTGGGCCGCTGTATTGAAATTATGGTAAACAGTGGCTTTTAAATACGTTGGTGTCAAGCTTTTGTTACCCAAGTATTGCGCATTGATTCTCCAAGTTCCTCCTATGGGTTTATAAATAAGATACTCTTGGCAAGAAAACCCCTGTTTCTTCTCCTCCATAATTCGTTCTGAATTCTCACGTAACGTATGGTTCCATGTGTAATACTGATTTTCCGGGTTAACAAATTGAAGGTCAAATTCCGCCTCGCTATTATTCCATTCAAATACGACTCGTGTCCCCTTAAATTCTTCCCCATCTTTCACCTTAACCGCCGTACGTCCCTCCCCTATCAAATTTCCATGTTGGGTAATAAGGTTGTTAAAACTGTTATCAAGGACAGTGGAAAAGGATTCTGAATCCTCAAAAAAGGACTCTTTCACCAAATAATTATAACGGGCATAAAGCGTGGCGGCGTACTCAAGATTGCCAGCATTTCGATAGCTGTTGGACAAGTCCAGATAGGATTGGGCATAATGGGGACGAAGAATGAACACCTGTTTGTAAATCTCATTGGCCCTTTCATAGGCGCCCGCAGCATCTAGTTGGTAAGCCAAGGCCTTTAAAACCCTAGGGTCGTTTGCAAACCTACTTTCCAAAACCGTTATGGCTTCATCCGCCAAATTTTTGTATTCCTTACTAGAATTGAAATGGGAAAGGACATCCAAATAAAAGTAAGGGGAATTGGCATATACCTTTTGCTGGGTTTCGAACCACTCTTCTGTCTCTTCTTTATTTTTGGTGTTCTTGAGTTCCACCATATAAGAAGGTTCCGCGATATTCATATTCCCAAGCTGTGATTCGTCCCAAAAATTGTTCCTTAATTTGGCTTGATCGAACGGCTTGTTCGTGCCTTTTTCCTTTTTACTATAGTTCCCTGTCTTTGTGTTAATAATCACAACACCACCAGCCGCCAAGCTGCCGTACCTGGCAATTCCTGCTATCGATTCTATTACAGCAATGCGTTCAATATTGTTTGAGGAAAGAAAGACAGGAGCATCGGTGAAGAGCACACCGTCCACCTCATAAACAGCTGGTACTGGTTTTGCTGAACGCGTGGCACGGGGTAAATATACAATAGGTATGGTCAGGTCGGTGGGGCGACCCACATTGCCCAAAAGTGAACCCCCACCAGGTCTAAAGGCATTGGGTCTAAACACCTGTGCGCCAGGAATCCATGCCTGAAGGCCGTCTATAAAATCCTGCCCGGCCGAACTTAAGTCATCCCCATCCAAGATGCGCATGGAGTAGCCCGTCTTCTCACGGTCCAAAATTCCGAAGCCTGTTTTGATCAGGCTTTTGTTTTCTTGGTATTCCTTAAATAGTTCTACTTGGGACTTTTTGCTGCGTTTGGTGACCGTAACCTCGTCCAACTCCTCAATCTTGTCGAACATCTCCACATTGAGAAAACGGGTCACATCTTGAATCATAATCTCCATATCCTGTTTTCCTACATAGCTGTAGACCAGCACCTGTCCCTCATCCGCATAAATTTCATAGCGCCCGGTTTTATCGGTTTTTACACCTTGATCACTGTCCTTGATGCTAATATTTACATTAGACAATGGGGAAAGTCCATCCGTGACAATACCCTTTATTTTTTTAACCTGCACTTGGGCGGTCAATCCATACCCAACGAGGGTGAGGAGTACCAAAACAATGTTTCGTTTCATAGCTTTAAATTTTGATGGCCTATTGCTAGGCCCAGTTATCTCTGATCTTCCATCATATACATTCCTTAATTCCCCAGATGCGATTTCACCCTTGGAATAAGTAAGAGTTCTGTTTGTCTCCCATTGACATATCTAAATCCATTTTCGCCATAGAATCCTGCCTCCTCCAACATGATGCGGATATCCCGCTTCCACTCGGGAATATTTACTGTAGTGTTGAGTTCTATAGCATATACTGTATTTGGGTTGAGTGGGTAATTTTCCCCATCATCCTTCATTACCCCGCCTTGGGAATCCCACATGCCAATGGTAGTTCCGGCCGAGTGTCCGTAACTTCCCAAGGGATGTGTGTAAATGGCGGGCTTTAGACCTGCATTTCTGCCATCTTGAAGTGCTTTGGCCAAAATTTCGTTTCCAGTTCGACCCTTAATCATATTGGAGGTTAAAAAATCCTGTACGCTGTTGCCATCCTTTAGGGCATTTACCAAAAAGGAAGGAGGTTCGGTTTCCTTTGGTTTTAAGACATAGGCCAACTCCTGACAATCCGTGTTGAGTCTTAGGTAGGTAATGCCGAAATCGCAGTGTAATAAATCACCGGGCTGGATGACCAAATCATCCGGTCTTCCCGAAAAGGAATACAGGTGCCCCACCAGTTCCTCGCTGGTTCGCTGCACATCAACCGTGGGGTGAAACCAAGTTTCCAACCCTAAATCGGTAACCTTTTGTCGCATCCACCATTCCACCTCGGTGGTGGTAGTGACCCCGGGTGTTATCACTTTTTCAGAAAATGCTTCGGCAATAATATCATGGGTTATATCCACCAACTGGTTAAAGATGGTCATTTCCCTTTCTGTTCTAGTCTCCACCCAACGTACCGCCAACTGCTCCGCTGTTGCCACCTTGGAATGGTACTTTTCGGGAAGATTGGCCATAAATTCATCGTAGTCGGTTTTATCAAGGCCGTCGGCTATATTATGGTCCTTGGAAAAATTCAGCCCGATT
Organism: Flagellimonas flava; assembly: GCF_900129665.1. Taxonomy (GTDB): domain Bacteria; phylum Bacteroidota; class Bacteroidia; order Flavobacteriales; family Flavobacteriaceae; genus Flagellimonas; species Flagellimonas flava. The sequence continues at coordinate 1,145,324 of NZ_FQWL01000001.1, forward strand.
TGTTTTGGACTTCGTTCTTCAATAAGCTGCATCAATCTTTTCCACTGATTGGGTTCCTTTTCCTTATCCCAAGCCGAAACTATACTTTTTCCCACATTATAGCGTGCCACGGCAAGTCGCTCCATGGTTTTTTTCGCCTTATCCCGGTAGAACACAAGAATCGTCCTTCGCCTTGCATTGAGCCAAGTCGCGGGAAGCATGGTTTTAAGCACGGGATCTTCATTGTATTCGCGGGATATTAAAATCCACATGTCGATACCGGTTTGGTCCATAAGTTTTGGGAGCAGGTAGGTAAAACGTTCTTCCAAAATTTCATCCACCACCCTGGCCCGTTCCACCTCAGGAAGTATTTGTTGGGAATAAATAGTGAAAGACAAGAGGGCAAAAGGTAAAAAGCGAATCAGTTTTGGCATGTAAAAAATCTTTCCCTTAAAATACATCATTTCCCACACATAAAAAAAGTGGTAAGCTGTACTTTTCTTAAGCTATTTCTAAACATTTAGGGCAAAGTCCCATTACGTAACTATAGGGTAATAGGCAAACTTACTTTTGAAACACATCAATTGTGTTTAGCCAAGTTTACCCGAAAAGATTTCTTAGAATAACGTTGCGATTGACTTTTTCAGTGGTAGTCATTTCAAAGGTGGGAACGAAGTAAAGTTCTTTAGGCACCTCATATTTGTTTATCCCATCTAACCTTTTTATAGCATCAAGGAAATCTGAATCTGGAACGGCCTCTCCTTCCAAGATCAGTACCAACTTCTCGCCCAAAACCTCATCCGGAATTCCTGCGACAAAAAACCGCGATGAAATCAAGGGAGCGATTTTTTGCTCTATTTGCTCCGGGATGAGTTTTACACCCCCGGAGTTGATGATGGAATCATACCTGCCCAACCATTGGAATTCTGTTTCACTGATGAGCTCCACCATATCATTTGTGACAACTGGCTCATCGGAGATTTTAGAAGCTTCTATAACCAAGCAGCCCCGATCATCTTGTGCGAAGGAAATATTGGGCAAGGCTTTGAAACCTGAATTTTTAACTGACTTAACGGCTACGTGGGTAATCGTTTCCGTCATCCCGTAGGTTTCGAAAACCTGAGCGGGAAGCGACATCAACCTCTCCTTCAAACTCGGTGAAACTGATGCTCCGCCTATAATCAAAGTTCTAATACATTCCAGCTTGAGCAACGAATGCTCTACCTGTAAAGGCACCATCGCACAAAAATCATAATTTCGACTTATGTTATCCAACGGTGTGGACGATGGTTTTACATAATCCAATTCCAGTCCCAGGACCATAGCGCGGACCAACATCATTTTTCCTGCAATCCCTGTGCTAGGTAGACAAAGTAGCGAAGTATCTCCTGCCTGTAAACCAAAATAATTTCCAGTAGCCTTGGCAGAATTGACCATATGCTCCTTTTTCAGAAGAATGTCCTTGGGCTTCCCGGTAGAACCGGATGTTTGGACCAAAACCGTTGGATTGTCCATGGTCCAGTCCACTAAAAAGTCCCCAATGGCTCTTTCAAAGGGTTCTCCTTCTTTAATTAGGCTATAACCTACTTCCGGAAGTTCTTCCCATTGGTAGGATTTCCCATTCAATTTAAAATCTGGATGCAGTTTACGCCAAGAGGGATTCACCATCATTTGTTGCTACAAATTCTTCCTTTGTCAAGACCGGTCCAAACAACTTCCCTTTCCAATCGGTCCATTTGTACTTTCTTCCGAATACAAGGAGCAGAATTGGAAACACTACGACAATGGGAATAAGTACATCCCAACCCAAAGTGGGCTCAGAAATATCCCTATAAATGGAGTCCGTTTGGAAAGCGGTCCAATCGGCAGTTACCAAAAGCGCGGTTATCAAATTATTGGCGGCATGAAAACCTAAGGCCAATTCCAGGCCTTCATCCATCAAAGTAAGGATACCTAGAAAAAGTCCTGTCCCAATGTAATAGACCATAATGCCCATGCCCAGTTTCTCCACTTCAGGATTGGCCATGTGCATCAACCCAAACAAAACAGAGGTCACCAGTAACGGAATCCATCGGGTTTTGGTTGCCAGTCCCAAACCCTGCATCATATGCCCCCTAAACAAGTATTCCTCAAAACTGGTCTGCATAGGAATAAGTACTAGGGCGATGATTGCCAGGGGAATGAACTTTTCAAGGTTAAAGTTGAACACATAATGTTCTGGTGAAGCGTAGATATCTATCAAGGTCAATAAAATAGTCACACCTCCCCATAACGAAAAGGCAAAAAAGATGCGTTTCCAATCTATTTTTTTTCGAGAGGTGGTCAGGGAAGTTATGGACTGGGGATGGATGAGCTTGGTCCATCCCAAGACTACAAACAGCCCCACAGCTAGCGGAAGCAATGCGATAACCAGGACAGTATTGGCGCCCCATTGTTCTATCATCTGCTGCATGGCGTCTTCCACACTAACAGACGAATTGATGGTCAAAATATAGTTTACTGCCATCAAGCCAATGAAACCCACCGGTAAAAAGAGGTATTTCCAAAGTCCAAGATCTCCTTTATATCCTTGTTCTATATACATAAATCCTTAATTAAATTCTGTTTCCAAACGGTACCATCCCCATACCATAATTGTCCGTCCCTGACCGCCAAAGGGCTTTCAAAGTTGTTAGTGAACAAACTCCCTGTCCCCAGACCCTGAGGCATATCGGAACTCAAGGTATACGTCCATTGTGCAATGGCGTTGAGGCCAATATTACTCTCCAGTGCACTGGTTACCCACCAGCCAATATTCATTGACTCTGCAATTTCAATCCATTCCCGACTTCCTTGGAAGCCACCTACCAAACTGGGTTTTAAGATAATGAATTGCGGTTGTATGGTTTGTAGCAATCTTTGTTTTTCTGTTACATCGAAAACTCCTATCAACTCCTCATCCAAAGCTATGGGCAATGGTGTTTGACCACATAATCTGGCCATGGCCTCCTTTTGTTTTGGTTTAATGGGCTGTTCTATGGAATGCAACTTAAACTCCGCCAAGGTGTTCAATTTTACCATGGCGTCCTCTGGAGCAAATGCACCATTGGCATCCACTCGGAGCTCTATCTCACTGGGTGAAAAGTTCTTTCGTATGGATTTCAAAATAGATAGTTCTGTTTTAAAATCAATAGCCCCTATTTTCATTTTGATACACCTAAAACCTTCTTTGAGTTTATCTTCCAATTGGGAAAGCATAAACTGTTCGTCGCCCATCCAAATGAGACCATTAATGGGAATGGGAGCGTTTTTGTGGATAAAATCGGATGGAAAGAGTTCAAAAGGATTCTGGGACTCCAAGGACAAAAGGGCCTGTTCCAATCCAAACTGAATGGATGGAAACTCTTTTAGTTCTGCTTGGAGTTCGGCTTTGTTGCCTTCAATATGCTTGCAAAGCCAAATGAGTTTTTCCTCATATTCCGGAACGTCATCCGCGCTAAGCCCTCTTAAAATACCACATTCCCCTATACCTAGATTACCATCCCGCTCCAGAATCAGGAACCAGGTCTCCTTATGGGTCATGATGCCCCGAGAAGTGCCGCTGGGGCGCTTAAAATTTAGGATGTACTTTGTGTAGGTAGCTTTCATGCAATGATTCCAAATTTACCACATTTTGAAACCATCAGGTGTGAAAAAGGAATCAACTAAAATTGAACCAAAAACGAACTCCTTCGTTTTCCTTGTCGATGTTAAGCTTGGATTGCAACTGATTCACCAGTCGATTCATCAAGCGAATGCCCATTGAGGAATGGGCCCGTTCGTCTGCATCGTCGGGCAGACCAACTCCATTATCGGTATATTCAAAATACCCTTGTTCGCCATTCTTCCGTAAATGGATGTAAATCTTTCCGTTGTCGTCATTTTCCGGGAAGGCATACTTGAAGGAATTTGAAACAAGTTCGTTCAGTATCAACCCAAAAGGTATGGCGCGATCAATGTCCAACTCTGTTCCTTCGGCATCTATGGTAATGCTAATGTTGTGGCCTCCTTTTTTATAAACGGACTGTACACTATTGATGAGACTTTCGATATAACCCTGCATTTCGATAACAGACAGATCATCGTTCTGATATAACTTTTGATGGATCAATGCCATGGCCTTTACCCTGCTCTTTCCTTCTTCCAAGGCTTCGATGGCCGATTTGCTTCTGGTATTCTTTGTTTGTAGACTCAACAGACTGGACACCATCTGTAAATTGTTCTTTACCCTATGGTGAATCTCTTTAAGTAGCGAATCCTTTTCCACCAAAGCGTTTTCGATGATATGTTTTTGTTCCGCAATCAATCTTTGGTTCTTGATGCTCTTTAAATAGGCATAGACCAATCCCGCAAAACCAAGTAAGGTAAAAATCAAGGAAATGAAAACTAGATTGATTCGCTCATCTTTGGCCTTCATTTCGCTTCGGGCCAATTCATTGATTCTTTTTTGCTCATCAATCAAACGTTGGGAGTTTTCCAAATCCTCATTGGCAACTATGGTCACCAGTTGTTGTTTGATAATGGAACTTTGCTTTTGGGTAAGAGAATCTTTGATACGCTCGTTACGCTTATAATAAGTCGCTGCATTTCTAAAACTTTCAACCTTGTCATAATAAGCGGCTAGCAGACTGTTCCGTTTAATACGTTGCAGCATACTGATATTTTCAAAATCGATGTCCAAACTTTGCTTGGCAGAGGTATATCTTTCTAGCTGCAAATTGGCGTCTGCCAGGTTAAGGGTATTTTCTATAACCTCGCTTTTATGCGAGTTACGGGACGAAGAATTCAAAACCTCTATGCTGTTTTCCAGCAGGGGCACAGCTTCTTCGTACTCGCTTAACAGCACATGGCATTTTCCAATATTCCCTTCGATTTCAGCTTTTAACAGGTCACTTTCAAAAAGTTGCTCCTCTGTTTTTTCTTTTGAGATATCATTCAGGAACACATCTAAATACGCCTTGGCCTTTTTGAGTTCGCTCAAGGCTGTGGGAGCTGAATCATCCAATCTGAGATAGTTTCCCACCTTGCTGTGGTACTTGGCCAAACCATAGGAATCATTATCGGCAATGGTAGGCTTTACCTCCATGATATATTGGTTCCTTGCTTTTCTATGCAAGCCCAAGTTGCTGTAGATATCGTAGAAGGCCACATTGTCCGTATAGCCCAATTCCCGTTTTTCCTTACGGATTTCTATTTGTTTGTCGTACAACTGTAAATTGGCATAGTTGTCGTCCAATACTTCCAAGATGATTTTTCGTGAGCTGGAATCCAAAGAATCCTTTTTGGCATACAGTTCTTTTGCCAGCGCAATACTTTTATCAAACTCCCCCAAATCGTTATACACTTGGGTCTGCATGACCCTGTAGCGCTGAGCCGCAATGGAATCGTTGGCTTTTTGGGAATTGGAAAGGTATATTTTGATGGTATCCAGCCAATCATAGGCGGAATTTATATTGTACCGGTTTACGGCATTAAAAAAGACCTCAAACCTTCCTTCAGAGCCATTGGTATTTTGAAACTCCGTCAATACACTTATCTCCTCCCCTTCCACATCCTGGGCGGAGGCATTTAAAAGCATTACAAAAAATAAGGCTGAAAATAATTTCTTGAGGTTGTGCATCATCAATCTTATGGGTAGTGCTTATAGGGTATTAAGGTGTGTTTTGCCGTTTTTTGTTATTTCAAATCTTGCCCTTAATCAAAAAGGTGTTTTTAAGTGCCCCTCTAAATTAAAACGCAGGTTTCAAAACAAAATTAAATCCATTCGTAAAGACTTATGGAGTATTGTTGTGAAAGTGTCCAATTCTGTTGTGAAAGTGTTGGTGGTGTATGCAAAAGTGATTTTTGTCGGTGTTTTGTGCATTTCATGGAGTTCTCATGCCTTCCAAAACAAAAAAGGTCCTGCCAACTTGGACAAGACCCTTTTACGAGAACACTATATGAAAATGAAAAAATTACTTTTCTGAATTAATAACACTGCTAAAGTAAACGCATCTACCAAACAGGTGAAACTATTGTTGTGAACGACACGAAACTTGTGGTAATTGGGTCAATTAAGTCTATAATAAAAAAAAGTGCCCCTAAAGGCACTTGTATATTTTAACATAAAAAAGCTATTAGCTATTCATGGAAGAAATTATGAATTCCTTAAAATCCTTGGAAATAGGAATCAGGTTATTGTTGATCATGATATCCTTGGAGTTGATGGCATCAATATGATCCACATTTACAATGTAGGATTTGTGTGCCCTATAGAATTTGTTCTTCGGGAGTTTCTCCAAGTAATCCTTTAGCGGCGAACGAACCAAGAATTTCTTATCTACAGTATTTACTTCCAAATAGACGTTGTCTGCCTTTATAAATTGAATATCGCCAAACTGGATACGATAGTAAAGATGTTGTTTCTTTACAAAAATAGAATCCTTCAAAACCGAATTCGAGGTGAAGGTATCCCCCTCATTGCCGGCAATCTCTTTACTTTTCTCCTTACGCGCATAATCGAAATTTGACAGTGCTATTTCAATTGAAGTGTAAAGGTCTTGTTGCTCAAAGGGTTTCACCAAATACCCGTCTGGTTTCACCGTTTTTGCATTTTCAACCGTTGCCCGGTCCGAGTTTGAGGTCACGAAAATGAACGGTATATTGTAAACTTCCCGGATGTGCTTGCCCAAATCTATTCCCGTTTTATCCGACGCAAGAATGATGTCGATAAGCACCAAATCGACATGATTGTTCTTCAATACCTCAACGGCCTGCTCGTACACTATTACATTATCAACAATCTCGTACCCAATTTCTTCGAGCATGGATTGCATGTCGTCTGCAATAATTACGTTATCCTCTACAATTAGTATTTTAATGGGGTGTTCCAAATTGTGTAATGTTTAGCGGGTTCGAATCAAAATTACAAAAAAAACTTAACAGCCGTTAAGAACAGTAGGGACAACAAAAATGTACTCAGGGCCAGTTTTTTCAGTTCTCCGTCCAACTCAGCGGGGTCCCGAGTTCGTATTACTTTGATAAGATGGATAAGGACTGGTATGAAGGCCAATAGGTAAAACCAAGCGGATAAGGATTCAATTCTAAGCCAAGAAAAGGTCAAAAAACCAAGGAAAGCCAAAGTCAATACGATATAATGATATAGCTTTCCGTTTTTATACCCCATTTTAACCACAAGGGTGTTTTTGCCGTGCTTACGATCCGATACCACATCGCGAAGGTTGTTTAAGTTCAGGACTCCTACACATAAAAAGCCAATGGACATGGCGGGAAACAGGGTGGCCCAGTCCATCGATTTGGTGAACAGGAACATGCTGCCCAAAACCCCCAAAAGTCCAAAGAAAAGAAAAACAAAAACATCACCTAAACCCTGATATCCATATGGATTTGCACCCATAGTATATCGAATGGCGGCCCAAATGCTGAGAACCCCAAACGCGGTAAAGACCAAAATATATTTTAGGTTTTCTTTTCCGAAGGAAACATAGATTAAGGCGAAGGCCAAAATCAAACTTAGTATTATGGAAACAATGATCCCTTTCTTAAGTGATGAGGGCGCGAGTAACCCGCTCTGCAATGCTCTAGCCGGGCCAATTCTATCTTCATTGTCCGTTCCTTTTACGCCATCTCCATAATCGTTGGCAAAGTTGGAGGTGACCTGAAATCCAATTGTGGTAAGTAGGGCCAGAACAAAAACAATAGGGTCAAAATGACCTTGCATCATTGCCAAGGCAGTTCCGACTATAATTCCTGAAAGTGAAAGGGGAAGTGTTCTTAATCGCGCAGCTTGTATCCAAGCCTTTGTGTTACCCAAGACTAATAAGGATCTTCTATTTTAACTCTTTTTCCATCTTGGTAGGAGGCAACGAACGCGTCTTTGAATCCCATGTTTACCAATTGCTTTCTGAACAATTGGGCTTCATCCAAGGTCTCAAAATTACCCAAGGAGTAGGCATAGAATGGATTGGTCTTTACAAAAAGTGTATTCGTAAGGGCTTCCGAAGCCAGGGTTACATTGTTGTCCACAAAAGACTTGACCTGGACGGAGTAGATGGTCTCCTTATCCAAAAAAGCTTTGGCCAGGTAGAATTCCCGCACCAAGCTCAATTCCTCATTCTGAATTTTAAGGTTATCTATACGGGCCTTAATGACATCCAAGCTGTCGATGGATACCAGCAGGTTATTCTGGTTTTCAAAAGAGTTCTTGCTGCTAAGTCCAGCTGTAAAAGATGTAATGGCCAAAGTACCCACGACAAACAATGCGGTAAAGCCCAACAGGATGTTACGTTGCAATTTTATCTTGCGGAGATCCTTGTTCTTATATTTTATTTGGTCTAAAAGTCTTTCATTGATTATTTGGGCCTTGTCAATGTCCTTGTGCAAGTCCAATAAATCACTTTCTTCAATAAACGGCATATTAGGTAAGTTAAGAGTTTTGAAAGTACGCTAAACGCATAGCTTTCAATAAGTTAATATACACTATTACAAATGTAAAATTTTTGGTGAAAGAAAAAAACTTAACGGTATCAAAATACAAAGAAATCTATGAACTGCTTCAACGAGTCTTTTAAGTGCTTTCAAGCAGGTAAATTCCGTCTTCCTTAATAGAAATCTTCCGTTCTTTATACAAGGTGCCTATGGCCTTTTTAAAGGCTTTCTTGCTTAAGTGCAGGGTTCTTTTAATCTCTTCGGGATCCGATTTATCGTGTAACCCCAAAAAGCCATTGTGCTCCCTCAGCTTTTCCAAAATTCCATTTGCCGTAGGCTCCAACATTTTAGCCCCGATAGGCTGTAGGGAAACATCCACCTTTAAATCTGACCTTACAGTTTTGATGTATCCTTTTAGACGGTTTCCGACTGTGATCGGTTTGTACACGTCATTTTCAAATACCAAACCTTTGTATTGATCATTAATAATGACCTCCCAGCCCAGGGGAGTTTTTCTGCCTACCAATAAATCTACCTCGGTATTCACGGGAAGATCAAAGCCCTCATTGTTCAAAAACCTTTTTAGGCGACTTGAGCCTGTCAATCTATAAGTTTCCTGATCCAAGTAACAATGGACTACGTAACTTTTGCCTTCCTCCATGCGGGTGGCCTGTTCCCTAAAAGGAACCAATAAGTGTTTTTCCAATCCCCAATCCAAAAAAGCCCCATATGAGCCTACTTGGACCACCTTTAAGAAACCATACCCATTCCTAATCAAATAGGGTTCAAGAGTTGTAGCAATGGGTCGCTCATTGTTGTCCAAATAGCAAAACACCTTCATATCCATATCTATCTGGAAATCCTCCGGTACGTACTTATTCGGAAGTAGTACTTCCGTGCCTTCACCATCTCCTAAAAAAAGGCCAATACTTGTTCCTCTAAGTACCTTCAATGTATTGTAGTTCCCCAATTCTATCATGCGGCAAAGGTAGCGGTAAATATGGGCATAAAAAAAGCGGCCATTGGCCGCTTCCTAGCTAGTGACATTATCGTTTAGTTATACACAGATTCTTTTCCAAAATGCTTCGCGAGCATGTAGTAAATAACCGCTCGGTGCTTATTTTTTTCGGATCTCCCGTATTGATCAATAACACTGTTGATAGCATTCATGAGGTCAGCGCTCTCATCAAGACCCAATTTTTTCATCAAGAAGTTATTTTTTACTGTCTCCAATTCCTTTTCATCGGAACCTGAGACTTTGGAAGCATCTAGGTTGTAGATGGCAGGTCCCAATCCCACGGCCACTTTGGTCAATAGATCCATGTCGGGAGCTTGTCCAAATTTTTCTTTGATATCGGCCGCATACTTCTCAATTAATTCATCTCTTTTGCTCATGATTGCAAGTGTTCTTTTATGGTTATTATTTGACTTGGTTCTAAGATATAAAATCGAAATAGTCAAGCAAAATTTTATTGTTTACTGCCGTTGGCGTGCGTATTTCCAAAAGTTTTGGTGCCGTGGATTCTGCATAGAACCCAACCAAGCTTTTCCTTAGATCAGATGCATCTTTAACACAATCATAATCAAAGTGGTACATCTTTGCCAACTGCTCCGCTGAATGGTCATGCTGTGTTTCAAAGAAGGTTGAAAAATCCTTCGTTTCTTCAAAACCAGGTAAAATCCTAAAAATTCCCCCGCCTCCATTATTGATTAAAATAATCCGAAAATCACTTCGCACATAATTGTGCCAAAGACCGTTGCTATCATAAAAAAAGCTAAGATCCCCGGTTAACAGCACGGTAGGGTTTTTATGGTGGACAGCAGCTCCCATTGCGGTGGAAGTACTGCCATCTATACCACTGGTACCGCGATTGCAATAAATGTGCAAAGAAGGGTTCATTGAAAACAATTGCGCATAACGTACCGTCGAACTATTGGCCAAATGTACTTGATATCCCCTCGGGATATTTTTCAATATTTCATCAAAAGCGGTAAAATCGGAAAAAGATATTTGTTTTAAATATTCCGCCCTTCTTTTTTCATAATGTTGTTTTACAGAATCCCATTGTAACCGATAACTATCTTCCAATGCTTTGGGTTGTTGATACATCTGTCTGAAGAAATCATTTGGGTGAATGTTCACATGTTCTTTCAAACAGAAAAACGTGTCATAGGCCTTCTTCCCGCCTATATGCCAATGGTTTTTGGGTTGATAGTCCCTGAGAAAGGCCTTTATTTTCTTGGATACGATTAGACCGCCGAAGGTTACTAACAAATCGGGTTGTAACGCCCTAAATTTTTCCTCCTTGTCCGATGCTTTCTCCAAGGGTGCAATGATACTATCAATACTTGGATAGAAGTTAGGATGATGCACATTGGAGGTCGTTTCCGTAAAAACCAAAACATTGTCATCTTCTCCTAGGTTTCTTATGATATCACTTTCGAGTTCATCTGGGGGATTTACCCCTACCAAAACCATTTTCTTGCTACTTGAATCCCAGATGTTCTTGAGCAATGCAAAATCAACTTGGGTCTTTGCATTGGAACTAGTCTTTTGCAGTTTTTTCACCTCTACCAAGGGAACAGTGGTCGTTCCATATAAGGGTTCTTCAAAAGGTATGTTGATGTGAACCGGTGTCCTGTATTCAAAAGCAATGTCCAGAGCCTTTTGAATTTCCAGAACATTGTGGTTCTGAATGGATTCCTGACTTTCATTTTGCCCTTCTACTGCGTACTTCTTATAGGTTTCAGTATTATGGCAAACATCCTGTTTGAGGTTGGCCGAATAGCCGATATGTTTTTCAAAAATATCTTGTTGTCTGATGGTCTGACCATCACCTATATCAATTTTATATTGTGGTCTATCAGCTGAAACAACAACAAGAGGTATGTCACTATAAAATGCCTCTGCAACCGCCGGATAATAATTCAGCATGGCACTTCCAGAACTACAAACCACCGCCACTGGTTCCTGTAATTGCTGGGCCATCCCCAGTGCAAAAAAACCAGCGCACCGTTCATCCACAATACTAAAACAATTGAAGTCGGGATGTTTGGAAAAGCTAAGGGTCAGAGGGGCATTTCGGGAACCCGGAGAAATCACAATATTTTTAATTCCCTTTGTTTTAAAGTATAAAACCAATGTTTGGGCAGCGGGAATATTGGAGTACGTCATGGAACACAAAAGTACATCCCAAAAAACAATTCACCCAAAATTATTGATACTCAAATTCCAGGATATTGAGCATTGTCCTACTTTTATTCTGGGTCTCAATCCATTCACTTTCCGGATTGGAGGCAGCGGTTATACCTCCCCCAACAAAAATACTGGCCATCCCATTTTGAATTGTCATACAGCGCAGGTTGACAAATAGTGAAACCTCATCTTGGGCACATAGGTTTAGCTCACCCAAAAAGCCTGTATAGTAGGTCCTTTTATAATTTTCATGCTTCGCAATAAAATCCTTCGCTTCCAAAACCGGGACACCACAAACGGCCGGTGTGGGGTGCAGTGCCTTAATAATTTGATCCATGGAATTTTTTAGCAATGTCGCCTTCACTTCGGATTTAAGGTGCCATAGATTCCCTGCTCTTACGGACTGTACCTTCCCGACCTCTAGCTTATCCGTGAGTATGGAAAGTCGTTCACGGACATAGTCCGAAACCATCTCCTGTTCTTCGATTTCTTTGCTTCCCCATTTGGGCTCCTCCCCTTCCCTTACGGACATTGTTGCGGCCAACGACATGGTCCTAAGTTGGTTCCCCTTGACTTTTAGAAGTGTTTCTGGCGTGGCTCCACACCAAGTGCCCACTTTAGGATGAAACCAAAGGTAGCATAGGGCATCAGGATAGTGCCGAAGTAATTGAGTGAAAATCACATCTGGTTCTTGATAAACCTTTACATCCAGTTTTCGGGAGAGTACGACCTTTTTTAAACTTCCCTTTTGAATTTCTTTTACGGCCCTCGCCACCATATCCATGTGGGCATTCCGTCCATCATTTGAAACTTTGGCTCTATTCGGGGCATGCGTTAAGGGTTGTGGACAAGCCAATTTGAGTACTTCATCAGCTTGAATAAGTATGGCGTCATCATTAAAATCGTAAGGGGCAAAAACAAAGCCTTGCCCAACAAAATTTTCGGTCCGATGAATTACTTGGTTCGATTGAAAAACCCCTGTCAATTCAGCTTCACCCGGCTTTCGGTAAACCGCAAAGGGCAAGCCCTGTTCAAAGCAAGACTTAATCTTGGATATGAGCTGCTGAAAATCCTTATTTTCTGGGAAGGGCAATGGTAGTGAGTTTACAATTGGAAATTAAATCACCTTCTTCGTTGGTTATCTTTATTTCCCAAAGTTGGGTAGTTCTTCCTTTGTGTATAATGGAAGCTTTGGCATAAACATAACCTTCCCGAATGGACTTGACATGGTTCGCAGAAATCTCTATCCCCCTTACAAAAAATTCCTGCCCGTCCAAGAAAACATAGGAAGCCGCACTTCCAACACTCTCTGCCAAGGCAACCGATGCTCCACCATGAAGTACGCCATCTGGTTGATGTACCTTTGGCGTCACCGGCATTCGAGCAATTAAAAAGTTCTCGCCCACATCCGTATACGTAATATCGAGGGTTTCCATGAGTGTGTTTTTGCAAATACCGTTGCAAACCGCAAGAATCTTTTCCTTATGATCTTCCATCCACCTATTTTTTGTAAAATTACGTAAAGGTATAGCATTAAAGAATTAAGTTTCCCACTTTGTATCACTCATGGAAAAGACGGTATCCTACACTTCAAAAAACACATACAAAACCCTTAACACCCTTACCACAAGAACTAAAAACATTTGGCTGGTCTTTCATGGAATTGGCTATTTAAGCAGGTATTTCATTAAGCATTTTGAGCACTTGGATGCCGAGGAGAACTACATCATCGCTCCACAGGCTCCATCCAAATATTACTTGAAAAACGAATACAAATACGTTGGGGCAAGCTGGTTGACAAAAGAAAATACCGCCATGGAAACTGAAAATGTGTTGGGGTATATAGACGCAGTGATTGAAGCAGAGAAACTTTCCTCCCATACAAATCTTATTCTATTTGGGTTTTCGCAAGGGGTCTCAGTAGCGATACGATGGATGGTCCGAAGACAGATAAAGTGCAGCGCTTTGGTTCTTTATGCAGGTGGTATTCCCAATGAGCTGAAGAAGGAAGATTTAAATTTTGTTGATTGGGACTCAACTCGGGTGAAAATTGTATTTGGGGATTCAGACGAATTTCTGAACGAGAAGAGAAGAGCCTTGGAGCAGATTAAAATTGAATCGCTTTTCAGAGGTAAAGCAGAACTGATCACCTTTCAAGGAGGACATGAAATAAAACCCGAACTTATAAAAACCATTCTTTAGAGGTATGCGACATATTGCCCACACCACGCTTGTGGTAAAAGATTACGATGAAGCCATTTTCTTCTTCACACAAAAGCTAAATTTTGTACTGCAACAAGACATTGATTTGGGTGAGGGAAAAAGATGGGTAGTAGTTTCCCCAAAAAACTCAGAGGCGGGTTTAGTTCTCGGTAAGGCCGTTGGACCGGAACAAGAAGCGACTATTGGAAATCAAACCGGAGGTAGGGTTTTTCTTTTTCTTCACACAAACGATTTTTGGTCCGATTACCAATCCATGCAGGACAAAGGTGTTATGTTCACTGAAAATCCCAGGGAAGAGGATTACGGAACGGTTGTGGTATTTCAGGATTTGTATGGTAATCTGTGGGATCTTCTGGAACTGAAGTAATCAGTTGGAATCTCCAGGTTGTTTTTCTTTTTCCTCAGGATAATACGTAATCCGTCTTGTTGAATAAGCATTATCCGGAGTAATAATCTGCTTTGTCCAGTTTTTCTCTGCATTGCTATCAAACTGAAAGATATATTCCTTTACGGATTCGGAGTTGCTTGTTCTAGTGGTTATCTTTTCCAAAATACCCTCGGCATTGTAGGAATAAAATGATTTTTTCTGTGAAGCAAATTCATTCTTGACCCCGTCATATTCAAACATCTCTTTGGAAAGCACCTTGCCTGATGCATCAAAGACTTCCTCTTCGGCCTTGTTAGGTTCCCCATCCACATATTCTTTGGTCAGTATTACCTTTTGGGTCCCTCCTGCCCTCTTCCGTTCCGAGGTCCTCACGGATTTTTCCAATATGGCATTGATAAAATAGCTCTTGGTGGATTCGTTTTTGAAGGAAGCGTATTCAATCGTGGATTCATCTACTCCCCCCGCATGCGAAGTTGTAATCTTTACGAGCCTATCCTCATCGTCATACACGTATTCCTGCTGTTCAATGAATTCCTTGTCATAGGAGATAATCTGCTCCATTACTTTACCGGGCTGTAGACTATCCCTTGTATAGAAATTGGCCATGGACGTCGCGGCGTCCAAAACCTCATCCTTGTAACTTTCCATCCTTTTTTCCACGAGCTGACCATCAGAATACTTATAGTATGTAATGTCCTGGTCGGTATCGTTGTACTGTGTTACGGTCCGCGTTAAGAATCCCTGGGTATCAAATTCAAAGAGTTCCTTGCCGTAGTCCGTTATGACCAAACATGTCTTTACCTTCCCGTTTAGGTCAAAGTCGCCCACCTTTAATATCCGTATTTCCTGACCTAATAGTCCAACGGCAAAAAAGAGGATTGTAAAAAAAGATAAAAAGTAGTTTTTGACCATACTGCAAAATTAGTTCGAATTCAACCAATTACGAAACAAAAAGAATGCCAGTTATCTAAATTAACCAAAACAAAATATGGTATTAGAACTTTCGATCTGGGGCAAACGGAGAAATATCCAATGACAATTTATTCCCGGATACCAATTCGGACACCAATTTTCCGGTCGCAGGGCCCAAACTCCAGCCCATCATGGCATGACCTGTAGCAAAAACCAAGTTTTTGTATTTGTCGGTAGTTCCAATGTAGGGTAATCCATCAGGACTAACGGGTCTTAAGCCGCATTGTGCATTCTGCTTGTCTTCTTCGGGAATATGCAATCCTTTGTAGTATTTGCTTGCTCCCCTTGCCAAAGCTTCCACCCGTTCCTTGCGTATGATATTATTAATACCGGAAAACTCCATAGTACCAGCAAAACGCGTAAAACCTTGCATCGGGGTAACCGCCATTTTAGCCTCCATCAGGATGGCTGGCATGTTTATCTTGGTGGGTGTGGACACATTTATCCGATATCCTTTACCGGCCTGAAGCGGTAAATGAACGCCTAGTTTTTTGGAAAGTGTTGTAGTCCAAGAACCTGCAGCAAAAACAATGTCATCAGCGGTATAGCTTCCTTTATTGGTGATAATTTCGCTCACCTTTCCACTGGTTGCCTTTAAATCCACAACCTGTTCATTTTTATGGATTTTCACTCCGTTTTTAGCGAGGTACCCCGCAAGGCGTTCCATAATCTGATCGGGAGTGGTATGGCGGTCGCATTCGTAATGAAAGGCTCCCTTGGCGTTCAGCTCCACATCTGGTTCTACTAAACGCAATCCGTCCAAATCCAAATGATTGACCTGTAGCCCCATATCTTTTGCTCTTTCTGCCACTTCATTTTCATGGTCCCGTTCCTTATTCGTTTGGTACATCATGAGCAGTCCTTTGCGATCTAAATGGAAATCGCCCAGCTCTCCAGAATTATGAATTTCTTCATATAGCTCACGACTCAATAAATTGATATCCATAATAACCGGCATGGCCCTTTCCACCTTCTCTTTGGTCGAGGATTTTTTGAAATACCAGGCCCACTTCATAAAATCAAGATCAAGTCGTGGTTTCATATAAAAAGGACTCGAAGAATTGAACATGTATTTGATGCCCTTCGAAATCATTCCTGGTGAAGCCAACGGAACAATATGACTTGGCGTTATATAACCTGCATTTACATAAGACGCTCCAGAATCCATATTGGATTTATCCAAAACGGTTACCTGGTGCCCATTTTTTTGCAGAAAATAGGCAGTGGAAAGACCAATGATTCCTCCGCCAATTACGATAACATTTTTGCTCATGCCTTTAGTATATCGATTACCATAGTATTAGGTCACTCCAAATGTATTACCTAAAAGACTTTTCCCCACAAGTTTTCCATAAATTTTTATGCGATATCAAATTTTATTTGACCCGCTTATCCTGTATTGTAGTTTAAAATGGAATTGTTCAGTGTCATCTTTGCTCCCATACCTTTGGATATTAATGATCTATATGGAAATAGATGTAGTTTGTTTCCTTATTTTTGGCCTTGTTCATTCAAAATTATATACAATGAGAATCATTTTCGTTGCCTTAATCGGACTGGCATTTTCATGCAATTCTTCCCAAAAGACGGTTAGCCCCCAAGCTTCCCCAAAACAGGACATAGATCCTGTCGCATATGCAGAGACCATAACCCAAGAAGAACTCAAAGAACACCTCTACACTTATGCTTCCGATGAGTTCGAAGGAAGGGACACGGGCTCTCCAGGACAGAAAAAAGCAGTGGAATACCTAAGAAAGGAATACCAGGGATTGGAGATTCCCGCTGCCAAACCAGATGGCGATTATTTCCAAAAAGTTCCTTTGGAAATAGCGCAAGTTCCCGAAGGAAGCATCACTATAAATGGTTCTAATTTCGAGCTTGGAGACAATGTCCTAACTTTTTCTGAAGCAAAGGGAACCTTTACACAAGTGGTATATGCCGGCTTTGGTGTTGAAACTGAAAATTACTCAGATTATTCAGGTTTGGATGTGAAAGGAAAACTCGTTTTGATAAAAGCCGGCGAACCCAAAAACGCTGACGGAACTTATACTGTATCGGGAACTGATGAGAAATCCGTTTGGAGCAATATGAGTGAAGCTATGGGTAAAAAGTCCAATTTAGCTGCGGAAAAAGGTGCCAAAGGTGTTCTCTACTTTGATGATGGCAACTTTTCCCGGTTTAAAGGGTATTTTAACTTTATGAAGACCAACAAACGAGGTCAGATGAGTCTGAAGGAAGAAACTTCCGATAGTTTTATCATCTTACTCAACAAAACTTCGGCAACCACACTTAAATCAGATATTGATTCCGATAATACTCCATCTGATCTATCTGTAGAACTTGAGCTTCAAATATCAAGTGCAAACAAGCTTATCGACTCGGAAAACGTAGCGGCCATCATCAAAGGTTCGGAAAAACCAGAGGAATATCTAGTAATATCTTCCCATTTGGATCATATTGGAATTACTGCGGATGGTCAAATTAACAATGGTGCGGACGACGATGGCTCTGGAAGCGTTGCCTTGTTGGAAATTGCAGAAGCCTTCAAAAAAGCTGCCGATGCCGGTAAGGGACCTAAGCGCTCCATTGTATTTTTGCATGTCACCGGAGAAGAAAAGGGATTGTTGGGGTCCCGCTATTACACAGATTTTGATCCTATTTTGCCCTTGGAGCAAACCGTTGCTAACCTCAACATTGACATGATAGGAAGAATTGATCCCAAAAAGGGTGGAGATGGGAATTACCTATATCTCATTGGTTCTGACAAACTCAGCACTGAACTACATGAACTTTCGGAGGAGGTCAATGAAAAATACATCAATATGGAGTTCGATTATACGTATAACGACGAGAACGATCCCAACAGGTTCTACTATAGAAGTGATCACTACAATTTTGCCAAAAACAACATTCCCATAATATTTTACTTCAACGGAACACACGAAGATTATCATAGACCTGGGGATACACCTGATAAAATCAATTATGATCTATTGGAAACTCGGACACGTTTGGTATTCTATACCGCTTGGGAAGTAGCAAACAGGGAAAATCGTCCTGCCGTGGACAAACCGGCAAAATAGCAACAGCATCCCGTCAAAGGCACAAAAAAAGCCCTTCCATCTGGAAGGGCTTTTTGTTGGGTGGAAGACCGGGTTCGAACCGGCGACCTCTGGAACCACAATCCAGCGCTCTAACCAACTGAGCTACAACCACCATTTAAAGCGGAGGCAAAAATACTTCTTTTATTATTTCTGTCAAAGGAAATTCAAGTTTAGCCTACATAAAGTTTGCATTCAAATTATACCGATTTCCCATTTCCTCAAGAACCAGAAAACCATGCAAATCTTCAAAAACATCGACGAAATACACTTTTACGGGGATAAAACACACATATTTCGCGTGTTCACAACATTTAATTCCGATTACTTTATGACAAAAGTATTTTTACAAATCATAGTTTAAAGTACCAATGTCCCGAAAATTACGACCTCAAAAACCATGGTTCATCCTACAAAAAGTCCTGCTGCTTGTTGGCCTGTTTCTGTTTTCAATTTCGATGCATGGACAGTTGAGCCAAAGAGACAGTTTGGGTTTTAAACTAAAGCGACTGGAATCTACCCAAAGATTCAATCCGAAGGATACAACGCACATCAATTTATTGATTGAATTTGCCCATGCCCACCGGTTCTTTAGCAGTGACAGTTTATATGCCATAAACCAAAAAGCTTCGGAGCTGTGCAAGGCAATCGACTTTAAACATGGGGAAATCAGGACCCTTGAAAATTTTGGCAGTTATTATTCCGATGCGGGAAATCGTCAAAAGTCAATGGCCATATTCAAAAAAGCCCTGGCCCTCGCAAAAAACATTAATGACAAAGAATGTGAGTTGAGTATTATCAACGCACTTTCCAATGACCACTATTACGAAGGTAATGTTGCCGAAGCGCTCAATTTATACCTAAAAGGTATTGATTTGGCCAAACAGGTCAACAGTCAGGATATGCTGTCCATCCTCAATGAAAATATCGCCAGCCTTTATGCGGATCAGAAAGATTTTAAGAACGCTGAGATTTTCTACGATACCGTACAAGCCATCAATAGGAAATTAGGCAATGAAATCTTTCATGCCGAAACACAAAGCAATATGGCTTCCATGTACAAGGACGCAAAAAACTTTGAACATGCCATGTTCAATGTGAACAAGAGTATAGCCATTTTTGAAAAACATAAGATATATGATTGGCTGGCCTATGCCTACCAGGTAAAAGGGAGTATCTATCTAGAGCAGGAAAAATACCAATGGGCCTTGTATTGGTTTGATCAAAGTAATTTGTTGCACAATGACCTGGATGATAATCGGGAGAAAGTTAAACTGCTGAACGGAATGGCCCAGGTATATCTGGGACTGGGAAGGGATAGTTTATCCTTGGCCTATGCCAATGACGGGCTTAAATTGTCAAAACAAATAAAATCTCTTCAGGGAGAAAAGGAGTGCTCGGAGACACTTTATAAATTACATAAAAGTCAAGGTGATACAAATGCCGCACTAATTCATCTAGAAACCTTTACCAGTCTTTCGGATTCGCTCTCTAAAGACAAAAATCGACAAAGTCTTTCCCTCTTGGAGACCAAATTACAGTATCAACAAGAAAAAAGGGAACTGATAGCTGCAAATGAAATGGCCTTGGCCAAGCAGCGGACCTATATTTACTTTGCGGTAATCATTTTATTGATCTTAAGTGGAATTACCTTTATGGTGCGTCGCAGTGCCCGTATCCAAAAGAAATTGAATGTTGAGCTCCATCAAAAATCTGAGGTGGTCAGCCAAAGGGAATCACAGCTAAATGAAATCAACAAGACTAAGACCAAGCTTTTTTCCATTATCGGACATGACTTAAGAGGGCCCATTGGAGCATTGCAAGGCATGTTGAAGCTGTTTACGGAAGGAGAAATTACCAAGGATGAGTTTCTTTCCTTCATCCCCAAATTCAAGTCCGATGTGGAAAACATATCCTTTGCATTGAACAATCTATTGTCATGGGGTCAGACACAGCTTAATGGGGTAGCTACAAAGCCTAAACGAATTTCGTTGGATAAGTTGGTAAGCAGCAACATTCAGCTTTTATCGGAAGTAGCCTCTGCCAAATCAATTAAAATCATCAATCAATTGCCAGAAAACCCTTTGGGTTGGGCAGATCAGCACCATATAGATATCGTCATTCGAAACTTATTGAGCAACGCCATAAAATTCACTCCAGAAAACGGACTTATAACCATTGAAGCCGAAGAAAAACGTAAAGTGTGGCAAATTATGATCCGGGATACAGGGATCGGTATGAACACCGAGATACAAAAGAAAATCTTTACGGACTCAACCAACATAACCACTTACGGTACCAATAATGAAAAAGGTACTGGGTTGGGGCTCTCTCTCTGTAAAGAGATGATTTTGAAAAACAATGGGGAAATCTGGGTCGAAAGTATTATTCGGAAAGGAACCACCTTTTTCTTCACCATTCCAAAGGCAGAGAAACGGTACCAACAAGCCAGTTAATTAGATTAGGGCATCCAAGTTATCCACAGCCACGTAGCGTTCCACATTAAAACCTTCAGCATACTCCACACCAACCAATCTTCCCATGTCCCTTGCTCTATAGGTAACACTATCTATAAAGTTCTTGCTGCTTATAGGTGTTTCGGGCTCATCACTTTTTGGATCAAAGAATTGTGAACCGTACGCCAAAATAGCCTCATTCTTTTTTTCGATAAAACCAGTTACATCCACCACAAAGTCGGGTTCCAAGTTTTTCCATTGGATGAAGTGGTACACAGCTCTGGGTCTCCATGCTTCCTG
Source organism: Flagellimonas flava (assembly GCF_900129665.1). Taxonomy (GTDB): domain Bacteria; phylum Bacteroidota; class Bacteroidia; order Flavobacteriales; family Flavobacteriaceae; genus Flagellimonas; species Flagellimonas flava. The sequence continues at coordinate 1,166,384 of NZ_FQWL01000001.1, forward strand.
CCATTCATCCTCACCCTCCATTTTTGTATCTATTTTAACCAGCCCACTCAAAAAACAGGCATCGCTAACTAACTTACTTCCCTTGCCATGATCTATATGACGGTCATCCACCGCATTGCACAAAACAACCTCTGGTCGGAACTTTCGAATCATTTTGATGATTTCCATTTGGTGCTCCTTGTCATTTATAAAGAAGCCATCCGCGAACTGCATGTTTTCGCGAACCGCCACACCTAAAATCTGACCGGCCTTGGCCGCTTCTCGGTCCCTTATTTCAGCAGTGCCCCGAGTTCCCAATTCACCTCTGGTCAAATCTATAATTCCAACTTTTTTACCTCTGGAAACTTCTTTGGCGATGGTGCCCCCGGCACCTAACTCAGCGTCATCAGGATGCGCTCCAAATACTAGAATATCTAATTTCATGAATTTCTGCTATGCATGCACCCGCATGGATTTAACCTTGGCAATGGCTTGCTCTATATCTCCCTTTAGGTCTTCAAAATCCTCAATTCCTAACGAAAACCGAACCAAAGAATCTTTGATGCCTTGTTTTGTGCGATCCTCCGGGCTCATAAGTGCATGGGAGGTCTTTACAGGTGAAGACACCGTGCTTTCCACACCGGCCAAACTCATTGAGGGTTTTATTAATTTAAGATGTTTAAAAAACAGGGTCACGTCTATTTCCTGATTCAGTTCAAAGGATAGCATGCCACCAAAGTCCTTCATTTGGGCTTTGGCCAACTCATGGTCTGGATGTTTCATCAAACCTGGATAATATACCTTTTCTATATCTGGACTTTGCTCGAGATAGGTTGCAATTCGTTGTGCATTGGAATTTTGTGCCTTTACCCTTAGTCCCATCGTTTTAAGGCTTCGCTCCAATAACCAAACGGTATAGTCGCTCAAACTTCCTCCAAAGCAGATGGCAGTCTGAAACACCTTTTCCATATTTTCTTCTGTAGAGGCAATTACCCCAGCACAGATGTCTGAGTGTCCTCCCATGTACTTGGTGGCACTATGTATCACCAAATCAATTCCAAAATCCACTGGGTTTTGATTGATGGGGCTGGCAAAGGTATTGTCTATCATTGTCATGATCCCATGTCTCTTAGCTACCTCGGCAACACCGTTCAAATCGGTAATCGTCAATAACGGATTGGAAGGGGTTTCCACATAAATCACCTTGGTATTCGACCGGATTTCCTTTTCAAAATCTGAGGCTCTCCATCCATCGGTAAATGAATAGCTTATTCCAAAACGCTCCAACTGGGTCACTGCGAAATTATAGGTACCTCCGTATAGGGTCTGTTGAAAAATTATGTGGTCTCCGGCCTGTAAAAAAGTCATCAAGGCAGTACTGATGGCAGCCATCCCACTTCCGAAAATCATGGCCTTTTCCGTATGTTCCAACGCAGCCAGTTTTTTGCCTAGTGCTTCTTGATTGGGCGTATTGAAATAGCGAGGATATCTTTTGACATCCACCTCCTCAAACGCATACGATGTACTCATATACAATGGGGAGGTGGCGCCTTTATATAACTTATCCTCTACACTACCGGTGTGGGTGCAAATCGTATTGGTGCCTTTTTGTTCCGAAGCCATATCCTAAAAAATGTTTAGGATAAAGATACGAAACCACCTATACTTGGACCTTTTTCCAATTCCCTTTTTTAAACCAAACAATCGCCATGATGGCTAGCAACATTTCTGCAGCCGTGATGGCCACAAAAACTCCAGTTGCGCCCCAATCCAAAACGAGGGCCGCCACGTAGGCAATGGGCAATTGGAACATCCAAAAGGAAAAGAAATTGATTTTGGTAGGTGTCTTGGTATCCCCTGCCCCGTTAAATGCCTGGGAAACCACCATGCCATACGCGTAAAACACATAGCCCACCGCTATAATCTGCAAGCAACGTGAACCACTTTCCACTACGCTGGGCGTATCATTAAAAAGTGAAATTATGGTTTTAGCAAACAATAGGTAGATCAAGGAAACCAAGCCCATAAAGTAGGCATTGTACTTCCCGGTTTTCCATACAGATATCTCTGCCCTTTCCGGTTGCTGGGCACCCAAATTCTGCCCTACCAAGGTGGCCGCAGCATTGCTCATACCCCAAGCCGGCATCAAGGTGAACATGATAACCCTGATGGCAATGGTATAGCCCGCCAACACCTCACTACCAAACTCGGACATGATGCGCATTAGAAATACCCAGCTGGAGGTCCCTATTAGAAACTGGGCTATCCCGCCCAAAGATACCTTGATCAAATTGACCATAACCTTTACGTTGACTACAAGGTCTTTCAACGCCAATTTGATTTTACTCCAACCAAAGAACAAAATTCCAAGTTGGAAGATGACCGCACTTCCCCTACCAATATTGGTGGCTATTGCAGCCCCCATAACACCATACTCAGGAACAGGTCCCCAACCAAAAATGAAAATGGGGTCCAAAATAATATTGAGTCCGTTGGAAAGCACTAAGGCCCACATCGCTATGGATGCATCACCCGCACCCCTAAAAATCGCATTGATCAAAAATAGAAGCATTATGGTGATGTTGCCTCCGATCAAGAATCGGGTATATCCGCTACCTTCGGCAATGAGGTCGGGCTCACCTCCCATCAATGCCAAGATCTCCTCGGCATATAGAAGTCCAACTATACCCAATAGTATGGAGATAAGAATACCTAGGCCTATGGCCTGCACAGCGGCAACCCTTGCTCCCTGGACATCTTTTTCACCTATTCTACGAGCTACCACTGCGGTAGCGGCCATACTTAGTCCTATGGCAAGGGCATAAATAAGGGTTATTACAGATTCCGTCAACCCAATTGTGGCCACTGCATTAACGCTAACTTGGGATACATAGGCAATATCCACAATGGCAAAGATGGATTCCATCAGCATTTCCAAAATCATGGGAATGGAAAGCATAAAGATGGCCTTTCGGATACTTCCTGTAGTAAACTCAGTTTCTTTACCGGTTACAGCGGTCCAGAAATAGCTAAAAAATTTCTTAAGGGATAATTTATTTGATTGTGTCATTTTAAAAGAATTATGTGTAAAAAAAGAAGGCAAACGTCACTCTACCGAAAAGTCTTTCGGTTAGTTCTTCGGCACAAAGGCCAATGTGACATCTATAGCGGACATAATTCTTATAACTTCATGATGGTGCAAAGATGCTAAAAAAAGTATTACCATCACCATTTCCATATTTTTTTTAATGAAAATTTTGAAATTTCAAAGTTTCATGGTCAATTTACAGAAGCTCCCTGTAAGTAAAACAATAAAAAATCTTCGCATGAAAACCACACTTCGTCTACTTGCCGTTTTAATGCTCCTTTTAGTATACGCTTGTAAAAATTCTGCATCCCCTGTATACGAAACTACGGCCAAAAACAGTACCGAAAAGGGATATCAGGGCCAAAAACAAAGTGCTATTGTTCCTACTGTCAACAAACCTGTCCAAAAGCAATGGAAGGGGATTTGGTCTTTTGATGATGAAACCACCTTCTTTTCCAATGATTTCGACGGAGCAAGACTCAACGGAGTCTCTGTTGACGGCAATGACCATTATACTGTTTGGATAACTGCCGAAAATACCCCAATCAATGTAAGTCCGTGGTACGCTTTCAAGGTGTGGACCAAAAACCCAAGAGAAATCACGGTAAAGTTGTTGTACCAGGATTCCAGAAGTCGGTATTTTCCAAAATTGAGTGCCGATGGCATCCATTTTAAACCCATCGACAGCACTGCTTATAAAGCAATAAATCCCGGGGAGGGCGAATTTGGGATCAAAGCTGCGCCAGAATCGGTAGAACTGACCCTATCCGTGACCGAAAATCCACTTTGGGTCACAGCCCAAGAACTCTACACCTCTAAACGAGTGAAGAGCTGGATAGATTCGTTGGCCACAAAACCCTATGTGTCAATCCAAGAAATTGGGCGATCCATAGAATCGCGTCCTATCCATCTTATGGAAATCGATGAAGTTACCTCATCAAAAAAAGCCTTGATGATCATCTCACGTCAGCACCCACCAGAAGTCACCGGATTTATCGCCATGAAATCTTTCATGGAAACGATTAGCGGGGAGAGTGAGCTAGCCAAAAAGTTCCGCGCAGAACACACGGTCTTTGCGGTTCCACTGATGAATCCGGATGGGGTGGATAACGGCCACTGGAGGCATAGCATGGGGGGAATTGACCTCAACAGGGACTGGCAGAACTTTAACCAGCCCGAGACAAGAAGCGTACGGGACTTTCTAAAAAGTAAAAGTGCAAACGGATATGAATTTGTCTTTGGGGCCGATTTTCACTCCACTTGGGACGATATTTACTACCCAGTTGACACGCTGTTTAGCGGACAAAAGGGCAAAATCGTTTTTGATTGGATCAAAAAGATAAGTGATAGGCTACCCCAAAAGAAAACCAACGTAAGACCTTCCAAACGCATTAAACCCACCATGGTTTCCAGTGCGTTCTTCTATGTCAATTACAATATGCCCGCCATAGTATTTGAACTTGGGGATGATACCCCGAGACCCTTTTTAAAGGAGAAAGGAAAAGTGGCAGCGGAAGAACTAATGCGTCTCTTACTGGAAGAATAACTCCCTTATTTGGTATAGTGCACCCGGTATCGCCAAAGACTTATTCCACCTAAAACAAAGACACAAAGGACCGTGTACCATATAAAACTTGGTGTTATGACCTGGTCACCGCTGGCATAACTATGCAATCCCACAAGGTAAAAGTTCACTCCAAAATACGTCATCATAATACTAGCAAAGGCTATAACGCTGGCGAAATTGAAAATCCACCTACCTCTTAATCCAGGTACCAAACGCATGTGCAATACAAAGGCATACACCATAATGGAAATCAAGGCCCAGGTCTCCTTGGGGTCCCATCCCCAATAGCGCCCCCAACTTTCATTAGCCCATTGTCCTCCCAAAAAATTACCAATCGTCAACATGACCAAACCTGCAGTTAGGGCCAATTCATTGATAACGGTAAGTTCCTTGAGGTTCAGCTCCATTCGTTCCTTGTTTCTTTTAGTAGTCAACACCATCAATAGAAGTGAGACCAGACCCAGAATCATTCCAACTCCCAAAGGACCATAGCTCCCTACAATTACGGCTACGTGAATCATTAACCAATAACTATCCAAAACGGGTACCAAATTGGCAATGGAGGGGTCTACCCAGTTCATATGGGCCACCACCAAAAGCATTACGGTAACCAGGGCACTTGCTGCAATGGTAAGCTCACTTTTTTTACCCAGAGCAAGTCCAATTCCCATAGTGGCCCAGGATACATATAAAATACTTTCGTAGGCATCACTCCAAGGCGCGTGACCGGAAATGTACCAACGTAAAATCAGTCCCGCCGTATGCCAAACAAAAAACAGGATAATGGTCCCTTTAAGAAAATAGGAAGCGGCTTTCCATATTTCCCGTTCCTTGAAAATTCTAAAAATCAACACCAAGAACAACAGTCCTCCAACTAATCCATAGTACATGTACAAACGGTTGAAAATATCCAGCTTGTTATACAGGATTTCAATCTTAACCTTGTTGTCAGAGGGCAACACCTCGGCACCGTGATTTTTTTGATTTTGCTTAAAAGCCTCCAACAGGCGGTCTGGCTGGGTATAGTCACCAGAGGAAATCGCGCTTTGAAGCGAGCCCAAATAGAAGGGCATGGAGTTTTTGATGAAATTGGCGTAAAGAGAATCAGTAACCTGATACTGACCTGAACGATATTCTATGGCCGAAATCCATTTGTTATTTTCATCATTCAACAATGGATAGATTTTTACAATCTGTCCACTTAAGGCTATATTGAGCAAGCTTAAACGCTCACCAACCTTTTTAAAATCCTTTTCAAAATTGGATGGATTTGTGGTCGAAGTAGCCTTTTCCAGATAGGGTTGCAACTTATAGTTCCCTTTGGAATCAAAAAAGTCAGTGGCCTTAACAAACTTGGTGCCTTTTTCAACCCCAATTACCTTTCGTATGCTATCGTTTTCCCTTTTTGCCAGTTTGATGAACTCCGTATTGTACCAAACTCCAGGGTTCATCATCATAGATAGAAAAACCTGATTGGCTGTCAAATCTTCATAGGTATCCTTTCCACTCAATTTTCTGAGGAGTTCCGAGGCAAAGGTGTGGATAGGCTTCATTCGTCCTCCTTCGTCCTGAATCACCAAAGCCCCAAAACGTTCCGCATGATCCTCCGCAACAATGGAAGCACGGATGACTGAGTCCACTTGCGCTTTGGACGGCAAATTTGAATGGGCATGTGAGTCCTCCGCCTGTTGGGCGGAAACCGTTATCGACCATAGAAGAACAATAGCTCCTAAAGCAGTCTTTTTCTGTTTGATCTTCTTCAAGGATTTTTGTAAATCACGAAAACGGGTCTTACCAAAAAACATAATCCCCATAAGACCAATGTAGAGCAGGAAATAACCAATATAGGTAATCCAGGTACCCCAAAAATCATGATTTACTGAAAGTACTGTTCCTTTTTCATCTGGATGAAAACTGGATTGAAAAAAACGATAACCACGGTGGTCCAATACGTGGTTCATGAAAATATCATAGTCGAAAAGAAGGTCATCATTCACCGTGATCTTGCTCATAAAAGAAGCATAACCGGTTTCAGTACCGGGGTATTTTTCGGCAATAAAATCGTTCAGTCGAATGGAAAAAGGAAGTTCGTATACCTTAGATCCATAACTTAGAGAGAAATCCAATCCTCCAACATGTATCTTATCCGAAAAATTGGCACTACCCTTTCCTCCCAGCAATTGTTTCGTTACCGATTCGCCATTTGCCGAAATTGTTACTGCTAGCGCATCCAAACTTGCCTCGGTCACCTCATTCTCTGGCACTTTGACTATTCCATTACTTCCTTTGACGACCGGCTCCGGAATCACAAATTGCATTCCCGCCATGGTGTAGAGCGACCGCAATTGCAAAGTTTGCAAGGAATCTTTGCCCACTTCACCTTGAAACTGGTCCGCCATTCGCATGAAACGTCCTTCAAAAGGAGTGCTTATCCTGTAGGTCCCACCGTCTGTAAAAATATTGATGGCTCCGTCGGTTTCCTTGTTCAAAGCGAACAAAACATTATGGATACTGGCTATTTTGCCATCCTCCAGATAGTGCTCATGCCGTTGTCCGTCACCCGCCTCTACAATCTTTAGGAAAGGGGTTCCATTTTCATCTGGAATGAGACCTTCCTCAGCACCTTCCATAAAATCATTATAAGAAATGGTAAAAGGTTGGCCATTGAAATCGGACTTCCAGGGTAAACTAGATCGCATTCCCTCCTCTGTTACTAGAAGGTCATCCTCCAATACCTTGCGCTTTGTTTGCCCATTGATGTCTCCGTCTACAAATACGGTTAAAAAGGTCTTATCAGAATAGAATCGATTTTCCGAGCTACCTTCCCTAATCGGCATCATTCCCTCATAACTTATGTAGCGCGTGACAAAGGCTCCCACGATAATAAGAATCCAGGAAAGGTGGAGCACCAAAACTGGCCATTTCTTCCAACTGAGCAACTGATAACGAAAAATATTCCCTATAAAATTGATCATAAAAAAGACCATGATAGCTTCAAACCAAGTGGCATTATAGATATAAATCCTAGCTGTTTCGGTACTATACCAGCTTTCCACAAAGGTTCCTATGCCCATTGCTGAAGCAAAGAGCAAAAAAAGGACGGCCATAAGTTTAGTAGAGAAGAGGGTCTTTTTAAGAAGGTCTATCATCGGACGCGACGTAATTTTAGCTTGCAAAATTAAGCTATTTTAGGATGAAAAGATTGCTATGACGGCATAAAGAATCCTAGATCCCAGCAACATGTCCAAACTTTAACACAAAAAATGTTTAGAAGGTAAAAAGTGTTTTTTCTCACCTTGTAGCCTTTGGTTACATTTGCGCCATGCTATCTGTCATCGTCTTGGGAACTGGTAATTTGGCTCATCACTTGAGTCAGGTTTTCTATTCCTGCCCAGATCTTGACCTTATTCAAGTTTATGGACGGAACAAAGACAATCTTAAACCGTATCAAGTTTACGCACCAACCTGTTCTGAGCCTTTAAAAATAAAAGATGCCGACGTTTATATTATTGCGGTAAAGGATAATGCCATTCGCACGGTTTCCCAACTTGTTGCCGATAAAAAAGGAATGGTTGTGCATACCTCGGGTGCTATGGAAATGAAGTCGATAGCTCATGAGAATTCCGGTGTATTTTATCCATTGCAAACCTTTTCTAAAGAAAGAGCATTAAACTTTAACACAATTCCCGTCTGTATTGAAGCAAAGCAGCAAAAAGGACTTGAGGTACTGGAGAAGTTGGGGGCCAGTATTTCAAAACGTGTCCACCACATTGATTCCGAGCAACGAAAGAAGTTACATTTGGCCGCGGTCTTCGTCAATAACTTCACCAACTATCTTTATAGCGTTGGAGAAGATATTTGTGAGAAGGAAAAACTTCCGTTTGATTTACTTCGTCCGTTAATCCTGGAAACCGCTGAAAAGGTTCAGGGCATGTCAACTTTCAGAGCACAGACCGGGCCAGCCAGAAGAGGAGATTCCAAGAGCGTGGAGAAGCATTTAGAGTTATTGGAACAGTCCCAAGAACAGATTTTGTATAAACTTTTGAGTGAAGCAATAAAAACCAGATATGAAGAAAAACTATAAGGAGCTCCTTAACCAAATCACCACCTTTGTTTTTGATGTGGATGGTGTTCTCACGGATGGGTCCGTATTGGTAACCACAGAAGGGGAGATGCTTCGGAAAATGAATGTAAAGGACGGATATGCCCTAAAAACGGCCTTGCAAAAAGGATATAACATCTGCATCATCTCCGGAGGTACCAATGAAGGTGTAAAAACACGTTTGCAAGGACTCGGCATCACCGATATTTATCTTGGTGCACATCATAAACAGGACCCTTTGGACGAGTATTTGGATATCCACAATATCGATCCCAATTCAGTTTTATATATGGGAGATGACATACCCGATGTTCATCCAATGAAAATGGTTGCCTTGGCCACAGCTCCTCAAAATGCCGTTGCAGAGGTCAAAGCTATTTCAGATTATGTGAGCCATAAGAATGGAGGAGATGGTTGTGTTCGGGACATTGTTGAACAGGTTTTAAAGGTACGCGGCGATTGGAACGATAATTACAGCTCTAAAAATGACTGAGCCCACACATCCACTTAAAGAAAAATTGAAAGGGTATAGGCTAATTCTTGGTTCTGGTTCCCCAAGACGAAAGAAGTTTTTGGAAGAAATGGGGTTTGATTTTGAGGTCCGGCCGATGGCGGTGGAAGAAGTTTACCCCGACCATTTAAAAGGAAGTGAAATTTCAGATTATTTGGCAAAGCTGAAAGCCACTCCTTTTAAACAACTGTTGGAGCCGAAGGATATAGTTATTACTTCAGATACGGTCGTGTGGCACAGAGAAACATCATTGGCAAAGGCGTCTAGCAAGGAGGAGGCAAAGCATATGTTGCAATTGATGTCCGGAGACTGGCATGAAGTCATTACCTCCGTCTGCTTTACCTCGGTTTCCAATCAAAAAACGGCTCATGCCATAACCCAAGTAAAGTTCAAAGATTTTACTAACGAAGAACTTGAATTCTATATTGATACTTGTAAACCATTTGACAAAGCCGGTGCTTACGGCATTCAGGAATGGATCGGGATGATCGGTATTTCTGAAATTAAGGGGTCTTATACCAATGTAGTTGGGCTGCCAACCCACTTAGTTTACAAAACGTTAATGGCACTGGTTTCCTAGGTATTCATTCGTAACTTTATACAAACTCTTGCTATCATGAAAAAAGTACTGCATAATTTCCTGCTCCTTGTATTTTGTCTTACCCTATTGTCCTTACTAAATTCTTGTGTTGAAAAAACCAAGGCCTCAAACATGGAAAAACCCTTGGTTGCCAATCTGGAATCATCGGAAGCTAAAGAGCCAAAAAAGGTCTTGTCGGATGAGTTTAAGTCCTATTGGTATGCAGGAAATGCAGAAATAACATCTTACAAATTGGAACAAGCCCGCTATGGCGAACTGAGGGACGGACATGCAGTCCTCATCTATGTAACGGAGCCTTTTCTGCCTGAAAAACAGGTGAAGGCCGATAGACAGAATAGAAGTAATGTATCCGTATTAAAACTCAACGCTACCAAAAAATATCTTACAGGCATTTACCCCTATTCCGTGATGAGCAGCACTTTTTATCCCGTTCACGATAATCAGCATGCCATAAAAACAAGTTTGTCCATGCAAGAATGGTGTGGACATGTGTACTCCCAACTCAATAATAGAGAGCAATTTGAGCTTACCTCCCACTCTTATTTTGAGTCTGAGGCGGACCAAGAAGTAACTCTGGATAAAAACCTGTTGGAGAACGAAATTTGGAACAAGATTAGAATTAACCCAACGGATTTACCAGTCGGAGAACTGGAAGTAATTCCATCCTTGGAATTTTCGAGGTTGCGGCACAAAGCCTTAAAGGCCTATAATGCAGTTGCTAAATTGTCCCAAGATGGTGCTCTTAGTTCTTACACTTTGACCTACCCCGAGCTGGAAAGGACTTTACAAATTACTTTTACCACATCTTTCCCACATAGCATTGAAAGTTGGTCGGAGACCTTCAAGAGTGGTTTTGGCCCAAGTGCAAAGCAATTGACAACCAAGGCAACCCGATTAAAATCAATTAAAACAGCGTACTGGGGACAGAACAGCAATAAAGATGTCATTTTAAGGGATAGTTTGGGTCTCTAGGAAGGTCTATTTTGGGATGTCTCCTCTTGTTAAAGATGTTCTAAATTCCATTTGCTCTGGTACTAATCTTTCTATATTTGGTGCAACCACTAAATAATCAGGTATGCAAAAATTATGGGTTAGCAGCCTAAGTTTGATTTGCCTTGTTGCCACATCATTTGCTCAGGCACCCAACAAACCCTCTTCCACCCAAATTCACCACAAGCTCCAAAAACTGAATTTTTTGGGGACCGCACTTTATGTAGCGGCACACCCGGATGATGAAAACACTCGTTTAATTTCCTATCTATCCAATCACGATAAGGCACGAACCGCGTACCTTTCGCTTACACGTGGTGATGGTGGCCAGAATTTAATCGGGTCTGAGTTAAGAGAATTATTGGGGGTTCTGCGAACTCAAGAGTTGCTTGCTGCACGGCGCGTGGATGGTGGGGAACAATGGTTTTCCAGGGCCAATGATTTTGGTTATTCCAAACATCCCAAGGAGACACTTACCATTTGGGATGAGGACAAAGTACTTGCCGATGTCGTATGGGCCATCAGAAAACTTAAACCCGATGTAATCGTAAACCGTTTTGATCATAGAACACCAGGCACAACACATGGACACCATACCACCTCAGCGATGTTGAGCGTAGAGGCCTTCGATCTGGCCGGTGATACCAATAAGTATCCAGAACAACTTCAGTTAACCTCGATCTGGCAGCCCAAACGTATATTTTTTAATACATCTTGGTGGTTTTATGGTAGTCGGGAGAATTTTGAAAAGGCGGACAAATCCAAAATGCTAAAATTGGATATTGGAGTTTACTATCCTGAACTGGGGCTTTCCAATAATGAAATTGCGTCCATGGCCAGTAGCCAACACCTTTGTCAGGGATTCGGCAGATTGACCACTCGAGGGTCGCAGGACGAATATGTAGAATTGTTGAAAGGGGACATGCCCGCTTCCAACAATCTTTTTGATGGCATAAACACTACATGGACCCGGGTAAAAGGTGGCGACGCTATTGGTAAGATTCTGGAAGGTGTGGAGTCGAACTTTAATTTTAGCGATCCTTCCCAACATTTGCCCGATTTGGTAAAGGCCTACCAACTCCTACAACAGATTGAGGACAATCATTGGAAAACACTTAAATCCGAGGAATTGAGGGAGCTTATTCTGGACTGTGCAGGACTCTATATGGAAGTTAGCACCGAATCAGGTTCCACTACTCCCGGGGATGCTGCCAAACTTAACATTGAGGTAGTGAACAGAAGTCCACAGCAAATTGGTCTAAAGGAAATTACCGTCACTGGAGTAACTTCCAAATTGACTCCTAATCTGACTTTGACTAATAACAAAAAGGAAAATTTAACCTTGGATTTCGATATTCCTGCTGATGCCACCAGTTCCAGTCCCTATTGGTTGGATAAACCTGGTAGTTTGGGGATGTACGTGGTGAACGAACAAGAAATGATAGGAAAACCTGAAACTCCAAGTGTCTTTCACGCTACTTTCTCCTTGGATTTCGACGGTTATCAGATAAACTTTATAAAACCCGTGATTCATAGATATTCCAAACCTGATAAAGGTGAGTTGTATGAACCCTTCGCGGTACTTCCCTCGGTTACCTCCAAGATTGCCGAAGAGGTCATGATTTTTAGTGATGCCCAACCGCGTGAGGTATTGGTACAGGTGAGAGCAGGCAAAAACAATGTTTCCGGAACCGTGCATTTGGAACATCCCCAAGGTTGGACGGTACTACCTGAAAACGCCTCCTTTTCAATAGCCCAAAAAGGACAGGAACAAGCCGTAACTTTTCAGGTAACACCACCATCGAACGATAGTGAAGGGAATATTACTTCAATTGTTACACTTAATGGAAATGAATTTGACAAAGAGTTGGTTGAAATCGTCTACGACCACATTCCAAAACAGTCCATACTATTGCCGGCCGAGGCCAAAGTGGTGAGGATGAACATTCAGAAATCCGGGGAACATATTGGCTACATCATGGGTGCCGGGGACAAAGTTCCTGAAAGCCTTAAACAAATTGGTTACCAAGTTCATACCATAGACCCCAACGATATCCAAAGTGGTTCTTTGGATAAATATGATGCCATAGTGGTTGGAATAAGGGCCTACAATGTGGTGGAATCGCTAAAATTTAAACAGCCCTTGCTCTTCGAGTACGTAGAAAACGGTGGTAATATGATCGTACAGTACAACACGGCCGGAAGATGGAGCAAACAATTTGAAAACATTGCACCCTACGACCTTACTCTATCACGGGACAGGGTTACGGATGAAACTGCCAGTGTAAGTATTATTGCCAATGACCATTCTTTGGTCAACTTTCCCAACACCATCAAGGAAAGTGACTTTGATGGATGGGTGCAGGAACGTGGACTTTATTTTCCGAAGGAATGGAGTCAGGAATTCACTCCGGTGCTCTCCATGACCGATGAAGGTGAAACCTCGAAAGAAGGAAGCCTCTTGGTGGCACCATATGGCGACGGCCACTACATTTACACGGGACTAAGCTTTTTCAGGGAACTTCCTGCAGGAGTTTCCGGGGCGTACAAACTTTTTGCCAATATGTTGTCCATTGGAAAAAGTGAAGTGAAAAAAGAAAGCAATGTCAAAGGATAATATGCAAAGTAAATTGGTATGGAAAAGGGAATACACGGTTGTATTGCTATTGAATGCCATTTACATTTTGATTTTCTACTTCATAATGATGCTAAATAACTAGACCTTAATGGGGATATTAGATTGGATTGTCCTGGGCAGCACCCTGCTCTTTATAGTTGGTTACGGTGTTTGGAAAACCAAGGGCAGTAAAAATGTTGAGGATTATGTGATGGGCGGAAATGATGCCAAATGGTGGACCATCGGTCTCTCCGTAATGGCAACACAGGCCAGTGCCATAACTTTTCTATCAACACCTGGGCAAGCATTCCATGACGGTCTGGGATTTGTGCAGTTTTATTTTGGATTGCCAATGGCAATGATTGTCATCTGTCTGGTTTTTATTCCTATCTACCGAAAACTAAAAGTTTATACGGCCTATGAAATGCTTGAAGGGAGGTTCGACCTTAAAACCCGGACCTTAACAGCCATTTTGTTTTTAATTCAACGGGGATTGGCAGCGGGGATAACCATTTTTGCTCCATCCATAATTCTCTCGGCGGTACTAGGCTGGGATTTACGCACCCTTAACATCATCATAGGAATTTTGGTGATTTTATACACCGTTTCCGGTGGCACCAAAGCAGTCAGTGTTACGCAAAAGCAGCAAATGTTCATCATCATGGTGGGCATGTTCTTTGCTTTCTTTTTTATATTAGGTTCCCTTCCCAACGGGGTATCCTTTGGCGAAGCATTGAAAATAGCCGGTGCCAACAACAAACTACAAATTTTGGATTTTAGCTTGGACACCAATAATCGCTACACTTTTTGGAGTGGGATAACAGGTGGATTCTTTTTGGCCCTAGCGTATTTTGGGACCGACCAAAGTCAGGTGCAACGTTATCTGTCGGGAGAATCTGTCCGCGAAAGCCAATTAGGGCTTATTTTCAACGGAATTTTCAAAATCCCAATGCAATTTTTCATCCTTTTGGTAGGTGCGATGGTCTTCGTTTTTTACCAATATAACCACTCCCCTATAAACTTTAATCCTGCCGCTGCCGAAGCTATTCAAAACTCGGAATATGCTGAAGATTACCGTATTTTGGAAGAAGGCCATGTGGCTTTGGAACAGGAAAAGAAAAAGGCCCAAGAAGCATTTTCAACAGCTTTGAGCCTTAAGGAATATAACGCTATACAACAGGCAGAACTGGATATTCTAAAAATTAACCAGAGGGAGAGAGCTAACCGGGATGCAGCCAAATCCCTTATAGCCAAAGCGGATAGCTCTGTGGAAACCAATGACAAGGATTATGTTTTTATCCATTTTATCTTGGACAATCTTCCTGCTGGTTTAATCGGCCTCTTATTGGCTGTAATCCTCTCAGCCGCCATGTCGTCAACGGCCTCGGAGTTGAATGCACTTGGGACCATTACAGCTCTTGATTTATACAAAAGAAACAACACAACTGAAAAGGATGAAAAACACTACCTCTGGGCCACCAAAGGTTTTACCTTAATTTGGGGTGTTCTTGCAATCATAATTGCCTGTGTGGCTAATCTTTTCGATAATCTTATTCAGTTGGTAAATATTATTGGCTCCATTTTCTACGGTAACGTATTAGGTATATTTTTGCTGGCCTTCTTTTTCAAGTTTGTAAAAGGAAATGCCGTATTTGTTGCGGCCCTCGCCACCCAGGTCATTGTGATTATTGGTTGGTATTTGGACTGGATGTCCTATTTATGGCTCAACGCCTTTGGATGCGGTTTGGTAATTATCCTGGCCCTAATCATTGAGAGTTTTGACGGATTTCTAAGAAAACCTCCAATCAAGGCGTAAAAAAACCCACGCGTTTGCGTGGGTCAGTTCTATTAAAAGGTGTGCAGGTTTACAGCGCTCCCCATTCTTTAAGAGACTTTTTGTTCAGCTCTACATAATCAGAGTTTCCAGCCTCTTCAGCAACTTTCATGGATCTTTTAGCCGCCTCGATGGCTCCTTTTTTATCTCCCAATTTGGCATAGATCAAAGATTGTCTTCTCATCACCCAAAATGCTTCTGGTCGCATTTCCACAGCCTTATCAATCCATTCTTTGGCCTTGGCCAAATCCTTCCCTTCCTCATAGTAATAAGAAGCTGCCGAATAATATTCGTTCGCCCCAGGGCCTGCCATCACAGCGTCGATGCTTTTCTGGGCTTTGGCCAGTGTAGGAACCTCAAACTTGACACCCACATAGGCATTTTCCCAAATCATACCCAATGTCGCTCCGTTGTTGTGTAAATCGTCAATCGTAATTGTAAAAGTCTCAACAGCCATAGGCATCTGATACGCTTCAACAGTAGTCTTAGCAGCCACCTTGCTGTCATCCCATTCTCTTGGAGTGCCCCAATTGTTGGCGTCTGCATAGAAAATCACTTCCCAGGAGGACTCACCAGGCTTGGTATACAACGCATAAGTTCCTGCTTTCATCTCTTGACCATCAACCGTAACGTCATCACTAAAAGTAACTTTTGTATTTTGGTTAGCACCAGTTCTCCAAAGATCACCGTAGGGCACCAAATCTCCAAATACTTTTCTTCCTCGCATGGAAGGTCGGGCATATTCCACCACTACTTCTGTAAGACCCACGGTCTGTTTAAGTTTGGATGATGGGCTGGGTTGAGGTGTCTGTAACTGTGCTTCCATGGAAACGGAAAGAAGCGCTACAAACACAAATAATGCTAATTTTTTCATGTAAATGGTGTTTTAAATTTGTTAGTGAAACAAAACTAAATATAATGGCAAGTTGCGATTGTTAAGAAAGACTTAAAAACAAAACACAGGAAACAAATCTATTTTTGTTTAATCTTTTTTATTTTTTATTAAACAAATTTATTATCTTTGTAAGACATGAAAATCTACCGGTTACACAAAAAACAGTATTTACCCATTTCCAAAAAGGAAGCCTGGGATTTTCTTTCCAATCCAAAAAATTTGGCGACCATTACCCCGGACCACATGGGATTCAACATCCTTTCAGGTGCGGAAAAGAAAATGTATCCCGGTCAGATAATTCAGTACATTGTGAAACCATTTCCATTTTACAGCACCAAATGGGTCACTGAAATTACACATGTAAGGGAAGGTGAATATTTTGTTGATGAACAACGTTTTGGGCCCTATGATTTGTGGCATCACAAACATTTTATTGTTGAAAAGGGCACTGGGATTGAAATGGAAGATATTATCGATTACAAATTGCCTTTAGGGATTTTAGGCCGAACGGCGCATTCGCTTTTTGTAAAGCGGCAACTGGAGCAAATTTTCGAGTATCGCGAACGGCAACTGAACAAATTATTCGCTTCCAACATTGCTGAAGACAGTCATTTGACACTAAAACCTGTCTAGGAAGTCCATACTATCAAGCTATAGCACAATTCTATGACCGGGCCCGTTTCCATTTTCTGGTTTAGACGAGACCTTAGACTCGACGACAATGCGGCTTTGTACCATGCACTAAACAGTAATTGTCCTGTACTCCCTATTTTTATTTTTGATACTGAAATACTTCACAAACTTCCCAAACAAGACGCCCGTGTTTCCTTTTTTTACGGTTGTCTTCAAAAAATCAATACTGAACTTAAAGCAAAACATAAAAGCGGATTAGCTTTTTATAAAGGAAAACCCCTGGAGGTTTTTACAGAACTCATCCAACAATTTGAGATAGCCTCCGTATACACCAATCACGATTATGAGCCTTACGCTCAAAACCGTGACCAATCCATACGTGAATTACTTGGAGCCAATAACATCGCTTTAAACACCTTTAAAGACCAGGTCATTTTTGAAAAGGATGATATTGTAAAGGATGATGGGCGACCTTATGTTGTATACACCCCGTTTAAAAAGCGCTGGAAGGAAAGCTTTAACCCCATTGAACATCTCAAGGAGTTTGATACGCGAAGCTACTTCCATAATCTTTTAATCGCCTCCGACCTTCCCCAAATATCACTTCGAGAATTAGGTTTTGAACCCTCAAAGATTGTGGTTCCAGATTTTGAACTTTCGCCCAGTTTGATCAGCAACTATGAGCATACAAGAAACATTCCCAGTCTCCACCGAGGTACCTCAAGATTAGGACCACATCTAAGGTTTGGAACCATTTCTGTCCGAAAGGCAGTAAAAAAGGCCATTCAAGAAGAGAACGAGACTTTTTGGAACGAACTGATATGGCGCGAGTTCTTTATGCAAATTCTATGGCATTTTCCCCATACGGTCACCAAGGCCTTCAAACCCAAATACGACCGCATCCAATGGCGAAACAACGAGGCCGAGTTTAACCTATGGAAAATTGGTCAGACGGGGTACCCCCTAGTAGATGCAGGTATGCGGGAATTGAACGCGACAGGCTATATGCACAATAGGGTACGAATGCTGGTGGCAAGTTTTTTGTGCAAGCACCTTCTTATCGATTGGCGTTGGGGTGAGGCTTATTTTGCCCTAAGACTATTGGACTATGAACTGGCCAGCAACGTGGGCAACTGGCAATGGGCCTGCGGTTCAGGGGTTGATGCAGCACCATATTTTCGGATTTTCAACCCTACTCTACAGCTCACCAAATTCGATCCAAAGGGTGGTTATGTAAATAAATGGGTTCCTGAATTTCAAGAACTTACCTATCCCCCAGAAATCGTTAACCACAAAATGGCCCGCGAACGCTGCCTAAAAGTCTATAAGGACGCCGTGGGTTAAAGGTTTTTCAGTACTTTTAAGTGTTGATACTTTCTTAAAGGAAAGAAATCTCTTCTTCTACTTTCAGAGGATGTTACCGGGTTTTAGACTAATTCAAATATCACATATAATGAAACAATTCTTTACACTTTTAATCTTGTGCTTGCTTTCTGCCAACCTTGGGGCGCAAAAAATGAATTCTACCAAAAAAGCGATAATCGCTTCCATTGAAGACCATAAAGAAAACCTAATCAAGGTCAGCGATTCCATTTGGGAGTATGCCGAAACTGCTTTCAATGAATCCAATTCGGCGGAAGTGCTTGCTTCTTACGCCGAAAAAAATGGGCTTACGGTAACCAGGGGTGTGGCAGATATCCCTACTGCATTTACGGCCACCTATGGTTCTGGGCAACCAGTGATCAGTGTTTTGGGGGAATTTGATGCCCTTCCTGGACTTTCGCAAAAAACGGTTCCCACCAAGGATCCAAGAATAGACGGAGCACCAGGTCATGGTTGTGGACATAATTTGTTTGGAGCGGCTAGTTTGGGTGCTGCCATTGCCATTAAGGAGCAAATTGAAGCAGGTAAACTCAAGGGGACAGTTAAGTTTTTGGGTACTCCGGCCGAAGAAAAGTTCTTTGCTAAGGTGTGGATGGTGAAGGCCGGACTTTGGGATGACGTTGATGTTAACATCAGCTGGCATCCTGGCGCCAATACGGAGGCTGATGTTCAAAGCGGCCTTTCACTAATTGACTTTATCGTAGAATTCTATGGACAGGCCGCCCATGCTTCCGCAGATCCATGGAACGGACGCAGCGCTTCCGATGCTCTTGAGTTATACACCAACGGAATGAACTACTATAGAGAACATATCAAACCCACATCCAGAATACATTATCATATCCAAGATGGAGGCCAGGTAGTCAACGTAGTCCCTGATTATTCCAGAATTTGGGTTCGGGTTAGAGATCCAAAAAGAAAAGTAATGCTACCCACTTACGAACGCGTAAAAAAAATGGCTGAAGGCGCCGCCATCATGGCCAATGTGGATTATAAAATCTCACTGGTTTCCGGAATTTATGAGATGTTGGTGAACCGTTCCGGAGGGGAAATCATGCAAAAAAACTTAGAACTGCTGGGTCCCATAACCTATACTGAACAGGAAATTGCATTTGGTAAGGGTATCCAAGAAGCCACCGGCAAACCACAAGTGGGAATGGACAGTAAAATTGAACCCTTGAGAGAAACAGAAAAAAATCCTGGCGGAGGTTCAACAGATGTAGCCGACGTTAGTTGGAATGTACCCAACATTAACCTAAGCGTAACCACAGCACCCAAAGACACCCCTTGGCATTCTTGGGCCGTGGTAGCCTGTGGTGGAATGAGCATTGGCCATAAAGGAATGATCTATGCCTCCAAGGCTATGGCGATGACTATGGCGGACCTGTTTGAAAATCCAAAGTTGGTGGCCAAGGTCAAAGAGGAGTATAAAACCCGTAAGGGTGATGAGAAATATGAGGCCATGATCGATGGACCTCCCCCTATTGGGAGCAACTAGAATTTATATGAAAAAAATAATATTCCTAAGCCTGCTTTTTGCAGGCTTAGGAAACTTACAAAGTCAGGAAAACCAACTTTCTTTTTTTGAACCTTTGGTGGGCAAAACCTGGTCCGCCGAGGGAAATTGGGGAGATGGTTCCAAGTTTAAGCAGGATATTACGTTCCGATACGACCTTGGCCAAACGCTGGTCATAGCAGATTCCAATGGCTATACCAACAAGGAACAAACAATCTACGGTCCCCGGAATCATGGTCTTCGTAAATTTGATGCCGCATCAAATACCATTAAGTTTTGGGAGTTTGATGTGTTCGGCGGAGTTACCGAGGGTACGGTTACCGCCAAAGGCAAAGACATTGTCTATACCTACGCCTATGGGGAATCCTTAGTAACCGATTATTGGGAATTCGTGGATGATAATACCTATAATTTTATTGTAGGGAGCTATGAAAACGGGGAATGGAAACAGAAATACCTGAGTACCCAATTCACTACTCCAAAAACTTCAGAACCAAAGCACGATTAACTAAAAATAAGCTATGCCCGATCCTATTCTACAAACCTTTCCGTTAGGTTTTCCTTGGCAGACCCAAGACCCCTTTTTGTTCTGTGTGTACCATTTGGACCATTATCCCAAAGGGAATGGTGAACTAGGTCCTGACCCCAAACACTTGGAAGGCAGAAACATTGGTAACGATTTTACTATCAAAGACGGATGGCGTATGTACCACGGGCAGACCATTCCAGGTTTTCCGTACCACCCTCATCGCGGATTTGAAACCATCACTATTGTCAACAAAGGTTTTTGTGATCATTCTGATTCTTTGGGCGCAGCCGGCCGCTTTGGTCAAGGCGATGTGCAGTGGATGACGGCAGGCAGGGGCGTGCAACATTCCGAAATGTTTCCTTTGCTCAACACGGATAAGGACAACCCTTTGGAGCTGTTCCAAATCTGGTTGAATCTCCCTAAGGCTGATAAGTTTGTGGAACCGCATTTTAAAATGCTCTGGCATGAGGACATCCCTGTGATTCAGGAAAAAAATGCCCAAATCAAAGTCATAGCAGGAAACTATAGAGGCGCCCAAGCCAATGACCCTGCCCCAAATTCTTGGGCGGCCAAAGATGAGCACCAAGTTGCCATTTGGAATATCCACGTGGAGGCTGAAACGGAATACACGTTGCCTAAAATTAGCTCCTTGGCTACTCGAACCCTCTATTTCTACGAAGGTTCAGAGATTTATATTGGAGATAGAAAGGTAAATCCCAACTTTGGTATTGCTTTGGACCCTTTCCAAGAGGTGACCCTTAAAATTGGTGCGGAAAAAGCCTATTTTTTAATGCTGCAAGGACAACCCATAGATGAACCTGTGGCCAAGTACGGGCCTTTTGTAATGAATACCGAGGAGGAAATCCAGCAAGCTATGGAAGAATACCGTTTGACCCAGTTCGGTGGCTGGCCCTGGCCTTACCCCGATAATGTACATGATCAGGATAAAGGTCGGTTTGCACAATATCCGGATGGGAGTTTGGTGGAAAAGGGGTAACCCTTTAGAATTCATTTTAATACAAATAATTCCAAAATGAACCTCGCCCAAAAACTCGGCTATCCTGCCAACACCAAACTTTTAATGATTCATGCGGATGATGCTGGACTCTCCCATTCAGAGAATTTGGCCACCATGCAATCCTTGCAATCTGGGATTGTAAACTCCTGCAGCATTATGGTGCCCTGCCCTTGGTTTTATGAAATGGCGCAGTGGACAAAACAAAATCTTCAGTTTGATCATGGGGTACACCTTACCCTCACTTGCGAATGGGAAAACTATAAGTTTGGCCCTGTGTTGCCCGTTTCTGAAGTGCCCTCTTTGGTAGATTCCAATGGACATTTCTATAAAAAACGGGAACAAGTTCGGGAACATGCCGCGGCCGAAGATGTCCGCAAGGAACTCACTGCCCAGATAGAAAAATTCCTCTCATACGGCCTCTCCCCTTCCCATTTGGATTCGCACATGTACAGTGTGGGGAGCCGCCCTGATTTGTTTGAAGTCTATAAGGAATTGGGTAGACGTTACAAACTTCCTGTGCAGCGTAGTCGAGAATTATCCGATATGGTCGGCCTGGATGAAAGTAATCCGATAAAACCCGAGGCCATTCCAGTGGACAAAGTCCACATTGGGGATATTTCGTATTTTGAAAAGGGCCAATTGTGGGACTATTATGCGGGTGTGTTTGATGACTTGGTGGAAGGTTTCAATGTGATCTTGATTCATCCAGCTTTTGACGAACAGGAAATGCAGGGGGTAACGGTGAACCATCCCAACTTTGGGTCGGAATGGCGGCAGATAGATTTTGATTTCTTTACCAGCGATTTTGCCAAGGCGCAAATTGCCCGGGACGACATTCAGTTGATTAATTGGACGGATATTAGAAATATTCTTTGACGGCTTATTTATTGAAATTCGTCAGTTTGAGTGATTTTTTCAGTCTATCGCTGAAAAAATTGTATCGAAAACAAGAATTTTATATGCCAAATCCTTGATTCTCGATACTTTTCCTTTGGAAAAATTCGAATTGACGCGTTAGGCTAAATGAGTTCTCGATATGGTTTTCTATCGAAAACCTACTCGAACTGACGACAAATAAACAAACAGACATGAACTTGGAACAAAACAAACTAAACGCCATTGCCTTTTATAAAATGGCCTATTTAGGGCACCCCGCCGAAGCCATTGAAAAGTATGTAGGCGAAGAATACATCCAACACAACCCAGATGTGGCCGATGGCACCCAAGGGTTTATCAGCTATTTTGAACAAATGCAGGATGAGTATCCCGATAAATCCATTGAATTTGTACGCTGCATTGCCGAAGGCAATTTGGTGGCCCTGCACACCCACCAAACCTGGCCGGGCAACGATCAATACGTAACCATGGATTTCTTCCGGTTTGATGAAAATGGAAAAATTTGCGAACATTGGGATGCCATCCAACAAATTCCGGAGAAATCCGCCAACCCCAACACCATGTATTAATGAGCTGGATCAAAATTATCGGCTATGAGGAAGCCAACAAGGAACTCAAACGAATTTATGATCGGGTAAAAGGCCCCAACAACAATGTGGACAACGTGTTGCTTATCCACAGTTTACGGCCACATACTTTGGTGGGTCATATGGCGCTCTATAAAAACGTGCTCCACAATTCCAACAACACCCTTCCCAAATGGTATTTGGAAGCTTTGGGAACTTATGTGAGCCATCTTAACCAATGTGATTATTGTTTTCAGCATCATTTTGAGGGCTTTAAGCGGTTATTGGGCGATGATTCCAGAGCAGATACTTTCAAAGAAGTTGTTCTAAAGAATAAATTATCCGACTTCTTTTCCACCAAATTCTTTGCTGGGAGCCTATATGCGAAAATGCTTACGCTGAACCATGCGGATATAACACAGCAAGATATTGAACACCTAAGGGAAGTGGGCTTCACCGAAGGTGAAATCTTGGAAGTCAATCAAGTGGTCAGTTATTTTAACTATGTCAACCGAAGTGTGGTCGGTCTAGGAGTGGATACCCATGGGGATATCCTGGGACTGTCACCCAATGATAGTGATGACCCCAACAATTGGAGCCATAACTAATCCCATAAATCTTCAATTTCCTTTCTAATAAATTGGTTGATTTCCCATTGATCCCCCAATAATTCTCCTGTTTGAGGGTGCTGCAAAGCATAAGGTAGCGGGCCATACTCTGGGGCAATCGTGATATACGGCCTCCCCCCTGATTCGGCATTTTCAAGCATGGCTTTCCACCATTTTTTGAATTGAGCTAACTCCTCTTGGTATGTATCAACCCTTGGGTCCATAACTTGCGGACTCTGGGTAGACCCTACCCTTGCATGGATGTGATAGGTATGTTGTATAGCCAAATCCACAGCCTCTTGCTGGTTCTCCAACAAGGTTTCAGCCACACAGCACCAATGGGAAAGGTCTGAAGTCAGTTTTAAAGATGTAATTTCATGCAAATATTGCTTACAAACATGTGCCGCAAAGGGAAATCGCGACCGGTGCGTTTCGTGGGCGATAGGAACACCTGTTTCCACCTCTACTTGTTGTGCAAGTTTGATCAACTCCAAATTCTGTTCAAAAGAAAAGAAATCCCGTCCTGTGTGGGAATTGATCAACAAAGGCTTTTCCTCAGCCAAATTGTACAAATGGCGTTTGTACTCCTCCATGTGCTTTTCATGATCTACTTCCTGAGTCTGCCAATGCTGCCCCACAAAGTCCAGCTCAAAATCGGTTAACATGGTTGCGATTTCTTTCTTATCCGGACCAAATGGCAAATCTATTTCCACGCCGTGATAGCCATGTTCTTTGACCTTGCTCAAAAACACTTCCCATTCCAGGTGGGCACTCCCCCATCTTGGATATATCCATTTTATTTCCATAGGTTATTTGTTCCGTACTTTTCGCTCTCCGGTATGATCAACGCCCTGCTCCCGCTCTAACTGGATCATTGCTTTAGGCCTGAAATTAAGAATTAAAGCCCGTCTTTGCGAATCTGTAGTATTGCCTCTGCTATAATGGAGGGTAAATCCATCATGGAAAGTACAACCTCCAGGTTTGAGCGGAATGCATTCCGCATTTATGGCATCTGTTTCACAATGCAAGGCACCACCTTCGGTGTAATGCTTATGAGGTAAAATAGTATCTCCATCTTTGGGAATGAACCACATACAGCCGTTTTCCTCATAGACCTCATCCAAAGCAATCCAACAGCTGGCCGATCGTTTGTCCGGCATTTTTATCCAATAGGCGGCATCCTGATGCCACGGTGTTGGGGTGTTGGTGTGGGGTGCTTTGTTGATGAGCATATCAAAATCGAGCTCCATATCCTCACCCAACATGTCTTTTACATGATCCAAAGCTAGTAGATAGGAAATCGTCTCTAAGAGTTTTGGCTCAACCATGCTGGGGCGCATAATCTGGGTGATTTTTTCCACAGTACCACCTTCTCCCCCACCCAAATCACTTCGCAATCCCAAGGTGCGCTCTTTGTCCTGAAGTAATTCATCGTATAAAACTCTTAAATTTTCTACTTCTGAATTGGGAATCAAACGGTCCAATTTTGCATATCCATTTTTTAGGAACAAATCTTTCATCGTTTATGGTTTAAACTTGATGGGTCAAATTAAATCGGAATTCTGAGGAAAGTCTTCTAAATTCGTATGACCCTATTTTTTTATACATATACATGCAAAATCAAACAAAAAAACGCAGAGTATTCCACCTACCAAGCTTGGGTTATCCAAGGTTTGTGGATTTTGGACATTACCATTATCGAAAAGTTGAACCCATACTGGAATCCCACCAGCACCAGGGTGTAATGGAAATTTGCTTTTGTATTAGAGGGCAGCAGTATTATGAATTGGAAGGGAAATTACTAAAACTTCGAGGTAATGATATCTTGATTGTGCCACCCAATCACGCTCACAGTTCTGGGGTTTATCCAGAGGATATTGGGGAATTGTATTGGCTCCAGGTTTATATAGATCATACCCAAGGGCAGCTTTGCAATCTTCCTGAAGAACAGTCAGATTTTCTAATATCGTCGCTCAAGGCTAATACAGGGGAGATATTTAAAGGAAGCCTAAGTCTAAAATCTCTTTTACAAAAATTGATTGACCAACTTGAATCGGATCAGACCACATTAGTCCAGCTCACCACAAACCAATTATTGGTTCAGTTGCTGTTGGAAACTCTTGAACTATCCCAGACCGTACAAATTGTAGTTCCTTCGGAAAGAGTTAAGATTATTGATGATTTTATAGCCAAAAACTTGCATCGGATTATCTATGTGGATGAGTTGGCTGAATTGGTGAATTTCTCAACCGCTTACTTTAAAAGCTGGTTCAAACAGCATTTTGGGGCTCCGCCCAAAGCCTACATCAACAGATTAAAGATTGAAAGGGCCAAAGAAGAACTGCTAAAGACCAATTCCGTAACCGAGGTTGCTTACAATTTGGGATTCAGTACGTCCCAATATTTTGCTACCACATTTAAAAAGTTCACCGGAATGTCGCCCAAGGTATTCAGGGCACAGGTTGAAAAGTCTTAAACCCGAACAATTTTGGCGCCAATAGCACGCAAACGTTCGTCAATGTTCTCGTAACCGCGATCTATTTGCTCAATGTTGTTGATGGTGGATGTGCCCTTGGCAGACAAGGCCGCTATCAATAAGGAAACCCCAGCCCGAATATCCGGCGAAACCATATTGGTGGCTTTTAGGGTGGATTTAAAGTCATGGCCAATCACTGTGGCTCGGTGGGGATCACAAAGAATGATCTTGGCACCCATATCCAACAACCTGTCCACGAAGAACAGACGGCTTTCAAACATTTTTTGATGGATGACCACCTCGCCTTTGGCCTGAATGGCCACAACGAGCAAAATACTCAATAGGTCCGGGGTTAAACCGGGCCAAGGCGCATCAGCAATAGTCAAAATAGAACCATCGATATAGCTCTGTACCTCGTATCCGTTTTCATGCTTGGGAATATAGATGTCATCTCCCCGTCGCTCCAATTGTATCCCCAATTTTTGGAAAGCGTTCGGAATCTGGCCCAAATCGTCCCAGCTGACATCTTTGATGGTGAGTTCACTACGGGTCATGGCCGCTAAACCAATCCAGCTACCAATCTCAATCATATCTGGAAGCATGGTATGCTCAGTTCCGCCTAATTCTTCAACACCTTCTATGGTCAGTAAGTTGGAGCCGATTCCAGAAATCTTTGCTCCCATGCGATTGAGCATCTTGCACAACTGCTGTAAATAAGGCTCACAAGCTGCATTGTAAATGGTGGTTGTTCCTTCTGCAAGTACTGCAGCCATCACAATATTCGCCGTACCCGTAACGGAAGCCTCGTCCAAGAGCATGTAGGTTCCTTTGAGCTTATCAGCTTCAACCCCGTAGAAATACTCTTCCCGGTTGTACCTGAACTTGGCTCCCAACTTTATGAATCCTTCAAAATGGGTGTCCAAACGACGGCGGCCAATCTTGTCCCCTCCCGGTTTTGGGATGTACCCTTTTCCGAATCGGGCCAACAGCGGGCCAACCAACATAATGGAACCTCGTAGACCACGTCCATCCTGTTTAAATTGGTCGGTCTGGAGATATTCCAAATTAACATCATCCGCCTTAAAGGTGTAACTGCCCTTACCCTTTTTCTGGATTTTTACGCCCAAGTCCTCTAAAAGTGCAATTAGCTTATTGACATCAACGATGTCCGGAATATTGTTTATGGTAATTTTTTCTGCTGAAAGCAGCACTGCACAAAGAATCTGAAGTGCTTCGTTCTTTGCCCCTTGGGGTGTTATCTCACCATGCAATTGGTGCCCACCCTCTATTCGAAATGTTCCCATGGATTCCTATGGAATTTAATACCTTTTTTTACCCCTGTTGTTTCGTTGTCCTTTTTTATTGCTGCCACCGTTTCTGTTGGACTTGGATAAACGGTTTTTGAGGAACTGTCCACTGTCGGTAAGTGTTTCACCATCTGGAGCCAAATCTATTTGCCCATCACTAAGTTCTTTCAAATGTGCAAATATTGCGCTGTCCTCAACAGTATCCTTGTTCCAATTGAGATAGCATTTTTTCATGTGATTGGCGATAGCATATTCCAAGCCGGAACGCATATCTCCTTTCTCCCATTTGATTGCAACATCGATCATACGCTTAATGTTATTTCCATAAAAGCGGTATTTTGGATGGTTCTGCGGATATTCCAATGGTTCTGGCCGTTGCTGTAACACTTCCTTAGAGGTAATTGGGAAAGGCGATTCCACATCCAGTTTAAAATCGGACATGATAAAAAGTTGGTCCCAAAGCTTATGCTGAAAATCGGGTACATCGCGTAAATGCGGCTGCAGATTGCCCATAACGCTGATTATCGCCTTGGCAATCTTGTTCCGTTCTTCTCTATCTTCTATGGAAACGGCATGGTCCACCATTTTCTGAAAATGACGGCCATACTCTGGAATATGGAGTTTTGGACGCTCCGTATTATATTCTAAATTCTCTACTTCGTTCAAATTAAAGCGTTTAATGAAATTAAATTTTGGGAAGTCTTATCTGATAACGCCTGCAAAATACTAAAATTATAGCAATGCCTGCCCTAAAGCGAAATAACCCCGTCTACTTTGGACACTTCCTTGTACTTGGCAATGACCTCATCCGGGTCCTTCAAATGCACCGTGATGGAAATACTAGTGTAGGTTCCCTTCTTGGATTTCTTGGATTCTATTACAGCACCCGTGTTGTTAAAAATATTGTTGATTTGGTTGATTTTCTCATCATCCGTAGGAACAATAAACTTGTACAAATAATTGGAGGGCCATGCCGTATTTTCCAATAATTGCTCTTTAAGCCGCGCGTAAAACTCTTCAGGTTTCTCCTTCTCCATACCCTATTTTTTACAAATATATGTCTTAGGATACAATTTTTTTTCCTTCTGGCTATTTCATTACTTTGTGTTGATAAATAATTGTATTTGAGGAACCATAAAACCGTTATTACAGGTGCGCCCGGAACGGGAAAGACATCCATCATAAAAGGATTGGAGGAGCAGGGACATCACTGTTTTCATGAGATTATTAGGGATATGACCTCAAAGGCAAAGTTGGATGGGGAACCCGATAGTTTTGTGTCAAATCCCCTTGTATTTGTTGATGACGCTTTGGAATTCAATAAAAATCTTCTCTCTGGAAGAACCCAGCATTATCTCAATTCTTTGGATTTGGATGTTCCCATTAGCTTTTTTGACCGTGGAATCCCTGATGTTTTGGCCTATATGGATTTTTTTGGTCAGGAGTACGACGCTAGTTTCGTAGCAGCGTGCAAGGACCATCCCTACGATACCATATTTATTGTTCCACCTTGGAAAGAAATCTATGTTTCGGACAATGAACGACTTGAAACTTATGCCGAAGCGGAGAAAATTCATGAGGCCCTGATGCATGCCTATAGAAAATTTGGCTACGATCCCATTCTTGTACCCAAGAACCCGGTTCCAGAACGTGTTTCCTTTATTCTGGAAGCCCTTAAACCAGATTAGTGCAGAAAGATGTAAAACAGATTTTAAAGGAATTCTGGGGTCATGACGATTTTAGGGGATCCCAGAGGAACATTATTGACACTATCCTAAACAGTAAGGATGTTCTTGCCCTGATGCCTACAGGGGGAGGAAAGTCAGTGTGTTATCAGGTTCCAGCTATGGCCATGGAAGGAATATGTATTGTGGTTTCTCCCTTGGTGGCACTTATCCAAGATCAAGTTAATCAACTTAAATTGAAGGGAATCAAAGCCATTGCCCTTACCGGTGGCATCCCCCATACGGAGCTCCATGATTTGTTGGACAACTGCCTCTACGGGAATTATAAGTTTTTGTATCTCTCACCGGAACGTTTACAACAATCCATAGTCCAGGAACGCATCAGGCAAATGAACGTAAATCTTGTTGCTATTGATGAGGTTCACTGTATTTCGCAGTGGGGGAATGACTTTAGACCCGCTTATCTGGAATGTGCGGTATTAAGGGATATAGTCCCCAACGTCCCACTAATGGCTTTAACGGCCACCGCGACCCCAAAGGTGGTAAAGGACATTTTGCATAACCTGAATATGGAAAGGGCGACCATTTTCAAGGATTCCTTTTCCCGTTCCAACATTTCGTTCCAGGTTCGGCATACGGAAGACAAATTGTACCAGCTTAATAAATATGTATCCCTAACAGATGGGAGTTCCATTGTATATGTCAGGTCACGAAAAATGACCTTGAGCCTTTCGGAGTTCTTGAAAAAAAATGGCATCAAGACTACTTTTTTTCATGGAGGGATTTCAAAAAAGGAAAAACAGGAAAGGTTACAACTCTGGTTGGAAGGAAAAGTACAAAGTATAGTAGCCACAAATGCATTTGGTATGGGTGTGGACAAGCCGGATGTAAGGCTAGTTATCCATTATCAAATTCCAGATAGTTTGGAAAGCTATTTTCAGGAAGCGGGTCGTGCTGGAAGGGATGGTCTTCCTTCCCGTGCAATCATGATTACGCACAAAGAGGATGAAGAGCAGGCCAAACGGCAATTTCTCGGAAGTTTGCCCAATGTGGACTTTGTGAAACTGTTGTACGTAAAATTGAACAATTACTTTCAAATTTCCTACGGTGAATCCATAGCCGAACCTTTGCCTTTAAAATTCAATGTATTTTGCCAACGCTACGGTTTTAACGCAAATATGACCTATCAAGGTCTTCGAATCCTAGACCAGAACTCCGTCATTTCATTGTCAGAGAATTTTTCCGAACGAACCTCGCTAAAGTTTACTGCCTCCAAATCTACAATCTTTGAGTATTTAGAAAAGCACCGGCAAACGGCTCCAATTATTCAGACCATACTTAGAACTTATGGAGGTATTACAGAATATGACACCAAACTAAACCTTCACCTGCTATCAAGAAAAACGGGCATTGGGGAAGTCAACCTAAAAAAGATATTGCAACAGTTAGATGCTGATGGTATTGCGACATATAAAAATGCCACAAGCGATTTGGAAATCAACTTTCTGGTTCCTCGTGAGGATGATCGTACCATAAATACCTTTGCCTACAAAATCAAGGATTTCCACCAAGTTAAGCATCAAAATATGTCCGCCATATTAAGCTATATAGACAACAGCACCCGTTGCCGAAGTGCTTATATTTTAGATTATTTTGGAGAAAAGGCTTCTAAAATTTGTGGGACATGCGATATTTGCAGACCGACAGAATTACAATCGCTTGAAGTACTAAAACGTGGGATTCTGGAGCTATTGGAAAAGAAACCACTAACCTCCAGGATTTTGGAACAGACCTTACAGGCTGCACAACAACAAGTAGTAATGGCGCTTCAGGAGTTGCTTGAAGATGAATTGATTTTATTGACAAATGGAAATACATACAACATCAAAAAATAAACTCCGAATCGTTTTTATGGGGACCCCCGATTTTGCGGTGGGAAGCCTGAAAGCAGTTTTAGACGCCGGATTCGAGGTGGTTGGTGTTATAACTGCGCCGGATAGACCCGCAGGTCGCGGTCGTAAGTTGCAGGAATCCGCTGTGAAAAGCTTTGCGTTGGAACGAGGTCTAAAGGTGATGCAGCCCACCAATTTAAAGAATGAGGAGTTTATTAAAGAGTTGGCCCAACTTAACGCCAACTTGCAAGTAGTGGTTGCCTTTAGGATGCTTCCAGAGGTGATTTGGAGCATGCCTACTTTTGGCACCTTCAATCTTCATGCCTCCCTTCTTCCCCAATATCGTGGCGCTGCTCCAATCAATTGGGCCATTATCAATGGGGAAACCGAAACAGGTGTTACCACGTTTTTTATTGATGATAAAATAGATACGGGCCATATCATTCTACAAAAATCGGAACCCATTTATTTGGAGGACAATGCTGGCACCCTGCATGATAGATTGATGTTGGTTGGTTCGGAACTAGTTGTGGAAACCTGTCAACAAATTGTATCGGACCAAGTTACCAGTACACCACAAAAGGATGCTACAGCAATTAAACCAGCACATAAGATAGACCGGGAAACCTGCAAAATAGATTGGACAGCATCAATGGAACAAATCCATAACCATATTAGGGGCTTAAGTCCATACCCAGCGGCCTGGAGCCAATTAATAAATAATAAGGAGGAGGCTAACATCAAAATTTATAAATCGGAGATAGAGTTGGCCAAACATACTTATATGGTAGGAAAACTTTTTCCGGAAAAGAAAGGATTAAAGGTTGCTGTAGAGGGAGGTTATCTTCATCTGCTCGAGGTACAGCTTCCAGGTAAGCGAAGAATGGAAATTGGTGAAGTGCTAAATGGCCTAAGTCTTGATAATGAGGCCCATCTTCGCTGAAGCCTTACTACCACTAGTCTCAGAAATCATCCCATTTTTTTTCTACTTTATCAACAAACGTTTCAAGTTATCAACAAAAAACCCGATTTCCCTTGGTTTTACTTGCGTTTGAGGCAAATCCATATAAATTTGTTCAGCATTAAAATTATTTTACAACAATTAATTTAATTCCATTATGAACAAAACAGAATTAATCGATGCTATGGCAGCTGATGCTGGCATCACGAAAGCAGCGGCTAAAAAAGCATTGGAATCTTTCTTGGGTAACGTAGAGGGATCGCTTAAAAAAGGAAACAGAGTTTCTTTGGTAGGTTTCGGTTCTTGGTCAGTTTCCAGGAGAAATGCAAGAGAAGGTAGAAATCCACAAACTGGACAAACTATCAAGATTGCAGCTAAGAACGTTGTAAAGTTCAAAGCTGGAGCAGAATTGAGCGGTTCAGTCAACTAATCAGTTTGGTAACACAATATATAGAAGCACTTCCCAACGGAAGTGCTTTTTTATTTTACGGTCATTCCAAAGGTTTTTTGTAATTATTCGGATTTATATTACATTTAAAAGAAAGAAGCTAGCTAAATGGTAGGCCTCAAACCAACAAAAGGAAAATTATTGATAGCGGAACCAACACTTACCGGAGACGTTTCCTTTAACAGATCCGTGGTACTTTTGGCCGAGCACAACCATGAGGGCTCTGTAGGCTTTATCTTGAACAAGCCCTTGGATTACAACATTTGCGACCTCATATCTGAAATTACCATCCCCTTTAAAGTCTTCAATGGTGGGCCCGTTGAACAGGACAATCTTTATTTTATTCATAAAGTACCAGAATTGATAGACGATAGCATTGAAATATCAGATGGTATTTTTTGGGGCGGGAATTTTGATAAGACTGTGGAGCTAATAAACAATGGGACCATTACCGAGCAAGATATTCGGTTCTTCTTAGGATACTCCGGATGGGATTCCCATCAGTTGGACCATGAGCTCTCATCCAAATCTTGGGTCGTGGTACAAAATGAATATGAAAGTAACATTCTTGAAAAACCTTCCAATGCATTCTGGAAGGAAAAAATGGTTGAACTTGGCGGAGACTACCTGCTTTGGTCCAATTCCCCTGAAAACCCCTCTTTAAACTAGCTCACCCCAAACGGGCTTTTGCATTTAGTTTACCAAGAAGCTGCTGAGCCAGCTTATTTTTAAACTCTTTTTTTCGGTATTTCCCAATGGAAATAATTCCTTGGATACTATTGGTCAAGAAAAGTTCGTCCGCCTTTTGAAGCTCAAATGGGGAAATGGACTCTTCCAGCAACTCCAAGCCTTCAACGGTTT
Organism: Flagellimonas flava; assembly: GCF_900129665.1. GTDB lineage: Bacteria > Bacteroidota > Bacteroidia > Flavobacteriales > Flavobacteriaceae > Flagellimonas > Flagellimonas flava. The sequence continues at coordinate 1,199,348 of NZ_FQWL01000001.1, forward strand.
TAATGATCTCCATTAGCTTTTTTCTGATAACGCCATTTAAACATCCGTCGGACAACGGTGGGGTTTTTACCGTGTTTCCACTCACCAAAAATAAATTTCCATTGATGGTTTCCACAACTTGTTTATCCCCGTTGATCAATAGACAGTTATTATAGCCATTTTCCTTGGCAAAAACACTGGCCACTACATTAAGGATTTTGTTGGTGGTCTTTAAATTGGAAAGCATATCCTTGTTCAGATAGTAATCCTTGAACAATTCTACCTCATAAGATCCCGAATTCAATAGATAAAAGGGCGACTCCATTGGAGCAACTTCGATCAAATAAGAAACCTCATTGGTTGTTGGATCGTAAAGCCCTCCATCTTTTCGGAAAACGGTCATTCTCACCCTAACAGGTTGGTCTTCCAAACCATTTTTGACCACTGTTCTTTGAATCTCACCTTCTAGAAACTCCAGGGTAAAATCCATTGGAATTTCCATTCGCAAAATTCGCATCGATGCCATTAACCTAAAGTAATGGTCCTCCCAGAAAAAAAGAGTTTGATTTACACAACGGAGGGTCTCAAACAGCGCATCGCCATATTTGAGTCCACGATTGGCGTGCGTAAGGATTGGAGAAGATTTGGGAAGCAATGCCCCATCAAAATTGACCATAAAAAAGTCCCGATTAAAATCGGGACCAAATATACGTTTTCGCTTGGAATACTTCTACTTGGATCCCAATACTTGCTTTAAATCCGATACCTGGTTTTCCCAGAGCATTCTAGCCTCGTCCACTTCGTCATCTTCAGCAAAATCTGTAATGAAAAGGGACACATCCTTTGTAATCTCATCAACAATGATGCGCATTTCAAAGTAGCTGTCATCATCATTTTCCTCCCAAGCAAACTTCACGAACTCATCGCTCTTCCGTTTCAGCATTTTGGCATTCTCCTCTGCTCCATCCCAAATAAATGTAAAGAGCTCACTTCTAGAGTTTACATTATCGGCATACCACTCTGACAAGCCTGATGGAGTAGAGATATATTGGTAAAGTAATTGAGGCGAGGCCTGTATTACAAACTCAATTTCAAATTTGACCTTATCACTCATTCTAGTGTTCTATTTTTCCTTTCAACAATAGGCTATAATCTGGGAAGATATAAAAATAAATATCAAATAATAAATTAAAATGAATTTTGATAGGGCAAAAATTAAACTTTATATTTGCACCCGCAAAACCGCAATATGGCGAGGTAGCTCAGGTGGTTAGAGCGCAGGATTCATAACCCTGAGGTCGGGAGTTCAAGTCTCCCTCTCGCTACAAAAGACCCTTGATTTTCAAGGGTTTTTTCATTTAGAAGAACTAGATACAAAGGCATATCACTTTTTAGTTGCCTTTTGTTAATCTTTTTCTAGCACCAAAAGAAAACCTCTCGAAATGCTTTAAAATACTTGTCCAGTCTGTACCAAAACAGAACCATTCTGCTAAAATTGGTTGGAATTTAGCTTACTGATCATGTATTGATAAATACATTATTACAATCATTTAGCTGCGACCGGTTTGAGCATCAATTTTTTAGCGACCTTTATGATTGCAAGAAGAATTTGAATATGCCCGCCCAGATCAAAAAGCACTCCTATTGTAATAAGATAAATTTCCTATGGTATGGGCTTGCCTTTTTCTTATTGGGATGTATTGATCCTGTAGAACCCATTTTTGAAAACGAAGAAGGATTGATTTACATCGATGCACTTTTATCCACCACTCCGGGTTCTTCATTTGTTACGGTGTCGGAATCGGTTCTGGAGCAGGATAGATTAAAATTTAACCTTTTGGGCGATGCCATAGTGCGCTACCGAAATGTGGATACCAACACGGAAGTATCCCTAATACCTCAAGATAATATCTACGTTCCACCCTTGAACTTTGTAGCTGACGAAGGAAGTATCTGGGAGCTTTCTATTACTTTGGCCGATGGCAGGGAGTACCAATCCTCACCAGAACGTATTTCCGAACCTGTGGCAATTTCCAATATCCGGGCAACCTACAATCCGGAGCTGGTCTTTCGGGAAAGTAAGGATGAATTTCTTCCAGGTCATTTTATCTCGGTTGACTTGACCGATCCACCAAATAGTGATAACTACTATTTTTGGCGGTTTACCTCCTTTGAAAATTTGATGGTTTGCAAAAGTTGCGCCAACGGGATTTTAAGAGATGGGGAGTGCCAGGAAAACCCAGTATTCGGGTTGGACTATACAGCTGATTATTTGTGCGAACAAGATTGTTGGCAAAAACGATACAATGAAAACATAAAGATTTTTTCCGATGAGTTTACCAACGGTCTCCAAATAAATGCTTTGCCCGTAGCAGACGTCATTTTATACACCAAGGAAAACATTGTTGTGGAGCTGCAACAATTTTCTTTATCGCCCCAAGCCTATGATTACTATAGGGTGCTCAAAGATATCGTGGATAACAATGGGGGACTTAACGCACCTCCTCCCGCAGCCTTGGTGGGCAATATGTCCAATACTCAGGACAAAGATGAATTTGTTTTGGGAAGGTTTACTGCCGCAGCAAGCTCCACTAGATCCATCTTTATTAGGAGAGAGGCAATTGAAGAACCTCCGGTTGAAGTCCGTGATTTTCTGCAGTTGGAATCGTGTGAAATATTATGTGATCCAGCGCAATGTATTGGTGATGCACCACCTTGTAACATACCCATTGTAACCAGCACCAGTTGTTCAGAAACACGTTTTCAAACAGCGATGGAACCCGAAGCTTGGGAAGAATAAAACCATAAAACCCTTACGTGAAAAAAAACTTTCGCATATATCTATTTCTTATTGTTTCCATTGGTGGGTATATGACCGCACAAACCCAGACCTATGAACTTTCGTTTAGGATTACGGATGAACAAACTGCGCAAGGAATTGAAAATGCCCAGATTTCCATTACCCCATGTTCTTGCGGTGGAATCACGGACGAAAATGGGAACCTAGCCCTTGAGCTTCCGGAAAACACATACACTATAACGGTCAGTAACATTGGATATAAGCGATATAGACAACGCATAGTTCTAAATCGCCATGTGTTGTTGGAAATCGCCTTATCCGAGCAAGAACAACAACTTTCCGAGGTTGTGGTGAAGGCAAAAAAGGTTAATGACAATATAGAATCCCCACAAATGGGAGTAGTGCAACTGAAAGCTCCGGAACTAAAAAAATTGCCCATGGCTTTGGGCGAATTTGATGTACTGAGGAGTATGACTTTGGTTGCAGGGGTAAATAATGCAGGCGATGTGAGCAATGGACTGTCCGTGCGTGGTGGGTCGTTGGACCAGAACCTATTACTCTATGAATATGCTCCCATTTTTAATCCTACCCACCTATTTGGGCTTATTTCTGTTTTCACACCGGAGGCGGTTTCCAACGTTGATCTTTACCGTGCCAATATTCCATCGCGCTACGGAGGGCGGATAGCTTCGGTTTTGGATGTTAAAGTGAAGAATCCCTATGTAAATAAATTTAAGCTATCCGGCGGGCTCGGACTTTTGTCCAGTAGACTATCCGTAGAAACCCCTTTGGTTAAGGATAAACTGATGCTCTATGCTGGTGTTCGGGGAGGGTTTACCGATTTTTTACTCCCAATTTTTTCGGAGCGTTTGAAAAATACCAAAGCGAGATTTGCCGATGGGACCGTTAAATTGATATACCTCCCCACGGAAGATGACCAGGTCTCATTTACCGGCTTTTATAGTAAGGATTTTTATCAGCTCGACCTTATTTCCCAAATCGAAAATGTGAGTTCTGAAACCAACCAATACGATTTCGGCATCTTGAACGGTACCTTAAGATGGACTCATTCCTTTAACGAAAGTGCGAATCTAAAGACAGTTTTATTGGGCAGTGATTACACACCAAAAATTATCTTTCCAGAAATTGAGAGCAATAATGAAATCGAGTTTGAATCAGCAATCAACTATATCAGTCTTATTTCAGAGTTTTCCAAGCAGGTCAATGATAATTGGGACTACTACATTGGAGTGCAGGCCAATCGCTATAAAATCTCGCCAGGAAGTTTAGATCCAGGTACTGCTGCCGATATTACTCCAGTTACGCTAAGCGATGAAACAAGCTATGAACTTTCTGGATATGCGAATCTTAACTGGAAACCCATACCGTCACTTTCACTTTCCGGGGGTTTACGATACAATCATTTTACCCTAGTTGGCCCATACACCCTTGCTACTTTTGATGACATAGATGGTTCCATTACCAACCGGGAGGTTTTTGGAAAGGGCGATGCTGTCAAAACTTATACCGGTCTGGAACCACGATTGGGAGTTTCATTTGCTTTGGATGAAAACACTTCACTAAAGGCAAGCTATGCTCGGGTGAACCAGTACCTCCAAAACATTTATAACAGTACCACGCCTTTGCCGACCTCCAGGTGGAAAGTTTCCGACGCCAATATAAAACCACAAACGGGCGACACTTATGGTCTTGGCATTTATCAAAACCTAAGCGACAATAGTATCGAATTAGGATTGGAAGGGTATTACCGGGATACTAAAAATGTGCTCACCTATAAACCCGGTGCAGATTTTTTCCTCGAAGAGTTTGTAGAGCAGGATATCGTTCAAGGTAAAGGTCAGGCTTACGGAGTTGAACTTAGTTTTAGAAAGCCTACAGGAAATGTAAATGGATGGTTCAATTATACGTGGTCCAGAAGTTTGTTGCGATCCGTGAATGAGCGAGTGGCGGATCGTATAAATAACAATAATTGGTTTGCTTCGGACTTTGATAGGCCCCATGTTTTTAATGGAACCATCAATTTTGAAAAGGATAAGTATAACACGGTGAGTTTTAATTTCACAGCGCAAACAGGGCGACCTTTTACTGCACCCAATGCCACTGTGGATGTTGATGGCATAACCGTACCCATTTTTTTAGAGCGAAACAATGCAAGGCTTCCCTTGTATCATCGATTGGACTTTTCCTGGAACGTCCACTTTAGTAAAAGCAAGAAAAACAAACGCTGGCAAAATGATTGGACCTTTACCATCTACAACGTTTATGGGAGAAGAAACCCTATAAATACCTACTATACCCAACGTATAGATTTTGCTGAAAACTCCGAAATCTTTCGTAGCAGTCCTTTGGGGGCATATGAAATCGCATTGCTGAACAGTCCTCTAATTTCGTTGACCTATAATTTTAAATTTCAGTAAATCAGTTCTTTTCACCCTCGCTCCCTAGGTTTAATGATCATTCTAAAATATTGGTCTTTGTAGAGGTAATAACCAATCCAGTTGTACAAAGTGCGCACCTTGTTCTTAAAATTCACAAGGCCCATAATATGCACAAAAATCCATATTAGCCATGCAACAAAACCCTTAACAAAAAAACGCTCCTTGGGCGGGTCCATTACAGCCTTGTTACGCCCAATTATGGCCAGAGAGCCCTTATTTTTATAGGTGAATGGTTTCCAAGTGTCATTTGCTGACAATAGATTACTTGCCAAATTCTTAGCCTGTTGTAAGGCTGGCTGGGCCAATTGCGGGTGTCCATCAGGATATTCCTTGTCCCCATCCAAAACGGCGCAATCTCCCAAGGCGTAAATATTGGTATATCCATCCACCAGATTATGGGCATTGGTCTTCAGTCTCCTACCCCTTCCATAACTAGTCTGGTTAAAACCATCAAAGACTTTTGCCGATACCCCTGCCGCCCATATCAGGTTTTTGGCCGCAATGGTATTCCCATCGGAAAGATGTACTGTTTCATCCACAAAATCGGTCACCAAAGTGTTCAATTTGATTTTCACCCCCAGCCCTTTTAGCTTCTTGTAGGTATAGCTTTGGGATTTTGAAGACATTGCGGCCAATACAGCATCTTGGCCATCCAGTAGATAAATATCTCCAAGGTCTTCTTTTTTCAGTTCTGGGTAATCTTTTTGGAGGATGTGATCACGCATTTCTGCAAAAATCCCTGAAAGTTCTACACCCGTGGGACCGGCACCGGCGATAACAAAGGTGAGCAACCGCTTGCGTTCAGCACTATCGGATAATCTGGTGGCTCTATCCAGTCTTGTAAAGATTACATTTCTAAGTGAAAGCGCATCACTTATGGTCTTCATGGGTAAGCTATGCCTTTCAATATTAGCATTGCCAAAGAAATTAGTTTCGGTGCCTGTTGCCATGACAAGGGTATCGTAAAGCAGTTCCCCATTGTCCAAAACAATCTTATTTTCCTTTGGAATGACCCGTTGTAACTCCCCTAACCTAAAACGCGCATTTTTCTTCCCTCTTAGTATCTTCCGAAATGGATAACTAATGGCTGATGGTTCCATAAAACCCGTAGATACTTGATAAATGAGGGGTGGAAAGAAGTTGTAGTTGTTGGAGTCCACCAAAATGAGATTAAATCTTGGGGAATCACGCATGTTTTTAATGAATTCCAAGCCTGCAAATCCCCCGCCAACAATCACAATGGTATGTTTATCTGCCAATTTCGCTTTGTTTAAATGAAATGTAGTACAAAGCTACTCCTCAACGTGGAATTTATACTTAAGCCAGCTTAAGAAAATGAAGGTTTTAACGAGGTTTTAGGATATTGGATCTAACTCCTAACCGCTTGTTTTCAAAAGAAGGGCAGTATCTCTTTCACTTGCCCCCAAAACAGCCTCAAAAGAATAGCACAACAAACAAAAACTACCATGGCCAGATAGAATAATAATCCACCGTCGCCTTGGACTTCAATCCCCAAACTGGTGAGGTGGAAGAAGATGGCTCCAGAAATAACACCGATGCCCAAAAGTGCACCTAAACCGACCGTTCTGGGCCATAAAAGCAAAACACTCGCCACCAACTCCACTATTCCACTTCCATAGCGCCCCCAAGGCTCCATACCAACTTGTTCAAAAATGTAAATACTTTCTGGGGCGCCAGTAAACTTAAAGAATAGGGTTTGCAACAAGATTATGGCCGCCGCCAACCGAAGAATCCAAGAGATACTATTTTTCATGATATGATGGTTTGTATCCCTTGGTCTGTGTTTTATGGCCTTGCCTTACACCAAGCTCCAACTTTGGTGATTTTGGGTGCTTTCCTTGATTTTAATCTATTCGGAAAACGGTCAAGACCCCTGCATGATCAGAGGGAAACATGATGGGATGGTAATCCACTACTTTGGATTCAATTGCGCTAAGCGCTTCGCCCTGGTAATAGATATAATCAATTCTATCCCGCAATCCGTATTTATTTGATGAAGTTGCAGCTCTTGGGGTCCATGTGAAACCTGGGTCAAGCAATGGATCAATGTATAATTCTCTATAACTATCGATGAACCCAGCATCGGCCATTTCCATGCTTACGGGCCATTTTACCTTCCTTTGGTAATGTATCCCTTTGGTTTCCTCGATCCAATCCAAATGAGAGCCTACATTAAAATCCCCAGACATAATAATTGGTACCTCGTTAGACTTTTTGAGATAGGGTGCAATTTCCATAAGTATGGACTTTACCTCTGCATGGCGAGTTTTTCCTTCATCAGCGATCAACTGTTTTGGTGATTTCTTTCCTTCTATTACCTCCTGTCCATAATCCGGAAGGTAGTGCAGCCAAGTATCAAAAAAGATTAGGTCTCTGTTTTTTCCTAACCGAAGCTGCGCCCCTCCAAAATTGAAGGGTTTAAAGGCAGTAATCGTGCTTGTAATTGGATATTTGCTCATTATGGACAGATTGGAACTGATCAAATAAAAGTGATATCCCAAAGCATCCGCTATAATTTCACCTGATCCATAAGTTTCAATTAAACCAATAATATCCGCATTGGTTGCTTTTATAGTTTCTATAACCCGCTGCACGCCCACAGCCTCACCATATCTATGTCCCCCGTGCCATATATTCCATGCCAAGACCTTTAAATGTTGTGGTTTGATTTCTTCCTCAGGTTCTTCGTTGTAAGAATAAAATTCGGTATATAGATCATGGATTTCCTCGGAACTAACAACTCTATCCCAAATCTTAATCTCATCTATGAAACCATTAAAGGCATTCCATTGCGCATAGGACCCGTATTCCCATTTTTCATCAGACCCTCCAATAACGGTTCTTAATTTCGCATGCAAATCCCCAATCCCAGGAGTGTTGTATATGGCGACATTTTTCCCGTTAAAATACATCCATACTTCTTCTTTGTCTTGATCGACCGTGAATGCAATTTGGTGCCATTCCCCATCATTAACTCCTTGTCTGCCAGCAGTTGGTCTGTACGCATATTGATTTTTACCGTCATGCAACTCCAATGCCCAAGCACCGTTACTTTGGGTGTAAAGTTGCCATCCTTTTGCTTCAGGGTCATTGGCCTTTTTGTTCCCCATAATAGGGGTACCCATCAAGGCATTGGGTAAGGTTTTAACCCATGTTACAATGGAAAAAGACTGTCCATCAGAGAATGGAAGCAGATTATCCTCTACCTTAATCGGCCTTCTCAGCGATGCATTGGCAGAAAGATCCAAAGCCCGACCAGATATTCCCGGAGCGAACTCGGATTGCAGCAAATCCGCTATGTAAACTGCATCCTCTTTAGCGGTAATAGTCTCTTCAAAACTATGGGCATCAAAATCTAATTGAAAAATTGGGTCTTGCGCATTGATCTCTCCAGAAAAATGGGCCATTACCACTAAAGCGCCTAAAATTCTCAAGACATTCATCTCTAGCAAGGTTGTTTTTAGTACTTCCAACCTACTGCAATCATAAGAACTAGGTTTCTTACAAGGCCTCATCCATAATTTTTTCAACCACTTCAGGATTCAAAAGTGTGGAGATGTCACCCAGATTTCCAGTGTCTTTTGAGGCAATTTTACGCAAAATACGTCGCATGATCTTTCCACTTCTGGTCTTCGGCAAGCCTGGAACAAATTGAATCTTGTCCAGCTTCGCAATGGGCCCAATATGTTCCGTGATCATTTGGTTGATTTCTTTTTTCAGATTGTCACGATCACGGGACTCACCTGTTTCCTTCAGAATTACATAGCCATAGAGAGCATTCCCTTTTATATCGTGAGGAAAGCCTACAATGGCCGATTCAGCAACTGCAGGGTGCTCATTGATAGCATCTTCTATTGGAGCGGTTCCTAGGTTGTGGCCCGAAACGATGATAACGTCATCCACCCTACCTGTGATTCGGTAGTAGCCAACCTCATCACGTAAAGCACCATCACCTGTAAAATATTTTCCCTCAAAGGCGGAAAAATAGGTATCCTTGTACCGCTGATGATCTCCCCAAATAGATCTTGCTATGGAAGGCCATGGGAATTTTATGCACAAACGTCCATCCACCTGATTTCCTTTGATTTCCTTTCCATGCTCATCCATAAGTGCAGGCTGAACTCCTGGCATTGGTAAGGTGGCATAGGTGGGCTTGGTCGGAGTTGAAAACGGAATCGGTGAAATAAGTACACCTCCTGTTTCTGTCTGCCACCATGTATCCACAATAGGGCATTTTTTCTCCCCAACATGATCATTATACCAGTGCCAGGCCTCCTCATTGATGGGTTCACCCACAGTTCCCAGTACCTTAAGACTTGAAAGATCATATTCGGTGACAAAATCCAAATTTTCCTTTGCCAATGCCCGAATCGCGGTTGGAGCAGTATAGAATTGGGTGACCTTATGTTTTTGTACAATCTCCCAAAAGCGACCAAAATCCGGGTATGATGGAACACCTTCGAACATTACCGTGGTAGCTCCGTTGGCCAAGGGTCCGTAGACGATATAGGAGTGTCCCGTAATCCAACCAATATCTGCTGTACACCAATACACATCCTCCTCCCTATATTGAAACACATTTTTAAAGGTGTAGGCCGTGTAAACCATATAACCTCCCGTGGTATGCATCATTCCCTTGGGCCTTCCTGTGGATCCTGAAGTATAAAGAATAAAAAGTGGATCTTCGGCCTCCATAATTTCTGGAACACAATCGGAGTACGCTTTCTCCAAGAGTGGGGCCAACCACTTATCCCGACCTTTTTCCATATGGATCTTAGCCCCAGTGCGCTCGGTCACCAAAACGGTCTCCACTCCCGGACATTGGGTAAGGGCTTCATCCACAATACCTTTTAGGTCGATGGTTTTTGCTCCACGGTAGGAACCATCGGAAGTCAAGACCATTTTTGCCTCGCAATCGTTTATACGCGTTGCCAGGGCTGTTGAAGAAAATCCGGCAAAAACCACGGAGTGGATTGCACCAATGCGGGCACATGCCAGCAAGGAAACAGCCAATTCTGGAATCATGGGCAAATAAATCACCACCCTATCCCCTTTTCGAACGCCTTGGTCTTTTAATACGTTGGCAAATCGACACACCCTTTCATGCAACTGTCGATAGGTAATGTGCTGTGCTTCCTCATCAGGATTATTGGGTTCAAAAAGGATTGCTGTTTTATCGCCGCGAATTCTTAAGTGGCGATCAATACAGTTGTCAGTTATATTAAGCTGAGCGCCATCAAACCATTTGATCTCTGGCTTGGAGAAATCCCAGTCAAGAACAGAATTCCATTTTTTCCGCCACACAAAATGTTCCTCGGCCACCTCCTCCCAAAATCCTTCTGGATTCCGGACCGATTTCCTATAGACCTGAAAATATTCTTCCAAATGTTTAATGTGGTAGTTGCTCATGGGTTAGTTGAAAATTTTGTGAACTCTAAAAATAGTAAAAAACCCATCTATTTAATAGGGATTCAATATTTATCGACGTAAGGGTTTTGCGTAACTTCGACCTACTACGGAGCATAGACGAATGACCAAGATTAAAAGATACGATCTTCATAAAAACGACCCTTCCAAGCTTCATTTTGAGGTAAACCATGCCAAAAATTACCTTGACAAGAATTGGGAGCATGCCACAGTACCACATAGACATAGCTTTTACCAACTTATTTGGTTCAAGGAAAAAGGGCGCCATTATGTGGATTTTGAAGTAGTCGAACACGATGCCAACTCGGTCTTTTTTGTCAATAAAAATCAAATTCATTATTTCTGTCCCGATTCGCCCAATACTGGTCTTTTGTTTCACTTTAACGAAGAGTTCATCAATCTGCACGGACCAAAACAATTACAGCGTTTTTCCACCACCATTTTCAATGAAATTGGAAACAGGTCCGTGAATCTTTCACCTTCCGAGGTGCAAAAATTGGGGCTTATAAGCTCTTACATTGAGTCCGAAATCATAGCACGGGAAGATAACTATAAGGAGCAGGTGTTTCACCATTTCCAGACCATCCTGTATCAAGTCGAACGTTTGAGGGCAAAAGAAGATAAGCTGGACTTGGACGCAAATGCTGATTACAAATTGGCCGCACAGTTTAAAAGATTGATTCAAGAACAAGTAGGCACTTTCAACTCTATCGAATCTTATGCTGATAATCTTGGAACAAACCCAAAAACACTTACCCGAATATCCAAAAAATTTCTTCTTGGGACTCCAGGTCAAATCATCAAGGAAACCAAATTACTGGAGGCCAAACGTATCCTTTCCAACCAAAAAACCAGTATCAAGGAGACCGCTTATACCCTTGGTTTTGAAGACCCTACCTATTTCACCAAGTATTTTAAACAAGGGACAGGCATCACTCCAAAAGAGTTTCAGAAAAGACTGCGCTAATTTACCAGAACTGGTCGGAGTATTACCATTTTTTAATTTAAATGGGGCGGAACTTTGTAGCATCAAAAACAAATACGAATGTCTAAACAAGCATTGATAGTAGGTGGTACGACCGGAATGGGAAAGGCCACCGCAGAACTTTTACTTCAAGATGGCGTGGAAGTCATCATTATAGGAAGAAATGAGAACAACCTTGCCAGCGCCGCTAGGGAGTTGGCAGTACACGGTAAGGTCAAAACCATCGCCCTAGATCTTAACGATTTTGGTGCGGTTACCCTATTTAATCAAGAACTTAAGACAGAAGCTCCGAATCTAAAATATGTGGTTAACGCAGCCGGCTATTTCAGTCCAAGACCATTTTTGGAGCATGAGGAGGGTGATTATGACACCTATCACAATTTCAACAAGGCCTTCTTTTTCATTACCCAAGCTGCCGGAAAGATTTTGACAGCTAACGGTGGTGGTTCCATTGTCAATATCGGTTCCATGTGGGCAAAGCAAGCCATTAAGGCCACACCTTCCTCTGCATATTCAATGGCAAAAGCCGGTCTACATGCCTTGACACAACATTTGGCCATGGAATTAGCTGAGCATAATATCCGAGTGAATGCAGTGTCACCTGCCGTTGTAGTTACTCCCATTTATGGAGCCTTTATCGAGCAAGATAAAATTGAAGAGACGCTGCAAGGTTTTAATGATTTCCATCCCATTGGACGGGTAGGACGTGCAACCGACATTGCCAACACCATACACTTTTTGTTGACAGACCAAAGCTCCTGGGTCACCGGAGCCATTTGGGATATTGATGGCGGAGTAATGGCTGGAAGAAACTAAATTTTGAAGGGACCCATTGACCAAAGGTTGATGGGTTCTAATGATCCATTGCTTCGCCCGCACCACTGGGGATGCGTATGTCCTCAACAATTTGTTGCACTGCTTCCGGGGGTTTTGGAGTGAATGAGGAAATTGCAAGTGCCACTGCAAAATTCACCAACATGCCCACGGTTCCAAATCCTTCCGGGGAGATGCCAAACCACCAATTATCTGCACCACTAGTCTCTGGATTGCCAATCCAACCCAATTTGAAACGGGCAATATAATAGGTGGTGATTCCAAGACCAGCAATCATACCCGTTATCGCCCCTTCCCTATTCATGCGTTTGCTAAAAATGCCCATGACAATGGCGGGAAAGAATGACGAGGCTGCCAAACCGAACGCCAACGCCACCACAGAAGCTACAAAACCGGGTGGGTTGATTCCGAAATAGCCGGCAACGATGACAGCCAAAACTGCCGAAAGTCTGGCAATAAGCAATTCTTTTTTGTCCGAAATATCTTTGGCAAACTGTTTTTTGATCAAATCATGGGAAATGGAAGTGGAAATCACCAACAACAATCCAGCTGCTGTGGACAATGCTGCAGCCAATCCACCTGCAGCTACCAGGGCAATAATCCAGTTGGGTAATCCAGCTATTTCAGGATTCGCCAATACCGTAATATCTCGGTCCACATAGAGTTCGTTTGAAGAACTGCTGGCGTTTGAAATCAACCGTTCTCCCGAGGCTCCCCGCCCGACTTCGAAAAGTGGTTTTTTGCCCTCGATAGCAGTTCCGGGAAGATATTGGATTTTTCCATCTCCATTTTTATCCGTCCAAGCGATAAGACCGGTTTCCTCCCATTTGGTAAACCAAGATGGGATTTCAGCATAAGGTTTGTCCTCAACAGTTTCCATCAAGTTGGTTCTGGCAAAAACTGCAATGGCAGGAGCCGTGGTATATAAAATTGCAATAAACAACAGGGCATAACCTGCCGATTTTCTAGCATCACGAACCTTGGGCACGGTAAAAAACCGAATGATTACATGGGGCAGTCCAGCAGTACCCAACATCAACGCTGCGGTTATAAAAAAGATATCTGTAGTGGACTTGGTACCATCTGTATAAGCGGTAAATCCTAAATCCGTCATCAACCCATCCAATTTATCCAATAAATACACCCCGTCTTCCCCAGCAGAACCAAATCCAAGTTGCGGTATAGGATTTCCCGTAGCCATGATGGAAATAAAAATAGCGGGCACCATAAAGGCAAAAATGAGAACGCAATACTGCGCCACTTGGGTATAGGTAATGCCTTTCATCCCTCCCAAAAAAGCATAGAAAAGTACCACTGCCATTCCAATATATACTCCCGTATTGACCTCAACATCCAAGAACCTGGAAAAAACAACCCCAACTCCGCGCATCTGACCTGCCACATAAGTAAAGGACACAAAAAGAGCTGCGACCACAGCAACTGTTCGGGCTACATTACTATAATATCGGTCACCTATAAAATCTGGTACTGTAAATTTTCCGAATTTCCTAAGGTAAGGTGCCAACAGCAAGGCGAGCAATACATAACCTCCGGTCCACCCCATCAAGTATACGGAACCGTCGTATCCAGAAAATGCAATAATCCCAGCCATGCCCAAGAAGGAAGCAGCGGACATCCAGTCAGCGGCCGTGGCCAATCCGTTCGCCAATGGCGAGACCCCTCCCCCAGCCACATAAAACTCCTTGGTTGAACCGGCTCGAGACCAAATGGCTATTCCAATATATAGGGCAAATGTGATTCCAACGATGATAAACGTCCAAGTTTGTATTCCCATAGCCTACTCGTTTACCTTGTATTTTTTGTCCAATTTGTTCATCAATCGGACATAGATAAAAATTAGCGCCACAAAAACGTAAATGGAACCTTGTTGGGCAAACCAGAAACCTAGTTTAAAACCTCCCAAGCGAATCGTATTCAGTTCATCCACGAGAAGAATGCCGAATCCATAGGAGACCAAAAACCAGATTAGAAGAAGTATGGCGAGGTATCGTAAGTTTTCCCGCCAATATTTGATGCGTTGCTGTTTGTCCATTTCAAGGTTGGTTTATTCTTGAAATATATGAAATCTGAAAAGAAGACCCCAGTTAAATTAGAGCATCACACAAAAAGCATGGGAATATTGAAATTTACGCAAGTGTATTAAGGTACTGGGCAACGTTGTTTCCGATACGTTCCTGAATACTGGAAAGATCCGCCCTAACGAAGTCTTCACCAGTAATGCTCTCGTACAATTCGATGTAGCGCTCAGAAACAGATTCAATATACGTATCGCTCATGGGCGGCACCGTCTGTCCCTCCAAACCTTGAAAGTTATTGGAAATCAACCACTGACGAACAAATTCTTTGGACAGCTGTTTTTGAGGTTCTCCATTGGACTGCCTTTCCTCATAACCGTCCGCATAAAAATAACGGGAAGAATCAGGTGTATGGATTTCATCAATTAGTACAATCTCCCCTTGTTTAGTTTTCCCGAACTCGTATTTGGTGTCCACCAAAATCAGTCCCCTTTTGGCAGCAAGCTCGGTTCCTCTTTGAAAAAGGGCCTTGGTATATTTTTCAAGCACTTCATAGTCCTCTTTTGCCACAATTCCACGCTCCAAAATTTCCTCTCTGGAAATATCTTCGTCATGGTCACCCTGTTCCGCTTTGGTTGCCGGCGTGATTATAGGTTCTGGAAACTTATCGTTCTCTTGCATTCCCTCGGGCATTGGCATTCCACACAACATACGTTTTCCAGCCTTGTATTCTCGAGCCGCGTGACCCGACATATAGCCTCGAATCACCATCTCCACCTTAAAAGGTTCGCAAGCTTTTCCAACCGCCACATTCGGGTCTGGTGTTGCCAATAGCCAATTGGGAACAATATCCTCGGTGGCCTGCATCATTTTGGTGGCAATCTGGTTTAGAATCTGCCCTTTAAAGGGTATTCCTTTGGGCATAACCACGTCAAAGGCAGAAAGGCGGTCTGTGGCAATCATTACCAAAATATCATTTTGAAGGGTATATACTTCCCTAACCTTTCCTTTATAGACTTGTTGCTGTCCCGGGAACTGAAAATTGGTATCCATTAGGGTATTGGACATGGGCGCTAGTTTTGGTGCTCTATATTTTTATAGGCGTCTATTACTTTTTTCACCAGTTTATGTCGAATGACATCCTTATCATCGAGATAGACGATACTGATGCCCTCAACATTCTTAAGAATAAGGAGCGCCTCCTTAAGACCCGAAATAACCCGTCTTGGTAAATCAATCTGTCCAGGATCACCAGTCAATAAAAATTTGGCATTTTTTCCCATACGGGTCAAGAACATCTTCATCTGGGCGTGGGTAGTGTTCTGGGCCTCATCAAGAATTACAAAAGCATTATCGAGCGTTCTCCCTCGCATAAATGCCATGGGAGCTATTTGTATCGTCCCATCCTCGATGTACTTTTCCAGTTTTTCTGGAGCGATCATATCGCGAAGTGCATCGTACAAGGGTTGCATATAAGGATCAAGCTTTTCTTTTAGATCTCCTGGTAAAAAACCAAGATTTTCCCCTGCTTCCACAGCTGGGCGGGTTAAAATAATTCGCCGTACCTGTTTTTCCTTCAAGGCCTTGACTGCCAACGCCACCCCAGTGTAGGTCTTCCCTGTTCCTGCTGGTCCGATAGCAAAAACCATATCATCCTTCTTACAGGCATCCACCAATCTCCGTTGGTTCACGGTTTGAGCTTTTATTAGCCTTCCGCTGACCCCATGTACCAAAACTTCACCGCTACTTTTGGAGGAAGTAAGTTCTTCCTGGCCATTGCTTGTGAGCACACGTTCAATCATATTCTCATCCAACTTGTTGTATTTGGCAAAATGATTGGTGAGCATATCAAAGCGTCTATCGAACTCCTCTAGGAGTTCTTCATCACCGTAGACCTTTATTTTGCTGCCCCTCGCAACTATTTTTAGTTTTGGGAAGTATTTTTTAAGTAGTTCAATATTCTCATTCCGCTGCCCAAAAAAGTCCTGTGGGCTTATCTCCGTCAATTCAATAATAAGTTCGTTCAAAAAAAGTGGGCTGTTTTAAGGTTATTTTTGAAGAAAAGTATTCTTTCTTTTTTATTTAATTTTATCCCACAAACTTAACCAAAAATCAATTTGAGCACCGAAAAACATATCAACAGTATTGCATGGCAATCATAACGTTAACTACGGATTTTGGACATAAAGATCACTTTGTAGGTGCTATTAAAGGAACAATCCTGAACAATCTCCCCGAGGTCAATGTTGTTGATATTTCCCACGCGGTGAGTCCATTTAATATCCAAGAGTGCGCTTATATCCTTAAAAATGCTTATCAAAATTTTCCAGAAGGCACGGTACATATTGTAGGGGTGGACTCTGAATTATCCCCTGAAAACCAACATATTGTTGTACAGGTAAATGGGCAATTTATCATTAGTGCCAACAATGGGGTCATTTCGTTGATCACTTCCGAATCTACCCCAGATAAAATAATGGAAATTGATATTCCCAAACTTAACTTAAGTTCATTTCCAGTCTTAAATGTTTTTGTGGAGGTAGCCTGCCATATCTCCAGGGGAGGTAAACTGGAGGTCATAGGGAAGCCCTTTGAACAACTAAAAGAGCTTAAAGAATTTGAACCAAGAATTACCAATAATGGCAACAGCATCGTTGGTAATGTGATTTACATCGACAACTACGGAAATGTTATCACAAATATTCAGCGTGGGCTTGTTGAGGCATACCGGAACGGAAGGGAATTTGAGATTATTGCAAGAACCAATAAAATCAGGAATATCCATAACAGTTATAACGGCATCATCAATTACGAGCTGGACAGGACGCAACGCAAAGGCCCCGGAGATGCACTGGCATTGTTTAACAGTGCGGGTTACGTGGAACTGGCCATCTACAAAAGTGATTTGAAAACCGTTGGCGGTGCCTCTACTCTATTAGGGCTGAACTACAGGGATACGGTAACCATAAATTTTTTATAAATGCTGATACGGATTGTAAAGCTGACTTTTAAACCCGAAAATATTCCTAGTTTTGAGCGGCTCTTTGAGACCTCACAACCCGGAATTTTAGCGTTCAAGGGTTGTAGATTGGTTGAAGGATACCAAGATGTTAAAAACCCTTGTGTGTTTTTCACCTACAGTCACTGGAAAGAGGAAAACGATTTGGAAAATTATCGTAATTCTGATTTTTTCAAGGAGGTATGGAGCAAGACCAAACTTCTGTTTTCGGAAAAACCTGAGGCATGGAGCGTACAGCAATTACCAATGACCACTAAATAATAAGCAATACCGTGTTCGCTATTTTTAAAAGAGAAGTACAATCATTTTTCACCTCCCCCATCGGGTACTTGATCGTTGGTCTGTTTTTGCTCCTTAACGGACTCTTTCTTTGGGTCTTCAAAGGAGATTACAACATATTAGATTACGGGTTTGCAGATTTGGGCAATCTGTTTCTTTTGGCACCCTGGATTTTTATCTTTTTGGTCCCGGCAATTACCATGAAGAGCTTTTCCGAAGAACGTAAAGTGGGAACCTTGGAGTTGTTGTTGATAAAACCCATTTCTACGTGGAAACTTGTTCTGGGAAAGTTTTGGGGAGCATTTCTATTATGTGTTATAGCGGTAGTACCGACCTTAATTTATGTTTGGGCCATTTCAAAACTGGGAATTTCTGAAGGAAATTATGACCTGGGTGTTGTTATCGGCTCTTATTTCGGGCTTTTATTTTTGATGGCCTCCTACACCGCAATTGGGATATTTACCTCTACTCTTTCCGAAAACCAAATTATCGCCTTCATTCTGGGGGTACTTATTTGTTTTGTTTTTTTTAATGGATTCGAAGCTCTTTCCACCCTGTTTAGTTCGGGGGAAACACTCCGTCTTGTTAAAACCATGGGGGCTAAAGCTCATTTTGACAGTATTGGGAGAGGTATTCTGGATACTAGAGATTTGGTTTATTTTATATCAATCACCCTCCTGTTTCTGTTCCTGACAAATGAACGCCTAAAACAACTGCCGAAATGATGAAATTCTTGGTGTCAGTTTTGAAAGCCCTGAGCGCGGTCATTATTATTAATGTTGCGGCCCAATATCTCTACACACGATTAGATCTTACCGAGGACAAAAGATTTACGCTTTCCGAACCATCCGTACGGATTGCCAAAAAGTTGGATGCTCCGGTAATCGTGGATATTCTTTTGGACGGAAACATACCCGCTGAGTTCAACCGATTGAAGATAGAAACCGCACAATTGTTGACTTCTTTTCGTTCTGAAAACCAAAATATCCAGTTTAATTTGGTAAATCCCCTTGAGGATGAGGCGCAAAGGCAGCAAACCATAGCCGATTTACAACAAATTGGTCTGACCCCGGCCAACGTTACGGTCGAAGAAAATGGGAAAATCTCCCAGGAACTTGTCTTTCCTTGGGCCATGGTGAACTATCAAAACCAAACGGTTAAGGTACCCTTACTGAAAAACAAGCTCGGTGCATCAATGGAAGAGCGCATCAACAATTCCGTCCAGCAATTGGAATATGCCTTCGCAGATGCTTTTACGAAACTTTCCATAACCGAAAAAAAGAGAGTAGCAGTTATCAAAGGTAATGGAGAGTTAGAGGATTTACATATTGCTGATTATCTCACCACCATTAGGGATTATTATAATATTGGAGCCATTACATTGGATTCAGTGGCTTCCAACCCTCAAAAGGTTTTGGATCAGTTGCAAAATTTTGACCTCGCCTTGATTGCCAAACCCACCGAAGCTTTCTCCGATGAGGAAAAATATGTCATGGATCAATTTATGGTCAATGGAGGTAGGTCTATATGGATGATCGATCAGGTTGCCATGGAAGTGGACAGCATATTTAAGGGCGGAGGCAGTGCACTCGCCTTACCAAGAGAACTAAACCTGAAGGATTTCTTCTTCAAATATGGCATTCGGATCAATCCGGTTTTGGTAAACGACCTTTATTTTACACAGATTGTGTTGGCCTCCGGAGATGGGAACAATTCCCAATACAATCCTGTGCCTTGGTACTACAACCCCATGGTTTTTTCACAGAACAACCATCCTATAAACACCAATATTGAAGCGGTCCGCTATCAGTTTACCAGTACTATGGACGTACTTCAAGACAACTACAAGCACACGGTGCTGATGCAAAGCTCGCCACTCTCTAAAACAGAGGTCGTGCCGAAGCAAATAGGACTTGATATTTTGAACACCCCTCCGGACAAGACAACCTACAACAACGGAGAGCAACCGTTAGCGGTATTGATTGAAGGTCAGTTTACCTCTGTTTTTAAGAATAGGGTGAAACCAGTCGACCTAAATGCTTATTTAGAAGAAGGTCCGGAGAACAAGATGATTGTAATTTCGGACGGAGATGTCATCAAAAACCAAGTAAGAAATGGGCTACCCTTGGAGTTGGGCTACGATAAGTGGACGAATAGTTCTTATGGCAACAAGGAATTTTTGGTGAATTGTATCAACTATCTTTTGGATGACAGGGGACTCGTAAACATAAGGAATAAACGAGTTTCCATTCCTTTACTCGATGTTGAAAAAATAGCTGAACAGCGAACAAAATGGCAACTTATAAACATAGGGATTCCCGTGTTGATCACGCTTTTGCTCGGAATTGGGTTCAGCCTATACAGAAAGCGGAAATACACGGTCTAAGTGTTGATAAATTTGTTTCTTTGCTTGAAGCTTTTAAGATATATTTGTTTTTATCCATTTAATGGTCTTTGACGATTATGAACAAAGAGGCCTAATTCTAAAAGAATTTCTTGAATGAAGTTTATCGTATCAAGTACATATTTATTAAAGCAATTACAGGTTTTAGGTGGTGTTATCAACAACAGTAACACGCTACCCATCCTTGATAATTTTTTGTTCGACCTAAAACAAAACCAGTTAACCGTTTCCGCGTCGGATTTGGAGACTACAATGAGTTCCGTCCTAGAAGTGGATTCGGATGCTGAGGGAACCATTGCCGTTCCCGCAAGACTTTTATTGGATACGTTGAAGACTTTCCCGGAACAACCCTTGACTTTTGTTGTTGAGGATAACAATACGGTGGAGATCAGCTCCAACCATGGAAAATATGCATTAGCGTATGCAGATGGAGCCGAGTTCCCGAAAGCGGTTGAAGTTTCCAACCCTAGTTCCACTACCCTTTTGGGAGATATTTTGGCCACGGCTATCACCAAGACCATTTTTGCTGCAGGCAATGATGATCTGAGACCGGTGATGAGCGGTGTGTTTTTTCAGTTTTCCACAGAGAACTTGACTTTTGTAGCCACGGATGCCCATAAACTGGTAAAGTATCAACGAAATGATGTAACGGCTTCGCAAGTGGCCGAGTTCATCATGCCCAAAAAACCTTTGAACCTTTTAAAAGGCATTCTCGCCGGTTCAGAATCGGAGGTAACCATTGAATACAACGATAGCAATGCCAAGTTTGTTTTTGATAATTCTGAATTGATCTGCAGACTTATCGATGGGAAGTATCCCAACTATGAGGCGGTTATTCCAAAGGAAAATCCAAATAAATTATCCATTTCAAGGAATCAGTTTTTGAGTTCCGTGCGAAGGGTTTCCATTTTTTCAAATAAAACCACGCATCAAATCAGGTTAAAAATTGCTGGAGCGGAATTGAATATTTCTGCGGAAGATGTTGATTACAGCAATAAGGCCGAAGAACGACTTTCCTGCGCTTATCAGGGTGACGATATGCAGATTGGCTTTAATTCCAGGTTTTTGGTGGAAATGCTGAACAACCTTTCGTCTGATGAGGTTTCCTTGGAAATGAGTCTCCCCAATCGGGCTGGAATATTGACCCCGATAGATGGATTGGATGAGGGTGAGCATGTAACCATGCTTGTCATGCCGGTAATGCTGAACAACTAACTCAATACCAACCTAAAATAGCAAAAGCGGGAATCTAGATTCCCGCTTTTCGTTTATATAAAAGGTATGGTCATAAAATAAGAGGGTGCCTCGCCATTGGCTGCTTTGATGGCATTTACGATGGGAAGAACGAATCCCAAAATCGCCACACTTATAAGTCCAAGTATTCCCAGACCTAGGAGCAGAATTGCCGGAACACTAACAATGATGTACAACAACAGGCTTAGCTGAAGGTTAATAATGGCCTTTCCATGTTCATTCATTCCCTCTACCGATTTTCTGGCGGATAACCAAATAATTAACGGTACAATGAATCCCCCAAAGCCTGTCACATAATGCAACAGCTGTGTGAGGTGCGCTACAGACAACAAAGTGTTGTCTTTTCTAACTACGTTTTGATTGATGACTTCCATTTTTGATTGATTTTAATGATGTACCATATATGTATTGATTTAAGACAAAATGTTACAACATTGGGGTATTTCGTATTTTTGCGCTTATGGTTTATTCAGACACCATTGTGGCCATGGCCACTGCTCCTGGCAAAGGAGCCATTGCGGTAATACGGATTTCGGGAACTGATGCGATTGATATCGCCCATAAGTGCTTTCAACCCAAAAAGAGCAAGGATATTAGAAAGCAAAAAAGCCATACCATTCATTTGGGGCATATCATTTCCGAGGGTAGAGTTTTGGATGAAGTTTTAGTGTCCATCTTTAAGGGGCCCAATTCGTATACGGGAGAAAATGTTGTTGAGATTTCATGTCATGGTTCACCTTACATCCAGCAACAAATTTTGCAACTGTTTATGTCTTCCGGTTGTAGGATGGCAGCCCCTGGGGAATTCACCCTAAGAGCCTTCTTAAACGGAAAAATGGACCTTAGTCAAGCCGAGGCCGTTGCGGACCTTATCGCGAGCGATAGTAAG
The DNA here is from genome assembly GCF_900129665.1 of Flagellimonas flava. Lineage (GTDB taxonomy): Bacteria > Bacteroidota > Bacteroidia > Flavobacteriales > Flavobacteriaceae > Flagellimonas > Flagellimonas flava. The sequence continues at coordinate 1,221,734 of NZ_FQWL01000001.1, forward strand.
GCTTCTCATGAGGTAGCAATACAGCAAATGCGTGGTGGTTTCAGTCATGAAATCCAAAAATTGCGTGAGGAGCTACTAAATTTTGCGTCTTTAATCGAACTTGAGCTGGATTTTTCCCAGGAAGATGTTGAATTCGCCGACCGTACTCAATTTTCGGAATTACTTACAAGAATAAGTGACGTTTTAAAAAGGCTTATAGATTCTTTTGCACTTGGAAATGTCATTAAAAATGGAATTCCCATTGCCATAGTGGGGAAGCCCAATGTTGGGAAGTCGACCTTGCTCAATGCCCTGCTTAACGAAGAACGTGCAATAGTCAGCAATATTCCGGGAACCACCCGGGATACCGTGGAAGACCAAATCACTATCGAAGGAATTAATTTTCGGTTTATAGATACTGCTGGAATCCGGGAGACACGAGATGAAGTTGAGCAGATTGGAATCGAAAGGACCTTTGATAAAATCGAAAAGGCCAAGCTTGTCCTGTTTTTGTTTGACGGTATCGAAATTGATCTGTCAGAATTGAAAAAGATTAATGAGAAATTTCCGGAAAAAGAGGTTCTACCCATTTGCAATAAAGTGGACCTTTTGACCAAAGATCAAAAATTTGAATTGCAAAACCGGGTTACAGATTTGATTTTTCTTTCCGCTAAAGAGAAAGTTGGGGTTGCCGAATTGGAACAAAAGCTGACTTCATTGGTAGTATCCGGTGGACTGGATGGAGACGGGACCATTGTAACAAATAGTCGTCATTACCAGGCACTTGTAAGGGCTTTGGAAGAAATTCAAAAAGTGAAGGAAGGTATGGATCTAGGGATTTCTTCAGACCTTATGGCCATCGATATTAGACAAGCACTTTTCCATTTGGGAGAAATTACGGGCTCGGTCACCACGGATGATCTATTGGGAAATATTTTTTCTAATTTTTGCATCGGGAAATAAGGGACATATGTCGCAAAGATATCCCTTATATTTACCATCCAAATTTTAGTCATGTTCAGCTTTTTTCAAAGGAAAATCTATTTGGTAGATTATCTACATGGGTTTGTGGATATGCACAACCATATCTTGCATGGAATTGATGATGGAGCGAAAACCATTGAAGACTCAATTGATTTAATAAAGGGATTCTCGGAATTTGGGGTAACCAATTTTATCTGCACACCCCATATTATGCACAACTACTACCCAAATACCCGAGAAACTATAGTTCAATCTTTTAAAGCTCTGGAAAATGAGCTGGAGAAGCTTGGAATGACCCATATCAACATAGACTTTGCTGCTGAGCATATGATAGATGATAACTTTGAGCATATCCTGGAAAATCATGAAGTCATTCCTTTGAGGAAAGAATATTTACTTATCGAAATGTCTTACTTGCAGCCTTCCATAAACTTTAACAATGCGATTTCTGAAATTACCGCTCAACGCTTCTATCCCATTTTAGCACACCCAGAAAGATATGCCTATTTTCATCAAGAAAGCGGCATATACGAAACTCTTAAAAATCAGGGGATTTTGTTTCAATTAAATTTGCTTTCCCTAACCTCGGAAGCATATGGGAGTAGTGTTCAAAAATGTGCCCTAAGGCTATTGGAAAAAGGGTTAGTAAATTTTGTTTCCTCTGATATTCACAACAGTCGCCAACTTCAAAAACTAAAAGACATAAAACTATCCAATACGGAATTGAATCTAATTCTTCCGATACTAGAAAATACTATTGACAGCTTTTATTGATTAGGTAAATTTCCACCATTTCTTAACTGATTTGCCATAGCCGTAGCCGTATTTTCCTCCATAGCCAAGGTTAGTTTCATCGACTCCGTTAACGATAAAAGACAAATTCTTTAACTTTCCTTCTTCATTCAATTTTAAAGGAAATTCTATTACTTTTCTCTCCGTCATACCTGCCCTAGTGACATACAGGGTTTGATCCGCATATTTACTTATCATAAGAGTGTCGGAGACCACCATAATAGGTGCTGTATCCACTATAATATAGTCGTAACGTTGCCTCACGTAAGTAATAAGCTCGGCCATTCGTTCACTCATCAATAACTCGGCGGGATTAGGAGGAATCTTCCCCGAATAAATCACATCGATTGCCTGATTGTGACTTAACATGGATGTAATGATGTCTTTAGACTCCACATTCCCATCAACCAAGAAATCCGTTAGACCTAGTTCATGATTTCCAGAAGATTTCCCAAGCTTATTCCTGTTTTTATCTGAATAAAAGCGATTAATCTTTGGATTTCGAATATCAGCCCCTAATAGTAATACCTTTTTATTTGTGTTGGCATAGATCATGGCCAAATTGGAAGCTACCAATGTTTTACCTTCTCCTGGTACGCTTGAGGTGATGAATATGGTATTTCCCCCGGCATCGGAGGTCTTTTTCTTTGATTTTAAAATGTAATCCAGATTTGTGCGAAGAATCCGCAAAGATTCAGCCAGTACGGTTCGTTCATTGGTTTTGACCAGCACATTTTCCTTTCTTGGGATTTTGGGCAACTCAGCCAGTACAGGAATATTTCCAACCAATCTCTCCAATCCAATCTTATTCTGAACTTTGTTATTCACCAAATTTTTAATGTAAATAACAGAAAATGGAAGCAATAACCCTAGAATCAGGGAAGCCAACATAATGATAGGTTTCTTTGGAGAAACCGGTAATTCACTTACCAAATATGCGTCATCAATAATTTTGGATTTGGGAGAGGCCGACGCAAAAGTTATCTGAGCTTCTTCTCTTTTCTGCAATAAGTACAAATAAAGCGATTCCGTTGTTTGTTGTTGCCTGGTGATATCCCTAAGGGCACGTTCATTTCTAGGCGCAGAATATATTCTTGAATTTATTCTTGACAATTGACTGCTTAAGCTATTGACCTGAAGTGCCAAATTATTTGTGACACTGTTCAAACTTGACCTCATACTACGCTTTAGACCATCCAATTGTTGGTCCAGATTAACTATTATTGGGTTCTTTTCATTAGAACTTTCCAATAATCGCTTGCGTTCTAAAGCCAAATCGTTGAATCTAGCTGTTGTAGTTGCTATCGTTGGGTCTGCCAAGCCAACATTGGCAGGTAACAATTCATATCCATTTTGACCGTCGATAAGGTCTTTCATGGACGACGCAATATCTAGTTGAACGGAAGCATTTTGAAGTTCTTGTTGGCTAGTAGCACCAATATTAAGATTTACGCTAGTTTGCGTTGAAATATCAGCTATTCCTCTCCCAGCCTTAAAATCCTCTGCACTCTGATCAACAGTAGATAAATCACCATAAATATCCGCAATCCGATCGTTTATAAAGTTAGAGGTTCTATCAGCTATTGCTTTCTTATCCTGAATTGCACCTTCATTATAATTTGCTACCATCATATTTAATATGTCCTTCCCCTTTTGTTTTATGGGATCCTGCAAAGAAATTGTGATGATATTTGACGATAACTCGTCCATAACAAAGATTTCAATCCTTTCTTGGTAAATTTCAGCAACCATTGCCAATGGTTTAACACTAACCCTATATGTTCTGTCCTTAAGATTATCAAAACTTGTGAGATTTGGTGTTACTATAACTTCACCTGCCGCCGTATTAAATGGTTTGCCATAAGGGTATATATCTAAGGGGCCATCTTCTGTTGAAGCATACTCAAAGGAAGAGTCAGATTTTAAGCTAATAAAAAACTCTGTGTCCGTGTTGTTCACAATTGAGTCTGACGCGAGGAAATTAACGTTAAATGGTGAATTAAGGTAAGTTTCGGTATTTCTTATGTTTCCTACTTCAATTATGCTCCTGTTTAACTCCAATTTTTTAACTATCTCAATAATATTCGCGCGAGAACCTAGTATTTCAATTTCATCACTAATTTCTCCACCACCTCCGCCGCTTAAAAATTGTAAATCCTTAAAGGCTGCTAGTTCAGAGTTGGAAGTCTGGTCGTCAAGAATCTGAATCTTTGACTTTATTTCATACCGCGGCGTCTCATATCGTATTTGGAGAAAACCAAGAGATAAAGCAATAATCACACATATTAAAAACCATTTCCAGTTTTTAAAATAAGGTTTTACCAAAGCCTTGTAATCCAAGGTGCTTTTTGAAGTTGTAGAACTCATGAAATAATCTTTGGAATGGGAATGGATTAATTTCGGGTTAAAATAAGGACTGTCGAGGTAATCAATACTGATGCTATTGAAACATATATTCCTGCTCTTTGATCAAGAGATGTCTCCTTAATTCCAGATTTGTTGGGCTCTACATAGACCACATCATTTTGAGTAAGGTAATACACTGGAGACTTGACCATGTCCTTAGAAGTCAAATCAATGCGGTTATATACCTTAGTGCCACTAAAGTCACGTATCACAAGAACATTGTTGCGCATTCCTCTTATGGTAAGATCACCGGCAAAACCTAAAGCTTCCAAAATCGTCACCTGCTCTCCATTCACGGGATAAGTTCCGGGTTGATTGACAGCACCGAGAACAGTGACCGTGAAATTCCGAAGTCTAATGTTGATAATAGGGTCTTTTAAATAATCGGATAGCCTATCACGCAGAAGCAGGCGTAGCTCGTCTGGAGAAAGACCGGCTATTTTAAGTTTTCCAATAACAGGGAAATCAATTTCCCCGGCCTGATCCACAAGATAATCCACTTGCTCAGGCCTAAATCCACCCTCTGCTGCTCCTCTCATAAGGTTAAATGGAGCACTTGCCTCAGGATTTAGGGATGAAACGTGAATGGAAACCAAATCATCTACCTTAAATTTTGATACAAAAGTGTTATTGTCCACCAAAGTTTCAAAACTACTAGTGTCCTGAAAATACACCACGTCTTTTCGAGATGCGCATGAAGAAAGGATCAAAAGGGGTAATATGAAGTATAGATTGAATCGTAAAAAATGGTTTGCTCTTGTCATATCAGGAGTAGATTTTATGAATTTAAATACGAAGTATATTAGGATTTAACGGGATTCAATGAAGCCTTTGATTCAAAATTAACGTTTTCTTTTTTATCCAATTTGCAGAGTTCGGAATTTTTCGAAATATACTCAGGAACTATACTCTTCATAAGTTGAACAGTATCTTCATTAAAAAACATATTGCTAATACAAAGCTGATCGATCTTCGACCTTAGATCCGAATAATCAAGTTCTCTTGTCTTACTGATCTTAATCTTTTTATGGTAGGTTGGCAAGGTATTTTCCCCATCGGCCAGTAATTCTTCATAGAGTTTTTCACCTGGCCTCAAGCCTGTAAATTTTATCTTGATGTCCTCAGGATATTGCAATCCCGATAGCTTTATCATGTTCTTTGCCAAATCATATATTTTTACAGACTCGCCCATATCGAAAATAAAAATCTCCCCTCCTTCACCCATGGCTCCGGCCTCCAAAACCAATTGGGAAGCTTCAGGTATGGTCATAAAATATCTGGTTATATCCTTATGGGTAACTGTCAAGGGGCCACCTTGTTCAATTTGCTTTCTAAATAATGGTATAACCGACCCATTTGAGCCTAAAACATTACCGAAACGAGTGGTAATAAATTTTGTCCCACTTTGCTGTTGCATACAACTAACATAAATTTCGGCTATGCGCTTGCTGGCCCCCATCACATTTGTCGGATTTACAGCCTTGTCCGTAGAAATTAAAACAAACTTTTCAACTTCATGCATTATAGACAAGTCAGCAATTACCTTTGTACCGGCAATATTAATTTTAATCGCCTCATAGGAATTATACTCCATTAAGGGCACATGTTTGTAGGCGGCAGCATGAAAAACCATATCAGGTTTATGCTCCTGAAAGATTAGATTCATGCGATTTTTGTCACGAACATCACCAACAATGGGAACAAAATTATGGAAGCCTTTCTGCTTAAGTTCTTGCTGCAAATCATATAATGCAGATTCCGCCTGATCTATAATTACCAAAGAACGATAGTCATAGCTACAGATTTGCCTAACTATTTCGCTTCCAATGGATCCGGCACCTCCCGTGACCACTATACTCTTATCATTAACTTCTTTGGAGATTTTTGAGTTGGCGATGTTAATTGGAACTCTATTCAAAAGATCCTCAATTTGAACATTTTTTATTTGTGAAGCTTTAAGTTCTCCATTTATCCAATCTTCTACAGGAGGGACAATTTTAACCAACACAGGGAAATCTACCAATCCCTCAACCAATTCCTTCAAACGTTTGTGGGTAATGTTTTGGATACAGAAAATCACTTCAGAGATACCTTTTTTGAGAATAAAATCCTCTGTCAAGATTTCAGGCGCATAAACCGTTACACCATTGATCAGTTTTCCAATCTTTTTCTTATCATTATCCACATATCCTATAACCTTAACATTGGTCTTAGAATGATTGGTAATTGCACCATATGTCAATATTCCTGATTCTCCTGCACCATAAATCAATACATTCTTAGAAGTATTGACCCCATTTTCATTGAACATGTTCAAGAAAATGGATTTGAAAATATATCGTGATGTTACCAACGCAATAAAACTGATCAAGCTATTGATAATTATTATGGAAAGTGGAATTGTGAAATTTTCCACCAACTCAACTTTTTTATTGGTGATCACCAAGAATATGGTTAAAATACTTGCCAAACAGATGGCATTAAAAATGTTGTAAACATCCCTTACTCCTGTATGCCTTACAACCCCCTTGTACGAGCCAACCACCAAAAACGAGAGCAGTGCTATTGTTGATATCCAGGGAATCTGCACAAACAGTTTTTCAACATCAAAATTGAAGGTGAGATTGAACCGAATGAAATATGATAGAACAAATGATATGGCTACGATTGCAACATCTATAGCTAACACGAGCCACTTTGATGCATACCTTTCAACTTTTGAATTAAGGTAGTTTTGTATCATAATCCTGTTGATTTAATAATTTGTACTACGCGATCTAAATCTGAAGTAGATAAATTAGACCCGCTCGGCAAACACAATCCCCTTTCGAACAAATCTTCTGAAGTCCCATCAGTGAAATGAAGCTCATTTTCAAAAACCGGCTGCAAGTGCATAGGCTTCCACAACGGCCTTGATTCAATATTTTCGTCTGCCAAAGCCATACGTATCTTCTCCCTGGTCTCAAAAGAAGGAGTAAGAAGACAGCTTAGCCACCTGTTAGAAAATAGACCCTCTGGTTCAGGTAGAAAAGATAGGTTTTTCAAATCTTTAAGTGCTTCAGTATAGTACCTGAAATTCCGGCGCCTGGCCTGCACCCTATCCTCCAATACCTCCATTTGCCCCCTTCCAATACCAGCAAGTACATTGCTCATACGATAATTGTGACCTATCTCGGAATGTTGGTAATGCGGAGCATTGTCTCTGGCTTGAGTAGCTAAAAAGACAGCTTTGTTCCTATATTCCTTATTATTGGATACTAAAGCTCCTCCACCGGAGGTAGTTATAATTTTGTTTCCATTAAATGAAAATATGGCTATGTCCCCAAACGTACCGCATTTCACTCCTTCCCAAGAACTGCCAAGAGCCTCAGCACTGTCCTCCAGTACAGGAATTGAGTACTTTCTGCCCAAAGCATGAATTTTGTCCACCTTATAGGGCATCCCATAAAGATGTACGGCAATGATTGCCTTTGGCTTTTTCCCTGCATTCAGTCTATGCTGAATAGCTTCTTCCAAAAGTTCAGGAGATAAATTCCAAGTATCACGCTCACTATCAACGAAAATTGGTCGAGCTCCCAAGTAAAAAATTGGATTGGCCGAAGCGGAAAAAGTGAAGCTTTGACAAAGCACCTCGTCGCCATGGCCCACCCCCATTAATTTTAGCCCAAGGTGAATCGCAGCTGTACCAGAACTCAACGCTGCCACGTGGACATTATTTTCTAAGTAGTCGGCTATAGCATCTTCAAAACTGGTAACATTAGGTCCCAAAGGAGCTATCCAATTGGTCCTAAAAGCTTCATCAACATAGCCTTGTTCTGTGCTTCCCATATGAGGAGAGGAAAGCCAAATTTTGGTTTGTGTTTCCACGAGGTTGTTATTCTGTAAGATTTATTTAATTCTTGTCGAATCAAAAGTAGCTATAGTTTTAATCCAAGGGTCAAAAATTGGGGATAATTCGTTTAAGAATTGAAAAACATCGGCTAAAGGGCTTTTTGAGATTGAAATGTCCAAAATCATAAGACCTAAATCCTTCACCCATCCCCATAATCAAATAAAAACTCATTCGTGACCATAGGATATTGAGTTATTTGGTAATATTTGTGCTTTGAAACCATAAATGCAGGTTATGAATAAAGTTGTCAAAACCCGTTATGTTAGAGCGAAATGCTTGGGAGGGGGCACTGCATCTGTTATTGCAAATCATCTTCAAAAAATAAATTTCGCTGAAATTGACATCAACCCAAGTTACTACTATTTGGAAGACCTAGAGCCATCACTCTGCAGTAATGTTTTTCGGAAAGAAAATTGTAATTTACAATTTGACATTAAAAAAAACACCCAACACTCCTCAGAAACAAATTCAATTTTTATGACCAATAATTTATTGGGTGAAAAGGCAGGGAATTACCACATACACCACCACGGTTTCCAAAAAAACAGAAGATATGATTACTTAAAAACCTCTGAGTCAGATTTAAACCGAAAACTGTTAAATACCACCAAAGAACCTGTGAAGGCAAACAAAAAAAGCTCAAGGGATCACTATCTTGCCCAAATGGGATGAATTCAGATATTTGGATTAGCAAAGGATTTTTTAAGCATGTTAGTGTAAAACCAGTCCATATGTGCATTGGAAGGTAATTACCAGAAAACCAAAAAATGAAAGTCATAGAGTTTACATACATTAAAATGGGGCAGCAATGAAAGTATTGATCACCGGAGCAGCTGGATTTATAGGTTTCCATGTTTCCAAAAGTCTTTTGGAAAGAGGACATGAGGTGGTGGGCCTAGACAATATTAATGATTACTATGCGGCTAAATTGAAGTTTGACAGATTGGAACAGCTTGGTATTTCACAAAGAGAGGCGGAGGAGTGGAATTTACTAAGCAAGAGTGCTTTATACAAAAATTTTCAGTTTATTAGGCTAGGGTTGGAAGACCGTGAAAACCTTCCGAAATTGTTCGCTGCACAATCCTTCGATTCGGTTTGTAATCTCGCAGCGCAGGCAGGGGTGCGCTATAGCTTGGAAAATCCCCATGCTTACGTAGACAGTAATTTGGTAGGGTTTATCAATATATTGGAGGCCTGCCGACATCATGAGGTAAAACATTTGGTTTATGCGAGTAGTTCAAGTGTTTATGGTTTGAATAAGAAAATTCCTTTTGAGACAACAGATAGAGTTGACCATCCAATAAGTCTTTATGCGGCAACAAAAAAGAGCAACGAGTTGATGGCGCACACTTATAGCCATTTATTCAAACTGAATACCACTGGTCTTCGCTTTTTTACCGTGTATGGCCCTTGGGGAAGACCGGATATGGCAATGTTTCTTTTTACGGATGCCATCCTAAATGGCAAATCCATCAAAGTGTTCAATCATGGTGAACTAGAGCGCGACTTTACCTATATAGACGATATTGTGAAAGGAGTAGTTCAAATTATTGAGTCCGGTACCGATAACAAAAACCCAGAGGATATACCTTACAAAATTTACAATATCGGAAACAACAAGCCCGTCAAACTCCTAGATTTTATAAAATCTTTGGAAAAATGTTTGGGAATTAAGGCGAAGATGCAAAAATTACCCATGCAGCCTGGAGATGTAACAAGAACAATGGCCAATGTGGACAATCTTATCAACGACTACGACTATAGGCCAAATACTGCCATAGAAACGGGAATCGAACATTTTGTGAATTGGTATAAGGACTACTATTTAAACCAGCCTTAGTTCGCTCTAACTAATCCCTCACATATTCCATGGTAAAAAAACCTACATGTTTGCACCTGGGGGATGAATATCTATGAATCATGTTTGGGTGGGCCTCCATCCAAATCCGAATACAGGCTTAACAAGAACACAGATGTTTTATTTTCCAATACGTCAATAATGCATTCTATTGCCCATTTAAATCATGCAATGGTTATTAGCCCTGTTCATACATAAACCTATCCCTTGAACAAAGGGAAGAGTTGGTCTTTGATAAGTGAATGGAATCTTCCCCCCCCTTTGTGGGCAATTCGAAATCTGTGAAGGTAGTGTTAAAAAAAATTACCGTTTATCGAAAAGTTAATCGACGAACGTCCATATCATGCTTTACCATCGTAATATTTGCATTGTAAAAAAACGATAGACGTGCAGTTTATCGAATATATCAGAGTTTTCACCGAAATATTTAAATTTTTAAATAATTTTAAAAAGCCTAAATATATCAGTTATTCAAATACTTAACCTAAATTCCCCATGAATTTAAATGCTTATTCCCCACACAAAGTGTTTCTATTATTATTTTATCTAAGTTTAAGCCTCTCCTGTTCTAAAGACTCCGATTTGTTTTCAGAATATGTTCTGGCCGATTCTTTGGATGAAATTGAGAACAGAAATAATGGAAATAATAGTAACGAAACCTCAAACGAAGATGAAACTCCCGTCGAAGATGAAACTCCCGCTCCAGAGAGTAAACTTCCAACAAGTGGCGAAAACATATATTACGTAACAGCCAATGGAAACAGCGGCAACAACGGTAAGACCGAAGCAAATTCCTGGGACATAAGGTATGCTTTTTCAACTGCAAGAGCTGGAGACATAATATATATAAAAGCTGGGAACTACGGTTCGATAAATCTTAGTATTTCTAATTCTGGTACATCGAGCGACCCTATTAGATTTGTTGGGTATAGAGCAAATCCAGGTGATATCGTTTCTGATAATGGCTCTACATTTAAGTATGGGACCGATTCATTCAATGTGGACGATTATCCTACTTTGATGGGTTCAAGAACCGGAGGTAATGTTTCAGGTACCGCTTTTAATATAACTGGGAATTTTGTCGAATTGCACAATATTCAGATAAAAGACAAGGAACGAGGAATATCAAGTTATGGCTCCAACAACAAATTAATAAATGTTGTTATCCACGATATGGGCAACCATAGTGGATATAGCGGGACCGGAGTGATTATGAATGGTTCGTATAGCGAATTAAGAAATTCATTCATACTAAACGGGGTACAGCTTTTTACGAACACACGTGGGGACAATCAAGTAATTGACCATAATTGGCTGGGCTGTGATCAAGATGTAAATAGTGAATACAGCACGGATTACTATTTGCTTTTAACAGGTAGTGGAGGTAACGGTGCAGACAATAATACCGTAAGCAACAACACGATTTACCGAGAACCTGGGCAATTTCATCAAGGACATGGTTTGATCATTAAAGGAAGTGGTCAATACAATAGTTTAATCAATAACAAACTCCAGAATTGTCCGATAGAGCTCTCTTTTGAAGAAGTTGCGTACAATACCGTACGAGGAGGAAGTGTTTCTGGAACAGGCGCAACAGGTGATGGTGGCAATGTAAAATATGCTTTCGTACTAATAGCAAATGGAGCACACCATAATAACGTGGATGGGATTACTTTTACCGGTGATTCCGGAATACGCTTTTCTGATTGGAACGATGGATGGACCCCAAGCCCAGATACAGACGCTGTGAGTGCAGGGCATGATAACACGATAACAAACTGCGTCTTTGATGGAACACTTTCGGCCATAGAATTTGCTTGGCATTGGTATGGACCTGGAAGTGCCGTAAATAACGTTTTTGAGAATTGTACCTTCAAAAACATTAAAAGTGAGATATTCAGGACGGAAAGGCCAAATAGTGGAACTGTTTTAAGAAACTGTTCTTTTGTTAACAATACTGGTATCTACAATCAAGATGCACAAAATACCTCCAGGGTAACTCCATCGGGGAAAAAATCTCTTAATGTTACCTATGAAAATTGCACTTGGACCAATAATTCATTTGCGCAACCTTATTGATATAATCTAAAATTTATATTAAGCATATTTGGGTATCAATACGGTTTATGTTTTTGTCAAATGGGATGTGTCAACGATTCCGTACCTTAGATCAGTATGGACAATCTTTGGTCTTTTAGCAATCAGGTGATGTCCTCAGACAAAATTCTCCGGTAACACTTGGTATTAATGTAATTAGATGTGCCCCATTTCATCTTATATTAGTTATGGGCCATTTGCCATTGTTCAAGGAGTCCTTTAGAACTGCTTCTCACCTTCAACCTTGTCTGGTCTTCAGCTACTGATGTTTTCCATGCACTAACAACTCATATGTCTTTCCCTCCTGCATTGAATGCCTGTTGAGTACCATTTGGGAACCAACATTTACACTAATTGGTGTACAGAGGACATCCTTCCCTTTTTATGTAAGTCCGAAGAGGTCATATTTCCAAGATTATTTAAGCTCTGAACTTTATGACTAACTTCCTTCTTGTCATTATCCCTTAATATAATGACCAAACTTACTGCTCTAATCTTTGGGGTATCTTCAAGTTTGCCTATTTTTGAGCCAAAAAAGAACAAAAAATATAAATTGGAAATAAGAAAACCTAAAATTTGCTGCATTGGTTCAAATTTAGAGTCATACGACTGCCTTAATTTTCTCTTACAAAATAACTGTGTTATTGATACCTTAATAACCTTACCCAGCGGTGAAAATAAAAATGTTTCCGATTATTATGATCTTCATGATTTGTGTTCCAGGAATAACATTCATGTAGTTGACACAACAAATGTTAATGATACTGAAACCATCAGCGAATTGAGAAAATTGAAATTGGATTACCTTTTCACTTTAGGCTGGAGTCAAATCTTTAAAGAAGATTTCATCAATTGTTTCTCCAAATTTGTCGTGGGTACCCATCCGTCAAAGTTGCCTTACGGAAGAGGGCGGGCACCACTGCCATGGACAATTATTGAAGATTTGAGGGTCTCGGCTTTGAGTTTTTTTAAAATCGATACGGGGGTAGATACGGGCAGCATCATCTTTCAGCGCGAGTTTGAAATTCCATCTCGTACTTATGTGAAAGATTTATACTCCACTGTTAGTAGAGAATTAGGTGAAGGGTTCTACGCCATTTATAAAAAGATTTTTAACAATGAAGAAATAACCTTCAAGGCGCAAATGGATGAAGGCGCTACCGTGAGAGGAAAGCGCACACCTACTGATGGATTGATAGAGTTTCACCGTAGTACAGAAGAAATTGACAGATTGGTCCGAGCTGTTAGTGAGCCCTATCCAGGGGCCTATTGCTATTATAAGGACAAAAAGATTGTTTTTTGGGAGGTGAATCCTGATTATGACCGGATATTTTCCGGCACTAGGGGTCAAATCCTAAAGAAAGTCGCCAATGGTATTCTTGTACAGTTTTCAGATGGTAATCTGTGGTTGAACAATCCTACCGATGAGCTTAACAATCCCGTAGAAATGAAGTTTTTTAAAATCGGTGATAAGCTTGGTTATAGTATCCAAGATGAAATCCATAAACTCAAAAATTTATTGAAATAATGTTGCAACTTTTTGAAAATATTCTTGTAATCGCAGCACATCCGGATGATGAGGTCTTAGGTGTTGGCGGCACAATTCCTAAACTGGTAAAAATGGGAAAAAAGGTAGATGTTTTGGTATTTACTGATGGAAGTAGCACACAATATTCCAATGACAATGCCATTTTAGAGAGTAAATTTGGTGAAGCCAAAAGGGCCAATGATATCCTGGGCACAACCTTACTTCCTCGAGAAGATTTTCCTGATATGCGATTGGATACCGTAGCCCATGCAGACAAGAATATTGCTTTGGGAAATATCATAAGCAAAGGCGGTTATGATACTGTTTTTGTGCAAGACAGAACAGATATTAACAAAGATCACAACGAATTGTTCGAAAGTACTTTGGTTTCATGCCGCCCCTATCCTGGGCAAAAGGTGAAACATCTACTTTCTTATTACGTAAATTCCTCCACAGAATGGGGCAACATGTTGAAAAAGAAGCCCTTTAATCCTAACATTTTTATAGACATTTCAGATACCATTGAAGACAAGCTCAATGCAATGGCCGAGTACAAGACAGAATTGCGGGATTACCCGCATCCACGAAGTCTGGATGGGATTCGAAATTCCGCTAAATATTTTGGCAATATGGTAGGGATGCAATATGCGGAACCTTTTCATTTGGTTTTTTCAAAGTAAGAAACTCTTAAACGAGTATGTTTCAACTATAAATCTCCCCAAAAAAGCTTTGGTAGTAATTTAAGTTCCTTCAAGTAGATGGGATATATATAAACCTATGTTTCACAGGTAAACAGATGATAGAAATAGCAGAATGTTAACCCTACGAAACAATTAAAATCTACCGAAATTCAGAATGTTTTGTAACGTTAAATGGACTAAGACTGTTACAAATATCCCGGGCGGGAAAGATTAGGGTTCAGGGGGGCGCTTCCTATAAATTGAAGAAGGAACATAATCATTTTGTGATTCCAGAATTCCACATGGTTGAACAACATCAGAAGAAAACATTGGGAATTGAAAAGCTTAAAACGAATTTGGGTTTGGAGAATTAGATTTTGTCAACGGTTTGCAAAAATATTCTAAAGTCGTCCCAAAAGCAAGATATGGATGGTCAATAAAATACGGGTGGAATACACCCCCCAATCAGGTGTTACTAAATTCTACTCAACAAAACAAAGGTGTTTTCTAATAAAGCAAAGGACTAGCACCATCGGTTCCTCTGTGCGCCCATAAAGGAGATGTTACGGTGTGCTTGACACCTAAACAGAAAGTAATAATTAACATGAAATAACGTTCTTTTTATCTGATGATAAATTTATATGACCTTAAACATCGCCTAAAGAATAGCAAATTAGCAAATGACTCTTTGTGGGCCATTTTCGGTAATGTCCTTGGTAAAGGGCTTTCTTTGCTAACAGCGATCTTGGTCGCAAGGATTTTAGGTAAAGAAGTTTATGGAGAATTGGGAATCGTAGGTGGAACCATTGGATCCATTTTAATTTTTTCCAATTTTGGAATTAACTTTACAGCTACGAAATATATTGCGGAAAACAATGCTTCCAGGTCAGAGCTGCTAGCGCAAATAGTTCGAACATGCCTTAGAATATCAACGGTCTTAAGCGGAATAGCTTCCATTTTGCTGTTTTTCATGTCAGAACATATAGCCATATATGTGCTTAAATCGCCAAGTCTGACACTTCCTCTTCGCCTACTTGCCATTAATGTATTGATTGGGTCTTTATGCAGGACCCAAGTAGGTATACTTGCTGGTCTAGGAAAGTTTAAGGATTTGGCAATAATAAACGCGTATGTAGGTATTGCAACATTTTTGTCAAGTGTAATCCTAACATATTTTTACAATTTAATAGGTGCCTTAATTGCGCTAATAGTAGTACAGATTTTAAATTTCTTTTTAAACAGATATTTCATCCGTAAGCATATAGATTCAAAATCTATAAGAACCGAGAAGAAAATATCTCTGAATGAAATTATAAAGTTCTCGGTTCCCGTGGCTTTGCAAGAAGCGTTTTACTCAATAATCACATATTCATTCGGCTTGTTGCTAGTACGGTTTTCTACTTACGGGGAAGTAGGACTTAACGCGGCCGCCGTTTACTGGAGTGCAATCATCCTATTTATTCCTGGGATTTTGAGGAACGTAATACTATCTCATTTATCCGCCAACTTGGACCATGATCAAAAACGCCATAGGATACTAAAAACTATACTCCTATTCAATTTTTGTGTTACTGCTATGCTATCATTAATTATCTATGCCTTATCAGATTTCATAGTATCAACTTATGGCGATGATTTTCTTGGTTTAAAGGACATTATCAATATTTCTGTGTTTACAACAATTTTTGTTAGCATGAGCAATGTTTATGCCCAAGCTTATATGTCAGAAAACAAGAACTGGATCATGTTAATGTTTAGAATATTGAGAGATGGTTCTATCTTGGTCATTTCCTATTTCTTAATTGTAAAAAACAATGGAGTCAATGGTGCATTATCTTTAGCAACTAGTTCACTTTGGGCCAATATTCTTTTCTTAATTTTGATGGGAGTCGTGTATGAATTCAAAATTAAAAGAACACGAGTTTGACAATGAAAAAGCTAGTTTTCTTTATTTCTTTCTTTATATATAGTGGTTATTACGCAGGTTTAGCTATTATCTTTTCATTAAAAATGGATGAGTTATCAAGATTTTATACCATCCCTTTAAGGATAATAGTAGTTCTCGTAATGTTATATATAATACGTAAGAATTGGAGAAATTTACTTGCGCATAAGCTTTCAATTTATATATTTCTCTTTGTTGTTTTTTGGATTTTTTACATTCTAAAAGTGCTTTACACTGAAAATGTTTCTTTTGGCAACCAATTAAACAACTCGTGGTTTGAGTATATCTTTTTTGCACTTACTTATGTGGTTGTTCCATTCATTGCCTTTTTATCGGTAGATTTTAAAGCTTATAAGAATGTAATTTTGGACGCCATGATATTCTCAGGTTTTGTAATGGGAATAGTCAGCACCTACATTTACGGAGCTTTACTAATTACGGGTGTTGGAAGACTTAGCATGCTTACTTACGAAACTGGTGAAAACGTGCTAAGTCCGCTAGCGCTGTCGTATGCCGGTGCTTTGACAATTGTTTTATGTATTCACCGATTGGTGGTTATCAAAGAAACAAGCAAGTATCAAAAACTATATCTATACGCCACTATTGTTTTCGCTTTTGTAATGTTTCTATTGGGCTCTTCCAGAGGTTCTGTAATTGCCTTAATGCTAACTTTGCCCTTGTTTATTTTGTATAGTCCGCTCAAACAAAAGATATCTTTAATAGTATTGACAATTATTTCAACCCCAATTGTAATATGGGCCATTGAAGCAAGTGGAAGTAACATATTTGAAAGAATTGGCAATACAAAGGAAGATCAAGGAAGTGGTAGGCAAGATTTATGGATTAACGCATTCGATCATTTTGTGGAATACCCTCTAATAGGAGGTAGGATTGAGCTTGACTATATCTATCCCCATAATTTAATTCTTGAAATATTAATGTCCACCGGAATCATTGGCTTTTTTTTAATCATACCGGTAATTTTTAAGGGTTTTAAACTTAGTTTTTTTCATACCAAAAATGACAGACAAAATTTGTTCGTCCTATTAATAATTATACAAGGGTTCATACAACACTTTTTTTCAGCAGGTATATACACTTCTACCATACTATTTGTCCCTATAGCATTAGTGTTTAGTCTCGCAAATAATAATGATTGATAATCATCTTGTTAAATCCTTACCATATTTAGAATATGAAGACTCATAAAGTTGAAGTTTAAATGTTCCTGAAAACAAGAAAAGTTTCCCCTCAAACTATGGGCGTTTTCACTTTTAAAAAATAATAACCGCTGTAAATCTCAGTACTTTTGACAGATAAACCAAAAATGTTGGTATTATAGCTAATTTGCATTTTTTTTTTTTGTGATTAATCTAGTTTTGTCCATCTAACAAATGAACAACCATAAGTTTAGATTTATAGTCGCGGATAAAGTTCCCTGTTTGTCTGGGTTTTTATTCATGATTCGTAAAGTAACCTTCATTTTAAGTTACCGATGGATTTGGAAAACTATCAAAATTCGTTAACGAGAAAGACAGTTTCTTGACATATAAATGCTCTTTTAAACTAATAAATAAAAAAATAACATTGTATATGACAATGATTCAAACAAACGCCCTTATTAAATGAAAAAGAAAAACCTCATAATATTTGGTACCAGACCTGAAGCCATAAAAATGGCCCCCTTGGTCAAAGCCTTTAAAAAGACGGATACATTTGATACAAGGGTTTGCGTTACCGCGCAACATCGTGAAATGTTAGATCAGGTTCTTGATTTTTTTGAAATCACACCAGACTACGATCTAGATTTAATGAAACCTGGTCAAAATCTATATGGTCTAACAGCAACTATAATTACAAACCTTCAACCAATTTTAGAAGAATTTCAACCGGACTTTGTTTATGTTCACGGTGATACAACTACGACAATGAGTGCTAGCATTGCCGCTTTTTATTCCGGCGCAAAAATTTGTCATGTTGAAGCTGGTCTTAGAACATTTAATAAGCATTCTCCGTTCCCAGAAGAAATCAACAGAACAGTCACCGGACATGTTGCTGATTACCATTTTGCCCCTACTCAAACTTCCTTTGATAATCTGAAGAACGAAGGGATTAAAGAAAATAATATTTCAATTACTGGAAACACAGTGATTGATGCACTTCTAGAAAGTGTCCCAAGGGCCGACCTAATAGAAGATAAAGAAGTTGACTATCTCAAAAAAGAACTGGATTTTTCTAAAAGAATAATTTTAGTTACTGGTCATCGGCGTGAAAATCATGGACAGGGTTTTATCAATATTTGTGAAGCACTGAAACAAATATCAATATCAGAGGAGGATGTCCAAATTGTTTACCCAGTCCACCTGAACCCTAAAGTTCAGAAACCTGTATATGAGATCTTAGGTAGTCAAGAAAACATAAAATTAATTGCACCTCTTGCCTATCCCGCATTTGTTTGGTTAATGAACAAAGCGGAATTGGTAATCACGGATAGTGGAGGAGTTCAAGAAGAGGCACCCAGCTTGGGCAAGCCTGTTTTGGTTATGAGAGATACTACGGAAAGGCCAGAGGCTGTTGAGGCTGGAACCGTGATTTTGGTTGGAACGGATCCCGAAAAAATAGTTCACGAGGCCATAGATCTTTTAAACAATTCCGAACGATACAAGTTAATGAGCAAACTTCATAATCCTTACGGAGATGGAAAAGCTTGTGAAAGAATCGTAACATACATAGAAAATTTATCAAAATGAATCAACCAGAAGTGGTAATGATGGGACTTGGCTATATAGGCCTTCCCACGGCAGCTTTGATTGCCCAAGGCGGAACGCAAGTTCATGGAGTCGACATCAATCAAAGTGTCGTAGATACAATTAACAAAGGAAAAATACACATTGTAGAGCCTGACTTAGGAGAATCTGTGGCCCGAGCAGTGGAAAACGGAATGTTGAAGGCGGCCACTAAGCCAGTGGAGGCAAATGTCTATCTAATAGTTGTGCCAACTCCGTTTAAGGATAAAAACGAACCAGACATCTCCTTTGTGAAATCCGCCACAAAAGCGATAATGCCTTTTCTAAAAAAAGGAGACATGTACATCATTGAATCTACCTCACCTGTGGGTACCACAGAAAAAATGATGCATTATATCTATGAAGAACGCCCTGATTTGAATGGTAGTTTACATATTGCGTATTGCCCGGAAAGGGTTTTGCCTGGGAACGTAATGCATGAATTGGTACACAACGATCGTGTGATAGGGGGCATTGATGATGTTTCCACGGAAAAAGCTGTTAACTTTTATTCGCAATATGTTAAGGGGGAATTGCACAAGACCAATGCCAGAACAGCAGAAATGTGCAAGTTGGTGGAAAACTCTTCCAGAGATGTCCAAATTGCCTTTGCCAATGAGCTCTCGTTAATTTGTGACAAGGCCAATATTAATGTCTGGGAGTTAATATCACTGGCCAATAGGCACCCTAGGGTAAATATTCTGCAACCTGGTTCTGGTGTGGGAGGACATTGCATTGCAGTTGACCCATATTTTATTGTATCGGACTATCCCATGGAATCTAAGATTATTGGCACAGCTAGAGAGGTCAACAACTATAAATCATTCTGGTGTGCCGAAAAGGTTCAAAATGCAAAATTGCAATTTGAACTGGAGCACGGCCGTAAGCCCAAAATAGCACTTATGGGATTGGCATTTAAGCCCAATATTGATGATCTTCGGGAATCTCCCGCCAAGTATATCGCCCAAAAGGTACTTCAGAACGCCAATAATGAAGAATATTACATTGTAGAGCCCAATATTAAGGAACACAATGTTTTTAAGCTGACCGCTTACCAAGAAGCCTACAAAGAGGCAGATATCGTGGTTTTTTTAGTGGCCCACAAAGAATTTTCTACGCTAAAGGCTAATGCGCAAAAAATCATTTTGGATTTTTGCGGAGTCTTCAAATAGTAATTTCTATCCATGCCAAAGAAAAAAAACCAAATCATAGTTTTAGCACAATCCTTGGAGCAACCAAGAATAGTGAAAAGAATCATTGAAAAATCCTCGGAATTTGATTCGGTGAAAGTGTATGGTTTTACTAGAAAGATACACGCTGTTCACAATTACAGTGTTCTACAGGATTATGACAATATTGACATAACCATAGTAGGTTCAATGGCAAATAGTAAATATGCAAGCCGTGCTTTTATGTATCTCAAGCTAATCCGCCTGCTATACAAGAACCATGGATTTGGTCAAAAACGAATTTATGCCTTTGGTTTGGATTTAAGAGGAATTGCAGGTGTGATTCCCAATGCCAAAATAGAATATGAAATAAGCGATATCATGTGGCTTTACAAAACTGGAGCCCAACGGAAAATCTTAAGTGCAAATGATATTTTTTTGGCCAAACGCTCCAACAAAGTCATTTTCACCTCCAAGGGCTTTTACAATTCCTATTATGCTAAACATGTTAAACCGGATAAGGTGCTTATTAAAGAAAATAAGTTTAAATCTTATGATAAAGTAACATCTATAGAGCAAATTAAAAGCGATAAAATTCGTATTGCTTACATAGGTGCTTTTAGATACTCCAAAATAATTGAGTATTTATTGAAGACTGTTGCCAATAATGCGGAATTACAACTTAATTTCTATGGTGATGGAAATCAGCATATTGTTGAAACCATAAAAAGCAATGCCGCCAGTTCTGAAAACATTACATACAATGGTGCATTTAAGAATCCAGATGATCTCGAACGAATCTATGAAGAAAACAATTTAAACTTCGTGGTTTATGATAATACCCTTGACAATGAAAAAGTAGCCATGCCCAATAAATTCTATGAGTCTGGTTTTTTTAATGTTCCCATTGCATGTGCAACAAACACCTATGTAGGTGAACGTGTATTGGA
Organism: Flagellimonas flava; assembly: GCF_900129665.1. Classification (GTDB taxonomy): domain Bacteria; phylum Bacteroidota; class Bacteroidia; order Flavobacteriales; family Flavobacteriaceae; genus Flagellimonas; species Flagellimonas flava. The sequence goes on from NZ_FQWL01000001.1 coordinate 1,242,800, forward strand.
ACAGAATATGGGATGGATCGTAGATGCAAAATATGATGCAATATCAACATTCCTAAATTCATTGACGTTAAGTGAAATATTAGATCGCCATGAGAGAATAAAACTGCTAGATAAGTCGTTATTTCACTGCTAAGCCTATAAAATAAAACAACCTCTATTATGTTTGATGGTAAAACATTATTGATTACAGGTGGTACGGGATCCTTCGGAAATGCCGTGCTCAACCGCTTTTTAAAGACCAATATTAAGGAAATAAGAATTTTTAGCCGTGATGAAAAAAAGCAGGACGACATGCGCACACGGTTAAAGAACAAGAAAGTGAAATTTTACATTGGAGATGTCCGCAATTACGAAAGTATAGAAAAAGCTATGCGCGGAGTTGACTATGTATTTCATGCTGCAGCTTTAAAACAAGTACCTTCTTGTGAGTTTTTCCCTCTTGAAGCGGCAAAAACCAACGTTTTTGGCACTCAAAACACCATAGATGCGGCGGTGGCCAATAGGGTAAAACGGATTATCTGTCTCAGTACGGATAAAGCTGCCTATCCTATTAACGCCATGGGAATTAGCAAGGCATTAATGGAAAAAGTCGCAGTTGCAGCGTCCAGAAATATTTCGGAGGATGAAACTATAGTGTGCCTTACTAGATATGGCAACGTAATGGCTTCCAGAGGTTCAGTTATACCATTATTTGTAAAACAAATTACAGAGAGCGCCCCGTTGACAGTTACGGATCCGAAGATGACTCGCTTTCTGATGTCATTGGAAGATGCTGTCGATTTGGTACTCTTTGCCTTTCAGCATGGTAATCAGGGGGATCTTTTTGTAAACAAAGCGCCAGCTAGCACAATTGGTGACCTGGCAGAGGCAATTAAAGATATCTTCAACGCCGATAATGAAATAAAGGTCATTGGAACCAGACATGGTGAAAAACTGTATGAGACACTTTGCACCCGAGAAGAAATGCAAAAAGCTCAGGATATGGGTGAATTTTACAGGATTCCAGCGGATAATAGGGACTTAAACTACAATCGGTATTTTTCAGAAGGTGAAACAGACATGAGCGAGATTGAAGACTACCATTCCCATAATACAGATCAATTGACAAATGATGAACTTAAGCAAACTTTACTGAACTTAGATTTTATAAAAGAATCTTTGAATGGCTGAAATTCAGAGAATTAATGGCGAATATTTTAAGGACCACCGCGGAAGCTTACTTTTTTTCAACCAGCTAGATATGCGTGAAATTGTGCGATTTTACGAAATTTTCCCTTCAGATCCCAAACTGATTCGAGGATGGCAGGGGCATCGCACAGAAAAAAAATGGTTCTATTGCACAAAGGGCAGCTTTATCATCAATACGGTTTTAATAGATAATTTTGATAAACCTTCCAAAAGCTTGGTGACCTCCAAGTATATCCTCAATGATACCTTTCCCGAGGTGCTTCTTGTTCCCCAAGGACATGCAACTGCTATTAGGGCTATGGAGAAAAATGCCAGACTTCAGGTTTATTCAAATTTTACCTTAGAAGAATCAAAAAACGATGACTATAGGTTTGATTTGGAAGAATGGCCCGCTGATTGGAAAACATAAACTATGGAAAAACAGAAATTAAAGATAGGAATTACCGGTCAAGCTGGTTTCGTAGGATATCACCTTTACACCACGCTTTCACTTGATGAGCAAATCGAACTCATCAATTTTGAGCGCTCATATTTTGATGATAGTGAAAAATTGGAAGACTTCGTGACCTCATGCGATACCATAGTTCATTTGGCAGCTATGAATCGTCATGACGATCCAAATGTGATATATCAGACGAACATAGGGCTTGTAAAAAAAATCATTGCCGCATGCGAATCACAAAAGGTCACTCCGCACATTATTTTTTCCTCATCTTCCCAAGAACTTAAAGACAATCTTTACGGTAAGTCAAAAAAAGAGGGTAAAGAACTATTTATGGAGTGGAGCAAAAGTAATGGTGGACGGTTTACGTCCTTAACCATACCTAATGTTTTTGGGCCCTTTGGAAAGCCAAACTACAATTCAGTGGTTGCCACATTCTGTCATAAAGTATCTCGGGACGAGGAAACTAAGATTATCAATGATGGTGAGGTTGGGCTAATCTATATTAACGAATTAGTTGAAATTTTTGTTCATACTATTTTTAATGGTATCAACGAAGATAAAAGCAATAAAATCAGCACTGAAGTATTTATCCCTCCCAATCACCACGTAAAGGTCTCAGAGCTTTTGCGTCTGCTTAAAAAGTACCGCGAAGATTATATGGAAGATGGTGTTTTTCCTAATCTTGAAAATCAATTTGAAAAAGCCTTATTCAATACCTTTAGATGTTACGTACCAAGCTCGCACTACCCTGTTAAGTATACTAAACATGTGGATCCAAGAGGAAGTTTTGTGGAAATTGCCAGAACCCAAACCAGTGGACAATTCTCTTTCTCCACTACCGTTCCAGGTATTACCAGAGGTAATCATTTCCATACTCGGAAGGCGGAACGATTTGCGGTCATCCAAGGAAAAGCCCGTATACAGCTGCGTAAAATAGGTTCGGATGAAATCATCAATTATACACTGGATGGGAACGAACCTTCATATGTTGATATGCCTATTTGGTATACCCATAATATTACCAATATTGGGGACAATGAGTTGATCACATTATTTTGGATCAATGAACCCTATAATCCCGAAGATGCTGACACCTATTTTCAAGATGTTGAACCACTAACCTGATAAACCATATGTTGAAGAAACTAAAAGTATTGACAGTTGTGGGTACGCGCCCTGAGATCATTCGATTGGCCTGCGTCCTAAAAGCATTGGATGCAAATCCAGCCATTGCACATACCTTGGTTCATACTGGTCAGAACTATGACTATGAGCTAAATGAGATTTTCTTTGAAGATATGGGCATACGCCGACCCGACCACTTTTTGAATGCCGCTGGAAAAAATGCTTCCGAAACTGTGGGTCAGATACTTATTAAAATTGACCCACTGTTAGAGCAAATTCAACCAGACGCTTTTTTGGTACTGGGAGATACCAATTCCTGTCTTTGTGCTATTCCTGCAAAAAAACGTAAAATTCCTGTTTTCCATATGGAAGCCGGTAACCGTTGCTTTGACCAGAGAGTTCCTGAAGAAACCAATAGGAAGATTGTTGACCATGTCGCCGATATTAATCTGACTTACAGTGACATTGCTCGCGAATATTTATTAAGGGAGGGGTTACCACCCGATAGGATTATCAAAACAGGAAGCCCCATGTTTGAGGTATTGGGACAGTTCAAGGCCAAAATAGAGGCTTCAACGGTATTAAAAGACCTTAATTTAGAAAAACAAAAATATTTTGTGGTTTCCTCCCATCGAGAAGAGAACATCAACAATCCGAAAAATTTTGAGGGTCTGATGGATTCTCTAAATCAAATTGCCGAAAAATATGAGTATCCAGTAATCGTATCCACACATCCACGGACTCGGAATATGCTGAATTCAAAAAAAGTCAAAGCACACAAAAACATTCAGTTTTTAAAACCTTTGGGCTTTTCAGACTATAATGCCCTGCAATATCACTCCTTCGCTGTTCTTTCTGATAGCGGCACTATTTCAGAAGAGTCATCTATTCTCAACTTTAGGGCTTTAAATATAAGAGAGGCCCATGAACGACCTGAAGCCATGGAAGAGGCTTCGGTAATGATGGTTGGACTAAGTCCCGAAAGAATTTTACAGGCCCTTGAGGCTCTAGATTTGCAAAAAAGAAACCCGGAGAGAAACTTTAGGGAAGTTGGAGACTATTCCATGCCGAATGTAAGTGAAAAAGTGGTACGGATCATAATCTCATATGTGGATTACGTGAACAGGGTAGTTTGGTCTAAGCATTAATTTCCAGAAAAGTAGTTTTTATCGACACCCAACAACCAAGAATCTTTGAAAACAACAAAAATAAACATATGAAGGTAGTCTTTTTGGCATTGGGTTTCCCGCATAAAAAAGAACCTGGAAACTTTTATATGACCTTGATGGACAGGTTCCATAGCGAGGGACATGAGGTTACAATAATTGCCCCTGCCCACAAAGGAACCGTTCCTGGTCTTCAACAAGAGAACAATTTCAGGGTACTTCGTGTAAAGACGTTACCGCAGTTTGGAGTAAACTTTGTCAAGAAGGGACTAGCAAACTTGTTGCTGCCATACCAATACAAAAAAGCGTTAAGGGCATTGGAGGAGGATTCCAATTTTGACCTTATCTTTATGCCTACCCCTCCCATTACTCTATACAATCTGGCCTATTGGCTCAAAAAGAAGTCCAACGGTAAAATATACCTTATTCTTCGCGATATTTTTCCTCAAAATGCAGTGGATTTAGGCATTATGAAAAAAAATGGTCCTTTTTATCATTTTTTCCGTAACCAAGAACGAAAACTATATAAGATTTCTGATGCTATAGGCTGTATGTCACCTGGAAACATGGAGTATGTAAAGAAACATAATCCCGAAGTCGACACTTCAAAATTACATCTTCTCCCCAACTGGTCGGATATGTTGCCCTTGGAAATGAACAAGCAAGAAATATTCAATATTGTTCAACGAGAGGCCATTAAAGATAAATTTGTAATCATTTTTGGTGGAAACATTGGCAGGCCTCAAAAAATGGAGAATATTATTGAACTCGCTATCGCCTGCGAGGACATGGACGATGTTCTTTTTTTAATTTACGGTTATGGAGCCGAATACAAAAACTTAAAGGCGTACACTAAACAGCGTGGTGCAAAAAACGTCCAATTTGGTAAAGAACTTCCTTATAACGAATTTATTAAGGTTCTTAGTCTTTGTCAGGTTGGTTTAATCTCTTTAAGCGAGGATTTTACCATTCCCAATATACCTTCAAAATCATTATCCTATTATAATGCCAAGATACCCATTCTGGCCTCCATTGATTTAAATACGGACTTTGGAAATATTCTTGAAGAGAATCGTACGGGTGTTTGGGCAAAAGCTGGAGATGTTAATGCCCTTAAAGAACAATTGTTGGTGCTTTATAATGATCCAGATCTAAGAAAGGAAATGGGGGAAAATGGTTATGAGTATATGAAAAGTGAACTATCAACCGATCAGGCCTTTAGAACTGTTTTGAATCAGATAAAACATTACTGACCTGGAGTGTTTAATTTTAAGGGATTTGCAAAATTTAAGTGATAGGGGCAACTGGATAAATATGGCACTACAAAAGCTTTTAGTCCTTAAAATATTCCTCGCAGGACCTCTTTGAAACTCCAAGAATAATATTCCCGAGGAAAAGCAATCGCTTCGGCTATCAACTCCAGTATTTTTTGTGTCGGAGGAACACCATCTTGTGTTTTTGCTTGTCTAAAAAAGTATGGTGAGGTACGGTTTAAACAGCTATTTAAAGCTGAACTTTCCGATGGTTTCGTTCCAGTTTGAACTAACTTTTAGGAAGCATTGGCACGTTCCCATTGTTTTTTACGGTAAACATCAAAAATGTCCAAGAATTCATCTTGATCAATTGCAACTTCTGATTTTGATATTATTTTCAGTACCGTCTTATATAGGATTTTTACATCTAGTGCTAGACTGGAGTTCTCAACATAATCGACATCCAATGAAAACCGCTCTTCCCATACTAGACTATTACGGCCAGCTACTTGCGCTGCGCCAGTGATACCAGGCCTAACCATGTGTCTTTTTCGTTCTATTTCATTGTAGTATGGGAGATATTGAACGGCAAGCGGCCTAGGGCCTACTAAACTCATATCCCCTTTGATGACATTCAGCAACTGAGGAATCTCATCCAAGGAATACTTCCGAATAAACCTGCCGGCCTTTGTTGTGCGAACTCTGTTTGAGAGTAAATTACCATTGGCATCCTTTTTATTGTTCATGGATTTGAACTTGATGATCTTAAAAATCTTTTCATCCTTTCCCGGCCGTTCTTGAAAGAAAAATGGAGATCCCTTAAAATCAATCCAAAGAACTATAGTTAGGATAATAAATACTGGAGACAGTGCTATAACTCCTAACAAAGAAGCACTGAAGTCAAAAAAGCGTTTGAAATAGGTATGGTATAAATTGTTGGACATCAAGTAATAGATTTAACAATAAGTTAGCCTTGATCCTTTATACAAAAAAAAAGAAATAATTTCTTCAGTACCAGTTTAGACGATAAGATGCCTATTTATAAGATATATCACAACCTTTAAGTCATTTCACAATTTTTGAAAATACATCTGCAATGGACAAATGATATAAAAAGAACAGCTTATGGTTTAAGAGTATGTCTTGATTCATGGAGAAACAGCTATCCCATTGATTTTCCTGGTGTATAATCCTTAAAAGTCTATAAGCCAAGATTGTGGTTATTTGGATTTTAAATGCGGAACGGTTAAATCGACGGTTAGTTTTCTTAAAAAGTCTAAGAAATTCCGTTTTAAAACCTAAAATCGATGTGATTCTTCCATGAGCTAATTTTGGCAGAACACGATGATATAAAGTCTGGCAGCTGTCTTGGCGTTGGGAAATGACGAAATTCTAAACTTTTCCTATAGAACAACTGACCACTCAAAGTTATCAGGGTCAGGCCCATAACGATGGTTCCGATCCATGGCATCAAGGAAGTCCATATCTGATGCAGACAGTTCAAAATCAAATATATCGGCATTCGAAATAATACGTTCTCTTTTTGCCGATTTGGGAATTGTGATTACCCCTTTCTGCAGATCATACCTTAGCACTATTTGGGCAATGCTCTTATGGTATTTGTCAGCCAATTGTTGAAATTCCGGCAGCTCAAAGACTTTTCCTTGCATTAAAGGTGACCAAGCCTCATATTGGATTTGGTGCTGCTGGCAAAAATCAATCAAGTCTTGTTGAACCAGATAGGGATGAAATTCCATCTGGTTTACCATTGGGTTGATCTCAGCACTCTCCATCAGGTCCTCTAGTTGATGCTTTAGGAAATTGCTTACACCTATGGCCCGTACTTTTTTCTGTTTGTACAGCTCCTCCAGCGCCCGCCAAGTATCCCTGTATTCCCCAGGCACCGGCCAATGCACTAAATAAAGGTCCAAATAATCCAGTTGAAGTTGTTCTAGGCTTCTATCAAAAGCTCTTAAGGTCCGATCATAGCCATGATCACTATTCCATACCTTATTCACCACAAAAATATCCTCTCTCGGTACGCTACTGGTCTTGATACCTTGACCAACACCACTTTCGTTTCGATATATTGCTGCCGTATCTATATGGCGATATCCGGTTTCTAGGGCCCACCGCACAGCATTGGCAACTTCTTGTCCATTCTTGGAAAGGTACACTCCTAGACCCAAATAAGGCATTTCTACTCCATTAATCAAGGTAAAGGTGCCAGATAAATTTGAAATATGATTCTTCATCCCAATTTTCTTAAAATTTATAACCAAACTCGTTAGGGCTTAGTTTGTCGGTGTTCGATGAAGACCATAATTCGCATGCCTAGGTCCGTAGGTTTCGATAAAATTCACCGATTTGGTTAAATAACAAATTTTTAAGCAGCGAATCTAATGCTTTTTTATCAAATCGTAATGTAGGATATCCTAATAATAAAAGGGATGTAAAACAAATTTTCCTATTCGGTTACGTAGTCAAACTCGCGACCTAGTTCAGTTTTAACGGTATACTACTAGTTGCAGTCTACTTTATACCATCAATTGTACATACTTTGAATCCAGGAGCGTTAGACTTTTCATAATGTATTTGTAAAGGTATGTTCTAGCAGCAGTTCTCAAAAATCGGTTTTTCTGTAAAAATCATGTAAATCATTATAAAAAGGGAAATTAGCCACCCATCCAATAAAGCGGCAATATGTCGAATATGAACTTTAGTAACTAAAATCTTAAAATTAATATCTTTAATTTAGGCTACTGAATTCCTCTGACCTCAGAGAAATAGTATCCACTGGTCTTAACAAAACGATAACCCAAATAACAAGTTTAAATGAAAAAGGAATATTTGAAAAGAGTACAATCTGTAGATACTTTAATAAAGTCATTTTATGATTGTCTTGGTGGTGAACCAGGCGAACCAAGAGATTGGGATTTTTTTAGATTCCTATTTCATCCTCAAGCGAATAAGATTGGATATGAAAAAGATATAAATGGCAACATAAGACCTCAATTCATTTCGCCTAATGAATATGTGGAAAGAACGGGGTACTGGTTGGACTCGAAGCGTGAAACAGCTTTTTATGAAAGAGAAATCGGCAGAGTTCAGGAGATTTATGGGAATATGGCTCACGTGCTAAGTGTCTGCGAGGCTTTTCCAAGCAAGGAAGATATGGCAAATAACAAACCATATAAGCAAGATGTAAAAAGTATCCAATTGGCCTATTACAGGGACAGATGGTGGATTATTAACATGTTTTGGCATGGTGTTTCTCCAGAGTTTCCCATTCCGGAGCATTATTTGGGATCCAACTAACTTCTCTACGGTGATTCGATTTCATCTTTTTCAATATACTAGGGAACAAACTAACTTAGATTAATCTGTTAAATCTCCTTTGACATGCAATTGGCTCCGTATAATTTATGATATGCTCAACTTAAGACTGGAGATAATTTACCTAGCTTTTTGTTTTTTCATAGGATTGTATGCTCACCTTTTAGTGGGGGGCAAAACTAATCTTCAAGACTTTTAGAACCTAAACCTTGAAGGTTTTATAAAAAATGTTGCCAAAATGATGAACTGATTATGTATAGGACGTTTTTCAAAAGATTTTTGGACTTTTCAATATCGCTAGTGGCGTTGATCTTATTTTCCCCATTGATTATTACATTGATCATTCTGTTGATGTGGTCGAATAAGGGTCAACCATTCTTCTTCCAAAAAAGACCTGGAAAGAACACAAAAATATTTACCATCATAAAGTTCAAAACCATGAAAGACCCCAAAAAAAATGAAAGTGAGCTAATTAATCAAGAACAACGTATTACAAAAGTTGGTGCAATTATCAGAAAGACCTCATTAGATGAACTATTACAATTGGTCAATGTTTTGAAAGGCGATATGTCGCTTATAGGTCCAAGACCCCTATTAATTGAATATCTTCCGTTATATAATGAAGAACAGGCAAGAAGACACTTGGTCAAGCCAGGTATTACCGGATGGGCACAGGTAAATGGCCGTACAGCCATATCATGGCAAGAAAAATTTGAGCATGATGTATGGTATGTTGACCATTTAAGTTTCAAGAACGATGTAAGAATCTTGTTGAAAACCGTTCAAAAATTATTCAATCGAGAGGCCATGTCCTCTATTGAACAAGCTTCGTTTGCACTTTGGGATGGAAATAACCAATAAGGTAGATTGGAAAATAAAAATCCTCATTCTGCCTATTCAAACAAAACCAAGTTCGTTCATCAAGGTATAAGGAAAGTACAAATTACTGATCCAAAGCCACTTTTATGCCTACTTTTCCTCAAAATATTTCCAAATCGAATCCTTTTGGCTCCAGCCTAAATTAGTTTTGATTTTGGAGTTATCACCCACCATATTCCAGACTTCATTGCTCCTGTAGGGTATGGCACCAAATTGAATATTTGATTTACTCTCCAATTTAATCTTAGCTTTCTCGGCCAATTCACGAATTGAAATACCCTGGCCTGAACAGACATTATAGAGTTGGTTGGCTTTTTCTGTAACACCTGCTAGTAATAGGGCTTCGATGACATCACTCAAATAAAGATAATCTCTAACCTGTTCTCCCAAAGTCATGGGAAAATCTTCATTGCGGCTTAGTTTTTCCTTGAGTTGAGAAGGAAAAAAATTTGTTGGCATATTGGCCCCTAAGAAATTAAACATACGAAGTATCGTATACTTTTTTTCTTTTATTTCTGAAAAGGTTTTTAGCGCAACCTCCGCACAATACTTTGACATTGAATATGGGGAAGCTGGGGTAAAATCATCCGTTTCCTTAAAGGGGGGAATCATGCTTTTACCACCATAAACCTCGCTGGTGCTAGTATAAACAAAATTATCATAGGATATGTCCTCTAAAGCTGTCAACAGGTTTACTGTCCCCGTAAAATTTACATCCATTAGCTGCTTTACATTGGAAAAATCCCTAGAACGATTCAAATTTGCAGCCAGATGATATATCAATGTGGGTTTAATCTTTTCAATCAAATCTGAAAGGGAGGAAGCATCCAAGAGGTTTGCTTGATGGAAAGTAATATTTGGACTATTTTCCTGCGTGTTTTGTAAATCAATGGAATGTACTTCTTTACAACCGAGTCGTATCAATTCGGAAATAAGGTTTCTCCCCAAATACCCGGCTCCGCCGGTCACCAAGACCCTAGCTTCCTTAAGGGCTATCACAGGGTCCACACCTTATTTTTTGTTACTGCATCCCTTACATACTGAGTAATATCTTCTTCGGTGTTGACTACCCCACTCTCATAAAAGTCCTTATACCACATGATGGTTTTCCGAATTGTTTCTGACCTATCCCAAACCGGTGTCCACTTCAGTAATTTATTGGATTTGGAACAATCCAACATCAAGAGGTTTGCTTCATGGTGATTATTTTTATCTGAGCTTACGGTATACTCGATTTTCGACCAAACCGACCTAGCTTCATCTGCAATCTCCCTGACTGATAGATTACTGGAAAGATCGGGGCCAAAATTCCAACCTTCCGCAAATTCTTTTTCTCCACGAAGTAATTTCCATCCTAACATGAGATAACCGGATATGGGATCCAGAACATGTTGCCATGGCCTTGTTGCCAAAGGGTTCCGAATCTCGGTTGTGCCCTCAATGGCAGCTGCTTTGACAAGGTCAGGAATCAATCTATCTTGGGACCAGTCTCCTCCACCAATAACATTACCAGCCCTTCCACTGGCCAATAAGGTTTTCCCTTTTCCATCAAAAAAGGATTTTCGATAAGATTGTGTTAAAAGTTCTGCACAGCCCTTTGATGAACTATAGGGATCATGTCCGCCCATTGCGTCATTTTCCCTGTATCCCCAAATCCATTCCCTATTTTCGTAACACTTGTCACTAGTAACATTAACAATCGCTTTGACCGATGCTGTCTGCCTGGATATTTCAAATATATTGAGCGTACCAATCACATTGGTTTGGTAGGTCTCTATAGGGTTGTCATAAGAATATTTCACTAGAGCCTGGGCAGCCAGATGGAAAACAATTTCCGGTTGAAATTCCTCGAAGACCGACTTTAAAGAATCATAGTTCAAAATATTGTCTTCAACGAACTCATAATCGGTCTGCAGTAATTCTTTATGGTTTTTAGTGGTGACAGGAGCTAGGGCATATCCCTTTACCTCTGCGCCCATTTGGGTAAGCCATGCCACCAACCAAGATCCCTTGAAACCACTATCTCCGGTTACTAAACACTTTCTGCCTTTGTAGGCACCGCTAAATAGTTCACTTATTTCCATATTTTCCAGTCAGCTTTCCCTTCTTGCCACATTTCGTTAAGCGTTTTATTGTCCCGAAGTGTGTCCATTGGTTTCCAAAATCCATAATGTTTATAGGAAAATAACTCTCCTTCTTTGGCCATATTTTCTAGTGGACTCCTTTCAAATATTGTTGAATCTCCGTCATTTAAATAGTCAAAAACCTTAGGCTCACAGACAAAAAAACCTCCATTGATCCATGACCCGTCACCCTTAGGCTTTTCTTGGAAGGAGGCAATCTGTTCGTCCCCGACAAATTTTAGGGAGCCAAACCTACCTTCCGGTTGTACTGCGGTCATGGTAAGCGCTTTTCCATGTTTCTCATGACTTTGAACCAATTCGTCTATATTAACATTGGCTACACCATCCCCATAAGTCAGCATAAATCTATTGTCACCTATAAGTTCCTGTATCCTCTTGATTCTTCCACCGGTCATGGTATGCAGTCCGGTATCAACAAGGGTTACCTTCCATGGCTCTGCCTCATTGTTTATTATCTCCAACTTGTTATTCTGAATATCAATACTTACATCGCATTGATGTAGGAAATAATTTGAAAAGTATTCTTTTATTACATATCCCTTATACCCCAATAAAACAACAAAATCATTGTATCCATAGGTGGAATAAATTTTCATAATATGCCACAGGATAGGTTTATTTCCAATGGGCACCATTGGTTTAGGTATATTTTGGGTCTCTTCACTGAGTCTTGTTCCAAAACCTCCGGCCAACAAAACAACTTTCATAATATCTTTGAGTTTAATACAAAGATAAACGCATTAATTAACATAATATGCGGGTTGAGAATTGAAAAATGCTCAGGAGATTTTTTTTCTTAGTAGAAGCCTATCAACTAAGTACTCTATAAGTATTTGAATGTTAGTTGATTAACTTATTTCAAAATATTCTTCAATAAGAAAAAAGAGAAGCATTAAGAGTGAAAATTTATTGATATGTTTACGAAAATGAAAAGAATCCATAATGTCGGTTCCAATCCTTCCAAAGTGCCTATGAATGTGCCCGTGTGGACCAAACCATCGACAAAGACCTTTTAACTATTTCTTGGTAATGGGCAATGTCATTAACATTTATTGAAGAGCATAAAATTCTCTTATTCCAAAACCTCGTTTGGAGATAAATATACTGGCAGATTGTTATTAAATTATTTCGATTAACGACAAAAACTTTACTTAGACCTAAAATTCAATTATCCTGTAACTTTTCTGTTTATATTGCTCGAATAAACATATAAAATCCCAAGTACATTCTAAGAAATAAATATACCCGAATGGCGTTGCTAGATAATCAGTATAGAGCCTGTTCGAATTATCAATAAAATAAATGGCCATTCAATGCTAAATACTTTAACTGAAATATCAATGCAAAAAAGTAGTTTTCCATGTATACCGTTATGATACTTGGCGGGGCGAAGGGAGTCGGGCTGGAAGTTTTAAAAGCTTGTCACCGAAAAGGGTACCAAGTTGCATTTTGTGGCCGAAATAGTGAGCTGGGTGATAAAATAATCAATGACTTAAAGGGAGAAAAAAACCTTTATTTCCACAATTTGGATTTAAGCAACATAGCTGGTCTTGAGAATTACTACTTAGAAACCATTAAAAGGTTCAAAAAAATTAATGCGCTAATACTATATGCCGGTATTACTCCAGTCGCTTCTCTCCTGGACACCTCTGAGGAAGTGTTTGATAATGTATTTAACATTAACCTTAAAGCCCCTTATTTTTTAATGCAGCATGTGCTAAGTCATATGAAAGAAAACCAATCCGGATCTATTGTTTTTATTGGTTCTCCCCACATGGATTATGGACACGAGGATAGGGCCGCATATGCCCTTACAAAAGCGAGTCTTTATACACTTTCCACCCATATAGCCCACCATTACTCAAAATTCAAGATACGATCTAATTATGTGGTCATGGGATGGACCAATACAGAGGGCGAACTTAATTTAAGGGCAAGCGAAGGAACAGATGAAGGAGAATTAATGGATATTGCTTCCAAAGTTATTCCAATGGGCCGTATGCTAAGCCCTACGGACCCGGTCGCTGCCATTATGTACCTCATTTCCGAGGACTCCGCCATGACAACTGGATCGACAATCCGAATTACGGGAGGACACTATATTTAGGAAACATGGATTGGAAGCTCATATTTCACAACAACTCAGAACTTCTAGAGGGCCCCGTGTACGATACTATACACAATTTCCTCTATTTTGTATCTATTCTTGATGGAATGGCCTATTGCATGGACCTTAACACCAAAGAAATTGTAAGCATAAAACTGAATTCACCAGTTGGGTGTATTTTTGTATCGGGCAAAAAAACAGTATTGGCTGCCTCTAAAAATGGATTTTATCAGATTGATTTCAACACGGGAAAAAACAACTTTGCCTTCCAATTGGACATACCAGACACCGTACGGTACAACGATGGTACACTAGATCCATTGGGGAGGTATCTCATAGGTACCATGGGCTATCCTCAGGTAAAGGACCGTATTGGAAAGGTGTATTCTTACCATAGGGGAAATTATAATGTCCTTATTGAGGGTACCACCATCTCCAACGGATTGGCCTTTTCAAAAGATGGCAACACCCTTTACTTCATCGACACACCAACCAAAAAAGTAGCCAAATACAAGTACGACATCAAGAGCGGAAGTGCCACATTTGATTCTAACGTAATTGAGTTCAATGGAGATGGAATGCCTGACGGTATGTGTATGGATGAAGAAGGAATGTTGTGGATTGCGGAATGGGGTGGAGGTCAAGTATCAAAATGGGATCCAAAAAATGGAAAAATAATCAATCAAATAGAATTACCCTGTAGAAATGTCAGTTCTTGCTGTTTGGACAACTTGGGCAATCTTTTTGTAACTACAGCAAAATCGGATAGCCCGCAAGATATTCTTGGGGGAGGCCTGTTTTATGTTAATTTGGTCAAAAATTAAGCGAATGAAAGAAGTTGAGATTAGTGTAATAGTCCCTATTCACAATATAGAACCTTATTTACCCAAGTGTATCGATAGCTTATTGGTTCAATCCTTTACTAATTTTGAGTTAATCTTGGTAGACAATGGCAGTCCTGATAATTGCCCTGAGATTTGCGACAGATATGCTTCTACCGATGATAGAATTAAAGTAATACATAAAGTAAATGAAGGTCTTCTAAGTGCTAGAAAAGCTGGATTAGAAAAGGCACAAGGTAAGTATATAGCTTATGTCGATGGTGATGACTGGGTAGATATTTTCTATTTGGACACCTTGTATAAAATGGCAAAGGCCAACGATTCGGATATGGTGGTAACGGGTCATTTTAGGGAGTTTGACGGAAAAATAGAGACCATCAAACCTTTATTTACGGGTAATTTTGATCAATCCGATATTGAATCTTCAATCTTACCCAATGCCATTTATAATGGTAGGTTTTGTGAACACAACATCTCCACCTACGTATGGAACAAACTCTTTAAAAGGGAGCTACTTATTACATATGTTCTGGATATTCCAAACGATATTATAATGGGTGAGGATGCGGCCATTACTTATACCTACCTTACACTAAGCAAGCGTATTACCATTTGTGACATTCCCATTTACTACTATAGACAAAGACCAGATTCCATTGTTAAATCCATTGAAGATCCAGAGATGGAATACAGGCGCTTAAGTCTTCTTTTGGTCTTTTTGAGAGAACGACTTAGTCCTTATTTAAGTGAAGAAAACCTGAAGTCCCAACTCACTTATTATCTCTATTCACTTATACTGGTGCGATCCGGAGGATTGATAGCAAATAACTCCAACAATACGGTTTTCAATCCGTTTTTGGGTACAGAAAAAAAATCAAGGATTGTGGTATACAGTTCTGGTTCTTTTGGACAGCACATTTTGAGCACAAACGCCAGATTGAAATTTTTTCAAATAGTCCGATGGATAGATATCGACTTTCATAGTATGACAATCGATGGTAATTCTGTGCAACCTATCGGCGCAATAGATAATAACGAATTTGATTTTTTGATCATTGGTACAACTAACCCTACCTATTACGAGCAAATAAAATCAAATTTGGAACTTGTTGGTATAAACGCAAATAAAATTGTTCAAATAGGTCACGATGAAACCGAAGTTCTAAAACTACTTGACAATTTAGGCTTTAACAGCGATTTTTCACGGAACTTAAACGTTTCCTCAAAGAGGACCGAAATTATTTAAATACAAACTATGGCCAAAAAGCTTATTATTCTGGGTGGAAATCCAGAGACCGCTGTTCTAGTAGATATCGCGGTATCTATGGGAATCCATACCATTGTTGTTGGGCCAAACCCAAACGAGCCAGCAAAAAAAAATGCCACTGAATCTTACGACATAGATGGCTTTGATGTGGATTCCATTGTAAATCTTGCGAGGGAAAAAGAAGTAGATGGAGTTCTGGTCGGAGTTGTAGATATATTGGTAAAACCCTATAGGGAAATTTGTCTCAAACTAGGTTTGCCCTGCTATGCAACTGAAAATGCCGTTGAAGCCTTTTGCAGCAAAGATGGTTATAAGAAATACTGTGCGGAAAATGGAGTTCAAGACATTCCTGGTATTTATATAACTAAAGATGACAAGATTAGAAAGCCAAAAGGCCTGGAACTACCATTGATGGTGAAACCTGTAGACCGTGGAGGTGGAGTAGGAATGAAAATATGTCGTGATGAAGAGGACTATAACGCAACGATAGAAAAAGCACTAAAATTTTCTAAAAAAGGAGTAGTTCTTGTAGAAAAATATATGGATGAGAATTGCGATGATATGTGCGCCTACTACACCTTTAAAGATGGTGTTCCTCATCTTTCAGCCACTTTTGATAGAACCTTAACCAGAAAACAAGGTGATTCGAGTCCGATTGCTCTAGGCACCAAATACCCTTCAAAATATACCAAAAGCTTTATAGACAAGGTCCATCCCAAATTATCACAATTGTTTAAAAGCACCAATGTACAAACGGGAGTTATCAATATTCAGTTTTTTGTTGAGAATGGTGAGTTTTACAGTTATGATCCCGGTTTTCGGTTACAAGGTGAAGCCCCTCATTTACACTTAGTGCACATCAATGGTTTTGACCATAGAAAAATGCTAATAAACTATGCACTTACCGGTGTATTTGGGGAAGATGATTTTGCCAACAAAAATGACTACATGATGAAGGGAAAAGTTGCCAGCTCAGTGTGGGTTTTACTCCATGGTGGTACAATTGCCAACATTGAAGGGCTGGAAACAATTAAGTCCCATAAGAATGTCCATTTTGTTGTTGAACGATTTAAAACCGGGGATACCGTTAAGGATGAATGGGTAGGAACGGAAAGGCAAATATTATGTAGAATTTATACCGCAGCAGATTCCATTTCCGAAATCAATGAAACAATCGAGGATATAAAGGATACTTTAAAAGTTACCGACAATAAAGGGGAGAACATGATTATTGAATGGTTGGAACCATGGGATGCTTAAGATAGTACTCCTAACTAAAATCCGATTGATTTGAACAATAATGTAATGATTTGGAACAGCGTTACATACGCAGAGTAACAACCATTAGACAAAATAATTTTATGATGGACAGCATTTTAGAAAAATTCAGCTTGGCGGGTAAAAAGGCAATTGTTGTGGGAGGTGCAGGTGATCTGGGCAAGGCAATGGTAGAAGCCATCCTCCAAGCCGGGGCACAGACGGTTGTAATTGACATCGACGATCGTTTATTTAAAATTTGTGAAGACTTTAAAAACAATGGATTTAGCGTAAATCCGATAAAAGCGGATATTAGTAAAATTTCAGAGATTAAAAGCTCTTATAAGGCTGCTCTAGAGTTTTTGGGAGGTACCGTAGATATTTTAATAAACGCGGCGGGTATTCAACGAAGATATCCAAGTGAAGATTTTCCTGATGAAGAATGGCAAAAAGTCATTGCAATAAACTTAGACGCAACATTTTATTATTGTAAATATGCGGGTAACACTATGTTGGAAAATGGTGGAGGGAAAATAATAAACGTCGCCTCCATTATGAGTTATTTAGGTGGAATAACCATACCAGCATATGCGGCTTCCAAAGGTGGTGTAGGCCAATTGACCAAGGCTCTTTCCAATGATTGGGCCGCCAAAGGCATTTGTGTCAATGCAATTGCCCCCGGTTACATGGATACACAATTAAACACCGCATTAATTAATGATAAAAAAAGAACAGATGAGGTTTTTATTCGAGTTCCAATGAAAAGATGGGGAACTGCGGAGGATTTAAAAGGATTAACCGTTTTTTTAGCCTCGTCGGCCAGTGATTATGTAACTGGCACCAATATACCGGTGGACGGGGGCTATTTAGGAAGATGAGTCACATACTTTATCCGATGAAAATTTAAAAACTTTTTCTTAAAGTTTGATAAGAAGTATTTTATCCATTAAAACTGCACCAAGCCTATTTTTCTTTAGTCATTCTTTCATATCCAATAATTTTGCATAGTACGCCGCTTAAACAAAACCAGCTAAAATTTAGATTATGGCCCTTAAAAGTATATGTATCCACATTTTTTCAGTTTATAAGGTTCAAGTGATAATTACCATGCAATAAATGATTGAAGTAATAGAAGAAAAAGAAGGTTGGGATGAGTTCGTTTCAACCTTTAACGACTCAGACTTTTATCACTCCTTTGACTACCATATGATAGAGAAGGGCGAGGGAAAGCCTTTGCTTCTAAAATACTCAAATGGTGATGTCTGTATTGGTCTACCATTGTTAATTAGAAAGATTCCCGATTCCCCCTTTTACGACGCCACATCGGTATATGGTTATCCAGGACCATTGTACAAGAATATTTCCCTCAGTTTTGATAACAAACATTTTGCGCATGAACTGTTCGACTATTTTGTGGAAAAAAATATTGTAGCGGTATTTTCGAGACTAAATCCATTTTTGCCTCTACAACATAAAGTGCTAGAACTAATAGGTACTATTGAAAAAACCGGGCCGGTTGTCACAATAGACCTGAAAAAGAACATAGAATTACAACGAAAAGAATTTGGGAGAAGATTAAAGGGGCAACTGAATAAGGCCAGAAGACATTGTACCGTTAAAAAGGTAAGTAGCGATGAAGATTTTCAGGAATTTGTCAAAATCTACCATGAAAATATGGATCGTGTAAATGCCAAACCCATGTACTACTTCAACGATAGCTATTTTAAAACTTTGGTTGAAAGCAACGATTTTAGTACCGAAACACTACTAGCAGTTCACAATGAAACAAATGAAGTAATTGGCGCTAGCCTCTTTGTTTATAAAAATTCGGTGGTGCATTATCATCTTTCAGGAACCAGAAATGAATTCCTGCCTTTGATGCCTACTAAACTGCTTATTGATGAGATGAGAATAAAAGCAACCCAACTTGGCCTATCTTGGTTTAACCTTGGTGGCGGGCTTGCCGGTGCCAACGATACATTGCTTCAGTTTAAATCCTCCTTCTCTAAAGAAATGGTAGATTTTTGTGTTTGGAAACTGGTTGTCCGACCAGAGATTTATAAGCAACTCATTGCGAAAAACAACAACGGTACAAAAGGGGACTATTTTCCACTCTATAGATGTAATGGAGTATAACCAATAACATGGTATGATAAAATCCAACCCTTTTACATCCGAGACTTTTATCTCTTATTGGTCCAAGCATTTCTTGCATGGTAAAGAAAAGCATACTTTCAATTTTGCCAAAAACCTTTCATTTTATCAATCAAAAATCCCAGGGCTTTATTTGAATGCCGGTAAAAACCTAACCAAGGGGATTGACTATGAGCTGAACCCTCCATGTGATGGTGAGGAGAAAGGCAAAACTTTGCTTATTCATGATGTCATTGATTTTTCAAGAACCGAGGAAAGCAGTAAAAATAAGGCTTTGGGTCTTTATACTGTGAAGCAGTATCCTGGATTCATGATAAAACTCGACTCCTTTGGTTCCTTGGAGGATTTTATGACGCGGTCATTTAAAAAAAGTAGTCGGTATAAGCTGCGTAAATACAAAAAGAGGCTTGAAGAATGTTTTCCTATCTCATTTAAGGTCTATCACGGGGAAATGTCCGAAGAAGAGTTCGGTACCACTTTTGACCAATTCCGATTGCTACTAGAAAAACGCTTTGCAGAAAAGAAAATAAGCAATAACAACTTAGATATTGAGGAATGGAATTTTTACAAGGATGTTGCGTATCCAATGATATTGGAAAAGAAAGCCGCCTTGTTTGTCCTAAAAAACAACAATGAGCCCATAAGCTTAACTTTGGCATATTTATCGGAAGACAGGGTTTTTGATGCCATTACCGTTTTTGATATTGATTATGCTAAATTCCATTTGGGAAGTATAAAAATAATGTACCTCATAGAATGGTGTATTTCAAACAATTGGCCCATACTTGATTTCTCAAAAGGCTACTTTGATTACAAAACCAGATGGTCCAACGAAAAATTTGACTTTGCGTATCACATTCTATACGACAAAAAATCTCCCAGAGCTCAACTGTTGTCTTTCACATTAAAAAATCTTTTGACATTTAAGCAGTATTTACGGGAGAAAAAGCTTAATGACAGTTTTCACCGGTTTACGTATGCCCTTAAAAACAATAAAGAGAACCCGACTAATTATTCATTTGTAGAGCATGAATCGGTAAGCCCCGAGACTATTATGAATCAAGTGGATATATGCAAATCTGAATTCTGCACATTAAAAGGTATATGCTTTGACTTTCTGTATCTGTACCAAGAGCAACAAAAAGATCTTAAAGTTTTTAAAGTCGATGGTCCTGAAAACATTTTCTTTTTGGTGGGCCAAAAAGCTAAAACCTGTGTCAAATTAACCACTTAACCAAGCCGGTATGGGAACTTTGAAAATCAGAAACTACAATTTCGTCCTTGATCTTTTCGAAGAAGGGAGAGTGCCACCGATATACTGCGCTGTGCAAAATGAACGCACTCCGCAGCAAGATTCAAATATTATTGCCAACAAAGGAAAGTTCGACTTTTCAGGAATCATAGAGGTTAAGTGTATTCCAGAATTCCTAACTCCCGTTACCCATCAAATAGATCAGCAAATCAAAATGCGAAATATCCAAAGATTTAATGGGTATTATATTGATTTAACAGGATACACATCAGTGGACGACTACATGCGGACAGAACTTGGCTCCAAACGAAAATCCTTAAAAAGACAACTCAGACGACTTGAAAGTTGTTTTGACATAAACTACAAGGTGTATTTTGGTGAAATCAAAAAAGACAATTATGAATTTCTGTTTGGCAAAATGCAGGAATTTATAAACACTCGATTTGAGCAAAAAGGAGTGCCCTTTGACCCAACCATTGATCTAGACGCTATCAGGAAAAGAACATTTTCCATGATATTGGAAAAAAAAGCCTCATTACATGTTATTTACAATGGGACCACACCTATCAATGTCGGCATTGCATATCATTTTCAAGATGTTCTGAATAGCGCAATTGGTTCTTACGACATTAACTATTCCAAATTTGGTTTGGGTAACCTTGAAATAATAAAACATTTGGAATGGTGTCTTGAAAACGGTTATCAAATTTACGATCTAATGTGGGGAGATCTTCCCTATAAACATACTTGGTGCAACGGGGTATTCCGATACAACCACCAAATTTTTTACAATCGGAAATCAATTTTCCATAGATTACTGGTTCCAATCAGAGTCTATTTGTATGGTCTTAAAGATTATTATACCGCTAGAAAGAATAGAGCCAAAGGAAGAAAAAAACTGGGAACTACAAATACGAAACAGCATATTGAAATACTTCAAATAAATAAGGATCATATACAAGGTTCACTTCTAAAAGAAACCAACATTCATCATGATTCAAACCATTGGTTAATACCACTGGTGTACGATTTCCAGTATCTGAATGTTCAGCATTCAAACGACGTTGCGGTATATGAGTTGACAAATAAGACAGGGAATTATGTTGTCATCGGTAAAAATGATGCAATTTCCATCTCAAGGAACAAACTCTAAATTCATATGTAATGGCCTTTATGGACACTGCAAATATCACTCTGTTCACTGAAATTTACCTCAAACAAGAGCTTATATCGCAGGTATATTCGTATGTGGGGCATCGGACCAGTTCAGAGGGCCTAATTAAAACAACAGACAAGAAAAGCCCCGGTAACAAGTTTTTCTCTTTCAGTTATGTCCCTGAGTACATGGAAACTATTGTTTCAGAACCTGCATTATGGACAGAAAAGGTTTTTCCCTCCGTTAAGGGATACGCTATTGAACTAGATGACTTCACAGACGTGGACGATTACCTAAAAAAGCATCTTAAAAAAAGGCGCGAAAACATTAAACGTGCGGCCAAAAGATTAGAAACTTGTTTTGACATTACTTACAAAATGTTCCAAAATGACATAAGGGAAGATGAGTACCTATTTTTAATGGGTGAAATGAAGGGTTTGATCGTAAAAAGATTTCAACAGAAGGGTAAAAAAAGTGAAAACATTGCCAACTGGGATAAAATACTTTCCACCTCCTTGGAGCTAATCAAAAAAGGAAAGGCTTCAATATTTGCAATTTATAACAACAATCATCCAATAGCCATTTCATTTAATTACAATTTTCCTTCTTTATTATTTGGCTATATATCTTCTTATGATATTGCCTATAGTAAATTTAGCCTGGGTCAGCTCTTAATATATAAACAGCTTCAGTGGTGCATAGAAAATAATTATTCCCAATTTGATATGGGTTGGGGCGACATGGAATACAAAAGGTGGTGGTCCAATAAAATATACCGCTTTAACCATCGTATAATTTACCCCAAACATTCCTTTCCCGGTTTTCTATATGCCTTCTGGAAAGGCAACACATCTCGAGTTTTGGCGTTTCTTATTTCCAAAGGGGTCAATGATCATTGGAACAAATTCAAGCTGAAGTTAAAAGGAGATACAAAAATATTGATGCGGACCCCGACTTATAGACTCGAAGACATGTCAATTTCAGAAATGGATGCATTGAAAGAAACTTATTTAAACCAAAGGAACCAACTACCAGTAACAGATCAAATGATCAATGATTTTCTTTTCTTGACCAAGGAACATTCAAAAAATGTAACACTACACTATTTAAAAAGCAAAAACTTGTATGTCTTAAAAGGCAAAAACAAAACAAAAGCTATTCTTATAAATCCAGAAAACGATTAGCACATGCTTTTTAATTCCATAGAATTTCTTTTTTTTCTTCCACTGGTTTTTGGACTGTATTGGTTTGTATTCAAACAGAATGTTAGAGTACAAAACATCTTCCTGATTTTTGCCAGTTATCTTTTTTATGGTTGGTGGGATTGGCGGTTTCTATTGTTGATTTTCCTCAGTACCCTTGTCGATTTTTTTGTAGGCCAGAGGATTTATAAAAATATAGATGACAGAAAGAAAGCGAGATATTGGTTATGGGCAAGTATGGCGTTCAATATTGGCATGCTTGGTTTTTTCAAGTACAGTAATTTCTTCGTTGATTCCTTTATCGATATGTTCCATGCCATTGGCTATGACATAAAAAGCACATGGACCTTAAAGGTGATCTTACCGGTGGGTATTTCCTTTTATACCTTCCAGACCATGTCCTACTCCTTCGACATTTACTATAAAAAATTAACCCCAAGTAAGAATTTTATAGCATTTACCGCTTTTGTTTCTTTCTTTCCACAATTGGTGGCGGGACCAATAGAAAGAGCTTCCAATCTATTGTCTCAAATTATCAATAGACGTTCTTTTAGCTATGTCCAGGCTTCGGGAGGCATTAAACTTATTTTATGGGGTCTTTTTAAAAAGATGGTCATAGCCGATTCCCTGGCACCTATTGTCGACGATATTTTTGCCAATTACGGTACTTATCCGGCTTCTACCCTTATTCTTGGTGTTTGCCTTTTCAGTTTTCAGGTCTATGGGGATTTCAGTGGATATTCAGATATAGCAATCGGTACAGCAAAACTTTTTGGGATAGAGCTCATGTCCAATTTTAAGTTTCCAAACTTTTCAAGAAATGTAGCGGAATATTGGCAAAGATGGCATGTATCACTATCCACTTGGTTCAGACATTACCTATACATACCCATGGGAGGTTCGAGGGTTAGTAAAGCCAAGTCGGTAAGAAACATTATTGTGATTTTTTTAGTGAGTGGTTTTTGGCATGGGGCCAACTGGACATTTATTTTTTGGGGTGGGCTGCACGCCTTATTCTATATCCCAGTTTTTTTAATGGGGAGAAACCGAATGTATGCGAATAATGTTGTTGGGGAAAAAAGCCTCTTCCCTACCCCCGTTGAAATCTTACAAGTGCTCTTAACGTTTGCGCTGGTAACTTTTTCTAGAATATTCTTTAGATCTCCCTCGCTTACAGATTCGTTTCAATATATGAACAGAATTGCAACCAACTTTACCTATGAACCCTATGCTCATCCCATGGGCTATAGAATGTTGGATTTTTATATCTTATTGGCCCTTTTTGTTGTTTACGAATATTTGATTCGAAAAGATGAGCGAAATCCGTTCAAATTCAAATCAAAAATTGTTCGCTTTTTATTATATACCGCAGTTATTTTGACCATGCTCTTATTCTTTGATGATGGTGTAAACCGGTCATTTATCTACTTCCAATTTTAGGATATGAAAAAGTTTTTGATAAGAATAGTAGCGTATATCTTCCTTATTTTGGTGGTGATAGAGGTTTTGGTCAGGGTCTTTCATTTATATACCGAAGATCCTCCAAGATTCATTGATAAACTTGATGTTGAAAAACGTGTTCCAGGGCATAAGGGTTATGCCGTAACTGGAAATCGAAATCAGAATTTTTCCGAATTCAATATCAATGAGGCCGGATTTAATTCCCACCGGGAATTTACTCCCTCAAAAGTCAAATATGAAATTGCCCTTATCGGCGATTCGTTTATCGAAGGGTTCCATCAAGACTACTATGACTCTACCGGAAAGAAAATAGAGCAACAACTGAATGGCGTTGAAGTTTATGAATATGGCTACGCGGGGTACGATCTGGCTAACCAACTGCATTTGATGCACTCCTATAAAGATGAATTTGAGCTCATTGACGAAATCATAGTTTACCTAAATTATGAAAGCGACCTGGAGCGAGCTGAATACGAGCCAAACTTTGGAAGAATAACCATGCTATCATCAACCGTGTTTAAAATACGGGATAATATCAAGTTATTGGCTTACGGTTCTAAAATTGGAATTCTTGAACCTGTTAAGAAATTGATTACAGGTCAAGGCTCTGAAAATACTTCCGAAGACCCAGAACCAGAAGATGAGTACGAGATAACTCCTGATATGGAGCAAGAATACCTGGAAAATTTTAAAAATCTGGTGAGATTATACGGCTTTGACAAGTGCAAAACCACCATTCTTTTGGATTCCAGAAAAACAAGTACATCATTTTTGGATTATTGTGAAGCCAATAATTTCAAATACATTGATTTTGCATCAAAGTTTGAAGATGCCTCTAAGCCGGTAACCTTAATTTATGACTGGCATTGGAACAATCATGGAAGAGAGTTGATTGCCGAATGTATCGTGGATTTCATTAAGACCCGAAAGAATCGGGATAACTGCAACTAAAGCTCCAAAAGTCTTTCCACTATACTTCCCTGGTGGACCAGAAATGGGAATAGTTTTTCGCTATTGGACTCCACCCGGTTCGCAAACCTATTCCGATATTAAGATGCCCAATTTTACAAAAGGCAATCTAAAGACTATAACCTAAACCTGCCGATTTGATAGGATAACCAACAAAGTACGGCCCTTCGATTTAATGTCCGCGATACCCCAAAAGAGGTCATCCACATCCACCATCTATCAATTTCTTGATAAATAATTTTGAAGTTTTGGCTTCATTAATGGGGATGTGGATGTATATGTTTTTAAAGGTAAAAGACTTGTATATACTAGTAAAAGCGTCCTGTTACATTTCTACGGTTAAGTCTATTTATGAAATCATATCTAAGAAAGACTTCGAACGAGCCATCGTTAAACTGGGTACTTCCAAGGGCAGTTGTTTCCACGTCATAAGCTAGTCCCAAAAGAAACTTCTCGGCAAACTTCACTCCAAAAAGAGCACTCACCGCCGAATTTAAACGATACGCAGCTCCCACTGAAAACTTATCATTAAACGTTAGATTTGTTGTTAGATCAAACTGTACAGGACCTCCACTAACTGCCTTCAGTAAGAAACCAGGGCGTAAAACAAGATCACGATTCAAATCAAATTGATAGCCAGAAATAAAGTAATAATTCATTCTCTCCTTGGCGAGAAACGAGGTTCCGGTGGAAGAATTGTCAAAATGTTCTGTTTCTAAAAGACTTGGAACGGAAAGTCCAGCATAGAACTTTTCTTGGTAATAGTAAACTCCAACTCCCACATTGGGAGAAAACTTACTGTCTACGTTAGGCAAATTAGTTTCCACACCATAATTAATAAGACGCGAAAAATCTACATTTAGGAAATCTCCACCGACGTTCAATCCAAAAGCCAAACTACCATACCGAGAGGCAGGAATGGTATAAGACAATGCCACATCAAAATAAGTCTCCTGAACAGTACCATCCCCAATATTATCATTAACAACTGAAAGACCGATGCCCAGTTTTTCAGACAAAGGGCTTTGAATGCTCAGTGTTTGGGTTTCTGGTGCCCCATCCAAACCAATCCACTGTGATCTATGTAAGGCTGAAACACTCAAAACATTTCCAGCACCTGCATACGCCGGGTTTACAACGATGGTATTCAACATATACTGAGTATACTGCGGATCTTGCTGGCCAGAAGCCAACTTAGTTATTCCTACTGCTGCCAATACAGCAATTATTATGGATTTCTTCATTGTGAGTATATCTTAATTTTTTTTTATTGATTGATGTACAGATACCCTGAGGCATTTCTAGATTCTCCTTCATCTACATATTTTATAATGTAGAAGTAAACCCCTGCTGGTAGTACACTTCCTTTATTTAATGAGGTGCCGGTATTGGCAATTCCGGAAAAGAAGTTGGAGTTATTATCATAGTTCTCCGTCTTGAAAACCGGTGCACCCCAGCGGTTGATTATCTCAACGCTATTTCCACCAAATAGTTCAATGTTCTCAATTCTGAAAAAGTCATTGACACCATCTCCATCAGGTGTAACAATGGAATTTCCAATCTCTACACCACAAATTGTCCCTTGCGTGGGAGTTCCGCCATTAGAATCACAAGGATCTAGTGGGTCGGTTCCATCGGAAACCTCCTGACCGTCTTCTATAGTATCCCCGTCAGAATCAGGGTTATCAGGGTCTGTGCCTGCAGTTATTTCATCAGCATCACTTAAACCATCATCATCTCTGTCGCAGAAAGTGTCCGGAAGTGGGGTTCCACCAACCGAGTCACAATCGTCAAATGGGTCGGTTCCATCGGAAACTTCCTGACCGTCATTGATGGTGTCACCATCGGTATCGGCTGCATAAATTTCCGTTCCTAAGGACAATTCTTCGCTGTTGGTAAGTGTATCACCATCACAATCGGCTCCAGCCCAAATTGTATTCGCCGAATTATATCCCGTGTAGCCGGGGTTTTGAACGGGGTCACAAGGGTCCATTGGATCAGTTCCATTGTTTGTTTCTGTATCATCATCAATACCGTCCCCATCAGTATCATTGGAAGCTTCATAAGGGTCGGTTCCATTGGTAACCTCATCTCCATTAGTCACTCCATCCCCATCGCAGTCGGCAGCAGCCCAGATTACGTTCCCTGAGTCGTATCCTGTATAACCAGGGCTTTGCACAGGGTCGCAGGGGTCGTTAGGGTCAGTACCGTTGTTTACTTCGTTGTCATCATCAATACCATCACCATCGGTATCTACCGTTTGATAAGGGTCCGTACCATTGGTATCCTCATCTCCATTGCCAACTCCATCTCCATCGCAATCGGCAGCGGCCCATATCGCATTTGTGGCATCGTAGCCAGTATAACCAGCCGCCTGAACTGGAAGACAGGGGTCCAGCGCCTCGGCCGCACTGGCCTCAAGGTTGTCCGCTGTTCCATCGCCGTCCGTATCGG
>NZ_FQWL01000004.1 GCF_900129665.1 Flagellimonas flava
CGAGAGCGGCGGTTCGACGGCGACCTCGGAGAGTGGCACCACGGACGACTTCACGGTTGTGCTTGACAGCCAGCCTTTGACGAACGTTGTGCTTACGGTGACCTCCGGCGATACGGGGGAGGGTACCGTTGACGTTGCGACACTGACCTTTACCCCGGCGAACTTCGGCACGCCCCAGGCGGTGACGGTCACCGGTGTGGACGATGCACTTGTGGACGGCACCCAGAACTATGATATAACGGTCGGCGTCAACGATGCGCTAAGCGATGATGCCTTCGATGCGCTGGCGGACCAGGCGGTATCTGTGGACAATGCGGACGACGACGTTGCAACAGTGACTATCGCGAATGCCAGTGGAAACGAAGATGCTGGCAATATTCAAGTAACCGCCACACTGGATGTTTCCGTGACAGGTGGATTTACAGTGCAGGTTTTTTCTACAGATGGTTCGGCAACACTTGTGGATAACGATTATACAGGTTTACTTCAAACCTTAACTTTTGCTGGTACTGCGGGCGAGCAGGAGAATTTTAACTTGGCACCGATTGCCGATGCCATAATTGAGGGAAATGAGACTTTGACTATTGGAATGCAAAATTTGGGAAGTACTGCATTGCCAGTTACTATTACCGATACTGCAACCATTACGATTAACAATGATGATAATTGCAGTGCAGGCGTTACGGCTCCAATTTTAAATGCCTTGGCGATTACCGAATTTTGTGACGCCTTTGTGCAAGACTTGGATAATTATGTTACCAATGCGGCTCCGGCTGAATCTACACTGAGATGGAGTACAAATTCTAATACAGCAGTCACTGCGGATTTTCTCCCAACGAGCACCATAACTGCAGGGGGAACTTTTTTTGGGTTCTTTTATGACGCTCTAAATAATTGTGCAAGTCCTACATTGATGGTCACGATTACGGCAAGTAACACACCTTCAGCCGGAACCACCACTAATGAATCAGCTTGTAGTAGTTCAAGTGAAGGTAACAGCCTTGTAGATTTGGATGATCAACTAACCGGGGCCGACGCTGGAACTTGGTCTTTGACCAGTGCACCGGGAGGAGCCTCTATTACCATTAATCCGAGTAACATTGTAAATTTCAACGGGGAGCCGGAAGGTGATTATGAATTCACCTATACGACCACTGGAGCGGTAGCACCTTGTGTAAACCAAAATTCAGTGCTTACAATAAGCGTAATTGATTGCTCAACACCTTGTGACGCAGGAACTACAGCACCTAGTTTGGATACCAACCAACCATTGGAGTTTTGTGATTTGGTTTCCGCGGATTTGGATCTTTATGTGACCAATTCTGCACCTCCAGGAAGTGTACTGACATGGAGTACGAACCCCGACCCGCTTGAGGTAATTGCACATAGAAGTAGTAATGTAATTGCACCAGGTTCTTACTTTGGTTTTTTCTATGATGCTGCAAACTTATGCGCCAGCCCTACATTAACCGTTACCCTGGTCCTAAACACGACCCCTGATATAGCTAGCACGACCCCAGATTCACGTTGCGGAGAAGGAACACTGACCCTAATGGCCACTTCCAGCGATGACACAGCAAATATTAACTGGTTCGACAGTGCAACGGGTGGTACCCTTCTAGGTACTGGCAATAGTTTTGAAACACCTAGTATAACAGGCACTACTTCCTTTTTTGTTGAGGCTTCTGCGAATGGCTGTAATTCCGTAAGAACAGAGGTGGTAGCAACAATAAACCCAAGTCCATCAACAGGAACTCCTGTTAACACAATAGCTTGCAACGTTGCAGGAAATGGAGGCCCTACCACTATTGATTTGGATGATACTTTGACCGGTGAAGATACAGGTTCTTGGGCCATAATTACTGACCCATCTGCTGGCGCATTGTCCATAGGTTCTGGTAATACTGTGGATTTTGAGGGACTCCCGGATGGAGATTATGTTTTTGAGTTCACCACAACAGGAGCAGTTGCCCCTTGCGTGGATAGTTCGATTCAGATTACGATACCCGTAAGTGATTGTTTTGTTGATTCGGATGGTGACGGACTTACGGATGGAGAGGAGCTTAGTTTAGGGACATCTCCAAATGATGCAGACACGGATGACGACGGGCTTACAGATGGAGAGGAAGTACTAGTTGTAGACGATCCATCAACTGCTGCTATTCCGGAAAATGCTTCGGATCCATTGGATGATTGTGATCCGTTCCTAACTCCGGCCTGTAACCCTGATCCAATAGATTTAGCCATCACCAAAGAAGTCAATAGGCTAACCCCTTTGGTTGATAGCGAAATTACGTTCACCGTTACCCTGGAAAATACAACAATGGATAGGGTACTGGATGTTGTGGTGAACGAATTGGTTGGAGGGGATACTGGTTTCGAGTACGTATCCCATATTGCTTCCGCTGGTGACTATGATCCGGCAACGGGTATTTGGGATATCGCTGAAATGACATCGGAACAGGTGATTACCTTGGAATTGACAGTTCGCGTAATTGTGCCAGGGGCGCTGCAGAACACTGCGACCATAACAAGCTCTTTCCCCATAGATGGGGTGACTTCCAACAACTCGGCTTCAGTTTCCGTTCAGGTGAATGTAAGCCCTTGTGAGACTCCTGGAACCTTGTGCAACATTTTCTCTCCGAACAATGGGGATGGAATCAATGATACTTTGGTGCTTGTCAATCACCAAGATTTTCCGAATAACAACCTTCAGGTTTTTGATCGATATGGCAATAGCGTGTTTGAGATGCAGGGATATGATAGTTCTTGGGATGGAACAAGAAGTGGAGGAGATTTGCCAAAGGGCACATATTTTTACGTCTTGGACTTACGTGGGGACGGTTCGGAAATTATTAAAGGTTGGATTCAAATAATCAGATAGGTCATATGCCTCGAAAAATGGAATTACATCCATATAAGTTATTGGTTTTCATGTTCATCGGGATGGTTGGCATCTCATGGGCGCAGAAGGAACCTCAGTATACCCAATACATGTATAACATAGGAAGTTTCAATCCAGCTTATGTGGGTACAGTGGAAGATCCTGATATTTCGGGATTGTACAGGGCCCAATGGGTAGATATTCCTGGTGCACCTACCACTATGAGATTGGGGGTAAATGTTCCCTTGTCCAATGAACGTACAGGAATAGGATTCAATGTGGTCCTCGATGAACTTGGTCCGTCAAAGCAAACTTTTGCCAATGTATCCTATTCGTATCAGGTGAACCTCACCGATGCTACCAAACTGTCTTTTGGAATGGTTGCAGGAGGGTCCTTTTTGAATTTGGACTATTCTGAGGGGAGTTTTGTGGACCCCTCGGACCCTTCAATAGTTGGTGATAATTTTAGTAACTTTTATCCAACTGTGGGGGCAGGGCTTTTTATGTATGAGGAAGATTGGTACTTGGGACTTTCGGTTCCCAATTTCCTAACCAACGGACTCTATAATGACGAGGTCGCCACGGTAGTTGAGGACAACTTGCAATTCAATTTCATTGGCGGATACGTATTTCAATTAGCGGATAGAACCAAGTTCAAGCCCGCGCTTTTGATCAACTATTTGCAAGGCTCTCCCGTAAACGTGAATTTGTCTGCGAATTTTCAGTTTATCGATGCCTTAACGATAGGAGGGTCATATCGCTTTGACAATGCGGTGAGTGGTTTGGCCGGTATTCAAGTTTCCAATTCACTTTTTGTAGGTTATTCCTATGATTACAATACAAATGGATTGGGCGAGTTCAGTGGAGGTTCGCATGAGGCTATTTTGAAGTTTTATATTGGACGAGAAGGGTCCAATAGAGGCTCTAGAGGCAGAAGTAAGGACAAGAAACTTAAGGGTAAACCAAAGCAAATAGATTCTCCTAGATTCTTCTAGTTATGGTGAAAAAACAGAACATATTTATCTTATTGTTTGGCCTTGTATTTGTCTTTTCGGTAGGATATGGCCAAAGTAAGGCTTCCAAAGGTGACAATTACTTTTTTCAATACGAATACCAAAGAGCTATAGCTGCCTACGAGAAAGATTTGACCGAGGGAACCATTAGTTTAAAGCAATATTTAAACTTGGCCGATTCCTATTACAAGACCAATGATTTTGATAAAGCTTCAGAAGTATATTTCGAGCTTTATAAGAAGGACACACTGCTGGGAAACCATCATTTTAATAAAATGTTGCAGAGCTTTTCCAAGACCTCAAATAGAGATCGTATGGAAGCTTTCTTAGCCACTAAATCTTCTAGTTTCGATCAGGAGTTTCTTGAGAATTTGCAGTTTAATTCAGAATTACTAGCCAATAGCAATAATGAAACTTTGGACTTCCAAATCTTTAATTTGGAAGCCAATAGCGGCCAATCGGACTTTTCACCCTCTTTTTACGAGGGCAACTTGCTTTTCTCCAGTGGTAGAACCCAAGATAAAAAGCGAAGATATGTTCCAACAGGAGAAGGATATCTAAATATTTTTAAAGGGACTCTGAAACCATCGGGACAAGTGGATGCTGTAAATGCATTTGAGGAAATCCCTAATTCTGACTATCATAAAGCCACTCCTTTTTATTCTCAAAAGCTACAAAGCATCTTTTACGTGTTGTCCAACACGAATGGAGGGGATTTGGCGTTTAACGAAAATGGTAAAAATGCTCTTGCCATTGGAATGCAGGTCAAAGATGGCCCATTTCGGTTGCTTCTTAAGGACTTGAGCACTTCATTCTATTATCCTTTCTATGATGAGAAAAATGATAAATTGTATTTCTCTGCAAATTTTGAGGATGGGTACGGAGGAACAGACATTTACTATGTGCACACTAACCGCGGACAAATTATGTCAGCTCCAATTAATTTGGGACCACGTATCAACTCCCCTGGTAATGAGATAGCTCCATATGTATTTGAAAATAGTTTTTACTTCTCCTCAGATGTGTTTTATGGTTTGGGTGGGATGGATATCTATAAGTCCAATGTGGAAGGGGACTCTTTTAGTATTCCGGTAAACCTGGGTAACGGCATCAATTCCGATAAGGATGATTTTGGTTTTATTATGCGAAATGAAGGAGAAGGGCTTTTGGGTTATTTTTCCTCGAACAGAAATGGCGGTAAAGGAAGTGACGATATCTACGGCTTCAAAGTTGACAAAAAGCCCGGTTTAAGAACACTGACCCTTAAGGGCAAGGTAGTCAAGGGAAATTCTCCAAAGGATTTTGTGGATAAGGCCGAGATAAGATTGTTTGACGATGAGGGTAAACTGCTCGCCGAGTCCTATTCAGGAGCTGATGGTTCCTACAGAATAGAGATTCCATGGGTGAAAAGCCTTGTTTTGGAATCATCTAAGGAGCGGTACTCCAAACTGCACTTGGAACTTACAGAGCAGGAATTGGAGGATCTGGGGACCTCGGAATATAATATTCCAATTTCTTCTTATGATGACTTGGTGGAGGAAAGGGAGAAACAGACTGTGGTGAAGTTAAAGAAGTTCTTTTTTGGACGAAGTAAAACCCAACTGACCCCCGACATAGAGGCGGAACTTGATAAAGTGGTATCGTTTGTGGAAAAATTTCCTTCGGTTCAATTACGGATAGAAACATATACGGATAGTCGAGGAGGTGGCAGTACTAACTTTACACTGACCCAAAGACGCTCGGATGCAATCAAAAAATACCTTATTAACAAGGGAGTTCCAAACACAAATATCTTGTATTCCGTTGGCTATGGAGAGGATAAGATCCTGAACAATTGTACCAATGGAGTGTTCTGTTTGGAGATGCTGCACCAGCAGAATCAACGGTCACTGATTGTAGTGCTCAACGACAATGTGCTTTTCGACTAAGCTATTGGCTAGGAAATGACCATCCAGAAATAATACAGGGCAAACAAGGCCAGAAAGAGCATCCCCAAATAGGTAAGGAACTGCAATCCTTTTTTTGGTCGTAGCGCAGAGGGAACATCTTCTCCCATTACTGTTTTAAGGTTCATCCAGCCAATCAAAGGGGCCATTACAAAGGACACAAAGGTTGCCAAAGCTACCAAACTGCCCATGTGTGCGCCAAAGCCCACAATTACGATCCAGTTTATAAGAGCCATGAGCACCACGGTAATTGCGAACGAATGTTGACTGCTAAAAACCATTTTTTCGGGAAATAATTTTTGGAGCACGTCCAGACTCACCCTTGAAACGGCATCATGGGCGGTCATACATGTGCTGAACATAGTGGCAAAGGCAGCCACTGCGATTAAAAAATAGGCCCAGTTGCCAATATGTGTAGTGAACAGACTGACCACCTGATCTGCAAAAATTACAGCATTGCCACTTAGTTCCGTTCCTGTTCCATAAAGTGTCATCCATCCAATTACCAAAAAGAATACGGCCAATAGGGCGGTCATAATATACCCTACATTAAATTCATAAAGTGCTTCTTTTAAACTGGGTTTTTCCTTCATGGTCTTTTGGTTTTCCATGCTCCAGAGGCTTACCCATCCCGAAGCTTCCACAGCCGTCGGCATCCATCCCACAAGAC
The DNA here is from genome assembly GCF_900129665.1 of Flagellimonas flava. Lineage (GTDB taxonomy): Bacteria > Bacteroidota > Bacteroidia > Flavobacteriales > Flavobacteriaceae > Flagellimonas > Flagellimonas flava. The sequence continues at coordinate 6,514 of NZ_FQWL01000004.1, forward strand.
TAATAAGGAATAAGATGCCAATTTCGTTGAAGATTTCTGGGCGTTGGTAGCTCTCTGATCCTGGAACAACTCCTTTATTAATGACCATTACTGTTGTGATTAATAGTGCTACAAATAAAATGGATATGACCGCTTTCAGGGAGTTTTCAAGAAATTGGTATTTGCCAATAATCAGAATGGTCCCGATGAAAACAAAAAGACAAAGAGCTACAATACCTTCACCAACCCCGGAAATTCCAAATAGGTTCATGAGAAGACCTGCCGTAACGATGTAAAGAGCTGCCAATATGGTAAAAGTGGAGACCACAGTGACACCCGCATAGATCCATAAATATTTTCGCCCAAGATTAAGATAGCCTTGGATGAGACTTTTATCGGTAACATTGGTATATCGGATTCCAAACTCGAAAAAAGGATACTTCAATATGTTGGCCAAGATTATTGGGATTGCCATCACCCATCCATACTGTGCACCTGCCTTAGTGGACAGGACCAAATGTGATGTTCCGATTGCCATGCTTGCAAAGAGCAGACCTGGTCCAAGATTCTTTAAAAGCGTTTTAAGTTGAGACATAGACCTTGTTGACTGTTGTTAACGAAAATAGGTTATTTCGTTAGACTTCTAAAATAGGGTTGAATTGCAGCTGTGTAGAAAAGTAGAGTTCAAAAACCCTACGAACTCGGAACTGATAAAAGTGTCCGTGCTGTTAAAGAGGGACAAGCCCCGATATACTCTTAAGTTGGGAGGGAATAAATGTGAAATTCCAAGAATCAGCGTAAAAAGTAAACAACCAAGGTTTTACGTTTCATATTTGATTTACGCTGTGTAGTAATTTAAAACGATTTCGTTTATCCAGAGGTTGGTCTGGGGTGGTCAAATTGATCTTAACAAAATTTCACATCATTTTTTATATATTTATGAATAATTAACTTAAAAATATGCATTTATCGAACTTGGAAAGGTTGTTAAATGCACGACGCTAAAACTATCTAACTCAAAACAATGATGACTATGACTCTTAGACCTTTACCGTCCTGATTTCACTTTGGAAGAATTCAGTATTGGGTTGTGTATACTATACCTGCCCATAAGACTGATGTAACAGAACCATCTTAAAGCTTTGCACAATTACGATTCTTAGTGGAAAACAAGCCACTAAGACGGAATTAGCGTTCAAGACAAACCCTTTTTTGGGAGTTTATGTTCTTGTAGGAGGTCAACCCCTTTAGTGAAATCTAGTTCGGATTATGGAGGATAATCAAAAAAAGGAAGAAATATACTTATGGAATGAATTAAGGAATGGAAATATCATTGCCTTGGGTAGGGTATATGACATTTTTGTTGACGACCTTTTTTCATATGGCGTGCAATTTACGGAAGACCGAAATTGGGTGATGGATTGCATACACGATCTTTTCTTGGACTTATACAAGTACAAATCAAGACTTTCGGAAACGGACAACGTCAAATACTATTTGATGCGTTCCTTGAAGCGCAAGATTGTCTCAAAACGCAAGGGAGCATTACCCCAAATCGCAAACGAAACCTATGGGAAGGGCGTACAATTCAATTATGTTCCTTCACCTGAGGAGGTCATCATTGCTCAGGAACGAACCGCGTTAAAACTTAACAGCTTGCAAAAAGCATCCCAATTCCTCACCAAAAGACAGCAACGAGGTCTTACCCTACGGTTTAATGAAAAGAGATCTTATGAGGAAATTGCCGAAATAATGAATACTTCCGTTGAGACCTCAAGAACAATAATTTATCGTGCTATAAAATCCCTTCGGAAAAACATAGTCGTGCCATTGCTTATTGTTATGAAGCTGTTTGGGGGCTTATTTTAGTAAAATTATAACTTGTTGTTTTTCAAGGTTTTTTGACAAAATTCAACTAATCACCCCATGTTTTTTGCCAGTTTCTTAAAAAAAGTCTAAAAAAATTGTCTATAAATCAGTTTTAGGTTGCTTATATATATGTAGGGCTTCTATACCTATTGGATAATTTATCCAAAACCAACTGGGGACAACCAACAAAATGAACAAAGAAAAAACGTCCAAAGAACACACTTCCACTATTAATAGGGAAGAAAAGGAAAGGTTGCGGCAACGGATTACCAATTCCATATTTAGATACAACCGTAATAAAAAGCGGGTAAAATATGTGGTTGGGGCTGCTGCCTCCATTACTTTTTTAGGGTCCCTCGGTTTCTACGGTTATACCAATGACTCATCCTCCATTGAAGACTATGTGAAAGCTACCGAGCATTTTGTAGACTCCCAAAACTCGGAAGACGTCACCCTAATTCTTGATGGCGATACAAACATCAATATTGGTGAGGAGAATTCGGATATCAAATACTCTGATTCAGGAAGTCAGGTTACCATCGGGTCTTCAAAGCAACTGGACCAAGCAGCGGAAAAAAATAACGTAGTTGTATACAATACCTTAATAGTACCCTATGGTAGACGTTCCCAGATTGAATTATCTGATGGGAGTAAAGTATGGCTAAATTCGGGTTCGAAATTAGTTTACCCCGTAGTTTTTAAAGGAAAACACCGTGAGGTCTATCTTGAAGGAGAGGGTATTTTTGATGTGACCCATAACAAAAAACAACCATTTGTTGTCAAATCCGATAACCATGAGATTGAGGTGTTGGGGACCGTCTTTAATGTCAGTAGCTATCCCGATGATGAAAGTATAAGTACTACGCTGAAAAGTGGAAGCGTCTCAGTTAGTTTCAAGGAAGATTCCTTTTTCGGCAGTACTAAGAAGTTGAAAATTACACCGGGTACCCAATCTGTTTATTTTAAGAATGGCAATGCCATCAAATCCAGAAAGGTGGATGTGACCAAGTATTTTTCTTGGCGGGAAGGTGTGTTTATTTTCAAGAGGGATGACCTCAAATATATCATGAAGAGATTATCCAGGTATTACAACGTTGATATCGTTATCAATGATGAGGTTTTGGAAGCACAGACATTTTCTGGCTATCTGGATCTAAAGGATGATGTAGAGAACGTTGTCAAAATAATTAAGGAAACCGCAAACTTTGAATATACCAAGCAAAATGACAATCAAATTAGTATTAACTAAAGCACAAAACTATATGACGTGAAAAACCAAAAAAAAACCAGAAGATGCGCCAACATCCTCTGGCAATAAGCAAACATCGCTGCAGTATTTCCGTGCAGCAACATTAACTAACATAAAAAAACTAAAATATGAATAAAATTGCTAACCTCAGTCCTTTAGGTACAATAAAGCCCTTGAGGTCTTATTTGTGGACAGTTATGAGAGTTCTTCTTTTATTGATCGGAATTGGTCTTGGTTCCGTATACGCGAATACATCTTACGCGCAGACCAAAATTGACATAGACGTAGACGAGGTGGTTCTTGAAGATCTGTTTAAGGAAATTCAAGAAAAAACAGAGTACATTTTCTTTTATAAGGATGATGTAATTGATCAAAACAAAAAGATATCGTTGAAATTACGGAACGTAAAGTTGACCGATATCTTAAACCGGGCTTTTAGAAATACCGACTTAAGTTTTAAAATAGACGATAGGCAAGTTGTTATTGTAAAAAAGATTCCAGAGCCTAAATCCGATGATGAGAACCCAAAATTGGTGATGCAGACTACCATTACCGGGACTATTACAGATTCAAATGGACTTGCGCTTCCCGGAACCAATATTGTTGTGAAAGGAACTTCAAATGGTACCCAATCGGATTTTGATGGAAATTATACGATTTCTGCTGATCCGAACGCAACATTGGTCTTTAGTTATATTGGATTTGCAACGCAAGAAGTTGCAGTAAACGGACAAACAACAATCAATGTGAGTATGGCGGAAGATTCCAGCCAACTTTCTGAGGTGGTTGTTCTTGGATATGCTTCCCAAACTAGGGGGGATTTAACCGGTTCCGTTGCTTCTGTTGACATTTCTGAAGCTACCAAAGCACCGATCGTGAACGCTGCTGAAGCCCTGGAAGGTAGGGTTACAGGTGTTTCCGTGACCAACGCGGGTAGCCCTGGAGCTGCTCCCAAGATTACTATTCGTGGTTTTGGTACAAGTAATAATACAAACCCATTGTACATTATAGATGGGGTACAAACAGAAAACCCAACGGTACTGAACAGTATCAATCCTGCTGACATTGATCAGATCAACGTTTTAAAAGATGGTGCGGCAGCGATTTATGGGGCAAGGGCTTCCAATGGTGTAGTTATCGTAACAACCAAGGGTGGTGGTTACAATCAAGACAAGCCGGTGGTATCCTTTGATTTCTATACTGGTATTTCGAGAGCCGCAAATGTACCGGAGCTTTTAAATGCACAGCAACATGGCGATATGATATTCCAGAGTTTGGCAAACGATGGAGCAGAAGTTACCCACCCTCAATATGGTAGTGGTACTTCCGCCGTTGTCCCTGGTACTTTGCAAGGCTATACAAGAGTGGCCTCATACGATCCTATCGTCCGCGAACCGGTTAGTGCTACCGTAGCTCCTGGAGGTACGGATTGGTTTGATGTGATTACCCAAAATGGGCAAACACAGAACGCGTCGATTTCCATCCAAAATGGTAACGAAACAGGAAAATACTTCTTGTCTGCCAATTATTTGAATAGAGAAGGGGTATTTATCAATACAGGATTTAAGCAGGGAACCACAAGATTAAATTCGGAATTTAAAATCGGAAACAAGGTGGTTATCGGTGAGCACTTGAGTGCTTCGTTCTCCAACACCAAAAGAGGTGTGTTTGGGGCTAGAACCAATACTGCAGGTAATATTGATGAATTTCCTGGAGCTTTTACACCTGTAAACCAAGCCTTGCGTAGTAGTCCATTGATTCCTGCTCGGGATGACAATGGGAACATTGCCGGTACTGGTGCTGGTGGTTTGGGTAACTCAAGAAGCCCATTGGCCACTTTGGAGCGAGCCAAAGATGATTTCAACAAAATTTTCAGGGTGTTCGGAGATGTGTATCTATCTGCGGAAATCTATGAAGGACTTACCTTTAAGACTACAATTAGTGGTAACATTGAAACTTTTGACAGCAGACGTTTCCAGGCGTTGGATCCAGAGCACGTAGAGCCTTTAAGTACCAATACTTTGGCGGTGCAAAAAGTAGAGAACTTTAACTGGACATGGAACAATACCTTGAATTATTCAAAAGCTTTTGGAGAGCATAATCTTAACGTTTTGCTTGGTGTGGAGGCCGTGGAGGATGGAAGTAAGGGACAACAAATTAGCCGTAATGGGTACATTTTCGAGTCACCAGATTTCTATTTGATAAGCAATGGTACTGGAACACCAAATGTAGATAGCGCTTTTGATGCAGGAACCACTTTGTTCTCGTTATTCGGTACCGCGACCTATTCTTATGCTGGGAAGTACTTTGGAACGGCAACAGTTCGTCGTGATAAAACATCACGTTTCCTTGGAGATAACCAAAGTCAGACTTTTCCATCATTTAGTGCAGGTTGGTTAATTAGCAATGAGGACTTTTTCCCAAAAGATGGTATTGTTAGCCGTTTGAAGGTTATTGGTTCATGGGGTCAATTGGGTAACCAATCTTTACCTATTGCCAATCCAACAATTAACAGTTCGTTCCTAAATGAAGGTTTGGCCAACTATGCCTTTAATGGTAGTACGATTTCCACAGGAGTTTTGTTTAGTCAAGTAGGAAACCCAGATTTGAAATGGGAAACCAGCCAGGCGACCAACTTTGGTGTTGAATTGGGCTTATTTGATAATGATTTGTCCGTCTCTTTTGAAGTCTATGACATCGATACTAAAGATTTGATTACAAGGGATAATAGTTTGATCAGTACTACTGCTATCGACGCTGCTGCCCCCTTGGTGAACCTTGGAGATGTTCAAAATACAGGTTTCGACCTTGCAATCGGGTATAACCGATCTACGGACTACGGACTTAATTATGGTATTCAAGCCAATATTTCTAGATATAAGAATGAAGTACAAAGTCTGATCAGTGACTTCCAGGTAGGTAGGACCAACCTAAGGGGTGGTGCCGTTACCAGAACCGAAGTTGGTAGGGCAATTTCTTCTTTCTATGGTAGGGAAGTTACCGGATTTGATTCCAACGGACGTTTTACATATAGAGATGTAAACGGTGATGGTGCGATTGACGATGAAAACGACAGGACCTTTATTGGTTCTCCGCATCCAGATTTCACTTATGGTATTAACCTTAATGCGGACTATAAAGGCTTCGATGTTTCGTTGTTCTTCTCCGGTTCCCAAGGAAATGAAGTATATAACTACGAAAAGATATTTACAGATTTCCCAACTTTCTTTAATGGTAATAGAAGTACCCGTGTATTGGATTCTTGGACGCCGTCCAACACCAACGCTACACTACCTGCATTAAGCCAGACCATTACCAATGCGGAGACACAACCTAATTCCTATTTTGTTGAGGATGCTTCATTCTTGCGTTTGAAGAACTTGCAGGTAGGCTACACCTTCCCTGAGAACATCTCGGAATCATTGGGAATGGACATGCTTAGACTTTATGTTCAAGGCACGAACTTGTTTACCATAACTGGTTACGAAGGATTTGATCCTGAAGTGATTTCAAATGATAACCTATCCTTGGGAATCGATTTCCAAACATTCCCTGTATCGCAGATTTTTACTATAGGTGTTAATACAAAATTCTAAAAAAATGAAAAAGAGATTGTTTTATTTTATGGCCCTTATAGCATTGGCATTGGGCTGTAGTGATAGTTTTACCGACGTGCCAGCGGTAGGGGCATTAAGCGATGATGACCTCAAAAACTCACAGGGTGTTAGCTTATTGCTGGCCAGCGCCTATTCAACTTTGGATGGTATTCGTAACAACCAAGGTGCATCTGATTGGACCGTTAGTGGAGATAACTGGTGGTTTGATGTTATCGCGGACGATGCCCATAAAGGAAGTACAGATGGTGACCAAGCGGACTTGTTCTTGCTGGAAACCTTTGATTGGACCAGTGCCAACCCTTATATTTTTGGGAAATGGAACGGTTTGTTCGCAGGGGTCAATAGATCCAATGCGGTAATATCCCTTATCAATTCCATTGAAGGAGGAGATTTTAATTCACAGTTGGCGGAAGCACGTTTTCTAAGAGCTCATTTTAATTTTGAACTCCAGAAAATTTATGGAAATGTGCCGTACATATCCGATGAGAATTTTGATGCCAAGGAGTTTAATCAACCCAATCCGGGCCCTATTTGGGAGCAGATTGAGGGAGATTTTCAGTTCGCTATAGATAATCTTCCTGCTACGCAGGGCGATGTTGGTAGACCTACCTCTTGGGCGGCCAAAGCGTTTATGGGCAAGGCACATTTGTTTCAGTCCGATTTTGCTGCAGCAGGACCTTTGTTCGAGGATGTAATCGCTAACGGACCCTATTCATTGAATTCAGAGTTCTTGGATAACTTCAGTTTGGCAGGGGATAACGGTTCTGAATCCATTTTTGCGATTCAGTTTACTACAGATTCGGGTCAATCCCTGAACGGGAACAGAGGTGGTACTTTGAACTTCCCTAACCCGGGACCATTTGGGTCGTGTTGTGGATTTTATCAGCCAACCCAAGATTTGGTGAATGCTTACCAAACTGATGGTACTGGACTTCCGCTTTTGGATACTTTTAACCAGACCGATGTGGAAAATGACTACGGTGTAGAAAGTGAGGATGCGTTTACACCTCATACTGGCCCGCTAGACCCAAGATTGGACTATACGGTTGGACGTAGAGGAATAGACTATAATGGTTATGGACCTCATATTGGTAAAGACTGGATCAGAGCAAGTTTTGCCGATATTTCAGGACCTTATCTACCCAAGAAAAACGTATACCAAGCAGGAGAGAACGGCAACGTAGGAACTGGTGCTTGGGGACAACAGCATTCAGGTATTAATTACCATATCATGCGTTATGCCGATTTATTGCTAATGGCTGCTGAGGTGGCCGTTGAAAACAACGATTTACCAAAAGCTTTGGATTATGTGAACCAAATACGGAATCGTGCAAAAGGTATGACCTATGTGAAAGAAGAAGTTTCTGATGGCGTATTCCAAGATGCCGCCAATTATGAAATAGAACCATATGTATCTTTTCCAGACCAAGCTTTTGCCAGAGCGGCAGTTCGGTTTGAAAGACGTTTGGAATTAGCTATGGAAGGACACCGTTTATTTGATCTAAGAAGATGGGGTGTGGCACCGGACGTAATCAATACCTATGTTACGAACGAAGCCCGAACCATTGAGAATTTTGGCACCAAGGCAGGCAGTTATGCCCCAAATATGGATTTGATGCCAATCCCTATCAATGCTATAGATTTAAGTGGAGGAGTGCTCGAACAGAACGACGGATTTTAAGTTAGGTTGAGTTTATTAGTTTAAGTTTAGCTGCTCAGGGCATTTTTCTTAAAATGCCCTGTTTTTTTGTAGACATTTTTAGGTCTCAGTATATTGTTTGTACAAATTCATTACAATGCGCATTATCCTAAGAAATAGCTTTTTTTTATTGGCCCCCCTATTTTTTATTACCTGTAAAAAAGGACCGGACCCGAATAGTGAGGTAGCTGAAAAGATTTTCACAAAGTTAGATCGTGCCAAAACCGGAATTACTTTTTCCAATAATCTTACTGAAAACGATTCCCTGAACTATTTTACCTACGCCTATATCTATATGGGCGGTGGCGTGTCCGCAGGAGATATCAATAATGATGGATTGATAGACCTTTTCTTTACCGGGAATATGGTTTCCAATAAACTCTATCTCAACAAAGGCAATATGCAGTTTGAGGATATCACGGAGCAGGCTGGAATTGCCGGCGATGATCGCTGGTATACCGGCACTACCATGGCCGATGTGAATAATGATGGGTATTTGGATATTTATTGTTCTGTGGGAGGTAAGTTCAAACCCAAGGAAAATCAGTTGTTTATAAACAATGGCGATAATACCTTTTCAGAGAAGGCCGCAGCATATGGTATTGACGATTCCAGTAACAGTGTACAGGCCACCTTCTTTGATTATGACCGGGACGGCGATCTGGATTTGTACGTGGCCAATTATCCACCAACACCCTTTAATGCTCCAAACTATTTTTATGCCTTCAAGCAAAAATTCCCAAAAGAGCGTGAAACGGATAGACTGTTTAAGTTTGAAGACGGGAAGTACATGGATGTAACTGAGGAAGCGGGATTGAAAACCTTCGGTCTGTCTTTAAGTGCCACAGTTGGCGACCTCAACCAGGATGGATGGCCCGATATTTACGTATCCAATGATTTCAGTACACCGGATTATCTTTTCATCAACAATAAAAACGGTACATTTTCGGAACAAGTAAAAAAAGTAACCAAAAACACCTCCTTTTATGGCATGGGTGTTGATATTGCCGATTTTAACAACGATTTGCTGTTGGATATCCTTCAGGTGGATATGACCGCCCAAATTAACCGCAGGGCCAAAGCCAATATGGCAAGCATGAACCCAGATTTGTTTTGGAGTACGGTCAATACAGGGTTCCACTACCAATACATGCAGAACAGCCTTCAGATGAACAATGGAAACCTGTTGGACTCCATCCCTGATTTCAGTAATGTTTCCCGTTTGGCTGGGGTATCTTCAACCGATTGGAGTTGGGGACCTTTGTTTGCCGATCTGGACAACGACGGATGGAAAGATATTTTTATTTCCAATGGTACCCGAAGGGAAATCAACAACCGGGATTTCTTTAAAAAAATTGAGAAAACAGGAGTGTCTTTGGATAGTTCATTGCAAAAAAGCCTTGCCATTCCATCCGAGAAAATAGACAATTTTGTCTTTAGGAATAAGGGTGATCTCACCTTTGAAAAGACAAATGAAATATGGGGTATAGAGCATGAGGGTTTTTCCAATGGTGCTGTATATGTTGATTTGGATAATGACGGTGATTTGGAAATTGTTACCAACAATATTGATGATCATGCCACCATTTTTGAAAACAAGAGTTCGCATAAGAACAATCACCTAACATTAAAATTCAAAGGCCCCGAACATAATACCTATGGAATTGGTGCCAAGACTGTGGTCTACGCCAATCAACTGCAACAATATCAAGAAATGACCTTGACCAGAGGTTTCCAATCTTCAATAGCACCGCAATTGCATTTTGGTCTTGGGAATGCACAAGTAGTGGACTCTATTAAAATTACATGGCCTAATGACCGCGTCCAAGTGATAAAACAACCAGAAATCAATGGGTTACTTATAGTGGATTACGCTGACGCTGCCGAATCTGGTTTAACCTCGGCGAATCTTTCAAAAACAGGGAACCTGTTTCGGCAGGTTGTCGATTCAAATCTTGTGGTGACCCACAGGCATGTGGAGAATTTCTATAATGATTTTGATAAGGAGATTTTGCTCCCACATCAAACCTCCATGTTTGGACCCAATGTGGCTGTTGGTGATTTAAATGGCAATGGATTGGATGACCTGGTGGTTGGTGGATCTGCCAATAGTGAGACTTCAGTGTTCTTTCAGACCAAAAAAGGTTTTGAAAAGGCAAAATTGGATGTCTTTTTGGAAGACAGACAGCACGAGGATATGGGCATCCATATTTTTGATGCCGACTCGGATGGAGACAATGATGTATATGTAGTTAGCGGAGGGAATGAATTTTCACAGAATTCTCCTTTGTTGCAGGATCGACTTTATGTCAATATGGGTTCTGGAAAATTTGTAAAATCGGAAGATGCGCTCCCCGAAATGTTTACTAGTGGGTCAAGGGCCCACAGTTTTGACTTCGATAAAGATGGTGATTTGGACCTTTTTGTTGGAGGAAGACTGATTCCTGGGAATTATCCTTTACCGGTAAATAGCTACCTATTGGAAAATATTGGTAAAAATGGAACCGTAAGATTTGTGGATGCAACACAAAAAATAGCTCCATCCCTCGAAAAAATTGGCATGGTCACTGATGCTGTATGGACAGATTTTGACAATGACGGATGGACAGACCTCATGATTACAGGGGAATGGATGCCCATAACCTTGCTTAAAAATGACCAAGGGTATTTCAAGGATGTTACCCAGTCCCATGGTTTGGAAGATACCAGAGGGTGGTGGTTTAGCGTACAACAAGGTGATTTTGATAAGGATGGCGATATGGATTATGTGGTAGGAAATTTAGGCCTGAACTACAAGTACAAAGCTACCGAGGATGAAACTTTCGATATCTATTTAAATGATTTTGATCAAAACAACACCAACGACATTGTATTGAGTTATTTCAACGAAGGGGAGAAGTTTCCGGTTCGGGGAAGGGAATGCTCCTCGCAACAAATACCGGGTATTAAGGATAAATTCAAGGATTATGAGTCCTTTTCCCAAGCTACGTTGACCGATGTGTATACCGAGGGCCAATTAAACAAATCCCTACATTATCAGGTTAAGTCTTTTGCCAGCATATATCTTGAAAACCGTAATGGGCAATTCATTTTGCACAAACTGCCCAACTTGGCCCAATTGTCTTCCATTAATCAGATTTTGGTTTCCGATTATACCAAAGATGGGAATTTGGATATTTTAATAGCGGGCAATCTGCATAGTTCGGAAGTAGAGACGCCAAGGAATGATGCAGGAAACGGTTTGCTGCTCCAAGGAGACGGTAAGGGAGGTTTTCAAACTATTGCAGGTAAGGAAAGTGGCTTTTATGCCACAGGAGATGTAAAGGATATGGAAACTATGAAAATAGCTGGTCAGGAATTCATTGTGGTGGCTAAAAATTCAGATTATTTGCAGTTTATAAAAGTAAGCCCATAACTTTATTTTTATTGTAACTTGAGACCATACTGAAACTGAAATACTCCCAAATGAAAGTACTTTTCAAGATTCTTAAGGGGCTTCTCCTGTTGTTTATTGTTTTGGGCCTGGTCTATTTTTTTGGCCCAAAAGTGGAAAAGCCAAATTTGGATATCACCTTGCCTGAAGTTAGCTCGGACCTTACCGCATTGGAAAAACGGGTGAATCAAAAAGAAGCGGTGTTGGATAATATTAAACCAAACAATGAGGCTAAGATTATCTGGTATGATAGCATCCCGTCCAAAACGGATTACAGTATAGTCTACCTACATGGGTGGTCGGCTAGTAGGATGGAGGGGAGTCCAATTCATGAAACAATAGCCAGACGATACGGGTGCAACTTGTTTCTACCCAGATTGGCAGGTCATGGACTGCAGGAGCAAGAAGCCATGTTGAACCTTACGGCGGACCAGGTCTTGGAGTCCGCAAAGGAAGCTTTGGCCGTTGCCAAACAGTTGGGAAATAAAGTAATAGTAATGGCCACATCCACGGGGGGTACCTTGGCATTACATCTAGCAAAGGGAGACAAGGATATTGAAGGATTGGTATTGTATTCGCCAAATATTGAGATTTATGACCCAAATGCCAAATTACTGTCTGGGCCATGGGGCCTAGAAATGGCAAAATTGGTAAAGAAAAGCGACTATCAAGAGTATGAGGCGGAACCGGAAAAGAAAAAATACTGGACCACAAAGTATAGGCTGGAAGCCCTTACACACCTGCAGGCCTTGGTGGATAACACCATGTTGACCGAAACCTTTTCTGAAGTAAATCAAGCTGTTTTTTTGGGCTATTTTTATAAAAACGATTCCATACAGGACAAGGTGGTCTCCGTGCCTGCAATGCTAAAAATGTTTGATGACTTGGGCACAAAAGCCGATTTAAAAAGAAAAGTGGCCTTTGAAAATGTAGGGGACCATGTAATGACAAGCTATGTTACTTCCAAGGATTTGGAAGCCGTTCAGAAGGAAACTGAGCATTTTTTTGAAGAAATTCTTGGGCTTACACCTGTAAGGGAAAAGGATTCTTCGCAAATGGAACTGCAGCCTATGGCACCTTAGACATGTTAAATTTTTCTAATTAAATTTGAAACCTAGACGACTGGTCATATATTTGGCATTGCAATGGAAATGAAAACTATCAAAGGAGAGCAAAAGTGCAGCGAGCTTTTGGAAAAGGGCATGGAAATCATGTGGTCCAAAGGGTATAATGCCACAAGCGTGAACGATATCGTTCAGGCTGCGGGCGTGCCAAAGGGTTCGTTCTACTTTTATTTTGATAGTAAGGAGGATTTTGCGGTAAAGGCTCTGGATGTTTATTTTCAACAGAACTATACTCCGGCAAAACAAATTCTTCAGGACAAGTCCAAGTCCCCCAAACAACGCCTGTTGGAATTTTACGAGTTCCGATGTGCTATTTTGAAGGAGGAGTTAGATTGTAAAATGGGCTGCTTGGCTTGTAACCTTGGTTCAGAAATGGCCGAGCATAGCGAAAAAATTCGTACCGCAATTGTAACCAAGGAGAATGTCATTCAGAATGAAATAGCCGAAGTGGTGAAGGAAGCTCAAAAGTGCGGAGAGATAGATGGGAATATGGATGCAATAAATGTTGTTGCATTTTTTGAGGATGCTGGCAAAGGAGCTATGACCTCCATGAAAGAATTAAAAAGTGCTTCTCCTATAGATAATTTTATGGACATGTTGAGAAGATTCATGTTCAGTTAATTTTTTTTTTTGACCATTTAATAGATGACTGGTCAATTAATGTAATAATGATTAATCAATAAATCTCAAGTACTTGTATCAAATTAAAAGTTGACCGGACAATTATTAACAAAGTTTTTACATTAAAACTGTCCAATTAAACCGAAACAATCCGTCTAGAACTAAACATCATAATAAACCTTAATAAATGAACGCAATCCAGAAAACCAAAAATGCAGCAAATGCGTTTGCGAAAAATTGGGCAAATTTTGTAATCAAGTACAAATGGCCTGTTTTACTATTGACCATACTTTTAGCTTTGGGACTCGGCTCTCAGGGAAAAATGGAATTTGATGGAGATTACCATGTTTTTTTCAGTGAATCTAACCCAGAACTGGAGGCTTTTGATGCCCTTCAGGAAAAATACACCAAGGATGACAATATCATTGTAGTATTGGCACCTAAAAATGGGGACGTATTCACCAGGAAAAACCTAACGGCCATTGAAGAGTTGACTGCCGAAGCCTGGAACACGCCCTATTCGTCGCGTGTTGATGCAGTAACTAATTTTCAACATACAAGTGCACAAGGTGATGATCTCTATGTAGATGACCTCTCGTATGATTCGGCCAATAAAACGGACGATGAAATCAAGGAGATTAGAGAAAAGGCCTTGAAAGAACCCCTATTGGTGCACCGAATCATTAACACCGAAGGAAGTGTTACCGCTATCAATATTACGGTTCGGTTGCCCGGTGAGAACAGTGCTGCTGAAATCCCTGAGGTAACAATTGCCACTAGGGAAATGATTGCCAAGTTTCAGGAAAAACACCCTGAATTTGATGTGTATACTACAGGTTTGGTCCCGTTGAATACGGCATTTTTTGAATCCTCGCAAAAGGACCTTATGCTCACAATGGCCATGCTGCTGATAGTGCTCATTGTAACCCTGGTACTTACCCGAAACTTTTTTGCCACATTGGCCACCTTGGTCGTAGTGATTTTTTCGATTATCAGTGCAGTAGGTTTCGTGGGCCTTAACGGAATTAAATTAACACCGCCTTCAGCAGTTTTTCCCACCATGATTTTGACTTTGGCTGTGGCCGATAGTATTCATATCCTGATCACTTATTTACAGAAAGTGAGAAAAGATGGATTGGATAAAAAAGCAGCTTTGGTTGAGTCCATGCGACTGAATTTTATGCCGGTTTTCATTACAAGTTTGACCACCGTAATAGGGTTTTTAACCCTAAATTATGGAGACGTTCCCCCATTCTGGGACCTCGGTAATATTGTGGCATTTGGGATGTCAATGGCTTTTTTGTTCTCCACGACAACACTGCCTGCCCTTATGGCCATTTTCCCCATTTGGAAATCCAAAAAGGCTCAAAAAGAGTCAGCTCCAAAACCTGGAATGTATACCAAACTGGGCGAGTTTGTAATTCGTCAACCTGTAAAGCTTACTGTAATCTCATTGGCTATTATCGGTATGCTTACCTACTTGGCCAGCAAGAATGTCTTTAACGACGAGTTTGTAGAGTATTTTGATACTACCGTACAGTTCAGACAAGATTCTGACTTTATCAATGAAAACCTCACTGGCTTCTACAACGTTGAATTCTCTATAGGCAGTGGTGAAAGTGGGGGGATTAATAATCCGGAATACCTGCAAAAGTTAAATGCCTTTGAGGATTGGCTGGAAGAACAGCCCGAAGTAGTGCATGTAAACGCCTTTAGTGAGGTGGCCAGAAGGGTGAATCGATCCATGCATGGTGACGATCAAAGTTTTTACAAAGTCCCGCAAAATAGGGAGGAAGCGGCCCAGTATTTATTGCTTTATGAGCTTTCCCTGCCGTTCGGCCTCGATTTGAACAACCAAATCAATGTGGATAAATCAGAATCAAGGGTTACAGTCACCTTGAAGAACAACTCAAGCGCTGAAATGATAGCCTTTTCGGAGCGTTCGGAACAATGGCTCAAGGATAATGCACCGGCTTCCATGCATTCCTTGGGGGTAAGTCCAACCTTAATGTTCTCTAAACTGGGCTTCCGCCAGGCAGAAAGTATGTTCAAAGGAAATATCATTGCCTTAATCCTTATTTCATTGGTACTTATGATCGCATTGCGTAATGTAAAGCTTGGATTTTTAAGCATCATTCCAAATGTAACTCCGGTATTGGTTGGTTTTGGACTTTGGTTCTTGCTTAAGGGAACCATTAATACAGGTATGGTCATCGTTTTCGGGATGACATTGGGAATCATTGTGGATGATACCGTCCACTTCATGAGTAAATTTTTAAGGGCAAGAAGAGAATTGGGCTACGATGCCAAAGATGCCATTATCTATGCCTTTGAGACGGTTGGAAAGGCCTTAGTGACAACCACGGCCGTGCTTTTGGCCGGATTCATTGTATTGTCCACCTCTTCCTTCGCGCTAAACAGTTATATGGCCCGAATTACGGTAATCATCATTTTGGCGGCCTTGATCATCGACTTTATTCTCTTGCCATCACTATTGATTTTGGTGAGTAAGAAAGAAGAGGAAACAGTGAATGCACCCGAAATGCAAATGCAATTGGATAAGTAAATCAAATCATTAACATAAATAAGCACAAGATGAAAAGAAATAAATCATTAATGACAATGCTGGCGGCGGCTTTTGTTGGTACAGCGGTCTATGCACAATCAGCGGAAGAAAAAGGATTGCAAATTGCTAAAGCGGCCGAAAAGGCAGATGAGGGATTTGGAAGCTCTATAGTAGAGTTAAAAATGACCTTGAAAAACAAGAACGGACAGACCAGTGAGCGGTTTTTAACAACACGTACGCTGGAATTAACCGAGGATGGTGATAAATCACTGATTGTTTTCGAAAGCCCAAAGGATGTAAAAGGGACAGCTACGCTTACCTATACCCATAAAGTGGGTGCAGATGATCAGTGGCTTTACCTTCCCTCTATCAAAAGGGTAAAGCGGATTTCCTCAAATAACAAGTCAGGACCATTTGTGGGAAGTGAGTTTGCCTATGAAGATCTTTCTTCCCAGGAGGTGGAGAAATATGCCTATAAGTTTTTAAAGGAAGAAGGAGATTTGTTGGTCGTTGAGCAGGATCCCGTAGATCCAAAATCAGGATATACCCGAAGAGTTGTTACCTACAACAAGGGTAAAGGGTATAGGTTGGAGAAAATCGAATTTTACGACCGCAAGAATGCACTTTTAAAAACCCTGACCTACAACGATTATAAACTGTATAAAAATAAGTTTTGGAGGGCCTTGACCTTTAATATGGTCAATCACCAGAGCAATAAGGAAACCTTGTTGAAATTTAGCGATTACAATTTTGGGGCGGAATTGGCAGAGGAAGACTTTACCGAAGTTGCCTTGAAAAGAGCAGGGAGCTAGTCTCTGTTCCATTTTTGTCTGATTGAATGTCGAAGTCAAGGTATAGTTCGTCTACGGGCTTTAGTGTGATTGTGATGGGTAAGTCTGTACATACCTTGGCTTTGACTTTTTTAAAATAAGAAATTTAGGATATGACCAATAACAATCGGCTATCGGTATGGGTAGTTGTTTTTTTTACCGGCCTTTCCTTGGGCTGGACGCAGGATGCTAAAAGGGAAAAACGAAAGGTAAATCATGAATTTGAAATGGAACTGGAGGCCGAGTATCGCTATTTCTGGGATGATGCCCAATTCCCAGGACAAGAAGACCATTATCCCTCCTTGGCCATTCGTCCTGATTATTCAATGGAATGGAACGATGGTTATGAAAGTATCAATTTTACGGGTTTTTTTAGATGGGATAGGGATGATGAACGTACCCATTGGGACATTCGGGAGCTCTATTACCAAAAGGCCAAGGGAAAATGGGAATTGAGTTTAGGACTGAAAAAAATCTATTGGGGCGTAACGGAAAGTAATCATCTGGTGGATGTTATTAACCAAACCGATGCTGTGGAAACCTTTGATGGCGAGGAAAAACTCGGGCAACCTATGGCGCAGTTCAGCTATATCACGGATAAATGGGGAACTTTTGATTTTTTCTATCTACCCTACCACAGAAAGCGCACGTTTCCAGGAGATGAAGGCCGTTTGCGATTTGGAACCGTGATAAATCAGGATGATTTGGGCTATGAAAGTGGCGCTGAAGAGTGGCGGCAGGATGTGGCATTGCGTTGGAAACACTATTTCGGGATTTTTGATATAGGACTTTCCCATTTTTACGGTACTGGAAGAGAACCACTTTTTGTCTTTGATACTTTCGGGAACATCAATGCTTTTTATCCCGTAATTCATCAGACCGGACTGGATCTACAGATTACGCATGATGCCTTTTTGTGGAAGTTGGAGTCCATTTATAGAAATGCCGACGCCCAAGATTTCGTTGCCGTGGTAGCCGGATTGGAATATACCTTCAGTAATATTGATGGGAATGGCCTGGATATAGGACTGCTTGGGGAGTACCTATACGATGAACGGGACGACCTTTCTTTAAATGCACTTCAAAACGATGTGTTTTTTGGGAGCAGGTTGGCTTTCAATGATGTTCAGGACACTTCAATTTTAATTGGAGGTATTGCAGATCTTGAATCCAGCAGCAAGATTTTCAGCCTCGAAGCTTCCAGAAGATTTGGTTCCAACTGGAGGGCCGAAGTGGAGGCGAGGATTTTTAGCAGTATTGAAGATACAGAGTTGATACTATCCAATTTTAGACAGGATAGCTTTTTAAGATTTACAATTTCAAGATTTTTTTGATTGCAATCGCAATACTCTAGGAGATGCTAAAAAGGCCCCGACAATTCTGTCGGGGCCTTTTCCATTGCAATCTTTTAGACCGATTCTGTGTCCAACCAAGGTAAAAATAATTTTATATGTTTGTTAGGACCAGTGCATTCTTGATGCACGGCAATAGGTTTGCAGGATGGAACGGATGGATCAGAATAAAATTTGGTCAAAATTTAAGACTGGGGATAAAAAGGCTTTTGAGTCGGTGTACAAACTCTGTATTGATGACATGTATGCCTATGGCCTCAAGCTAAATCCAAATAAAGAACTGGTCAAAGATTGCATTCAACAGGTTTTTGTGGATGTGTATGAGCACAGAAATGGAATCTCTGACCCGAAAAACATAAAATTCTATATTCTAAAGGCGTTAAAACATGCCATTTATAAGCGTCAAAAGCGGGAAAATAAAAAATCCCACCTCGAAGAACTCTCGGAATTGGAGTTCAGAACTGCCTATAATTTTGAGGATAAAAGAATCATCTCGGAAATAGATGAGCAAAAGCAGTTATTGGTAAAGAAAGCTTTGGGCTCCCTATCCTCAAAACAACGGGAAATCATGTACCTGAGATTTACCTTAGGCTTGGACTATAATGAGATTTCCGATATGGCGGGCATTGATCACAGCTCCGTTAGAAAACAGGTGTATCGCTCCATAAAAAAGTTGAGAAGCAGCGAGGTTTTTGATGATTACAAGAGTATTATACTGTTCTATTCCACACTTCCATTCTTTAATTGATTCAGTTAACTGGTTTTTTTGAATTTAAATAATTGAAAATCAGATAATTGAAAACTATTTCTTAAAAAAGTCTAAAAAAAGTGTCCACAAAAGGGCGTTTGGGTTCCCTATTATATAAAGGATACCATGCTAAAAGGCTTTTCAAAATATCTCGATGACCCTAAGTTTGTGGATTGGATTGCGCATCCAACCCCTGAAAAGAACACTTATTGGGAACGCTATATCTCTGAAAATCCTAAGGAAAGGGAAAAAATACATGTCCTAAAAGAATGCTTATCCATGCTCCGAACCAAGGATGAGGTTCTTTCAAGGGATGAGAAAGAGGAAATTCTGGATTTAATATATCAGAAGGTAACGGTTGAACAGCCTAAACCAAGGCTAATCTATTTAAGTATACTAAAGTATGCTGCGATTGCTGTGATTCTTGTGGGTCTTGGTCTGTACATGAATACAGAGTCTACTTCCAAAAAAGCAATGGAAATAGATGAGCTGCTTCAAGTTGGAGTGGATTCCATTTCCACAACCAAATTAGTGCTTGCTGACGCTAAGGAAATTCATATCGAGGATAAAAAGTCAGATGTGAACTACAGCACTTCCGCCAATTTGGTGATCAATCAAAAAGATACTATTGCCATCACAAATACCACCAAGGACAAGAAGCCGGAAATGAATCAGCTTATAGTTCCCTTCGGTAAGCACAGTAAACTGACCTTGAGTGATGGATCTATAGTCCATTTGAACTCGGGCTCCAGGCTCATTTTTCCAGCAAAATTTACAGAGGCCATTCGTGAGGTCTACCTTGGAGGGGAAGCCTTTTTTGAGGTGGAGTCGGACAAAGAACGCCCCTTTGTTGTAAAATTGGTCAAAGACGAGACCTTTTCGGTAGAGGCTGTGGGAACCAAGTTTAATGTGAACTCCTATGACAGGCATAACTCGGTGACCACCGTGTTGACCGAAGGTGAAGTACATCTAAAGGACAATTCGAAAAATTCCTTTTTTAGTTCAAGCAAAAAAACAATAATGAAACCGGGCGAATTGGCCGAGTGGAATGTAACATCCCAAACCGTGGTTGCCCAGAAAAGGGTCAATACAGACTATTATACCTCCTGGATAGATGGCATTCTTATATTCAATAGCGAAACCCTTAACGAGATAACTAGTAGAATATCGGCATTTTACAATGTAGATATACGGCTATCCGAGGAAGTTGATGGAGCGTTTAAGCTAACAGGAAAACTTGATTTGAACGAATCCTTGGAGACTACTTTGAAAAACTTGGCCATAACGGCTTCAATAACATATGAAAAAACTGAAAGCAATGGAATATTGATTTTCAAATAAAAAACCAAGGCATGTTCGCACCATGCCTTGGCAGAAAGCCTGTATAAATACAGGGATTGTTTAACAAACAACTAACTAAAATTATGGAAAAAAACCTATTTCCATATGATCACCTTCGTGATTTTATGGATAAAACTAAACAGGTGATGAAGTACCTAACGCTATTTTTGCTCCTCTTCACGCTTTACTCTTACACCGATTCCTATTCGCAGAATACCAAACTTAGGCTGAATTTAAAAGACGCCACCTTGTTGGACATGATTAGGAACATTGAAAGTCAAAGCGAGTTTGTCTTTATGTACGGGGATGATCTTTTACCGGTGCTGAGCAATGAAAGATTGGATTTCAAGGTTAGAAATTTGACCATAGAGAACACCTTGGACCGATATTTTAAAGGTAGGGAAATTGCTTATTTCCTAAGTGGCAGACAGGTGGTACTAAGAAAAAATGAGACAGTCCAAAAATTCTCAGAATTACCGGATGTGCAGTATACGGTTTCGGGAATCGTAAGTGATGAGGCAGGACCACTGCCCGGTGCAAGTATTGTAATAAAGGGCACAACTACGGGAACTACAACAGATTTTGATGGGAATTATTCCATTGAGGTGCCGAGTTCGGATGCCGTTCTGGTTGTAAGTTACATTGGGTACACCACTTCGGAAGTGCCTGTAAATGGGCAGACCGCGGTTAATGTTGTGCTTAAGGAAGACGCCCAGGCTTTGGAAGAAGTCGTGGTTACCGCCCTAGGTTTTGAGGTGAGAACCGATAAACTGGGAAGTGCGGTTTCGAGTGTAAGACCAGACGCGCTGGTACGTTCCGGGGAGACTTCCGTTGCCAACGCCATACAAGGAAAAATGGCCGGGGTAAATATTACCCGTAGTACGGGAGATCCAGGATCGGGTTCCAATATTAGAATTAGAGGAGCCAACACTATTTTCGGAAGCACCCAACCTCTTATCATTGTCGATGGTATTCCGATCAATAATAACAATACCAGCGGAGGAGGAAGTAGCGCCACAGGAAATGGTACCTCCCAACAATCCCGTTTAAATGACATCAACCCGAATGATATTGAGACGCTACAGGTGCTAAAAGGAGCATCTGCCGCTGCCCTTTGGGGCTCTAGGGCCTCTAACGGTGTGGTGGTCATAACCACTAAATCAGGAAGGAAAGGATTCCGCATTTCGCTGAAAAGTACAGTGGCGATCGACAAAGTCAACGCCACACAGAAATTGCAGTCCACCTTTGGTCAAGGAAGGGGAGGTCTATATCGCAGTGGAACTGAGATCCGGTCTTGGGGTGACGAAATTGCCGCCAGAGCAGGTGGTGAGGATGCATTCGATACAAGCGGGGCATTTTTCATCGGGGACCAAACAGGGAGAACCTATTATCCCGTGGCTAACGGTACAGCTGATAATCCCAGCGGAGGAAAGAACTCCAGAGAGACATTCAATGACAAAAACTTTGATCAGGTATTTCAAGAGGGAATTCTCTTAGAACAGTCATTAAGCCTAAGTGCGGGAGATGACCAAAGCTCTCTCTTTTTTAGTTTAGGCAATACCGACCAAGATGGGGTAATCCGCAATAACGATTATAAAAGGCATACGGTCAATATTAGTGCCTCCAGAAAATTCAATGATTACTTAAGCCTGAAGTTGAAGGGTAAATATTCCAGAATAAGTGCAAATAGAATCCAGCAAAATTCTAATGTCGCGGGGATACTACTGGGCTTGTATAGAACCCCTGCTGACTTTGACAACCAAGACTTTACGGGAACTTTTGTGGACGACACCGGAGCTGAGACACCAGGTCGCCATAGGGCCTATAGAAATGGAATTGGGCAAAGCAACCGTCCACGGTATAACAACCCACAATGGACTACGGATCGTCAGAAAGCACCAAATATTGTCAATCGACATATTTATTCCGCCGACTTGGATATTTTTCCGGTCGAAGGTATGAACATTAAGCTCAGAGGTGGTGTGGATACTTACAATGACCGTAGATCATATCTGTATCCAATTGGCTCGGCACGAACGTCAACTCCTCCGGTGAGCAGGATAGATGGTAGTTTGGTGTTCGATAATATCGCGGAAACGGAGTTGAATTTTGACGCCATTATTAAGTACGACACTGATATAACAGAAGATATTACTTCGTCTTTTATCTTGGGATGGAACATCAATGATAGGAAGTTCAATAGGGAAACTTCCTATGGCAATGAGTTTATTGCGGACAGGGAACTGTTCAACCTATCCAATTCTAGAGTAATCGGCTCGGAAAATTTCCGTTCCCATATTCGCTCAAACAGAGGTTACTCCACAGCTAATTTTGGGTTATTCGATCAGTTGTACATCGATTTGTCCGGTACTGTGGAAGCTGCTTCCACCATTTCGGACCCTTTCTTTTACCCATCTGCTTCGGCAGCCTGGCAGTTCACAAATTCCGGATTGATCTCTGAAGATAGTTTCATGAGCTTCGGAAAAGTGAGGTTGAGCTGGGGTAAAGTGGGTATCCAACCAAGAGCTTATGGGAACTCTACCAATTTTGAAGGTGATTTCACCTATAACTCCGGTGTTGCGGGAGGCTTGAACTCGGTCTCCAATGGGGGTGGATTGCGACTCAATAACCTATTGGGTAATCCAACCCTAAAACCTGAAATAAAAACGGAAATCGAAGGTGGTTTGGAGCTGCGATTTTTCGACAATTTACTTTCCACCAGTTTTACCTATTATACCAACGAGGTGAAGGATATCCTCTTGGAAATAGATACGGCGCCAAGTTTCGGATTTCAGCGATTTTATACCAATGGGGCTACCATAGAAAACCGTGGATTCGAATTTGAATTCAATGCCAATTGGCTGCAATCCAGTGAGGATTGGACTTTCTCCACCTATGGGAACTTTGCCAGAAATAGAAATGAAGTAACCAGTCTTTTGGGAGCCGAAGTGCAACAATTAACTGGATTTGGTACAGGTGATTCCGTTGCAGCCGAAGGCTTCCAAATGGGGGCCATTTTTGGAGGAAAACTACCTAGGGATGATAACGGAAACATCATTTTGGACGATAATGGTTTCCCAGAGGGTGAGCCCGAATATGATGTTATCGGTGACCCCAATCCGGAATGGACCGCAGGACTTGGATTTAATGTAGGTTACAAGAACCTTGCTATGAATGTCTTGTTTGAACATTCGCAAGGAGGTGACTTCTATGACATTACCCGACAAATTAATGCCAGGTACGGAAGAGCTGAGGTAACCGGGAACATCGTTACCATTCCTACGGATGGAATAGTCGATTTTGATGGAAATTCCTATAGTGCCGGAGACCGTGTGCGTGGTAATCTCTATGATTTTGGAGGCGGCAATGTCTTACTGAATGAACCATGGTATGATGGCAACGGAGCTGATAATAGAGGATTTAGCGAACTATGGCTTCAAGATGCCACCTGGACACGACTCAGGGAACTGTCCTTGACCTATTCGTTTGGTGAGAAGTTTTTGGAAAAGATCAAACTCTCCTCTGCAAGCATCGGAGTAACGGGAAGAAATTTATTCTTATGGACAGATGTTATCGGAAATGACCCGGATAAGAACTTTGCAGGTGTTGGAAATTCCAGAGGACTGGATTATTACACCAACCCGTCCACAAAGTCGTACCTGTTCAATCTTAACTTAACATTTTAAACCACTTGAGAGTCATGAAAGTATATAAAATGGTTTTAATCGCGGTCTTGTTGTTGGTTTCTTGCCAGAGCGCCGTGGACGATATAAATGAGAACCCAAACCAAATTGGGGATGTTGATGGCAGTGCCATATTTACCGGTATTCAACTGGCTGATGTGTCGGCGCAAATGGGATTCCTTAATTGGGCCGGGGGTGTTGTGGCCGGATACTTTGTGGGTGATGGCCGACTTAGTACCATCCAAGACTATGGATATAATAATACCGATTCCGATACGCCTTGGTCCAATATCTATATTGGAGTTGTGAATCAGGCGCGCAAGATCAGAAGCGGAATTGATGTGACCAATAGGGATTTCTTCTTTGGAGCGTCAAAGGTTATGGAAGCCCATGCTTTGGGCACTGCGACCAATGTTTTTGGAGATATTCCCTTTACGGAGGCTGGCAATGAGGATATTCCAAATCCGACCTACGATGGTCAGGTTGCGGTTTATGGGGAACTTCAGGCGCTGTTGGATAGTGCCATTTCAGATTTACAAGCTTCTGGTGTTTCCGGAGGAATTGCAGAGGATTTGTTGTATGGCGGTAGTTCAGCAGATTGGATAAAAGCGGCCTATACCTTAAAGGCAAGGTTCTATTTGGATGTTGGGGATTATGCAAGTGCAATTTCCGCCGCGCAAAGTGGTATAGCGAATGCATCTGAAACTATGCAGTATATCCCAGCAACTCCTGGAGTAGGAGGGGGCAACAATTTTTTAAATGAATTGTTGAACAGTTCCACATTTGGTGGAGATATCAGTGCTGAAGGAACTTTCCTGATCGAATTGATAGGTACAGGAGCTGAAAGTCGAAACAATGCAAAAACAGATGAGGTAGATCGTTTTGCGTATTACTATGATGGAACGGCAATCAATTTAGCTGGAATAGCGGCCCCGGATGAACCCATGAAGCAAATTTCTTTGGAAGAAAATACCCTAATATGGGCCGAAGCTTTGGCCCGAGGCGGGGCAGGAAGCTTTGATGCTGCTTTGGCCAAACTAAACGAGCACCGAGCCAATCTTAGGGCAGGGGAATTTTTCACAATTACAACAGGAATCTATGAGGATTATGTTTCTGCCGATTTTGAAAATGGGGGAATCGAAAACTTGGATGGATCTTTATCGCGTGAAGATGCTTTGCTACGGGAGGTAATTGAAGAACGTTATGTCACTTTCTTCAATCAGATTTTGGGCTTCAACGATTTAAGAAGAACCAAAAAAGACCCAGCTGCCCTACAAGTACCAGTACCATTTAACTCTGGGGCCCAACATCCAGAACGGTTTTTATATCCGTTTTCAGAGGAAAACACCAATGGAGCCAATGTTCCTCAAATCGCGGACATTTTTGTAAAGACCCCCATAAATCAATAATAGGAATTTGAATTAGTTTGAGTTTGTAGTTCTTATGTCTCGCTTTTTACAGCAGACCGTTCCAAGTTAACTTGGAACGGTCGGCATGGGGGCTAAGATTCATTCGGTGCCAATGGTTTGGTAGTGGGAAACAGTCCAATCTTTTTGGTATTCAATAATTCTAAGCACAATAACCACCGTAAATGTCAGTCCAACATCTAATTATATCAATGGTATGCGTCTTTATTTGCCTATCATGTCAGGAAAGGGATCAGGTTTATTTCGATGCCTCTTTTGATGGTGCGCGTTTAGGTGCGGTTAAAAAGATGGGCGTAGATAGATATGAGGCCCAAGTGCGACCTGCGTTTGAACCGGTTAACCCGAGTCCATGGTATGCTTTCACGGTTCAATCGGAAAAACTACATACAATTCAATTGAAGTTGAAATATGGAAAATACCAACATCGGTATATTCCAAAGATAAGTTCAGATGGTAACCATTGGCAACCCTTAGATACCTCTTTGGTAAGGGTAGACACCATAGGTCATTCGGCTACCTTGACGCTTAAAGTGGGACCAGAAAAACATTTTGTGGCTGCCCAAGAAATTGAAAGTGCTGAGGATACCTTCTTTTGGGCCAAGCAAAAAGCGAAAGAAAATCCGAACTCCCAATTGGAAATTGCAGGAAACACTGTGAAAGGAAATCCCAATTACGTTTTAATTCATGAACAAGAGAAACCTAAGGATTTTATTGTCCTAGTGGCGCGTCAACACCCACCTGAAATACCAGGTGGAACCATTGGTTTTAAAAGTTTCTACGAAACCCTTTTGTCCGAAACCACCACGGCAAAGGAATTTCGAAAGCATTTCAACATTTATGCTTTTCCACTGTTAAACCCGGATGGGGCGGATAGTGGAAACTGGCGACATAATGCTAATGGGATAGATTTAAACAGGGATTGGGTGGCATTTTCACAACCAGAAACGCAAACGGTCAGGGACTTTGTGGATCATAAAATTGCAGAAGGACAAAAAATCCGCTTTGCTCTGGATTTTCACACCTCTCATAGCGGGCCCTATGTTTTGGTCCTCGACTCTATAAATGAGGTGAAAACAAAAAAAATAATCCCCAACTGGATTAAAAATATTGAATCAACCACCTCTTTGAAGGTTGAGGTTAGACGAAGAAGCCAAGAACTTCCCTATTGCTATAACTTTTTTTACAATACCTATCAGGCAGAAGCGGTTACCTATGAAGATGGAGATGAAGATAATCGTGATACCATAAAAGAAAGAGGTCGCATCTATGCCACTCAACTCATGGAAGTCCTTTTGGAAAAATCGGCAAAAAATGAATTCTATGAATAAAAGGCTTTTGTTTCTTGGTACATTTTTTTTGACTATGGTCTCCTGTTCAAAGCCTATTATTGAGGCTGATATCCTCATACGTAACGGAAGGGTATACAATGGATTTGAGGATGGGGAAACGAATGATGTGATTGTCGTCAAAGGAGATAAGATCCTTTTTATAGGTGGAGAGAAGGATGTCAGTATTAAAGCCAAAAAGATCATTGATGCCACAGGTCTTATTGTTTCTCCTGGCTTTATTGACCCACATACCCATGCCGATCGGGATTTAAACAAACCCAAGACCTCCCACAACCTGCCCTTTATAATGCAAGGTGTTACCACTGTGGTAGCGGGTAATGATGGAGATAGTTTTTTTCCGGCTAGGACTTATGTGGACAAATACGAAAAACAGGGTATTGGCACCAACGCTATTTTATTGATAGGCCATGAAACCATGAGGAAAGAAGTTATTGGTTTGAGCGATCGAGTGGCAACAGACAACGAAATCACCGAAATGAAAAAACTCCTCAAAAAAGAAATGAACGATGCCGGTAATTTTGGAATGTCAACAGGCTTGTTCTATGCTCCCGGAAGTTATTCCGAAACCAAAGAAGTAATTGAACTGGCAAAGACCTGTGCCGAAAATGGTGGGATATATGATACCCACTTAAGGGACGAAAGCTCCTATACCGTTGGTTTAATTGCCGCAGTGGAAGAAGCCCTAGAAATTGGCAGGCAGGCTAAATTGCCCATTCATATTTCACACATTAAATGTTTGGGAGTCGATGTTTGGGGCCAAAGCGATACAATCATTTCAATGGTGGAAAAGGCACGGAAAAATGGCGTGGAAATTACCGCAAACCAGTACCCATATGAAGCCTCTGCTACAGGACTTAGAGCTGCCACAACACCAAAATGGGCTCAAAGCGGTGGAACGGATTCACTATTGATTCGATTTGACGATCCAAAACTTAAACAACGAATTTTAAAAGAGACCAAAAACAATATTAGACGCAGAGGCGGGCCGGAATCTTTGTTGGTTGTTGTTACCGCAAACCCAAACTATCGTAACAAAACACTACTTCAAATTGCACAAGAGTTAAACTTGTCCCCGGAAGAAGCTGTATATAAAGTGTTGCGAACAAAAGGAATTGCAAGGGTGGCTTCATTTAATATGTCCAACTATGATATTCAGCAGTTCATGAAAATGGATTGGGTAACAACGGGCTCCGATGGAAATACTGGACACCCCAGAAAGTACGGCTCGTTTCCTAGAAAATATAACAAGTATGTAAAAGAGGACCGGATTTTGGATTTGCCCAATTTTATCAAAAATAGTTCGTCCAAAACCGCCGAAATCTTCAAGATCCCAAATAGGGGAAAACTTAAGGAAGGATATTTTGCAGACATTATTTTGTTCAATCCGCAAACTTTTAGAGATCGAGCTGATTATAAAAATGCTTTTCACTATGCAGAGGGACTGGAGTATTCCATTATTAATGGAAAACTCGCAGTTGAAAAAGGAGAGTATACCGATGGCCTATTCGGGAGGGTTTTAAGAAAAAACAATGCAAACTAGATCAAAAGATAAAACAGAATGGAAAAGCTGAAAAGATACTTTCTATTTGTCCTGGGCACTATACTTGTAGCAGGCTGCAAGGAGGAACCCAAAAGGGAAATAGTGATTCACGGTGAAACCAAAACGGACATTGTCACCACGATTATTCAGGAAGAGGATAATTTTTACCATATAGACTTTGAAAACTACCCGAGTTCGAACAAATCCTTACCAATTGGAGTTTTCGATTCTGGAACAGGAGGATTGACCGTGCTAAAGGCCATTATTAACTATGACGAGAATCACAATGGGTCACATGAAAAAGGAGGGGATGGTGAACTCGATTTTAAGAAAGAAGCCTTTATCTACCTAGGAGACCAGGCCAATATGCCCTACGGAAATTATTCCAGCGTGGGAAAGGTAGACCTGCTTAAGGAGCATATTATTAAGGATGCACAATTTCTCTTGGGAAACAAATACTATTCAAACCGTTTGGACCGGTCACCAAACATGGATAAAAAACCAGTCAAAGCTTTGGTCATCGCGTGCAATACGGCAACGGCCTATGGTAAGAACTATATTGAAGAATTTTTGCAAAAAGCGAATCTTGATATCAAGGTCATTGGAGTTATAGACGCGGGTGTAAGGGGAACTTTGGATGGAATAGGTAAGAACGAGGATGCCATAGTGGGTGTACTGGCCACAGCAGGGACGGTGGCTTCAAAGGGATATCGTAATACCTTGTTGGAACTTAAGGATAAAATGGGCTACACTGGAAAAATTGAGGTGTTTTCCCAAGGCGGAGTTGGAATCGCAGAGGCCGTCGACGAAGACCCTGATTACTTTGACAAAAATCTAAGAAAACCACGAGATGCCTACAAAGGACCAAGCTTGAAGGGGGAACTCAAAATTGAACGTACCCTGTTTGATATCTATAACTTCGATTTCGATGACAGCAAAATGCTTTGTGACAGTGAAAAGAGTGATGATTGTTCCATCCTTCAAATAAACGATGCGGAAAATTATGTGCGCTACCATCTGGTTACCCTTATGGAACAGATTCGGCAATCCAATACCACAAACCAATTGAAATCCTTGATTTTGGGCTGCACACACTACCCTTATATGACCAAGGAAATTGAGAAGGTACTTGGCGAGCTCTATAACTATAAATCAAAAGATGGGAACTATTTATATCGACCTTATATGGTTGAGAAAATTGCCTTGGTAGATCCGGCCGTGGATACAGCCAAGGAGCTTTTTGCCCACCTAAAGGAGCAGTCCCTTTTTAATACCAATGGCAAGATGGAGGAGAGCGAGTTTTTTATCAGCGTGACCAATAGGGACAACAAGGCAAATATTATAGATAGCTTGGGCCGTTTTCCTTACGACTTTAAATATGGAAGAAATGCTGGGGAGATCCAGCAATATGTAAAGATGGTTCCCTTTAGTCGAGATAATGTTTCCGATGCTATTTTAGACCGGTTTCAAAAGCAGATACCTCGGGTGTATAAACTGATGGAGGCGTTCAATGCGTCCAATGAAAAGTGCACGGAACTTCACGAGAGCGATAAGATCTAATATTTCAAAAAATCTGAGCCATGAAATTAAAACTTGCACTGCACTGGAAAATTTTGATTGGGATGGGGTTGGGTGTGGCCTTGGGTCTTCTAATGTCCACGTTCGAAGGTGGGAAAGAAATAGTTCAGGATTGGATAAAACCTTTTGGGAAAATCTTTATCAATGCCCTTAAATTGATTGCCATTCCCTTGATATTGGCAGCCTTGATAAAAGGAGTTTCAGATTTGAAGGATATCAGCAAACTCTCAAAAATGGGTGGTAGAACAATCGGCATTTATCTGACCACTACGGTTATTGCGGTGAGTATAGGTTTGTTTTTAGTTAATTTGATACAACCCGGAACCTCCATAACCGAGTCCACACGAACCGAAATGGTTTCGAATTATACCGAAAGTACCCAAGCCTACAAGGAAACAGCAAAATCCAGACAACAAGAGGGGCCTTTGAAACCTTTGGAAGATTTGGTGACCGATAACATCTTCGCCTCCGCAACAAGCAATAGGAATATGTTACAAGTAATTTTCTTTGCCATATTTTTTGGGATTGGGTTGATTTTGATTCCGCAGGAAATGGGTAGTACGGTAAAGCATTTTTTCGATGGTTTTAATGAGGTCATCCTAAAAATGGTAGATCTTATAATGCTAACTGCGCCCTATGGGGTATTTGCTTTACTCGCTGCAATCGTTGTGGAAGCACCTAGCGTTGACTTGTTTAAAGCTTTGGCATGGTATTCCACAACGGTTATTATTGGCCTTGGGATTATGATAGGGATATATACCGTATTGGTTTTTGTCTTCACAAAACGAAGTCCGAAGTTTTTCATCAATGGCATTTCACCAGCTCAATTGTTGGCTTTTTCTACAAGTTCCAGCGCGGCAACTTTACCGGTTACCATGGAGCGGGTCACGGAACATTTGGGGGTAGAAGAAGAGGCCGCCAGTTTTGTATTGCCCATAGGAGCTACTATAAACATGGATGGTACGAGTTTGTACCAAGCGGTAGCAGCGGTTTTTATAGCACAAGCCTTTGGGATGGATCTTGATTTTTCCACCCAATTGGGCATTATTGCCACTGCCACATTGGCCTCAATAGGGTCAGCAGCAGTTCCGGGGGCCGGGATGGTAATGTTGGTTGGGGTGATGGGATATGCGGGGATTCCTGAAGCGGGGCTTGCCCTGATTTTTGCAGTAGATAGACCATTGGATATGCTCAGGACATCTGTCAATGTTACTGGGGATGGTGCAGTATCGATGCTTGTGGCCAAATCCGTTGGGAAACTAGGTGCTCCGAAAGTGAAAAATTGGGATGACAATTATCCATCCGTATAACATAAACTAAATACTCCCTTCCATGAAAAGAATGAAAACTTTAAACGTAATATGTCGCAGAGGGCTTTTTGGCTTGCTGGGAATTCTATTCCTGGTGCAATGTTCTGGACCAAAAAAGGTTCGTTTTGAAATACCTGTTGACACTAGGGACAAGCCAATTTCGCTTCAAACGAAACGGAAGTACGAGTTTAAGGAGATGGGGGTTTGGGTTGGAAATGAGTTTGACGGAGCGCGTCTAAATGGTGCTTTTCCACTAAATGATTCGACCATTGCACTGCGATTTGATCCGGAAAATACCCCCATTAATAAAAGTCCTTATTATGCTTTTGAGACTGGGTCAGACACCTCAAAAACCATTTATTTCAAATTTGAGTATCCGGATGGTTTCGAACATCGCTATGAACCAAAGAGGAAACAGGGTGGCAAATGGAGTATAATTGATTCTGTCAATGTGCTAAGTGCAGATGAGGGCATTTTTCTCAAATTGAAGCTAGGTTCTGAACCCCAGATAGTGGCAGCTCAAGAAATCAACACTTCCACGGATGTGGAGCAGTGGTATATGAACCGCATCGTAGAACCTCATGACTTTGTGAAATTAAAAAGTGCGGGGCAATCTACCATGGGAAGAAACCTGCCGGTATTGGAACTATCGTTTGGAGAAGTGGAAGACAAGCCAATCGTTGTTCTGCTGACCAGGCAACATCCTCCAGAAGTAACCGGATTTTTCGCATTTCAACATTTTTTGGAAGCCTTGGTGGGTCAAGGTACTTTGACGCAAGAGTTTTTGAAAAAGTATAGGGTCTTGGCGTTTCCAATTATGAACCCAGATGGGGTTGACCTGGGACATTGGAGGCATAATGCCAATGGGGTCGATTTAAATCGCGATTGGTCCAAATACCACCAACAAGAAATCAAAAATGTGGTGTCTTACGTTACGGCGGCTTCAAAAATGGGTGGCAGTATTGTCTTGGGATTGGATTTTCATTCAACCTATGAGGATGTCTTCTACACCAATGTTACTCGGGAGGGTACCAGTTTGCCCAATTTTATTTCAGATTGGTTCGAGGTTTTGGAAAGGGATATTCCAAGCTATGTGGTGAATGAAAAACCATCTAATAGTACACGTCCGGTGTCAAAGGGATGGTTTTTATATGGGCAAAATGCCACAGGCATTACTTATGAAATTGGTGATCATACCCCAAAAGAAAGAATAGCCGAAATTGGGACCCAATCGGCCATAGCCATGATGGAAATCCTGTTAAAGGGAAAGTAATGCCCTGTCCCAATTAGGACAAGGCATAAAATTATTTCAATGCCAAGTGAAACTCCTTGAATGGTTTCAGGACCTGTAGCAAATACTAGGCAGATTCGCCTTTTGATACAAAAAGATTATCTATTTCCAGATACTTATCCTTGAGCAAGTTTAGGGCAAAAGCCGCAGCTGAGGCAGTAAATACGGAATAGTCAAAGGAACCTTTAATGTTGGATGAGAAGGTAATCGCCAACGCAAACATCAACAATAGATAACCTGAAAGTTTGGCGAAAAACTCCGTTTTAAACCCAATGAGCAGAAATAGGGCAAATAGTACCTCCAATACTGTGGCAACAAAAGCAACTGCCGGAATTATAGACTCTGGAAACCAAGGGTTCATGGCTTGGGTACTTTGGACAAACACCTCCCAATTTCCCCAAGAATATAGGCCCTCGGGCCAAAAACCAAGTCGGTCGGCCACAGCTGATAAAAAGGCAGTTCCCAGGGAAACGCGCAAAAATAACTTTACAAATTTTGAATTCATAGGTTTAGGATTTTGAAGCAAAATTAGGGAGCTAAAGTCCGTTGGCTTTTGACAATTGTCAAAAAATCAAATGGATTTCCTAATGCGGCTTAATGTCTCTTGGGTCATGCCCAAATAGGAGGCGATATGGCCCAAATTGACACGCTGGATAATCTGGGGACGCGTGCGCACTAGGTTTTCATAGCGTTCTTTTGCCGAAAAGAAAAGAAATTCTTCAATTCTGTCCGCACCTTCGGTGTACATACGTTCAAGTACCAAACGAACGTATTTCTCGTATTCTGGATGTTGCGATAACAGCTCTTGCAATGTTTTATAGGAAATGGAGAATACCGTGCTATCTTCCAGCAATTCTACGTGGTAACGGCTTTTCTTCAGACTTATGATACTGTCCACAGCGGTAATAACCTCGCCTTCTGATGCCAAATGGACCGTGATATCCTTACCGTCCTTATAAAAGAATGTTCTGGCCAGCCCCTCCTGAATGAGGAAGATCTCCTTACAAACCGCACCTTGTTCATGTAATAGCTGGTTCTTGGGAAAGTTACGTTGCTCCATCAGTTCAAAAATCTTGGTAACAAGATCAAAGGGAACAATACCATCCAAATGATTGAAATTCATGGTGGTTGTGTAAGTTTTTTGATGATGTACTGCAAATTTAGGCGAAAGCGCATAGAAAAAGCCAAGGTTTTAACTTGGCTTTAAACTCTTTAACTGAACATAACCCAGCTGACAGCTGATTGGGTTTGGAATAACTTAAATGTTATTCAAGTACCTCACTGATTTGGATTATCGGTTGGGTGTTGGTATAGTTTGGAATATCACCTACAATTTGTTGGGCATGGGGTCCGAAAGAATTCTGATAAGCCGAAAGCTGATCGAAATATAAATAGCCGATGGCTAAATAAGGCATTGGATCATCTGGGGTTCGACCACCCATACCTTTATCAATTTCCAGCAGTTTTAAGGAATCACCCAGCAAGTCAGCTACCATGGGCATGTGTTTGTTGGAATAATAATCCATATCGAAGTTCTTTCCATCCCCATTGGGATACATGATGGTTACCTTCACCATGCCTTTTTTACTTTTTGGGTTCTCGTTGGATACGGACACTTGACAACTGGCTAGATATAATAGGCCACCGATAAGGGCTAATATAAATTTGGTTTTCATTGTATTATGGTTTGATGATGTGTATAAGTTAATACATTTCTTGCGGGATTGAACGAATGCTTTGGGTGAAACTTAAGTCTTGCACAAAAACATTGGATATCGTGATATAAAACAAAAACCCAGAAAATCAATTGATTTTCTGGGTTTTGTGTACTCGAGGCGGGACTTGAACCCGCACGGCCACAATGGCCATTGGATTTTAAGTCCAACGTGTCTACCAATTCCACCACTCGAGCCGGACCTAAACAAAAAAACGCTGCAAGCAGCGTTTTTTGGAGCGAAAAACGGGATTCGAACCCGCGACCTCCACCTTGGCAAGGTGATGCTCTACCAACTGAGCTATTTTCGCATTTTAAAGAACAAAGCACTTTTTTCAAGTGCGGATGCAAATTTAATATATTTCTCCAAAATAGAAAGAATTTTTTAGGACGAAGCAGTTTTCTTTTTACTTAATAGCCGTTTGATCTCATTTAACTTCATCAAAGCTTCCACTGGGGTAAGGGTATCTATGTCCAAATGCAAAATTTCATCCTTGATCTCTTCCAAAAGCGGGTCATCAAGGTTGAAAAAACTTAGCTGCATCTCATTTTGAACCCCTTGCAGTTTGTCCGTCATCTCTTCGCTGGAGTGTGATTTTTCCAACTTTTTCAGAATTTTGTTGGCCTTTTGGATAACCTGTTGTGGCATTCCGGCCATTTTGGCAACGTGAATTCCAAAGCTGTGTTCACTACCTCCTGGGATTAGTTTTCTGAGGAAAAGTACATTGTCCTTGAGTTCCTTTACCGAGACATTGTAATTTTTGATGCGGCCAAAGGTAGACGTCATCTCATTGAGTTCATGGTAATGAGTCGCAAAGAGGGTTTTGGCCCGCGAAGGATGCTCATGCAAATATTCCGAAATGGCCCAGGCAATGGAAATACCATCATAGGTGCTGGTTCCCCTACCAATTTCATCCAGAAGCACCAAACTCCGTTCCGAAAGGTTGTTTAGGATGGATGCCGTCTCGTTCATTTCTACCATAAAGGTGGATTCACCCATGGAAATGTTATCACTGGCACCGACCCGCGTGAAGATTTTGTCCACCATGCCAATGTTAGCCTCCGAGGCGGGAACAAAACTTCCCATTTGTGCTAGGAGCACAATAAGCGCGGTTTGGCGAAGAATGGCAGATTTACCACTCATATTTGGCCCGGTAATCATAATGATCTGTTGTTCCTCGCGGTTGAGGATCACATCATTGGTAACATAGGTTTCTCCCAAGGGTAATTGCCTTTCAATGACCGGATGCCTTCCATCTTTGATGTGCAGTGCTGTTGAATCGTTCATTTGGGGTTGTACATAATGATGTTCCTTGGCAAGCTGGGAAAAACCGCAGAGGCAATCCAGTTGGGCAATTAATTGTGCATTTTGCTGCACCGGGACAATATATTCCTGCATCCATACCAACAATTGCTCAAAAAGCTGTTGTTCCAGTTGATAAATGCGTTCCTCTGCACCAAGAATTTTAGCCTCGTATTCTTTTAATTCCTCTGTGATATAGCGCTCTGCATTCACTAAGGTCTGTTTCCGAATCCAACTTTCGGGAACCTTGTCCTTGTGGGTATTCCGTACTTCGATATAATACCCGAAGACATTGTTGGAAGCAATTTTAAGCGAGGTGATACCAGTTTGTTCGGTCTCTCGTTCCAGCATTTTATCCAGGTAATCCTTGCTCGAAAATGCTAGGTTCCGAAGTTCGTCCAGTTCCTCAGAGTAGCCGGTGGCTATGGTTTGTCCTTTCAATAGATTCACTGGTGCTTCTTCATGGAGCACCTCTTTTATCTTGTGTCGCAGCGACTCGCAAGCATCCAACTGCTGTCCTATAAGATTCAAGGACCCGTTTGGACTTTCCAAAGCAAGCTGTTTAATGGGAACCACCGCTTCTAAGGAGTTTTTAAGTTGGATGACCTCCTTAGGGTTGATTTTGCCTGTAGCCAGTTTGGAAATCAACCGTTCCAAATCCCCGATTTGTTTGATCCAGTGCTGTGTTTTTTCCAGGAGTGTCTCTTCTTCGGAAAGATGGGCCACAACCTGATGCCGCTGCTGGATTTGTCCAAGATTTTTTAAGGGTAATGCCAACCAGCGTTTCAGCAGACGTCCTCCCATTGGGGATATTGTCTTATCGATGATATCCAAAAGCGTTATGGCATTGAGGTTGGTGGAATGGTAGAGTTCCAAATTCCGAATGGTGAACCGATCCATCCAAACATATTGCTCTTCGGCGATCCGATGTATTTTGGTAATATGCTGCAGCTGCTTGTGCTGGGTCTCCGACAAGTAGTGCAATACAGCTCCCGAAGCCACAATTCCATGGGAGAGCTGGTCTATTCCAAAACCTTGAAGAGTTTTGGTTTTAAAATGGTTGGTAAGGCTCTCATGTGCATAATCATCCTGAAAAATCCAATCTTCCAGAAAAAAACTATGGAACTGCGTTCCGAAGACCTCAATAAATTCCTTCTTATGATTTTTGGATACCAATACCTCATTGGGACCAAAATTTTGCAACAGTTTGTCTACCTGTTCGGCCGAACCTTCAGAGGTAAGAAATTCCCCAGTGGAAATGTCCAAAAAGGACACTCCAAATTTGTTTCGTCCAAAATGGACCGCACATAGAAAATTGTTGTTTTTGGCGGATAGGATATCGTCATTGAGTGCAACTCCAGGTGTTACCAACTCGGTAACCCCTCTTTTTACTATGCTTTTGGTGAGTTTAGGATCTTCCAGTTGATCACAAATGGCCACACGTTGGCCCGCTTTGACCAATTTTGGCAAATACGTGTTGAGCGAATGGTGAGGAAAACCTGCCAATTCGGTCTTATCTCCCCCATTGTTTCTATGGGTGAGGATGATTCCGAGAATTTTGGAGGCCTTGACCGCGTCTTCACCAAAGGTTTCATAGAAATCCCCAACCCGAAACAGCAATAATGCATCAGGATGTTTGATCTTGATGGTATTGTATTGCTGCATTAAAGGAGTAACCTTCTTGGGTTTTGATGAAGCGGCCACAGTAGATGTTTTATTTCGTGAACGATTTGAACGAATGTACCGTTTTCCACCTATCCCAAAAATTTTTGTTGATATTTTTGCAGTTATAGTTGAAAAATATGAGCCGGAAACTAGAGAACAGTGAGTTGAATCGATTGGATGTTGAATCTTACAAGACAGCTAAAAAAACACCGATCATTCTTATTCTCGATAACATCAGAAGTTTGAACAATATCGGTTCTGTTTTTAGAACAGCGGATGCCTTCCTGATCCAGAAGATTTATTTATGTGGAATTACTGCCACGCCCCCGCACAAGGATATCCGAAAAACTGCTTTGGGTGCTACGGAAAGCGTGGATTGGGAATACCGGGAAAGCACCTTGGATTTGGTACGGGAACTTAGACAACAGGGTGTGAGGACCATCGCTATTGAACAGGCTGAAAATGCGACCATGCTGAATACGTTTTTACCAGGGTCAGATACCTCCCTGGCCCTTATTTTTGGTAATGAGGTAAAAGGGGTTTCGCAGGAAGTGGTGACAGCGAGCGATGAAGTTCTGGAAATCCCACAATTTGGCACAAAACACTCCTTGAATATCTCCGTAAGTGCAGGGGTAGTGGTGTGGGATATTTGGTCTAAACTCAATGTTTAAAAAAGAAAAAAGCCCTGATATTTCAGGGCTAAACATATAGTTTGAGTTAGTTAGTTTCTCGATTAGAGAGGTCTAATAAAATAAAACCATTCGTTATATCCAAACATTTTCCAAAAATTCTCTTAAATGTTAAAGGATAGGATGTTGTGCTCCAAGGCCTCTAAAACGCTTTCATAATCGGCCGGATTGTGCACAAAATCTTGATTGCTCATGTCCAAAATAAGACTATTCTGATTAGGGTGCCCCTTGATAAAATCCATATAGCCTTGGTTAATTTTTTCCAAATAGGAAGGACTTATATTCTGCTCGTAATCCCTACCTCTTTTTTTGATATTCTCCAAAAGTCGCTCTGTGTTTTGATACAGATATAAATAGATTTCGGGCTTTTTTACTTCCTTGTACATAAAGTTGAAAACCTTTCGGTACAAATTGAATTCTTCCTCTTGAAGCGTGATTTTAGCGAAAATCAAAGACTTAAAAATATCGTAATCGCTGACCATAAAACTTTTGAAGAGGTCAAACTGCGAAGTGTCATCCGTAAATTGTTGATAGCGGTCCGCTAGAAAAGACATTTCCAAAGGAAATGCATATCGTGCTTGGTCATTATAAAATTTAGGAAGAAAAGGATTGTCCGCAAAACGCTCCAAAACAAGTTTCGCATTAAAGTCCTTGGCAATCATCTTGGTCATAGTGGTTTTCCCGGCTCCTATATTACCTTCAATGGCAATAAACTGCAGTTGCCCAAATAGTTCTTCCCGATTTCTGAACAATTTGTGATTTGTTTTCTCAAGGTTGTTCCGATCTTTACACTGCTGCAATAAATTGCGAATGTCTTTTTGGAGAATGGGATGGTAGAATTGCGGAGCAATATCCGCCAATGGTTTTAAAACAAAGTTTCGCTCATGCATACTGGGATGCGGAATGCTGAGGGTTTCGTTTCTAATGATTTCATTAGTATAAAAGATAATGTCCAAATCCAAGGTCCTGGAACTATAACCTTTTGTGGATGACCTTTCCCGCCCAAAATCTTTTTCGATTTGAAGCAAAATTCCCAAAAGCTGCTCAGGTGGGTTCTGGGTATCTATGGCAATACAGGCATTGAGAAAATCCTCCCCTTCAAAACCCATGGCCGGACTCTTATAAATTGAAGATACCTTCACGACCCGGCCAGCTTTCCGATGAATGGATAATACAGCTTTTTGAAGCACCAAAGCCCTATTCCCCATATTACTGCCCAGTGAAAGGTATGCCCGTTGTTTTTCGCCCATAATCAAGAAGACAAAATAACAAAACAATCCACAATGGTTATCTTTGATCCTGAATAAAATTTAGTTGCATGAACTTTTTGAGAAATTTATTGGCAGCAATTTTGGGATGTCTAGTGGCATTCGGAATCCTGATGGCCATGTTTTTCATTTTTTTGACCCTAATGGCAAGTGCAGATGAGGGAGTAGTGGTAAAAGAGAATTCCGTTCTGGAACTTAGTTTTACTCAACCCATTAGAGATTATGTAGGTAAAGATGCCTCGGATCCATTCGGGGGACTTTGGGAAAATGAATTGGGATTGGATGACATTTTACACGGCATTAAAGTAGCGTCAACAGACGATAGAATAAAGGGGATTAGTTTGACCACTAGTTTTCTGCAAGCTGGTTTGGCGCAGGCCCAGGAGATAAGAAGGGCGTTGCAAGACTTTAAAGCCAGCGGCAAGTTCGTTTATGCCCATTCCGACTTTTTCACCCAAAAAGATTACTACCTGACCAGTGTCGCAGATGAGGTGTATTTAAACCCAGTTGGTGGAATGGAGTTCAAGGGTTTGGCAACGGAAGTTCTCTATTATAAGGATTTGCAGGAAAAGGCCGGGATTAAAATGGAGGTCATACGGCATGGAAAATACAAAAGTGCGGTTGAGCCCTATCTATCCGATACGATGAGCCCTGAGAACAGGGAGCAGATAACGACCTTGATTACCTCACTTTGGGATGA
Source organism: Flagellimonas flava (assembly GCF_900129665.1). Classification (GTDB taxonomy): domain Bacteria; phylum Bacteroidota; class Bacteroidia; order Flavobacteriales; family Flavobacteriaceae; genus Flagellimonas; species Flagellimonas flava. Next base: position 46,459 of record NZ_FQWL01000004.1, read on the forward strand.
AATGCTGGGTGAAATTGGTAGTTCTAGGGAGATTAACGAGGAAACATTAAATATCATCGCTGATACCCTAGGGGCCAGGACCCCAGAATACGCCGTAGCCTCTGGATTGATTGACGGCACAATGCATTTTGACCAATATGAAACCCTTCTCAAAGAACGAATGGAATGGGATGAAGAAGAGGAGCTTAACTATGTGGAATTTGAAGAATACCTGTTGGAAGCAAGCGGTAGACGCCTTCAGATCGGTAAGGATAAGGTAGCCGTTATCTACGCGCAAGGGGAGATTTTTTATGGTGAAGGAGGTAAGGAGTTTATTGGGCAGGGTATGATGTCCAGGGCTTTACAAAAAGCTACAAAAAGTGAGAATGTCAAAGCAATCGTGTTACGAGTGGATTCTCCAGGCGGTAGTGCTTTGGTTTCTGACATTATTTGGAGGGAAATGGAGCTGGCTAAAAAAGAGAAACCGGTAGTGGTTTCCTTCGGAAACGTTGCAGCTTCTGGGGGTTATTATATCGGTGTGGCAGGGGACAAAATTTTTGCCGAGCCTACAACGATAACAGGTTCCATAGGCGTCTTCGGGACCATTCCCAATGCCCATGAACTGGCCGGCAAGATAGGTATCAACGCAGAACAGGTGGGGACCAACAAGAACTCGGTGGACTATTCCCTGTTTGAACCGATGAGCGATTCGTTCCGCGATGTGGTGCAACAAGGTATTGAAGATACCTACGAGACCTTTTTGTCCAGAGTTTCTGAAAGTAGAAATATGAGTATGGCAGAGGTGGATTCCTTGGCCCAAGGTAGGGTTTGGAGTGGAGTTGATGCCAAGGCCAATGGATTGGTGGATGAATTGGGGAGTTTGGACGATGCTATTGCGGCAGCGGCAGAAATGGCAGAGCTGGGAGATTATGGAATTCGCAAGTACCCCAAATATAAATCCAACTTTCAGAAGCTAATGGAAGACTTGGGAAGTGCCAAAACTAAAATTGGGACCGCTTTGATTAAGGAGGAACTTGGTTCAGAAACCTATCAAATCCTGAAGGAATTCAAAAATATGACCGACCAAAAAGGAATCCAGGCCAAAATGCCGTTTAGCTTAAACATCAAATAAGGGAATGACCCAGAGGGATAAAAAGGCCGCATTCTCCATCTATCTCTATTTAGGGGCTTTGTTCATCACCTCCCTGGTGGTGTCCAATCTTATATTTCAAAAGTTTTTCTATTGGAATCCGTTTGGGGACATCAAGGTGTTTGGAGCCCCACTTTTTGAAATTTCCGTGGGAATTCTTCCCTATCCAATTACCTTTTTGATCACCGATTTGATTTCGGAAATCTTTGGGAAGAAAAAGGCCAACCAAGTGGTTATTGCGGGTATTTTTGCTTCTTTTTTCTCCCTTCTGATCGTTACCACGGCAAATATTGCTCCAGCCACGGAATGGTCCCCAGTGAGTGATGGAATGTTCAGGTCTGTCTTTGGCAATACCATTGTTGCTGTGTTCGCCTCAATGATGGCCTACCTTTTGGCCCAGTTTATCGATATACAGCTTTACCATTTTTGGAAACGAATCACTAAGGGCAGGTATCTCTGGCTGCGAAACAACTTTTCTACCTTTTCCTCGCAATTTATAGACACCTTTACCGTGGTGCTGCTACTCTGCACTTTTGGTGAAATTCCATGGGAATTATTCTATGGTTTGGTGATCAGCGGCTTTCTTTTCAAAGTATTTATTGCGCTGTTGGACACCCCTTTGCTCTATTTCTTCGTATATCTATTGCGGAAAAGATTTAACTTAAAAATAGGGGAAGAGATTAACCTGGATTAATCGCTTCTTGCTTACTTTGTTGGACAAAATCCCAAATTATGAAACGAAAGCTGCTAAAGATTGCTGGAATCGTCCTGCTTATACTTGTCGGACTCCTTGTTGCACTGCCCCTTTTTCTTGAGGGAAAGATTGCGGAAATCATTAAAAATAAGGTCAATAACAACATCAACGCCACATTGGATTTTGATGGAGCCAGTCTGAGTTTACTCAAAAATTTTCCCAATGCCCATGTGGAGTTAAAAGGTATTTCTTTGGTAAACAAAGCTCCTTTTGAAGGGGACACTTTGTTTGCATCAGACCAAATAGAGCTTCAGATGGGAATTTCGGAGCTGTTCAAATCGGCAGAAGAGCCCATAGCCATCAAGAGTCTGATTATTGATAGGGCCAAACTTAATATTTTGGTTGATGAGGAGGAACGGGCTAACTACGATATCGGAAAAAATGAGGATTCCAACAGTGAAACTTCAACCCAGGAAACTGAAAATTTCACCCTTGCCTTGAATTCCTATGAAATTAAGGACACTGACATTGTCTATCACGATTTGACGACCGGTATGCGCCTGTCCTTGTCGGAGATGAATCATTCTGGCACTGGCGACCTTTCATTGGATAATTCTGAGCTTAAAACCTTGACAGATGCCCGCGTATCTTTTGAAATGGACAGCACGAAGTATCTGAACAATCACAAAGTTTTCTTAGATGCGCTGATTGGCATCGATCTAAAAGAAAATAAATACACCTTTATGGAAAACAAGGCCATGGTAAATCAGCTGGCTTTGGTGTTTGATGGTTTTATTCAGGTAAACGAAGCGGACCAGTTGGTGGATGTCACTTTTAAAACACCCTCTTCCGATTTCAAGAACTTTTTGGCCGTTATTCCTGAAGCCTATGCAAAAAATATTGAAGAGGTGCAGACCACCGGGAATTTTGAAGTAGCGGGACAGTTTAAGGGGATTGTGGACGAGGAGCATATTCCCGCTTTTGAGATTCGTATCAATTCCGAAAACGCGTCCTTTAAATACCCAGAGCTACCAAGATCGGTTAAAAATGTGCATATAGACACTGAAATTGCCAACACGACCGGCTTGGCGGAAGACACTTATGTGAACATTGACAGACTTTCTTTTAGCATAGATCAAGATCGGTTCAACCTAAATGCCAAACTCAGGGATGTTACTGAAAACACCAAAGTAAACGCGCATATTGATGGGAAGATTAATCTTGCCCATTTATCCCAGGCCTATCCCATGCCTGAAGATTACGGACTAAAAGGTATTTTAACTGCGGATGCCACTACTGCTTTCGATATGGCGTCGCTGGACAATAAACAGTATGGCAATACAAAGACGGAGGGGAATCTTGCACTACAAGGGTTCGAATATAAGTCAGAAGAATTGAAGCATCCAGTGGCTATCAACTCAGCGTCCGTTGATTTCACACCAGATAAGGTGGTGCTGAAGACTTTTGAGGCCCAGACCGGGGAAACAGATTTTAAGGCCTATGGAACGCTTACAAATCTATTGGGGTTTTTATTCAACAATGAAAATGTGGAAGGAAGCTTTGTCCTAAACTCCAATACTTTTGGGTTAAATGATTTTATGGTGGAAGAAACTGCAGAGGACGTCTCTGGTGAGGAAACTTCCACAACTATGGAAGAACAAATAAGAATACCTTCCTTTTTGGATTGTACCATAGACGCCACCGCAAACACTGTTGTATATGATAATATCAACCTTAGAAATGTAAAAGGCAGGTTGATTATCAAAGATGAAACTGCAAAGGTTGTCGGCTTGCAGTCCGACTTGTTTGGAGGTGTCCTCGGGGTGAATGGTTCGGTGTCCACCAAGGAAGATGTGGCCACTTTTGACATGGATTTGGGCATGCAAAATTTTAATATCGGGGATTCATTTGCATCTTTGGAATTGTTCAAGGCCTTGGCACCTTTGGCAAGTGCCTTACAGGGTAAATTAAATTCCGACGTTAAGATTTCTGGAAATTTGAAAGAGGATTTTACCCCAAATCTATCCACAATTTCTGGGGATTTATTGGCGGAGTTGCTCTCCACTAAAGTGGATGCCCAAAAAGCACCATTGATGTCCAAATTGACTGGAGAACTTGGCTTTTTGAAAACTAACGATTTGGATCTAAGCGGCCTAAAGACCGCATTAAGTTTTGATAATGGTGCGGTAAAGGTGAAGCCCTTCTCCTTAAATTTCAAGGATATCGCAATTAACGTAGATGGGAGTCATACGTTTGACCAACAACTACAGTACAACGCCACCTTGGATGTTCCTGCAAAATATCTAGGTAGCGAAGTAAACAGTCTTATTGCAAAATTGGATGACAGCGATTTGGAAAATCTTACCATTCCAGTAACAGCAAATATTGGAGGGAACTATACCAACCCAACCGTTAAAACCGACTTGAGTTCCGGGGTGTCCAAACTGACCAATCAATTGGTGGAAATTCAGAAGCAGAAGTTGGTAAATCAAGGCAAGGATAAGGCCAAAGATTTGATTGGCGAGGTTTTAAAATCGAATGAAAAGGATTCTATTGAAACCCAATCTGGAGGAATCCAGGAAACCTTGGGTGGTCTGTTAGGAGGTAAAGAGGATACCAAGGATAGTACAAAAACGGAGGAGGATGCGGTAAAAAGCGCTACCAAATCCATCTTGGGAGGACTTTTGGGCAAAAAGAAAAAGGATTCTGTGAAATAGTTTTAGAAATTTCTGCTACTTTCTGTATTTCTCCAAGATTTCGGCAAAATCGGCGATATAGATATTGGTGACACCACTTTTTAAACTATCACTACTAGTAAAATATATCATGTTTGATTCCTCTTCGATATGGGCGTAGAGATCACTGCCTGAAGTATTGAGTTCGATGATATTTTGTGGAACCGTCCATGAGTTTTCTTTTTTAAAACTTATATAAAGATCACCGTAAGACGAGACGTTTTGTTTGCGTTGGGAGGCTTCAAAAATCAAAATATTACCGTCATTACTGATTTCTAAATTCCATTCTCCAGTGACACTGTTTATGGTGTTCCCAAGATTGGTCGGTGGCGTTAGTGCACCATTTTCCATTTTGGCCATATATAGGTCTCCCTGACCGAGACCGCCAGGTCTTGTTGACGCAAAGTAAAGATTGCCTCTCGCATCGGTTGTTGGACTGTATTCACTTTGATCGGAATTAATAGGGTTGGATAAGCGAAATGGCTGCCCCCAAGAGCCAGATTCGGTCTTCGCTACCATCCAGATATCGGCGGATATCGTTTTTGCCGAGGAAGGCCGCTTTGAAATGAAAAATAATCTTTTGCCATCGTTGGTAAGGTGCGGGTCACTATCATCATATACTCCGGAAAAGGAAACCACTTCAGGCTCGGACCAGCTGTTTTCCAAAAGACGGGAGTGGTAGATGGTGCTTTTCATTTCCCCTTTCCCCCATTGCTGTTGGCTTCGGGCAAAGTACACCTCTTTTACGTCACTGGAAAGGGAAGCTGCGTACTCTACCATTTCGGTGGAAACAATGCCTGGGGCCAAAGGCAACTTAACTAGTGCGGAGCTTTCTTGGGCCTGCAAATAGGTGTTTACGAGAAATGTAGCAAGTAGTAAATATTTAATGCCAATATTTCCCATGTTTACGATAGTTTAGGAATTAACTCAAACCAATGCCAACATAATTACCCTCGTTTCCACGTATGTTAAACACGGTCTGATCTTCGAAAATGAGATATTGGCCCTTAATACCCTTAAGTACACCTTTATAGCTTGGTGTTTTGGCCAAATTAAGGCTTTTTACCTTTTCTGGGTACTGTAATACGGGGAATTCCAAATGGGTTTCAGCGTTGGTATCAATAAAATAATCCATGACCTCGTCCGGAACGTGGGGTTTGAGTTTACCACGCCATTCAACCAAGTCAACATCCTCAATATCGTTTTTCAGCATTTTCTGCCAACTGGTTTTGTCACTCACATAGGATTTAAGGGCCACCTCGGTAATCCCTGCCAAATATCGGTTAGGAACCTCTACAATTTCTATGGCCTCATGCGCACCTTGGTCTATCCATCTTGTAGGTACTTGGGACTTTCGGGTAACCCCAACTTTTACATTGCTGGAGTTCGCCAAATATACGATATGGGGTTGCAGTTGTGCTTTCTTTTCGTAGTCCAAATCCCGATCGGCTTTACCTAGGTGGGCCGTGCTGAGCTCGGGTTTCATGATCCAATCTCCAGCCGCTGGGCTATCATAAAAACAGGACTTGCAGAACCCTTGTCTATAAATAGGTCTTTCCCTGCCACAATTAAGACACTGGTATTTGATAAAATCTAGTTGTATTTCTTTGTCCAGCAATTGATTCATATGGATGAAATCGTTCTCAAAGACCAAAAAATATTGAATCGGACTTCCATACTCTGTCTGCATTTTTCGGAGGACACCTTGATAAAGCATAGTGAACGGGCTGTTTTAAGCTGATTTGAAAATGATGCTGAGATAGGTTATTTTAGCTAATACGCCTAACCCCAAACTTGGTTAAAGATACCCAAAAATGGCAATACCTTTATTTAATTCCATAGCATCTTGGTTGCTGAAAAAGCGCTATCATCAAATAGAGCTTTTTTTAAAGTATCCCCATGATGTTCAAGAGGAAGTTCTTCATCAGTTGATTGATTTTTCCAAGGATACCCAAGTGGGAAAGCTCCATGGTTTTGGCGATATGGGAGGGTATAAAGAATTTGCAGAGCGGGTTCCCATTGTCACTTATGAAGAAGTTGCGGGACTTATAGAGCGTTCCAGACAGGGGGAACAGAATCTTTTTTGGCCAACGACAATTAAATGGTTTGCCAAAAGCAGTGGAACCACCAACGCGAAGAGCAAATTTATTCCCGTAAGCGCTGAAGCCTTGGAAGATTGTCATTACAAGTCCAGTAAGGATTTATTGTGCCTCTATCTAAACAATAATGAGAACTCCCAACTGTTTACGGGTAAGAGCCTTAGATTGGGAGGGAGCAAGGAACTCTATGAGGATAACGGAACCTTTTTTGGAGACCTTTCCGCCATTCTTATTGATAATATGCCCTTATGGGCCGAGTATAGCAGTACCCCAAGTAGTAAGGTATCTTTGATGAGTGAATGGGAGTCCAAATTGGAGGCGATCATCGAAGAAAGTATCCAGGAAAATGTTACCAGCTTGGCTGGAGTGCCTTCTTGGATGTTGGTGTTGCTGAACGATGTGCTTCAGCGTACTGGAAAAAACCATCTTTTCGAGATTTGGGAGAACTTGGAGGTTTACTTTCATGGCGGGGTGAGTTTCGCGCCCTATCGTGACCAGTATAAAAAGCTCTTGCCGAGAAAGAACTTCAATTATTATGAAACCTATAATGCCTCTGAGGGATTTTTTGGGATTCAGGACCGTAACAATGCCGATGATCTTTTGCTGATGCTGGATTATGGTATTTTTTATGAGTTCATCCCTATGGATGGCCAAGAAAAGGAGGAAAAGGCGATTCCTTTATGGGAAGTGGAAACAGGTGTCAACTATGCCATGGTCATTACCACCAATGCCGGACTCTGGCGCTACAAAATTGGGGACACGGTACGCTTTACTTCCAAAAATCCATTCCGAATTCGAATTACTGGGCGAACAAAACACCATATCAACGCCTTTGGGGAGGAACTCATTATAGAAAATGCAGAGGAGGCCCTCCAACAAATTTGTCAAAAGACCGAGGCTGAGATTATGGATTATACGGCAGCCCCAATTTTTATGAATGGAAATGAAAAGGGAGCCCATGAGTGGATTATCGAATTTAGAAAGCCTCCTAAAGATGTGGCTTATTTTACCGAGTTTTTGGATAATGCCCTCAAATCCCTTAATTCTGACTATGAAGCAAAGCGATACAATAACATTACCTTAAAAATGCCCCAGGTCCATGTGGCACGTCCCAATCTTTTTCACGATTGGCTTAAATCCAAGAATAAACTCGGTGGTCAGCATAAGATTCCACGCTTGTCCAATGAGCGGGGCTATGTGGAAGAACTCCTTGAAATGAATCTTCATACCTCTTAGTTTACCCCTATCTTTCCTTTACGAAAACGTTTTCGTAAAATCATTCCATTTATCGAACAATCCCTTCTTTTGGACAAATAAATATGGAATTTTGTCGTTTATAGGTGAAGTTTGAGACAGATAATAGTTCCCTCATCTTTATAAACTAAACTTTAAAAAACTGGTATGGCTGAAAAACTCGTTGTAATCTCGGATATGTGGGGGGTAAAGAAAGGACTCTGGATTACCTCTTATTTTGGATATCTTCAACAATATTATAATATTGAATTCTACGATTGCCAACAACTGGCAGATATTAACGTTGCCGTTTCCACGGAAGAAAATATTCATAAGGCCTTTGTTGACGGAGGCATTGAGACTGCCGTTGCACATTTGTTGAAAAAAGAATCTGAACCCAGTCATTATTTAGCTTTTAGTACCGGAGGTACCATAGCTTGGAAAGCAGCCTTGAGAGGTTTGCCCATCAAATCTTTGACAGCAATATCACCTACCCGGATTCGTTACGAAGAGGAAGCTCCCAACATTCCAATGAATTTAATTTTTGGTGAATGCGATACGTTTAAACCGGAAATGAAGTGGGCCAAAAAAGTTGGTGTGGAACTCAATGTTGTCCCAAGCTTTGGTCATCAATTGTATTCCGATGAAAAAATAATCTCCGAAGTTTGTCTTGAACTTTTGGAAAAGGTTACCAAAAAAGCAATCTAGGAAACAGCTTTTAACTTCTTAATTGTTTCGTAGGAGAGCTTTTCTTCTGCGTATGCTTTGGTTACTTTAAATTCCTTTTCATCCGTGCTTGGCATCTCAAACATGGCATCCGTAAACACAGCTTCGCACAGCGAACGCAGGCCTCTGGCACCTAGTTTGTATTCTACCGCCTTATCCACTATGTAGGTAAGTGCCTGTTCGGTAATACTAAAGCTGATTCCGTCCATGCCGAACAGTTTTTCGTATTGTTTGATGATGGCATTTTTAGGCTCGGTGAGAATGGCCCGCAAGGTTTTGGAATCCAAAGGATTCATATGGGTCAGAACAGGAAGTCTACCAATAATCTCTGGGATTAAACCAAATTCCTTTAAATCTTTTGGAATGATGTATTGTAAAATATTCTCATTGTCCAGACGGTCTTCAGCTTTGGAGGCGCTATACCCTACCGCCTGCATGTTCAGCCGTTTGGTAATGATACGTTCGATACCGTCAAAAGCACCACCGGCAACAAAAAGAATGTTTTCGGTGTTTACTTCAATAAATTTTTGATCTGGATGTTTTCGCCCTCCTTTTGGCGGCACATTAACAACGGTACCTTCAAGTAATTTCAACAAACCTTGTTGTACACCTTCTCCGGAAACATCCCTAGTTATGGACGGATTATCACTTTTACGCGCGATCTTATCAATCTCATCGATAAAGACAATGCCTCGTTCCGCCTTTTCCAAGTTATAATCCGCGGCTTGGAGTAATCGGGTCAAAATGCTTTCCACATCTTCACCAACATAACCGGCCTCGGTAAGCACAGTGGCGTCAACAATGGCCAAGGGAACATTGAGCATTCTAGCTATGGTTTTGGCAATCAAGGTTTTACCCGTTCCTGTTTGCCCTACCATGACAATATTACTCTTTTGAATCTCTACATCTTCTTCCTTGCCTTTTGGCTGAAGCAATCTTTTGTAATGATTGTATACAGCAACGGACATTACCTTTTTGGTACGCTCCTGTCCAATAACAAAGGTGTCCAGAAAGTCTCTTATTTCCATTGGTTTTTTTAGCACCAATTCGGATGTAAGGTCCTGATTTTTGGATTGTTTGGACTCCTCTGCAACAATACTATGGGCCTGTTCGATACATCGATCACAGATGTGGGCATCCAGACCGGCGATCAATAAATTGGTCTCTGGTTTCTTTCTACCACAAAATGAACATTCCAAGTTTTCCTTTGCCATATCAATCTAACACATAAAGTTCAACCACTAATAACGGAAAAAAACTCGGTTTGGTTTACGCCAACCCTCTGTTTTTTAACTGTTTTGTTCGGATTTACGACGTTTCCCTTACCAAAATCTCGTCGATCATACCATATTTTTTGGCTTCATCCGCCTTCATCCAGTAGTCACGGTCGCTATCCTCACTAACCTTGTCGAACTTCTGGCCAGAATGCTTGGCGATAACGTGATAAAGCTCTTCTTTGAGTTTTAGAATCTCACGAGCTGTAATTTCAATATCACTGGCCTGGCCTTGGGCACCGCCCATAGGTTGATGGATCATTACGCGTGAATGGGTTAATCCACTACGTTTGCCAGCATGCCCGGCGCAGAGCAAAACTGCAGCCATTGAGGCGGCAATTCCAGTACAAATTGTCGCAACATCGGGCTTTATGAATTGCATGGTATCATAGATTCCCAAACCAGCATAAACACTGCCGCCTGGAGAATTAATATAAATTTGAATGTCCTTGGAGGCATCAGCACTTTCAAGAAAAAGCAACTGGGCCTGCACAATATTGGCCACTTGATCATTGATTCCCGTACCCAAAAAGATGATACGATCCATCATTAACCTTGAAAATACATCCATGGCAATTGCATTCAACTGCCTTTCCTCAATAATGTTGGGTGTCATGCCAACAGGGTGCATGCTACTCACGATTTTATCGTAATACATGCTATTTATTCCGTGATGTTGGGTGGCGTATTTTTTGAATTCTTTTCCGTAATCCATAGGATTTCTTTCGATTTTGCTTAAAAAAAAGGTGCCGAAAATTCAACTTTCCGGCACCGTAAAGATACTTATTTTTCTTTTAGCCTAACCTAGCTATAGGCTTCCTTAACAAAGTTATCGTAAGTAACCTCCTTTACCTTAAGGTTGGCTTTTTCCTTATAAAAATCCAATAATTTTTGGCTCATCAACTGTTCGGACAATCTTTTTACCTCATCCTGGTTACCCATTACCCGGTTGGCCACATTTTCCAGTTCCTCTTCTTTTGGGTCTAAATGTCCATATTGTGCCATTTGGGATTTAATGAAACCTTTGGCAAATTCCTTCAACTCGTCAAATTGAACTTGCAGGTCATTTTCCTTGATGATTTTACCTTCTATCAGTTGATAGCGAAGCCCTTTTTCGGATTTTTCAAATTCTTCCTTGGCCTCATCCTCGCTTAGCGGATTTTCCCCACTTACCTGAATCCATTTTTGTAAAAACTCTGCGGGAAGATCAAACTTGGTATCTTCAATGAGCTTTTCGGTGATGTCATTCAGTAGTTTTTGGTCAGACTGCTGCTCAAATTGCTTTTCGGAATCCTCTTTGATTTTATCCTTAAGCTCTTTTTCCGACTTTACATTGTCCTTTCCAAAAAGCTTATCGAACAATTCTTGATCCAAAGCAGCCGCTTGGCGTTCATTGATTTCATCTATGGTGAACGTTACTTCAACGTTCAGTTTTTCAGCCTTTTCTCGATCAATGCCCAACGCACTGGATAGCAAATAATCTTCCTTGAACAATCCTTTGGTCTTGATGGTAACAGATTCGCCGGCTTTTTTGCCTACAAACGCTTCCAGGGCTTTTTTGCTTTTTATTTTGTCCAGCTCAATGGTGGTCTTGTGCTCAATTTCTTCGGCCTCATTGACAAAAGTACCGGTTAGTTCATCCTGCTTGCCAACTTCAGTCTTGGAAACGAGTTTACCGTATTGTTTTTGAATACGTTCCACCTGCTCTTCAATCATTTTCTTGTCCGCTACAATTTTGTATTGGGTCACGGCCTTCTTGGTCTTTACATTGACATCAAAATTAGGTGCTAGTCCCAATTCGAATTCAAAGTCCAAGTTTTCATTGTCCCAGTCAAAATTCTCTTGTTGTTTGGGCAATGGGTTCCCAAGTACGTCCAATTTTTCCTCAGTCAGATATTTGTTAAGGTTGTCTTGCAACAGTTTGTTGACTTCGTCCACCAAAACAGCTTTTCCATATTGCTTTTTGATAAGTCCCATAGGGACCTGTCCTTTGCGAAAACCAGGAATGTTGGCCTGCTTTCTATAATCCTTTAGGATTTTATCAACCTTGTCCTGATAATCATCCTTGCTGATGGCAACCTTCACCACTGCATTTAGCTCGTCAATCTGCTCTTTTGTGATATTCATCTCCTACCTTAATTTGCTATTCAAAAATGGGTGGCAAAAGTAATGCATTTTTGGAATCGGGGCAACTTTTTAAAGTGTTGATTGCCAAACAAAATCATTTCTTTTTGTCTTCCTTTAATATGGAGTGAAGTATGGATTGCAAAAAAGATAACAAGAGGCTAAAAATCAAAGCCCACCAAATGGTTGACACCTCAAAACCGGGAATGAAATGAGCTGCAATAAGAATGATTAACGCATTGATAATAAGAAGAAAAAGACCTAAGGTCAGAATGGTTATTGGTAAAGTCAAAATGATGAGAATTGGTTTTACCAAAAAGTTTAGGATGCTCAGCACAATGGCAACTAAGATGGCCGTGGTCATGGAGTCCACACCCACACCTGGAAGAACATAACTAAGAATCACTACGGCCAAAGCGTTAAGAAGAAGTCTAAGAATAAGTTTCATAGGGTTATGATTTTTTAAATAAAAAAAGCACCGTGAAAACGGTGCTTTAATATAATGAAATTAACTGTAGATCAATCGATATAAAGACCGGTATAATCCAAAGGATTTACACCTGGTAAATTGGAGCCATATTTTTCATTGATGGCGGCAACAAATGCATTGGCCAATATAGCGTAGCCCCTAGGCGCTGGATGCACACCGTCCAAAGAGAATCCGCCACCGGTTCCAAATGTGCTGGTCACCACACTTCCATCTGTTTGTGTAAAGCCATTCGCTCTAAGCTCGCCTAGCAAAGCGTTGGCATCAACCAAGGCCAGATCATATTGGGTTGCCAATGCCGAAATTGTGGCATTATAAGCTGTCAAGGCATCATCTATGGCGGTTTGTTCCTGAGGTGTCAAAACCCATTTGTCCTCTAATGGATACGTTATACCATTTACGGCCAGTTGGCCAGCGGTTTCTGGAGGAACTCCCAATCCCTCCGTAAGCATGGTGAAAGCTTCCTCGTTCAATGTGGCAATGGCCGTTCTTGATGTTAAAACCAACAAGTCATCCTCATTTGCCTGTCTAGCCTGCCCATATAGGAGACCGGTTAGGGCGGCCGTAGAGGCATCCACACCGTTCATCATTAGAGCCCCAGTTATGGCGGCTGACAAATCTGGAAGATCTTCGTCCCTTATAATAACAGGACTGGCACCAGTTTCGGAAAAAACAATCTGTCTTTCTGGAACCATCAGGGCTTGGAAGACCAAGTTCAATCCTGCAAACTGAGCATTCAAAACGGGTATTTGTGGCCCAAAATCTGGATTGGTGGGGTCCAGCGGCGCATAAGGTACTGTTGTGAAAAATGGGATATCCTTTACATCCGGGATATTAGCAATAATTCCATCAGCTTCGCCTGCCGTCATCGTGGCCAAAATGCCATTTAGGGCATTGGCAAATACATTGGGATCTGTAATATCGTTTCTTTCGTATGTGGTTGGATCTATGTTGCCTGTCTGATCGGTTCCAGAACCTCCATTTGTTGCGTATAGCAAAATATCATTTGAGCCTACCCATGCAGAAAAGAAAGTGGCTCCCTGTGCAGCGGCATCACCAATCACAGTAGCATCTTCAGCCGAAGAGATTCTAACGTAGTAAGGATTGGCTGCTCCAACTGCCAAACCTGCTAGACTTCCATAACCAGGCGCCAATAGTTCGTAGCTTTTTGCACCTGGAATCCCCATATTGTTAAAGGTTCCAGAGAGTTTTGAAGTTATCTCTGTGGTACCTTGCCCCTCCTTTGGGGTTGGCGTTGGGCCATCTGCGGTAAATTGAAGAATCAATCTGTTTCCTATGTCGGGCGAACCGTCCATATTTGCGTCTGTTTCCCCACCTATAGTGGCTCCACCTAGGTTATCCGCCATAAAGGGTATGTTGAAGGCCCCTCCACCGGCCAAAGCAAAGTTGGAGGCCAGCATATTGGGAAAAGATGCTTCTTGTCCAGCAATAAATAGGGCATTATCTGAAAAACCTGCGGTCAACGAGTTGCCAACAGCTACATAATTGGCAAAATTGGCCGTTCCGGAGGTGTAGACTATGGGGTCTGGGTCCGGATCTGGAGTTGCCGAGGTCTCATCATCATTCTCGCATGCAATCAAAAACAACCCTAATAGGGGGAGAAGTAGGGCATAAAACTTTTTCATATTAAATGTCTGTTAGAGTTAGTCTATGTTAATTAGTGGTTAAACCAATATTACCAAAACTAGGTCAAAATTGTTATCCAGACAATTAAATGGGCAAAAAAATTATGCATGCATAATAAAAAGAGGAGAATTTTATGAATTTAGAAATTCAGTGGACTTTTCAAAAAACTGTTTGGGGTTTTCTGCGTGTAGCCAATGACCGGCATTGTTTACTGTTTCAATGATAGCGTTTGGAAAGTGTCTTTTGATGCCGGAATAGTCACTGGGCAAAATATATTCTGACCGATCTCCCCTTAAGAACAAACTAGGTCCCGAATAGGTGGCAGTGGCATCAATTGAATCCCCAATTTCTTCCATTCTGTCCCGTAATACCTCAAAATTGAAACGTAGCCCCAGTTTTCCCGGTTCCACCCAATGCAGGTTTTTTAGAAGAAATTGTCGAATCCCAAATTCGGATAGATGCTGGGCAAGAACTTCATCCGCTTCCTTTCTGGAGGAGATTTGGTCAAAATCCAAGTGACCTAATGCATCAATGATATATTGATGATGCGGGGGGTAGTACTTGGGAGCTATATCCGCTACAAGAAGTTTCTCTACGTATTGAGGCTGCGACGAAGCGATTTGCATGGCAGTCTTGCCTCCCATGGAATGTCCAATTATAGCCGCTTGGGCAAGTTGCCAACGTTCCATATAGTAGAGAACATCAGAGGCCAAAGTATCATAGTCAAATTGGTTGGCATGAAAGCTTTTTCCATGATTTCGTTGATCTACCAGGTGTACCTGAAAACCTTGCTTGGCATATTGATTTCCCAGGGTCTTCCAATTGTCCGACATACCCAAAAAGCCATGAAGTATTAACAACGGCTTTCCCTCACCTATAATTTTTGAATGTAATAATTCCATTACTTCAGACGGTGCAAATACATATTAACAACATTTTCCAGCCCAAGATAAATTGATTCGCAGATCAACGCATGTCCAATGGATACTTCCAGCAGATTTGGGATATGTTTCTTGAAGAACTTAACGTTTTCCAGACTAAGGTCATGGCCGGCATTGATGCCAAGCCCAACTTCATTGGCCACTTTTGCTGCCTGGGCGAAGGGGTAAATGCCTTCATCCTGCTTCCCTACAGAAAATGCTTTTGCATAGCTTTCGGTATACAGTTCTATTCTGTCTGTGCCTGTTTCAACTGCACCTTTTACCATCTCCTCATTGGGGTCCACAAAAATAGAGGTACGGATACCATGGCTCTTAAAGGTGGAGATGACCTCCTTTAAAAAATCCTTGTTCTTTATGGTGTCCCATCCCGCATTGGAGGTAATCGCATCCTCCGCATCGGGAACCAAAGTAACCTGCGTGGGTTTTACGTCGAGTACAAGATCTATAAATTTTGGAATAGGATTACCTTCTATATTGAATTCCGTTTGCACAACAGATTTAAGTTCATGTGCATCTTGGTATCGAATATGTCTTTCATCTGGCCTGGGGTGTATGGTTATCCCTTGGGCCCCAAAGGATTCAATGTCCTTGGCGGAATTGACTAAATTGGGAACATTCCCGCCCCTTGAATTTCTTAGGGTGGCCAACTTATTGATGTTCACGCTCAGTTTGGTCATAAGAGTGCTGTTTTGGAAGGGCAAAAATAAGAATTAGGCACGCCTTTTGCGATTTAAAATTAGTATTTTGCGCTCAATAGAATTGTTATGCAAATCCAGAACAATATTATCACAACGGTTCCTGTTTTTGAGGTTTCGGAAACCTTGGCGGAAGTCATTAGTTTTTTTGAGGCGACCATTTTTTCCCATGTGGCGGTCACCGAGGATGGGATATATATTGGTGCTCTGTCTGAAAATGATCTGGCCTGTTTTGAACCGGATAAGAAAATCGAGGAATTTAGGGTGGAACTGGAATCCTTTTTTGTGACAAAGGAAACTTCTTGGTTGGACGTTCTGGAGACCTTCTCCAGAAATGAGGCCAATGTACTTCCCGTTTTGGACGAAAATCATGTGGTCCAGGGTTATTATGACCTTCAAGATGTGGTGGCCTTTTTTATAGACACCCCATTCTTTAAGGAGCCAGGGGGAATTCTTGTTGTGGGAACCGGGATGAAAGATTATTCGTTTAGTGAAATTGCTCAGATAGTAGAAAGTAACAATGCCCGCTTATTGGGGGCTTTCATTACAGATTCGCAGAATGACGTGGTGCAAATCACCCTCAAAATAGGGACTTTGAACCTTAACGAGGTGGCCCAAACATTTAGAAGATATAACTACACCATTATTTTTGGCAATAGCGATGATCAGTTCTTGGAGGACTTGAAGCAGCGCTCTGACTACCTGGAAAAATACCTTAACGTTTAGCATGAAAGTCGCAATTTACGGTCAGACTTTTCAGGAACAGGATAAAACCTTTGTTCTGGAACTCTTGGAAGAACTCCAAGGGATAAACGCTTCGGTTTGTATTGAAGAAGGCTTTTGCGAACGGATCGATGGATGCCTTTCCGGTTTCAGTTATGGTACTTTTACGCAGACCTCCGGTTTAGATGGGTCGTTTGATATGTTTGTCAGTTTTGGCGGGGATGGAACCATGCTACGAGCCGTGACCTATGTCAAGGATTTGGGTATTCCCATTGTAGGCGTGAACACGGGAAGACTGGGCTTTTTGTCCACTTTTAAGAAGGAGGATGTGCGAAAAGTGGTAACCGAATTTGTTGCCGGACAACACACGATTGTGGAGAGAAGTCTTGTGGAAGTAGCTTTAAACTCCGATTTAGAGGAATTTGGAGAACTGAACTTCGCTTTGAACGAGATTACGGTTAGCCGAAAGGATACCACCTCTATGATTACGGTAGAGACCTATTTAAACGATGAGTATCTGACTTCCTATTGGGCAGACGGTCTTATTGTGTCAACGCCAACAGGTTCAACGGGATATTCACTTAGCTGCGGAGGCCCCGTGATTTCACCTACGGCAAAATCGTTGGTGCTGACCCCGATTGCCCCTCATAACCTTAATGCAAGGCCCTTGGTCATCTCTGATGATACTGAAATACGGTTGAAAGTTTCTGGAAGGGAGGAAAACCATTTGGTGTCCTTGGATTCCAGAATTGCAAGCATTCCCAATGGCAAGGAAATTCGAATACAAAAAGCGGACTTCAGCATAAAAATGATAGAATACAAATCCGAAAGTTTTCTTAAGACCCTTCGCAATAAACTTCTTTGGGGCCAAGATAAACGCAATTGAGCCTTTTGAAACAATAAAAGAAGCTAAAAACTGTTTAACAAAGGAGAACATTTTTAACCCGATATCTTATTGACCTTCCTCTACTCTTTATTAGTTTAATTTTTTGGATAGTATGCGAATAGTTCTGGCTATTTTATTATTTGGTATGCTCAAGGTCAGTGCTCAAACCTATGAAATAGGGGTTTTTGCCGGAGGGGCAAACGGTATAGGCGATGTTGGAAAAACCAATTATATCTTACCATCTGGGCCTGCTTTTGGCGGAATCTTCAAATGGAACAAGAGTAAAAGGTATGCATGGAGGGGAAGTGTTCTTTATGGTAACTTCAGTTTTGATGATTCCAAATCCAATTTAGCCTCAAGAAGACAGCGTGGCTATGAGATGGACAATTCAGTCTTGGAAGCCTCTGTGGGAATCGAATTTAACTTTGTTGATTACAATTTACATAAACTGGGACCGGCCTTCACCCCTTATCTTTACACGGGTTTCACCTATTTCAGGTACGATTTTAAGTATTTTGATGCCCTTGAGGTGCAGGATATTAACCAAAAAGAAGGTAGTTTTGCAATTCCTATGACGGTGGGGGCAAAGTACCGGTTGAATCAATTTTTGATCCTGGGCGCCGAAATTGGGGCCAGATATACATTTACGGACAACTTGGATGCAAGTAATCCGGAAGGTTCCAACTTTGAGCAGTTTAGGTTTGGAAATATTTTAAGCGATGACTGGTACATGTTTTCAGGGTTTACATTAACGTATACCTTTGGACGCAAACCTTGCCAGGATTGTTTTGAATAGAAATGCACACTTTAGAGGACCTAAACAAAGACAAACTTCCCAAACATGTTGCCGTAATTATGGACGGCAATGGTCGATGGGCCAAACAACGTGGAAAACTTAGAATCTTTGGCCATGAAAATGGGGTGGAAGCTGTTCGAAGGACAGTGGAGAACTGTGCCAAACTTCAGATTCAGTTCTTAACGTTGTATGCCTTTTCCACAGAAAATTGGAACAGACCCAAACTGGAGGTGGAAACCCTTATGCGCCTCTTGGTGGCTTCCCTTCGAAAAGAGTTGAAAACGCTCAACAAAAACAACATTCGGCTAAATACAATTGGAAACATAGATTCCCTTCCAGACAAGGCACGAAAGGAGCTGGAAGAGGTGATTTCAAAAACCTCAAAAAACAATGGGATGATGTTGACCCTAGCCTTGAGCTATGGGTCCAGAGAAGAGATTAAGTCAGCTGTAAGGGACATTGCATCCAAAGTTAAAAATAATATAATTTCACCTGAAAATATTGACGAAGCCGTTATAAATACTCATCTTTACACGCATTTTTTGCCAGACGTGGACTTGCTTATCCGTACCAGTGGGGAACAAAGGATAAGCAATTTTTTACTTTGGCAGATTGCATACGCTGAATTATATTTTATTGATGTATTTTGGCCCGATTTTAGTGAGCATCATTTGGTAGAAGCAATATTAAGTTACCAAAATAGAGAACGACGATTTGGAAAAACTAGCGAACAACTTCATTAAGAATACAAAACATACCACCCGACTATACTTAAAACTACTCCTTCTACTTCTCTTCACCGGCCAAAGCTTTGCTCAGGTAACCTCCTTTGAGAACGGTAAAGATTATATTTTAGGCGGACTTAGTGTTACAGGGCTTCAAAGTTATAACGAGCAGACCGTTAAAACCTATACGGGCCTTCGTGTGGGTCAGCCTATCACGGTTCCAGGCGATGAAATCAGTGCAGTGATCAAAAAACTGTGGAGTTTGGAGTTGTTCAGTAATGTAGAGATGTATTATACCAATATTGAAGGTGATAACATCTTTTTAGAGCTGAACATTACTGAAAGACCGACCCTTGCAAACGTTACGGTATACGGTGTCAAAAAACGTAAGGTTGAGGACATTATTAATGACACAGACCTTAAGAAAGGGAAAAAAATTACCGAGAGCCTTATTGCGAATACCAAGAACTACCTTCAAAACAAATACAAGAAACAGGGTTATCTCAACGCCAAGGTCAACATTGTTACCGCTGCCGATACGTCTGCTACGAATAGCGAGAACATGGTCATCAATGTAAAAAAGGGGGATAAGGTTAAAATAAGGAGTATCACTTTCGAGGGCAATGAAAAGTTATCCAATAAGCGCCTTGCCAAATCATTAAAGAAGACCAAAAAGAAGAAGTTTTACAGATTCTGGAAAAAATCCAAATATATAGAAGGAGACTACAAGGAAGATCTTTCCAGTTTAGTGGATGCCTATGCGGAAAGGGGATACCGGGACGCCCGTGTATTATCCGATACCTTTATAAAGGTGGATGAAAACAACATCGACCTAAAAATTAAGGTCGAGGAAGGGAATAAATACTATTTCGGGAACATAAACTTTGTTGGGAACTCGGTCTATACCGATAGGGAACTTGGACGAATTCTGGGAATTCGTAAAGGACAGACCTATAATGGGGTGCTGTTAAAAGAGCGCGTGCAGGATGATTCAAAACCGGATGCAGTTGATTTGACCAACCTTTACCAAAACAACGGATACCTCTTCTCCAGTATCAATCCGGTCGAGGTTTCCGCAGTTAACGACACCATAGATTTTGAAATCAGAATCATTGAGGGAAAAGAAACTTTCTTAGACCACGTTACCGTGGTTGGTAATGATAAGACCAATGACCATGTAATTTTCCGTGAATTGCGCACAAGACCTGGTCAAAAATACAGCAAGGACAATATTGTAAGGAGTATCCGGGAATTGGGTCAATTGGGATTCTTTGATGCGGAACAGATTACTCCGGATATCCAGAACCCGGACCCCAATGCAGGAACTGTTGACGTTCAATACAGTTTGGTGGAGTCCGGCTCTAGCCAAATAGAACTTCAAGGAGGTTTTGGTGGAGGTGGATTCATTGGCACCTTGGGATTGTCCTTTAGTAACTTCTCCTTAAAAAATATTTTCAACGGTGAGGCCTACAAGCCTGTACCTATGGGTGATGGGCAAACATTTGCCTTAAGATTGCAGGCCAGTAGAACCTTTAGGGTGTATAGCTTAAACTTTGCAGAGCCATGGTTGGGTGGAAAAAAACCAGTACGTTTCAATCTATCCCTGTCCAGAACCCAACAGTTTGCAACTAATTTTGATAACAGGGGACGAATTGATGTAGATCGCGACCGTGGTTTTGCCATTACCGGTATTTCTGCGGGTTTGGCAAAAAGAGTACAGTGGCCTGACGATTTCTTTACCATTTCGCACTCTTTGAGCTATCAGCTCTATGATTTCAACGATTTTAACAACGGACTCTTCAATTTTGGTAATGGTAGCTCCAATTCTTTGAGCTATACCCTTGGAATCTCTAGAAGTTCACAGGGACCAAGTAGGATTTTCCCATTATCTGGGTCCAATTTTGAGTTGACGGCAAAGTTTACACCACCTTATTCATTATTCGGAAACAAGGATTTTAGGGGGATTAGAGACGAGATAGATGAGATAACCGAACGCCTTTTTGAAATTGGTGCGACCCCAGCGAATATTGAAGAGCAGCTGGAGTTTGCCGAGTTGAGCGATCAGCTTGAACGTTTGGAAGAAGAACGTTTTAAGTTGCTGGAGTTCTATAAAATAAAATTCCGAGGGGACTGGTATACCAATTTGGTTGATAAATTGGTACTAAGGACCAATGCAGAATTTGGTTTTTTGGGCAGCTATAACAACGACATAGGGGCCGTTCCTTTTGAGCGTTTCTTTGTTGGGGGCGATGGATTGGGGAACTTTACCCTGGATGGTAGGGACGTTATCCAGTTGAGAGGTTATGAAAATAGCTCTTTGACGCCGTTTAGCACCAATCCTGTTACCGGAAATCAGGAAAGGGACGGGGGAACTATTTATAATAAATTCTCCTTGGAATTGCGTTATCCGCTAACCTTAAAACCTTCGGCGTCCATTTATGCACTTTCTTTTTTGGAGGCAGGAAACGCATTTAACAATTTTAATGAGTATAATCCGTTTGAATTAAAAAGATCTGCCGGAGTGGGGCTACGTATTTTTATGCCGGCATTTGGTCTCTTGGGAATCGATTTTGGATATGGATTCGATACAGATGCGAATCCAAATTCCAGCGGACCAAGTGGCTGGCAAACGCACTTCATCATCGGTCAGCAGTTTTAACTGAAAGAAAATCGTGTCTTTTTAATTGTAAATAGCTCATTTTTAATTAATTAGTTATTTTGGCACGATATTTTCTTTGTAAAAAGCGGAATCAAAAATGAATACCAAAGTTCTTTTGTCATTAGCTGTTTTAATGACATCCCTTTATGGTTTCTCCCAAAGAGGAGTGCGCATTGGATATGTGGATATGGAGTATATCCTTGAAAATGTCGAGGAATATCGGGATGCAACCGAGCAGTTGAACAACAAGGCCGTTAAATGGAAACAGGAGATTGAGCTCAAACAGAGTACCATTGAGCAGATGAAGAAGGATTTGATGGCGGAAAAGGTGCTTTTAACGGATGAACTCATTGAGGAACGAGAAGAGGAAATCCAGATTTTGGAAACCGAAATGCTAGATTATCAACAAGATCGTTTTGGGCCACAGGGAGATTTGGTCTTACAAAAACAGTTGTTAATTCAGCCCATTCAGGACCAGGTGTTCAATGAGGTCCAAAAAATAGGAGGAAATAAAAGATACGATTTTATTTTTGATAAATCCGCAGATGTCGTAATGTTGTACTCCGAAAAAAGGCACGACATCAGTGACTTGGTTTTAAGGGAGATAGGACGAACCAGAAAGGTGAGTAAATCCAACAAAAAGGCCAAGGAGAAGAATAGGCTGGACAAGTTTAAAGAAGACCAAGCCGAAGAGGAGAAAGAAATTAGTGAAGCCTTAAAAGAGCGCCAGGAAAAAGCCGATCAGGCAAGAGACGCAAAGACAAAGGCAGCAGAGGATAGGAGAGCAGAGCAACTGAGGTTGAGAGAGGAACGAAAGAAAGCCTACGAAGCCAGAAGAAAAAAATTATTGGAAGAGCGCGATGCCAAACGGAGAGCCAAATTGGAAGAACGTAAAAAAGCGCAAGAACAAGAAAAAGATTCAATACAGGAATAATATTGAAACACTAAAATTAACATTCAAAATAGTAACTTAGAGAATCATGAGAAATGTAAAGAAGATTGCTGTGGCCCTAGTCTTATTTGTTGCAGCTACAGGTTTTGTAAATGCACAGAGCAAAGTGGCCCATATCAATGTACAGCAATTGTTGTCTGAAATGCCGGATATGAAACAAGCCCAATCCGAACTTAAAAAGTTGGAAGAAACATACACGGCCGATATCAAAGGTTCAATGACCGAGTTCGAGAACAAAGCCACACAATATAGAAACGAATCCACTTCCAAAACCAGGGAAGAGAACGAGAAAAGAGCTTTAGAGCTCCAGGAGATTCAAAAGAACATCCAGAATGCAGAGCAAACTGCAATGCAACAATTGCAACAAAAGCAGCAAGAACTTTTCGCTCCAATTTCTGAAAAGGCAAAAGCAGCGATTGAAAAAGTGGCTGCGGCACAAGGGTTTGATTATGTGATGGACGCAACACCAGGATTAAGTCTGATCGTTGCCAAAGGAAAGGATCTTTTACCTGACGTAAAGCAAGAATTGGGCTTCTAAGTCAAGCTGGCACGAAAATAAATGAACCGCTTTATTCTTTGGAAAAAGCGGTTTTTTTATACACTAAATTTAACTATAGTACTTACTTTTAAACATGGCTAATCCCATTGGTATTTTTGATTCCGGAATTGGAGGTACTTCTATTTGGAGAGAGATTAAAAAACTGCTTCCTCATGAGGATACCATATATCTGGCTGATAGCGCAAATGCGCCGTATGGAGCCAAAACAAAGGAGGAAATTCTTCAACTCAGCATCAAGAATACGGAGTTGTTGCTTCAAAAAAACTGCAAGCTCATTGTGGTGGCCTGTAACACGGCAACCACCAATGCCATAGATTATCTTCGGGCCAATTATGATGTACCTTTTATCGGTATAGAACCGGCCATTAAACCTGCAGCTTTGCATACTCAAACCAAAAAAGTTGGGGTGCTGGCGACCAAGGGAACCTTGTCCAGTACATTGTTTAATAGTACTTCCAAAATGTTTGCACAGGGGATTACTGTTTTGGAACAAGAGGGAATTGGTTTGGTAGAACTCATAGAGGAAGGTAAAATGCTCGCGGAGGAGACTAGGAGATTATTAAAAAAGTACCTCGACCCCATGCTGGAGCAACGCATTGACTGCCTTGTTCTGGGCTGTACCCATTATCCCTATTTAATACCGTTGATCAAAGAATTGGTACCACAAGGTGTTACCGTTATAGATTCTGGGGAAGCCGTTGCAAAACAAACAGGGGCCGTACTTGAAGAAAACAATTTGAAAGAAGCACCAAAAAATTGGACGGGTCATTGGTTTTACTCCAATACAAGGAACAACATACTTTCTGTCTTGGTTTCCGGGCCAAGCGTTTACGTCGAATACCTTGACTTTTAATAACTATTTTCTTTTGTAGGTCAGATAGGTAAAGCTGTGTTTATGCCTTTCATCTGCTGGGTGGAAATCTTCTCGCACCAATTCCCAGGCCTGTTCGTCAATTTCAGGAAAAAAGGTATCCGCTTCAAAAGAGGCATGTACCCGGGTAAGTTCAATATCCGTGGCAAAATCCAGGGCTTGTCGGTAAATTTCTCCTCCACCAATAATAAAAGCGGTTTCCTCAGGGCCAATAAGAGCCAAAGCATTTTCCAAAGAATGCACAATTTGGCAGGGAAATTTTGGTTGATAGCTTGTATCTCTTGTTATGGCAATATGTTCCCTATTGGGCAGGGCCTTTGGAAAGCTCTCCAACGTCTTACGTCCCATAATTATCTTATGTCCTGAGGTAAGGGCTTTAAATCGTTTAAAATCATCTGGTAGATGCCATGGAAGGTCGTTGTCTTTTCCCAAGGCGTTGTTTTCACCTGCGGCGGCGATAATGATCAATTGCTTCACTGATCTTTTTTTTTATTGATTTTAGATAATGGAAAGTCAGTTTCGATTTCCTTTTGGATTTCTGCAATACGTTGTTTTTGTTTGGCAACAAGCCTTTCCCGCTGTTTTCTTTCCCATTTCTGACCCATAAACTTGTGGGTGACAAAAACATTGAACGCATGTATCAAAAAAAGGAAGGCCCATAAAAGAATGGCCCAGATGAACCAATCATAAGCTTCGCCATATTTTAGAATTTTGTTGATGAGGATAAGAAAAACACTTCCGATCAAAAACACCACAAAATGGGAAAATAGCCTTTTTTTCTGCCGAATCCGCTTTTGCGCATGCTCCAACAGCTCGTGTTGTTCCAAGTCAACTGGGTTTTGAGGTTTCTTTTTGGAAAACATTGAATGGCTATCTTTAACAACAAATATAACCGAATTAAGCCCAACACAATTCAAATGCAAAATCTAAGAAAAAAGTTCCCCGTACTACAGCAATGTATTTATGCCAATACCGCTGCAACCGGATTAATGTATGAAGACCTCATGGAATGGCGGCAAGAACATGATTTGGATTATCTGATTGGTGGTAGCGAGATGAAAATGAAGAGTTTTGCCAACCTGTCCCAGGTTAGGGAAACTGTTGGGGATTTTTTTAACTGTAAGCCGCATAATGTGGCTTTGGTGCCCAACTTCACCATAGGGTTAAATCTACTTTTGGAGGGATTGCCCCAAAACGCTAACGTATTGCTTTTGGATTCGGATTATCCCTCATTGAATTGGCCTTTTATGAGTCGAAACTTTAATACAGAGTTTTTGGAAATGACCTGGGATATGGAAGCCAAAATCCACGAGCGAATTACAACAGGAAAGTTCGACGTGCTGGCGTTTAGCATGATACAATGGATAAATGGCATAAAGATGGATTTGGATTTTGTACGAAAACTTAAATCTGAATTTCCCAATCTGATCATTATTGCCGACGGTACACAGTTTTGCGGTACGGAGAAATTCGATTTTGAAACCTCCGGCATTGATATTTTGGGCGCAAGTGCCTACAAATGGATGTTGTCCGGGTATGGAAATGGATTTTATTTGGTAAAGGATGAGGTAAAGGAGCGATTTAAATTAAAGAGTATTGGCAATTGGTCTGTGGATATATCAGGAGATAGCCCGGATAATATTCCCTTCTGCAAACATTTGGAACCCGGGCATGTGGATACCTTAAATTTCGGAAGTCTTCAATTTTCAATCCAGTTTTTGGAGGGAATAGGGATGGACCACATAAAAAATCAATTGGAACTCTTGTCCCAAAAAGCAAAAGCAGAATTTTCGGCCTTGGGTCTTTTGGAGGGAAAAGTGGTGCAAAGAAATCAACACAGTGCCATTTTCAACGTTAAGGGCAATCAAACCCTATTTGATAAATTAACACAAGAAAATGTGGTCGCTGCACTCCGCGGTGATGGTATTCGACTGAGTTTTCACTTCTATAACACAGAAAATGAGATTGATGCGATTGTGGATATCCTAAAGTCCTAGGTGATCAATATCATATTTTTTGAAAAATCAAAGCCTAATTTTGCCAAAGTATCCCTATTGTTAGGAGCATTTTATCAATATGATAAATCGGTTTTAACTTATTGTGAGTAAACCGTTTTATCTTTTGTTTTGCGTTGATTTTAATACGAAAAAATAGAGTACCATGGCAATAAAAAAGCAATACCTAAAAAGCAAGCCGGTTTGTAAAGTTACATTTACCGTGCCTGCGGAAGAAGCAAAGAAAGTAGCAGTAGTTGGTGATTTTAACGGCTGGAACCCTAAGGGGAGCACGTTGAAAAAACTAAAAAACGGAACCTTCAAAGGAACGTTTGACCTTCCTCAAGAGAATACTTTTGAGTTCAGATATTTGGTAGACGGCGCTTACATCAACGATGCGGAGGCAGATCGTTACCAGTGGAACGATTATGCCGGAACTGAGAACGCAGTTCTTGAGCTTTAATTAAAAAAAACCAAGAGACAAGACCGCGTCTTGTCTCTTGGTTCTCCTTGTCTTATGTCCTTTTTTGAAAGGATTACTCTTCTACCGTAACCCCTTTCCAAAAAGCGACATATCCTTTGATGGATTTGGCCAGCTCGCTGGTTTCCGGGTAAAACCAAGCGGCGTCTACATTTTCTTTGCCTTCAACATCAATTGTGTAGTAGGAAGCCACACCCTTCCAAGGGCAGGTGGTATGCGTATCACTCGATTTAAAATATTCCTTTTTAATACTTTCAGCAGGGAAATAATGGTTGTTTTCTATAACGACTGTTTCATTACTTTCTGCAATTACAGTATTGTTCCAAATTGCTTTCATAATTTATTTTTTAAAAACATAGTTTTTGTATTGCTGCTCGGCATCCGAATAATCCGTTACAATGGTCAGTCCAGCTTGATCTGCCAACCATTCCACAACAGCATCATCATACTTTTGGGAAATCTCCGTGTGAATGGTTTCCCATTGCTTAAGACGTATGTTAAGCCCTAAACTTTCAATCTGAACCTGCTGTTCGACCTTGGAGACCAAGTAACTTTTGGCCGTACCGGATTCCGGGTCATACACTTCCCAATGTAAAAACTGATCTAGATCGAAATTCCCTCCGAGCTCCTTATTGATTCTGGCCAATACGTTCTTATTGAAAGCCGCGGTAATACCGGTTTTATCGTTGTAGGCGTCCAAAATGGTCTGGGGATTCTTCTTTTGGTCAAAGCCCATAAGAATTAAATCACCCTCATTAATGGAATCCCTCATGTTTTTAAGGAATTCCACCGCCTGCTCGTGTAATAGATTCCCAATATTGGAGCCTAAAAACAAAATAACCTTCTTTCTGCCGTTGGCCTGGTTGATATCCCGAAGAGTATCAAAATAAGTACCCTGCAAGGTGTTGATCTCGACCCCTGGGATTTCGTCTTTTATTGAATGCTCCAGCTGATCTAGTGCATTTTGACTAATATCTATGGGTCGGTAATCAAACGCTATGCCTTGTGTCGTAAAATGTCGAAGCAATATCTTCGTCTTCTTTCCATCACCCGCGCCCAATTCAAAAAGACTGAAAGGTTCACCGG
Organism: Flagellimonas flava; assembly: GCF_900129665.1. Lineage (GTDB taxonomy): Bacteria > Bacteroidota > Bacteroidia > Flavobacteriales > Flavobacteriaceae > Flagellimonas > Flagellimonas flava. The sequence goes on from NZ_FQWL01000004.1 coordinate 73,975, forward strand.
TTCCTGAAAGCAGGTTTGCTATTGAAGTTTTGTTTTTATCAAGAATGTCAAACTCAATGTCCGTAAGGTAGTACTCGGGCATAGCCATGATATCTTGGAACAATTTGTCCCCAACCTCGTCATAAAAATATTTAGATGAAAGGTGTTTGGGAAAAGAAGTAAGTCCTTCGTATACCTCTTGCGCAAAGGCGGAAGTAAATGTTGTAGTCTGGTTATTTTGCATGAAACCTTTGTCGTAGTTATTTGGCCAACCTTAATCCGGTAAACTGCCATCTCAATTGGGGATGGAAAAAATTTCTATACGTATGACGTGTATGCTTGTTGGGTGTGGCAACAGACCCGCCCCGGAGTACCTTCTGGCTAACCATAAACTTTCCATTGTATTCTCCCAGAGCACCATCAGCTTTTTGATAGTTCGGATAGGGGAGATAAGAACTTTCGGTCCACTCCCAGCGTGTGCCCCAAGGGAAAAATTTTTGTGCCGCTTCCCATTCAAATTCTGTGGGCAGGCGCAGACCTTTCCATTGGGCGTAGGCAAAGGCCTCAAAATAGGAAATGTGGGCCAGGGGTGCGGAACCATCAACTTTTTGGAGTCCTTTGGCCGTGTAATGCCACCACTTTCCATCAATATTGTGCCAGTACAAAGGTGAATTTACTTTGTTTTGATTGACCCAATCCCAACCTTCGGCATGCCAGATATCGAAACGCTGGTATCCCCCGGCTTCAATAAATTCGATGTATTCCGAATTGGTCACCAACCGATTTGAAATCGTGTAGGAATGCAGAAAGACTTTGTGTCTTCCCAGTTCATTGTCGTAGCAAAAATCTTCTGAATTATGTCCTATGTCATAAATTCCTTCATCCATGTCAATCCAATCCGATTGATGGTTTTCAATGGGATGATCTTCAAATTTTTCGGAATAAACAGGCAATAATGGATTGTTTCCGAGAATGTATTTGATATCTGTAAACAGTAATTCCTGATGCTGTTTTTCATGATGGATACCAATTTCAAGTAAATCGTTCAGTGCTTGGGTTTGACCTTGTCCAAAAAACTGTTTGATACCTTCGGTAACATACTCACGATACGCATAAACCTGTTTTACGGAAGGTCGGGATAGATTGCCCCTATCTGAACGAACCACACGCTTTCCCACCGTTTCATAGTAACTATTGAACACAAACGAAAAATCAGGGTCGAATTCCTTATAGCCTTCGGCATGTGGTTTTAAAATGAATTCCTCAAAGAACCAGGTGGTATGTCCCAAGTGCCATTTGGGCGGACTAACATCAACCACCGGTTGTACCACATAATCTTCAATTTCTAAGGGTTGACATATATTTTCGGAGTCCTTTCGGGTTTCCAAAAAGAAATCCAAAAGCGAATCGGTAAGAATCATAGCGTTATTTTACACTTTAAAGATAACCAATATTGGTTTAGCTCACAGCGTATACGGGTAGACTAAAACTGAAAGATGTGCCTTCGTTGGGCTTACTGAAAACCTTGATACTGCTATCATGGATCTCCATGATTTTTTTCACAATGGCAAGACCCAGACCAGCTCCCTCCTTTTGTTGGCCTGCTTTGGTTTGTCTATACCGTTCAAAAATCAAAGCTTGGTTGTCCTTTTTGATTCCAGGTCCGGAATCCTTTATGGTTACCTGAACATGATCGTTCTCGTATTCCAATTTTACGGTTACTTCGCCGCCTTCTGGGGTAAACTTCAAAGCGTTGTCCATGAGGTTTTGGATGGCCCGTTCCACCAAGGAAATATCAGCAAATACCAATGGCACATTGTCCTCCATGGACAATTTTAGATCAATGTTCTTTTTTTGTGCCAGTAGCGAATAGTTTCTGTGGATGTCATTGGCAAGTTCACTGATCAAAAAGGGTTCCTTTTCCGGTTGGATTTGATTGGCTTCCAATTTAGAATACTCGAACAACTGCGAAACCAATTTGGAAAGGCGTTCACTACTTTTGGTAACCGTAGTCAAGTATTCACCTCGTTCTTCAGGGGAAAGTTCCCCATCTTTCATGTGGAGTGTTTCAATATAGCCTTGTATAATGGATAGTGGTGTTCTAAGATCATGGGAAATATTGGCGATGAGTTCTTGCCGTAATTGTTCCACTGATTTTATTTTTTCGATATCGGACAAAATGGTATCGGCCATATGGTTATAGGTGGTGGCCACGTTGGCCAGATCTGTTTTTTCAGCATTTTCAATCCGATACTCCAAATCCCCTTGCTGAAAACGCTTGGCGGCATAGATAATCTTACGAAGACTTCTGGTGAGATACCATATCGCCAAGACACCTAAAATGGTGGCAAAAATCAAGGTCAATAACGAACCGCCTAGACCGAGGCGCATAAAATAGCTCTTAAACAGATCGCTTCGGGTTGCCAAGAAGTCCTCCCCGGCCAACACGATGTAAATGTATCCTTCATGTCCATCCTTGTTGAATCGGGCAGCCGAAAAAATAGTTTGCTTGGAAAGATCTTTTGGGTCGTTTCCCAAAACGTAATTGCTTCCACTTTCGGCAATAAATTGTTGAATTGGGGCCAAATCCACCTGTTTTTCCTTGGTTTCGGGAGCATCATGGTCCAAGACCACAGAGTATTTGACATTTCCGTCCAAATCCAGGAGGTAGACCTCGATGGCTCGGTTCACCGCCATCATATCGTGCATAATATCTCCAAAAAGAGCTTTGTTCACATTACCTATAGAGTCAAAAGGTTGGGTGTCCCTAAACTTTTCCTCAATAAGGTCTTGAGCCAAATTGGCGTGCAATCGCTGGGTTGTCTCGTAAAAGTATTTGTTGGAAAGATAGATTGAGGTGATGGTATAGCCAATCCCGGCAAGCAGCAGAATTGCTAAAAAGGAAAGGGTAAGTTTTACAATAAATCTAACAGATAAAATATTGTTTTTCATGGTCAGTGGTTCGGTTGTGCCTCAAGTAGCTCTTCATTGAATTTATAGCCTACACCCCAGGTGGTTAGGATAAATTTAGGATTGCTCATGTCAGGCTCAATTTTGGAGCGAAGTCGGTTGATATGTGAATTCACCGTATGCTCATAGCCCTTAAAATCGTAGCCCCATATCATATTCAGCAATTTGGTGCGGTCATAGCTTTTCCCAGGGTTGGAGGACAGCAATACCAAGAGTTCAAACTCTTTGGGAGAAAGTTCGATTTTCTTTCCATCCAAAAGTACCTTTCGCATATCTATGTCAATGGATAGGACATCAAACTGCATCAATTTGGGGTTTTTGCCCCCAGTACTTTCCACAACATCCATCTTTTGCCTTCTGAAAATAGCCTTCACTCGGGCAATGAACTCGCGTACGCTGAAGGGTTTGGTAAGATAATCGTCGGCTCCTACCTCAAGTCCCAATACCTTATCGATTTCTTCAGAACGGGCGGTAAGCATCATGATGGGAGTGGTGATGTTCTTTGCTCTAATTTTTTGACAAATTTCAATACCGTCCATTACCGGTAGCATGACATCCAGAATAATCAGGTCCGGATTTTCGTCTATCGCTTTTTGAAATCCAATGTCCCCACGATGGGCTGTAATCACATGACACCCCAAATCTTTTAAATGGATTTCCAGCAAGCGGACAATCTCTAAATCGTCCTCAACGAGCAAAACTTTTTTCATGATATGGCGAATTAAAACTTAAAGTATCACGGAAAGTTCACCGTTTTCTAAAAACTTTGGACGTGATACCCCTTAAAAAGTCCAATTTTGAGGTCAATCTTTACAAAATCACCAGTATTTTATTTTAAACATCTGAAAATCAACATGTAAACAATTATGAGTTTTATGTGATACTTCTGCAATGATTGGCTGCTTCTTTTGTGTTGCAAATAAAAAAACACAGAAAATGAGCAACTTAAAAAAAGTATGGATACTGATCGGTTTGGTCATGCTGGCCGCTGGCTGTAGCAACGATTCCGATGATGCGCCTATTGTACTGGAAGCTGGAACGCTTTCCGGAGGACCTTTCAATATTACCGTTGATGGAACACCAGATATGATTTCTGGAGTTAGTTTGGATGCAACCGGTTTAAGCGGAAGCAACACTACTTATGTGATTACAGATGATTCCCGGAACATCCTGGGAACTCCGCCCACCTTGGAGGCCTTGGAGGGTGTTGATTTTGATGCTGCCGGCGTAGGAGTCTGTTTTGTATACCATTTAGTGTACGAAGATGGGCTTGGGGGCTTGGAAGCTGGCATGAATCTGGACAACTTGGATGGGGATTATGATCTTTCCAATGCTATTTCGGTAACAAGAACGGCTTTGAACGCTGGAACCCTTTCAGGTGGACCTTTTACTTTTACGGTGGACGGAACCCCAGATATGGTAAGTGATATTACTCTGGATGATACCAATCTCAATGGTACCAACAGAAGGTATGTAATTACCGATGATCAAAATAATATCCTTGGTCTTCCACCTACTCTTGAGGCAGTTGAAGGTGTCAATTTTGATGGTGCCGGGGCCGGGGTATGCTTTATCTGGCACTTGGTTTACGAAGATGGATTAACTGGGCTGGAAGCTGGTAATAATGTTTCCGATTTCAATGGCAGCTATGCACTTTCCAATTCCATTATGGTGACCAGAAACGGATTGAATGCAGGTACTATAGCCGGAGGGCCGTTTACATTTACCGTTGACGGAACACCAGATATGGTTAGTGGCATTACCTTGGATGACTCGGAGTTAACGGGTGCCAAGCAACGTTGGGTGATTACAGACGATAAAAACAATATTTTAGGTCTTCCCCCAACCTTGGAAGCCGTTGAAGGCGTGAATTTTGATGAGGCCGGTGCCGGGGTGTGCCTTATTTGGCATTTGACCTACGAGGAAGGCCTAACAGGCTTGGAAGCAGGCAATAATGTGTCAGATTTGGAAGGCGCATACGCATTGTCCAATTCCATTGCCGTGACCAGAAATGGCCTGAACGCAGGTTCCTTAGAAGGTGGACCTTACTATTTTATAGTAGACGGTACACCGGATATGGTAAGCGGAATTACTTTGGATGATACCGAACTCAACGGATCTAAACAAGGCTGGGTCATTACTGATGATCAAAACAATATTTTGGGTCTACCGCCTACCTTGGACGCGGTTGAAGGTGTAAACTTTGATGAAGCAGGAGCTGGTGTTTGTCTTATTTGGCATATTACCTATGAAGAAGGCTTGACCGGATTGCAGGCTGGTAACAATGTTTCCGATTTGGGTGGCTACTATGCACTTTCCAATGCTGTAACGGTTAACCGAAATGCCTTGGATGCCGGATATATAAGTGGTGGTCCGTTTGAGTTTACAGTGGACGGAAATCCGGATATGGTAAGCGGAATTGCGTTGGATGATACCAATTTGAACGGGATGAACCAAAGATGGGTCATCACGGACGATAAAAACAACATCTTGGGTCTACCACCAACACTGGCCGCGGTTGAAGGCGTGGACTTTGATGAGGCAGGAGCTGGAGTTTGTTTGATTTGGCATATCACCTACCAAGATGGGTTGATGGGCTTGGAAGCTGGAAATAATGTATCTGATTTAAGCGGAGCCTATGATTTGTCAAACAACATAAAAGTGACCAGAAATGCCTTGAATGCAGGCTACATTGGGGGAGGACCGTTTACTTTCAAGGTGGATGGATATCCGGATATGGTAAGCGGAATCTACTTGGATGACAGCGAATTGAATGGAAGCAAGCAAGGTTGGGTAATAACGGATGATCAGAACAAAATTCTGGGCTTGCCGCCAACCTTGGATGCCGTGGAAGGTGTTGATTTTGATGCCGCCGGGGTAGGGGTGTGCTTTATTTGGCACATTACCTATGAAGAAGGGTTGACCGGTCTGGAAGCGGGCAATTATGTGTCCGATCTAGAAGGGTATTATGATCTCTCCAATTCCATAAAGGTGAAAAGAGAGCTTCCGCATTAAGCAAACATGAAAAAGAAAATTGACGAATTTTATACTTGTTTGCAAGGCACCCGGGCGAAAGTCCGGGTGTTTTTTTTCAAAATTTGGGGAGCCAACACCGGACTCTTTTTTTATAATCGGCATAATCAGTCCCAAACCTTAGCAACATGTTCTTCTCCTCAATGGGCCGAACCACCAGATGCCAGATCAAACCACCGAGAATAGTATAGCAAAAAATATGAAATGACCCCACATAAAGACTCACCGCCAAACCCTGGCCCATGCCCGCCACTGCCATGGGATTTCGAATATATGCATACGGACCATGAAGAACCAGTTTTTTGGTCTGATTCGCAGGAAGTGGAGTGCCATTACCTTTGGTAATTAAACTGTAAGCACTATAAAGGCCAAGAAGGCTGGAGAGTATAAAAAGTGCAAAACCTGCTATGTGGTTCAGGGGATTGGTAGCCATTTCAATGTCAAAGGCTTTGATAATTAACCATGGAAACAAAACTAGCGTTATGGTCCAAACACAAATAATTTGTAACAAGGTCTTCAATGTGTTTTGGGTAATGCTGTCGGATTGGGACTCCCTAAAAACAGTGTTCTGAAAGACCAAAAAAAGATTATAGCACAAGCCCAACATCATGATTACAGTAGATAAATATCCTCCACCGGAGAGGATAGATGCATTAAGGCAATAAAAACTTCCATAGGCGAAACCCCCAAGTATAATAAGTTCCAATTGTCTTGAGGTTTTGTAAGCCCTCATTAGAGAAAAAAGGGCTATAATGATGATGTCAGGTGCAAAAAAGGAGTTGAAGGCCATGGCACTAATTCCTGGAAACTGAAAGGCCTCAAAGAAATCAGGACTCATGGATAATCCTAACCACCATAGTAGGATTAAAGTCGATTGCACTAAATAGGCGGTTCCCTTCATAAATAGATTGGTTGGCTGTGCCCAATATATGGGAAATGCAACAAAAACATCTTATCGAGCCTCAAACAAAACAGGATTCAAATGGGAGTCGATGACAGAACCGATTTCCACCCCGGGACACCAGGTTTCCCAATCATTGATTTGGCCATCGTTTTCTGGTTTCTTGAGGAGCATGTCCTTGTCCATATAAATACAGGTCATCACTTTTCGGGTCTGGTTAGTGGTATTGGGCCCCGCTCGGTGGAAAATCCATCCAGAGTGGAAACTGATTTCCCCAATATCAAAAGGTTCGGAAATTTTGGGACAGTCGGATACGCGAAGTTTTTCACCGATTAAGGTTTCACTTTCATCACTAATGGACAAATCTCTGCCAGTTAAAATGCCCTGACTACCTGCGGCAAACTCCAATGGACCCATTTCTGCAGGCACAGCTTGCAAGGGAATCCAGGCCGTAATGACCCTATCAGAAGATAAGGGCCAGTAGTATTGGTCGGCATGCCAAGGGGTAAACCCACCACCACCTTCCTTGAATAGCGCTTGGTCATGGTACATTCGCACCCCATCCACTTGCATCAAATCAGCGGCAAGCTGGGCCAGTCGTTTGCTGAACATCAATTCCTTGATTTGATTGTCCTGCGTCCACAAATTAAAAATCTGTAAAAAGGCTTTCCCGTAGGTGTCCCGTTCTTTGAGTTCCTTGGTCTGGGTATTGAGCTCGTCGACTTTGGCCGATATCACCGTGTTGAAATGTGACACGACATCAGGCGTAAGCACTTCCTTGATCTTGATAAACGCATTTTTCTTATAGAAACCAAGCTGTTCTGGACTTAAGGAATAAGGTTGGTCAAGGATGCTATGGTACATTTTGGCTATGGATTTTTAATACTGTAAGTTAACCAAAAGTCCCTTAACCTATGTCTTCCATATAAGGCCTCCCCAAAACCTTATACCTGAATCACGGATTGCGCTTCCTTTCCAACGGATTTTATGGCCTTGGTGTTTTTCTTCAGCAATTGCCTTGCGACCTTGTTGATTTTCTTGGTGCCAAGCGTCTTCCATTTTTCTGGGGAGGTTTTAAAATTGGATTTGAACAGTTTTTGGGACAAATCCCTTATCACACAATAATTGGCTACTTGGTGCCCATTATCACTTTCCTTATTGGCATTTTGGGTAAAAAAGGTGATCAAATGATAGAGGGTGTCTTGGGCCAGGCTCAATTCTGTGAGTTTTGCTCGGTATTCCAAATCTGTCGACTCTAGATCAGGCCATAAGGGCTTGTCTGCAAAATGCCGCGCCTCGTGGGCCAAATAACTGATCTTGAAGTTTTCGCTGTTTACATCATAAGCCTTTTTTACGCAGTAGATACCCTCTTCCTCTGTCCAACCCCCTGGGTGGTGGGCTCCAAGTGTTGCATACTCCATCCAACCTAAAGTGGAAAAATCTTCCATAAAATATACGGTGACCTTCTGTATTTCACCTCTTCCCAAATCCACATGGTATACTTTGGAGCTCTGCTTTTTCCAGACCATAAGATCAATGAGCCGACCTTGGTAAGTGACTTCATCGGTGGTATATAACCCCTTTGCACGAATGTAATCCCTCAGAAAATAGCCCAAACTGTCGCGGGTCACTTTTTTACCGCGTATGGGAGGATAGTTCTTCATAAGGAAGGGCACCACCTTGCCGCCCAGTTCCCGTTCAAGTTTTTGGTTGGGGTCCAAGAGCGCTTTTCGCCAATAGGTTTTAAAATGGGAAATCAAGGTTTCAATTTCGGAGGTTGGGGGAGCGGCTTGGGTGTCTGACTCTCCCTTAAATCGGGCCTCAAATTTGGTTTTGAACCGAAGGTCCTTTTCACTGAGCGCTTCCTTATCGATTAAATCAAAAATAGGGGTGACGTTGGCATCCATGGCGTAGGCATAGATCTCTTGGTAGGGAAGTGTGTTGGCCGACTCTTGACCAAAAAGCCCGAAGCTTGTCAAAAGGAGGGTGCCAAAAAGGATAGAATTGCGAAACATGGGTATTGCATTTGTGTTACGTAACAAAATTCCCGCATTTACAAATCAATAAATTGTACCAGATTAACCTTTTTGGGTTATACGTCTGTTTTGGCAATCATCTTTTTGAGCATGGATATTTGCCCCAGATGGTAGTAGCAGTGCTCTATGGTGCCATTAATATTTCGGTGGTAGGGGCCATATTTTTCATCCACAAAGGGCTGGTCCAACATGCTGTCCGGTAGTTGGGCCACTTCTTGGACAAAGGTCTCGGAATTTTCCAGAAATTCATTGACCAACTTTTCCCAGTCCGCTTGAGAGGTAATGGGCGGAAGATCAAAACTGTATTTATCCCGAATCTCGAGAGGCCCGCCCTGGAGCACCGATATCAATCCTCCTAGGTAGTAGTTGATGTGGAAGGTGAGTGCCGCTATAGTGTTGAGGTTACCCACCTTTTGCGTGGCCTCTTCCCAGTTGAGATTTTCTAGTTGTGCTTTGCAATTGGTGTTGGCTACCCAACGCCCATCCAACAGTACTTCTTGCAATCTATTGGCGAGTTCTTTGGCTCTTTCCATCCTCGGTTTCTTATTGAATTTGGTTTCCGCCTACCAAAGTACATTTTTCGAAACCAAAAAGAAACTGGATTAGATTCCCTGGATGTAAAAAAAGGCTTGTTGTGAATTGTCCGTCATCAAAATCCGGAAGTCCTCCTCCGAGACCAGGGTACCACCCAGACTTTGGATTTTATCCCTTGTTTTAGCTAGATTTTCCACCCCAAAGCTGCAGACCCAATATTCGTACTTGCCCTTATCCTTGTTGGACATTTCCATAAGGTCGGCGATATGCTCGTCCTGGCTGTTCCAGATGTGATAGGTGCCATAATCTTGCTCCTCAAACCGCCAATCAAAAATACCCTCATAAAAAGGGATCACCTTGGCCGCGTTGGACACATGGAGTTCGTTCCAAATAAGGGTGCCGGGCTCGTTCAGGGTTCGGGTGTGGGTGAGTTGGTCGCCTTCGTATACGATAAAGCCAGAACCTTGGGGGTCGCGTATCAAGGCCACCTTGCCCAAGGCGCTTTCGTCTACCATTTCAATGATGCCGCCCAGTTCCCTGGCTTTTTCCACGGTCTGCGACACACTGTTTACCTGAATGTAGGACATCCAAAAATGGGGCATCCGCATCTGTTTGAACTTTTCTGGGGTTTCATACAGGCCGCAGACCTCTTTATCGCCCTTGTAGGCCGAATAATACCCATCGGACTCGTAGTACGTCCACCCAAAAACAGTTTGGTAAAAGGCCATGGTCTCTTTGGGCGTGTAGGTAGAAAGGTCTGCGAATATAAAATTGTTCGGTTTCATGCGTTTAAAGTTAGCTATTGTTTGGGCATCCAATCCGGGGGTTTTACAAAGGCCAGTAATTTGTTGGAAAAGCCCTTGATTTGCCCCAATTTTTTCACAAAGCGGGTGATGCCATGGAAAAACACCACAATGGGGTTCACGCTGTTTATGGGTTGCGAAATCCCATAGACCACCTTCTCCTTTTCCGGCTCAAAAGTGCCCAGCATACGATCCCAAATGATCAATATCCCGGCGTAGTTCTTATCCCAATACTGACGGTTGGAGCCGTGGTGCACGCGGTGGTGCGATGGCGTATTAAAGATAAACTCAATGGGTTTGGTAAGCTTGCCAATGATCTCCGTGTGCAACAAGGTCTGAAAGACCTGCACAAAGACTTCGGACAGCAACACCAGAATGGGATCAAAACCCAACATCACGATCGGAAGCGAAAACACAACCGGCATAATGGCATCCAAAGGCCCAAAACGGTAGGCAACGGACATATTAAAATGGGGCGAGCTGTGGTGCACGGTATGGGTGGCCCACCCAATACCAATCCGGTGCATGGTACGGTGCTCCCAGTAGTAGGCAAAATCCGCAAGCAGCACACAGCAAATGACCGTGGCCCAATTGAGCTCCAAATGCGGCAGGCTAATGTTGTTATAGACCCAATAATACACCTTGGTAATGGCCAGGATGCCCAAAATAACCTCCACCAAAAAGAAACCACCAAAGGTAATCACGTTGGCAATACTGTCCAGCACCAAATCCTTGTCCAGCCTTTTTAGGTAGGCATAGCGAATCAGTTCCAACACAAAAAAGGGTATAATAATGTAAAACAGACTCAGGTCGTTGAAGATGTAGAACCAATGGTGCACATCCAACCAATCCAGTTTTTTGGCTAAAAAATCAATCATGCTTATTGTCTTTTCCAGGTTTCAACATCGCCATAACCGTAGTAGTCATAGCTTAGGGTAAAGGTGTTTTCGTCCACTTGGGCGATCTTGCAGTCCACTTCGTATTGCTTCCCTTCATATTCAATGTTGTAGATGCCCTTGCCCTTGCTGCCGTTAAACGAAGTGATGGTCAGCGCCTTGCTGCCCTTGGCCTTTTCGGCATAGCCGTTCTCATCCTGGTATTGATGGGTATAGGCGTTGAACACCTTGCTCTCTTTTTTGATTTTGTAGACGATGGCCCCCTTAAAATCCTCGGTATTGTAGGCCACTTTCCATTGGCCGATAAGGTGGTCGGTCTCTGGATTATAGGCCGTGTTGGCTACTGGTTTTTCGGTTGGATTTTCAGCTTCGGGCTGTTCTACGGGAACGGCATTGGTTTCGATGGTGGGGGTAGGGGCATCGTCGCTCGTATCTATTCCAAAGGAGAACAAATGGGCCAGTCCGGCCAGGAAAATAATGATTCCCAAACTCCTAAAAACTAAGGTTGAATTTTTCATGTGTAACTGTTTTGGTCAAAAGTAGGGGGGCTTTTTTTGGGTTCTTTTGACCTAGATCAAAAAAATCACTTTTGGGCGCGAATACGGCTCAAGGTCTCTTGGGTAACGCCCAAAAAGGAGGCGATCAGCCCTAATTTTACCCGAAGCTCCAACTGTGGGAAGCTCTGCTTTAGCAATTGGTACTTTTCTTTGGCGGATAGGAAAGACCACCCTTTGGAGAACTCGTCCAAAAAGGCCAGCATTTCCTCGGCCAGCAAACGGGCAAAGTTGCCAAAGGCCGGAAAGTTGGCAATAAGTTTTTGGTAGTTGGAGTAACTGATGCGGTACAGCACGCAGGCCTCCAGACATTCCACCTCCTCAAAACTGGGCTTTTGGGCATAGAAACTGTACCAGGCGGTAACAAATTGGTTTTCGGTATAGAACCATGAGGTAATGGGTTTGCCGTTGTGGTGGTAATAGGTGTGGAGGGCGCCTTTTTCTATAAACCAGAGATGACTGGCACGGCTGTTTTCCAGCAGAATTTTATCTCCCTTTTGGGTTTCCACCACCTCAAAACAGGATTGGATGGCCTCTTTTAGCGGTACGCTTACATAGGCACGGGTGGAAATGGTCTGTAAGAGGTTTTGCATGTGGATGGATTGCTGGGTGATGGGGTTAAAGGTAGGAAAGTCTAAAAGTTGAAAAGCTCTTTAAGTTCAAGTTCTGTCCAAAAAAAGGCAAAGTCATAATTTGTTATGACCCTAAAACCCAAAAGTATGGATAACTTGGATCGATATTTAGGGCTAAAGAACCAAAAAAGATTTTAGAACTTAGACGAAGAAAAATGATGCAATGAAGTTGACGGAAGAACAATTGGCACAACTAAATGAATTGGTAAAAGATGGCTATGGCGGCCCCGCCGAGTTTGCCAAAGTCCTAGATCTGGGGATTGAAATGCTATTTTACATAGAGCAAGAAGCCTTTACCCAACGGGAAGTTCAGCAAGTGGTTTCCGCCCTAAGAGGAATTATTGGGGTTTTGAGGAGGTAGATTTGTCAGTTTAGCCGTTGATTTCTCTAGATCTCATTCTGATTTCAATTTGTATCTGTTGAAGCGCGTTAAATTGTGTCTCAATACTTTTGGTCATTGATAGAATAGTGCTCTTGGTTAAATCCAGATTATCAAGCTTGTCATATAATTCATCGGAAAGGTTCTGTTTGTAGGACTCTTTCATTTCAGTTAGATAGCTTCCGAAAGAAATATTAGTAAACATTTGATGATCCCAAGAATTGGTCTCAGTAATGTATCTTTCTAATTCAACCTGTAAATCTTTGGATAATTTTTGAGTAGCCTTAAATTGAACTTTCAAATGATTTAACTCCTCTTTTGGCTTCCTGTAAAAACTATACCAGAATGTGAGAATGGCTATGACTAATCCTAATATTCCAATAAAAATTTCCATATTTTATTATTTAAAAGTAAAAAAAGCAATGGTTTTTGTAGCTGTTCTGCTACAGATTTTAGCCTAACAAGGAGGTGTTGGAGTTTTAACGGACACCCCTATGGATTTGCCCAATAATTTGCCCTTTCAATTTTTGACGACGTTGGATTCAATTGTAAAGTCCTTTAACTCCCAATTTTCACTTTTAAAATCAAGTTTTTCTGGAACTGGTCTTATGGAAAGGTCAAATAGCTGACCAAGCACAAAATTGCACTGGCAGTAATATTCCTTGTTACCCTGAGTGATTTTTATAGAGGCCAGTTTAAACTCTTCGGTTCTTCCAAATCGGAATTTCTCTGGCACATCATCAAAATTTTGCGGATAAAATTCGGTAACATGACTTTTGGGGTAGGTAATTCTTTTTTTTAGGGGTAGGAGCTTGATTTGCTCAACCAGAGCAGGCGCTTTGGGTGCTTCCAATTGTTCTATGACAAAATCAAGTACCATTTTTTCCATAGGAAAAAGGTCTGATTTTTTGGTTTTTGGTATCCTCTTTTTAAATAAACCGAACATTGGGTTTAGTTTTATCTGTCATTTGGTTATATGGTTGTAAAATACATCTTTACAAACCCAATTTGGGTAAAACAAAGAAAATAAGTGCCGTAGCAATGATAAACCAAAAGATAAATCCATAGATTTTGGCTTCGCGTACTTGCCGAAGTTTTTTATCAAACCCATGCGTTCGGAACCGTTTATATTCCGATTCCGAGAAGTTATCCTTGATCCACCGTGAATTTGGCTGTAAAAAAGACCAGAAGAAAAAGTTGAACCACTCTTCTCTGGTCAAAGGTTCATTCTTACGTTTTTCTTGATAGGCCTTGAATTTCACATATTCTTCTTCCAACTTGTTCAATTCTAAATGGGACAAATCACGTTTATCAAGTTCTTCTTGGGCTTGGTTTACCAAGGTTTTGGAAGAACCATTTTTTATTTGGTCAAGCAATTCAACGTTGGTATATCTGTAGATTTTTTTGTTTTGCATGTATGGCATTGTCTTTTTGAGGGGTATGTGGTATTATTGGACCTAGTCAATCAATGTTTCTTTTAAGGTTGCCAAGAGGTTCAAAACCTTTTCATCATTTAAATTATGAACTCTGTATACCCGAAATACATTTTTTCCCTGTCTCATGATAACCTCATACTCAAAGCCATCAGGAAGATTGTTGACCTTTTCAATTCTGATTTCCTTCTGATCTTCCCTTAATCCATGTTCAACAGATCTTGAAATTATCAAAGTATGCATAGACGTTCCAAGTCTAAAGTTTTTGGATTCACCTGAATTTTTCAATTCTTGAATGAATTCCAGAATAGGTGCAACAAAATTAAACCCTGTATGTTTCTCCAATAAATTGCGGTAGAAAGCCTCGGTGTTGTTCCACGAATTTTCGAAACGTATAATTATTTCATCAGTTCTTTTATCCATATCTAAACAGTCGCCTTGTTAAGGGTTTTGACCATCCCCATAGATAGCTTCGCTGATTGTTTCAAAATCCTCCACCCGTATGTTCCCTTTGGTGGGAATCATGTTTTGCCATACCCAGTTGTAGTGTTCAATCACTTTTTGGGCGGGCAAATGGGGTCGGTCTCCTGTGGTATGCCCATCAGCCACCACGGTAATGTTATAATCCTTGGCCAAGGCAGATTGTATGGTGGCCTCCACACAAAAGTCTGTAGCGCAGCCTGTGATCAGCAGTTCTTGGGTTCCCCAAGTCGTCAACAACTCTTGGAGTTTGGATCTATAGAAGACATCGTTGGCATATTTGTCCAGCAAGGTGTCTGTGGGTTCGGTTTGGAGTTCGTCCAACAGCTCCCAATCCCAGTCGTTTTTTTCAAACTCGCTCGTTCCAGTGCCATCGTGCTGTATGATCACCACGGGCCAACCCTTTTGCCGAAACAGCTCTGCCAATGTGTTGATACGGGCTAATACGCCCTCGGTATCAAAACGAGGGGTTTTGGGCGTAAAAGAGCCTTTTTGTATATCGATAACGAGTAGGGCTTTGTTGGGTTTCATTTATTTATTAAATCTTGTGCTTTTTTAATTCCACAACCAATCACAAAAATTCGAGTTCGCATGTCATCGATTCCGCCATAGGGAATTATATCAGACCAATATTCAATTTTGCGGTTTCTTAATTCCTTCAAAACTCTTTCAGCTTCTTCTTTGGATTTGTACATTCCAATAAAGTTGCGGTTAGCGTGTTCATCCAATATAATCTTATTAAGAGCATACTGAACAGCTTCTTTTTCGGTTGAAAAATATTCCAATATTCGCTTGTCGCCACGTTCTGTGTAGAACCATTGGAAAAGTCCTCCATTTTTTTCCAAACCAAAACCTTCGTGAATAATATTTCCATTAATGCAATAACTGTTCATTGGATAACAGTTGTCCTTTAACCATTTTTCCAATTCAACAATCGTCAGAATATTGATTTCTTTATTCAAATCGAGCGCGACCTTTTCATATAAATTAAGCTAATTCATCTTTTCCATCTCCACCCAAAACGGCATAATATGTTTACCGCCCACTGCATAGTGCGTCAGCAGGTCGCAGTCCATTTTTGGGAGGTATACGTTTTTTAGTTCCAGCACATCCACTTGGTCTTGGGAGTTTGCCTGATGTTTTACCAAGGTGTTGGCTTCCAAATAGAGTCGGCCACCTGCTTTTAAGGGCTTTACAAACTTCATGCGAATATCATAATGGCCTTCTTCAATACTAACCTTCCATGTGCCATAGATTTCTTCTTGATCCCAGATACCGCGTTCCCCTCCGGCATCGTTCCGGTTGAGGAAAATGGGATTTTCAGCTTTGCTGCCCACAATAATCCGAGGTTGGTTTACCAGGTTTTCGGAAGTGATGAGTTCTTGATAGAGATTATCCAACTCCAATTTTAGCGTAGTGGCCTTGGATTTGTCCTCCAGCACTAAATTATGTTGCTCATAAGGGTCGGTTTTGAGATTAAACAGTTCAAAATCCTCAAGGGCGGCGTTGTAATTGGTCTTTCCCACCAATTTGTAGCCATCTTTTTGCAGGGCCATATTGTAATAGGGTTCGGGATAGCGACGCGTCCAGTAAAAAAATAGGGAACGGTCTGCCCAATCCACGGTTTTGCCCTGAATCAGGGGCAACAGGCTTTTACCATCAATTTTTCGGTCTTGGGGCAAATCCACTTTACACAACTCAGCTAAGGTCGGTAGCACATCAATATGGGCGCTCATGGTCTCAATGTCCTTGTTTTGGGCAAATACCGCTGGATATTTTACATAAAAGGGCACCCGCACCCCGCCTTGGTACACATTGCCCTTTCGGCCGCGCATCCCCGCCACATAGCGACGCTGCTGCGGGCCATTGTCCGTCATAAAAACCACAAGGGTGTTTTTGGAGATCTTTAGCTCGTCCAATTTTTTAAAGAGCTTGCCCAGATTATCATCAATATTGGTGACCATGGCATAGATCTTTCTGGCATCTTCCTTGTCTTTTTCGCTCATTTCCGGGAAAGGGCGGTCGTCTCCGTCAAATCCCGAGGCCGGGTCTATATCCTTGTACTTTTGGTAATATTCATTGGGTACCTGCAGGGGGGTATGAGGTGCATTAAAGGAGAGATAGCAAAAGAAGGGCGATGCCTTGTTGTTCTCAATAAATTGAATGGCCTGATCCGTAAAAATATCGGAGCAATAGCCCTCATAGGCCTCTTGTTGGTTGTTGTGCCAAAGCACGGGATCAAAATAGCTGGTATCTCCCTTAAAATAGGTGGTGATATCGCCTACCTGCCCCATACCGCCAGAAAGATGGATCACGGATTCGTCAAAACCCTGGTCGCTTGGTCGGCTGGGGTAGTTGTCGCCCAAATGCCATTTGCCAAATACGCCAGTGGTATAACCACCCTGTTTGAGCATTTCGGCAATGGTCACCTCGTTGGAGGCCATGATGGCTCCGCCGTTGTAAGTGTCGCGCACGCCCGTGCGCAAGGAGTATCGGCCGGTCATAAGGCTGGAGCGGGTAGGGGCGCATACCGGGGACACATAAAAGTTGTTGAAGCGGACACTTTCGGTAGCCAATTGGTCAATGACTGGGGTCTGCACATGCGGGTTTCCGGTAATGCCCAAATCGCCGTAACCCTGGTCATCCGTAATGATGATAATTACGTTGGGGCGTTCTTGTTCTTGGGCGTAAGTCGCAGTGGTGCATAAAGTCAGGATTGAGAATGCAAGTAGGACTACATTTTCAATTCTTGACTTCATATTTCTTATGATTTTTGAGGTTGTTTACACCGCCACAACACCTTTAATATGTGGATGCGGGTCGTAGTTCAACAGTTCAAAATCGTCAAATGTAAAATCGAAGATGTTTTTAACTGAAGGGTTCAATCGCATGGTTGGCAAAGGTCTTGGCTCCCGACTCAGTTGCAATTCCACTTGCTCTCGGTGGTTGTTGTAGATATGTGCATCCCCGAAAGTGTGGATAAAGTCACCCGGTTCGTATCCGCAAACTTGGGCCATCATCATGGTAAACAGGGCATAGGATGCGATGTTAAAGGGCACGCCCAAAAAGACATCCGCACTACGCTGGTACAATTGGCAGGATAATTTCCCATCGGCTACGTAAAATTGGAAGAACGCATGGCAGGGGGGAAGGGCAGCCTTTCCATTGGCCACATTCTCACTAAACGAAATGGAGGTATCTGGTAAAACGCTGGGATTCCAGGCAGAAACCAACATCCTACGACTGTTTGGATTGGTTTTCAGGGTTTCGATCACCTCTTTTATCTGGTCGATTTCCTCACTGTTCCAGTTGCGCCATTGATGTCCGTATACCGGGCCCAAATCGCCGTTGTCGTCCGCCCACTCGTTCCAGATGCGCACCCCGTTTTCTTGGAGGTAACCCACATTGGTATCACCCTTTAAAAACCAGAGCAATTCGTGCACAATAGATTTTAAGTGCAATTTCTTAGTAGTGACCATGGGGAAGCCTTCGGAGAGATCAAACCGCATTTGATAGCCAAAAACACTGACGGTTCCTGTTCCTGTGCGGTCTCCTTTGGCATTTCCTTCAGTAAGTACGTGTTTGAGTAAGTCGTGGTATTGTTTCATGCTACATGCTACTAATTCGTCATTTCGAGTGTCCCAAAGCTTTGCTTGGGACGTATCGAGAAATCTTTGCTGGGAAAGCCCTGTTTTCGATACTAAACCCTTTCAGGATTTCACTCAAACTGACGGCTTTCTTTTAACCCGTCTAAAATACTTTAAGTCTTAGGTCTTATAAAGTTAATGAAGTTGGACTTATGAAGATTTTATTAACGAAAGGGTGCTATTAGTTCATTTTGTCTTGAAACAAAACGAACCAAAAATTCAAGAAGATTCCTAGGAAATTTTTGCGATGATATCACAAAACCGCTGGTAAATCCAAACGCTACATGCTCTTTTTTGCTTCGCAAAACGCACTTTCGCTCGATTTACAGCTATTTCTTGTGAATCTTCATTTTACAAAGGACTGGAAAGATGGTAAACCTTTAACCCTTCACCTTATTACCCCAATATCATCCCAGCAATAGTAGCAGAAAGCAATGAGGCTAACGAACCGCCTAGTACAGCCCGCATCCCAAATTCAGAAAGGGTTTTACGCTGACCGGGGGCCAAGGAGCCAATACCCCCAATTTGGATACCGATGGAGGCAAAATTGGCAAATCCGCAGAGCATATAGGTAGCCATGATTACGGATTTGTTATAGGTGAAATGTAGATTGTTGGTCATGGTTTTGAGTTCCGCAAGTTGGATATAACCCACAAACTCACTGGCAGCAAGCTTGATTCCCAATAATTGTCCCATCAGCATGATGTCCTCGTTGGCTACGCCAATAAGCCACATAAGGGGAGCAAAGACGGTTCCTAAAATGGCTTCCAAGGAAAAACTGTCATAGGCTGAGTTAGCTGCAATCCATCCGTTTAATGTAGTTAAGTCCCCGATCCACCCCAAAATACCATTTGCCATGGCTATAAAGGCGATAAAGACCAGCAACATAGCACCTACATTCATGGCCAATTTAAGACCTTCGGTGGTACCATTGGAAATTGCATCCAGAATATTGGCGCCAATTTTTTCTGAGGAAACATGAACATCCGTGTTTACTTCTTCTGTTTGGGGATATAGAATTTTTGAAACCACAATGGCGCCCGGCGCTGCCATTACGGATGCAGCCAAAAGGTGTTTGGCAAAAATCAAACGGAGTGCTGGGTCATCGCCACCTAAAAATCCGATGTAAGCCGCCAGAACCGCTCCGGCCACGGTGGCCATTCCACCAATCATGACCAGCAGAATCTCGGACTTGTTCATTTTCTCTAAATAGGCCTTGATAAGCAAAGGTGCCTCGGTCTGACCTAAAAAAATATTTCCCGCAATGGAAAGACTTTCCGCCCCAGATATTCCCAAGGATTTAGATAACAACCAGGCCAATGCTCGCACCACTTTTTGAATGATCCCTAAATAAAAGAGTACCGAGGTCAATGCCGAAAAGAAAATGATGGTGGGCAGTACCTGAAAGGCAAAAATGAAGCCGAAGGTATCCATATCCACAACAAGGCCTTCGAATAAAAACTTGCTTCCAACTCGAGTGAAATCAAGAATACTAACGAAAACCTGTCCAATTTTTTCAAAGAGGAGTTGGATAAATGGCACTTTGAGAACCCCAATGGCAATCAATAGCTGTAATCCCAATCCAATACCTACGGTTTTCCAGTTGATGGCTTTTCTATTCGCACTAAAAAGAAAGGAAATCAGGATTAAAACACCCATCCCCAAAATGCCGCGCCAAAGGGTATTAACGGTAAATCCTTGATTGGGCACCAATTGTGGGGTTTCCTTTGGAGTGATATCGTCTATGGTAGTGGTGTCAACTGCCGAGGCCAGGGAATCGACAGGAATCAGGTCCTGCGCAAAACTGACGGAACAAAACAACAGTAAGAGTACAAGGAAACGCTTGGTGAGCTTTGGCATGCAATGTTCTTATTTACGTTTGGAGATTTCGTCCCGTAATTTGGCAGCCTTTTCGTAGTCTTCATTGGCCACTGCCTTATCCAATTCTTTATGCAATTCCTCTAGGGTCATTTCCCGATATCCTTGGGACGACGCACCTGATTCTATCTCAACGGTCTCGCCTTCCTGTAGGATCTCATCTACCACAATGCTATCATCCTCCTCGTTTTCCTCATTTTCCTTGGAAGAGAATTTTAAATAGATTCCTGCCTTGTCCAAGATGGTCTTGTAGGTAAAAATTGGGGCATCAAAACGAAGTGCGAGTGCTATCGCATCGCTGGTTCTGGCATCTACAATTTCCTCCACTTTATCCCGCTCGCAAATAATACTGGAATAGAAAACACCATCCACTAATTTGTGTATGATGACCTGCTTGACCACGATTTCAAACCGATCCGCAAAATTCTTGAACAGATCATGTGTCAGCGGCCTTGGCGGTTTTATTTCCTTCTCAAGTGCAATGGCAATGGATTGGGCCTCAAAGGCCCCTATAACGATGGGGAGCTTTCTGTCCCCTTCAACCTCATTCAAAATAAGGGCATATGCGCCATTTTGGGTCTGGCTATAGGATATTCCCTTTATTTTTAAACGTACTAAGCTCATATCATCCTCCTAAAAGCAAAAAGGCCCTTCAAATAAGTGGCATCACCATTATCTGAACAGCCCCTTGCAAAAGGCAAATTAACAAAATTTAAGTGTTCTGGGCTTTAAATTCCTTTAATTTTTCGATGAGTTCGGGCACCACTTCAAAGGCGTCACCAACGATTCCATAATCCGCTGCCTTAAAGAAGGGAGCTTCCGGGTCATTATTAATGACCACTTTGGTTTTGGAGGCACTTACCCCAGCTAAATGCTGAATGGCACCTGAAATTCCGACTGCAATGTACAGGTTACTGGCAACAGGTTTACCGGTTTGGCCAACGTGTTCACCATGCGGACGCCATCCTAAGTCGGAAACAGGCTTAGAGCAAGCTGTTGCTGCGCCCAAAACATCGGCCAATTCCTCTATCATACCCCAATTTTCTGGGCCTTTTAGCCCTCTTCCTCCGGATACCACAATATCGGCATCGGCGATGGTGGCCTTTCCTACCACTTTATCCACCTCGACAGACTTGGTGGTAAAATCGGAGTCGCCTAGTGATGGGGAAAAATCCTCCACGGAGGCAGAGCCACTGTTTTCATGGATACCATAGGCGTTATTGGAGACTCCTATGATTTTAATATCTGAGCTGATTTCAGTATGGGCGAAACCCTTGTTACTAAAGGCGGTTCGTTTTACCATAAAAGGAGAGGTGCTTTCTGGAGCTGCTACCACGTTCGGCACATAACCTCCGTTAACTTTGGCAGCGAGAATGGGCGCCAAAAATTTGGTATCGGCACTTGAACTCAATACAATGACTTTGGCACCTTCAGCTTCGGCAGCCTGGGCCAACACATTGGCATAGGCCTTGGCGTTGAACGTATCCAAATCGCCATTGCTTACTTTTAAAACTTTTGAAACTCCATAGTTTCCAAGGGTTGCATCGTCCTCTGCATTTACGCTAACGGCTGTTACTGTTCCACCCAAGTCTTGCGCCACTTTATGGGCGTATGAAGCCACTTCAAAAGCACTCTTTTTAAACTTTCCTTTATCGGATTCTGTATATACTAATACTGACATAATTTTTTTCTTGGGTTTCTTAAATTACTTTGGCTTCGCTATGCAATAAATTGACCAACTCACCTACATTTCCTGCATCCACAAGTTTAACGGGGCCTTTGGCCGCTGGTTTTTCAAATTTCTGATCCTGGGTGGGTTTTGGGGCATCCACAGGTTCCACAACATTCAAAGCTTTCTTTCTTGCCATCATAATGCCTCGCATATTAGGGATGCGAAGATCACTTTCTTCTACCAAACCTTTTTGTCCTCCAATGACCAGAGGTAGGCTGGTGCTGATTTTTTCCTTACCCCCGTCAATCTCCCGGGTTGCGGTAGCACTGTTTCCGTCCACTTCAAGTCCAATACAGGTGTTTACAAAATTCATATCCAACAAGGTGGCCAAAATACCTGGAACCATTCCACCATTATAATCGATGGACTCCCTTCCTGCAATGACAAGGTCATAGCCGCCATTTTTAACTACTTCTGCAAGTTGTCGGGCAACAAAAAATCCGTCCGTGGGTTCCGCGTTGATTCGGATGGCCTCATCGGCCCCAATGGCAAGTGCCTTTCTAATGGTAGGCTCGGTTTGTGCCCCGCCAACGGTGGCCACATGAACCGCGGCTCCTTGTTTTTCCTTGAACCACATGGCGCGGGTCAATCCAAATTCGTCATTCGGATTAATCACAAATTGAACCCCGTTTGTATCAAACTTGGTGTCCCCTTCCGTGAAATTGATTTTGGAAGTGGTATCCGGTACGTTGCTAATGCAAACTAATATCTTCATATGTCGTAGCTATTTATCGCCTCAAAGATAGCTATAAAAATCCTAAATTTATTATGCATGCATAATAAATTTTGTTCTTTTTTTTAGTTTCACCTCCTATTTTGTTCAATAGTATTTTGCTATTTTTGCGTGCGTTTTTAACCGCACTTACTAATCTTAAATTAGGTACGATTTAATGAAAACACTACAGTTTAGGCAAGCAATAGCCGAGGCCATGTCGGAAGAGATGCGCAGGGATGATACCATTTATTTGATGGGTGAGGAAGTTGCCGAGTACAATGGAGCTTACAAGGCCTCCAAAGGTATGTTGGACGAGTTTGGACCAGAAAGGGTGATCGATACCCCCATATCTGAACTAGGTTTCGCTGGAATTGGTGTGGGGTCTGCCATGATAGGCAATCGACCCATTATTGAATTCATGACCTTCAACTTCTCCCTCGTGGGAATTGACCAAATCATCAATAACGCGGCCAAGATCAGACAAATGTCTGCAGGACAGTTTCCCTGCCCAATTGTGTTCCGTGGGCCTACAGCTTCCGCCGGACAGCTAGCGGCCACACACTCCCAAGCTTTTGAAAGTTGGTATGCCAACTGCCCTGGATTGAAAGTTGTTGTACCGTCTAATCCGGCAGATGCCAAAGGTTTGTTGAAATCGGCCATCCGAGATGACGACCCAGTAATTTTTATGGAATCCGAGCAGATGTATGGGGATAAAGGTGAAGTGCCGGAAGGGGAATATACCATTCCTTTAGGTGTGGCTGAAATCAAAAGGGCAGGTACGGACGTGACCATCGTTTCCTTCGGAAAAATAATCAAGGAAGCTTACAAAGCGGCAGATGAACTTGAAAAAGAAGGTATAAGTTGTGAGGTTATCGATTTACGTACGGTACGTCCAATGGATCACAAAACCATTTTGGATTCAGTAAAGAAAACCAATCGCATGGTCATCCTAGAGGAGGCATGGCCATTTGGGAACGTAGCTACTGAAATTATCTATCATGTTCAGGACAAAGCTTTTGACTATTTGGATGCTCCAATCGTGAAAATAAATACAGCAGATACTCCCGCACCATACTCACCTGTGTTGTTGGCCGAGTGGTTGCCAAATCATCAGGATGTGATTAAAGCTGTTAAGAAAGTGTTATATAAATAACTTACATATATTTGTACGGTATATTAGCCTCGTCAACTAAAAGTTGATGGGGCTTTTTTTAAGGAACAGTTTTTGATAGGAAATTACTTTTAAAACCAAAAATGACCATGAATGTGTGAAAAATCCGGCTAGATTTTTCCACGGTGTGCATATCAGAACATGAAAAGACTCCTTGTTGTTGTTTTCTTCCTATCCTTTTGCTCCCTTTTCTCTCAGACCAAGGTTGGAGGTATTGTAGTTGACCCATCGGGTTCCCCTGTTGCATTTGCGAACATCATTTTTCCAAATTCCACGGAAGGTACCATTACCAATGACAATGGTAGGTTCTATTTGGAATCGGACAATACCTATAGCAAGGTTGTAATTTCCTTTATTGGTTATGAGTCCAAAGAAATTGAACTCACCCAGAAAGTCAATTACAATATGGAGATTGTGTTGGAGGAGTCCACACAGCAATTAAAGGAAGTTGTGGTGTATACCGGAAAGCAATCCAAAAAGAACAATCCGGCCATAGATATTCTAAAAAAGATTTGGGCGAAAAAACGGGAGAACGGTGTTCGCAAGTTTAAACAATACCAGTACGATAAATACGAAAAAATTGAATTTGACCTCAATACCATAGACAGTGCATTGATCAAAAGCAAATTATTTCGGGGACTTGAATTCATGTTTGAAAATCTCGATACCTCAAGGGTAACCGGAAAAACCTACTTGCCCATGTTCCTAAACGAAGGATTTTCCCGCGTATATGGCGATAATGAAATCGAGACCGAAAAAGAAGACGTGTTGGGGAATAAAAGTTCTGGTTTTGATGGACATCAATCAATAACCGCCTTTGTGGAGGATTTGTATTCGGACTATGATGTCTATGATAATTACCTAAAATTCTTTGACAAGAGTTTTACCAGCCCGTTATCAAAAACTGGAGTGGACACCTATAATTATGTGCTGTCTGATAGCACCTATATAGACAACAAATGGTGCTACAACATTATTTACTATCCCCGGCGTAAAAATGAGCTCACTTTTAAGGGTGATTTTTGGGTGGCAGACACCACGTATGCCATAAAAAAAATCAACCTTCAGGTTACCAAAAGTGCCAACATCAACTGGGTAAAGGAAGTCTATATTGAACAAGAATTTGATGTTGTGAACGACTCTGTATTCCTTTTAAAACGGGACTACATGCTCAGTGATTTCAGCTTTTCAAAAAAAGAAAAATCACGTGGTATTTACGGAAAACGTACCACGGTCTACGACAACTATCAGTTCAATACCACACGACCGCCAGAGTTCTATAAGGCAGAATCGGACCCGTACGATCCTAGAGTCTTTAGTAGGGATACTACCTTTTGGAAAAATGCCCGTTTGGAAAACTTAAACGAGGATGAATCCGGAATTTTCAAATTGTTGGATACCTTGAAAACCGTGCCTAAATTCCGAACCTATTACGACATTGTAAGCATCTTGGGCTCCGGATATGTTGAAATTGACAAATGGAACATCGATATAGGAGACATCTACAGCACTTTTGGCTTTAATGATGCTGAAGGTACCCGGATACGAGCTGGGGCCAGGACCTATTTTGGGCAAAACGATACCTGGCGTCTGGAAGGTTACATGGCCTATGGTTTTTCCGATAAAAAATTCAAACATGGGCTTTCCGGAAAGTTCCTGCTAGATCGTAAATCCCGATTGATACTCTCCGGCGGACATCGAAGGGATATTGAACAGTTGGGCGTAAGCCTGACTGCTACCAATGATGTTTTAGGACGAAGCATCGCCTCCTCATCATTGGTAACGGTCGGTGCCAACAACAGGCTTACCAATATTAATCTATCCACCGCGAGTCTGGAAATGGAGCCTGCAAAAAATTTCCGGGTCAGGATAGGGGGTTCCGTCCGGACTTTGGCTTCGGCCCTTCCAGACGACTTTAGCTTGGATTATATCGACCCAGAAGCTCCTGGAGGTATATCCTCGGAGGTTAAACAGTTTGATCTAAGCACTACCTTGATATACACACCTGGTAGAAGAACCATTGGCTATGGGGTAGAGCCGGTGAATGTGAATGACGATTATAGCACGGTACTTTTAAATTATACCAAAGGGGTAAGAGGTTTCCTTGAAAGTGATTTCGATTACGAAAAAATCCAGTTTTCATATAGGCAGCCTTGGCAGATTGGTGGCTTTGGCAGATTGACAAGTAGTGTGGAACTGGGAAAAACTTTCGGGGAAGTTCCTTTAAGCTTGCTTAGTGTTGTACCTGGAAACCAAACCCTGTTTTCTCTCTACAATACCTTTCCCAATCTTGATTTTTATGAGTTTGTAACGGACACCTATGCCACCCTGCACTTGGAGCACAATTTCAACGGAAGATTGTTTTCCCGAATTCCGATACTCAGGAATTGGAACCTTAGGGAGATTGTTGGCCTAAGAGGAGCTTGGGGACAGTTGTCGGATGAAAACATTGCCCTGAGCGCACCAGCCAATATCCCCTTGATGGCGCCGGAGGACCAGATTTATTGGGAATATTCCTTCGGAATCGGGAATATTTTTAAAATTTTACGCATCGATTTCAATTTCCGGGGCAACTATCTCGATAACCCAGATGCACGCCGATTTGGTGTAACGGGCACTTTTGGATTTAATTTTTAATTCATATTAAGACTGCAATTTGTTGACACCATTACGGAAAGAGTGGCTACTTTTGCAAAAAAAATAAACCCTTCACAATGGCTAACAAAGCAGAGGTAACCTTTGATGTTTTGATTGAAATCCCAAAAGGTAGCCGAAATAAATACGAATACGACTTCGCTCTTCATAAAATACGATTTGATAGAACCCTTTTTTCATCCATGATGTATCCAGGTGACTACGGTTTTGTCCCTGAAACCTTGGCCTTGGATAAGGATCCGCTGGATGTTTTAGTACTTGGGACAGAACCTACATATCCTATGGTGGTCATGGAAGTGAAACCAATAGGGGTATTCCATATGACGGATGAAAAGGGACCTGATGAAAAAATCATTTGCGTTCCGGTAAGTGATCCTGTTTGGAATAAAAAGGAAGACATTACCGATATCAATCCACACCGCCAAAAGGAAATTGAGCACTTCTTTAAAGTGTATAAGGACTTGGAGGAAAAGAAAGTTGATACAGGTGGGTGGGGCGATGTAAACGAGGCGGTCGAGATCTATCACCAATGCGTGAAACGCTACGAGGAAAGCGAGCACAAAAAGAAGCGAACCTTCACTATTTAGGCCGTAATAATTAGACATTTATGCGCTTTTGGACTCCAAAAGCGCATTTTTTTTATTAGTCGGTATTTTACTACTTTTGCTGCCACTAAAAAAACTCATAATAATTAAACAACTATGGAACTAATCGTAAAATTTCTGCCAGCCTTTGGTGTTTTGGCCTTACTGTATGTTTTTGTTAAAAACGTCTGGGTCTCAAAACAGGAAGTGGGAGATGATAAAATGGCACGAATTGCCAAAAATATTGCCGATGGGGCAATGTCATTTTTAAAGGCAGAATATAAAATACTCAGCATTTTTGTTATAGCCGTGGCGATACTTCTTTACTTTAAAGGAAGTAGCGAGGCAGGCTCCAATGGAATGGTAGCTGTTTCCTTTATCGTGGGGGCCATCTGTTCTGCTCTTGCAGGATTTATTGGTATGAAAGTGGCCACCAAAGCTAACGTAAGAACCACAAATGCAGCTAGAACCTCATTGGGTAAAGCCTTGGAGGTAGCCTTTGCTGGTGGTGCGGTAATGGGTCTTGGTGTTGTTGGACTTGGTGTTTTGGGTCTTAGCGGACTTTTTATGCTGTATAGCGGACAAGGTTGGGAATTGGCTGAAGTATTGAATGTACTTTCCGG
Source organism: Flagellimonas flava (assembly GCF_900129665.1). Lineage (GTDB taxonomy): Bacteria > Bacteroidota > Bacteroidia > Flavobacteriales > Flavobacteriaceae > Flagellimonas > Flagellimonas flava. Next base: position 101,610 of record NZ_FQWL01000004.1, read on the forward strand.
TTTTTCATTGGGAGCTTCTTCCATAGCTCTTTTTGCGCGTGTGGGTGGAGGTATTTATACCAAAGCTGCGGATGTTGGGGCCGACCTTGTAGGTAAGGTAGAAGCTGGTATTCCTGAAGATCATCCACTAAACCCTGCAACCATTGCAGATAACGTTGGAGATAATGTTGGAGATGTTGCCGGTATGGGTGCTGACCTTTTTGAATCTTACGTTGGTTCTATCATTGGTACCATGGTGTTGGGAGCTATTTTTGCCGGACTTCCTGAATTTCAAACTGCTTTTGATGGCCTTGGAGCAGTATACCTGCCGTTGGTCTTGGCTGCAGTGGGTATCGTAATGTCCATTATCGGAACCTTCTTTGTTCGTGTAAAGGATGGTGGAAACCCACAAACCGCCTTGAATATTGGTGAGTTTGGTTCCGCAGCCCTAATGTTGATAGCTTCTTATTTCTTGATCAATGGTATGTTGCCGGAATCTTGGGTTGAAGGTGGTAAGGAATATTCGTCCATGGGCGTTTTCTGGGCTACTATTGCAGGTCTTGTGGCCGGATTGGCCGTAGGAAAGGTTACCGAATACTATACCGGTACGGGAACCAAGCCTGTAAATTCAATTGTTCGCCAGTCCGAAACAGGAGCTGCAACAAATATTATTGCCGGTTTGGGAGTTGGGATGATGTCCACTGCCATTCCAATTATTTTGATAGCAGCCGCTATTTTGGTCTCTCACCACTTTGCAGGTCTTTATGGTATCGCCATTGCTGCAGTTGGTATGTTGGCCAATACAGGAATCCAGTTGGCGGTTGATGCTTATGGACCTATCTCGGATAACGCTGGAGGTATCGCCGAAATGGCGGAATTGCCAAGCGAAGTTCGTGAGCGTACAGATAAATTGGATGCCGTAGGTAACACTACAGCTGCTATTGGTAAAGGTTTCGCTATTGCTTCTGCGGCTTTGACTGCATTGGCTTTGTTTGCAGCATTTATGAAGACTGCTGGGGTAGAGTCCATTGATGTTTCCCAACCTGATATCATGGCAGGATTGCTTATCGGTGGAATGCTGCCGTTTGTTTTCTCTGCACTTTCCATGAACGCTGTTGGTAGAGCTGCTATGGCAATGATCGAGGAAGTTCGTCGTCAGTTTAGGGATATTCCTCAATTGAAAGCTGCTCTGGAAGTAATGGTAAAATATGATTCTGATATTTCTAAGGCATCCGCTGAGGACAGAAAGATTTTTGATGCAGCTGATGGTGTGGCGGAATATGATAAGTGTGTGGCAATTTCAACCACTGCTTCCATTAAGGAAATGGTATTTCCGGGACTTTTGGCAATCGCTGTTCCTGTTGCGGTTGGATTTATCGGCGGAGCGGAAATGCTAGGAGGTTTATTGGCAGGGGTTACCACAGCTGGAGTATTGATGGCAATCTTCCAGTCCAATGCCGGTGGTGCTTGGGATAACGCCAAGAAAACTATTGAAAGTGATGGCCGTAAGGGTTCAGATGCCCACAAGGCTGCTGTAGTTGGTGATACTGTTGGAGATCCCTTCAAGGATACTTCAGGTCCTTCTTTGAATATCTTGTTGAAGCTTATGTCTGTTGTTGCTTTGGTAATTGCGCCAAGTTTGGTGAGCCTATCATCTGCAGATGAGGTGAGCATGTTGAAAGAGGACGGAACAACAATCTCCATTACAACAGATGGGATGAAGGAATCCGTGCCTGTTGAAAAGCAGATTCGAGTTGAGATGAGCAATACGGCTGAAGGTACTTACAAAGCGGTTGTTACTTCTTCTTATGAAGTTGCCGGTGAGGCAAAAGAGGAAATTTCCGAGTTTGTTGGTGCTACTAAGGAAGAAGTCCAAAAATTGGTGGACGAATACAAGAAAAGCAAGGAATAAGTTTCCTTTTTACATATAATAAAAACCACGCCAAAGGCGTGGTTTTTTTGTTTCCATTCTAGAGTAAACCAGGCTAATTCAGCTTAAACGTTATGGGAATGGAAAATGGAACCTTTACTGGAGTTCCCCGCTGTTTTCCTGGAGTCATTTTTGGAAGTTTGGAAATAATACGGGCAGCCTCCCTTTCCAAGGTTTCATGTGGCCCTCGCATCCTCACCTCGTCTATGCTTCCGTCTTTTTGGATGGTAAAAACAATATTGACGCGGCCTTGCAATCCCATTTCTTGGGCAATTTCAGGATACCTGAAGTTTTTTCTGATATGTTTTTGCATCATTTCTTGAAAGCACACCTTTTTATCTTTTGACCCTTCACAACCTGGGAATATGGGTGCATCCTCAATGACCATAAAAGATATTTCCTCGGGAACGGTATCATCGATTACGGGAATGTCATCAATCTTGACAATTTCCGTGTCTTGATCAGGTTCATTGGAAGCAATGATAGTCTCAACGATGTCCTTATCGTCTTCAACTACTTCAATGATCGGAGGAGTTTGGATTTTGGGAGGAGGTGGAGGGGGTAGGTTTTGAATGGTGATAGGGGGTAACTCATCCAAATCTGGATGTAGATCAGCCTCAGCTAAATCCACATAAGTCGATTTGTGATAGGATTTCCATTCCAAAGCTACATAGGTAAGCAATAGCACTGCCGCCAACCCGATAATAAAGTATAGCACGCTGTTGCGTTTCAAGTCCAATTCTTGATTCTTTTTCGGCTTCATAATTTCCAAATTTTGACCTTTTGATATAAAAGGAGGTTAATAAACTGATTCATACCAAAAGCAAACTACCTTGAAAACCAGGCAAGAAAAAGTGTAAATGAGGGAACAGGCCTTTCTAATGAGTGAAAATCAAAAAACTACCTTTTTCAGTAATTGAGCTTCTCAATTAGCCTATACTTTTTTCCTCCGAACGCCTAAAAAGTATGCCGTGCGGATGCTTTTACCAATCCAATTCTGCCGTAATAATCGAAGATTATGGTATCTTTTGATCAATATCTTCCATCTCATGAAGGAAATTGGCATTTTATGGCAGAAGAAAAAGGGTTGTTTAGTTTTTTTATCCCTAATTGCCCTAGTATTATCCTGTTCGATAGAATCAAACACCTCGGGAGATGATTTGTCCCAGAACCCCGAGGAAACGAATGATCTGCCAACATTTGACTTTGACTGTGAGGAAGTGATACCTGTCCAAAGAAGAGATGCGATTTCGTTTCCGTTGGATCCAAATGTTTTCAGTTCAGAAAACAGTGACCTGGAAGGAACCTTGGAAGGTGACCAAACCATAGTCTCTTCCATCACCGGGGTAACCTACAGGTATCATGTGTATTTGCCACCTGAGTATCAGTTAGAACCCGATCGAAGTTTTCCCGTACTGTATTGGTTGGATGCCCAGTTCTGGTTTTTTCCCAATTCCCTTCAACCTGTTAAAGTCATAGATTTAGATCAGCTGCCAGTTATCTTGGTAGGGATTGAAGAGGGACCTTCGGGTCGTAGGGCGATAGATTATACTTTCCCGGGGATTGCCGCCTATAATCGGTTTTTTACGGAGGAGTTTATTCCGGAAGTGGAGTCCGATTACAGAATTTTGGGCGAAGAGCGAACCTTGCAAGGAGTTTCCGCTTCTGGTCTTGCTTCACTGGTCATGATGTTGAGTGATGAGGCTGACCCTCCAATTTTTAAAAATCACTTGTCCTTTGATCCTTATATTCAGAGCGCCCTAAATTTGGAAAATTTGCTCATCGAAAGATTAAATGTAAACGCCCCATTGAACAAATCTTTGATTATTACAAGTATGGTAGGAGGATTTACTCCTTCGGTAAACCCTTATGCGGAAGGTTTGGCGGCTAGAAATATCCCTTGTTTAACACTTATTGAAAGCATATATAATGGAGATCATTTTGGTGCTACAAATGCAAGCATTGGAAATGCGCTCAGGGATGTTTATAAGGATTATTATGAAGACTGAATTCTTCTCGATTCGAATGACGGCACCAGATTCATTCTGAAATGGGAGAGCTATGGGTGCTTAGAGCCTGTACTTTTCCCTTTAGTTTTTGATAAACATCAGTAAATCTAAGTCGAACCACAGCAGTATCTAAGGTTGTTTTGTCTACGATAAGCATTTTTTCTCTTCCCGTTACGATGGCTGTATTGCCATAAGTTCTGGTTTTTACATCTTCGTAAACAATTTCGGCAAAAAAATATCCCGCAGTTCTAAGTTCCTCAAGCATTGCAGCTTTGTCACTGGTTTTGCCATTGGCAGCCCCGGAATAAACCCAAGAGGAATGGACAACGGTATCGACCGATACTATGTTGTTGGTCAAATAGGCATCTTTCCAAGTGTTAAGGGCATGCAATGCTTCTTCCTCCTTAATGGTCTCTCTGATTTTGGCGATGTGCTGTTCTTTTTGTTGGCAAGCCAATAGAAAAAGCGATGCTAATACATATATGGAGTATCTCATAATTTTAAGTTTAATCAATTCTATGCCATCGTTCTGTTAAGGTAAGTTCCCCTACCTTCCCGGTTTGGTACAGGTAGAGACTATCAATGTAAAGTTCCCCTTGAAATTGGGTTCCGTTAAAATCCGAACGATGATGAAATTCGATATACTCTGTGTAAATGGAATCTTTTAGAGTATAGGTGCCGCCGCCAATACCTGCAATTTCTTTTTTTCCAAAATCATAGCCTGTAAAAGTGAATCGGTTTTTTGTAAAGGTTTTGATGCGAACCCAGTGTTCAGGAACATGTCGGTAAGTAGTATCCCCATGGATTTCCATAGAATAGTCCATCTTCCAAGAGGTGCCATTGAGGTCTTGTTTTTCTGGACTATTGGGTTTTGGATTCTCTTTGGAATGGCATCCCAGAAACATCAAAATGGATAGAACCAACAATTGAACTTTCATACTGATTTTCGTTTTATTGAAATTTTGTGACAACAGTTTTGCTCAAAAACCCTTGCAAGCTAACAAAGGTCTAGTGGATGGAATTGTACAAAAACGAATGGGAATCCTCTGAGGTAAACTCGTCTAACAAATAATGGGATTCCTTAAAATACTGTTTGGGCGACAATCCAGAGAAACGCTTAAAGTCCCTAATAAAATGGGATTGATCATAATACCCTAAAAGAAGCCCTTTTTCAGTGAGGGAATGCGGCTCCCTTTGGAGAAGGCTTACCGCGTTTAAGAATCGGACAACCTTGGAAAACAATGTTGGGGTTAGACCTACATAATCCTTAAATGAGAGCTGTAAAAGGCGCTCAGAAACATTGAGCTGGCCACATACCTGCTTAAGGTTAAAATTTCCTTTTGATCTTAGTACCTGCTGGACAACTATCTGCACATACTCCTGTTTGATGGAAACCTTTTCATTCTTTCGGATTTGTTGCAGCACAAATTTCTGTAAGCGCATTAATCTTTCATGAAAATTTGATGCTTCATCCAATTGCATGGCCAATATGTCGCATTTCTTTTCAAACCCCATGTCCTGAAGAGCAACCAGACCATCGGTAAACTGGCTTGCTGAAAACTGTGTGAATAAATGACTTGTATGTGGAAAGAATCCAAAACCTATGGATTTGCACCCTGGCTGATATTCTAAATAATAAGGTTTCGTAATCTGACCCGAGACGAAGAATGAATTCAACGCTTCCCTTCTAGTTTTATCGGAGTGGTGATATATTGTTGGTTTCTCCACATAAACGAAATCTGAACAACCAAAAGGTATCATTTTTTCAATATGGGGCTGCCTTAATTCATTCCCATCTACAATCCAAATAGTATTGACATACGGTTGCAGTTCTGGGATGGGCGTTATGTTGTAAGTAGATAGCACCTGAAAGCTTTAAAAAAGCCCGTGAAGTTCAGCGTCAATGCGATTAATAACCCTGCCCAAATCTTCTGGATTATCCACAAAGTTGATATCATCCACATCAAAAACAAGTAATTTCCCTTTTTCATAAGTATTTACCCAAGCCTCGTACCTTTCGTTTAGTCGGCTGAGGTAATCTATTGAAATACTGTTTTCATAATCCCGACCACGTTTATGAATTTGATTCACCAAATTGGGAATGGAACTTCTTAAGTAAATAAGAAGGTCTGGGGGTTGCACCAAAGTCTCCATGAGTTCGAACAAGCTGGAATAATTCTCGAAATCACGATTGGTCATTAATCCCATAGCATGCAGATTGGGTGCAAAAATGTGTGCATCTTCATAAATGGTCCTATCCTGAATGACCTTTTTTCCGGTTTCCCTGATTTTTAGAATTTGACGATACCTGCTATTGAGAAAGTAAATTTGCAGGTTAAAGCTCCACCGTTCCATTTGGGTATAGAAATCATCCAAATAGGGGTTGTCCACCACATCCTCAAAATGTGCTTCCCATTTGTAGTGTTTTGCCAATAAGTTGGTTAGGGTAGTCTTTCCGGCGCCAATGTTTCCTGCTACAGCAATGTGCATGGGGTAATGGTGTTTTAGATTGGTGTTTATTTTGATAAGGGAAACCTTCTGCGCAATATACAAAGTATATCCAGTTGATGAAAAAAAACACTTCCAATTGGAGTGAAAGATCTTTTGCGATTAAGTTTTGAAATTTAAATCAATAACTTACTTTTGCCCTTCAATTTGAGGATAGATTTGACTGATTGCAACCTCATTTTGCTGAATGGTTTTCAGTTTCTAAAAATGCTAAAGCAGTTTACCCCTTTAAAACAGGGCATCTCCCCAGAGATTTGTAAACTCCGAAGCAACTTTGTCAAATCTTATCCCGTTAAAACATTAGAATGGCTTATCTGTTTACCTCAGAGTCCGTTAGTGAAGGACACCCGGATAAAATCGCGGATCAAATCAGTGATGCACTTTTAGATAATTTTTTGGCTTTCGACCCAGATAGCAAGGTAGCTTGCGAAACCTTGGTCACAACAGGTCAGGTTGTCTTGGCTGGAGAAGTTAAAAGTCATACCTATTTGGATGTGCAAAATATAGCCAGGGAGGTTATTAATACAATCGGGTACACTAAGGGTGAATACCAGTTCAGCGGTGATTCTTGTGGGGTTATATCCCTTATTCATGAGCAATCCCAAGACATTAACCAAGGAGTGGACCGCGAAAGTAAGGAAGAGCAAGGTGCAGGAGACCAAGGTATGATGTTCGGTTATGCCACTAAGGAAACCGAGAACTTTATGCCACTGGCACTGGACATTTCACATAAGATTCTTCAGGTGTTGGCCGATCTAAGAAGGGAAGGCACACAAATGGACTACCTTAGACCAGATGCCAAGGCCCAGGTTACTATTGAGTATTCGGATGCCAACGTACCCCAAAGAATTGACACCATTGTTGTTTCTACCCAACACGATGAATTCGATGTCGATGCCGCAATGTTGTCCAAAATCAAGGAGGATATTGTAAACATCTTGATTCCTAGAGTAAAGAAATTATTGCCTGCGAGTATCCAGAGTCTTTTTAATGATGATATCAAGTATCACATTAACCCTACGGGTAAATTTGTTATCGGGGGACCCCATGGGGATACAGGTTTGACCGGACGTAAGATTATTGTGGATACCTATGGAGGAAAAGGAGCCCATGGAGGTGGCGCATTTAGCGGAAAGGACCCCAGCAAGGTGGATCGGAGTGCTGCCTATGCTGCCCGACATGTTGCCAAAAATTTAGTGGCTGCGGGAGTGGCCGATGAGATTTTGGTTCAAGTGAGTTATGCCATTGGAGTGGTAGAGCCCACATCCATTTTTGTGGATACCTATGGCACAGCCAATGTAGATTTATCGGACGGTGAGATTGCCCAAAAAGCAGCTTCATTATTTGACATGCGCCCATTTGCCATAGAAGAGAGATTAAAGCTTAGGAACCCCATTTACTTAGAGACGGCGGCTTATGGCCATATGGGGAAACAACCTCAAACGGTATCCAAGGTCTTTGAATCACCCTACAATGGAAAAATAGAAAAAGAGGTGGAACTTTTTACCTGGGAAAAGCTGGACAAGGTGGAAGAAGTGAAAAAAGCCTTCAATTTATAATTCACGAATTCAATTTGGCTTTTTCTGTACTGTCAATTTTGCCAACATCAATGGTTAATCCATTGTGTTCACGTTTCACTGCGTAGATAAATTTTTCGCCCCATTTTATTTCATCGGCTTTGTAGGACGAGCGCGAGTAGACCGTTTGCGCGGAAGATTCATCAAATGCCTTGGTCGCAATAATGAACTCTGCATCCTTCTTAAGGATTTCACCCTTGTCCATATTGTGCAATGGACTTTTGTCAGTAATAGGATGCACAATGGTCCACATATAGGGCATAAACGCGACCGAACTCCGTTCCAATTCCAACGAAAAAAAGTCTCTTAATTCTGAATCTTTTCGTTGCATGGCCAGATTGATTTGCACCTCCATTTCCAAAAGTTGATTGCCTTGCGGGTTTGTTATTCTAAACATAAAACCATTAATGTCCTGATAGGGAGCAATAACAGCATGTGTGCTGTAACGGATTTTGGACGATGGCCTTGAAAACCTTCCATATAACAAGCCCGTTGCCAGGGCAAACCCTAATAAGCCCATCATCGATTCGATGGCCGCTACAATATTGGCCGGGTAACCTATTGGTGCGACACGACCGTACCCCAAGGTGGTAATGGTCTGGGCACTAAAGAAAAAACCCTCCATAAATTGGTCAAAACTCGAATCAGCGTCAATTCCGGTTAGGTTTTCAACGCCGATGAAGGTATATATGATCGCAAAAAAAGTGTTGATTATAAAGTAACACAAAAGAACAAACCCGAAAAAACGCGTCCATGACATGGTGATCAGTGTGTGAAAAAAATTCAACCGCTCAAAAAACGGAACATTGATTTTTCGAACATTGAACGAACCATCCTTGTTCAATGCCCTATATCCTCCAACATCATTTTTTGTGCCCAGGCCCAGGTCATTGAATTTTCTTTTTTGTCTTGCCATTTTTTAAGAATTATAAAATGATTCCATTGCAAACGAAGTTAACCGAATTCAAGACATAAAAAAAGGAAGGCACAAAGCCGATATTTTGTAGATTTAGGCTTCAATCAAAATTCTAGTTTATGGTAAAGCTGTTTCGTTTTTCACTCGTTCTATTTTTTTTAATTACTACGTATTCCTGCAAGAAAACTGTTCAAAAGGAAGTAGTAGAAGAAAACTATGTTGCCGAGAACTATAGTAAACAGGAAGTGGATATTGAAATGCGTGATGGCGCCACCTTGCACACCACCATTTATTCACCAAAAGATACCTCCAGGGAATATCCCATTCTGATGCAGCGAACACCTTATAGTTCAAGACCTTATGGAGAAGAGAATTTTAAGAGCAAAATAGGTCCCAACGAACATTTAATGAAAGATGGGTACATTATTGTATATCAAGATGTTAGAGGTAGATGGTTAAGTGAGGGACATTATGAGAATATGCGAGCGTATATTCCCAATAAAACCTCCAAAGATCAGGTGGATGAGAGCTCAGATACCTATGACACTATCGAATGGCTGGTGAATAATGTGGAAAATAACAATGGAAAGGTTGGTGTCTGGGGAATTTCTTACCCTGGCTTTTACGCCACATATGCCACTGTGGATGCACATCCTGCATTGAAGGCTGCTTCGCCCCAGGCCTGTATAGGCGATTTCTTTTTTGATGATTTCCATCACAACGGCGCTTATTTGCTAAGTTATTTTAAGGCGACATCCCTTTTTGGAACACCGAGGCCCAATAACGACCAGCCCATTGATACTGCATGGTATGTGTTTCCAGATATTCAGACCGATGACCAATACCAATTCTTTTTGGATGCCGGCCCCCTAAAAAACCTGAATTCATTTTTTGAATATGAAACTGTGGATACCCCAACGATGCGTCCAGAGGGCGTAACGGATGATTTTTTCTGGAATGAGATCAAGGACCATCCCAACTACGACGAATTATGGCAGAAAAAAGGTATTATCCAGCATTTGAAGGATGTAAAATCGCATGTGGCCACCATGATTGTTGGTGGTTGGTTTGATGCCGAAGATCTTTATGGACCTTTGGAAACCTACAAAAACATTGAAAAGCATAACGAGGGCAATTATAATACGGTGGTCTTTGGACCTTGGGACCACGGGGGATGGGCTAGGGATAAGGTAAGAAATGTAGTGGGCAACTACTATTTTGGAGATTCCATTTCGCTTTTTTATCAAAAAAATATTGAGACCAAGTTTTTTGACCACTTTTTAAAGGGAAGTGGCGACCATAATAGTGGATTGCCAGAAGCTTACGTGTTTGACTCCGGCAGAAAGGAATGGAAAACGATGGATTCTTGGCCACCAAAAAGTTTAACAAAAGAGACAATGTTCCTCTCGGATGATGAGGTGCTTGGCACCGAACAAAAAGAGACAGTTGCGCTTAAATTTGTTAGTGATGTCAAAAAGCCGGTACCCTATTCAGAGGATATTAAATCTGTTTTTACACCGAGAAAATACATGACAGATGATCAGCGTTTCGCGGCCAGAAGGTCCGACGTTTTGGTTTTTGAGACGGAGGTCATGGAGGAGGATTTTACCCTTGTAGGAGATATTCTGGCAAAACTGAATGTGGCTACAACCGGAACAGCAGCAGATTGGATTGTGAAAATTATAGATGTGCATCCCCCTGATACAGAAACCAATGAGGAAATGCAAGATCATCTCAAAATGGGGAATTACCATTTGATGGTGCGCAGTGAAGTGCTTCGAGGACGTTTCAGGAACAGTTTTTCAACCCCTGAGCCTTTCATCCCCAATCAAAAGACATCGGTCAACATTAAACTACAGGACGTATTCCATACCATCAAAAAAGGACATAGGTTACAAGTACAGGTACAGAGCACATGGTTTCCCCTTATCGACTTAAATCCGCAAACCTATGTGGAGAATATCTTCAAAGCTGAGGAGGGCGATTTCAAAACCCAGACCCATACGGTTTTTACAGACTCGAAAATCGAGTTTTCCGTGCTGAGGTAAACTTAGCCTGTTATGATGGCGCGCTAATTTTTTCCAAAAGATTAGGATTTTATATTTTTCTGCCGTTATATTTGTGGCTCTAAGTTCAAACACGTATTGAATAGTTATCAAGAAAGGTGGAGGGAATAGACCCTATGAAGCCTTAGCAACCCTCGGCTCTGATTCGAGAAGGTGCTAAATTCTATCCCATTGTGGAATAGATAACAACAATCGAATATTTTCGGTTTCTCTTTCTTATAACTTTTTGATTTTGCCCGCAGGTTTCCCTTGCAGGGGTTTGGCTTTTTAAATTGTTTTTGTTGAACTAAAATTTAAAAAACTGGAAATCATGAGTGATCAAAAATTCGCCACCAATGCATTACACGCTGGACACGACGTAACCGTGAACGGTGGAACAAGGGCCGTGCCCATTTATCAGAGTACAGCCTATGTGTTCAATAATTCCGACCATGCTGCCAATCTTTTTTCATTGGCTGAGTTTGGCAATATCTATACCCGGATAAACAACCCTACCAACGATATATTGGAACAACGCCTTGCCGCCTTGGAAGGAGGTATTGCGTCCGTAGTATGTTCATCCGGGACAGGGGCGATAAATACCGCTTTACTGGTTCTGCTGAAAGCGGGTGACCATATTGTTGCATCCAACAGCTTGTACGGAGGAACTTATAACCTTTTTAGCGTAACCTTGCCCCGTTTGGGAATCACTACCACTTTTGTGGATCCTTCGGACCCCTCAAACTTTGGTAAAGCAGTACAGGATAATACCAGGGCTTTTTTCGTGGAGTCCCTTGGGAATCCAAAATTGGATGTTCTTGATCTAAAAGCTATTTCTAAAGAAGCTAAGGCTGCGCAGGTTCCTTTTATTGTGGACAATACTGTGGCTTCACCAGCCTTGTTGAACCCTATTGAGCATGGCGCAAACATCGTGATCCATTCGCTCACAAAGTATATCAACGGCAATGGGACCGCTTTGGGTGGGGCCATAATTGATGCTGGTACGTTTGACTGGGCCAATGGGAAATTCCCTGAGTTCACCGAACCTTCGCCGGGCTATCATGGATTGGTGTATCATGATGCCTTGGGTCCTGCTGCGTTTATTGCCAAAGTACGGATTGAAGGTTTGAGAGATCATGGTGCCTGTTTAAGCCCATTCAATGCTTTCCAAATTATACAGGGATTGGAAACACTTGAGGTGCGTATGAAAAAACATAGCGAAAACGCATTGGCATTGGCGCATTGGCTGGAAGGAAGAGATGAAGTGACCTGGGTAAATTACCCCGGGTTGGAATCCAGCAAGTACAAAAAGTTGTCCGATGAGTATTTACCGAATGGACAGAGCAGCATCGTCACATTTGGCGTAAAAGGCGGATTTGAATCCTCGAAAAAGATAGCCGATGAAACCAAAGTATTTTCCCTTCTGGCCAATATTGGCGATACCAAGTCACTCATCATCCACCCGGCCAGTACAACCCATCAACAATTGGACGAAGCCGAGCAAGAATCTACTGGGGTGACCAAAGATCTCATTCGCCTATCCGTTGGTTTGGAGAATTTGGAAGACTTAAAGTCGGATTTGGAGCAAGCCTTTGCCGGCATATAAGTGGATAGAGTACAACTATTATTCTCAATTAAAACCAGCATTTATCTATGCTCCAGACCATAGAAATAAAGGATTTTGTTACCATCAGTGGGGCAGCGCAAAAATTACAGCTGTCTTATCAAGTTTTTGGTCAGAAATTACATACCGCACCAATTGTGCTGGTAAATCACGCACTGACCGGTAACTCCAATGTTACCGGGGAAGGTGGCTGGTGGTCCGACCTCATTGGAAAGGATAAATGTATTGATACCGATGTCTACACCATTTTGGCTTTTAATGTTCCCGGAAATGGACACGATGGTTTTGTAATTGACAATTATAAAGACTTTGTGGCTGGTGATGTGGCGAGAATTTTCCTAGAGGGATTGGATGTCCTTAAGGTAGAACGCCTATTCGCCATTATTGGAGGTTCATTGGGCGGAGGCGTGGCCTGGGAAATGGCAGCACTCAAGCCGCATGTCACAGAACACTTGATTCCAGTGGCATCTGATTGGAAATCAACAGATTGGTTGATTGCTAACTGTCAGATTCAAGAACAGTTTTTGGTCAACTCCAAACAACCGGTGCACGATGCGCGTATGCATGCGATGTTGTGTTATAGGACCCCCGAATCCTTCAAAGAACGCTTTCACAGGAGTACAAATGAGGAGCTTCAGGTGTTCAACGTCGAAAGTTGGTTGATGCACCATGGTAAGAAGTTACAGGAGCGCTTTCAACTTTCGGCCTATAAATTGATGAACCAGTTGTTAAAGACCATTGATATCACACGAGATGGTGATAAGGCTTTTCAGGCTCTAAAGGAAAGCGATACCAAGATTCATATCGTAGGGGTCAATTCGGATTTGTTTTTTACCGCGGAAGAGAACAAGGAGACCTTTAGGCATTTGGCCCAAGCAAATACGAACGTTACTTACGGAGAAGTTCAGTCACTCCATGGTCATGATGCTTTTCTTATCGAGTTCCAACAGTTGGAAAATCTGTTGAAACCTATTTTCCAAAAGCAGGCCATCCAGGAACGGATTAAAATATTAAAGTTTGGGGGGAAGTCCCTGGCCAATGGAGATGGACTAAAAAATGTCTTGGACATTATCGAAAACAGGGCAAAAAGTAAAGAACACTTTGCAGTGGTGCTTTCGGCAAGGGGTAAGGCCACGGACAATTTGGAATTAATGTTGGGTGATGCGGCCAGAGGTGAGGATATCGATCAGAAGTTTACCGAGTTCAAGGAGTATCAAAATTCGGCAAGTCCCAAGATAGATTTGACACAAGAGTTTGAGACCATCGGAAAACTTCTGCACGGAGTATCGTTAACAGGAGATTACAGCTTAAAGACCAAGGACGAATTGCTTGCTTTTGGCGAACTCATATCTGCCAAGGTGATTACGGCAATGTTGTCCGAAAGGGGGGTGCCGGCAAAATTGGTGGACTCAAGGGAGTTGATAAAAACCGACGACACCTTTAATAATGCGGAGGTGGATGAAGCCATTTCCAAGGAGAATGTGATACGGTATTTTAGGGAACTGGAAGCTGGTACCATAGCAATCGCTACTGGATTTATTGCTTCCACCGTAGATGGGGAAACCACAACACTTGGCCGAAACGGCAGCAATTATTCGGCGGCACTATTGGCTAATTTTTTGGATGCCCAAGAGTTGGTGAACTATACCCATGTGGATGGAATTTTCACAGCAAATCCTGATTTGGTTACCGAAGCCAAACGTATCGATAGTATCTCCTATGAGGAGGCAAACGAACTGGCAAATTTCGGAGCGAATATTTTGCATGCTAAAACCATAATTCCGCTTATAGAGAAAAACATTCCACTTCGCATTAAAAACACTTTCAATCCAGAAAATGAAGGAACACTGATAGGCCCAAAAACTGGTAATGGAGGTATTAAGTCCCTGTCTGTTTTGGAGGATGTGGCTCTGGTGAACCTATCAGGGCGCGGACTTCTGGGAAAAGTGGGTATAGATGCAAGGATTTTTAAGGCCCTGGGTCAGAACAATATCAATGTCGGTATAATCTCGCAAGGCTCTTCCGAAAGAGGAATTGGATTGGTGGTGGACGCTGCCAAGGCCAAAAAAGCCAAAAAAGTTTTGGATGTGGAGTTTGAAACTGACTACTCCGCCCACGATGTGAACCAAATTACCGTAATGGAGGATGTTTCTGTAATATCCATTGTTGGGATGGATTTGAGTTCTTTTCACAAACCGTTCAATGCCTTGGTCAAAAATCAGGTAGTACCGTTACTGTTTAATAATACAGTTACTGGAAAAAATGTGAGTTTGGTTGTCAAAAAACCGGATTTGCATAAGGCCATTAATGTGGTACACGGTCAAATTTTTGGAATAGCCAAGAGGGTAAATCTCGCCATATTTGGTCATGGTAATGTTGGAGGCACTTTGATTGATCAAATACTTGATTCGAGGAGTAACATTCAAGAACGAAAGGGGATCGATTTACGGATTTTTGCTGTTTCCAACTCTAAAAAAGCTCTTTTGAATGCCGAAGGTGTTTCGAAAGAATGGCAATCAAAGATTAAAACTACAGGTGAATCTTGTGGAATAGAGGAAATCATAAATTTTACCAAGGAACACCATTTGGAGAATTTGATTGCTGTGGACAACACTGCGAGCCAGGAGTTTGTATCCCATTACCAACAACTTATAGAAAACGGTTTTGATTTAGTGTCCTCCAACAAAATAGCAAACACCTTGGATTTTGATTATTACAGATCTATTCGAGGAGATCTTGCGAGGAACCAAAAACAATACTTATATGAAACTAATGTTGGCGCAGGACTACCCCTAATAGACACCATTAAGTTATTGCACCTTTCAGGGGAGAATATTACTCGTATAAAGGGAGTTTTCTCTGGTTCTTTGAGCTACATTTTTAATACATTTTCAGAAAATGATGTTACATTTTCCCGTATCGTTCGGGAAGCAATGGAGAAAGGTTTCACGGAACCAGATCCGCGAGAGGATCTTTCCGGAAATGATGTTGGGAGAAAGTTATTGATTCTTGCGAGGGAATTGGATCTGCAAAATGAGTTTTCAGATATTTCCGTGGAGAACCTCATCCCGCAAACATTGCAAACCGTGGATTTTGAAAGTTTCATGACTAGCATTGGAATCATGGACGCTAAATTCTCCAAAATAAAGCAAGGTCAGAAAAAAGGACATGTGCTTCGCTATATAGGGGATTTACATGGCGACCTTCAAAAAGACAAAGGCATTTTAGAGGTAAAACTAGTCTCTGTTCCTAAGGAAAGTGCACTGGGGCAAGTGAGTGGCTCAGATTCCATTATCGAAATCTATACCGAATCCTACGGGGAGAACCCATTGGTAATCCAAGGTGCTGGAGCAGGAGCTGCAGTAACGGCAAGAGGGGTTTTTGGAGACATACTTAGAATAGCAGAAAAGATATAATGGCAGAGAAAAAAAGATTTGAAACCGAGGCGATACGAACGCAGATTGAAAGGACGCAGTTCTTGGAACATTCGAGTCCAATGTACCTAACCTCTAGTTTTGTATTTGAAGATGCGGAGGACATGCGAGCTTCTTTTGCGGAGGAAAAGGAACGTAACATCTATTCTAGGTATTCCAACCCAAATTCCACGGAATTTATTGATAAGGTCTGTAAAATGGAAGGAGCCGAAGCAGGCTTTGCCTTTGCATCTGGCATGGCTGCTGTTTATTCCACATTTGCTGCCTTATTAGAGAGTGGTGACCATATAGTTTCTTCAAAGAGTATTTTCGGTTCCACACATACTCTGTTTACCCAGTTTTTTCCGAAATGGAAGATTGAAACAAGCTATTTCGATGTTAATGAAGTGGAAACCGTGGAACAGTTGATTACGCCAAAAACAAAAATTCTTTATGTAGAATCGCCTACTAATCCAGGTGTGGATGTGCTGGATTTGGAAGTTTTGGGAGATATAGCCAAAAAGCATGGACTTATTTTCATTATTGATAATTGTTTTGCCTCACCTTATCTGCAACAACCCATTAAATTTGGCGCAGATTTGGTAATTCATTCCGGTACAAAACTGATGGACGGACAAGGTAGGGTGTTAGCAGGGATTACGGTGGGAAATCATGATTTGATGGACCAGATTTATCGGTTTGCAAGGATTACCGGTCCTGCGTTATCGCCATTTAACGCCTGGGTTCTGTCCAAAAGTTTGGAGACCTTGGCGTTACGGGTAGATAGGCATTGCTCCAATGCCTTGAAATTAGCTACGTATTTGGAAGATCATCCAAAAGTGGAATGGGTAAAATATCCTTTTTTGAAATCGCATCCCAAGTACGAAGTGGCCAAGAAACAAATGAAGGCTGGAGGATGTGTGGTAGCCTTTGAAGTAAAAGGAGGCCTTGAGGCGGGGAGAAAGTTTTTTGATAAGGTTCAATTGTTGTCGCTATCTGCCAATTTAGGCGATTCGCGCAGTATCATCACCCATCCGGCCTCCACTACACATAGTAAACTGACCGGCGAGGAAAGACAGGCGGTGGGTATCTCGGATGGAATGGTTCGTGTTTCAGTGGGATTGGAACATGTGGATGATATTATTGCAGACATTGCCCAGGCTTTGGGTTAGTAGCAGAAAGCTGAATTTATAGGGTGAATGTAAAGACGATTTTTCGCTATATTCGTGGGATGCTCTCCAAGAAGACGAAATATGGCTTAAAGGCATTGACCTATCTTGCTTCTATCTCTAGTAAGGAACCAGTGCAAATTGCTGAAATTGCCAAACACGAAAATATTTCCCAAAAGTTTTTGGAAAGTATTTTACTTACCCTTAGAAGAAATGGATTTCTTGGCTCAAAAAAAGGCAAGGGCGGGGGATATTATCTGATCAAAGAACCCAAGGATATTATAATGACGTCGGTGATACGGGTACTAGAAGGTCCAATTGCAATGGTTCCTTGTGTAAGCCTTAACTTTTACGAAAAGTGTGACGATTGTCCTGATGAAAATGAATGCTCTGTGCACAAACTGATGCTTCAAGTACGTGACAGTGCCTTGGAAGTGTATCGGAACAACACCTTGGCTGATCTAATTTCCTAAGCATAAAACTGCTAAGTTTAAAGGTTTCTTCCTTAGAATTCCGTAATATTTTTTGGCCAATTCGTTAAAATCTATAAAAACGATAGGGTAATTGTAATTTTAAGCACAAATTAACGATATACTTCAAAAATAATTCTACTTTTGAATATCCTATTAAATCGATAGGAATTAAATAATTCAAATGATAGCAGACCAAATACTTGTAAACAACGGAGGAAAGAGAGATTCCTACGCTAAAGATAAAAGCTCTGAAAGCCCAAAACGCAGTATTGTTAAATCCCTTAGCTGGCGCATCGTGGGTACTTTGGATACCATCATTATTTCTTGGATAATAACTGGAACACTTACACTGGCGTTTTCAATCGGTCTTGTTGAGTTGGTCACAAAGATGGTGTTGTATTTTTTTCATGAGCGTATTTGGAATAAGATTTCATGGGGTAAATAATTCACAAGAGTATGGGATTCACAGCAGAAGAAATAGCAAGTTTAAATCGTCAATTTAGAGGAATTCCGCCTCAGGAAATTATTTCTTGGGCCATAAGCAACGGAAAGAAGCCCGTGGTAACCACGAACTTTAGACCTTATGAGGTAGCTATACTGCATGCCGTTACGGATGTGGATAAGGATATTCCGGTTATTTGGTGCGATACAGGGTACAATACCCCAAATACATATAACCATGCTGAAGAGCTCATTTCTCGATTGGGTTTGAACGTGAAGTTGTATGTGCCCAAACAAACTTCTGCACATCGAGATGCCGTAATGGGGATACCTCAGATTGATGACCCACTGCATTCGGTTTTTACAGAACAGGTAAAATTGGAACCTTTTAGAAGAGCTATGGAGGAGCATAAGCCGGATGTTTGGTTTACCAACCTGAGAAAAGGTCAAACTGCCCACAGGGATTCCTTGGATGTATTGAGTTTAAGTGCAGATGGGGTACTAAAGGTGAGTCCGTTCTACTACTGGAGCGATACCCAATTGGATGCCTACCTGCGTGAATATAACATGCCCAACGAACATAAATATTTTGATCCCACAAAGGTTTTGGAGAACCGTGAATGTGGATTGCATACCTAATCAAAAAATAATTTTCGCGAAGCGAAAATCCTAAATCAAAGCAATAAAGATTTGAATACACTAACAGAAGAAATACAAAGTCCAGCTGTTTTGTCCCTAGGGGAAAGGCCCATGGCGAACGCATTGGAACATGAAGCCATCTACATTTTTAGGGAAGTGGCGGCTCAATTTGAGAGACCTGTTCTCCTATTTTCGGGAGGTAAGGATTCCATTACGCTGGTACGCCTGGCGCAAAAGGCCTTTTGGCCAGCCAAAATCCCCTTTCCCTTAATGCACATAGATACCGGACACAATTTCCCGGAAACTATTGAATTCAGGGATAGATTGGTGGAGGAATTGGGAGTTGAACTTATTGTGCGGAATGTACAGGATTCCATTGACCAAGGAAAGGTGATCGAGGAAACTGGGAAGTATGCCAGCAGGAATATGTTGCAGACCACCACCTTATTGGATGCCATTGAGGAATTCAAGTTTGATGCATGTATTGGTGGTGCAAGACGTGACGAAGAAAAGGCAAGAGCCAAAGAGCGTATTTTTTCCGTACGGGATGATTTTGGTCAGTGGGATGAAAAAAACCAACGCCCTGAATTGTTCGATATGCTGAACGGCGAGATTGAAATAGGACAGAACGTCAGGGTTTTTCCAATCAGTAACTGGACCGAATTGGATGTTTGGAGCTATATCCAAAAAGAGAATATCGAGATACCATCCATCTATTTTGCCCATAAACGAAATGTCTTTTTACGAGATGGTCTGATCTGGTCTGCCGAAGACGAGGTAGTCTTTAGAGCGGAGGATGAGACTGTGGAGGAGAAAATGGTCCGGTTCCGTACAGTAGGGGACATGAGCTGTACGGCGGCCGTGGAATCCTATGCGGATACTATTGATAAAGTGGTGGCTGAGATTCGAGATTCCAAGATTTCGGAAAGGGGCGCTCGAATTGACGATAAACGGTCTGAAGCGGCAATGGAAAAAAGAAAACAACAAGGATATTTTTAGGACTATGGAAGTATTGAAAATTGCTACCGCAGGTAGTGTGGACGACGGTAAAAGTACCTTGATCGGAAGATTACTTTACGATACCAAATCGCTGACGGATGATAAACTTGAAGCGATTGAAAAGACCAGCAAACAAAAAGGGTATGATTACTTGGATTTTTCGTTGGCCACGGATGGATTGGTTGCCGAAAGAGAGCAGGGAATCACTATAGATGTTGCCCATATCTACTTTTCAACAGCCTCTAAGAGTTACATCATCGCCGATACCCCTGGGCATGTTGAGTATACGCGGAATATGGTCACAGGAGCGTCTACATCCCAAGCGGCAATCATTCTTATTGACGCACGAAAAGGAGTGATAGAACAAACCAACAGACATTTTTTCATCAACAACTTGCTTCGGGTAAAAGATGTGATTGTCGCCATCAATAAAATGGACTTGGTGGACTACTCGCAAGAGGTCTTTAATAATATCAAAGCCGATTTCGAAAAGTTGATGGACAAGCGTGATTACCAAGAGCAAAAAATCACCTTTATTCCGGTAAGTGCCCTTAAAGGGGACAATGTTGTGAACAGGACGGAGAACATGACCTGGTACCAAGGGCAGACCTTATTGGAGCATTTGGAGGAATTAGACCTTCAAGATATCTACAATACGGGAACACCAAGATTTCCCGTGCAGTACGTAGTGCGCCCAAAAACGGAGGAATTCCATGACTTTCGCGGATTTACTGGTAAGGTATATGGAGGAGAGCTCAATGTAGGCGATGAGATTGTGGTCTTGCCCTCCATGACAAGGTCTAAAATCAAGAATATATACTTCTACAATGAGGAGTATAAGACTGCGCCCAGACGCTCATCCGTCACCATTACCTTGGAAGATGAGGTAAATGTGAGTAGGGGGGATATGTTGGTAAAGGTGGGAGACCTACCTACCATTGATAAGCAATTGACGGCAACTGTCTCTTGGATGGATTCCAGTAGTTTGACCACTGGAGGAAAATACGTGGTACAGCATGGAATCAACAAAGTTCTGGCGAAGGTGGATACCATTGAACATAAAATCAATCCCGATTATAGCGGAATTGAAGCAAACGCAACGACCTTGCAAATGAACGACATCGCCAAGGTTCGTTTGAAATTGAACCGACCTATTTTTTACGATAGCTTCAAGGACCATAGAACCAATGGATCCTTCATCATTATAGATAGTAGAACCAATAATACCGCGGGTGTAGGTTTTATTGAATAGTTTTTAATTGACCTTCCAAGGAAGTGCTCCTGAAGGTAATGGGATTATGATTTTTAAATCCTATTAAATATATAGGAAAAATAGAATTATGCAGAGTTTTAGAACAGAAATAGAGAATCCGGTTGTTGAGAAGGATATCATTGAATTGGAACGTAAGATTCGCGAGTTCAAAGGAGGTGAAGTTGATGAGGAAAAATTTCGAAGCCTTCGCTTGGCTAGAGGAGTATACGGACAACGCCAGCAAGGGGTCCAGATGGTTCGGATTAAGCTTCCCTACGGGAAGGTAACATCCAATCAACTGCTCCGCATTTGCGATGTTTCGGACGAATATTCCAGAGGAAGATTGCATATCACCACCCGCCAGGACATCCAGATTCATTATGTGGATTTGGAACGTACCCCAGAGTTGTGGGCCGAGTTGGAGAGAGATGATGTTACCCTTCGTGAGGCTTGTGGAAATACAGTAAGAAATGTCACTGCGAGCGAAACCGCAGGTATTGACGTAAACGAACCTTTTGATGTTTCCCCCTACGCCCATGCGGTTTTTCAATATTTTCTGAGAAACCCAATAGGACAGGAAATGGGAAGGAAATTCAAGGTTTCCTTTTCTGCCAGTGATGCCGATACCGGATTGTCCTATATGCATGATCTGGGTTTTATCGCCAAAATTAAAAATGGAGAAAGAGGATTTAAGGTGATGTTGGCTGGCGGATTAGGTTCCCAACCCCGTCACGCCGATGAACTTTATAGTTTCTTGCCAACCAACAAGATTATTCCTTTGATGGAAGGTGTTATTCGTGTGTTTGACAGACATGGAGAGCGTAAGAGTAGGGCAAAGGCTAGAATGAAATTTCTGCTCAAGGATATTGGTTTGGATGGGTTTAGAGTACTTCTTGAAGAAGAGCAATTGGCCATTCCACATCAAAGCTATCCCATTGATTTTGAAACTTATCCACAACCAGTGGTTGCCGAAGTGGAGGTGCCAGAGGTGACCATTCAGAATCAAGAGGCCTTTAATACTTGGAAGTCCACCAACCTTGTTCCACAAAAACAAAAAGGTTATGTGGCCATCGGAATAAAGGTACTTTTAGGGGATTTCTACACCGATAAAGCTCGAGATTTGGCTCGATTGGTTCAAAAATATGCCGCTGGAGAAATTCGATTGTCCCTTCGCCAAAATATTTTAATTCCTTACGTAAAGGAGGCCTTGATTCCTTTTTTCTATTCAGAATTGGAAAAACTGGGTTTTGTGGAGGCCGGATACAACAAAGCTTTGGATATCACCGCCTGCCCTGGCACCGACACATGTAACCTTGGGATTGCCAGTAGTACTGGAATTGCTGAGGAATTGGAACGGGTAATCAAGGCTGAGTATCCTCAGTATATCAGCAATCCTGATGTGGTCATCAAGATTAGTGGTTGTATGAATGCTTGTGGCCAGCACAATATGGCCCATATCGGTTTTCAAGGGATGTCCATACGGACCAAGGACAAATTGGTAGCTCCAGCACTTCAAGTGCTGTTGGGCGGGGGCAACTTCGGAAACGGAAAGGGAAGATTCGCGGATAAGGTGATCAAAATTCCAAGTAAAAGAGGGCCGCAAGCCTTGCGTTTGATCTTAGATGATTTCAACACCAATGGAAACGGGTCTTCATTTGCGGACTACTATTGGGAAAAGGGAGAACATTACTTCTATGATTTCCTTAAACCTCTAGCCAATATTGAAAACCTTAACCCTTCAGATTTTATCGACTGGGGAACAGAGGAAAAGTATAAGAAAGAGATAGGAATAGGGGAATGCGCTGGCGTTATTGTGGATCTCGTGGCAACACTATTTTTTGAGAGCCAGGAAAAAATTGAGAAAGCCGAGGAAGCCTTATCCGAAGGAAAATGGGCTGCTAGTATCTATTATTCATACCAATCCATTGTGAATTCGGCTAAAGCGCTATTGACTTCGGAAAAAGTAAAAACCAATACACATAATGGTATCATCAGGGATTTTGACCGCCTTTATGTGGAATCTGGGAAAATTAATTTGGAAGGAAGTTTTGAAGATTTGGCGCTTCAGCTGAACAAAAACAGGCCTACTGAAGAATTCGCCCAGCAATTTTTGAACGATGCTAAAACCGTTTTAGAGCAATTGGAGGCCTACAGAAAATTAGAATTGACCCATGTATAGAGGAAAACTAACTGTAGTAGGTGCGGGACCGGGAGATATTGAATTGATTACCCTAAAAGGAATCAAAGCTTTGTCCGATGCGGATGTGGTTTTATATGACGCTTTGGTAGATACACAGTTGTTGGAATATGCCAGTGATGCGGAGCAAATTTTTGTAGGGAAAAGAAAAGGATGCTATGCCTACCAACAAGAACAGATTAATGAACTGATTGTTCAGCGGGCAAGAACGAAAGGACATGTGGTACGCTTAAAAGGTGGAGACCCTTTTGTTTTTGGTAGGGGAGCGGAAGAAATGGAGTATGCGGCCCAACATGGTTTGGAAGTGGCCGTGGTTCCGGGCATCTCATCTGCAGTTTCCGTACCGGCAGCACAGCATATTCCGGTGACCAAAAGAGGGGCTACCGAAAGTTTTTGGGTAATTACGGGCACTACAAAAGAGCATAAACTATCAAAGGATGTGGAGTTGGCGGCCAAGTCAAATGCCACGATTCTCATCTTGATGGGGATGTCCAAACTGGGGGAAATTATGGAACTGTTTAAACAGCAAGGAAAATCGGAACTCCCTGTGGCAATTATCCAAAACGGCACAACAGATAAAGAAAAAGTGGGAATTGGTACTGTTGCTTCCATTGAGTACAAGGCAAAGGAGCAGCAGTTATCCAATCCCGCGATTATCATTATTGGGGAGGTGGTTCATCATCGACGGCGACTTATGGAACTCCAAGAGCATTACGCGAACAAGTTAGAATTAGTAGAAAACAATAATTAATATAGGTCGGTCAACAACCCAAAAATGGGAAATAGACCATTAAAATAGAGTTATGATAAAGACAGATGTACTGATAATTGGAGCTGGACCAACAGGATTGTTTACCGTGTTTGAAGCCGGTCTTTTAAAACTAAAGACCCATCTCATAGATGCCTTACCGCAGCCAGGAGGTCAATGTTCCGAGATCTATCCTAAAAAACCCATTTATGATATTCCGGCCTATCCAGAAATTTTGGCCGGGGATTTGGTAGACCGTTTAATGGAACAAATCAAGCCTTTTGAGCCCGGATTTACCCTTGGTGAACGAGCTGAGACTTTAGAAAAACAAGAGGATGGATCGTTTATTGTAACTACCAATAAAGGAACCAAACATCATGCACCTGTAGTGGTCATTGCCGGCGGACTGGGATCTTTTGAACCCAGAAAACCATTGATTGCCAATATTGGTGATTATGAGGATAAAGGAGTGGTATATATGATCAAGGACCCTGAAGTGTACCGAAACAAGAAAGTAGTGATTGCGGGAGGTGGGGATTCCGCCCTGGACTGGGCCATTTATTTGGCGGATGTAGCTTCCGAAGTGGCCTTGGTGCATCGAAGAAACGAATTTAGGGGCGCTTTGGATTCTGTAGAAAAAGCTTCAGAACTGGCGAAATTGGGTAAAATTCTATTGTATACTGAGGCTGAGGTGAAGGAAATTCATGGTGAAAACGAACTTAAGGCGGTTGTCATCAAACATAATGACGAGGCCAAAGGACAGACCTATGTGGAGACGGATTACTTTATCCCGCTCTTTGGTTTGTCCCCAAAGTTGGGACCTATAGGAAATTGGGGCTTGGAAATTGAGAAAAATGCGATTATGGTCAATAATGCAAAGGATTATCAGACCAATATTCCAGGTGTTTTTGCCATCGGTGATGTTAACACCTATCCTGGAAAACTAAAATTGATTTTATCTGGATTCCATGAGGCGGCCGTAATGTGCCAATATGCCTATCAGATTATCAACCCAGATAAGCGATTTGTAATGAAATACACTACCGTTGGTGGCGTCCAAGGTTTTGATGGAACCAAAAAAGAGGCCAAAAAAGAAGTGGTGCAAAGCATAATCTAGAGCTTATTTTAGATTATTTGAGTCAGTCAACACCCTCTATAGCATTGCTTTGGAGGGTTTTGACTAAATAAATCGGATTTAAGTTGTTTTTGAGGACAAAGTGCTGTTATTTTGTCCTCAGTTCATTTAAAATTTGAAGTGGTTATCGAGAAAGGCGGAGGGACTAGACCCTGTGAAGCCTTAGCAACCCTTAGCACATCCCATCATCTGGGATTCTGAGAAGGTGCTACATTCTACCTAACATCGGTACATGATGATGGGATGGATAACGAGAAAAGCTTTTACAGCAAATTTTCCTAATGTTTTCTTGATACCTAATTAGATCCCAAAAAAAAAGGGACAATTTAGTTATGGAGCAGATTGAAGCTATTTTACAGGAACGAATTTTGGTATTGGATGGCGCCATGGGAACCATGTTGCAGCGTTATCAGTTCGAAGAAGAAGATTTTAGAGGAGAACGATTTAAGGATTGGGAACATCCCCTAAAAGGTAATAACGATCTCTTGTCCCTTACCCAGCCAGAGGCGTTGGCCGAAGTACACAGAAAATATTTTGCCGCTGGAGCGGATATCGTGGAAACCAATACCTTTTCCGGTACCACAATAGCTATGGCAGATTACCACATGGAGGAATTGGTATATGAACTCAACTATGAATCGGCAAGAATTGCAAAAAGGGTAGCCGCAGAGTTTACGGCCAAAGAACCGCACAAACCTAGATTTGTGGCGGGTAGTATTGGTCCAACCAATAAAACCGCCAGTATGTCCCCGGATGTAAACGACCCTGGATTTCGGGCCGTATCATTTGATGAACTTAGGTATGCCTACAAAGAACAGGTGGAGGCTTTATTGGATGGGGGAGCGGACATTTTGTTGGTAGAAACCATTTTTGACACTTTAAATGCGAAAGCAGCCCTCTTTGCCATTGAAGAGGTAAAGGAAGAACGTAATATTGCGGTGCCAATTATGGTCAGCGGTACTATAACAGATGCATCAGGTCGGACACTTTCAGGACAAACAGCAGAGGCCTTTTTGATATCTGTTTCGCATATTCCAATTCTAACTGTCGGATTTAATTGTGCCTTGGGGGCTAACCAATTGGTTCCCCATTTAGAAGTGCTTTCGGCAAAGACTCCGTTTGGTGTCTCAGCTCACCCCAATGCGGGTTTGCCCAACGCTTTTGGAGAATATGATGAAACTCCGGAGCAGATGGCTGAACAGATCAAAGAGTATCTCGAGAAAAACTTGGTGAATATTGTGGGAGGTTGCTGCGGAACCACCCCTGAACATATCAAAGCGATAGCTGACTTGGCATCCAAATACAAACCTAGGAAGATATCTTCGGAGATAGCTGTTAAAATCTAAACTTCATAAGATGAAAAGAATTCTTCTGGTCTTAATGATTTTAGCTGTCTTCTCCTGTGAGCAGACCAATAAGGATATTCCTAAGGAAGGGTTTACAAATTCCAAAGGGATCGTGGGCTCTTGGAAATTAGTCTACGGCGAAATCAAAGAGGGGGATTCTATTCAAATCAAGGACCTTTCCAAATCGGATTTTATAAAACTGATCAATAAAGATCATTTTGCTTTTTTCAACCAACCAACGACTGGAGGGGATGGATTTTATGCAGGTGGGGGAAGCTATAGTTTGGATGGGAACAACTACGTAGAGAAGTTGGAATACATAGCCGTTGATGAGGTTCGGGGACATGAGTTTCAGTTCCAAATCGAGATCAAAGGAGATACATTGATTCAATCGGGTATTGAAGATGTCCCTGAGGCCAGAATAAAAAGACATATCATTGAGAAATATGTACGAATCGATCAAAAGTCATTAGAAAAGTGATAACCGCACAAAAACACTTACGACTTTCAGGTCTCGAACCCCTTATAATTACTCCTGAAAGCAATTTTATAAACGTTGGGGAAAGGACTAATGTGGCAGGTTCCAAGAAGTTCCTTAGGCTCGTAAAAGAGGAAAAGTTTGATGAAGCCTTGGAGGTGGCCAGACATCAGGTGGAGGGCGGGGCCCAAATCATCGATATCAATATGGATGATGGCTTGATCGATGGTAGGGAGGCCATGGTTCGATTCTTAAACCTTATTGTTTCCGAACCGGATATTGCCCGGGTTCCCATTATGATTGATAGTTCTAAATGGGAAATCATTGAAGCGGGACTTCAAGTGGTTCAGGGCAAATGTGTAGTCAATTCTATCAGTCTCAAGGAAGGCGAAACTGAGTTTAAGCGGCAAGCTACCTTAATCAAAAGATATGGGGCGGCGGTGATTGTCATGGCGTTTGATGAAGTGGGTCAGGCGGATAACTATGACCGAAGAATAGAGATTGCCAAACGCTCCTATGATATTTTGGTGAACGAAGTTCATTTCCCCCCTGAAGACATCATTTTCGACCTCAATATTTTTCCAGTGGCCACAGGAATGGAGGAGCATCGAAAAAATGCCATAGATTTCATTGAGGGGACCCGTTGGGTGCGCCAAAACCTTCCGCATTGCAGTGTAAGTGGGGGTGTTAGTAATGTTTCCTTTTCATTTCGAGGGAACAATCCGGTACGTGAGGCCATGCATTCTGTGTTTTTGTTCCACGCTATAGAAGCCGGGATGAACATGGGTATTGTTAATCCTGCTCTGTTGGAGATTTATGACGATATTCCAAAAGACCTACTGGAACATGTGGAAGATGTGATTCTGGATAGACGGGATGATGCCACGGAACGCTTACTGGAATTTGCGGAAACCGTCGTGGGCAAGGCCAAGGAAAGTAAGGTGGATTTGTCGTGGAGGGAAGAACCTCTTCAAGACCGAATTACCAGGGCCTTGGTTAAAGGGATTGATCAGTATATTGTGGAGGATGTGGAGGAAGCGAGACAGAAGGCTTCCAGACCCTTGGAAGTCATTGAAGGTAATCTGATGACCGGTATGAACGTGGTTGGCGACCTCTTTGGAAGTGGAAAAATGTTCCTTCCCCAAGTAGTGAAGTCGGCTAGGGTAATGAAAAAGGCAGTGGCCCATCTGACCCCGTTTATTGAAGCCTCCAAAGATTCCAATACATCTTCAGCAGGTAAGATTTTAATGGCCACGGTCAAAGGTGATGTTCACGACATTGGAAAAAACATCGTAAGTGTAGTATTGGCATGCAACAATTACGAAATTGTGGATTTGGGAGTAATGGTTCCTCCTGAAAAAATCATTGGTAAGGCCAAGGAAGAACAGGTTGATGTTATAGGGCTTAGTGGTTTGATCACACCTTCTTTGGATGAAATGGTTTTCTTGGCCAAGGAAATGGAAAGGCAGCAGTTTACCGTGCCCTTATTAATTGGTGGCGCAACCACAAGCAAAGCGCATACCGCGGTCAAAATCGATCCTCAATACAGTCAGGCTGTGGTTCATGTGAATGATGCCTCACGAGCGGTTACTGTAGTGGGCGACCTGCTTCAAAAGGATACCTCTGATGGGTATAAAAAATCCATTAAGCTTGATTATGAAAGCTTTCGAGATCGTTTTCTAAACCGTACCAAGCAAAAAGAATATTTAACCTTGTCTGAAGCGCGAAACAACAAATTGCAAATCGATTGGGATGCTTTGGATATCACAGAACCCAAAAAATTGGGGATTCAGGTCTTAGAGAACTTTGATTTAAAAAAACTAACCGATTTCATCGATTGGAGTCCCTTTTTTAGAAGCTGGGACCTTCATGGAAAATTTCCGGATATTTTAAAGGATGATGTAGTTGGTGTCCAAGCAACCGAACTTTTTGAGGATGCCCAAACCATGTTACAGCAAATCTTGGATGGACAGTTATTAAAGGCCAAAGCTATTTTTGGATTGTTCCCGGCCAACCAGGTAGATGAGGATGACATTGAGGTGGAGGTAAACAATACCAAATTCATGTTTCGAACCTTGCGGCAGCAGCTGAAGAAAAGGGAAGGAGTTCCCAACATTGCGCTAGCAGATTTCATTGCCCCCAAAAACTCTGGAATTCAAGACTATATGGGGTGTTTTTGTGTTACCACCGGATTTGGAACACAGGAGTTGGCACAAGAATATGAAAAGAATCTGGATGATTACGGCTCCATAATGGTCAAAGCCTTGGCGGATCGTTTGGCAGAGGCTTTTGCTGAATATCTTCATAGGGAGGTGAGGATAGAATACTGGGGCTATGCCTTGGATGAAACCTTGTCCAATAATGAATTGATAGAGGAGAAATATCGGGGAATCCGCCCTGCTCCTGGATACCCAGCTTGCCCCGATCACTTGGAGAAACTAACCATATGGGAATTGTTGGAGGTCAAGGAGAAAATAGGCGTTGAACTTACGGAAAGCTTGGCCATGTGGCCGGCGGCTAGCGTTAGCGGCTATTATTTTGGCAACCCAAAGGCGAAATATTTCGGCTTGGGAAAAATAAAACCGGACCAAGTCGAGGACTTTGCGCAACGAAAGGGAATAACAAATGAAGAAGCCGAGAAATGGCTCGCACCAAATCTAGTTGACAATTAAGCACAAATGAAAGTAACTGACCACATAAAAGCAGCAAAGGGGCAGACTCTATTTAGCTTTGAGATCATCCCGCCCGTAAAAGGTCGGAGCATACAGGAGTTGTATGGCAATATCGACCCACTTATGGAATTTAAACCTCCGTTTATTGATGTTACCACGTCCAGGGAAGAGTTCGTTTATATTGACCGGGACGGCCTTTTGGACAAAAAATTGACGCGTATGCGCCCGGGAACATTGGGGATCTGCGCATCAATTAAGCATAAATATGATGTCGATACCGTTCCCCACGTACTTTGTGGTGGTTTTACCTGTGAGGAAACGGAGTATCTTTTGGTAGATTGTCATTATCTAGGGATAGACAATGTCATGGCCTTGCGAGGAGATGCCATGAAAGAAGAAAAGTATTTTGAACCCACTTCTGGGGGACATAAATACGCTTCGGACTTGGTAAGGCAAATTAGGGAATTGAACAAAGGAAATTATTTGCATGAGGTCATTGAAACCGACAATTGTGCCAATTTTTGTGTTGGGGTAGCCGGATATCCTGAGAAACATATGGAAGCCCCATCGCTAAAGTCAGATTTAAAGCGCCTCAAACAAAAAGTGGAATTGGGAGCGGACTACGTGGTGACCCAAATGTTCTTCGACAATCAAAAATTCTTTGAATTTGTGGAAGAGGCCAGAAAGATGGGGATAGATGTTCCTATTATTCCTGGGATTAAACCCATTGCCGTTAAACGACATTTACAGCTTTTGCCCCAAGTTTTTAGGGTGGATATTCCTGAGGATTTGATCGACGCGGTGGAAAAATGCAAAAACAATAAAGAAGTGCGGCAAGTAGGGGTGGAATGGTGCATTCAGCAATCCAAGGAGCTCAAAGAAGCCGGAGTCCCGGTTTTGCATTATTATTCTATGGGTAAATCGGACAATATCAAGGCCATAGCAAAAGAGATTTTTTAAAATGCTCCTGCCAGTTTTGAAATAAAATTTAAATACCAACCTTCCATCAAAAAAGGGCTATTTTAGCACCTCATGAAGCGCCTACTTCTTTTAAACCTCGTTATTGGTTTGGTAGCAAGTCAGGGAATTTCCCAAGATTCCCAGATAGCCAAAAAATATGTGCTGGATGCCAGTCAGTTTTATGGTTCCATTTTGCTTCATAACCCAGATATTTCCCATTTGATTTCGGCCCATCCCGGTGGTGTGATACTAGGATTCAATCGAAAACGCTTTGGGCATGAAGAATGGGAAGCTTTATATGGTTATCCGGATACTGGGCTTTCCTTCATTTATCAGAATATGAACAATGCTACCCTAGGGGAGCATTTTGGATTATACGCCCACTATAATTTCTATTTTCTCCAAAGAAATTTACAATTCAGAATAGGGCAGGGAGTAGCGTATAATACCAATCCGTACGATAAAAACGACAATTTTAGAAACAATGCTTATGGAACCCATTTGTTGAGTTCAACCATGGTCATGTTCAATTATCAAAGGGAAAATCTATTCAAAGGGCTTGGAGTGAAGGCAGGAATTTCCCTGATACATTACTCCAATGCCAATTTTAAGGCACCAAACACCTCCACAAACACTTTTGCGCTTAATCTAGGGTTGACGTATGACTTGGACCAGGATTTGAATTATAACTACTTACAGCCCGAAACCAAAGAAAAGGTAGAAGAGCCCATTCGGTACAACTTGGCATTCAGAACCGGGGTGAATGAAAGTGATGTTATTGACTCAGGGCGTTACGGATTCTGGATTTTATCGGCCTATGCGGACAAAAGATTGGGTAGGAAAAGTGCTTTGCAATTGGGAACAGATGTATTTTTTTCCAATTTCTTAAAAGAATTGATTCGCTTTCAATCCATATCCTTTCCGGAATTGCAGGTGGCACCGGATACGGATTTCAAAAGAGTTGGGGTATTTATTGGACATGAATTGTTTATCAATAAATTGAGTTTTGAAACTCAATTGGGATATTACGTATACTACCCATTTGATTTTGAGGGAAGGGTCTATAATCGAATTGGTCTGAAGCGTTATTTCGGGGATAGATGGTTTGGGGCAATTACCTTAAAATCCCATGGCGCCAAAGCGGAAACTGTAGAATTTGGAATTGGAATTAGACTATAGATGTATGATGTTCATGGCTAGATGGTCAACCTATTACTTACAGATGAGCTTCAAAAATTTTTGGAGCTATATCCTGTTGGTGCTGTGCCTTTTAAATATGGGTTGCAATGGGGAAAATGTACCGGACTGTTTCCAAAGAGCGGGAGATTTGACAAGAAGGACCGTTGAAGTACCGAGTTTTTCAAAGATCACTGTTTTTGAAAATATCAATCTGATCATCAAGGATGGGGAAGAGCAGCAAGTTGATATCGAAACCGGAGAATTTCTACAAAATGAGGTAACCGCTTCGGT
Source organism: Flagellimonas flava (assembly GCF_900129665.1). Lineage (GTDB taxonomy): Bacteria > Bacteroidota > Bacteroidia > Flavobacteriales > Flavobacteriaceae > Flagellimonas > Flagellimonas flava. Next base: position 133,590 of record NZ_FQWL01000004.1, read on the forward strand.
GGAAGGGGACAGACTCATTGTTCGTAACGAGAATGGTTGTAATTTCATTCGGGATTACGGTTTGACCACGATTTATGTTACCGCACCAAATATCACTGAGATACGGAGCAGCACGGGTCTCCGGATCTCAAGTGATGGCGTGCTCAATTACCCTTCCCTACAACTAGCCTCAGAGAGCTTTTCCAATCCCGAAACTGAAACAACGGATGGTTCATTTGATTTGGAGGTCAATGCCGAGACTGTGGCAATCATTACCAATTCAATTGGCTACTTCAAAGTGTTCGGTACAACCGACAACTTCAATATCACCATAGCTGCTGGGGATTCCAGAATTGAGGCCCAGAACCTAGTGGCCCAAAGTGTAAATATCAATCATAGGGGTTCCAATGATGTTTTTGTAGACCCTCAACAGCGAATTGCTGGGGTGATTCGTGGAACTGGAGACGTGATCAGTAGTGACCGTCCGCCGGAAATTGAAGTGGACGAACTCTTTAACGGACGGTTGATTTTCAGGGACTGACCTACTTGATCGGAATATAAATCTCGGTTTTTAGCTTGTGCTCCTCTGTCTTTTCTGCATTGTTCAGGTATTTTTCCCGCACAGGTTCATCCTTAAGTTCAAATTCGCTTTCTAATAGCCAAGTGTTAAAAATATGGTTATAGACCTCGCTCAGATGGCCATAACTACCTTGATAATGAAAAACTGCATATTTTCCTCCTTTTAAAATCTTCGTGCCTACTTTTCCTGCAGGCTGGGCCTTTTTGTGTATGATGAGGCAGGCGTCATACCTAATGTTGTTTTCTTTGGTCACCTTGGGATCATCGTAGGGGAGACCAAGATGTTCTATGCCAGCGGTAAATAGCTTCTGTTTTTTAACTTCTCCCCATAAGGTTGTCCAGGCCGCGGGATAGTCCAATTTTTGGTATGCTCCCTTTAGGGTAAGATAAATGCAGTTTTTGTCTTCAAGGTCGACAATTTTAGGCTTTTTTATATTCAGTGACGTTGTTTCCATGATATGTATGTTTTGAATGTTCCAAGTGTTGTTATTACGATAGGATATTGGGGTAATCCCAAAGTATTGTTTAAAAGCTTTTGTGAGTGATGAAGGAGCATCATAACCGATATTGTATGCAATCTCCTCTATGGAAAGAGGGCTGTAGCGTATCATTTTGGCAGCGGTTTCCAATCGAACTCTGGTAATGTAGGCACCGATGGGTTCTCCTAAAAGAGCCCGAGTGATTCTATGAAAATGAAAAGGGGAGAAATGGGATAATTCAGCCAATTTTCTAATCTCAATTTTTTCGTCCAGATGATTATGGATATAGTCAACCACTCTATTGAGCTTTTGATGGTACAGGGTTTTGTTACTCTTGTTTTCTGGCATCAGTTCACTATTCTTGAAACAAATTTATAGGTAAAAGCAGGCAGTGGCTTTTCCATTCTTGCGGATTTCCTGCAATATGTATTTTTTGTTCTTTTGAATTCTTTTTATGTTCGAGCAACAAACTGGAGATTGGGAGGATTATTGACATATATAAAGGGATTATTTAACAAGTCAGGGATTAATAGACTTGAAAACCTCACAGGCGTGGAAAAAGCCGATGCTATTTTTCAGAATCTAGCCCTTGAAGAAAAAGTACCGGGCTTGGCGGTGACCATTTCGGCAAATAATGAAGTTTTACTTCAGAAAGGTTATGGATATGCCCGTTTGGAAGATAAAACACCAGTAGATCCCCAACGCACGATATTCAGAATAGCAAGTGTTTCCAAGTGTATTACAGGATTGGCTTTAGCCAAAATGGTAGAAGAAGGAATTTTGGATTGGGATGATTCAATCTACAACCATGTACCCTATTATCCCAAAAAGGAATTCGATATTACATTGCGGCAGTTGGCGGGGCATACAGCGGGAATACGAGGATATCGAGGCAAAGAATACGCATTAAACAGAGCGATGTCCATAAAGGATAGTCTGGAACTATTCAAAAACGATTCTTTGAAATTTGAACCTGGCAAGGGCTACTTATACAACAGTTATGATTTTGTGTTGCTTTCCCTGGCTATGGAGGAAGCTAGCGGCATGGCCTTTAACGAGTACGTATCGAAAAAGATTCTGGTACCTCTTGGGATGGAACATACTTTCACCCCGGATGCACTGAAGCGACGGTCATTGGATAAGGAGAAAGAACTTCCTAAGGCGACCTTCTACACCAAATATAAAGTAGGAATCAAGAATGCTGTCACAGTGGATAATCAATATAAGATTGCTGGAGGAGGGTACTTATCTACAAGTAATGACATCGATAAACTTGGTCGTTGTATCCTGAACAAAGAACTTCTTCCTGATAAAGAATGGGATCAATTACTTTCGTCACAACTGGTAAATGGGAATCCTACTTACTATGGATTGGGTTTTCAGGTAAGCCAGGATAGTTTGGGAAGAGACTTTGTTGGTCATGTTGGAAATAGTGTTGGGGTGTACTCCAATTTTTTTGTCTACCCCAAAACAGGACTTGTAATCTCGCTTCTTATCAACTGCACAGACCCAAAAGTACAAACTCATATAGATGAGGCTATAGAGGCAATATAATTTTTTTAATTTGTATAATTAGGAATCCTTACTATATTTGCAAAGCAATAGTGCAATAAACTTAAAATATAAATCAAATGAGTAAATCAATTTTTTATCATGCTGGCTGCCCGGTATGTGTAAGTGCGGAACAGGAAATAGTCCAGTTAATGGGTTCTGAAGCTGTATACATTGTAAATATTGGAGAAGATCGTTCTAGAATAAACGAAGCAGAAGGGTTGGGCGTAAAATCTGTTCCCGCTTTGGTAACACCTAATGGGAATGTATTGCACATAAATTTTGGGGCTTCCATAGAGGAAGTAAAAGGGTAATCGCGTCAATAAAAGTTAGGAATCCTAAATAAATTATCATGAAAACAAAAATGAACTATGTTTTAACAATGTTGTTGGTGGTGAACCTTTTTGCAGCCTGTGCCCAAAAGAGCCCCTACAACACGAAAGATTTTAAAATCGAAGCCGTTCAGGTCACGCATGAGTCCGACCTTGGTGTAACGGTTTGGGAAATTGCTGTTGAAGGAAATGCCGGAAATACGGTTCCCAACCCTGCAGGAAAACTTGATGGTGCCCCTGTTTTGGGATACGTATTCCCCACAAGCCTACAACCAACAGATGTTGGATTTAGTGCTACAGAAGGGATACTTGCCCTTGCCTTGACTTCGCACCCTGATTTTGATGACACTCCGCTTTGGGACGAAAATGGAGATAGCATTTTGGATAATGATGGAATAGTATGGCATCCACATTGGGTTGTGCTCACTGAGGATAAAAGAGTGGCTGGGGGACTAGCGGTAAAGCAGTTTAAGAAGGCCGACGAAACTGTTGTGCTTCCACCCACCAATCCTGGTATGCCTATGTACATGGATTCTCCGGGATACCCGGTAATCACGAGGGCAAAAGTGATAAAGGTTGTGGTTCCTGATTACAGAATAAAAGGAAAAACGGATTTTAACTATGATGGAGTCTCGGCCTATATGAAAGTTAACACCAGTATAGACGATAAGCCTATGCTTGGCGTATATGAAGTATTTAGTGTAGCCAGCGGCGATTTGTCCCTTCCTTATACCGTAAAATAGACGCATGGAAGTTTCAGTATGGGACACCTATGTTCCAAGGGAAGATGGGAAAATAATGCACTTTGATATTTTGGTGCCAAGTACGCTTACCGAAAGCACAACTATTTTCGGATACGGGAAGGCCTATTTAGAGACTAAATCGTTTAAAACGGGAGAACTATCCGCAAACGAATGTAGATTTTGCCACATGCAATCCGCTCCTGAGTCGGTTGAGGAGGGCATACGTGAGCAGGGCTATTATATTATAGAAATGGAAAATTGTTCCTAATTTGATTAGGATAACTAACTTTGCCTGTCGGACGCCCGGCAGGCATGGTTTACTATGGAAAATAACAGTGTTTTCGACCCCAAAATACAGCAGGACAATTTATCGAGCAAGATAGTTGCCGGCTTGGAGCGTGTTTCACAGGCGTTTAAGGTGATGCTTTGGGAAAAGGCCAAGGAATTTGGTTTGAGTCCTATTCAAATCCAAATTCTGATTTTTGTTGCCCATCACAAAAGTGAGTTCAACAATGTTAGTTTTCTGGCGCAAGAATTCAATGTGACAAAACCTACCATTAGCGATGCTGTAAGGGTTCTGGATAAAAAATCCCTTATCATTAAAGATTATTCCTCATCGGATAACCGAAGCTATACCATAGTGTTGTCTACCTTGGGTCAAGAGATGGTTGCCCAAACCGAAGATTTTGCAAACCCCATGAGCAATCATGTATCTGGCTTATCAACGGAAGAGCAACAGGACCTTTTCAAAACACTGGGAAAATTGATTTACAAATTGAACCAGCATGGTGTCCTTACAGTCCAGCGCACTTGCTATGCTTGTAAATACTATCAGAAAACCACCGCAAACCATTACTGCCACCTCCTGGAAAAGCAGTTAAAACATGAGGACATTCGTCTGGATTGTGTTGAATTTGAAGAAAAGCAATGATTCCCGAGAGTATCCTAAAACAGTATGGAGCACTTAAAATTACCCTAGGGAAGAAAGAGGTGCTGTTTACAGAACAATCGATTCCCAGGTATTATTTTCAGGTGATTTCTGGGAAAATCAAAATGAACAATTTCAACGCTGATGGTAAAGAGTTCATTCAAGGGATATTCACTTCAGGCTCTAGTTTTGGCGAGCCGCCACTTTTTCAAGAACTCGCCTATCCCGCACAGGCAGAGGCCGTAGAGGAGAGTAGTATTTGGAAACTTGAAAAGGGCACTTTTTTTAAATTGCTCAAAGAAAACCCGGAAATTCATCTTCAGGTAACACGGACTTTGGCTGCACGCTTGCATTATAAGGCAACCATGGTAGCTGAGATATCCTCGGAAAGCCCTGAACATCGTTTGTTGAGACTTATCGATTATTTTAAAGAACACATCCACAATATTCCGGTAAACAAGCCCTACGTAGTTGAACTTTCGCGTCAGCAACTGGCAGACTTGACAGGACTCAGGGTTGAAACGGTTATTAGGGCCGTCAAGGCACTTGAAAAAAAAGGAGTACTTCAAATACAAGCGCATAAAATTGTACGTTGACCAGCCTTAAACAGGCATTATATGATTTCGGTCATAAATTTGGGTCTTGGCCCTGAGATAATTTTGTTCCATACAATGACAAATGACATGATTATGGAACTTTATCTTAAAAGCTTGCATCAATTTGAAAGGGACATCAGGGGTTATTCCACAATTTTCATTATTGCCCAAAGTTGCTTGGGTTCTGTTGCAGCCATGTACATTTTGGTAAACGGGGTGTCACCACTGCAAATGTTTCAATTATTTTTGGTGACCATTGTTTGCATGGGGTTCAACGCAGCTGTATTATCACAGCGCAAGCCAAAGACGATTTTCAATTTATTTCTAATAAGTATGGTGTTGAGCAGTGTGGTATTAATCCTAAATTTGTTGTGATATGAGCAAGAAGGAATTGGTGGATAGGGATGATGTGCGCCTATTGGTGACAAGTTTTTACACCAAAGTGCGGAAGGATCCTGAGATTGGGCACTTTTTTAACGAAACCATAGAGGATTGGCCTGAGCACATCGAAAAATTGATCAACTTTTGGGAGACCAATCTCTTTTTTGTTCAGAAATACAAGGGAAACCCATTAAAGGTGCATGCCGAGGTGGATGAAAAAATGGGAAATACCATTACCAACTACCATTTCGGAATCTGGCTTCGACATTGGATAGAGACTATTGACACTTATTTTGTTGGAACCAATGCGGAAAAAGCAAAGCAGCGCGCTAGAAATATTAGCGTGCGGATGTTCATCACCATTTTTGAACAACAGAAAAGGAGTCAGCAACTAAACGGTGGTTAGGACAACTCTGGACTCTCGGCAGCAAAATGCTCGCAAAGTTCCAAGGTATCCTTTACATCATCAAGTGTGGTTCTTGGGTTGATTAAACACATTCTTAAAACCACTTGCCCATGTAATAAGGTGGTAACCAATAATGCTTTTCTAGAGGCCACGACCTTCTCGGAGATAAACTGATTGATTTTGTCCAATTTGGTCTGGTTGAAATTGTGGTCTATGGGGTTGTATCTAAAGTTGATAACTGCCATAGTTGCCGGAAATACCACTTCCCATTTTTTGCTTGCCCTAAGAATTGCTTCAGTTTCCTCAGCCAGCTCTATATTATAGGTTATTGCTTTTCTAAAAGCCTTTAGTCCAAAACTTTTGATGGACATATAGAACTTAAGAGCTCGGAATCTACGGGTAAGCTGTATGCCATGATCGTAGAAATTAATTTCCGAAGTATTTCCTTCTATATCCCTCAGATATTCTGGTCGTTCCGTAAATGTGCTGCTCAGATGTTTGTGGTTACGAACCAAAAGGCATCCCATTTCGTAGGGTTGGTAAAACCATTTGTGGGGATCCACGGTCAACGAATCAGCCTTTTCAATGCCTTTCATCAATTGTTTTCCTTTTTTGGAAAGAATGGCTGCAGCTCCGTAAGCCCCATCAATATGGAACCAAATATCTTCTTTTTTACAAATAGCGGCCAAATCGGTAAGTGGGTCTACCGTACCTGTGTTGGTGGTGCCAGAGGTTGCAATAAGACAGAAAGGTTGAAGACCTTCCAATCGGTCCTTGGCAATACAGTTTTTTAATTTGTTTAAACCGAACTTAAACTCTATATCCGTTGGGATGATTCTTATTTGTTCCTTTTTGAACCCCAATACCCGAATGGCTTTTACATTTGAGGAGTGTGCTTGGTCCGAAAGATAAATCACAGCTTTTGAAAAATCTTGCCCGCATTTTATACGTCTGGCCGTGGTCAAAGCCGTTAAGTTGGCCATAGACCCTCCACTGGTAAAAATTCCACCGCCCTTTTTCTGCGGAAGCCCAAATATTTTCAAGAGCCATTGAATGGTGATGATTTCCAATTCTGCCGCTGCCGGCGAGGCGACCCATCCACCTGAGAAAATGTTATATCCCGTAGCCAGAGTGTCAGCCATGACACTAATGTAATTACTTGGGCCTGGGACAAAGGAATAGGACTTGGGGTGCGCCATATTGGTGCTGTTGGTCATGACCTTGCTCAACACAAAATCGAGTACCTCTTTTGGGTCCGTTCCTTTTTCCGGAGCTTCCTCGAGAAACAAAGAATCCATTTCTTCCCTGGAACCCATGGCAACGGGCATTTTGTCATTTTGTGTAGCGAAATGGGATACTATGGCATCAACAACCTGATAACCATAGGTTTTCATTTCATCTTGGGAAAGCTCTAAGGTGGCGGGATTTGTTTTCATAAAAGGCTGCAAAAATTGGTGCAAAATTATCCTTTTCTCCCGGCATTATGCATGACCGATGTTCTTTAATTTGTAAAAAAGGTAGAGAAGAAAAGTTGATGACATATTGTTCCAGCCACTTAAATGGATTAATTTTAAGGAGTAAATCAGGAGTTTGAAGAAGTTTATTTGGGTTTTATGTGCGATGGGTTTCTCTTTCCAGCTTTTTGGACAGAATGCCATTTCGGGCCATCTTGATGATCACGAGTTAAAACACTGGGATACCAAGGTACATTTAAAGGAATTAGCGCTTGAAGCTACTGTGGGGAAGTCAATAGGCAAGCCTATTGCAGTAACCCGCCTTAAGAAGGATGGTTCGTTTTCATTTCATAAAAAATACATTTCGGAGTCAAACAAACTCTATCGGATATCGGTAAACCGGGTTCACAAGGCTTTAGGGGATACCTTAGTTCATGAAGCCGATTTTATACTCTCCAACAAAGATTTTATACGGTTTGGAAAAGGCCCAACGCCCCTGGCATCGTATGAAACCTCCAATACAGCCCAGCTAGAGTGGCAAAAGCTTAAGAATTTTGAGTCTAATTTGCTGACGGAGTTTATCCATACAGAGGAGAGGATAGCTCCCAGTAAGGCCTATGTAAAAGACTCCCTTCAAATACTGATGGTCAAACTTATAGGGGTTAAACAACTGGAATCCAAAGCACTTTTGGACCAAGATATCGCCCAAAACGAATCGTATTATTTGGCATTGCTTACAGATTTGAAGCAGAGCGATTTAGAACCATCCCAATATCTGTTTTTAGAAAAAAAATTGGCGTATTTGACCGGTAAAAGCCTGGAGAGTCAATTGCTGTGGAGCAAATGGGTAATCAGTTTTCTCATCATTTTGACCATCGGTTTGGGATTTGCCCTGCTCAGGTCCAGAAAATTCAAAAAAAACAGAGCCGTTTCTTTGTTGAGCAAACAGGAAAATACAATTCGAACTTTGATTTTACAGGGCATGAGCAATAAGGAAATTGCGAACGAACTCTATATTAGCCTCAGTACGGTAAAAAGCCATATTACTAGTATTTACAGCAAGCTCAATGTGTCCAACCGTCAGGAATTGGTGCAAAAGGATACTGGTGCTAGTACCTAATTGGCACCCCAAATTTTAGTGAAACAGAGTATTCCCAGCTTTCTTGCATCCAAACACGTGAGCGGTGCAAGGATATATCCAAAGATTGTTTTTACCACTTGAAAAACGGTACCAAAATTGGAATCTACTGTTCGGGTGGATGCTGTTTTTCAACGCATTTGTTACCTATTTGCTTACGGTCGAACCAACGGTAAGTTTTTGGGATTCTGGTGAGTACATAGCCACATCGGCGAAGCTGGAAGTACCGCACCCACCTGGAGCTCCTTTTTTTCAAATGGTAGGGGCTTGTTTTGCCCTTTTTGCAAAGGACAATGGCCAAATCGCGTTGATGGTCAACTATGTCTCTTGTTTGGCCAGTGCGTTTACCATCCTATTTTTATTTTGGACGATCACCCATCTCTTGGGCAAGTTGGAATCCCAAAAGGAAAACGGCTCTGCTCAAAACTCGATACTTAGATTGGGCAGTGGAGTGGTGGGGGCCTTGGTGTTTACGTATTCTGATAGCTTTTGGTTTAATGCCGTGGAAACGGAAGTGTACGCTATGGCGAGCTTTGTGATGGCAGTGCAACTTTGGATGGGTCTAAAATGGATTGACAATTTGGAACATCCTCGAAGTGCTAAATGGCTATTATTGATTGCCTTTGTTGTTGGTCTCACCTTCGGTATCCAGTTTATGGGATTCTTGGTGATTCCCTCACTGGTACTATTGTATTGTTTTGAGCGTTGCCCACAACCTAACCTTAAACAATTTATGCTCTTCAACGTGCTAGGTGTAGGACTTTTACTCGTGGTTTTTAAGTTCTCGTTGACCTATGTTTTGAAACTATTCGGGTGGGCCGAGGTCTTTTTCGTGAACCAAGTGGGGATGCCTTTTAATTCGGGTTCCTTCCTTATGGGCGCTCTGCTACTTGTCTTGTTATATGTTTGCATACGTTATTGTCATGCCAAGGGGTGGAAAAGGACCCATCTCGTGGTGATGTGTTTGCTTTTTATGGGGTTGGGATTCACCTCATGGTTGATGTTGCCCATCCGGGCCAATGCCCATGTGGGAATCAATGAGAACGATCCATCCGATGCCCGATTGCTTTTGGCCTATTACAACCGTGAACAATATCCCAGTACCGAAAGTCCTTTTTATGGAGCCTATTATTCAGACAGCTTCGCGGAAAGTATAGGTCGGAAGGATGATAATCCGAAATATGAAAAGAACCTCAAAACGGGTACCTACGAAGTTGTAAACCCCTATAAGAATGCAATTCCAGAATCAAACCCTCAACATATTGGGTTTTTGCCCAGAATGTGGAGCAGTGAAAATGCCGAAAGTTATATGCGATATTTCGGAGCACTGGATTTTACCGTCAAACCAAAACATCTTTCCAATGCAGAGTTACGGGAAGTTGTGCAGCAAATTAAACAAGGGTATGCAAAAGGGGAAATTGATACGGCACAGTACATTAAATTTTTAAGGGATTTTGCGGAATATTTGGAGGTGAAACCCCCAAGCATATGGGATAATGTGAGGTATTTGCTCCAATACCAGTTCAATTATATGTACTTCCGTTATTTCATGTGGAATTTTGTTGGGCGAAGCAACGATATCCAGGGAAAATACGATGGAAATGGGGAATGGCTAAGTGGAATTTCCTTTTTGGATGAGCTCCGCTTGGGAAATCAAAAGAACCTTCCCTCAGATGTGAAAAATAACAAAGGAAGGAACACCTATTTCTTTTTGCCATTTTTATTGGGTTTAACCGGTTTGGTGTTTCAATGGCTACGTAACCCAAAACAATTTTGGGTATTTTTTGTCTTCTTTATGTTTACGGGTCTGGCCATTCAGTTTTATACCAATCCTCCCATATTTCAGCCCAGGGAAAGGGACTATTCTTTGGTGGGCTCTTTTTATGCCTTTGCCATTTGGACCGGCTTTGGTGCCTTTGCCATTGGCTCTTTTTTGAATAAAAGGCTTATGCTCAATCCTAGGAAGGTGCCTTTTCTTTTCGCAGCACTCTTGGCAATTCCATTGTTGATGGCTTTCCAGAATTGGGATGATCATGACCGGTCTAATAGGTATACGGCAAGAGCTTCGGCCAAGGCCTATCTGGATTCCACAAAAAAAGATGCCGGAGCCATACTTTTTACCATTGGGGATAACGACAATTTTCCGTTATGGTACCTTCAGGAAATCGAAGAATACAGAACTGATGTACGAGTTATAGTGACGGGGTATTTTGCCACGGATTGGTATATCGACCAAATGAAACGGAAATCCTATCAAAGTGAGCCTATACCTTCCCAACTTACCCACGAACTTTATCGTTATGGCAATAGGGATTATGTGTATCATCAACCGTTGACAGAAAATCGCTGGGACATAAAGGACTTTATGAACTGGATTGGGAGCGACCATCCAAAATCAAAACGCAAGAATATTTTGGAGCAGTACGGATTGGACCCGTCTGATTATACCGAGAGTGAATTGTCAACCGTGTTTTATCCCACGAATAAGATTCGAGTTCCCGTAAACAAGAAAAATGTATTGGAAAGCGGACTGGTTTCAAAAAAGGACGAGCACCTGATCGTGGACTTTATAGACATAGATTTGCCCGATGTTTTGTACAAGAATAGAATTTTAATGTTGGATGTTTTGGCCAACAATGACTGGGAACGCCCTATTTATTTTTCTGGCGGAAGTTTTGATGACGCCGAATATATATGGATGAAGGATTACCTGCAGTTGGATGGTTTGGCCTATAAATTGGTGCCAATAAGGAACAAATTCGAAGGTGGGGTAGATATGGGACGTATAGATACCCAAACGGCATTCCAAATTGTGAGCCAATGGGATTGGGGCAACGCGGGTGATCTTGACATCTACCATGACCCGCAAACCAGGAGACAATTTGGGGTTAGTTTTAGGATTAGCCTGGCTCGCCTCATGGAACAACTGATCGCGGAGGGAAAGATTGACCGTGCAAAGATGGTAATCGAGATGGCGATGGAAAATATACCTTTTGAATTTTATGGGTATTATATGTTTGTAGAACCTTTTTTGGAAGGATATTATAAAGTAGGGGAGGTTCAGAAGGCTCGAGAACTTTTTAAGAAATTGCAGCAGGTCTACCATGAACGATTAGCCTACTATGCTGGAATGAAGGTTACCGACCAATATGCAAAAATTGATGATGTCCTATCTGATAGTTATGCATATAGACGTTGCCTTGAAATCTGCGGAGAAAACAATGACAAGGATTTTTATAAACAGGCAACAGAGACCTTTGAAACGGATATCTCCATGCTCGAACATCTGGTGGACGAGTAGCAACTAGGTGTTGGTCAACTCGGAGAACAAACTTTCCAGATTTTTATTTTTTCTGCTCAACTGTAAAGTTTTCAATTGATTGTCATGGGCAAAATCAAAAACTGCCGGCCTCATGTCCGTTTCTGTGGAAAAAGTGAGTTCGTATACAAAACCTCCGGTATTTTTTACCCGGGATACATGGGGCAGATTATTTAGAAGCACTTCTTCAACCCGGTAATCAAACTCTACCTCAATAATTTGCTCCTCAACATCACGTAGTTCATCTAGTTTTTTATCTGCTACCAATACCCCCTTATTGATGATAATGACCCGATCACACACGGCCTCCACTTCCTTCATAATATGGGTGGAAAGCAAAACGGTCTTTGTTTTGCCAATATTTCGAATCAATTTTCTAATCTCTATAAGCTGATTAGGATCCAGCCCTGTAGTGGGCTCATCTAAAATTAGAACTTCCGGATTGTGTAAAAGTGCTGCGGCCAAACCTACACGCTGGCGATATCCTTTAGAAAGTTGCCCAATTTTTTTGTGTGCTTCAGGGGTGAGACCAGTTTGTTCTATAACCTCTTCAATTCTGGCTGTATCCGTTTTATAAGCATTTGCATTAAAACCGAGATACTCCCTAACATACATATCCAGGTAGAGCGGATTGTGTTCTGGCAAGTAGCCAATGCTTCTTTGAACTGCTGGTTTGGACTCTACGACATCATGGCCGTCAACCATAGCGTTCCCGGAATCTGCTTTGGAATAGGTTGTCAAAATGCGCATCATGGTGGATTTTCCTGCGCCATTTGGCCCCAAGAAACCCACAATTTCCCCTTTTGCTATTGAGAAGGAGATATGGTCCAAGGCAATTTGACTTCCAAAAGTTTTGGTGATTTTAGTTACGGTAATGGACATGCCGAGAAGTTTGTATCCAAAAATACAGGTTTAGATATTTTATTGTTTGTTTTTTTACTTAGATGCGTAAAAAACCCGTTGGTTCCTTAACACATTTAAAAGCAGGGAAAGGATTGAAATTGAAGAATCCCAAACTAAAATTGCTTTTGACCAAATAATATGCAACGATTTCAAAGGATGTTCAAAAAATCTAAAAAAATTTGGCGGATGCATTCGGATTTCATCTGAATAACTATCTTAGCCCAATATTTAGTACAAAATGACAAAAACGTATTTCTGGAACGGTTTTTACTTTTACTTCTTTTTTAAGAGAGTTACGGGACTGTTCTGAATATGCGCTAGTATAAACAAACACATAAAGTCCCGATAAAATCGGGGCTTTTTTTTTACCATGGGTTTAAAAATTGCAATTCAGGGAATCAAGGGATCTAACCATCATCAGGTGGCCAAGGATTTTTTTGGTACAGATACGGAATTGGTGGAGTGTCTTTCTTTTGACTCCATGGTGGACCATCTTTGTGAAGGGTCAGCAGATAAAGGCGTCATGGCCATCGAGAATTCCATTGCCGGCTCCATAATCCCCAATTACAATTTGGTGTACCACAACAGCCTCCACATTATCGGGGAACATTATTTGAGCATTCATCACAATCTAATGGTATTACGGGGCACCAGCATTGATGATGTCGAAGAAGTACACTCGCATCCCATGGCCTTGCTCCAATGCAAAAAGTTCTTTAAACAATATCCACATATAAAATTGGTGGAAGCTGCGGATACCGCAGAAACGGCCAAACGCATTAAAGAAGAAGGTCTGAGCCGAATTGGAGCGATTGCTCCAAAGGTTGCCGCCGATTTATATGACTTGGATATTATTGCACCGGAAATCCAGACCATAAAGAACAACGCCACTCGCTTTATCGTTCTTAAAAAGAAAAATAAGGTTTTGCCGAAGGAGGAAATCAACAAAGCTTCTTTACGATTTATCACGGACCATAAACGGGGAAGTTTGGCCACCGTGTTGAACGTAATGAGTGATTGCAATCTAAACCTGACCAAAATTCAATCCTTGCCCGTAATTGAGACACCTTGGAAGTATGCCTTCTTTGTAGATGTCACCTTTGAAGCCTATGCGCAATTTGAGAAAGCCAAATCCTTGCTGGAGATCATGTCGGAGGATTTCAGGGTTTTGGGAGAATACAAAAATGCACTTTTACCATGATTACAGCGGAGCGATTACATACCGTTCAGGAGTACTATTTCTCGAGAAAGCTGCGGGAAGTCCGAGGCCTGATTCAGGAAGGGAAGCCTATCATAAACATGGGAATCGGAAGCCCTGATTTGGCACCATCCCCTAAGGTGTTGGAAACTTTAAAGGCGGCTATTGCAGATACCGGGGCCCATCAATATCAGAGTTATCAAGGACTTCCAGAACTCAGAAATGCGATTGCCGAGTTTTATAAGGTAAAGTTCGGAGTGACCGTAAATCCGGCTAATGAAATCTTGCCCCTAATGGGGTCCAAAGAGGGAATCATGCATATTGGCCTGGCTTTTTTAAATGAAGGTGATGAGGTATTGCTGCCCAATCCGGGTTATCCAACCTATAGTTCGGTGACCAAATTAATTGGGGCTGTGCCTAGAACCTACGACCTTAAGGCCGAGAACAACTGGTTTCCGGATTTGGAAGCACTTTCGCAAACTGATTTGTCCAAGGTGAAGTTGATGTGGGTAAGCTACCCGCACATGCCAACCGGTGCAACCGCAGATCGGGAGCAATTATCCCATTTGGTTGATTTTGCTAAAAAACATCAGATACTTCTGGTTAATGATAACCCTTATAGCTTTGTACTGTCCAAAAATCCCACAAGTATTCTTTCTGTTGACGGGGCCAAGGATTGCGCCTTGGAATTGAACAGTTTGAGCAAAACCTTCAACATGGCGGGATGGCGAGTAGGGATGGTTCTGGGTAACCAAGAGCATATCAACGCGGTCCTTAAGGTAAAAAGTAATATGGACTCAGGGATGTTCTATGGCATTCAAAAAGGGGCCATCGCGGCTTTGAACAGCGGGCCAGACTGGTTTGAAGGTTTGGATGAGGTGTACAACAGACGAAGGGAACTCATGTTTCAACTGGTCGAAAAACTGGGATGTGCCTATGACAGAAATGCCGTGGGGATGTTTGTATGGAGTAAACTCCCCGAGGGTTCTTTGCCTTCGGAAGAGTTTATTGATAAAGTATTATATGACAAGCATATTTTCATTGCTCCTGGGACCATTTTTGGAAGTAATGGGGAAGGCTACATACGCTTTTCGCTTTGCGTAAAAGAAGAAAAAATAAAAGAAGCCATTGAAAGATTTTGATATGAATCTAGTTGTCGTTGGAGTAGGTTTGATTGGAGGATCCTTTGCCAAGGATGTTAAGAAATTATATCCTAATGCTGCCATTGCTGGAATTGACAAGAGTGAGACGCATTTGGAAGAGGCTCTAAATTTGGGAATCATAGACCAAAAGGGCGACTATGGTACTTTATCCAATGCGGACCTTGTCTTTGTAAGCATCCCGGTAAACGCTTTGGTTCTGGAATTGCCCAAAATACTGGATGCCGTCGGAGATGACACCGTTGTGGTGGATGCAGGTTCCACTAAAAACTTGATTTGTGAAGTGGTGGAAAATCACCCCAAAAGAAGGAACTTCTTGGCCTGTCATCCCATCGCGGGAACCGAATTTTCAGGACCTTCCGCAGCCATTAATGGACTGTACGAGGGAAAAACCAATATCATTTGTGAGGTAGAGAAGACAGCATTTAAATTACAGGAAAGAGCTTTGGAGATTTTTCAGCAACTGAAAATGCGAATTCGGTATATGAACCCACAAGCCCACGACAAGCATATCGCCTACGTATCTCATTTATCACATATCAGCTCCTTTATGTTGGGAAAGACAGTTATTGAAAAAGAAAAAAATGAGCGTGATATTTTTGATCTCGCGGGCAGTGGTTTTGAAAGCACTGTGCGTTTGGCCAAAAGTTCCCCAGATATGTGGACTCCCATTTTTGAACAAAATAAGGCCAATGTGGTCGAATCCTTAGAGGAGTACATTCAAAATCTGGAACAATTTAAGGAACTACTATTGGGGAACGCCTACGAGGATGTATATCAGGAAATGAACAATACCAACAGAATAAAACAAATATTAAAAGGAATACCACTTACAAAAAAATAGCATGTATTATGGAGAACAATAAGCAAATGAGAAAATGGTTGGATGACATGAATCTGCCCCACCCTCTAGTAATAGCCGGTCCGTGCAGTGCGGAAACTGAAGATCAGGTGCTGAAAATAGCACATGACCTAAAAGATACAGATGTCAACTATTACCGAGCTGGGATTTGGAAGCCGAGAACCAGACCAGGAAATTTTGAAGGCGTGGGTGCTATAGGATTGAAGTGGTTGCAAAAGGTGAAGGAAGAGACAGGTCTTAAAACTGCTACGGAAGTCGCTAATAGGAACCATGTAGATTTGGCCTTGGAACACGATGTGGACTTATTATGGATCGGAGCTCGGTCCACCGTTAGCCCATTCATTGTTCAGGAGATTGCAGATGCCTTGGAGGGAACCGATAAAATTGTACTCATTAAAAACCCGGTGAATCCTGATTTATCGTTGTGGCTTGGTGCTGTTGAGCGATTGGCATCTTCGAACATAAAAAAACTGGGGGTAATCCATAGAGGGTTTTCTACTTACGAAAAAACCAAATACAGAAATATTCCGGAGTGGCAGCTGGCGATTGAATTACAGTCCAAATTTCCTGATTTGCCGATCATCAATGATCCTAGCCACATTACGGGTAAGCGCGATATGATTTTTGATGTATCCCAGACTGCTTTGGACCTGAATTTTGATGGATTGATGATCGAGACCCATCATGATCCGGATAGTGCCTGGAGTGATGCTGCGCAACAAGTAACCCCAAGTCGTTTGGTACAAATCATGCAAGATTTGCGAATTAGGAAAGAAACTGATGCCGAGGCGGAGTACAACAGCAAATTGAGCAATCTCAGAGCCCAAATTGATGTGATCGATAACCAATTGATCGATATTCTGGGAAAACGTATGAAGGTTTCGGATGGAATAGGAGAGCTCAAAAAACAGAAAAATGTTGCGGTACTTCAGACCAATCGATGGAACGCTATTTTGGGCAAAATGATCTTGGAAGGTGAATCCAAAGGATTGAGCGAGGAATTTGTGCTTAGAATGTTCAAAGCCATTCACCAAGAATCCATAAATCATCAGGAAAAGGTTATTAACGCTTAGAAGCTAGACATTTAAATAGAATGCCATTTGGAACAAATTTGGTTTCAAATGGCATTTTTTATGAAATAAAGTGTAACATTATAGTAATTGATACCTCTTTAAAAAAACTAAATACACTACTATGAAAAATCTAGCTATACTTTGTTTTTCACTTTTTGCATCCATGGCTTTTTCACAGCGTATGATTGATACTGAGGTCGGGGACTTTAATAAGATTAAGGTTTTCGATTTGATCGAGGTAAATTTGATTCAGTCTGAGGACGAAAACAGAATCGTCATAAAGGGGCGAAATGTGGATGATATCATTTGGATGAACCGTGATGGGGTGTTAAAGCTGCGCATGAAATTGGACAAAAAATTCCTTGGGGAGGATACCATGATCGAGGTGTACTATACCGACCTTGATGTTATCGACGGAAATGAAGGAGCTCGAATCACCTGCAACGAATTGGTGAACAAAAGCAAAATTGAGCTGCGTGCCCAGGAAGGAGCTAAAATCCATATCGGAATGGACGTGGATTATGCGGAAATTCGAGCAGTTACAGGAGGAATTGTGGAAGCGTCTGGATTGGCCAAAAATCAATCCATCGTATTAAATACTGGAGGGATTTTTGAAGGACGCGCTTTAAGAACTGAAAAAACCGATGTAAAGATTTCAGCGGGGGGGGAGGCAGATGTTTTTGCTTCGGACCAAGTCGATATCAATGTCAAGGCTGGAGGTGATGTCCATGTTTATGGCAAACCTAAAAGGGTCTTCAAGAATACCTTTGCGGGTGGACGAATCTATGTTGTTGATTAACAACAGACAGAAATAAAAAAAGCCCGTGTTCACATCACGAGCTTTTTTTATCGGCTAATTCATCATTTTTTGAAAATGTAACGGGTGATAAAAATACCTTGGCTGTCATCCTCTCCGCCATCACTTTCCACAGCACTGTTCACAAAGGCCAACTCCCATCCGTTTGCGATCATGTCATTGATCATTGAGGAAATAACCGCGTCATTCGCAGCTATATTTTGGAAACGAATACCTCCAAGGTTAAAGAAGTTGAGTAGTTTGGTTTCCTCAAAATTCTTTACCCGAATGTCCCCTCTTTTAGACTTATTTCTGGTATTGTCATCGTTGGTCTGAACGCTGGTATACTCCTTGTAATCACGTTCCTCCAAGGCGTTGATGATTCTAGATCTGCCCAGTCCACTGGAGATAATCGATTCCACACTGGTGATTACTTTATACTCTTGTGCCTGTAGGCTTAAACTTGCGGTGAATAAAAATCCTGCAACTAATAAAACTTTCTTCATAATGTTTTCTGTTTAATACACTAGAAGGACAAGAGAAAATGTCAAGGGGTTGCATAGGACGCAAAAAAAAGCCCTTTGAGAACTCAAAGGGCTTAAAGTTATTAGGGTGAAATCTATTTTCTAAAAATGTATCGGGTTATGAATATACCTTTTCCATCTCCTTTTCCACCTTCACTTTCCACAGCACTTGTTACAAATGCCAATTCCCATCCGTTTGCGATCATATCATTGATCATGGAAGTAAGTAAGGCATCATTCGCAGCGATATTTTGGAAACGTATACCGCCAATATTGTAAAAGTTCAACAATTTGGTTTCCTCAAAGTTCTTTACCCGAATCTCTCCTCTTTTGGATTTGTTCCTTGTGTTGTCCTCCTCAGTCTGTACGCTGGTGTACTCTCTGTAGTCCTTGTCCTCCAAGGCATTTACGATTCTAGATCGTCCCAATCCGTTGGGAACAATGGATTCCACACTGGTGATGACTTTGTACTGTTGTGCATTCGTTTCAAATACTGCTGCAAGTGCGATGACTGCGATAAAAAAGATTTTTTTCATAATTATGATTGGATTATAGTTAAAAACAAACTGTTCACAAAGATATACGCACTAAAGCGTGGATTATTGTTTCTTTGTAGAGAAAATTTTAACAAATAGTGCAAGGCATAGTTTATAAATCTACCGGAAGTTGGTACACCGTAAGAACGGAGGACGGTAGTTTTTATGAATGCCGTATTAAAGGGAAGTTCAGAATTAAGGGTATTAAAAGCACAAATCCCATTGCGGTTGGGGATGAAGTGGTTTTTGATTTGACCAAAGTGGGAGATGAATCGGTTGCGATCATTTCCGAGATAAAGCCCCGTAAGAACTACATCATTCGAAAATCGGTAAAGCTTTCCAAGCAAACGCATATTATAGCGGCAAATTTAGATCAGGTCTTTCTGCTCATTACCTTGAACAATCCACCCACCTTTACAAGTTTCATCGATAGGTTTTTAGTTACTGCGGAAGCCTACGACATTCCCGTGGTATTGCTGTTCAACAAAATGGATGTATACGATAAGGATGAAATGGTCGAGGTGGAATATTTGGTAAACCTATATAGGGAAATAGGATATCATTGCTTGGAAATAGCAGCCAAAGAATGGGAAAATGTGGAAGCCGTAAGGGATTTGATGAAGGATAGGGTGAGCATGTTTGCGGGACATTCCGGGGTGGGTAAATCCACTTTGGTGAACGCACTTGAACCAGGACTTAAGCTAAAAACTGCTGAAATCTCTGAGCAACACCTGCAAGGGCAACATACTACCACTTTTGCAGAGATGTACGATCTTTCCTTTGGAGCCAGGATAATTGATACCCCAGGGATTAAGGGATTCGGAATTGTGGATATGGAGGAAGATGAGATTGGGGACTATTTTCCAGAGTTTTTCCGATTAAAATCGGAATGCAAATTCAACAATTGTCTGCACATGGATGAGCCCAAATGCGCAGTAAAAAATGCTTTGGAAAACAATGAAATTGCGTGGAGTAGGTACCGCAGTTATATACAGATGATTACCGGTGAAGAAGAGAATTACAGAACCGACATATATAAAGAAAACTAGATGAGAGCGGTTATCCAAAGGGTTAGTAGGGCCAGTGTTACGGTTAATGACGAGTTGGTTTCCAGCATCCAAAACGGACTGTTGGTACTGCTGGGAATTGAAGCGTCAGATACGGAGGATGATATTTCTTGGCTTTCCAAAAAGGTGGTCAATCTTCGCGTTTTTAATGATGAACAAGAGGTAATGAACCGCTCTATTTTAGATGAAAATGGCGAAATGATTATTGTGAGCCAGTTTACACTGCATGCACAGACCAAAAAGGGAAACAGACCCTCTTATATCAAGGCCGCTAAACCTGAGTTTGCCATTCCCATGTACGAACGCTTTGTTACCAAAGTTGAGCTGGACTTGGGAAAAAAAGTGGGAACGGGAGTATTTGGTGCTGATATGAAAGTGGACTTACTCAACGATGGTCCAGTTACCATTTGGATTGATACTAAAAACAAGGAATAATGAATATCTCAAACGCCCAAACAGCAGTGGACGAATGGATCAAGAACCATGGTGTCCGTTATTTTAATGAACTTACCAATATGGCCCAGTTGACAGAGGAGGTCGGGGAGGTAGCCAGAATCATTGCAAGGCGCTATGGGGAACAAAGTGAAAAGGAATCCGATAAGGATAAAGACCTAGGGGAAGAGTTGGCCGATGTTTTGTTCGTTGTGCTCTGTCTTGCCAATCAGACCGGAGTGGACCTACAGGAAGCTTTTGACAGAAAATTGGACCTAAAGACAAAACGAGACCACGACCGTCATCAGAATAACAAAAAGCTCAAATAAAGTTACACCTGAGCAGGTAGGTTAAGGGTGTTTTTTCTAGCTTTGGTCTTTCAACCAAATACCAAGGCATTGAAACTCCAAATTTCCTATTCCAAGGATAAATTAATCCGGAAATCTATCAAAGTTACGGGCTCTAAAAGCGAGACCAATAGATCTTTATTGCTCCAAGCCCTTTTCTCTGATATTAGCATAGAAAATCTATCCAACTCAGATGATGGAGAAGTGATGCAAAAAGGATTGGCTACATCCAAAGGGGTTGTCGATATCCATCATGCGGGAACAGCGATGCGCTTTCTTACGGCGTATTTTGCCTCCCAAGAAGGGAAAGAAGTAGTGCTGACCGGTTCCCATCGTATGCAAGAACGACCTATCAAAGTTTTGGTAGAGGCACTTCGAGAACTCGGCGCTGAAATCACTTATGAAAAGAATGAGGGGTATCCTCCTATAAAGATTAGGGGTAAAAAGCTTACTAATAATCAGGTTTCGCTTCCTGCTAATATCAGCAGCCAGTATATTTCTGCTTTGCTATTGATAGCACCAAGTTTGGAAAACGGACTGGAATTGGAGTTGGTGGGAAAGATTACCTCTGTGCCATACATCAAGATGACCCTTGGATTGTTGGATCACATTGGGGTGGAAACAGAATTTGAGGGGAATCAAATCCGGGTTACGCCCAAAAAATCAATTGAAAAAACCACCCTGGTGGTGGAATCAGACTGGAGTTCTGCCAGCTATTTTTACAGTATTGTGGCCTTGGCGGATGTGGGCACGGAAATCAAATTATCCTCTTATAAGGAAAATTCATTGCAGGGAGATAGTATTTTGGCCAAAGTTTACACTGATTTTGGAGTTGAAACTTCCTTTTCAGAACATCAAATAACCCTGTCCAAAGTACGGGAAAGCGAAGTTGACACCATAAGTTATGACTTGTCCAATGCACCTGATATCGCGCAAACCATATCGGTAACCTGTTTTGGATTGGGGATGGGGTGCCGTCTCACGGGCTTACACACACTTCCTATAAAGGAAACAGATCGGTTGGCGGCCATGCAAACTGAATTACAAAAAGTTGGTGCTACCGTAGTCATTGATCATGAGAGCTTGACACTTCAACCCTCCAAGCCGATTGTATCCGGGGCTACTATTGATACTTATCATGACCATAGAATGGCCATGGCTTTTGGTCCTCTTGGGCTTAAAACCACTTTAATAGTAAATGATGCTGGAGTCGTTTCCAAATCCTACCCTGATTTTTGGAAGGACTTAAAAACCCTTGGTTTTAGTACCGAGGAATTGTAATTGGCATTTAATCGTCAAATTACTTGACATCCCCTATACCGAGATTGTATATTTGCCCTCTTTTAAAAATATCCAAAAAAAGTCTACATGAAATTATCAAACTTCAACTTTGAATTACCTAAGGAACTATTGGCAGAATATCCCGCAGAAAACAGGGATGAATCCAAACTTATGGTGATTCACAGGGATACAGGAAAAATTGAACATAAAATGTTCAAAGACCTTATCAATTATTTTGATGAAGGAGATGTAATGGTGCTGAACAATACCAAAGTGTTTCCTGCGAGACTTTATGGTAACAAAGAAAAGACAGGGGCCAGAATCGAAGTGTTCTTGTTGCGAGAATTGAACCAAGAACAACGTCTTTGGGATGTTCTAGTGGATCCGGCCAGAAAGATCAGGATTGGCAACAAACTTTATTTTGGTGAAGATGAAAGCCTGGTGGCTGAGGTAATCGATAATACAACCTCAAGAGGACGGACGCTTCGTTTTCTTTATGATGGTTCTTATACGGATTTCAGAAGAAAACTTAGGCAATTGGGCGAAACACCATTGCCTAAATACATCAAGCGCGATGTGGAGCCCGAGGACGAGGAACGCTATCAGACCATTTACGCAAAATATGAAGGTGCTGTGGCAGCGCCAACAGCTGGATTGCATTTTTCGAAGCATCTACTCAAAAGATTGGAGATCAAAGGTGTTGATTTTGCGGAAGTAACCCTTCACGTCGGATTGGGAACCTTCAATCCTGTTGAGGTAGAAGACCTTTCCAAACATAAAATGGATAGCGAAGAATTGGTCATTGATGAAAAAGCGACCGAGGTGGTGAACAATGCCAAGCAAAGTAAGAGGCGTATTTGCGCAGTGGGTACCACGGTAATGCGAGGTTTGGAAAGTGCTGTTTCATCAGAACATACCTTAAATACGTTTGAGGGTTGGACCAACAAGTTCATTTTCCCTCCCTACGATTTCAGTATTGCCAATTGTATGATTACAAACTTCCATTTACCCAAGTCCACATTATTGATGATGGTTTCGGCATTTATTGGACATGATCTTATGAAAAAAGCATATAAACAAGCTATTTTGGAGCAATATCGCTTTTACTCTTATGGTGATGCCATGTTGATCATATAAAACATACCTGCTTTGCAGGAAACAAAATAGAATCCCGTTAGGCTTTCATTGGCTCTTCGGGATTTTTTCTTGACTATATTTAGGCAGTGGAAAGAAAAAAAAAGGATATACGGGCATTGACAAAGGATCAACTGAGGGATTTTTTTGTCGATCAGGGGGATAAGGCCTTTAGAGGTAACCAAGTATACGAATGGTTGTGGCAGAAATCCGCACATTCCTTTGATGCCATGACGAACATCTCCAAAGAGACCCGCAGTATGTTGGAAGAACATTTTGTGATCAACCATATCAAGGTGGATCAGATGCAGCGTAGTTCGGATGGGACCATTAAGAACGCTGTTCGCCTGCATGATGGACTGGTGGTCGAATCAGTTCTGATTCCCACTGAAACACGCACCACCGCCTGTGTTTCCAGTCAGGTGGGTTGTAGTTTGGACTGTAGATTTTGTGCTACGGCCAGACTAAAACGAATGCGGAACCTAAACCCCGATGAGATATATGATCAGGTGGTGGCCATTGATAACGAAAGTCGCTTATACTTTAACAGGCCATTGAGCAATATTGTGTTTATGGGCATGGGGGAACCTTTGATGAACTATAACAATGTGCTCAATGCCATAGAGAAAATCACCTCCCCGGAAGGTTTAGGAATGTCACCAAAACGTATCGTGGTGTCCACTTCTGGCGTGCCCAAGATGATCAAAAGAATGGCGGATGAAAAAGTGAAGTTTGGA
This sequence comes from Flagellimonas flava, assembly GCF_900129665.1. Lineage (GTDB taxonomy): Bacteria > Bacteroidota > Bacteroidia > Flavobacteriales > Flavobacteriaceae > Flagellimonas > Flagellimonas flava. The sequence continues at coordinate 157,525 of NZ_FQWL01000004.1, forward strand.
CTCGCAGTTTCACTGCATTCCGCTATAGATGAGGTCCGTACGTCCATTATGCCCTTTAATGCCACTTTTCCGCTTAAGGACCTAAGGGAAGCACTGGAATATTGGTATGCCCAAACTAAAAGTAGGATTACCTATGAATATGTGGTATGGAGCGGGATTAATGATACTAAAGAGGCAGTGGATGCATTGGTTAAATTTTGCAAATTCGCTCCGTCAAAAGTTAATATCATTGAGTACAACCCCATAGATGACGGAGAATTCCAACAGGCATCGGCCAAAGCAGTGGAAATGTACCAAAATATTCTTGAGCAAAACGGGATTACAGTTACCGTTAGACGTTCTCGTGGCAAGGACATTGATGCTGCCTGTGGGCAGTTGGCCAACAAACAATGATCAATATTAAATTGTCAATGGCCATTAATCCATTGTAAATTGTTATCTGTTTATTGTACTATTTTCTTGGTAGTTTGCCGAAGCTTTAAACCACCCATCCTAAAACTCGGAATATCCAGTGATGAACTCTGGCATTTTCCCTACTTTTAGGCTTCCAAAATCAGATTAACTAAAGGCGTCGAATTGAAGGTTGTTTCGCAGATAAGGGAACCTATAGAGGATGAAATGCAACTTTTTGAGGAGAAGTTCCTCAAATCCATGTCTTCCAAGGTTGCCCTGTTCAACAGAATCACTTTTTACATTGTCAACCGCAAAGGGAAGCAAATGCGACCCATGTTCGTTTTTCTTACGGCAAAGTTGATCAACGGCGGCAAGGTTAATGACCGCACTTATTGCGGTGCTTCTATCATAGAGTTGATCCATACCGCAAGTCTGGTCCATGATGACGTTGTGGATGATAGTCATAAACGTCGTGGTTTTTTCTCCATAAATGCACTTTGGAAAAATAAGATAGCCGTTTTGGTAGGCGATTTTCTGTTTTCGAAAGGAGTTCTTGTGGCTCTTGAGAACAAGGATTATGATTTGCTACATATCATCTCCAATGCCGTAAGGGATATGAGCGAAGGTGAGTTAATGCAAATTGAAAAAGCCAGACTTTTGGATATTACGGAAGAGGTGTACTATGACATCATCCGACAAAAAACGGCCACTTTGATAGCAGCTTGCTGCAGTATGGGCGCATGCTCGGTGCAACCCCACTCCGATGCCGTGGAAACTTTTCGGAAGTTTGGAGAGCTCTGCGGAATGGCATTTCAGATTAAGGATGACCTATTTGATTACGGAGCAGAGAAGATAGGTAAACCCACTGGGATTGATATCAAAGAACAAAAAATGACACTCCCTTTGATTTATGTACTTAATCAGAGTGATAAAGAAAAAAGGAAGTGGCTTATAAATTCCATTAAAAACCACAACAAGGATAAAAAGAGGGTAAAGCAGGTAATTGCATACGTAAAGGAAATGGGAGGATTGGAATATGCGGTCACCAAAATGCTCGCCTTTAAGGACGAAGCTTTGGGTCTCTTGGACAACTACCCGGATTCTGAGTATAAGAGTGCTCTTACCCTTATGGTGAACTACGTTGTGGACCGAAAAAAATAATCCAACGCTTCTTTTTAGCACAGTCTTTCCCTGTTCTGCTTGGAACCTATGGTGTTTTGATAAAAAATATCATTTGGCGGGCAACCCTTTTCAAACTTTCCTCGTCTATCTTTATAACAAACAAATTGGGAGCCACTGTTGAAGATTGTCGCATTATATACCAATGAGAAGCAGCTTATTAAAAAGGCCATAGCTGGCGAACAGCAAAGCCAAAAGCAACTTTATAACAAGTTTGCCCCTAAAATGCTTGGTATTTGTCGGCAGTATATCAAAGATGTGCACTTTGCTGAGGATGTCATGGTGGATGGATTTGTGAAGGTCTTTAAAAACTTGAACTCTTTTGAGCACCGGGGCAGTTTTGAAGGATGGGTTAGACGAATTATGGTTAGGGAGTGCATATCGTTCCTTAGGAAGAAACAATTTGTGGTCTATGATGAGGAAACCTATTTGAGCAAACCTGCTCAAGATGAGGGGATGACATCCGCATTTGATGTGGAGTATGTACAGCAATTAATTGACGAACTGCCAGAGGGCTATAAAATGGTGTTTTTGCTTTATGCCATAGAAGGTTATAAACACCATGAAATTGCCAAAATGTTGAAGATTTCAGAAGGCACCTCCAAGTCTCAACTGTTCAAGGCTAGAAAAATGCTGCAGGAAAACCTAAAACTAAGCGGATTGTCGCCGAACAAAAGATCAAAAGGCAAATAGCAGGAATTATGGAGAAATTGGAGAAACATATTAAGGACAAGCTGGAATCTAGGCAGATTTCACCCTCCCCCAGAGCTTGGGAAAAAATAGCTGCCCAAACGGTTCAAGCACCAACCAAAAGAGGCAACCGAAAGTTGGTATATTTCATCGCAGCCGGATTTATTGGTCTTCTGCTGACCTCTATCTTCTTTTTTAGAAAGGATGCACCTGTTCAAGAAACTCAAATAGCGGAGCAGGATACCCAAATTGATAGTGGTAGTGCACCGAAAAATGATGTGGTTGTCCTGGGAACGGAAGAACAGCAGGTAGAGGTAGTTTCTGATAGTGGGGAAGAGCATGTTGGCAGCGTTGGCAACAACCCTGAAATACCACAAATGGAGTCCATTATACTGGTAGAGAATGACGAGGCCCCCCAAACACCGATACAGGATAGTTTTTTAGAAGAGAACAATTCGCTTATAACAGAAAAAATCAATGAGGTGGTTGCTCAGGTGAGACTTTTGGAATCCGTTAATACTGAGGTGAGCGATGCCGAAGTGGATTCCCTGCTTAGAGCTGCCCAACGGGATATTCTTTCGGAACAATTGTTCACTCCGGAAGGTGGAGTGGACGCCATGGCCTTGCTCACGGAAGTTGAAGATGAGCTGGACGAATCGTTCCGAGATCAAATTTTTGATGCACTCAAGGACGGTTACTTTAAACTTCGTACCGCAGTGGCCGATCGTAACAATTAAACTTTATTCATCAATCAAAATACCTTTTTAGTTTTCCTCTCCCAGCTTGGTTTGGGAGGGGAGGTTAAGAGGGGAATCAAAAATCAATCATGACAAAAATCGCACTTTACATTACTGCATTTCTAATTCTATTTCTTTCGCACCAGATGGCGGGGCAAGAACGCTACGAGAGAAAAATAGACGACCTTAAGACCAAGAAGGAGAAAATCACCGAGCAAGAAAAGGAGGCTCTAAAACAAGAGGTGAAGGATATCAACCGGCGAATGGAGCGTGGCGAGCTTAGTGCAGATGAGGCCAAACTTCTAAAGGCCGAAGTTGCAAAAAAGAGAGCTTTGAATATTGAGAACAGAGTGGCCATTATTGACAATCAGATTTCACTGCTGCAACGTAACAATGGCGAAATCTTAGTAGTGGCCGATGAAGATCAAGATTATGAGGACGATGAAGGTTTTTCCATCCGAATTGATGGGGAGCCCATATTTTTTTCGAATTCTAGAAAATGGAGGCAAGACATAAAATATGACCGACGGACCTATTCGGACCCTGTTTTTGCCATAGGACTTAACAATGCCATTATCGAAGGGCAGTCTTTGGACGATTCTCCATACAAAATTGGAGGTAGCCGTTTTTTTGAAATGGGATGGCAATGGCGGACCAGGGTATTCAAAAATTCCAATTGGCTACGGTTCAATTATGGGTTTTCTTTTCAATTCAATGGGTTAAAACCTGATGACAACCAAATCTTTGTCCAGAATGGGGACCAAACCACCTTGGAGGAATTTGAGTTCAATTTGGACAAATCTAAACTTCGTATGGATAATCTGGTGTTCCCAATACATTTTGAGTTTGGTCCTTCACGGTTTAGGGAGACTGAAAAAAGCATTCGTTACTCTATTCAAAACCAGTTTAGATTCGGTGTCGGTGGATACGGGGGACTTAACCTGGGAACTCGGCAGAAACTAAAATACTCCAGGGATGGAGAAAATGTAAAGGACAAATTTAAGCGTGACTACAACACCAGCGACCTCATTTATGGACTAAGCGCTTATGCAGGTTTTGATGAGATTCTATTGTATGTAAAATATGACTTAAACCCCATTTTCAAAGATGCGGAGGTTGAGCAACGTAACATTTCTTTGGGCCTACGGTTCGATTTATAACCAACTGTCAATTCGAGCGCAGCCGAGAATTCCATCTTTCGGATTGCGCTCTTTTCTATCTGTTTATAGCCCTTTCCATTTCAGGGGTGAATTCCTCCTTATAGAAACCACGTTTGCAATGGGAACATTCTGCAAAACTGTTGGTTCCTATTTTAAATAGGGGAAGCCAGAACAAATGAAAATAATTGGCTTGGGAAACTGAGGTCAAGGTTTCGTGCTGCCCGCAATGTGGACAGCTTACCCCGATTAGTTTTTTACTTTCTTTTTTGCCGGATCGTGTTCCAAAAAAAAGAATCATTTACTTTTTTTGGCAAGTTACACTTTTTGAAAAGCATTTATCATGTCTGGGGAAAGGGAGAGGTTGATTTTTCCCGAGATCTATTCGGTTGCCAGTTTCGGATTTGGTCCAAATTGATTTACTCCTGCTTCACTGTCTTTAACCAGCAACAGAAGCAACCAAATACCTCCAATTGCCGGAATCAACCCGACAAAAATCCAAGTCCATTTTTTTCCAATGTCATGAAGTCTACGGATGGTAACGGCAAGATTGGGCAGTATCATCCCCAATATATATAGCCCATAGACGGGGCCTATTGGCATTTCTCCAGAGAGCCCAATGATGTTGTCCAATACCATAGCGGCTGTACCAAAAATCATATTGAAAAGAATAAACATCCAAAACTCTTTTCTTCTTGCGCGTCCTTTGAAATCCGCATACTGTTTTAAAACTTTTAAATACCACTTCATACTTTGTTTTTAGTTGGTTTTCCTACTCATATGGCTTTTCGGTTCCGCCCCGTTTGGAAAATGGTTTCTGGACTCCATTTGCTCGTTTAAAGTAGGATTCACAGAATATTTTCCCTTACGGCGTTTGATGGATGCCCCTTTTCAATTGATGAATGGTACTTTTCAATAAAAATTTTGTTTTTTAGCTACCTTTAGAGGCTATTTAATCCCACAGTTTGATTTCGAAGAACACCATAGATCAAGTTTATGAAACCGCCCGCTTGGAGGAGGTAATCGGGGATTTTGTGCAGCTCAAGAAATCTGGCTCCAATTTTAAGGGATTAAGTCCTTTTACCGATGAGCGCACCCCAAGTTTTATGGTATCTCCCGTGAAGCAGATTTGGAAGGACTTTAGTAGTGGAAAAGGGGGTAATGTTGTGGCATTTTTAATGGAACATGAGCATTTTACCTATCCCGAAGCCATAAAGTACCTGGCCAAAAAGTACAATATAGAGGTCGAAGAGACCGAGCAGACCAATGAACAAAAGGAACAGGCCAATGAAAGGGAGAGTATGTATTTGGTATCTGAATATGCACAAAAATACTTCTCCGATACTTTATGGGAGTCACAGCCTGGAAAGGCAATAGGTCTTTCGTATTTTAAAGAACGTGGTTTCACGGATGATACGATTAAAAAGTTTGGTTTGGGATATAGCTTGGATGAATGGGAGGCTTTCACCAAATCTGCCTTGGATCAAGGCTACCAGTTGGAGTTTTTGGAAAAGACCGGTCTAACCATCGTTAAGGAACAAACTGGTGGCGAGTCTAGAAAGTTTGATCGCTTCAAAGGACGGGTCATGTTCCCCATTCATTCGATGAGTGGCAGGGTTTTGGGTTTCGGGGGACGTATTTTGACCAATGATAAAAAGGCCGCAAAGTACCTGAATTCTCCAGAAAGTGAGATTTACCATAAGAGCAAGGTGCTCTATGGGATATATTTTGCCAAACAGGCAATAGCCAAAGAAGACAATTGTTTTTTGGTGGAAGGATACACCGATGTTATCCAGATGTATCAAAGAGGGGTGGAAAATGTAGTGTCCTCCAGCGGAACCGCGTTGACACCGGAACAGATTAGGCTTATCAACAGACTGACCAAGAACATCACGGTACTTTTTGATGGGGATGCCGCCGGACTTAGAGCCTCACTTAGAGGGATAGATCTTATTCTGGAGCAGGGAATGGATGTTAAGGTCTGTACCTTCCCAGAAGGTGAAGATCCCGATAGTTTTGCCAAAAACAACACCTATGAGGATTTGGTGCTTTATCTTGAGGAAAACGCCAAGGATTTCATTCAATTTAAAACTTCCCTTTTAGCTGAGGAAGCTGCGAATGATCCCATTAAACGTGCGGATACTATCCGCGATATTGTACATAGCATCAGCAAGATTCCTGACCGAATTAAAAAGGAAGTCTACATTCAAGAATGTGCCAAAATCATGCAGATTTCCGAAGAAGTACTTTACAATACTCTGGCCCAAATTGATAAGAAAGGCGCAGCGGATACATTCAAAAAGCAAAATCAGGAGCAAAAGGCTTTTGAAGTTGTAAAAAGCGACCCCGTAACCGAAAAGGTGGATGTGCAGTTTGAGTTGGAACGGAAGGTTATAGAAATGTTGCTGCTCTATGGTGATCAGAAACAGGAATTTGAAGACTTGGTGCTGAAGGAAAACGACGAAGGCGACTTGGTTTTGGAACCGGAAACCGTGGAGGCCAAGGTTTATGAAAAGGTGTTCTTAGATCTTCAGGAAGATGAGATTGAACTCGCAAACGTTAACTTCAGGGCCATTTATTACAAACTCATTGAAGAGCTCAATGCCAAAGAAGAATTCACGGTAAACAGTTTCCTGTCGGAACTTGACCAGGAAATTGTTGGCGAAGTGTCTTCCATTTTAATGGAGGAAGAACGCTATACGTTGCACGATTGGGAACGGAAAGATATTTACCCGAAGGCTAAGGGGCAGGGGGTAGCGCAATTGGTAGGTGAGACAATACTCACGCTTCGCTGTAACCTGATAAAAACAAGAATCAAGAAACTGCAGTTGGATACCGAGGGGAAGAATGGGGATAATTCCGAAATATTGGAAGAAATTGTGAACTACTTGCAGTTGAATAAACTGTTGAATGCCAAATTGAACAGGGTACTTTCGTAAAAAAACAAAATCCCAGACCATGGTCCGGGATATTAAGTGTTATATCAACTGTCCTCTAGTAGAGTTCCAGTGCCTTAGCTTGTTGCAGCAAATCTACCAAGTTGTCCACATTCAATTTTTTCATTAAACGGGCTTTGTAGGTACTTACAGTCTTTTCGTTCAAATTTAGACCTTCGGCAACTTCTTTGTTTCTTTTTCCACTGGCCAAAAGTTTTAGTACTTCAACCTCGCGAGAAGATAGTTTTCTGAAGAATCTTCTAGGTTTCTGGGTGCCTTCATCAAAGGCAAGACGCTGGGCAAGCTCATTAGTGATGAACATATTACCCTGGCTGACCTTTTTAACAGCGGTCATAATATAGTCCAAATCAGCTGTTTTGGAAAGATAACCGAATGCTCCAGCCCGAATGGTGCTAAGCGCATACACATCTTCAGATTGTCCACTGTACATAAGGGTTTTTACAGCGGGAAAATCTTGCTTAAGTTTTCTTAAGGTGGCAATTCCGTTAATTTCAGGAATATCCATTTCAAGCATTACTACGTCGGGGGAAACTTCCTCTAAAGTTTCAAATAGTTCTGACGTTGTTGAAACATCGGCGATGACCTCGATTTCCTGACTGGAGTCAAGAACCTGTTTAATGCCGAGTCGAACTATGGGATGGTTGTCAGCTATTAATACTTTAATCATTTGGTTTGAGTTTTACTTTGTTTAGTACTTAATTACTTACGCGGCGTGGCGGGCAAGTTAACAATTTGAGAACGTAAAACTGTAATTTTTTTCTTAAAACCATAGAATTTCTGGGGTTTTTTTCGTCTTAAGCTGGGTTTTTTGGGTCAAATGGTCATTTTAGCTGCTCAGGGATTTCACAAATAGGTATAGGAATCATCTTATGTTTGTTGGAAGTATTAAATCGTTTATAGATGGTAAATACTTCTTTTTTTCTGTCAGAAAAATCATCTGGTGTCTTGCCCTGCGCATCCATTTCCATGGCCCATTCCAATTCTGGGTAAGATGCTCCGATCTGATCCTCATCCGTACGATGGTCTCCCCATAGGCCATCTGTAGGGGCTGCCTCCATAATATCTTGGTTCACTCCCAATGTATCTCCAAGTGCATAAACTTCAGTTTTGAGCAAATCGGCGATGGGGCTGAGATCAACCCCACCATCACCATATTTGGTGTAAAACCCAATACCAAAATCCTCTACCTTATTTCCGGTACCGGCTACGAGATAGCCTTTAAGGGCTGCAAAGTAGTATAAGGTGGCCATACGAAGTCGTGCCCTGGTGTTGGCTAATGACATAAACCTATCCTCCTCATTTTCGACCTTGGGCAACGCCTCCACCAAACTATCGAATACAGGTGTGAGGTCCACTGGTTGCCTACCAACATTGGGAAAATTATCCATAAGCCAGTCAATATGTCTGTCCGCCCTGGTCACCTGATTTTTACCTTGATGTATGGGCATTTCAAGACATAATAGATCCAGACCTGTTTTTGCACATAGGGTGGAGGTGACGGCCGAATCTATTCCTCCCGAGACTCCAATTACAAAACCCTTACACTTCGCCTTTACAGCATAGTCCCTTAACCAGTCCACAATATGTGTTATTACCTTTTCAGTCTGCATACCTAACTTTTTAGATTCAATAAATTACCTTTGTCCCCTGTAAATTTAAATGCTGTTGTGCTAAAATTAAAGGCCTTGACTAAATACTTTGGATTGCGCACCATTTGTCGTTCAATTTTGATCATCTTACTCTTTTTGTGCAGTTGTAAGGAGGAAAATGCAACGGAGGAAAAAATTTCCCAGCTAGCCTTGGATCTTACAGTGGAAAGATTTGACCGTGAATTTGCCAATGCTACTCCCGACGACCTGGGTGGTCTTAAGTCGAAATACCCATATTTGTTTCCCGAACAATTTGCAGACAGCATCTGGGTGGCCAAACTTACCGATACGATTCAACTTGAGCTATCGAAAGAAGTTGATAAGACTTTTGGGGATTTTAAGGTTGAGATTGATGAATTGACAGACCTTTTCAAACATATTAAGTTCTATTTTCCCAAGGAAAACACACCTAAGGTTGTGACGGTTACTTCGGATGTGCGGTATAACGATAGGGTCATTTTTGCCGACTCGCTTTTAATTTTGGGCTTGGATAACTATTTGGGTAAAGACCACCATTTTTATCAGGGTATTCAGCGCTACATTGCCCAAGGACTCGACAAAAAGTTTCTTGCTTCGGATGTGGCCAGTGCTTTTACGAAAAAAGTGATTCTGTTTCCACGAAACAGAACTTTTCTATCTAGGATGGTGCACTATGGCAAGGAACTTTATCTTAAAGATAAATTGCTTCCAGACGCTTCTGATGCACAAAAGATGGGATATTCCCAAGAAGAGATGGATTGGGCAATAGCCAATGAGGAACAAATCTGGCGTTATTTCGTGGAGCAGGAACTCTTGTATAGCACAGATGCAAAATTGGATAGACGGTTTTTGGATCCCGCGCCATTCTCTAAATTTCAATTGGAATTGGATAGCGAATCCCCGGGAAGATTGGGCAGGTACATGGGCTGGCAGATTGTGCGGGCCTATGGGAAAAGGAACGAGGAAGACTTACAACAACTGTTGACATTGTCCGCTGACGAAATTTTTAAAAAATCAAATTACAAACCAAGAAAATAGATGGCTGTAGCACATACTTCGGAAATAAAATTGACTGTAGGACTGGATGAAAATAGAGTACCGGAAGAACTCTCCTGGTCTGCCGAGGACGGAGGGATAAACAATGAAGAGGCCAAGGCCATGATGCTTTCTGTTTGGGACAGTAAGAATCAAGAATCCTTGAAAATTGATTTGTGGACCAAGGATATGCCCGTGGACGAAATGAAGGTGTTTTTTCATCAGACCTTAGTCACTATGTCCGATACATTCATGAAAGCCACACAGGATGAAAAAATGACTGCAACCATGCGGGACTTTTGTGATTATTTCGCGGAAAAATTAGAATTGAAGAAATAGTTGGCTACGATACAGGTTGATCCAATCTATTGAATTGGTCTCTATCCGCACCCCTGAGTTTTAGACCCCTTTCTATCTTGTCCTTTGTGGGTCTTAGCAAATACAGGTATAAAATCAATACCGCCGCTATATACAGATAGGTAAGGTTTTCGGTGATAAAAAAAACCACGACGCCTAAAAAGGCAGGTCCCTCTATAAGCGCATATCTAAGGATGGAAGCGATTTGAAAGCGGGCCAGTTTGCCCTGCAGCCCACTTTCCTTGGAGCTCGATCTTAAGATTTGGTTGAATAGTAAATTGCCCATGAAAATTCCTGATAGGGCCAAAATGGGGACTACAATCAAAAAAATTTGCTCCGAATCGGAATAGTCCAGGATAGCGTCTTTGGCTTGGGAGTATGCCACAAACCCAAACAAGATTGGGCCGGTCATCAGGGCCAGGTGGATTATGGTTAGGGTTTTAATGAATTTATTTGGGGTGGTTGGTGACGGCATACTTATAGCAGATTTTGATAGTAAATATAAGTGACGTACAAACAAAGCGCATGAACCATTTGGTCAAACCCCAAAACAGGATAAAAAATCCTTGGGTTTCCCTGATGCCTGGCGGCCATCTTGCTTGTGAAAAAATCGGTGACCCAATGCAGGGCACCATTGATCAATATATATTGCGTAACCAACATCAAAGGAAAAACAAACAAGGAAAAGGCCCCAATGGTTAGGCTGTATACCAATACATGTATGGAGAGCCACTTTAGGCTAAAACTCTTTTCCGTAGCCATTTTGGAGGACTGCAAAAGAAAATCGCCCACCCAATGCGCAACCAATAGGACTGCAAAAATCATGGGTTTAAGATAGCATTTAGTGCTTGCAATACCTAATGGTGAGTAATGGGAATCTGTAAGGTACTTTTTCAATTCTGACTATATAACATAGAAAAAGTAGCAGTAACTTGTTGTTTGAAAACGTAGAGATAATGAACCCGTCAAAGCTGATATTTGTGTATAATGCCAATTCTGGCGCAAGAAATGCCATATTGGACAGCATGCATAAGGTGTTCAGTCCATCTACTTATGAGTGTAGTTTGTGCGATATCACTTTTGGAGTGGTTTCCGAAAACAAGACCTGGAAAAAGTTCCGCCAAGAAAGTGAAGTCCAAATGGATTTTTTGCACAAAGACGAATTTCAAAAGGAATACGCCAGTAAGTTTGGACATAAATTTACCTTTCCCATTGTTTTGATGGAGGGAGAAAGGGGTTTGGAAGTTCTTATTTCATCAGATGAATTGAACCAGCTTCAAGGGCCAGAAGAACTAATACAATTGGTTCGGGAACGAACAATATAATCTTGGATGCCGCCTAGGATCGGGATACCTGATGGTTAATTTCCTCAATGTATCCTAGTAATTCTTTACGCCCCATATGTTTGGAGGATGAGGTGATAAAATAGGGTGGTGTTTCTTCCCAGACCCCTTCCAGTAATTTTTTTAGATAAGCATCCACATGATTTTGGATCGCTCCGGGTTTGAGTTTATCGGCTTTGGTGAAAATGATGGCGAAGGGAATCCCATGGCTTCCCAACCATTCCATAAACTCCAAATCTACAGGCTGGGGCTCATGTCTGATGTCCACCAGGACAAAGGCACTCACCAGTTGCTTTCTTTTCAGAAAGTATTCAGTGATGTATTTCTGAAATGTCTTTTTGTCTTTTTTGGACACCCTGGCATACCCATAGCCCGGTAAATCCACCAAAAACCAATTTTTATTGATCTTAAAATGATTAATAAGTTGCGTCTTTCCAGGCCTTCCTGAGGTTTTGGCAAGGTTTTTTTGATCCATGAGCATATTGATCAAGGAGGACTTACCTACATTGGAACGACCAATAAACGCATATTCTGGCAGCGGCTCGTTTGGACATTTAGCCACATTGGAGTTGCTCATTACAAATTCAGCAGAAGTAATTTTCATTTGGTGCTATGAAGTACTAAGGGCAAAGATACAAGACTGCTTAGAATCCCCTCTTGGTTAGCCAGGCCTCAAGGATAACGTTGAACTCATCTGGGTGTTCCATCATGGGAGCGTGACCACACTTTTCAATCCAGAACAAATCGGAATCCGGTAAAAGTTCGTGGAATTCCTTGGCCACATTGGGTGGGGTAACGGAGTCGTTTTCACCCCAAATAATACAGGTAGGGGTGTTCATGTGCGGCAGGTCCTTGGACATATTGTGTCTGATGGCACTTTTTGCAATGGCAAGGGTCTTTACCAATTTCATGCGATCGTTCACCGTGGCGAAAACCTCGTCCACAATTTCTTTGGTGGCCACCGCAGGGTCATAAAATACATCTTGGGCCTTCTTTTTAATGAACTCGTAGTCTCCCCGTTTTGGGTAGCCATCACCCATGGCACTTTCATAAAGTCCCGAGCTTCCGGTAATGACAAGGGCCTTAACCATTTCAGGAAACATTTTGGTGTGCAGTAGGCCGATATGACCGCCTAGGGAATTTCCTAAAAGTATCACATCCTCCAACCCTTTGAACTCAATAAACTCCTCCAGGAATTTGGCAAAGTTCTTAACAGTGGTTTTGAGCATGGGCATATCATAGATGGGCAGTTCGGGAATCAATACCTGATACCCTTTGGGAGGAAAGTATTCGGATACCCCTTGGAAGTTGCTCAGTCCGCCCATTAAGCCATGTAAAATGATCATTGGGGTTCCCTCGCCTATTTCAATATATCTGAATTTGCCTTCCTTAATGATTTGGTCTTCCATCTACAATAAGTTGGTACTTGGTAGGCAAATATAGACAATTAAGACCACACCGATTTCACTTTACAACCGCCTCCAAAATGTTGCCTTCCTGTCCTTCTCTAAAACTGTAAATGGCCCTATTTGGGATTATGAAATGATTTTAGGGGGAAAACATCGCATTTTATCTAAAAAGTGGGGAATTTATTAACAAATGTGTTTTTAAGTGGAGAAATGTGGAAATAAAATCTATATATTTGAGTTATAGTTAATAACCAATTGATTTCTAGTGACCCATATCATAGGACAACACGATTGTAAAGCTGATACCAAGGGGAGGGTGATTTTGCCCATCTCTCTGAAGAATCAGTTGTTGCCTGTACTCAAAGATGGGTTTGTCATCAAGAGGTCTGTTTTTCAGCAATGTTTGGAACTTTATCCTAAGCATGAGTTTGATGCCTTGATGCAGAAAGTACTCAAGAAAAGTAAGATCAATCGCAAGTACGATGCATTCGTTAGGAACTTCGTTGCCGGGATGAAGGAGGTCACCATAGATGGGGATACTGGGCGGTTGCAGATTCCAAAAAATTTGGTGGAACATGCAGGAATAGGGAAAGAAGTGGTGCTCAACGCTGTTTTTGACAAGATAGAGATCTGGAACAAGGAAATGTACGAGAAGGTCTTGGCGGAAGGTGAGAAGGATTACGCAGATTTGGCGGAAGAGATTTTTGCCGATGATGAGTAGTCAATACCATGATCCGGTGCTGCTGCAGGAGTCGGTGGACGGATTGGATATAAAAAAAGATGGAGTGTATGTGGATGTCACTTTTGGTGGTGGAGGGCATTCCAAAGAGATATTGAAAAGGTTGGGTGACTCGGGCAAGTTGTTTGCCTTTGATCAAGATGAGGATGCATTGACCAATGCTATAGATGATCAAAGATTTCAATTAATCAATCAAAATTTTCAGTTTCTCCGACAATTTTTAAAGTTCTATGGCATTCGGAAAGTTGATGGAATCTTGGCGGACTTCGGGGTTTCTTCCCATCAGTTTGATGAAGCGGGACGTGGTTTTTCCATTCGTTTTGATGCGGATTTGGACATGCGGATGAACAGAAACAGCGAATTGTCCGCTTTTGAAGTGGTCAATTCATATTCCCAGGAAGATTTAGCGAAGGTTTTGTTCCAATATGGTGAGCTGCGCAATGCAAATGCCATTGCCAAAACGATAATTGGTGCACGCGTTGCATCGCAAATCAAAACTACGGAACAATTGAAAGCGGTGTTGAAGCCCTACTTGCCAAAAATGAAAGAGAACAAGATTTTGGCGCAAATCTATCAGGCCATTCGTATCGAGGTGAACCAAGAGATAGAGGTGCTAAAAGCTTTTTTATTGCAAGTGCCGGAAATTTTGAAAGCCACTGGAAGATTGAGTTTGATAAGCTACCATTCACTTGAGGATCGCTTGGTAAAACGATTTATAAGGGATGGCAAGTTTGAAGGTGAGGCTGAGAAAGATTTTTATGGGAACATTAATGTCCCTCTAAAAAAAGTAGGAGGGTTGATTGTTCCATCAGCAGATGAGATAGCCAGAAACAATAGAGCGCGAAGTGCAAAGCTCCGAATAGCGGAACGAATTTAAATAGAGCCTCTTTCTAGGGCCTAACCAGAACACGAGATGAAAAAAGGATTACTGGATATTTTAAAAGGAAAGTTTTTAGTGAGCGGTGACGCCCCTAAAAATTGGATGTTTCTGCTATTTGCTTCTTTTCTCGCGGCAATGATGATTTCCAGTAGTCACAATGCTGATAAAAAAGTACATGAAATTGCGGCCCTTAGTGAGGAAGTAAGAAAGCTAAAAAGCGAATTTTTTCACAATAGATCAACTGTCCAGCAGATGAAACTTGAATCCTCCTTGAGGGAATCAGTAGCTGTCGAAGGTTTGGTAACGTCCAAGAATCCACCCCAAAAAATCAAAGTAAAGTCCGATAGGTAATGGCGATAACGGAAAAAAATATCATGAATAGACTATACCTGGTTGCCGGGTGTCTTTTGGTGTTTGCAATTGCCGTTGTAATGCGTTTGGTGGATATACAGATGATCAAGGGAGAGGATTACAAGGAGTTGGCCCTGAGCAAGACAGAAAAAATGTTCACCATAGAGCCCAATCGGGGGAATCTGTATTCTGATGATGGCAGTTTATTGGCGGCCAGTGTGCCCAAATATGAAATTCGCTTTGACGCCAAGACCGTTTCGGAGCAAAATTTTCAGGATAACGTCGCGGCGCTCTCGGATTCCTTGGGAAAAATGTTTGGGAAACCCTCCACCTATTACAGACAACTGTTTAGAAAGGCCAGGGCCAATGGGAATCGATATAAACTGGTGGCCAGGAACGTAGGGTATTTGGATTATGTAAAAATTAAACAATTTCCGCTATTTGAATTAGGGCCCTACAAAGGTGGTTTTATCGAAACCCATCGCGTGGTTCGTGAATACCCATTGGGTAAAATGGCCGCCCGAAGCATCGGTTATGAACGTGTTGATGAGAATGGGTACTACACCCGGGTAGGTCTTGATGGTGCTTTTGGAGAACGCTACCTCCGGGGTAAGGAAGGCAAACGTCTAAAGCAAAAAATTGCCAAAGGACAATGGAAACCAGTTGGACTGGACAATATTGTAGAACCCCAGGATGGGTTGGACGTAGTTTCGACCATCGACATCAATATTCAGGATATAGCCCACCATGAACTCCTGGCCCAATTGGAAAAATACAATGCCGATCACGGTTGTGTAGTGGTAATGGAGACGGCGACTGGGGAAATCAAAGCAATTTCGAATTTGGGTCGTACTTCGGAAGGAAAATATTACGAAAAACTGAACTACGCGGTTGGGGAATCACATGAACCGGGCTCCACCTTTAAGTTGATGTCCTTGGTGGCCGCTCTGGAAGATAAGGTTGTTGATACCAGTACGGTAATCGATACCGAAAAAGGGAGATACCGAATTTATGATCGTGTTGTCAAAGATTCCAAATGGGGTGGCTATGGAGAAATTTCGGTTTCTGAAGCCTTTGCTGTGTCATCCAACACCGCCTTTGCCAAGATAATCCATGAAAATTATAAGGAGACACCTGGAAAATTTGTGAATCGCTTGATGAATATGGGATTGCACAAAAAACTCGGCCTGCCCATTATTGGAGAGGGTAATCCTGTTCTAAGATATCCCGGGGACGAGGGTTGGTCCGGAATCTCATTGGGATGGATGTCCTATGGGTATGAGGTATCCCTTACCCCTATGCAGACCTTGGCCTTTTACAATGCCATTGCAAATGACGGTGAATTTGTAAAGCCAAGATTGATCAAAGCTGTTAAAGAGGGCAATAGAATTCACAAAAGATTCGACAAGGAAGTGGCCAATGCCTCCATTTGCTCTCGGGAAACGGTTCAAAAGGTTCAAAAGCTAATGAAAGAAGTAGTGGAGAAGGACTACGGAACCGGACATGGATTGTATTCAAAGAGTTTCTCCATGGCTGGAAAAACAGGAACCACGCAAAAAAATTATGTGGCCAAAGACCCAGATAAAATGGCCTATATCTCCTCTTTTGCAGGTTATTTTCCTGCGGATAACCCAAAGTACTCCTGTATTGTGGTCATTCATGAACCGGACAAGAGTGTAGGATACTACGGTGCCGATGTATCAGGGCCGGTCTTTAAATCAATGGCGCAAAAAATTTATGCCACCTCGCCCATTGTGGACGAAGTAAAGAGTGAGGTGGCCAATAATGGAATTTTGGATCAGGAATATCAAGAATATTATACAAAGGTACAGCAAGAGCATGCCAAGGTTCCCAACGTAAAGGGAATGTGTGGTATGGATGCTGTTTCCCTTCTCGAAAACATGGGGTTGAGTGTTGAGGTTCGAGGGAATGGAAAGGTTCAAAAACAATCCGTAAACCAAGGAACCGATATCAATCAAGTGAAAAAAATAGTGTTGGAGCTTTCATGAAGTTATTGAAGGATATATTGTTTGGAGTAAGCCTATCTGCAGTTAGCGGGGATACCAACGTGATGGTCAACCATATTCATTTCGATTCGAGAAATGTTGGAATGGATGATGTGTTTGTAGCCGTACGTGGCACCTTGACAGATGGGCATAAGTTCATACAAAAAGCTGTGGAATCAGGAGCTAAAGCTATAGTCTGTGAGGAGCTGCCGGAAATATTGGTCAATGGCGTAACCTATTTGAAGGTGCCGGATTGCAATAGTGCTTTGGCGGTGATTGGAGCCAATTTTTATGACAATCCCTCCAAAAACCTCAAACTTGTAGGTATAACGGGTACCAATGGTAAAACTACTGTAAGCACATTATTGTATAGTCTGTTTAAAAAAGCTGGGTACAAAGTGGGATTGATCTCGACCATCAAGGTGATGGTGGACGATCAAGAATACACCACAAGCCATACCACCCCGGATGTGCTCACCATTAACAAGCACCTGTGGGAAATGAGCGAAGAGGGTGTGGAATTTTGCTTTATGGAGGTAAGCTCGCACGGAATACACCAAAAAAGGTCTGAAGGCCTACATTTTGCGGGAGCGATTTTCACCAACCTTTCCCATGATCATTTAGATTACCATAAAACGTTTGCCGAATATCGGGATACCAAGAAAAAACTATTTGATGGCTTGCCGAAAACGGCCTTCGCGCTGAGCAATATGGATGACAAGAATGGTTTGGTGATGCTACAAAATACCAAGGCAAGAAAGCATACCTACGCATTAAAAACCTATGCCGACTATAGAGCTCAGATTTTGGAAAAACAATTCAATGGGCAACTGTTAAAAATTGACGACAACGAACTGTGGTCTAAGCTTATTGGAGATTTTAATGCCTACAATCTATTGGCAATCTATGCCGCAGCTGACCTTTTAGGTCTTGAAAAAATGGAAACATTGAAACTTATCAGCGAGTTGGAAAACGTGGATGGTAGGTTTCAATATTTTATATCGAAGGAGAAGATTACAGCTATTGTTGATTATGCCCATACACCGGATGCATTAAAAAATGTGTTGGTTACCATCAACGCATTGAGGACTGGAAATGAAAACGTCATCACCGTAGTGGGGTGTGGTGGTGATCGTGACAAGTCGAAGCGTCCGGTTATGGGTCATATCGCCTCAGAAATGAGCAATCAAGCAATTTTTACATCTGACAATCCAAGGACAGAATCACCCCAATCCATTATTGAGGAGATGGAGGCTGGTGTGGAGCCACAAAACACCAGAAAAGTGCTGTCCATTGAAAATAGAAAGCAAGCCATTAAGGCCGCTTGCAAGTTGGCTTTGGCGAACGATATCATCCTAGTTGCTGGAAAGGGTCATGAAACCTATCAGGAAACCAATGGTAAACGAGTGGATTTTGATGATTTTAAAGAAGTAAAAGAGGCACTTGAAGGCCTCGGCAAATAATATTGAATGGAAACGATGATTCGGGAAATAAGAAGCAAGATTCAAGACTTAAGATTATGTCGTTGCTTTCACCTCTTCGGTCTATCGTCTAATATCTAGTGAATGCTGTACTATCTGTTTGAATATTTGGAAAAGCAATACCAACTGCCGGGAGCGGGGCTTTTTGGGTTTCTGACCTTCCGGGCAGCTATGGCTGTGCTACTTTCCTTGTTGATTGCCATGGTGTATGGTAAGCGTATTATTTTATTCCTACAGAAAAAACAAATCGGAGAAAGCATACGCGATTTGGGATTGGAGGGACAGCAACAAAAGGCAGGAACACCCACCATGGGAGGGCTAATCATTATTATGTCCACCCTCTTGCCCGTACTGCTTTTTGCCGATATCAAAAATATTTATGTAATCCTATTGATTGTTACCACGGTCTGGATGGGTGTCATCGGATTTATTGATGACTATATTAAAATCTTTAAAAAAGATAAAAAGGGACTAAAAGGACGGTTCAAGATCATGGGCCAAGTGGGCCTAGGACTTATTGTAGGGTCCATTATGTATTTCCATCCTGAGGTGACCATCAAGGAGAAGGATTCCACCCGAATTACGGAGAACTTAAGGGTAGAGGAGGTCTTTGGGCAGGAAATGAAGGCGGTACGCACAAACGTGCCCTTTTTCAAGAACAATGAACTGGATTATGCAGACTGGATTTCTTGGGCAGGTGAAGGAATGAAGGAATATGCGTGGCTGATTTTTATTCCCGTTGTGATTTTGATAGTTACAGCTGTTTCCAATGGCGCCAATTTAACGGATGGTATAGATGGACTTGCGGCCGGCTCCTCTGCGATTATTGTAATTACCCTTGGGATTTTTGCTTGGGTTTCCGGTAACATTGAATTTTCGAACTACTTGGACATTTTCTACTTGCCAAGAGTAGGTGAGTTGGTGGTTTTTATCGCAGCTTTTGTTGGGGCCTTGGTTGGTTTTCTATGGTACAATGCCTATCCCGCACAGGTTTTTATGGGTGATACGGGTAGTTTAACCATTGGGGGTGTAATTGCTGTGATAGCAATTATCGTGCGAAAAGAACTTTTGATTCCAGTGCTATGTGGAATTTTCTTTGCCGAATCACTTTCAGTGATGTTGCAAGTGGGCTATTTCAAGCACACCAAAAGGAAATATGGTGAGGGAAAACGAATTTTCTTGATGGCTCCATTGCACCACCATTATCAAAAGAAACTATACCACGAAAGTAAAATAGTTACCCGATTTTGGATTATAGGAATAC
This sequence comes from Flagellimonas flava, assembly GCF_900129665.1. Taxonomy (GTDB): domain Bacteria; phylum Bacteroidota; class Bacteroidia; order Flavobacteriales; family Flavobacteriaceae; genus Flagellimonas; species Flagellimonas flava. The sequence continues at coordinate 177,131 of NZ_FQWL01000004.1, forward strand.
TGTTGGCAATTGTGACCATAGTGACCTTAAAAATCAGGTAGATGGCCCGGTTAGTGATTCTTGGCGGGGGTGAAAGTGGAGTCGGAACGGCAATATTGGGCAAAAAACAAGGATTTGAAGTTTTTGTCTCTGACAAGGGGGAAATAAAGGAAAATTATAAAAACGTTCTTGAACATTTTGAAATTGAATGGGAGTCGGGAGGTCATACGGAATCTAAGATTCTAAATGCCAATGTGGTAATGAAGAGCCCAGGGATACCGGATAAGGTGGCATTGGTCGCCAAGCTGGTAGAGTTGGGAATTCCGGTGATATCTGAGATAGAGTTTGCCACAAAGTATACGGATGCCACCTTGATTGGGATTACTGGTAGCAACGGAAAAACCACCACCACTATGCTTACCCACCATGTGTTGAAGGAAGGAAGACTTCACGTGGGCATGGCAGGAAATATTGGTGATAGCTATGCTAAAATGGTGGCCGAACATGATTTTGGGCATTATGTCTTGGAAATAAGCAGTTTTCAACTTGATGGCATTGTGGATTTCAAACCGCACATTGCTGTTATTACCAATATTACTCCGGATCATTTGGACCGATATGAATACAAATTTGAAAATTATATCGCTTCAAAATTCAGAATAGCCATGAACCAGGATCAGAACGATTATCTGATTTATGATGCGGATGACCCAATAATCCAAAACTGGCTGAAAACACACCCCGTTCAATCCAAATTGTTGCCCTTTTCATTAAAAGAAGAGCAAAAACAAGGAGCATGGCTCCAGAATAATAATATAAAACTGAATATAGAACATAAAACCTTGGAAATGAGTACAGATATTTTGGCCTTAGAGGGTCAGCACAATGTAAAGAACACCATGGCCGCCAGTTTGGCGGCAATGTTGGTCAATGTGAGAAAGGAAGCCATCCGAGAGAGTATCCAGTCTTTCCAAGGAGTTCCACATCGCTTGGAAAAAGTCTTGAAAATCAATCATGTTGAATACATAAATGATTCAAAGGCTACCAATGTAAATGCCACCTACTACGCCTTGGACGGAATTAAAAAACCTATTGTTTGGATTGTTGGTGGAGTGGACAAGGGAAATGATTATTCCGAGCTAATGCCTTTGGTGAGGGAAAAAGTGAAAGCCGTGATTTGTCTAGGCATGGATAATACCAAGTTGAAAGAATCCTTTGGGAATGTGATTGATCTAATGGTGGAGACCTATTCCATGGAAGAAGCGGTAAAAGTGGCCTATAAAATTTCTGAGCGCGGGGATTCAGTCCTATTATCACCTGCTTGCGCCAGTTTCGATTTGTTTGAAAACTATGAGGATAGGGGAAATCAATTTAAAACTGCTGTAAAGAACTTGTAAGATGTTATCGGTATTTAAAAATCTGAAGGGGGATAAAGCCATTTGGGGCCTTGTGGCACTATTGGCCCTTTTCTCGTTTTTGCCGGTTTATAGCGCCAGTACCAATTTGGTCTATGTCAACGATGATGGCACTACTGTAGGGCATTTGGTGAAACATGCCGTTTTGCTGTTCTTGGGTTTTGGGATTATCTATGCAGTGCACAGGATTCCAACACATTACTTTAAAGGACTGTCCATAATTGCCCTGCCCATTGTGCTGATACTTTTGGCCTATACGCTCACTGTGGAAACTAAGATAGGTGGCGTTACCGCAAACCGTTGGATTAAAATTCCATTTGTTGGGGTCAATTTTCAGACCTCCACCTTGGCATCTGTTGTGCTAATGATTTGGGTGGCGCGATATCTGACCAAGATAAAGGATACGGTCATAACCTTTAAAGAAAGCATTTTACCTCTTTGGCTGCCCACTGTCCTTGTGGTTTTGTTAATTCTCCCCGAGAATTTTTCCACCGCGGCAATTATTAGTTTTTTGGTTTTGGTCTTGTGCTTTTTAGGAGGTTATCCACTAAAATATTTGTTCAGTATTGTCGGTGCCGGACTGGTGTTGGCTTCAATGTTCTTGTTTGTTGTCTTTAAAACACCAGAAGTCATCCCTGGGCAAAGGGCAACTACATGGAAATCAAGAATAGAAACGTTTTGGAGTCCGGAAAAAGCGGATAAGGACGATTTGCATCAATTGACTTTGGCAAAGATTGCCATAGCAGAGGGCGGTGTGTTAGGAAAAGGAGCTGGAAAGAGTGTGATCAAAAACATGCTTTCGCAAAGTACTTCCGATTTCATTTTTGCCATTATTATAGAGGAATACGGATTATTGGGCGGTGGTGCCCTGCTGTTTTTTTATCTATTACTGCTATTTCGGATTGTGGTCGTGGCCAACTCGGCCAAAACCATCTTTTCCAAGCTTTTGGTCATAGGCGTGGGATTGCCAATCGTTTTTCAGGCCTTTATCAATATGGCAGTTGTGGTGCAGTTGTTTCCCGTTACGGGACAGCCCTTGCCATTGATCAGTATGGGAGGTACGTCCATTTGGATGACCTGTATGGCCATTGGAATAGTATTGAGCGCAAGCAATAAAAAGGAAAATTTGGAGGAGGAATCCCATGGCATAGATGAAACCAACCCTTTAGAAGTATTGAGTGGACAATTATAGGTTTATTCTTTCTGGAGGGGGGACGGGAGGACATATTTATCCCGCCATTGCCATAGCCAATGAGCTAAAGCAACGGTATCCCAATGCAGAGTTCTTGTTTGTTGGAGCAAGGGATAAGATGGAGATGGAAAAAGTGCCTCAGGCCGGCTATAAAATTGAAGGTCTGTGGATAAGTGGATTACAAAGGAAGCTGACACTGAAAAATCTGATGTTTCCAATCAAAGTGATAAGTAGTTTGTTGAGAGCACGCAACATAGTAAAACAGTTTCGACCTGATATCGCTATCGGCACCGGGGGATTTGCCAGTGGCCCATTACTGCGTATGGCAGCGGCTTCCAAGGTGCCTTGTGTGCTTCAAGAACAAAATTCGTACGCCGGAATTACGAACAAATTGTTGGCAGGTAAGGCAAAAACCATTTGTGTGGCTTACGATGGTATGGAACGATTTTTTCCCAAGGAGAAAATAGTGAAAACAGGAAACCCTGTGCGACAAGATTTAGTTGATATAAAAGTCAGCAAAAAGGAAGCTTTGGAGTCCTATGATCTAAATCCAGCCAAGAAGACGGTCTTGATTATTGGCGGAAGCCTTGGAGCGAGACGAATCAACCAACTTATCGAAAAGGAACTTGACTTTTTTGATGGTTTGGATATTCAAGTTTTGTGGCAATGCGGCAAGCTGTATTTCGAGGAATACAAGCAACATGAATCCCCATCTGTAAAGGTAATGGCCTTTATTGATAAGATGGAGCGAGCCTATACGGCAGCTGATATGATAATATCCCGGGCCGGTGCAGGCTCTGTTTCGGAATTATGCCTTATGGGAAAACCGGTGCTGTTCATACCCTCCCCGAACGTTGCGGAGGATCATCAGACCAAGAACGCACAAGCTTTGGTGTCCAAGAACGCTGCGGTATTATTAAAGGAGAGCGAGTTGGATGAAGTATTTGAGGGAACCTTCAAAAACTTGATAGATTCAAAAGAGAAGCAAGAAAGATTGGGACAAAATATAAGGGGATTGGCCCTGCCAAAAGCGACCCAACATATAGTGGATGAAATAGAAAAACTATTGAAATGAAGCTTACAGACATCCATAACGTCTTTTTTATAGGCATTGGAGGCATAGGCATGTCTGCGTTGGCACGCTATTTCAATTATGTTGGAAAGCAGGTTGTGGGGTACGACAAGACCCGCACACCGATTACCAATGAACTTGAAGAACATGGGATTCCCGTCCATTTTGAACAAGATGTGCAATTGGTTCCGACAGCATTTAAAAACAAGGAAAATACCTTGGTGGTCTATACCCCTGCTGTACCCGATTCCCATCAACAACTACATTATTTTACGGTAAATGGCTTTCAGGTAAAAAAGCGTTCCGAGGTACTTGGAATTATTACCAGGGATACATTTTGCTTTGCTGTTGCAGGAACGCATGGTAAAACAACAACATCCTGCATTTTAGCGCATTTATTAAAGGAAACTGGAATCCCTTTTACGGCCTTTTTAGGTGGGATATCGGAGGATTTCAACAGCAATTTTGTACTGAACGGAACCGAATTTTCTGTAGTGGAAGCGGATGAATTTGATCGTTCTTTTTTACGACTAAGCCCAAACATGGCTTGTATTACTTCAATGGATGCCGATCACTTGGACATTTATGGGACAGAAGAAGAACTACATGAATCTTTTGAAGATTTTGTGGGTTGTTTAAAGCCTAATGGCAAATTGTTTGTGAAAAACGGATTGCCACTGAAGGGAATCACCTTTGGTATTGAAGATGATGCCGATTTCAGGGCAGAAAATATAACAATTGAACGTGGTACCTACATATTTGATTTGATTACTCCTATGGAAGTGCTGAAACAGGTGCGCTTCACCAAACCGGGCAGACATAACCTGCTCAACGGATTAGCTGCTTTTGCGATGGCGGTGCAGGCCGGTTCCCAGCCGAGCCGTCTAGCTGAAGCTCTTGGAACCTTTAAAGGAGTTCAGCGCAGATTTTCATATCAAATTAAGGAAAAGGACTTTGTTTTTATTGATGATTATGCCCATCACCCTACAGAAATAGATGCGGTTCATCAAGCGATTAGGGAGATGCATCCCAACGAAGAAATTACCGCGGTGTTTCAGCCACATCTTTTTTCGCGAACCAAGGATTTTGTGGATGAATTTGCACGGAGTCTGTCCAAATTTGATGCAATTTTTCTGTTGGAAATTTATCCGGCTCGGGAAGAACCCATTAAAGGAGTGAACTCCACTTGGCTACTGGGAAAGATTGACAACCCTAAAAAGGGATTGATTGGCAAGTCTGATTTGGTAAGCACCGTTAAGGCCAATAAAACTGGGGTCTTGGTGACCATGGGAGCCGGAGATATAGGAATGGAAGTACCAAAAATTAAAAACGAATTGGCGTATGCAAGTTAATTGGAATTATATAAAATTAGGGTTTCTGTGCACTGCGGTAATCGCTTTGTACGGTTTCGCCGATCAACGGAGCAAACGGAAAGCAGTAGATGATATTTCTATTAAATTTTTGGGAGACAACAACTTATATCTGACCGAAGCCTCAGTTAATAAATTGTTAATACAAAATTATGGAGCAGTAAAAAATAGGCCTAAAGAAGAGCTAGTTTTGAATACCATAGAGGAGGTAATTCGGTCCAACGATATGGTGAAAAATGCCCAGGTCTATCTTACTGTAAACGGAGAACTTATATCCAAGATTGTTCAGCGAAAACCAATTGGAAGGGTAGAGGGAGTCTCCAAATTTTATTTGGATGATTTGGGCGAGCGTATGCCCTTGTCACAACATCATTCCGCTCGGGTGCCCATAATCACAGGTGAGATTACAGGTAAGACCCTTGAGGATGCCTATGTTATTTTGAATTACATCAACGAAGACGATTTTCTAAGGAAAAATGTCATCGGAATACATATTGAAGCAGAAGGGAAATACCAACTTAAGTTTCGCTTGGAAAATTTTGTAGTGAATCTGGGAGGGGTGGATAATCTCAATGAGAAGTTCAAAAATTTTATGGCCTTTTACGCAAAAGCAGCCAAGGATAAGTCTTTGGAAAAGTATGCGGTTGTGAGTTTAGAGTTCAACAATCAGGTGGTGTGCACCAAAATATAACATATGGAACAGGGTAATTATTCAGTTGGATTGGACATTGGAACTACCAAGATCGTAGCGATCATAGGTAAGGAAAATGAATATGGGAAAATTGAAATCCTAGGAACGGGAAGATCTAAAAGTTTAGGCGTCCACCGGGGAGTGGTCAACAATATCACACAGACCATATCGTCTATCCAACAAGCCGTGGAACAAGCAGAGCTTAATGCAGGCTTAAAAATTGGTTCGGTAGTAGTTGGTATTGCAGGGCAGCACATACGAAGCCTTCAGCACAGTGATTACATAACCAGACCAAATTCGGAAGAGGTGATCAATGATGATGATCTCGAAAAACTTTGTAATCAAGTATACAAGTTGGTCATGTTGCCCGGGGAAGAAATTATCCATGTATTGCCACAGGAATACAAAGTGGATGGACAATCTGAAATAAAAGAACCCAAAGGAATGTATGGTGGCAGACTTGAGGCCAATTTTCATGTCGTGGTGGGACAAGTTTCATCCATTAAAAATATTGGTCGTTGCATCAAAAGTGCAGGACTTGATCTTGGGAACATTACCCTGGAACCCTTGGCTTCAGCGGAGGCTGTTTTAAGCCGTGAGGAAAAGGAAGCTGGAGTGGCTTTGATCGATATAGGTGGTGGCACAACGGATTTGGCCATCTTCAAAGACGGCATTATCCGCCACACTTCCGTAATTCCGTTTGGTGGGAATGTGATCACCGAAGATATCAAAGAAGGTTGCTCCATCATAGAGAAGCAAGCGGAGCTACTGAAAATAAAATTTGGATCGGCCTGGCCAGGCGAGAACAAGGACAATGAAATAGTTTCCATTCCAGGTCTAAGAGGTCGGGAACCAAAAGAAATCACCCTAAAAAACCTTTCCAAGATCATTCACGCCAGAGTGGTGGAAATCGTGGAGCAGGTTTACGTGGAAATCAAGAACTACGGCCATGAGGAGCAGAAAAAGAAACTCATTGCCGGAATAGTGCTTACTGGTGGCGGTAGCCAATTAAAACACCTGAAGCAGCTAGTGGAATACATTACCGGAATGGATACCCGGATAGGGTACCCCAATGAACATTTGGCAGGAGATTCCGAGGAAGAAATAGCCAGTCCATTGTACGCTACTGCGGTTGGACTATTGATGAACGCCCTAGAGAGCAATACCTCAGGGAGTATGACGGAAGAGGAAGTACAGGAAGAAGAAAAGGTACTTGTGGGCCAAGAGCATATGTCCGCCCCTTCCTCAAAAGAACGCAAATCGATTTTTGATAAATGGTCCGAGAAGTTAAAAGACTTTTTGGACAACGCAGAATAGTAACCCCATTAAACGAAACAAAACTGTCATGAGTAAGAGCACCGAATTTGACAATATTTCTTTTGATCTCCCAAAAAACAAGAGCAACGTCATCAAAGTAATTGGCGTTGGAGGTGGAGGTGGAAACGCCATTAACCACATGTTCCAGGCCGGTATAAACGGCGTTGACTTTGTTATCTGCAATACAGATGCCCAGGCCCTTCAGAATAGTCCGGTTCCCAATAAGATACAGTTGGGAGTTTCCCTTACCGAAGGTTTAGGAGCAGGTGCAAATCCCGAAATTGGGGAACAGGCCGCCCTAGAAAGTATGGAGGAGGTGAAGGTAATGTTGGAGCATACTACCAAAATGGCATTTATTACCGCCGGTATGGGTGGGGGAACAGGAACGGGTGCGGCTCCTGTGATTGCCAAGGCAGCTAGGGAAATGGATATTCTTACTGTTGGGATTGTTACCATTCCTTTTCAGTTCGAGGGGGCTATGCGTAATAAACAGGCGCAGGCAGGAATTGAAAAATTAAGGGCCAATGTGGACTCTTTGATCGTTATAAATAATAACAAACTCAGAGAGGTTTATGGCAACCTCGGGTTTAAGGCCGGTTTCTCAAAGGCAGATGAAGTCTTGGCCACCGCAGCTCGTGGAATAGCGGAAGTAATTACACATCACTACACGCAGAATATTGACCTTAGAGATGCCAAAACGGTACTTTCAAACAGTGGCACCGCCATAATGGGCTCGGCAACGGCGGCTGGTTCTGCAAGAGCTGGAGAAGCCATTATGAAGGCATTGGACTCTCCACTGTTGAATGATAACAAGATCAACGGCGCCAAAAATGTACTACTGCTTATCGTTTCTGGAACTCAGGAGATTACCATTGATGAAATTGGAGAGATTAACGATTACATTCAAATAGAGGCCGGACATAGTGCGAATATCATTATGGGTGTTGGTGAGGACGAAAACCTTGGTGATGCCATCGCGGTGACAGTAATTGCTACCGGGTTCAATGTTGATCAGCAAGATCATATTGTAAATACAGAAAGCAAAAAAGTGTTTTACACACTGGAGGACGAGCAAACCGCCGAACAGAAGCTCGAGCCGGAGAGCACTGCTGTACAGGAAATAAAAGTGGAGAAAGCCCCAATAGAAATTGAACCACAAGTGGTTCGGCATACTTTGGAAATGGAAGAAGAAGTTGTCGAGGAGCAGCCTGCTGCGCCGGAGTCGGACCTAATTCCAACCACCAATTACATCAAAAACTTCAATGTCTTTTATGAAGAGGTAGTTCCTGAAAATGTGGAAGAGGACTTTATTATTATTGAAGCCAAGCGCATTCTAAACGATATTGAAGTGGTTGACCCTGAAGTGGTATCCCCAAAGGAAAAAGAAGATCAGTTTGCACTGAGCTTCGACATGCCTTTAAATACCATCGAAGAAAATGAAGAGGAGCGGACCATCACCTTCGATTTAACAGATGATACGGTTAAGGATATCGATGTGAAGGAGTACGTGGAGGTAAAACCGGTTTTGGAGTATAAGAAAGAAGGTGAGACCCGATACAACCTGGAAGAGTACATGGAATTGGAGACCCAGTTGACTGGGGCTAGATCAGTTGCCGAAACCCATGAACCAAAAATGGTCGAGGATGAACTGGTTTTTGAAAAAAAGACCATCGCTCCCGAAGCGTCTACAGGAGATGATGCCTCCGGAAATACGGATCCGTTCAATAGTTCTATCAGCGATATGCTTAAGGATAGGGCCGATGAGCGAAGAAAAAAGCTGAAAAACTTCAACTATAAGTTTCAGAATAATAGAAACAGTATTGATGAAATAGAAAAGCAGCCCGCATACAAGAGACAAGGGGTTGACTTGAATGATACCCCGCAGGAACAAAAAGTTTCCCGCACCACATTGAGTGAGGATAGTAATGAAGAAATCCAGTTGCGCTCCAACAACTCCTTTTTGCACGATAATGTTGATTAGTAGTGTTTAAATTGACTCCATTTTTAATGGAAAGCATAAACCCGATTGTTAAGAGACTTTCGGGTTTATTTTTTATCTTCGCAGCCCTAAATAAGTAGAAATGGGTTTGCAAGATCAGGTCATGTCGGAGATGAAGGCTGCAATGAAGGCCAAGGATACTGTTTCCTTGGAAGCTTTACGTGCAATTAAGTCGGCCTTGTTGTTGGCAAGCACGGAAAAAGGTGCTTCTGACGGCCTAAGCGAGGCCGATGAGATCAAGTTGGTACAAAAGCTGGTAAAACAGCGAAAAGATAGTGCTACTATATTCAAAGAGCAAGGAAGGGATGATTTGGCCGAGCCTGAATTGGCACAGGCCGCAATCATTGAAAAGTTCCTTCCAGAACAGCTGACAGAAGAAGAAATTGAAAAAGTAGTGGTGCAGACAATCGATGCGGTTGGTGCAACTGGAATGCAGGATATGGGTAAGGTCATGGGAATGGTTTCCAAAGAATTGGCCGGTCAGGCGGATGGAAAGACCATTTCTACTATTGTAAAGACAAAACTAAGTTCGTAAATACTTTTGGCCCAGTAGTTCAACTGGATAGAATATCAGATTTCGGCTCTGAGGGTTGGGGGTTCGAATCCTCCCTGGGTCACTAATATGCGAAAAACCTCTTTCATAGAAAGGGGTTTTCTGTTTTTGTGCCCAAATCTGTGCCCAAGTTTTACTTCTAAATCCTGATTCGCCATCAATTTTATTTTAAATGTTGATATAAAAAAACAAATTCAAAATCTTTCTAAGCATGCCATCGAATTTAAGTCATAAATTGAGGTAAAGTTTGAGTAACGTGGCAAAGAAAAAGATACTATCAGATCATAAACAAAAAGGGAAGAAATTAATTCCTATTATGATGCAGGGCAATTTTCTTTCTGAAATTAATTGGCTTGATGATTTTGTTCCTGAACTGTTTTGGATTGCTTGTGTTCAGAAAAAATTAGGCTATAAAACAGCAAATGAGGTACTATTAGAACTTCATGAATTGTATCTCGAAATATCTGATTCCAAATACCCCCACAATATTTTTAGTTCATATTCTAGTCTAAAGGGGCACCAAAAAAGCAAACTTCTTGATAGATTTAAGTCTAGTAAGTCCTATGATAAATTATTAATGGGAATTAAGGACTTACAGTATTTCTATCCAGGTCATCCGTTGGAATTTTTATACAGCAATTTGGAACTCTCAAAAGAAGATGTTGACTTAGAATTTATCAAATCCGTTTTAGGAGATATTAGTTTTCGAAGGTCAAAAGAAGCCATGTATGCACAAGCACTTGTACTATACGTGGCAATGGCGACTGGTAAGTTGATAGTCACTAAAGAAAGTTCCCTCTTAGGAATAAACGAGATAAAAGAATATCCAGATACCGAAAAAAGTCGCCAAATTGCATCTTCGATAAGGGCAAGTTTTAACGGGATACTAGGGAATAAGGATTTGACTATAAGATGTGACTGGGCTAATAATTTTTGGGTGAGGTCATTTGAATTGGAACGACCTCATATTAATCTTCAAAAATGAATGAAAGAGAATCTGCTGATCTAAATAAGTGGATTAAATCACTTAAATCCATTATTTCACTTTCATTAGAAAGGTTGGAATCACGATGGAATTCCTGGGAAATTGATGCTACCAAGATTACGATTTACGAAGTAACCGGAGCAATGGTCGCGAGACAAATATCTCTGGCAAAATCGTTTTCTAATAATCCTCAGGCTTGGAACAATGACTTGGCTCCTCTTATTATGCGTGCTATGGTAGAAAATATCATCAATCTCAAATGGATTTTAAAAGATCCTTTAGTTCGTTCACGGAAGTTTGTTGAATGGGGAATTGGTAATGAAAAACTCCAAGTTGAAAAACGAGTTCGAGAAATTGAGGAATCAGGAGGCAATCCAGATGAAGATTTAGCAACAGAATCAAATATCGCATGGATTGACTTTCATAGGTATACATTTTTAACAGAAGTAAATTTAGGAAGTTGGTCAGGTAAATCCGTTAGGCAAATGTCAATTGAAGCAGAGTGTAAAGACTTTTACGATTTGGTCTATGATCCCTTTTCCAATAATTCCCATAGTAGTTGGAATCATATAGGTAAATTCAATGTTCAAATATCCGAGAACCCGTTACACAGATTTTTAAGAACCCCCTATGTAGATTCAGGACATATCGATCCGTTTTATGCAGAACTTTCTATGAAATACCTATCGATGGTTTTTGATACTTTCGAATCAAAGTACTTTCCTGATATAAATGAGAAATCTATTTTAGAATTGTTTCAAGAGACAATTCGGGAGTAATTAACGATTTTACTAAAAAGGCCTGGTCCAGTATGAAGTGGATGGAGGTAGAATCTCATTGTTAGGACCTTTTAAAAACATAAAAGGTTGTTCATTGACTTTATTCCGTTCCATATAATCTTTAAGCCCAAATTGTATTTTGATGATTGCTTTTGTTGCTTCACCTAGCAACCACATCATGACGTAAACTAGGCTAAGATCATTTTCTTTACCTTGTTTTTTTAAGACATGAAATCTTTTCGTGAACTCAGACGAGGCGATAATCTTGGTGGTTACTATTGCATTCATAAAATCAATTGATAAAGAGGTTGGCCTGATTTCGTTTTTCAGGTGGATAACGGTAGATCTATGGTCATATAATTTACCTATGAAATCACGATCCAAAGTATCAATTATTTTACCCAAAGGGTCAGCACTTATTTTTTTTGAACTGTCTCTGGCAGACTTTGCAAGGCCCACCCATTTTAGTTTTTTTTTGTTTCCTGTTACAAAACTTACAAGACTACTCACATAATCAAATCCCGAAATTAAATGAAATAGTATGCTATCAGATATAGCAGAAATGTCAATTTCTCTTTTGAAAAAGTGACTATGCAGGACCATCATATCATTACTATTATTAGTTCTATGGATATCGGTTAGTTCACTATCCAACCTGGTTAGTAGGTTGATGACCATCCGAAAATGAATGTCGGTAGCCCTCAATCGATAAACAATCCTATCACGAAGATTGTATATTTCTGAATCAACAAAATTCGAATCTAAGTAATACTTATAGTCTAATGCTATTGCAATCATATTACCATCTATAGAATTTAAATTTGTCTGTAAATGCCTTAAATCTTCTTTTGGATTATCGAGGTTTATATATGGTTTTTCTTTTTTCATTCTACAGTTTTTCAAATTAGTATTATAAATTCTTCTTTTGATAAACTATTAGCCTGTTATTAGCCTGTAAATGTAAAATTCACTTCTTTGTTGTTCGCCCATTTTAATAAAATAAAATCATTTTTAGTTTAGACAATACCACCCTTTTTTATCCTGCACTTATATCTAAATCCATTGAAAGATTGATATAAACACAAAATAATTCATAGTCGTGTTAACCGACTGTTTTGGCATATGTTTCTCGCCCCTTTTCCTGTTTTTAACATAGAAATCCTGCATCGGGGTAGCAATACAACCTAAATAACAACCTATAGAGTCGTTTGTGCAGATTGGTTTACGTTCGTCGGTGGTCGGGACGTTTTCGTATATTATTGCTGAAATTTTTACCATTCGAGGAATTTCAGGACGTATCTAATCATACTGTACTTCCTCCTCTTGTCGTTTGAGATTTATGTGTGGTCGAACCGTGAAAAAACTCCACATATTTAGGGCACTATTTTGTACCTTTGATTATCTTCAAATGTTGAACCGGTCTAGTGGGTATGCACCACTAAACCGGTTTTTTTATTCAATACGGACCAATTTTGCGACGTTCCTCGGATGCAAAGACTTGCTGTACGGGTAATTGTTTACCATAATAGTAATGATGACGCATTCCTGTTTCCTTTGAACAAGGATTTGATGTGTTTTGTAATTAAGGTCACCTGAGTAAACTTCGTCTTTTAAAGGTGTTTTAAAAAGCCCAGTAGTGGCCATTTTATTAAATCGTTTACCATTGTGTTCATGAAGCCAAAAATCGGGTTGAGAGTTCTTAGCAAAACCACGATTAGCCGAAATTCTTATGTATGTTGAAAGTAAACCAAGAGAGTTTCCATCAATAAGTTGATAATGAGATGAAGTTTTTGACCTTCTATCAACTTTTTCCCGATATATTAACCGCAATTTCATCTTATAATTGAATTATTGCTGCTTCAACTTCAGCACGTTTAAATAATACGGTTGCACCTATTTTGTAGGCTTTTAAGAAGCCTTCACGGCGATATTTGTCTATTGTGGATTGACTAACCTTTAATAGTTGAGAACACTCGCGTTTGGTCAGATATTGATTTTGAATTTCGAGGTGTACTACTTCTTTTGGTGATATATATGGCATTGTTGACAATTTTATTCATCAACAAAATTCGATATGGATAGTAAAAGAATTAGGGGTCTTTCAATGACCAAATAGGGGACCAAAACGCATTAATTAGGGGACATTTTAATCCAAATAGGTGACATTAGATGCGATCTTGCACTTTTTCTAATGATTGTTTATTAAGCCGATTAAGTTCTAAAATTGGATTTTCCTAAGTGTTTCAATTCGCGATACTGAAAATATCATAAGACATTTACTTAATTGAAATTGAATTGTCATTACCTGGTTTAACAGTCAAGGTATCTGCATCCCTTACAAAAATCCCCTCAAAATCATTATCCAGTTTTAAGTTTGTCTCAAATTCTTCCACAATTTTTGTTTGGGATCGAATTATGTAAAGAACCACAACAAACAAAACAATAGCCATAAGATATTTCAATTTAGCATTCATTATTTTCTTTTTGCTTTTTTAGTAAGGTCCCAATTGTAGTGGTATTTACCAATTTTCACTTCAAAATGAGTATGTTGAGTCATCCGTCCTGGGTCGGCTAATGGTATCAATGGCGGGTATACTTTAGACAAATCTCCCGAATAACCAATTAAATCACCTTGTCGCACCAGTTGCCCCCTAATTAGTGGACTTCTTGCTACATATAGTAATTTTACTTCTACTCCCTTACTATTTCTTATTGTCACTGTCGCAAGTTCTGCCTGAGATCGTGGCTTCAAATTGTCCTCTTTAACAAATTCACTTTGCCATTCTACTGCTCCTAAACTAAAAGTTTTATTACTATTATATGAGTAACCAACATGTTCAACCTTTCCATCAATAGGAGCCCATAACTCCTGACCTACTTTAGTGATACAATCAGTTCCCATATGTGGTCTTCCACCACCCCTCATACCTATGAAACTTCCACCACTAAATTTAGCGTAGATATCAGGCTCTCTTACCTCACAAATAAATTCTCCTGATTCCGATTTAACCGGAGGAACAATACTTAATGGAGTTGGTCGGTAATTTACGTTACCAATATCAGCATATAAATAATCTGTAGACTCTCCTTCCACTCTTAATTCAACAATTTCGGACAAGTCATTCATTTCAGTATCATCTACCAAGACATACGTAAATTCAGGGTCAAACTCTTCACTTGAAAGATCATATTTTGGTCTTTCTACTGGCGCACCATTACCATCCAATAAATGAGGCCCTTCACCATTTGTATAGCCAACTCCTCCAGAAATACTGCAATTAGGTTTATTTCCACAAACCGATTCGTTCAAATCATCAAATGGTTTATTGAATGCCTTGAAAAAATCTTTTCTCCATCTTCTTAACTCTTCTCTTACGCGTTGACCCCAATCCCTATAACAAGAAACGTTATTCGTACGCAACGACATTTCCTCGAATTCAGTCCATTCCTTGCATCTAGGGTAGTACACCTTTCCAGGTCCTACTAACTCATAGGCGTAATTCATGGTGCCTTGAGCAATAAAGCCATCAGGTTGTTCCCATGAAACATTCCTTAAAAAAATATCTTTTGAATCATTGGCATAATCTCCTTTTAGATTGAAAGTAGGGTTTGTAAAAAACCAATTTATCGATTTTGGAGTGCCATTTTCATAGATAGTTTCGAAACGACCTTTGTTCGACATTCGAATCGATTTACCATTAAAGACGTTATATCCTTTGAATTTGTTAAAACTTACTTCTGCTATTGTGGTATCTATTTTCTCAATTCTAATATTTAGATTCCCAATTCGTGTAGAATAAATTTGTCTTGTGGTATCTCTAAAATATGGCGTTAATTTTTCCTCGGTAAATTCAAATCCTTCTCCATTGTTATTACCTGTTACTACCGCCTTGTAGGCATAACGATCAGATGGAAAGAATATATCATTCACATAATATTTAAACTCAATTTTGTTCCCATTGTTTGATTTAATAAAGGCCTTTTCCCTACCATTCGGATAGAAGGTTGTAAAATATACAGTGGATTGTTTGTTTCGTGGAATAAAAACCTTTTCATTTATTGGCAAATATTTTTCTTGCCAATAATTATGCTCCATCAACTGTGCTACGGTTAAACCATACCTTGTAGCAATTGACGAATAGGTTTCGTTTTTTTGGACAATATGCAACTTATAATTAAAGAGTTTTTGATACTTTAAATCTTTGTTTATGGGTAATCTCAGAACTGGATATGTATTGGATTTTATTAATTGATTCAGGTTAAATCCCATTCTCTCTGAAATATCATAATAGTTATCACCACTAACTACGACAACCTGATAATCATTATTGTCATTTGATGGAATAAGGGAGTCTAACTTTTTTTTCTCAATACTTATTGTTTCATCAATTTCTTTCGAAGTTGAATTATTTAATGTTGTATTTGATGTTACATTCCCAACATCGCTATTGTTTAAATTTATTTCTTCGATTAAAAGTGAAGAACTGAGAACACCATTTAAATAAAAGGAGATTCCACCATCCAGGTCGCCATTAATAAAACTGCATCTAATTGAAGGGTTCTTAATATTGTAGTACCCATCAACTACATTTTCAAAAAAAATTTCTGCGACTCCAGTTAACAATCCATTCTTTATCCAACCATCAATTCTTTTAATTCTTAGTAATCGTTCATAACCTATTAATCTATACTTAATTTTAAAATTCTCGGGTTTAACGGATACCTTTCTTAAAATTGAATCTTTATAATTTTTAGATATCACGGTTATTTTAGGACTAGAAGAGTCAATAAAATTCAATTCTTGAAGATACTTGCTAAATGGAAATTTGGTTCTTGAATGAGCAAAAGACTTGCTTGGTATTGCCAAGGGGAATAAGTAATCTTCTTCGAATCTAAAAACATGTCCTTTAGTTAATGTTCTTTTAAGTAAAATGAGCATTAACAAGTTATTATTACTCTTATGACTTTCTTCCCGATTACTTACAATTTCATTATTTAATAATTTGCTCTTTATTAATTGATTAAGATACATGAAGTCAGTATCATCTATTGCTTTAATAAATTTGTAATTAGTCGTTTTTATAAAATCCCTAAGTACATTGTGTGGGGGTCTTCCGATAGTCTTGGTAACCACTCCAGAAGTATTTTTTATTTCGAAATAACCAAAAGCCTCTTCGATTTTTATTGTTGAACCGGAAACTTTAGCAAGACACATAATAGAATATCCAGAGTTAAAATGACCAGAGTGTATCCTAATAAAAAGTGAATTGATTTTCGCCCCAAAATGTTTTATTTCCTCAAAGAAAGGCTCTTTATGCGGTCTAAAATCATAAATTAAAGAATCTGAATTATCCGAAATAAACATCTCATCCTCTTCTAAACTATCAACTTGAATATTTGGATAATTAAGAATTAGTCTTACCCTTCCATTTTCAAGTTTTATTATTTGGTTGTTTGCACTAACATTTTGTAAGACTAGCAACAAAATAACAACAGCAATCCAAATAGTTATCTTTTTATTATCTAATGAGGTTTGATAAAACATTTATTAAAGATGGCTAATTAAAAAGTAAATTATCAATATTCAAGGAATCTAAACATATTAAAACTGTAATTTTTAATGGTTTATCAAAATTCCAATAAATCATAGGACGGAATAACTTTTAAATATATTATTCAATTGTTAATTCCACAAAGTGTGTAACACAATTAGAGTTTTCTAATTAAGAACGTATAAAATAAATTGAAATCTAAATGTGAAAGATATCCTTTAAAGACTGGTGTTAGAATACGGAAGTAGCACACTCGATTCGAAAATTAATCAAAACCACCGAACCTAAAATGCTTTTTTTGAACTGATAAAATCATCCCAACCTTCAATTAGTTTTTCCAGGAAATAAGGTGTTACTCGTTCTTTTATGTTACCACTAATCTTTTTTCCATTAATTTCAATGCCAATCAAGGTACTAAAAATATCATACGTCTCCGACAGGCTGACTTTAAGGCACCCTGCCGTATGCAAGGCCCGTATCAGTTCTACCGCCTCGGTTGGAGTCATTTTTAGACATCCCTTGTAATCCGGAAATGCTTGATTTTCAAACGAATCTTTTGAATTCTCAATTGGCTGGCTACTTAGTCCTTTCAAAAATTCAATTTTCCGTTTATTGGCATTTATATACCTAGTTAGTCCAAATTTTTGAGCAATATGGTAAAGTCCTTTAAACATGTATTCTGGATCGTCTCCACCCTGAAGTTGGTCAATTTCCAAATAAAGCCTTTCAAGTTCTTCATCTATGAACTCAGCACGAGTACCAAATTGAATTTCTATAAATTCCATTAGTCTAACTTCAAATTGTTCGGCATATTCCTTAGGTGTTGTATCTCGTCTCATTTATTAACTTGTTTTACCGATTATTGAAAGTGGTGAAAACTCAACTTGTCGCATTTCCCTGGCTATATCAACAAAAGTCTCTTGCAATGGTTGTCCTATATACTCTAACAACTGTCTCTCAGTGCTGTGTCCAGTTATTGTTTTGATAGATGAAGTTCGCATCTTCCCAAAATGGTTAGTTGCAAATGAACGCCTACCAATATGACTACTTACGGCTTTCCATTTCGGCACTTTTCTTAATTCGTACCTATTGGTCTTCGGATTTCTTAAATTAACCTTAACTATATCGGTTATTGCGGCTTCCTGGCAAACTTGTTTTAAGAATCGATTATAGAGAACTTCATTACTAGCCTTGGCTTTTGTTAGAAGTGGTGGAAAATGTCCATTATACTTATTTAAAATACACTCTACAGTATTGTTGACAGGCACCATTAAGGATTTCTTCGTTTTACTTTGTGTCAAGGCAATAAACTTGTAACCATCAATTGTTTTTAGGTTTTCCCTCTTAAATCCAAAAAGGTCTCCCATTCGTTGGCCTGTATAACAGGAAATCAGTAACCAATCTCTGGTAATCTCATAGACTGTCTTTTTGAATACTGTACTTTCCAATTTAAAAAGTTCTTTAGGCGTTAAATAAATATGTGGAGGTCTTTTGGGTTTTAATCTTCGGGAAAACTTCAATCCGTCTGGATGTACATCATATCCATTGTCATGAGCATGATTACAAATAGTCTGAATTACTTTTATTGTATGATGTGCCGTATTATGCGCATAGCCCTCTTTACTCAAATGTTCGAGCAATTCACGTCGGTAAATCTTGTTTATAGAGGTTAAAGGAATATCCTTGAACTTAAGAATCCGATTTAGTGTTGATTGTATTTTCTTTTCCGTGGAAGAACGTAGATTTGATAATTCAATATAGGTAGGAATATAGTCCGAAAAGTTGATTGGCTTATCTTCTATCGGGTTAATCTGATTGCGAAGCCATTGAGAACTTATAGCCGGTCTATTGCTTAAGTAATTTGAACTAATACTTTCAGTTAACTCATTCAAATTATTTTGAAGTTTATCAAGAAAGGTGTTCTGTTGAAGTTGAGATTTTGTGCGATGATCAAAAGATCTACCGATGCGATGTTTTTTTACTTTTCCTTGATTCCAATTTTCAGGATTTACTTTAAACGGTGTTTTAATCCTTATATCATGGATGTCAGTTCTGGCACGGAGGTAAATGGTAGAAGGGTTGGATAAACCCCGCAAATAATAAGTGATTTTCATCTTCAACTGTTGTACTTAAAGTTACAAAAATGTGCCCATTTTGTGCCCAGAAAAATGATAGTAATAATAAGAATACGTAAAGTTTAAAGAGAGGTAAATTCAATGATAGTAGTATATATAATAACATTGCCCCTAAATATTGTGGTTTTCTTAAAATTGGTGTTTTAATCCTCCCTGGGTCACCAAATAGTAGTTCGATAAGAAAAAACGCCAAGCTTGCTTGAGCGTTTTTTTTGTTGAACCATTTTTCAAGCGGAGCTTGTGAGGATATATAATCCTCCCCACTGCAATTCCCGAAAGTACCGAACCTATCGCTCCTCTTTTAAAGCTTTAATGTCCGCAACCAGCTGATTTATAGATGCCCGGTTCAAACCATTATAGATGCCCCTGATATGACTGTTTTTATCTATTAACAGGAAGTTTTCCGAATGCAGGAAGTCATCAGGTCCCTTGGATTCGCCCAAGTCATTTTCAACGAAATAATGGTTCCGACCAAGATTGTAGATTTCCATCTTGTCCCCGGTTACCAAGTGCCATTTGTTGTCAATTACCCCATAGCCCTCTGCGTATTCCAGTAATACGGAGATAGAATCAATGGATGGCGTAACCGAGTGCGACAGCAATAAAACTTCATCATCATTTTTAAAGGTTTCCTGTACTTGACTCATGTTGCTTGTCATTCTAGGACAAATACCTGGACAACTGGTAAAAAAGAAATCGGCAATGTATATCTTGTTTTTAAAGGTGTCTTTGGTAAGTGTATCACCAAGTTGATTTATTAGTTTGTAATCGGGAATGGTATGAAATTTCCTTTCCTCCAAACTACCAGGTTTGATCCATTTTGGGGTAAAGGATTTATCACCGTAATAGGGTAAATGTTCAACACTGCTCGTCCCTTCAATTTTTACGTTCGCCTTGTTAATGCTGTTTTGGCATCCAGTAAGAACGATGAACAGAAGGCCTAAAAACCTAATCTTTGGTGATAATGACTTTTTCATCCGCTAGTTGATAACATAAATTGGCACGGCGCATGCCAAAGATTCGTCCATTTTTAGCTTCATAGTTGACGTACAGAGTACCGTTTTGAAGCCATGCCTGTTGTAATCCCTCCTCCTTACCATCTACCAAGTTTCTCTTTTTGGATAATTGTCCGGTATTGTACCAATTTTTTTCAAGGCCGCTGGGCTTTCCATTTTCATAACATACTTCTGCGGCCAAAATCCCATTTTCCCACCAGGACCTGTAACTTCCCACTAGCTTATTTTCATGATAATGCGACTCAACCTTTAGAACCCCATTTGGAAACCACAATTTTGTGACACCCATTTTTTTTCCATTATAAAAACCAATTTTTTGCTTCAGCGCTCCGTTTGGGTAGCATTGAATGGCGAACCCATTAAAAAGTTGGCCTTTATAGTACCAATTACCCTCATTACCATTCAGGATAGTCTCACTCTTGGGAACCTCAATATTCGGAATCTCAACAATTTCTTCCACAACTGCAGGAGTTTCTCGTTTTGATTCCTTGGCATTTTCGCAACTGAAAATACTTAAGACAAGGAGTAATAAGAGCAATTGGATAGTTCTCATTACTTAATATCCTTGATAAGGTCCTTCAAAAATAATGTAGGACCCTGTTGTGGAGTAGACCTCGTTGATAATGTGATAGTGATATTCTTCCCTACCCTCGCTATGCTGGGTTGCATGTGTATGGCCTCCAGAAGCATCAAGATCCGTGGGATAAGTTCCTGTGGAATTACATTTTCTTCCGTAGATGAAAACCCCGTCCAACAATATGCCTACTAAGTTATCATCATCGTTGGAAAATGCCTTAGGTTCTAGATGATAATGATATACACCGGGTCCTATATGTCCTCCCGTCCAGTCCAAACTGGCAGCGGCCTCGTTCAAGGGGCCGTTTCCTTCTTGATCGTTAAACAGTGAAGAACCACTCACGGCAATGCCAATAGTGCCCAGCTGGGTTTGGGAAGTACTCCCGGTCAAATCCGGAGTTGCGTCCACCGTTATGGTCACAGCGTTGTTGTTGCTGCTTATTATGGAGGGTGTCAAAGCAACATCTGGCTCCTCCATGTATCCCTCATTTCCAACACCCCAATACACTGTTTCATGGTTGGGGAGTCCTGTGGTCTCAATAGTTATGGTTGTCCCACCATCGGACAGGTAAATTTCGGTAGCTTCGGTATCAAAGGCCTCAAATGCAGCATGCAGTTCGGTAACCACCGTGTCATCCCCATCGGTTGAACCATCTGGAACATCGTCCACGCTGTCTGTGCTGCATGCTACGAAACCAACAAGAACCATAACTGGTATCGTTGTTAGTGCCAATATTCTATTTGCTATATTGTTGTTCATCTGATTTTAATTTAGAGTTATTGTCTTTTTGGAGGCCTTTTGGGCTTTGGTGCCTTTTTAAACTCTTCTTCCGTGATATAGCCATCCTCATTGAGGTCAACTTTGGTGAAATCCTTTTTTAGTGGACCTTTTACCTCTGCTTCCGATAACTTTCCGTCCTCATTGGTATCCATTTTCTCAAGAAGCACATCAAAGGAAGGAGGGCCTTGTTGTTCTCTATTCCGGTTTTGTTGTGCACTTACTTGGGAAATCCCTATAATGGAAAATAAGGCCATTAATGATGCAAGTTTTACATTGTTGTTCATCGTTTTTCAATTTTTGTTACGAGGGTTTAGATGTTATCCTTTTTAAAAACTTGTGCTCATGTTGTATTTTTTTTGCCATCTTGTCCTAAAAGGAAATACCTTGTTTAGATTCTAATTCCGTAAATTCTTGGAAGACAAAGCATTTTTAGCCGACCTTAAAGCACAAAAGCAAACTGCGTTCAGTAGGCTCTTGGATGACTATCAAAGGAAGGTGTTTAACACCTGTCTGTCTTTTGTGCCCAACAGGGAGGATGCGGAGGATATTGCCCAGGAAGTTTTTATGGAGGTGTACGCCTCCATTGACAAATTCAGGGAGGATGCCAAACTCTCTACTTGGATTTACAGGATTTCGGTGAACAAAAGCCTGGAATTCATTCGGAAGCAAAAGACAAAGAAGCGCTTTGGGTTTATGCAATCCATAACCGGGAGCGAGCTGCCGTTGGATAAAACATCATATTTCACAGAATTCAACCATCCTGGGATTCAACTTGAGAATAAGGAAAAAAGTGAAATACTTTTTGCCGCTATCAATAAACTTCCAGAGGCGCAAAGGGTAGTGTTCACTTTACATCGAATAGATGGTCTCAGTTATAAAGAAATCAGCGAAGTAACGGAGAAAAGCATTTCCTCAATTGAATCGCTTTTGTTCAGGGCAAAACGGAATTTGAAAAAGATTTTAACAAAATATTACAAAAATGAGCCTTAGAGCGCAAGGTTATAAAACAAATAGCATCTAATCACATAATTGTAAAAGTCATGGATGGTAAAAAAACTACACAACAGAAAGTTGAACAAGTATTGGATACGGCTGACCAAATAAAGGCCGTAAACGAACCACCGTTTTTTAAGGATAGGGTTTTAAGGGAAATGGCCAAACCCATTGCTCCTAAAACAGTACATTTTTGGTTAGATTGGTTTACTCCCAAGTATCAAGTTGCCGCAATCGTACTTTTTGTGGTGTTGAATGCCCTTGCACTTTGGTCTTATAACAACCAAAATGAGCAACAGGAACTTCAGACCTTTGCCCAAACGTATGGGCTGTCGGCATCCGAAAGCGAATCCTTCTTAAATTAGGTCCAATGAAGAAAAATATTCTCTTGACCGTTTTATTGGTTTTTCTGATGGTTATGAACGCAGTTCTATTGTTTCTTATTCTTGACAAACCAGATGAAAAAAGAAGGCCTCCACGAAAATTTATTACTGCCGAATTGGGATTCTCAGAGGCACAGCAAATCGAATTTGCCGAAATAGATCGCGAACATCATCGCGCTATGAGGCGATTGGATCGTCACTCAAGGGATTTGAAAGAACTCCTCTTTTCTAAATTGGATGATACAAGTTTCCATCAAAATGAATTGGATTCTATTACAGGCTTAATAGGCCAACTGAGTGAGGATAGGGAAAGAGAAGTATTTTCCTATTTCCGTAAGGTTTCCAAAATATGTAACGAGAAGCAAAAATTAAAGTTGGAACGAATGCTTTTCGGAGCACTTAAACATGGTCCTAGACCAGAAGGGCCACCTCCACCACATCGTTAAAGAGAAAATCGAGCATTAAGGATTAGGACTCTCATAGATATTTAAAAAACATTCTGAACCAAACGCAAGTTTTAGATTAAAAAGGTATCTAATACCCTAACACAACTTTCATATTGGTTGGTGATTAGGTTTTTGGTTGTTGAAAGCCCAGGAGCAATTGTTCCTGGGCTTTCCTTTTTACTTCAATGCTCCGGTTAAAGACTTACGTTTTGGAGGGTTTTGGACACCGACTTGCATTTTTGCTTAACTTACTGTTGTAATGAGTGTTGAAAATAATCGACCCAACATTCGTAATAGAACTACTAACCCGTAACCAACCTCCTATGTCGCAAAAGCTGATAGAGATAGCAAAGATTTCTGCACTTCAAGAAAAACAACCCACATACGCCTTAGTACTTAACACCGATCTTGTCATTGTAAAGCATGAAACGGGAATTTCCATTTTGTACGGCCGCTGCCATCATAGAGGGGCCTTGCTGGCGGATGGTCATATTGATGGCCAAAATCTGATTTGTGGTGTCCACGGGTGGGATTATCGCTATGACACAGGAATCAGCGAATACAATAATGATGAACAACTCCATAAGTTCCAAGAATATGTAGACGGGGACTCGCTTCAGGTTGATGAAAACGAAATAGCCTCTTTTGAAAAAGAACACCCCCAACCCTTTGACCGGGAAGCCTATTTGGGAACCTATGCAGATACCCACCCGGAAGATACCGAGCCCTATACGGGATACATCAAGGAATTGGCACGAAATGGACTGAAAAACTTAGGGCACCATGGGTTTTCAGCTTCCATGGGTGTGGATCGTAATACCCTTCCGAAATGGAGCGACATCCAGTTTTTACCCGCTCAACTGGCCACAAGACCGCTTCTGGACCATGAGGAAGTTGCCACCAAGGTTACCATTGGCCCTAAAGCCAAAAAGCCTCTGGAGTTGGAAATTCCACTTTTTGTAAGTGATATGAGTTTCGGGGCGCTCAGTCGAGAAGCAAAAATTGCTCTTTCCAAAGGAGCGGAGTTGGCCGGAACCGGAATTTGCTCTGGCGAGGGTGGAATGCTTCCGGATGAGCAGCAAAACAATTCCAGATATTTTTACGAGCTGGCTTCGGCACAATTTGGGTTCTCTTGGGACAAATTGGATAACGTACAGGCATTTCATTTTAAAGGAGGACAGGGCGCAAAAACTGGAACCGGAGGGCATTTGCCTGGCTCCAAGGTGAGTAAGGAAATTGCCGAGGTAAGAGGATTGAAGGAAGGGCAGACCGCAATAAGTCCAGCAACCTTTCCAGATTTTCATGGAGTTGCTGATTTTAAAGCTTTTGCGGATAAGGTAAGGGAACGCACAGGAGGTATACCCATAGGATTTAAAATTGCGGCCAGTCATATAGAAAAGGATATTCAGTTCGCATTGGATGTAGGGGTGGATTATATTATTCTCGATGGTAGGGGGGGAGGAACCGGTTCCGCGCCCACCATTTTAAGGGATAATATAAATGTGCCCACCATTCCAGCGCTGGCAAGGGCAAGAAAATATTTGGATAAGGTGGGCGCAACGGATGTTACCCTAATAATTACTGGTGGACTTCGGATTGCGGAGGATTTTTCTAAAGCAATGATGATGGGGGCTGATGCGATTGCCGTGTCCAACGCGGCCATCCAGGCCATAGGCTGTTTGGGAATGCGTGCCTGCGGGAGCAATAACTGCCCAGTCGGAATTGCCACGCAAAAAGAACATTTAAGGAGTCGGTTGATTATAGACGCCTCTGCGAAACAACTGTATAACTTTTTTATAGCTACCAACGACTTGATCAAGGTCGTTGCCAGATCTTGTGGCTACGATGATATTTCCAAGTTCAATGCAGGTGATTTATCAACCTTTAACAAGGAAATGCACGAGTTAACCGGAATCAATTATGCAGGGGTTCGCTAAGACAATATGATGTTTCAGATTTTTATCGGCATAGTGGCATTATCATCACTCTTGAGCTTTATCAATAAAAAGTTGTTCAAGCTTCCAGATACCATTGGAGTAATGTTTTTGGCCATAATTGCTTCCCTTTTTATAGGGGCACTGAATTTTATGGACCATGAGACTTTTGTAAGCGTATGTTCGGTAATCGATGAGATTGATTTTAGAACCATTCTATTCGACTTTCTTCTTAGTTTTCTCTTGTTTGCAGGTTCCATCCACGTGAATCTGCACCAATTATTGGAAGAAAAAGGAGCTGTTTTGATCTATGCCACAGTGGGGGTGTTGATCTCTACCTTTATGATTGGAACCTTGTTCTATTTAGCTGCAGGAAGCATTGGAATGCAGATTGACTATATCTATTGCTTGGTTTTTGGTGCGCTCATATCACCAACCGATCCAATTGCCGTGCTGGCATTGCTCAAAAAGGCAGGGGCCCCAAAGGATATGGAAATCAAGATTGTTGGGGAATCACTTTTTAATGATGGTGTCGGGATCGTCGTTTTCATTTCCCTTCTGTCCATTGCAACGATGACAGGGGAACATGGTGTGGAACCATCACATATTTTAACAGAGTTTGGACAGGAGGCCTTGGGCGGAATAGCGCTAGGTCTTGGGTTGGGATTATTAGCACGGTTTTTTCTAAAAAATATTTATGAAGCTCCAATGGTTGCGGTACATATCTCTATTGCTATGGTAATGGGAGGCTATTGGTTGGCTACCATGGTGCACGTTTCAGGTGCTTTGGCCATGGTGGTATTGGGACTTATGGTGGGCGACTATTTGCACAAAAAATGCAATAGCCAACCTTTAAAGGAAAATATGAATGTTTTTTGGAAGGTCTTGGACGAAATTCTAAATGCCATTCTATTTGTCCTGATTGGTTTGGAGATAGTAAGTCTAAATTTTCAACCCAACTATTTGATTGCTGGAGTATTGGCAGTTCCCATTGTTTTGATGTCCAGGTATGTTTCCGTTTGGATTTCCAACATATTGCTAAAAAAGGAGCACAGAAGCAATTCCAACAAGCTGGTAATTCTAACCTGGGCAGGTTTACGCGGTGGTATTTCCATTGCACTTACGCTTACCTTGCCCGAAGGACAGTTTAGGGAAGGATTAATTTTTATCACCTATTGCGTGGTGGTCTTCTCCATCATTGTGCAGGGCCTTACCATAGATAAGGTGGTAGTGAAAATGCTTAACAACACAAAAACAAACTAAAATCGATTTCCAACTATGGCTACAAAGAAAACAGTTTGGTATAAGGTATTGGATAACAAAAAGGAACTTCCTGAGGGTAGGGTAAAAACCGTTACAGCCGCCCATAAGGGAATTTGTTTGACACATTTTGAGGGCAAATTTTCTGCCCTGGACAACAAATGCCCCCATCAGGGAGGTCCTCTTGGTGAAGGTTCTATTGAAAATGGAATGCTTCGATGTCCATGGCACGGTTGGGATTTTCATCCACAAACAGGAATTCCCCCAGGAGGTTATGATGACGGTATTGCCACGTTTGAAATCAAAGAAGAGGGGGATGCAGTTTATGTAGGTGTTGCCGAGGAGGATGATCATGAAACCACAATTTCGGATATTATGGCCGAGACTATGGTGAATTGGGGAGTGACCAAGGTTTTTGGGATGGTGGGACATTCCAATCTTGGTTTTGCTGATGCCATGAAACGCCAAGAAGAAAAAGGGAAACTCAACTTTTACGGGATTCGGCATGAAGGAGCAGCGGCATTTGCAGCTTCTGCATATGGTAAATTAACTGGTAAACCGGCCGGCTGTTTTTCCATAGCAGGACCGGGAGCGACCAATATGTTTACCGGCATGTGGGATGCCAAGGTGGATAGGGCTCCTTTACTGGCCTTAACGGGGCAGGTGGCCACCCAGGTTGTGGGTACGGGTAACTTTCAAGAAGTTGACCTAGTGCAAGCCTTCGGAAGTGTAGCCGAATTCAATCATAGGGTGCAAAGCGATAGCAAACATGCGGAGTTAATGTCCCTAGCTGTCAAACATGCGATTCTAAAGCGGGATGTTGCCCACCTTACCTTCCCCGATGAGGTGCAGGAACGGAAAGCAAAACCAAATGAAGCCACCCAAACCCCGGAAAAACGGATTACCTCCATGGAAATTGCCCCACCCAAGGAAGCGGTAGACGATTCGCTGGCACTGCTCAAGAAATCCAAACGACCTGTGATCGTCATGGGACATGGGGCGAGAGCACATAAGAAGGCCATTATAAAATTTGCGGAACAATTAAAAGCACCCGTGGTGACTACTTTTAAGGGTAAGGGCTTAATTCCAGATAATCACCCTTTGGGTGGTGGGGTTTTAGGTAGAAGTGGGACACCCATAGCCTCTTGGTTTATGAACGAATGTGATGTATTGTTGGTTTTTGGGGCCTCTTTTTCCAACCATACAGGGATTACATCAAAGAAACCCATTATACAAGTGGATTTTGACCCCTTGGCCCTTAGTAAGTTTCACAAGGTGGAAGTAGCTGTTTGGGGTGAAATCTCAAGAACCCTGGAACTCTTTCAATCTGGATTGAAAAACAATTTGGATACCATTGATCAAACTCGAGAGGTTGCAGAACGATGGGCAATATGGAAAGCGGAAAAGAAGAAACGACTTCTTGAAACTTCGGATGAGGGAGTAAGCTCCATTGCGGTCTTCGATACCATGAATCAGTTGACCCCGGAGGATGCCGTTATGTGCGTGGATGTAGGTAACAATGCCTATTCCTTCGGGCGCTATTTTGAAAGCAAGGAGCAGGATTTCCTAATGTCTGGTTATTTGGGGTCCATCGGATTTGCCTTGCCTGGATCTATGGGCGCTTGGGCGGCGGTAGGGGATACCAGACCCGTGGTGGCTGTTGCCGGGGATGGTGGGCTATGTCAATATTTAGCGGAAATTACAACCTTGGTTAAATACAAAATGCCGGTGAAATTAATAGTTCTGAACAATCATGAACTGGGAAAAATTTCCAAAGAGCAACGCGCTGGCGAATTTGATGTATGGAAAACCTCACTTTCCAACCCAAATTTTGCTGAATTCGCACAGTCCTGTGGCGCGTGGGGAAACCGGGTGGACAAACAAGAAGATCTTACTGCCGCAATGAAGGAACTTTTTGCCCAGAAAGGCCCAGCGGTCTTGGAGGTAATTACAGATGTAAACCTTATATAACCATGCTTTTGGTCATTCAAATTTTTTTAACGCTGCTTGCAACGTATTTCATTATAGGTCTTGCGTTTGCACTTTTCTTTGTGTTTGGCGGTGCCACAAAGCTTGACCCGTTGATGAAGGATAGCAAAAAGATGGTCAGGGTGTTGTTATTTCCAGGAGTCGTGGCCACATGGCCTTTTTTATTGCGGAACTTGATAAGGAACAAATCATGATTGCAGGTCAGCGAAAAGCACATCGACAAATATGGTTGGCCATAGGACTTGCCCTGCCCATACTCTTGTTTTTTGCCACAAGAGATCTTGATTTTTCCGGTGAGACTGAGGACGTTGGTCATCCCGATCAATTCGTTTCCAAAATGTTGCAGAATAGGACCCTACATCTCAAATTAAATGCACCTTTAAAAAATCCATCGGCTGTGGTGTATGCCATTGACTCCAAAGGAAATCCCGGAAAAATACTTGGACAACTGTACGGGGAGGGGGAGTATCAGTTTATACTTCCAGTTGATGCATCGGGCATTTCCGTGGTTGATGAACTAAAGAATGAAAAAATTTATACCACTACTTTCTGATGGGGCTAGACTATAAATTGGTGCTTTGGAACAAGCACAAGAAGACATATGATAAGATCATCGTTTTGGGTATGCTGGCCTATTTGGTGTTGTTCTTTGTTCTGAGTTTTTTGATCAATCCTGAGTTAACAGCCGAAACCGTAATCATAAGGGCTTTCGGTTCTTTAGCCATTTTAATGCTACATATCATCTTGGCAATAGGCCCGTTAAGTCGATTGAATCCCCAATTTTTACCCATTTTGTATAATAGAAGGCATTTGGGGGTGAGTATGTTTCTTGCGGCCTTTATACATGGTGGGATATCAATTTTTCAATTTCACGCCCTAGGGAGTACCAATCCAATTTATGCTATTTTCACCTCGAACATGGAGTATGGTTCGCTGACCAATTTTCCTTTTCAGGTTTTGGGTTTTTTGGCTTTGTTGATTTTATTTCTGATGGCATCAACCAGTCATGATTTTTTTCTAAAGAATCTTTCGCCTAGAATTTGGAAAGGTCTTCATATGCTGGTATATCTGGCGTATGCCCTGGTGGTGATGCATGTTTTTCTAGGTGCTTTTCAGCAAGAGACCTCGCCATTTACGATGACTTTTTTGATACTTGGATTTGTAACCATTTCTGGTTTGCACCTTGTAGCAGCCTTTAAGGAGTCCAAAGTGGATGGGTTGAAAAGCAGCGTCGATGACTCGGGTTGGCTTGAGGTGTGCAATGTGAACGAAATTGCTAATAACAGGGCCAAAATATTCACTGTGGCCGGCGAGCGGGTAGCGATATTTAAATACGACGGTAAGTTATCCGCAATACACAATGTATGCAAGCATCAAGGCGGACCTTTGGGAGAAGGAAAGGTTGTTGATGGGTGTATTACCTGTCCTTGGCACGGGTATCAGTACCTTCCACACAATGGACAATCACCCCCGCCATTTACCGAAAAAGTGATTACCTACGAGCTGCGATTGTCAAACGGGATAATTTATATCAATCCTAATGGGTTTTCGGAGGGAACGGAAGTTAAACCTTTGAATTATTGACTATGGAGAAACAGGATGAATTTTACATTGGGTATGTCGATGAGGTAGGGGCCCAGACAAAAAAAAGTTTAAAAAAATTCACCTTCGGAGCCATTGGAGTTTTGCTTTTGGCAAGCTTTCTCTTTGCCTTTTTTCAAAAACCGGCGAGGGCCAGCGCGTTCGATTTTGATACCCCGACCAAAATTTCGGGAACCTATTTTGAGGTACCATACCCCATGCTTCGTGTTAAACTTGGGGAGAATGCCTATAAGAATATCCTGCTCTTGGGCTTTGGTAAATTTGGCGCCAACAACTATGTAAAGGACATCAGAGAGGACGTAGGGGATTTGAATGGCAAGCACCTAACCATAGAAGGAAACCTTGTCTACTATAATGGTAAGACCCTGCTCCAAATCGATGATAGCCAGAAAATAAGTTTGGATGAAGAGATTATCGTTCCTCCTCTAAAACCTTCTTCTTTGGGACATCTGGAGATTACTGGAGAAATTGTTGATCCAAAATGCTATTTTGGGGTAATGAAGCCGGGTTTCGGTAAAATCCATCGTAGCTGTGCGGCGCTCTGTATTGCGGGAGGCATCCCGCCGGTCTTGGTTTCTTCAGAGAAAAATGAAGTTTCGGACTATTTTTTATTGGCCGATATGAAAGGAAACCCCTTGCATAAAGACATATTACCCTATATAGGACAGCCACTTCAAGTTGGGGGCAAAGTCGAAAAGATAGGGGATTGGCATCTTTTGCGAATTGATGTTGACTCCATAATAAAAATGGACAAAAAATCTTCAATTTATTAAGATGAAAAAAATAATACTATTAGCTTTTCTGCTACTAGGTACGATTGCCTACAGTCAATCCAAGCATTTCAACACCAAAAAAGGATATGCAGCCCATGGGTACGATGTGGTGGCTTACTTTGATGGTAGCGCAACACTGGGAAACAAAGACATAGGAACAACCTTCCAAGGAATAGATTATAAATTCTCGACCAAAGAGAATTTGGAGCGCTTTAATACCGATCCAGCTGCCTATGTGCCCCAATATGGAGGTTATTGCGCGTATGCGATAGCCGTATCTGGAAAAAAGGTAAATGTTAATCCGGAGACCTATGAGATAAGGGATGGGAAGCTTTACTTGTTTTACAACGCCGGCAAGACCAATACCTTGGATCTATGGCTAAAGGAGTCCCCCGAAACACTTCAGCTTACAGCCGACAAGAACTGGAAGAAAATAGCAGGAAAGTAACTCGGTGTCCAGTTAAAAATCCTTAAAAATAGCACCGAATTTGTGCCATGCTGTTAGGTATGCCTATTTTAGAGACTATTATTAACAATGTTAATGCGGATGCCTTCTTTTCAAATGAATAGCTATGCCAAGGTAGTTTTATCTGGACTTTTGATAAGCTTCCTAGGAGCACTTCCATTTGGAACATTGAATTTAACGGCCTTTGACATAGCCGCTTCCCAAAGTTTGGAAGCCGCATGGTGGTTTGCCGCTGCGGTGGTATTGGTGGAACTTGGGGTGGTGCGGTTGACCTTGATTGGAAACGAACGCCTGCATTTGGGAGAAAAGTTCTCATTTTATATCATTCCTTTTGGAATTATATTGTTGCTGTATCTGGCACTTTCTAGTTTCCAGGCTTCCGTTGCGGTTTCTGAAGCAAGTTCAAAAATTGGATTATTGCCCAAAATCAGCTCCGCCTTTGTATTGGGACTGCTGTTAAGTGCCCTCAACCCCCTGCAGGTTCCTTTTTGGATGACCTGGAACAAGGTACTATCGGGTAAAGGGGTCTTAAAAAAATCCAAGACAAGCTATAATGGCTATCTTTTGGGCATTGGGATTGGAACTGTTTCTGCGTTGGCCCTCTTTATTTTGGCGGGGAAATACATTTTTTCCAACTATGACAACTACAGTACGGTTACCAACATTCTTATGGGGTTGCTGTATTTGGGTTTTTCCATATATCTTTCATATCTATTCTTTAAGAAACGTCTCAACTTGAAAATACAATAAACAATTATGTTTAGATCCTCTATAGCTACCTTGGAACAGTTCAAGGAAATTCTACTGCAATTGCCAGAAGAATGCTATTCCAAATCTTGTAAAGTCCTTTCTGATGCCACAATTGGGCAACATACAAGACATATCATAGAATTGTATCTGTGCCTTATCAATGGCTATGAGAATGCCGATGTCTCCTATGACCGAAGGGAAAGAAACCGAAGAATTGAACAAGAATTACCATTTGCAGTGGAACAACTAACAAGCATACAATCAACACTCCAAAAGCCCAATAAAACGGTGAGGGTGAGTTACGAATTAGGCGATGCCGAAACCTGCTTGGAATCCAATTATTACCGGGAGGTCATGTACAATTTGGAGCACACCATACATCACCATGCACTTATTAAGGTGGGTATCCTATTTTTTACCGACATTCCGTTGCCTGAATCATTTGGAATAGCTCCGTCAACCCTTCAACACCGTCAAGCATGTGCACAGTAAGTTTTATTAGACGAGACGAAGGATGTTTTATCACATCCAATCGGGATGAACATATTTCCAGGCCTTTGGCCCATAGACCCGAGGAGGAAACTTTAGGAGGTATAAAAGTACTTTTCCCCAAGGATCCGCGGGCAGGTGGGACATGGTTCGCCCTAAACGAGCTCGGTGCTGTGGCAGTGCTGTTAAATGGTGCTTTTGTGAACCATAAACGCCAGTTGCCCTATGCTAAAAGCCGGGGTTTGATTTTGCTGGAGGTGATTTCAAGTAGGCAACCGGGAAAAATGCTTCAGGAAATGAACCTCGAACAGATAGAGCCATTTACCTTGGTTCTTTTTGAAGATGAAAAACTCTTGGAGTTTCGCTGGGATGGGGAAGTTAAGCATGTTAAGCCGCTCAATTCCGAACAGGATTACATTTGGTCTTCGGTAACCCTGTATGATGCTGATGCCATTCATCAAAGAAATACCTTGTTCAATAGATTTATTGAAGGCACCCGCGAGATTTCAGCCCAAAAAATCGTTGATTTTCATTCCAATAATCATAGCGACTATGAAAATGGTTTTATTATAGATCGTACGACAGGTTTGAAAACGTTCAGTGTAACACAAGTAGTGCTGAATTCGGATAACAACAAGATGCGGCATTTCGACCTCTTGAATGACCAGGCCTATCATGTGGCTTTTTCACCTAAGCAACTAACACCTATCAAATGAGTTCCTGGCGATTAAAATGGCATAAGCTTACACATTGGGAATATTGGCCTTTATGGGCTATCTATTATCCCTTGTTTCCGGTTTGGCTCTATTTTTCGTTGAAAGCCCGTTCGTTCTTCTTCTTTAATGCAGCGAACCCGTCCATGAAAAATGGAGGTATGGCCATGGAATCCAAAATGGATATTTACAATATGATTCCAGCAGAACATATACCCCAGACGGTTTTTATCCCGAGGGAGGAACAACCAGAATTAGCTTTGGAAAAAGTTCTTAAAGCGGGTATTTCTTTTCCTTTTATTGCAAAGCCGGATATAGGTATGAAGGCTTTCGGAGTGGAAAAAATTCACAATAAGGATGAATTCAAGAATTACTTCCAAAAAACTCCGGAGAACTTTTTGGTACAAGAACTGATTCCCTTTCCCAATGAGGTGGGCATCTTTTACGTTCGCATGCCGGGAGAAGCAAAGGGAAAAATTACTGGAATTGTTTCAAAGCACTTTTTGTCCGTTGTTGGTGATGGGATAAGTACCATATTGGAGTTGATCAAATCAAATCCAAGAAGCCATTTGCAGTTAAAGGTGTTGAGGAAAAGGTTTGGTTCTCGATTGATGGAAGTTTTGG
Organism: Flagellimonas flava; assembly: GCF_900129665.1. Classification (GTDB taxonomy): domain Bacteria; phylum Bacteroidota; class Bacteroidia; order Flavobacteriales; family Flavobacteriaceae; genus Flagellimonas; species Flagellimonas flava. The sequence goes on from NZ_FQWL01000004.1 coordinate 210,965, forward strand.
ATTCTGGAGAGGAATTTATTTTGGTCCCTTATGGCAGTCATACCCGAGGCGCCAAATTTGTCGACGATACCCATAAGCTTAACAAGGGCCTTTTGAAAACTATAGATGATATTTGTTCCAAAATGGATGGGTTCCATTATGGCCGATTGGATGTGCTGCACAACTCTTTTGAGGAACTTTCCGAAGGAAAGAATTTTAGTATTATCGAAATCAATGGAGCAGGAGGGGAGGCCACCCATATCTATGACCCAAAACATTCCTTGTTCTTTGCATGGAAGGAAATTACCAAGCATTGGAACTACCTAAATAAGATAAGTATTATAAACCATGGACTAGGACATTCATACCTAAGTTTTCGTGATGGTCGAGCCATGCTTAGGGAAAATGGGGAACTGGAAGCACAGTTAAAACTAATTTAAGATGGGGAAACAAGTTATATGGGTGTTGCTGCTATGTATTTCTGGAATTGGCTTGACCTATTCCCAGGATAACAAAGACACTGCTGCACAGACAGCATTGGGAGTTTCTGCTCAGGTATATCCGGCGGGATTCATCCCTACCCTTAATTTAGAGCACGCTTTAAACGAAAACTCATCTTTATTGGTCCGCGTGGGAGCCAATATCGTGGATCGAAAGGATTTTAGCGATGTCAACCTAACGGAAGAAGGTGAAGGATTTGGTGGATCTGTTGGATTTCGAAAACACTATCCCTCTGGGAAAGGAAAATTTATTGCAGGTCTTAATCTTGATATTTGGAGTCTAAATATTGATTGGACCGATGTAGACCCAACGGATGCACCGATTTCTGGAAGCACTTATACCCTTGTAATCCAACCTTGGCTGGAAGGCGGTTATTTTTTACCCATAAAAAACACCAAATCCCAATTGGGCCTCACACTCGGTTTCGGACGCGAAATCAATGCGATTACCAGCGGAGAGGAGGTAGAACAAGGCTTTATTGGAAGCCTTTTGTTGCACTACCAAATAATACTCTAAATATTACCTTCTAAACTGGTCTTGTTTGATTTTCACTGCCTTAAACGAAAAAAGTATCAGAAGAATTAAGGCGGTTAGACAGCTAATAATGCCCATCACGGAAAAATAAACAGGAAGGTCATCTCCCATAATATGAGTGCTTTCATAGAGTCCGGCAATCAAACCGGAGAGCACAAAGCAAGCTACGGAAACATAGAGGAATACCATCGCATAATTGATAAGCTTCAGCTGTTTTAATTTTCGTTGCAATAGGTTTTCGTAATCGAAGTGCTCAGTAATAAGTCCCTTGATTTCATTGCTCAAAGCTCCAAGCAAATTGGAGGTGGACATGAGCAGGAGACCCACTCCTGGAACAATGGTGATGGGAACGTACCAGCTTTCCATATCTTAACTTTTATAGGCATTAAGAGCCTCGGAAAAGAATTGAACTACTATTTTCTCATTCATGCCCGAAGCTGGTAAAACAGCACCTTTGAAACCATCGTTTATCCATTTGCCATGGGTCAGACTTTTAAAGGCCCAAGTGTTAAGGGCATTGTGGCCCCGATAACCGCTAATATAGAAATAGAGGTCATTGACCACAGTATCTGGAATGGCCATCCCCAACCCAACCGATTTACCGGAACCATCATTTAAACTAGAAAATGCCCCAGTGTCAAAATGATGGGGCCAAATCCGAATCTCTGATGAAAGTTCTTCTTGTCTTAAGAACGCATCAATGGAGTTTTGGGCCAAGACCCTAAGTTGAATTAGTTTCCCAATGGCATCGGCACCTGAAAGTGAATAACAGGTATCGGCATCGTGTGAATATGGAAGATCGTAATGTAAATGGAAGTGATAAGACTTGGTAAGTCCCACCTCCTTGGCGGTGCTGGCTATCCAATCCAAAACTTGTGCATGACTTTTGTCGTGTAAAGGGAAACTTGGCACCTCTTTTCCACTCCATTCCAAAGCAAACGCTTCATAGTTAAGACAGAGTTTTGTGTCGTAGGTATCCAAAGGCCAGGTCTCCAAACGATTTTGGGTAATGGAAAACCCCAGATTGGTATGACTGTCGTCCTCTTTTTTGTCTAAAAAACTAATCCCTGCAGCGGCCAAATATTGGGCTGCCAAATGTAGCTGTTGTAGCATTTCCATAGCAATGTTTTAAAGGTAGTCCTCTAAAAATAAGCATTTTTGGAATGATTATGGCAGTTCCGAAACCCCATAACCCCTAGGCTAGTTTTGTACTGCTAATTGTAATTTCTCCTTAATGGAATTCACGATGATAGGAGCATGAATCCTGGAGTTCTCAATAAACCATTTATGGGTTTCCATGCCACCACAGATAACACCGGCCAAATACAGTCCCTCCACATTAGTTTCCATGGTTTCAGGATTATACGATGGAAGTCGTTTTTCGTCTTGGGAAAGGGCAATACCAAGCTTTTCCAAGAATTCAAAATTGGGCATGTATCCGGTCAAGGCGAGAACAAAATCATTTTCCAATTCCATGTCCCCATCTGGGGTGGCAATAGTGAGATAGGTAGGTTTTATTTCCTTGACTTCCGAATTATAATATGCTTTGATGCTACCCTCCTCTATCCTGTTGATAATATCGGGCCGAACCCAATACTTCACACGTTGGCCAACCTCCGGCCCCCGAATAATCAAAGTTACCTCTGCACCTTTTCTGTAGCATTCCAGAGCCGCATCAATGGCAGAATTACTCGCGCCGACCACGGCTAACTTTTGACTGGCATAGAAATGGGGGTCTTTGTAGTAATGGGAAACTTTGGGTAAGTCCTCTCCAGGAACATTGATTTTGTTTGGAAGATCATAAAACCCCGTTGCCACGATTACATGTTTTCCAGTATAGTTGGCCTTATCAGTTTGAATTTTGAAGCTGTTATTTTCTTTTTCCACCTCCAAGACTTTTTCAAACAAGTGGATTTGCAATTGGTTGGAGGTTACAATTCTTCTGTAATACTCTAAAGCTTCATTTCTTTTGGGTTTGGCTTCTTTACTAATAAATGGAATTTCATCAATCTCCAATTTTTCGGATGAGGAAAAAAACTGCATGTTGATGGGGTAATTGAACAATGAATTGACAATGGGTCCCTTTTCAATGATTAAATAACTTAATCCCTGCTTTTTGGCCTCAAGACCACAGGCAATCCCAATAGGTCCCCCACCAATTATGATTACATCCAATTCTTGCATTATCCAATACGTTCTTTTAAATCCAGAATCGTGGCCTCGGGATTTTCACTTTTAAAGACAAAACTCCCTGCAACGAGCACATCTGCCCCTGAGTCCACTAACCTTTTGGCATTGGTCGCATTGACCCCACCATCAATTTCAATTAGGGCATTGGAATTTTTCTTTTCTATGAGATTCTTGAGGGCAGCAACTTTCTGGTAGGTGTTTTCTATGAACGATTGACCTCCAAACCCAGGATTGACGCTCATAAGGCAAACCAAATCTATATCTTGAATGGTGTCTTCCAAAAGCCCAATGGACGTATGTGGGTTTAAGGCAACTCCAGCTTTCATTCCTTCAGATTTGATGGATTGTAACGTACGGTGTAAATGGTTGCAAGCCTCATAGTGAACCGTGAGATTGTCCGCACCCAAGTCAGCAAATGTCTTTACATATCGGTCGGGGTCTACAATCATTAGATGTACGTCCAATGTCTTTTTCGCATGTTTGGCAATGGATTTAACCACCGGCATCCCGAAGGAAATATTGGGTACAAAAACCCCATCCATTACATCCAAATGAAACCAATCGGCCTTGCTATTGTTGACTATTTCAATATCCCTCTGAAGGTTGGCAAAATCTGCCGCCAGAAGAGATGGTGCCACTAACCGTTTACCCATGTTGATTTTTTGAGCGTTTACGGTACAAAAGTAGCGAAATGAAATGGTTCGGTTAGGAAAAGACCCTATTCACTTTATCACTTCCCATGAGGTTACAAAACCTTCTAAATATCAAATTTCACGAATTTTAGCCCCTCAATTCCATCGGTTTGGATAGTAAACGCATCAATGTCGCCTTCTGTATCCCGCTCAAAGTTGATACTCCCAAATGCCGCGATTTGACTTCGGAAAACGTCTTTTACCACTGGGAAGAATTCAACTAACGTGCCATCAGGTCCTTCGGCTTGAAGTCCATCAGTTTTGACTGAAAACGTATACACTACTCCCAAGGATTCCGAATAATAGGAGCCTGAATATGTATGAAGTTGCTCGGTTGTAGGCGAAATAGGTGCGTATTTTTCGTAATAACTTGGGTCACTATCACCAAGTGTAATGCCGTAGGTCTCGGACCCATTTGTTTCCTTGAATCCCAAAATAATTTTATCATCACTGTCCACCAATAGCTGGAATCTCTCGCCCTTCTCTAGGGGAATCATTGGTAAGCCTTCGTCTTCATTTAGTCGGGCATAGCGAAGGGTATCATTGGATACGAACAACTTTCTGGCGAGAGCCCTTTTTTTGTTCCAGTATTCGCCCTCGTAGGATTTTAAGCGTGAACTGTTTACCTTTTTTGTGCTGATTTTGCTTGCATCGATGGATTGGGGTTCTGGGAATTTATCATCCAGGAAATGATAGGCCATGGACATGGCTGGCATACCGTTGTACCTGTTGTTGTTTCCCAAGACAAATGAGATGAGTTGTTGCTCTGGAAAACGGAATACGTTGGCAGCGTAGCCGCCAGACAGACCATACTGCCAGTAACAGGGCAGCCCACGTTCTTTATGATAAAATTCCCGGCCCAAGGTCATTTTCCCCCAGGCAGAATCAAATGTGCCTCCAGCGTCCAATTGGGCAGGTTCATCCAAGCGCTTTAGCGAAACCGAAAGCCCTGCATCCCCGGGATAATTGAACCAAGAATACCAGATGAACATGTCCTCTACCGAGGTGAATAGGTTTGTGGGGCCGGCATCGCTTTGGTTCAACGCCTTATTGATAAGCTCTTCATTTTGTAATTGATAAGACTTCGCTCCACCTGGAATAATGGCATTATAGTCCTCCAGAAACTGGGAATCTTTCATCTCAAGTGGCTCGAAAATATGCTCCTTGGTAAAAGCAGCAAAAGATTGCTCAGAAACCTTGGCAACCACTTCGGCAATAAGCGTCAACTCAGTTTTGGAAACAATATAGGAAAAAGAGGTTCCAGGCTTAAAATTTAGCGTTTTTTGACTTCGTATTAAGCGCAGCGCATCCTGATGGGTGAAGACATCGTCCTCCTCTTTGCCCAAAATGTATTTTACGGTGTTACAGTCATTCAATCCACTTGTATGGTTGACCAAATGCCGTAGCAATAGATCGTGCCCATAGTTTGGAAGGTCGGTTACATAATTTCGAACAGGATCGTCCAATTTTAGTTTACCCTGTTGCTCTAATATTAAAAGTGCCAATACGGTAAACTGACGTGAGAGATGATCCACCTGAAACTTGGTTTTTGGAGTAATCGCGGTATTATGTTCAACATCGGCAAGTCCAAATCCCTTGATGTACGAGATTTCTTTTCCATACATAAGACCGGCTGCTACCCCAGGACCAGTATTTTGACTCCATTCGGTATAAAGACTGTCCAATTCCAGTTCATCCATTGGACTAAGCTGCGCCATTCCCAAATGGGAAAGTAAGAGTGCGGCACCTATAAAAATTCTGTTCATAATCTATGGGTTTTGAATACTTTTTAATTTGTTGATAACCAGTTGGGCGACTGAGGCTGCCGCAGTTGGGTCTTGGCCCGTTATAAGTCTATCATCTGCAATGGAGAAATTATCCCAGCCTTCCTTCGAATACTGAAAATCTCCGCCACGTTCGGTAAGCAGTTGTTGTATGGAAAAAGGGAACTGTTTATAGTACGTCGCTTCCATGTTTTCGAACAGATCCGGGAAACCGTTTACCTTTTTGTTCTTGTAGATATATTCGCCTTCTGAGGTTTTTAGGTTGACCAGACCTGCCGAACCATGACAAATAGCGGAGATGACGCCCTTGTTCTTTTCATAAATTTCCATACTGATGCGTTGTATCAATTTATTTTCGGGGACCCCGAACATGGCCGCGCCGCCACCCCCATAATAGACCGCTTGATAATCCTCAGGGACAACGTCACTTGGTTTCATGGTGGTTTTGAGCAATTCCATAAAGTTGAAGTCGTAGAGGTATTTTTTTTCGATGCTATCTGAGGTATTCAGGTATCCTATGGGTATTGGTCCACCTTCAGGACTTACAAAGTCAACGTCGTAACCAGCTCTTTCAAATTCGTCATAGGCCAATACCAATTCAGCAAAATGATTGGCGGCATTAATATCTGTATCGCCATAGGTATGCTGGTTAGAGGTTATAAATAGAATTTTGCCAATATGGTTGGACGCGATGGTAGTTTGCGTTACGTTCCCCTCCTTTTGGTTGTAGGTTTGTTTTTGATGACAAGAACATGTGAAAAGAACTAAAACTATGGATACAAGCTGTCTCATTGCCTTATTTTTGGCAATTTTCAGATTTCCATGGTCAGCACGATGAGAACTTATAAACTAGGAGTTCGGATTTATAAAAATGAACCCTACTTTTCCGACCTAAACTGGGAGGGCGTCATCCCTGTTAGCTTTTTAAAGGTGCTAAAGAATGTAGATTTTGAATTAAAACCAGATTCATAGCCAATTGCTTCCAAAGTTAGGTGGGTTTGTGAGGTTAGCAGTTCTTTGGCCTTCGAAATCCGGAATTCGTTCACGTAAATCGGAAAGCTTTTTCCAAGATTATCGTTAAGCAGTTGTGAGAGCTGATGAACAGATACATTCATTTTCTTGGCAATATCCGAGGATTTAAGATTTGCATTCACATGAGGTTCTTCATTTTGCATTAGACCATTTAATTTTCTGATCATGGAATTAGCCTCCTCATCAGAAATTCGTTTGTCCGCATAGCGTTGTTCGGGAACAAAAATGGAACCGTTCTTCTTTCGATTGAAAAATACCAAAAGGGCCAACAGGTAAAACAAAAAGGAGAATGTCAATGCACCTACCAAATAGTAAGTGATATTGGTGAAGTAATAGGCTGCCCAAATTACAAGGTTCCCAACAAAAACACTTATGAGCCAAATTTCTTGGGCATTCATTTTGTGATTGGTTCTGAAAAGCTTGGAAAACTTGGACCTTAAGACCCAACCAGAGGCGAGAATGTAAAAAAACCATTGCAAATAGATTCCATATATGACATAGTGCCTCCAGAGATGGACGAATTTTTCAAATGGGTAAAGAATGCCGAAAATGACTATCACGGGAGCCAACAGCAGTATGTGATATATCCAACGAGTTGTAATCTTACTTTTTGGAATTACTATTGACGACACATAGAAGAAAAGAAAGGGGCCTACGAAAAAACATGCTGTAAGTCCTAATTGTAGATAAATAAAGGCCAAATCCGGATTGAAATAAAAAATTACGGATTTGCCTATCCTGAAACTCATCATAAGTAACATAACCCCTAAAAACCGATTGGAGACATGTCTAGGTTTTGCCAAAAACAAAAAATAAAGTCCCAAACATACTCCATTGAATGCACCCAAAGCGCTAAAGAAAAAGAGGAGGTTCTGGTTGAATTCCATTTTTGATGATAGATGGTCTATGCCTAAATTATGAAAATTTCCATTTTGCCAAGAATTCTTTTAAAGTTCACCAATTATGATTAGTCCACAAATGCAGTTGGGGGCAGAACTATAGGATTGCATCGAAGGATTTGCCTGTTGCACATCTTACATTGATTGTTTTCGTTCAGTTGTTTTAGGGATACCAAGGTGGGGTCAGGCAGAGCATAGGCATCGGCAGCCTCATAATTTACCTCGTAACCCATGTCTTCAAACGCAGCAACGGACATTCTACTGATAGGGTTACCCCCTGAATCGATAAAGCCCGTCATCAGTTCGTTATCAAAAACTTGTTCTCTCCAATGCCCATCCCTGGTACCGCTTCCACCGGTATTTGCGACTGGAACAGAGATTTTTTCTTCTTCTCCACTTAGCGTTTGATATTCCATAATGGCATTTTTTCCTGTGAATACGGGATTGTCGGTGCCCTCACCTTGAATCAATCCAAGAAAATCAGTTGACCAAAGTGTGCCGAAACCCAGAACATGTCCCATTTCGTGGATAATAACATCTTTTAGTCCATTTTCTGCCTCAAGGCGTGCTAAATCTGCGCTGTCAAAGCGCATAATTCCGGTAGCAGGAAGAAAGCTTCCCGGACGCAACTGGGTTGGTCCGGCCTGGCCTAGAATTCCTGAAGCGCCGTCAATGCTTGTGCCTTGTGCATCAATGCGCACATTGTCCACTACCTCGCCATTGGCAAGTTGCACTCTAGGTAAATCTCCAGTAATTAGTTCTGCCCATCTGCTGGCCGCCTCATCAAAAACAATTTGTTGGGAGGGTGTCAACCCACCCAAAAATCTAACTTCTATAGCAAATCCCATAATTTTCAAGTTTTATACCTCAATTGATTAAAATGTTCAATGCGTGCTGATTAGAATCGTATAGAATAGTTACGTGTAAAATGAGAAAATGCGATGTTAAAGGAAGGGAAAATTCTAACTGGCTAGGCTATAACCAATACGTTACCTTCAAAACAAGGGACCTGTTTTTTATGCCCAGGCCTTGAGTATCATGGTTTTCATTGAAAATCAAGAAAATGTCGGACATTGGACTGTAACGCCATTGCAGGCGCGAAAAAGCACTAAAATTATCGCCTTGGGTATTGTATTGCAATACGTTTCGCATAAAAAGTTTATTGGAAAAACTGATGTCCCCATTGAAGCGGACCAAATGGATTTTATCTTTTCCAAAACCTTCTGCCAGTTGGATATCGTTAAAATCATAGGTGAGACCAAAACTTCCCCAAGGTCTTAAACGGAAAGAGCCCTGAACCATTGCTCCCAAACGTGTACCATTAAAGAATTGGCCATAAGCCAAGCTTGTGTTCCATACAAAGGTTTTACGCTCGTCGGAATCATAGTAGAGCTCGGACCATAAAAATGAGTAATCGGCAATTGGAATGGGGGTAAAATCATCACCTATCAAGGAGGTGGGAAACAACAAGTTTACCTTACGATAGCGCGTCAACCAAATCATTCGCGCGGTATTTCTAAATTGAAAATCGTAACCCAGATTGTTTTGGGTCTCATTTAAAGTGCCATCAGGGTTTAAATACAAATTGTACCAAGTACGAAGACCATGTGAATTTAACTTCTTGTTTTCATCTTCAACAAAGGTGATATATCGGAACCACTGATTGATATAGGTATATCCCAGTCGAACCGTTTCCTCGGTTTCGGCATTGGTGTTTTCCAAACGCGGATTTATTCCCAATTCCGTGATATAGTTATCACCCACTACGTTGAAAGTCCAGCCGGTTCTTATTCTTTTGGAAGTATAGGAACCTTCGAGTCCATAGAAATGGGTATCCTTATAGTTTTCTGGGGTCAATGAGGTATGATACATAAAAGTGGTATTGAGCCTACCGCTATCTGATATATAACTGAACTCCAGACCTGCATTCCTTGAATACTCCAGCTCCTCTGTGTTGCTTGTGGCTTGCCGATTGATAAAAAGCCCTTTGACGACAGATCGTTTCAACACTCTTTGTTGGAAAGCTCCAACACTATAGTTTTGAGCGGCAAATTCATCGGTTTGGCGTGTTTGCACGTTCATCACCCCAACACGCAGGGTAGGGGAGATGTTACCAGTCAGCCTACCTCCAAAATCAATAGGTACCGCGTCACCATCATTGATACCAATACGCCTTGAAAAGAAGGGTTTGATATCATAGGTTCCAAAGCTGGAAAATATATCGTTGTTTTCTAGAAAAAAATTACGTTGTTCCGGGAGAAAAATATTGAAACGGGTGATATTGGTCACCTGCTGGTCCACATCGGCATTGGAGAAGTCTGGAAACAGGGTTAGGTCCAAATTAAGACTGCTGGTCAGTGCTATTTTAACTTCTCCGCCCAAGTCGCTGTTCAATTCAGCTTCAGATTGGTTTTCGTCTTCAAAATCCCTTACGGAAGAGGAGGTGACATAAGGATTTAGAATAAAGGCGCCTTTGGCTTTTTCTGGACTTTTATCCCATTCCATAGATCCCATATAGTTTAAACTCACACCGTTAAAATTGACGGGGAATTGGGTCCAGGTGGTATACTCATTATTTTGTTTATCGCCCCTGATAAAATTGATGCCCCAGGTGGTCTGGTTGGCATTATATCGTAGTGTTTTAAAGGGAATGGCCATTTCCACCAACCAGTATTCTTCATATTGAGCGGTTTTTGAGGCCCATTTGTTATCCCAGTTTTCCGAAAGCCAAGTTTGGGAACCTTCAATAGTAAGATTTCCTTCCGTTTCCGCTCCTCCGGCGGTCACCCCAAAAAAGAAGCCGCTTTGCTTGGTGTTTACAGGGTCTAGAACGAATGAAAAATTATCACTGCCCCAATAGTCATCATCACTATCACGGACCAAGGATTGAATGATCCTACTTTCCTTATCATAGCACTTGGCCAAGAGGTAAAGGTTTTGATCATCGTAAGTGAGCTTTACCTCGGTTTGATTTTGGGCCTGCCCCACATCACTTGGCCAATGGTTAAAGAAATTTGTAATGGGAAGATGTTGTCCCCATTCCTCAATCCCTATTGCCCCATCCAAAACTATAGGTTGAGTCGCCTTCTTAATTTGATATTTGAACAGGGCCCGGGTATCGCCACCTCCATTTTGACCTAATCCTACAAAAGATACCACGATAAGGGAAAGAGTGAAAGGCAGTTTCATGAACGGTTCGTTTTTGATGATACCCAAAGAACCTTCATGCCATGTCCAATATCAAGTCTCTTATGGGAATGTCAAGGCAATAGGGGTAAATGACGTTTATGTTCAGTTTGATGCCGAAACTGTCTTTAATTATGTTGAAAAGCGATGTTTTTATAATGCTCGCACCGCTTTTAAGGAATGCTTAACTGTTCTTTTGAATTATTTGGGAAACCTGCGTAGGGAATCAAGGGCCTTGGAACGATAATTTCGCCCTATGGGAAGTTCTTTGCCCTTTATTTCGACCATAATACTATTGAAGGCCGTCACCTTTTCCAAAGAAACAATAAAGGACCTATGAATACGGATAAAATGTTTGCTCGGTAGTTTTTCGGCCAAATAACCGATCCGCTGTGTTGTGGAAATTTCCTGTTCTTTGGTATGGATGATGACCTTGTCGTTGAGACTCTCCAAATAGCTGATCTCGGATAGGTCGAGTTTTACAATTTTTCTTTGGGTTTTGATGTATAATAACTCGGGTTCCTCGCTTGGTAAACCTGTTGGATTTACTTCCTGTATCATCTCACCTGAACCGCTTCCGCCGGAAAGATATTTGTTGGCCTTGGCGACTGTTTTCATGAATCGCCCGAGGGAGATGGGTTTTAGGAGGTAGTCAATAGCATCAAGTTCAAAGGCCTTAATGGCAAATTCCCTATAGGCAGTGGTGAACACGACCAACGGTTTTGGGTTTAGTGATTCTAATAATTCCAGGCCGTTGATTTTAGGCATTTTAATGTCCAAAAAAACCAAATCAACATCCGTCTTTTGCATGTGGCTAAAGGCTTCCACGGCGTTAGCGCACACGGCTAAAACCTCCAACTGTTCAATTTGATCCGCGTATCCCTGAAGCACATCCCTTGCTAAAGGTTCATCGTCAACAATAAGGCATTTAATTTTTTGGAACATAGCGCAAAATTAGGAGCTTAAATGACTCAAGTCAATTTCCAATTTGATTAAAAAACTGTCGGGTTCCTCCAAAATCTTCAGTTCATGTTTGTTGGGGAAAAACAGCACCAATCGGCGTTTTACATTTTTCAGGCCGATATTTTTATCACTATCCAAATTTTCACCCGTTTCATTTGTGGCCTTGCTGTTCTCCACCATAAACTGAAGCTGTTGGTTCTCCAATTTTAGGTCTATTTTGATCCACGAATCAGAAATAAGGTTGTCTGCACCATGTTTAAAGGCATTTTCTACGAATGGTAAAAGCAATAGGGGAGGTATTAGACTCTCCTTGTTGTCGTCTTTCAGTGCAGTTGATATGGTCAGCTGTTCCCCATATCGAAGTCGTTCCAGTTCCACAAGATTCATCAATTGTTCCCACTCCTTCTCCACGGTTATTAGGCGATCATTGCATTCGTAGAGCATGTAGTCCAGGAATTTGGACAGCCCTAAAACGGCATCTGGGGTTTGTGCGGATTTTGTCAAAGACAGGGCATAAATACTATTTAGCGTGTTAAAGAGGAAATGGGGGTGTATTTGTGCCTTTAAGAATTTTAACTCGGTTTCTACCTTTTCTTTTTCCAAAGCCTTGTTAATCTGCTCTTTCTGGTAGTAAAACCGTTGTAATTTGATGGCCATGGCCACAAAAACGGGAGTATATATACGAAGTAATGAATTGAGGACTTTTGGAAAGTACCAAACTGGGTCTTTCCAGTACCCTTCTTCAAACGAAAACCAACGGTATAGAAACCGCCAGCTCATATAGCGGTCAATCAACGCCATACTGATGGCCAACAAAAGGGACAATACCACGTAAGTGACCATTTTTTTGGGATATAAAAATTTGGGCATCAAATAGTAGAGGGTGATGTAGGTGGGTATCAGCTTCCATGGCAATAGAAATAGCAATTGAAGGAATTCCTCGGCGTAATTTCCTTTATAACTGCCCCAAAAAACAGTGTAAAAAAGAATATATACGAACCAAAAGAGGAGATGATAATAAATCCTGTTTTTTGAGCTCAGTATCTTTTCAATCATGGCCATTATCTTTATCCCGGATTTTGGATAGCAAACTGCCTATGAAAGTACAAAATAGGTGGAGGTTTGGCTTAAAAGAACCGCAGACAACCGGTTTTGGGTGTTAAATGTATGGTTCGGACAGAAATGCAATGACCATAAATGAAAAAACTCCGGTAATCAGCCGGAGTTTATTCATCAATCAAAAAACGAACAGTCATGATAAACTGTTGTAGGATTACAAATTACAACTTTCTTGCCAAAAAACAAATTTAAGGTTTGTTTAACTGTAATTTGTGAGGATAATCTGATAATTTATCCCAAATAAGTCTTTAAAATTTTACTTCTGGAGGTGTGTTTCAACCTTCTAATGGCCTTTTCTTTGATTTGTCTTACACGCTCACGGGTCAAATCAAAGGTCTCTCCAATTTCCTCCAAGGTCATGGAATGCTGGCCAGCTAAACCGAAGTAAAGCCTTATAACATCAGCCTCTCGAGGAGTTAAGGTTTCAAGGGCACGTTCTATCTCAGTACGCAAAGACTCATGCAACAATTCCTTATCCGGATTTGGAGACTCTCCACTTCGCAGTACATCGTATAGGTTAGAATCCTCGCCATCAATTAATGGAGCATCCATGGATACGTGCCGACCGGAATTTTTAAGCGATTGCTTCACATCTTCCACGGTCATGTCCAATTCTTTGGCAATTTCTTCAGCGGAAGGGACACGTTCATGTGCCTGCTCCAAGAAGGCAAAAGTCTTGTTTATCTTGTTAATGGAACCAATTTTGTTCAATGGCAAACGTACAATTCGCGATTGTTCTGCCAAAGCTTGTAAAATGGACTGACGAATCCACCAAACCGCATAGGAGATAAATTTAAATCCACGGGTTTCATCAAAACGCTGTGCAGCTTTAATAAGCCCCAAGTTTCCTTCATTGATCAAATCAGGAAGGGTTAATCCTTGGTTTTGGTACTGTTTTGCTACGGAAACCACGAACCTTAGGTTGGCTTTAGTCAGTTTTTCCAAGGCTATCTGGTCTCCCGCCTTAATTCGTTGTGCCAATTCTACTTCTTCATCGGCGGTAATCAGGTCTACCTTACCAATTTCCTGTAAATACTTGTCTAACGATGCGGTTTCCCTGTTGGTAACCTGTTTTGTGATCTTTAACTGTCTCATCTAATTTTCCCTTCTTTTTTAATTTTAGAACCGAAGCTCATTAAGTTATACGTAGGAAAATGCAAAAAGTTACAATTTGGTAAAATTTATTTGGATTTTTTTTCTTAAATAGAAAGCCCCGTGGATATTCCACAGGGCTTATGTCAATCTAAAAGGTCCTTTAATTTAGTCCCTTCTTGGCTTTCTGTCTCTGTCGCGATTTCCACCTCTTCGATCACCGCCTCTTCGGTCACCTCTATCATTTCTTGGTGGTCTTTCCACATAACCTTCAGGTTTTGGCAATAATGCCTTTCTAGAAACCTTTTCTTTGCGGGTTCTTGGGTCAAGCCCGAAGTACTTTACATCGAAAACGTCGCCCATATTAACCACATCGGAAACCTTTTCAGTTCGTTCCCATGCCAATTCAGATACATGAAGCAATACTTCATTGCCTGGAGCCTCCATGTATTCCACTACAGCACCGAAATCCAGCATTTTGATAACTTTTACTTCGTAAACGCTACCAACTTCTGGCTTAAACATTAGGGCATCAATTTTGGCGATTACGGCATCAATACCACCTTGGCCAGTACCCAAAATTTCAACAATACCTTCTTCTGTATCAGGATCCTCGTTGATTACAATAGTGGTATTGGTCTCTTTTTGTAATTCTTGAATCACTTTTCCACCAGAACCAATAACTGCACCGATATATTCACCAGGAATAATTTTGGTTACAATTTTTGGAGCGTACGACTTCACATCTGCATTTGGAGCCGCGATGGTATCTGTCAGTTTTTCAAGGATATGAAGTCTTCCATCTTTGGCCTGCATCAATGCCTTTACCAAAATTTCATAGGATAATCCCTTAACTTTAATATCCATCTGGCACGCGGTAATACCGTCGGCAGTACCTGTCACCTTGAAGTCCATATCCCCCAAGTGATCTTCATCACCTAAAATATCGGAAAGAACAGCATACTTTCCTGTTTCTGCATCGGAAATCAATCCCATTGCAATACCTGAAACGGGCTTTTTTAATTGTACCCCTGCATCCATCAAGGCCATTGTACCGGAACAAACCGTAGCCATGGAAGAGGAACCGTTTGACTCCAATACTTCGGAAACAACTCTTACCGTATATGGACAATCTTCAGGAATCATCCCTTTTAACGCACGTTGGGCCAAGTTCCCGTGACCTACTTCTCTACGGGAAGTACCGCGAATTGGTCTAGCTTCTCCGGTAGAGAAAGGAGGAAAGTTATAATGCAAATAGAAAGTTTCTTCACCCTCATAAGATGGCATATCTATCTGATTGGCTTCTCTAGATGTCCCTAGGGTTACAGTGGCCAAGGCCTGCGTTTCCCCTCTGGTAAAGATGGAAGAACCATGAACAGATGGCAAATAATCGATTTCACACCAGATTGGTCTGATCTCATCCGTTTTACGTCCATCCAAACGCAAACCTTCTTCTAAAGTAAGATTACGCACGGCTTCTTTCTCTGCCTTGTAGAAGTATTTGGAGACCATGCCCCCGATTTCTTCCAATTCTTCTTCTGAAAAAGTGGCTTTTACCTCTTCTTTGATGGCGTCAAAAGCAGCACTTCGCTCATGCTTTGCAGAACCTGCCTGGGCAATTGCATATACCTTATCATAGGTAAGGTCGTACACCTTTTTGGCTAAATCCTCATCTTCTTGCTCCGGCTCGTACTCCCGCACTTCTTTCTTTCCGAAAGCTTCGGCTAGTTTTATTTGAGCAGCACATTGAACTTTAATAGCTTCGTGTGCAAACTTAATGGCCTCTACCATTTCCTCTTCGGAAATCTCATCCATTTCCCCTTCCACCATCATTACGGAATCGGCAGAAGCTCCAATGACCATATCAATGTCAGAATCTTTGAGCTGTGCTCTTGTTGGATTAATGATCAATTCGCCATTGATTCTTCCCACTCGGACTTCCGAAATGGCGCATTCAAATGGAAAATCCGAAAGTTGAATTGCAGCGGAAGCGGCAAGCCCAGCCATGGCATCAGGCATTACATCTTCATCGTGAGACATCAATTGAATCATAACCTGTGTTTCGGCATGATAATCTTTTGGGAACAAAGGACGTAGCACACGGTCCACCAAACGCATGGTCAATACCTCACCATCGCTAGGTCTTGCCTCACGTTTGAAAAAGCCACCGGGATAACGCCCTGCTGCAGCAAATTTTTCGCGGTAGTCCACAGTAAGTGGTAAAAAGTCTACATCGCTCTGTTTGTAGTTGGAGACAACTGTACACAATAGCATACACTTGCCGGATTGTACCACAACAGAACCATGGGCCTGTTTGGCCAATTTTCCAGTTTCGATAGAAATTTCCCTACCGTCACCGAGGTCTATGACCTCTTTAAAAGTTTTTGGAATCATAAAATTTGTCTTACCCTGCATTTTTGGAAATGCGGGTCGTTAAACATTTGGTCTACCGCCATCCGGACGGTCGGGTTGTGTTGTTGTTGTGTGTGCCTGGGGCACTGACCAATGAAAAACTATAGGTAGCTTTTTGTGTTGCCCTTCCTGTAAGTCGGGACTTTATATAACCCCAAGTCTAGCCCAGGGTAAAAACAATGGGAGCCCAAAGGACTCCCAATCATTTTTATTTTCTAATACCGAGCTCTTTAATCAGCTCACGGTATTTTACAATATCTTTTTTCTTTAGGTAATCCAAAAGACTACGTCTTTTACCTACCATTTTCACCAAAGAACGCTCAGTGTTATAATCTTTATGGTTCTTTTTTAGGTGTTGTGTTAAGTGGTTGATACGGTGTGTGAACAATGCGATTTGCCCTTCCGTAGAACCTGTGTTGTTTTCTGCTCCGCCGTGTTTTTTGAAAATCTCGGCTTTTGCTTCTTTAGTTAAATACATTCCAATATTTATTTAAATGATTTTTATGTACCTGATCGTCTCTCAATCAGCGTGCAAAGATAAGCCCTTTTTTGGGAACGTAAAATTTTACGGTCAAATTAAACCTTTTGTTTTTCCATTGGTCATAGGAGCAAACCATTTAATACAATCATTATGAAAAAGAATCTCAAACAAATGAACTGTTCAAGAATTGCCCCACTATTTCTTGTTGCCATGACAGTGCTGGTGACTTCTTGTTCCAAGGAAGAGAATGTTGATGGGGAACTTGCAACCTCCAATGAAGAGGTTATCACGGCTACAGAGCTGCAGTATAGTGACGAAGCCGAAATGATTTCCGAAGAGGTCACTACTATTGCCGAGGATATTTATGCCACGGATGAAATTTCCTTGACCGCTAAAGCTGATTATGAGTCGGACCATTTGCCCGATTGCGTTACCATTACCACCGTTGTTACCGATACTACAAGGGAAAAGACCATTGATTTTGGTGAAGGATGCGAATTGCCCAATGGTAATGTGCTGTCTGGAACAATCCAGTTAAGCTATGCGAAAGACATGACAGCGGCCTCCAAATCCATAGCGCTTACCTTGAAGAACTTTACCTTCAATGGCGTTGCTGTAGAGGGATCGGCTGATATTTTACGTGTGCGTTCCAATGAAAATGGGAATCCGCAGGGAACCGCTAATGCATCGTTCAATGCCACGTGGCCAGAAGGGGACACCGCTTCCTTTGAAGGCACCCGGACCCGGGAATGGATAGAAGGATATGGTTCTGGATTTTGGGGAGACAATGTCTTTTTAATTACCGGCAAGCGTACTTACGTGGGTAGGGAAGGCAATGTATTTGTAAAAGAGGTGATCACGCCTTTGCGAAGGGAAATGTCCTGCAGATTTATTGTGAGCGGTGTTCTAGAAATCTCCAGAAATGATAATACAGCTAGTTTGGACTTTGGAGATGGTAGTTGTGATGCAAAAGGTATTTTAACCCAGCCTGATGGCACTGAGGTGGAAATTTTCCTAAGAAGATTTTGGAAACAATAGGAATGGATTCAGTTAAAAAAAAGAAAAGCCCCGTATTTCGGGGCTTTTTTTATTCTCGTACCGGCTGATTGGTAATCAGGTCGATGTACAAATTAATTTTCTTCTTCAGTTCCTTTCGATGGGCAATAAAATCCAAAAACCCATGTTCCTTAACGAATTCTGAAGTTTGAAACCCTTCGGGTAAATCCTTCCCCACGGTATCCTTGACTACCCGTGGGCCGGCAAAACCAATTAATGCTCCTGGTTCCGCAATATTAATGTCACCTAGCATTGCGTAGGAAGCTGTTGTACCTCCTGTGGTTGGATCAGTACATAGGGAAATATAGGGCACTTTGGCTTCTGCCAATTGAGCCAGCTTCGCTGATGTTTTGGCAAGCTGCATTAAGGATAGTGCGGCTTCCATCATTCGAGCTCCCCCGGACTTTGAAATCATCAAGAAGGGAATTTTCTTCTTTTTGGCCACATCAATGGCCCGGGAAATCTTTTCACCCACAACACTTCCCATTGATCCACCAATAAAGCTAAAGTCCATACAGGCAATGACCAATTCCTTGCCCATGGATTTTCCCACAGCGGTACGAACGGCATCTTTCAATCCTGTTTTTTGTTGCGCTGCTTTCAGCCTTTCGGAGTATTTTTTAGTGTCCACAAATTTTAGTGGATCCTTGGCGGATAACTTCTCATCCAATTCCTTGAACTTGTTATCGTCAAATAAGATCTCAAAATATTCCTTGCTTCCAATACGGACATGGTAATCATCCTCGGGGCTAACGTAAAAGTTTTTGGCCAAATCTTCGGATTCCACAATTTTACCTGTGGGCGACTTATACCATAGGCCCCTAGGGGTGTCTTTTTTCTCCTCCGTAGCTGTTTGTATTCCCTTTTCCTTTCTCTTAAACCAAGACGACATACAATAAAATTAAGTTAAACGGCTATTAAAGCTACTACTATAAGGTATTGATGTTATTCAAGTCCTCAAAAGCTTTCTTCAATCTTTCAACAAAAGCTTTTTCTCCTTCACGAAGCCAAACTCGGGGATCGTAAAATTTCTTGTTGGGTTGGTCAGCCCCATCTGGATTCCCTATTTGGGATTGAAGGTAACCGGATTTATCCTGAACGTAATCACGCACTCCGGATAGGAAAGCGTATTGCAGGTCGGTATCGATGTTCATTTTGATTACCCCGTAACCAATGGATTCCCTTATCTCCTCAACAGATGAACCAGAACCTCCGTGAAAAACAAAATCAATATGATTATGCTCCACACCGTATTTTTCGGATACGAATTCTTGGGAATTTTTAAGAATTTTAGGTGTTAAAGTAACGTTTCCAGGTTTGTAGACTCCATGTACGTTGCCAAAAGCTGCAGCTATGGTAAATTTTGGACTTACTTTGGAAAGTTCCTCATAAGCATAAGCCACTTCTTCCGGTTGGGTATACAATTTAGAACTGTCCACATCGGTATTGTCCACACCGTCTTCTTCTCCCCCGGTAACCCCTAGTTCAATTTCCAAGGTCATGTCCATCTTGCTCATGCGTTCCAAATAGCTTTTGCAGATTTCAATGTTTTCCTCAATGGGTTCTTCGGATAGATCGATCATGTGCGAACTAAAAAGGGACTTTCCCGTAGCTGCATAATGTTCTTCACTAGCTTCCAGCATCCCATCGATCCATGGCAACAACTTTTTGGCGCAATGGTCTGTATGCAATATAACTGTTGCCCCATAGGCCTCAGCCAATTGGTGCACATGTTTTGCTCCTGCAACAGCACCTAGTACTGCTGCTCTTTGGTTTTCATTTGATAGTCCTTTACCGGCGTTGAACTGGGCTCCCCCATTAGAGAATTGAACGATAACCGGTGAGTTCAAAGCGGCGGTAGTTTCCAAAACGGAATTGATTGTGTTGGAACCAATTACGTTAACCGCTGGAAGGGCATAACCGTTTTCTTTGGCATGGTTGAAAATGGCCTGGACTTCATCGCCAGTAGCCACTCCGGGCTTGATATTGTGGGACATAGTTTTAGTTAGTTATGAGTTAAATTAAGGAACAAAAGTAATAAAATATTTAGTCTAGAAAGGATAATTGATACCTATATTGAATACGGCATTTTTAAGGTTGTAGTCCCTAAACCAACGTTTGGACCATTCTTCTGCCGGATTGTAGGTTTTGAAGCCCATATCCAAACGGAAAACGAAGTAGGTGAAATCGTATCTTAGTCCCATCCCGGTGCCCAGTGCCAGATCCGCAAGTGAGGAGAAATTATCAAAAATGGCATCTGGATTGTCCTCATTGTCAAAAACATTCCAAATATTTCCAGCATCTGCAAAAAAGGCACCTTTTACATCTCCGGCTATAGGAAAACGATACTCCAGATTTAGGGCTATTTTAAGATTGGCCTCGTTAAAGTCATTAATGTTATTGGTGCTTCCAGGTCCTAGCTCATAAGCATTCCAAGCCCTATTGTCGTTGGAACCACCTGCAAAGTAACTTCGAACAAAAGGTACACTCTCAGAATTCCCATAAGGAACCGCCATACCAAAAAAGCTTCTAAAGGCCAAGACTTTGGAGTCTGCCAATTCCCAATGTTTTATATAATCCAGTTCAGTTTTAAGGTATTGGGTAAAAGGCACCCCAAAAACCAATAGCTGATCGTTGTCGTTCTTATTATAAGGAACCACGTCCTCCAAAAGGGAAAGTAAGTTGCCTGCACTTTCCAATTTGAATCTGAACTGGTAAAAATCATTGTCATTGATGTCCAGTTTACTGTTTTTGGTAAAGGTGTAGTTACTGGCAAAAATGAGGTTGTTTTCGGTAAGGCGCTGTCTCCTTTCCTCAATACTCCTAACCGTAGCCAAATCATCATTGTCTATATCAAAACCAGGCTGCAGCACAGCATCTGTGAAGGCGGTGGTGCCGTCGGGAATCAATAATTCCAGATCATCATCATCATCCTGGCCGGGGTCAACATTTTCATCATAAAAGGATGCAAAATCTGGATTGGTCTCAAATTGATCTGCGACCTCATCCAAACGGCTATAGGTGTTACGATACTCATTGAAGAAATTGTCCGGGTTCACGTTTCGTACAAACTCCACGTTCAAAAGTTCAATATTGTGTTTTAAGCGGGTGTCCGGGGACCAATTAAAGGAGAGTACCGAGTTAAATGACTGCCTGTCCAAACCAATGTTTTTCTGAAAATTTGTACCCACCAAAAACCTACTTTGCGGTAACATATAATATGGAATCACATTTTCCGTGCTGAATGGGAGCCATATCCTTGGGAATGTAATATTAATGTCTCCACCCAGCTCTGAGGTAAACTCACCATCGGACAAGGAGGCATCGCTCAAAAGACCCACAGAGCCCCTGGCATTGATACTTAAAGTTTCCGCACCACCAAATACGTTTCTGGTGATTACACCGGCGCTAAAGGCGGTACCTATTCGTTGGATGTTGGAATGGGTAATGTCAAAATCCAGATTCAAGGAGAATTTGGGTCTTGGGGATAGGTAGATGTTTGAAATAAGCCGCGCCTGGGTCGTATCCGGAATGAATTCCATGTTGGGATAGCGGAAGGTATTGAGGTTCGTGATTTGTCTGTATGACCTAATACGATCCAAATCCCTGTATACGCTATCTTTTTCAAAAAAAATGGCATCGGTTAGTGCCTTGGGCTTGTATTTTAGTTCGTCGTGATAAAAAATGGTATAGTCCTCATAGTTAATGGACTTTAGCGAATCTGCATTTCCATTAATTTGATAATCCGCATAAATATTGATTTTTTCAAATCGATGAATCCTATACGGACTAACGTTGCTGATACTATCCCCAATACTTCGCGGTTTCTGGACATTTAACTGTACATCCATGAGCTGGTCATTGGCCACTTTAGATGTGTCCCTTAAGATGTCGTAGTTAATGGAGCTTTCCTGAAAATTGTAAACCCCTGAATTTCTAAAAAGCGCGGTAAGCCGTTCTCGCTCACTATTGAATTTGGCCAAATCAAACTGATCTCCATCTTTCACAAAGGATTCAGAAGCAGCAACGTTGTAAATGGAATCCAATTCTGGAGAGGTAATGTTTTTGATAATGGTATCCAGCATGAAAGGTTGCTCCAATTGGATTCGATATTCAATTTCTGCACGTTTTTTACGCTTTCCTTGCACTATGGTATAATGCCCCGTATTGTTGAAATACCCCTTGCTATTATAATAGGCTTTTAGCCTGTCCACTGTTTTTTGGGTAAGTGCGGTGTCAATAATCGAAGGAGGCTCCCCTATACGTTTTAAAAACTCACTGGCTCCTTTGACCACAAAGGATTCCCTTAATCGGTTAACTTGCTTTTCGGAAAGAAAGTTGTTGAGTCGTTTTTCTCTTTTTTCTTTTCTGTGCAGCCAATCGGTGAAAGAGGAATCGGGATTTTCCTTGGCCAGATTATACAAATTGAGTCGTAATGGGTAACCTAGTACACTGCTATTGGGTTTTTGGGAGATAAGACTTCGAATGTCCTCGTCCTTAATTTTGTCCTCGTCGGTGTAAATGGAATTCTTGGTAAGCAGTAATTCCCCGTCATCCACCTTTTTAAGGGTATTGCAGCCAAGCATGGTCAGCATAAGCAACAATAATCCTATTTTTGCCCAGTAATGCATTAGACCATAAGAACCCCTCATAGACGCCAAAAATACACGATTTAGATGGTTACCAAAAACCAAATTAAACTAGTTGCTAGCTTACAGCAAAAAAAGTACCGAACTCAACACAAGCTGTTTGTTGTAGAAGGAAAAAAGACAGTTTTGGAACTTGTGGAGGCAGGTTTGAAGGTTTATGAACTATTTGCGGAAACAGGGGCGGAACTGGGTCGGTCCATTGATTATATCGAGTTGTCCAATAAGGATTTTAAGCAGATTAGTGGACAAAAGACCCCAAGTGGAATTCTTGGGGTTTTTCATATTCCAGAACCACAAGGCATTGCTGAAATGGGCTGGGTGGTGGCTTTGGATGCCGTTAGGGATCCCGGAAACTTGGGGACCATCATACGGTTATGTGATTGGTTTGGGATAACGCAATTGGTCTGTTCGGAGGATACGGTAGATTGTTATAATCCCAAAGTATTGCAAGCGACAATGGGTTCAATAGCTAGGGTTACTATCAACTATGTTGACTTAGAAACGTACTGTCGAAACACCCAACTTCCGTTATACGGTGCGTTTATGGATGGAGATGTGGTTTATAAGAAACAGATGTCGCATGCTGGAATTTTGGTATTGGGCAATGAGGCCAATGGTATTTCCACCAAAATTGCAGCCTTGGTGGGGGAGCGAATCGCTATTCCCCAATTTGGGGAGGCCACTGCGGAGAGTTTGAATGTAGCAACAGCCGCTGCAATTCTCCTCAACGAAATCCGCCGCTAGGTAGTTAAGGTTAAAATGGCAAGGAAATTACTCAAACGTAAAGTTGATAAAGAACCCTCTGGTGCGTATTCCACTAATGTTCCCGGTCCATGGACTATTGGGGTCATCGTCCGGAACCAGTTCGTCCGATAACGCAAATACTCCTCGAATGGAAGGTGAGAACTTGAAGTACTCCGTATAAATATCAATACCAAACCCAAGTTCGTAACCATAAACGTTTTTCTTCATTCGGAATTCTCCACTACTATTGTCGTCCAAGCTATCTTCCTTGGCTCCTAGATTGAGGGAGGTATAAACCCCTCCGGTGATATAAGGCTTCCAGTTCCCAAATCTTTTGGTGCTGGCCTTTAGTAATAAAGGAAACCTGATATAAGTGGACCGAACTTCCCTGATAGCATCCGCTTCCGATGTAAACCCTGGAAACCCCAATATTCGTTGTGCATAGAGAAGTCCCGGTTCAAAGCGTACGTCCAAAAATTCATTAATACGCATTTCCCCGATCAGCCCTACATTGAAACCGAGACTTTTATCAACTAAAACGTCTTGGCCTATATCATTCTCGTATTCAAACTGAAAATCATATTGGTTGAACCCTAGATAGTAGCCCCAGTTGAGGAACTTCAAATCTTCCGACTGGAGATTGAGTACAGGGTCTTCCTTGAATTGGGCAGTGGAGTTTGAACATACCAAAAGGAGCACGGCAAACAACGATAAGAGGTTTTTCATCAAATTATTTTGTAGCGACATAAATAGATGCCACCCCAAATGTCTGGGGCATGTTCTCTATTCCTATAAACCCAATTTTGGCCAAAATATTGTTGAATTCCTGACCATGTGGGAAAACAGATGCGGATTCGCTCAAATATCCGTAGGCATTCCGGTCCTTGGAGAAAACTTTGCCTATTCCAGTAAGAATGTATTTTGTGTAAAGTCGGTACCCCTGTTTAAATGGTGTTTTTGATGGAACCGAAGTTTCTAGGATGACCAAATTGCCGCCAGGTTTTAGTACCCGGAGGATTTCGCTAAGACCCTTCTCCAAATTTTCAAAGTTTCGCACCCCAAAGGCCACTGTGACTGCGTCAAAGGTGTTGTCCTCAAAAGAAAGATTTTCGCTGTCGCCCACAACCATTTTAATGGTTTCCTGTAACTTTTTGCTGGTTACCTTTTCGGTGCCCACTTCCAACATTCCAGGTGAAATATCCAGTCCAATTATTTTTTCGGCTCCCGTGGCCACAAGTGCAATGGCCAGGTCCCCCGTACCTGTGGCAATGTCCAAAATGGCTTTTGGGGATTTCTTCTTTAATAGGGAAACCACACGTTTGCGCCACTTCACGTCTACTCCAAAGGAAATGACCCTGTTCAGTCGGTCATAATTCTTGGAAATGGTATCGAACATTTGGGTCACTTGTTCCTTTTTTCCAAGATCGGAGCGCTTATAAGGTTTGACTTTTTCGGACATCTGCAAAATTTGCTGGCAAATATACAACATAGCCCTATGGGAGGCTTACAAAAATAATTGTGTAATTTTGCCCAACAATTAGGGAAGGCTTTCCCGTATCATGTTATATATGTGTCTTTTGGACCGAAGTTTCTATTCTTTTTTTACCCTTTGTAAAACACAAATTGAATTTATTTAACAACATCTTATTCTAATCGATGAAGATAATTATTGCTGGAGCAGGTGAGGTAGGCTTTCATTTGGCAAAACTATTGTCCTATGAAGCACAGGATATCACGTTGATAGATACAGACAAGGAAAGTTTGACCTATGCAGATAATCACTTGGATATAAGGGTGCTGCGAGGCGATGCTACTTCTATAGAAGTGCTAATGGACGCCAAGGTGGAGAGTTCGGAATTGGTGATTGGTGTAACCGCATCGGAAACCACAAACCTGACCCTTTGCATGTTGGCCAAGCAACTCGGCTGCAAGCGAACCATTGCTCGAATATCCAACACGGAGTTCATGGACAATCGGGAACTTATCAAATTTGATGAGTTAGGTATCGATGAGTTGATTTCACCAGAGAAATTGGCAGCAACGGAAATCCAGCTCCTTTTAAACCAATCTGCATTCAACGACACCTATGAATTTGAAGGTGGGTTGCTCACCATGATCGGAGTATTTCTTCCAAAATCGGCTCCCTTTGTTGGGAATATGGTGAAGGAAGCGGCTAAGATTTTTCCTGAGTTGCACTTTATGCCCATCGCTTTGCAACGCATGGGAACCCAGTTTACGTTAATTCCCCGAGGGGATACGGTTTTTAAGGAGGGGGATCAGGTCTATTTCATTACTACCAATGAAGGGGTGGATGAGCTCTATAAACTGACCGGGATGCAGAAGAAGGAGATTAAAAATGTAATGATCCTTGGAGGGAGTAAAGTTGGGTTTAAGACAGCTAGGGACCTGTGCACCAAAAAGTTTAACGTAAAACTTATTGAAAAAGACAAGGAAAAGGCCTTTGACATTGCAGATGATCTTCCCCATGCGCTGGTAATTAATGGTGATGGTAGAAATGTGGAGCTTTTGGATGAGGAAAGTTTGGATTCCATGGATGCCTTTATCGCGGTAACCGGAAATTCAGAGACAAACATTATGTCCTGCTTGGTGGCCAAATCGAAAAAAATAAAGAAGACCATCGCCATGGTGGAAAACATGGATTACTTTCAATTATCCCATTCTATTGGCGTGGATACCTTGATCAACAAAAAACTTTTGGCGGCCAACAATATATTTAGATATATCCGTAGGGGAGAAGTATTGGCCCTAACCCGTTTGAACAACCTAAATGCAGAAATTCTTGAGTTTGAGGTAAAAGCTACCTCCTTGGTAAACGGTGAAATCATTAGAGAGCTGAATTTCCCAAGAGAGGCAAGTATTGGAGGTGTTATACGGGACGGAAAGGGCATTATTGCCCTTGGGGACTTCAAAATCCTGGAAGGCGATAGGGTTGTGGTCTGTTGCTTGCCCAAAGCGATTCCACGAATAGAAAAGCTCTTCTTATAATGGGCCTTAACACCAGAATCATTGTACATATCATGGGGCTGTTGCTACTGTGCAATGGTTCGTTTATGCTGCTGGCAGCCTTTGTTAGCGGTATTTACAAAGACGGGGCGACACTGGATATTACCTTAGCGGCCATTGTTACCATGCTTTTTGGGGTGATGGCCATGTTCTATACCAGAGGCCATAAAAAAGAAGTCAAACGAAAGGAAGGGTATATTGTAGTGACTTTTGGCTGGATCATTATGTCCATGTCCGGAACCTTGCCCTACATATTCTCCGGGGCCATTCCCAATATCACCGATGCTTTTTTCGAAACGATTTCTGGGTATACAACAACTGGAGCATCCATATTGGATGACATTGAAGCCCTCCCTGCCGGAATCTTGTTTTGGCGAAGTCTTACCCACTGGATTGGGGGTATGGGGATAATTGTTTTGGCTATTGCCATTTTACCGCTTTTGGGAATAGGGGGGATGCAGTTGTTCGCTGCTGAAGCTCCAGGACCTGTGGGCGACAAATTACACCCTAGAATTACAGATACGGCAAAGCGTTTATGGCTTATCTATTTTGGGTATACGGTCGCTGAAACCATTTTGCTCAAGTTGGCCGGAATGTCACTTTTCGATGCAATGAACCATTCCTTGGCCACCCTTTCCACGGGAGGTTTCTCTACAAAGAATGCTAGTTTGGCTTATTGGAACAATCAACCTTTGATTCAGTATATCACCATTTTGTTCATGTTTTTGGCCGGTAGCAATTTCGTATTGAGCTATTTCGCTTTCACCGGCAAGGTGCAACGAATTTTAAAGGACGAGGAATTTAAGTATTATTCCATTTTTATAGTGCTTTTCACCCTCACCGCATTTCTTGTGGTATATCTAAGGGCAGATGTAGCCGTTTCCAATTTTCACCCCATGGTTTGGGGTGAAGCGGAAAGTGCTTTTAGACATACCCTGTTTCAGGTAGTGGCCATTGTAACTACGACAGGATTTGTCACTGCTGATTTTACCAGTTGGACGCCTTTCCTAACCGTTTTCTTCTTCGGATTGATGTTTTTGGGAGGTTCTGCCGGTTCCACCGCGGGCGGTATCAAAGTAATGCGACACCTGTTGATCATTAAAAATGGATTGTTGGAGTTTAAGCGAACCCTGCATACCAATGCGGTGATTCCCGTTCGTTATAACGAAAAAACGGTGACAGAGCATATCGTCTACAACATAATAGCCTTTTTTGTGCTCTACATGCTACTTTTTATTATCGGTTCACTGGTGCTTGGATTTTTAGGACTTGACTTTGTTTCTGCCATTGGGGGTTCTGCCTCCTCTTTGGGCAATGTTGGGCCGGCATTGGGCAGTTTGAATCCAGTAAGCAATTACAATGGTCTTCCAAATTTAGGGAAATGGTGGTGTGGCTTTTTAATGCTGCTGGGGAGACTTGAGCTGTTTACGGTTTTGATCATCCTTACTCCATATTTCTGGAAAAAAACGTAGCTTACCATTCAAATCCATCAACTCGGATTCGAATGAAGAAAACTATTTTACTCGTTGTTGCGCTGGGTATTTTGCTTCTAGCCTGCACAGCTTGGGAACAGGAGGACAAGGCTGAAATTGTCCAATTGATGCGGGAACAGGAAAGGGCTTGGTCCAACCATGACCTAGAGGGCTTCATGCAGACATACTGGAAAAGCGATTCACTAAAGTTTTACGGTGCAAGAGGTCTTACCTTGGGATGGGAAAAAACCTTGGAGGGATACAAAAAAAGATATCCCACACCGGATGAAACTGGGAGATTGAACTTCACGATTGATGACATCACCAAAATAGAGTCCAATTCTTATCATGTGATGGGGCAGTATCATCTTAAAAGGAAGGCTGGGGATGCAAATGGTGTATTTCTGATCGTCCTAAAAAAAATCAACGGAGCATGGAAGATTGTTGCTGATATGTCCTGCTGACCCTTACAAGTTACATGGAACAATCCATTCAAATAAATGCTGACTTTATAGAGCAAGAAACCAACTTTGGGGAGTTGGTTGAATTACTTCGTGAAGGTTTTGCCACAAGGGAGTATGTAATTCCCCAGCGCTCACACCATAACTTTCCAAATCCTAAAACCAATAAGGAAAGTACCCTATTGATGATGCCTGCTTGGAACCCGGGGAAAGAAGCTGGAGTGAAAGTAGTAACCGTCAATCCTGGAAACGGCGACCTCGGTTTACCGGCGATACAA
The DNA here is from genome assembly GCF_900129665.1 of Flagellimonas flava. Lineage (GTDB taxonomy): Bacteria > Bacteroidota > Bacteroidia > Flavobacteriales > Flavobacteriaceae > Flagellimonas > Flagellimonas flava. Next base: position 239,513 of record NZ_FQWL01000004.1, read on the forward strand.
GGGAGCTATTTGTATCTAGATGCCACTACCGGTGTTTTGAGGGCAGTAATGGAGGCAAAGAGCTTAACCGCAAAGCGGACGGCGGCTACTTCTGCTTTGGCATCCTCATTCCTGTCCAGAACCGATGCTTCCTCCATGTTGATGATTGGTACTGGAGCATTATCCGTAAATCTGATTAGAGCACATGGTACGGTGAGACCAATTGAACAGGTATTTGTGTGGGGTCGAAATCTTGGGAAGGCTGAAATGATAGCCAAGGAGCTGACTAACAAAAATTTTAATGTAATACCCGTTTCCACGATTGAGGAGAAAATTTCCGGAGTAGATATCGTCTCCTGTGCAACCTTATCCGCAAAACCCCTGATACATGGAGACATGCTGGTGCCTGGTCAGCATATTGATTTGGTTGGGGCCTTTAAGCCTAATATGCGTGAGTCGGACAACGCTGTTATGGCCAGGGCATCAATTTACTTGGACTCATTGGAAAGTGGATTGGAGGAAAGCGGTGATATTGCAATACCAATTCAAGAAAATGTAATCGAATCATCGGATATACAAGGAGATCTGTTCAATATGTGCTCTGCTGCCGTTAGTGGGAGGAAAAGCAATGAAGAGATTACCCTTTTTAAGTCTGTAGGGCATGCACTTGAGGACTTGGTAGCCGCCAAATATTACTATTCGAAATATCGCAAATGAAATCAACCTATACAAAGATCCAGCAACAAAAGTCGCTTAAAGTTCAAAAGGATTGGCTGCAAATCAGAACAATAGACATGCATACGGGCGGGGAGCCGTTACGTGTTATTTTGGATGGATTTCCCGAACTGAAGGGAAGTTCGGTTTTGGAATATCGTAGGTATTGCAAGGCAAATCATGATGAGTTACGAACTGCACTTATGTTTGAGCCAAGGGGGCATGCTGATATGTACGGCTGCATTTTGGTTCCGCCTAATGACGATGGGGCGGATTTTGGGATTTTGTTTTTGCATAATGAAGGCTATAGTACTATGTGTGGACATGCTATAATTGCTATTTCCACTTTGGCGGTCCAAATGGAATGGATAGTCGTATCAGAAGGAGAAAATACCTTGAAGATTGATGCTCCCTGTGGGAGGATTAATGCCTTTATCGATATTAAAAATGGGGAGGTAGAAGGGGTTCGCTTCAATTGTGTACCAAGTTTTGTGGTGGGATTAGATCGGAAAGTTCTGGTGGATGGTTTGGGTGAGATTACGTACGATTTGGCCTATGGAGGAGCTTTTTATGCCTATGTTGACCTGCAAAAGAATGATTTCAATATGGATTTGTTGCCCCAATCCTATCAAACCTTAATTGATGTTGGGATGGGAATAAAGCAGGCGGTCATGAAACAGGATGCCGAAGTGGTGCACCCTTATGAGGAGGATTTAAGCTTTTTATACGGAACCATATTTATTGATAAATCGGAGCATGATGGGGCTGACAGCAGAAACGTATGCGTTTTCGCGGAAGGGGAGGTGGACCGATGTCCTACTGGATCTGGAGTTTCGGGACGTATGGCCATTCATTGGAAACGAGGGGAGATAGTACTGGGTGAATCCATGATTATTGAGAGCATTACCGATTCCCAGTTTAAGGGAAGTGTGGTACAAGAATTGGATTTTGGGCCATTTAAAGCCGTTGTCCCCCAGGTGGCTGGAACGGCACATATAACGGGACATCACACCTTTGTGATTGACCCAAAAGACCCAATGAAAAATGGATTTATCTTAAGATAAGTACAGCTACAATCTAACTGCTTACTGCTGCTGAAATTCTTGAAATGGCTTCCTTGATTTCATCAACGCTAGCGGCATAGGATATACGAATGCTGTTTCCGTTTCCGAAGGCATCCCCGGTTACTGTGGCTACATTGGCTTCTTCCAACAAATACATCGCAAAATCTGAAGCATTGTTGATTTTCTTTCCTTGCAAAGTCTTTCCAAAGTAGGCAGTTACATCCGGATACACATAAAAAGCCCCTTGAGGCTCATTGCATTTGAAACCAGGAATAGCGTTCAAAAGCTCCAAAATAAGTTTTCGCCGATTTTCGAATTCGTCCACCATGTACTGCACCCGGTCTGGGGATTCCAGTAAAGCGGTGATAACCGCGCGTTGGGCAATACAATTGGCACCGCTGGTCACCTGACCTTGGAGCTTGTTGCAAGCTCGGGCGATATAGGTGGGAGCGCCAATATATCCAATTCGCCAACCCGTCATGGCAAAGGCTTTGGCTACTCCGTTTACGGTAACAGTTCTGTTATACATGTCCTCAAAAGCTGCCATGGACGCATGAGGCGTCACTCCGTAGTTGATATGTTCGTAAATCTCATCGCTTACAACAATGATCTGTGGGTATTTTTGCAAAACATCCGCTAAGCCTCTCAACTCCTCCTTACTATAAATGGAACCGCTGGGGTTGCAGGGAGAACTGTACCAGAGCATCTTGGTTTTGGGTGTAATGGCAGCTTCCAACTGCTTTGGGGTCATTTTAAAGTCGTTGTCTATGGACGTAGCAACCTCCACTGGGACACCATCTGCCAGTTTAACAATATCACTGTAGCTTACCCAGTATGGGCACGGCAAGATAACTTCATCACCTTTGTCCAAGCAAGCTTGGGCCACATTATAAAGTGCTTGTTTCGCACCTGTGGAGACCACAATCTGAGATCGATCATAGTTTAGATTGTTGTCGCGCTTATATTTTGTGATAATGGCATCCTTAAGTTCCAGATAACCGTCTACCGGGGTATAGGAATTGTAACCGTCATTAATGGCTTGTATGGCCGCCTCCTTTATGTAGTCCGGAGTGTTGAAATCGGGCTCTCCCAAACTTAAGCCGATAATGTCTTTGCCTGCCGCCCTTAACTCTCGGGCCTTTGCAGCCATTTCAAGAGTAGCCGAAGGAACTAAACTATTAATCCTTTCAGAAAGTTGGTTGCTCATTAGTGTTGCTATTTTACTGGTACTGAAGTGCCGGGTTTTTACCCAGTTCCTTTAAATGTTTGAAGTGCGAAATTATAGCTTTTCGTGTAGTTTTATATTCATTGTACGGCAAATTAAATTCCTTGGCCGTCTGTTTCACAATCTTGGAGATTTTTGTGTAATGAATATGGCTAATGTTCGGAAAGATATGATGTTCTACCTGATGGTTCAATCCTCCCGTAAACCAGTTTACAATCCTATTTTTTGTGCCGAAGTTAACCGTGGTCAACAATTGGTGGATGGCCCAAGTGTTTTTCATGGTGCCACTCTCATCGGGAAGTGGGGTTTCCGCATCATCCACAATATGAGCCAATTGGAAAACGACACTTAAGATAACGCCTGCAACATAATGCATAATAAAGAAACCAAGCAGTACCTGCCACCATGGGATTTCAACAAAAATCAAAGGCAATACAATCCAAATGGTAATGTATATGACCTTGGTAATGACCAAGGTGCTCCAGTTGATGACCGGATTTGGAAGCTTTCCATAGGATAGTTTCCTTTTCATGTAGCGGTACATTTGCTGGAAATCCGTGGTAATGGCCCAATTAAAAGTCAAGAGTCCGTATAGGAAAATGGAATAATAGTGCTGGAACCTATGGTGTTTTTGCCACTCTGCATGTTTGGAAAAGCGTAGGATACGACCAGCCTCCATGTCCTCGTCGTGCTCATGGATGTTGGTAAAGGTATGATGGAGCACATTGTGCTGTACCTGCCAATTGTAAACGTTTCCGGCAAGGATGTAGATACTGCTCCCCATTAACTTGTTTACCCACTTTTTAGTGGAATACGAACCGTGATTACCGTCGTGCATCACGTTCATCCCAACTCCGGCCATTCCAACACCCATGGTGATGGACAACAGAACATATCCCCAGAAGGGAAGGTTTAGGGTGAGCATTAAAAAGTATGGGGTTAAAAAGATGGCAAACATCACAATGGTCTTCAAGTGAAGTTTCCAATTACCGGTTTTTTTTATGCTGTTTTCACTAAAATATTGGTTTACCCTTTTATTCAGTGTTCTAAAAAATTGTGCTGAATCTTTTCTTGAAAACCGGATGGTATCCTTATCCATAAAATGTATTTTTTACAAAGGTAGCCAATTGACCTAAGCACTACCTTCTTTTGTAAACGATATTTAGGTGCCTAAAAGTATTAATTTTGGCGAAATTAACAGTTGGTCGATGCAAGCAGATCTGGTTTTTAAATATTTTACGACACTCACCACCCAACAGCAAGGGCATTTTAGGGCCTTGGAGGCACTTTATCAGGATTGGAACACTAAAATTAATGTGGTATCCAGAAAGGATATTGATGAGTTATATCTCCGTCATGTACTACATTCCTTGGGAATCGCCAAGATTCAGCAGTTCAATCCCGGTGCAGAGATTTTGGATGTGGGCACTGGTGGTGGTTTTCCAGGTATTCCGTTGGCCATCCTGTTCCCGGAGGTGGAGTTTACCCTGGTAGATGCCATTGGAAAGAAGATAAAGGTGGTTCAAGAAGTGGTGGACGGGCTACAGCTGCAAAATGTAAAGGCCTATCATTCCAGGGTTGAAGACATAAATGGACAATTCGACTTTATTGTCAGTAGAGCAGTTGCGGCCATGCCAACCTTTGTTCGCTGGACCAAGGGCAAAATTAAACGTGAAGCGGAGCACCAAAGAAAAAACGGTATTCTGTATTTAAAAGGAGGCGATTTATCCGAAGAGTTAAAAGATTACTCCACAGTTGAAATTTTCGACCTGAATAACTACTTTGACGAAGAGTTTTTTGAAACAAAAAAGGTGGTGTATCTGCCTAGAAAATCCTAAAAACATTAAATGTTTCTCATGGTGTAGTATACATGCCTACACTTTCTGGAATAGTTTTTTGCATATATCCACAGCTCATCAATTCTGATGCTTGTCTTGGTAATCCATGACCGTATGCGCTTTTCCATATCATGTGGATTTAGATGCTAAATTATAAAATTTACATTAAGTTTACAATTAATTAACATTGAAAATTGGAAATTATTGTGTCGAGGCTGCTATTTAAGGTAGTTTGATGACTTTTTTAGTTTCCAATTTCCCGTCTTTATAATACATTGTTAGTAGATAGATTCCTTTTTCTTGTTCGGTTAGGTCTACAGATCCATCAAGGTCGGACCGCAAACATTGAACTATAGTGCCATTTATGTTCCTGACCTCTATTTTTTCAATCTTGCGGTGGGAATTTGACTTTTCTATAAAGACCTTGTTTTTGGAAGGATTGGGATACAGCATGGTTTTCTGATACTGAGATGGATTATTATTCCCACATTCCAATAAATAACTCTTGCATATTTTGGAGCAGGAACCATTGTTCTTCACGGCAACTTCCACGCAAATGGAGAGGTAATAGTTGCTCCAGTTGCCTTCGGGGAAGTAAATAGATGCCATATTTCCTTGTGTTTGTAAGGTTCCGGAATATCCGCCCAAGGCCCATGTCCAGCTGTAATGATCTGCATTTGGTACATCTTCCACAGATACCATAGCGGTGGTACATACACCTCCACCGCCTTCATTGGATACCAGGAGTCCGTTGACATTGGGGCAAGTTCCAAAACCTTGGGAGCCATCATCCATACCATTTCCTTCCTCATTCCCTTCACTTTCCCCGGGGTCCGTGGGAATTTCATCTACCATACCAGCCTTACAGGTAGAAACAAAGCATGCCTCGGTACATTGCCCATTTTGAAATTTAGTCACTTTCAATTTAAAATCTTGGGAGCCGTTGCATTGTATGTTGACGGTTTTATTTGTGTTGGAACCAACAATAACAGCCTCTCCAGAGCAGATTTCCCAAAAATATGCCTGACTTTTGGAAGTGGTAAAAGATCCATTACCTGAATAGGTTATCGTATTGGTTGTATTGTTACAATTGGCACATTGTCCGTAGGAACAGAAAGTGCAAAGGATCAAAAGGGCGGTAATTTGGATTTGGGCAGTCATAATGGTACTTTTCAAGATACAATCTTGATATGAAGGCTTGAAAGTACCGTTTAACCTATAATAGAGAGACCTTGATCTGACGAATGCTCGACTTGGATCTATGGATGGAGGTTTTAAAGGTTTACAATGAACCTGGAAGGTCCTGCTTTTGTATGCCTTCTTACCCCAACTAAAATAAAAAGCGTTGATTTAGCTTACAGCCTCTTGTACAAAGTACCTTCTTGGGACAAGGTATACCCGATTATCGCACCGGACTCATTCCTCTTAAAATAAATGGGGTCATTTCCTATATCTGAAAACACATCCTCATTTTCATGGTAGATGGGGTAAGGAATTTCTTTAATTATTGCATAAAGTCCTCCATCCCTGCCGTTAAGTTTAACATCAATTTCGCTCCCATCCTTATATTCATAAATTCCTTCATAAGCCGTTAATTCAGGAATCGGTTTGACCCGATGGTATGGATTGTCCTTAGTTAAAATAAGTCCGTTGCCCAATCGCCAATTGTCATACTCCATGGTAAAGGCAATGCGCTTGGCCTCGTTTAGTCCACGAAGTTTTGCGACCAAATGGAGGGCACCATCAATCCCTGCTGAAATCCCAGCTGTGGTCACAACTTGGCCGTTGTCCACAAAACGGACATTCTTTTTGACATTGATCTTGGGGTACTGTTCTTGTAGATTGTCCAAGGAATTATGAAAAGTGGTGGCTGTCTTCCCATCCAAGATTCCGGCTTCCGCAAGAATAAATGCTCCGGTACAAACGGAAAAATAGTATTCCACATTCTCCTGATTTTGCACCCACTCGATAACCTTCTCATTTTTGGCCGCTGATGAGGCGTTACCTCCAAAAAAGGCCAGAATATCTGCTTTCGGCGCGTTCTCTATAGTATAATCCGGTAGAACTTTTAGTATTCCTTGTGACTTGATAGGGTCTTCGGTGGCAGAAACCGTGAATACGTTGAAGCCAGCATAGGCCAGGACTTCCATGGGGCCGGCAAAATCCAGTACTTCTACGCGGTCTTGTAGATAAAAGGCAACGGTTTTAACCTCATCTTTTTTAATTAAAGTCATATTGCAATAGGAACATTTGCCCGGTTCGTCATGTTCGTCTTCATCACATGGGAGGTCGCATGGAGGACATACATATTTGGATGACGGAATTTGTGCATCCTGGGCAGTCCCATTGGAAAAGAATAACAAAAGGGCTAGGATTAAAAGTGACTGTTTCATTGTTTTTTTGATTTGATGATACATCAAAACTACAGCCAAATCCAAAAGTTTAAAAGGACATTTGTACGCAGGATAAGGACATCTAAACCTGCCATTTGGAAGGTAACGACCTAGTGTGCTTTTTTAGCAGACTTCTTAGCTGATTACTGCTTCGTAGCCCACAAGCGTTGGAAACGGTGCTAACTTTTGAGCCGCTGGTTAAAAGCTGGATGGCCCGTTCTACCCTGAGTTTTTCAAGATAAAGACCAACAGTTATGCCAGTTACTTTCTTAAATAGTCTTGTGAGGTTTCTAGGGCTCATATGAACATTTTCGGCTAATTCCTCAATCTTTACCTTTCTACCCAGATTTTGAGCCAGAGCATCCTGGACTTGATGTACCCTATTGTCCATATGGTTTCTATACTGAAGAAAAACGCTTAATTGGGGATCACTTTCAGTGCGTCGTAGGTAAATCACCACTGCTTTTGCAATTTTTGTGGCAAATACTGGCCCAAAAAGCTCTTCCAGGATGAATAGGGCCAAATCTATTCCTGAGGAGACCCCTGCACTGGAATAAAGCGTGCCGTCTTTTACAATAAGTCGGTCTGACAATAATTTGGTAGAGGGAAATCGATTTTGAAAATCCTCCAAATATTTCCAGTGGGTGGTACAATTTTTATGATCCAGGAGGCCTGAAAAGGCTACGAGGTATGCCCCTGTGCAAACCGAACATATTCGGGCCCCATTTTGATTCTGTCTGTTGAGCCATTCAAGGAACTCGGCTATTTCATCGGTATAACCCTCGGCTAAAAAGAGATGGGACTCCAATCCCGGGATGAACAACAGATCATGTAGACCCAATTCGTGCGAGGAATAGGAATCCAGATTTCCCAGACTTACACCGGTACAGGTAACTTCTTCTTTGGTTTGGGATAGACTGAGGTAATGCGTTGTGATGGATGCACCATATTCGTTAGCTTCATAAAACAAATGGGCAGGACCGGCAAAGTCCAGTAGTTGCACCTCAGGTGGAATTAGAAAAAAAGCTTTGTATGAAGTGTCGTTTAGCATCCCGATTTAAATTCCAACACCACAAAAATAGCCGTTATCCAATTAGTGGTGGATAACGGCCATGCTTAAATTGTAAAATCTTCTAACCTAAAAAGGGGTACCTATAATCTTCAGGAGTCACAAAAGTCTCTTTAATCAATCTTGGAGAGACCCAGCGCAACAGGTTTTGGGCAGAACCTGCTTTGTCATTGGTTCCAGAAGCTCTCGCTCCACCAAAGGGCTGTTGGCCCACAACAGCTCCGGTCGGTTTATCATTTATGTAGAAGTTTCCAGCACAATTTTGCAATGCTTTGGTAGCTTCGTCAATGGCATATCGGTCAGTTGACAAGACTGCTCCGGTTAAGGCGTATTCGGATGTGCCATCCACTAACTCCAGGGTCTTGCCCCAATCTGCGTCCTCATAAACATAGACGGTGACCACGGGACCAAAAAGTTCCGTACACATGGTGGTGTATTTTGGGTCTTGGGTCAAAATAACAGTTGGCTCTATAAAGTATCCCTTGGATTTGTCGTAACCTCCACCGGCAATGATTTCGGCATTATCATCTGCTTTGGCCTGATCAATGTATTTTGCCAATTTATCAAAAGACCCTTCATGGATTACAGCAGTGATAAAATTGCTCATATCTGCTGGCGAACCTGGTTTGTTAAAGGAGTCAACGTCGGCCTTTACCAAACCAAGAATTTCGTCTGCCGTTGATTTTGGCAGGTAAACCCTGGAGGCGGCACTACATTTCTGTCCCTGGAACTCAAATGCGCCTCTGACAATGGCTGTCGCCACCTGGGCGGGTTTCGCTGATGGATGTGCCAAGATAAAATCCTTGCCACCCGTTTCCCCAACTATCCTAGGATAGGTTTTGTAGGAGTGGATATTGTTTCCGATCTGTTTCCATAATTCTTTGAATACAAATGTTGAGCCGGTAAAGTGAAGTCCAGAGAAATCTGGATGGGCCAATACAGTTTCTGTTACCATTATGGGATCTCCCATCACCATATTGATAACTCCATCAGGAAGTCCAGCTTCCTTAAAGACATCCATGATTACTTTGGCGGAGAATACTTGGCTATCACTTGGCTTCCAAATGACCACATTGCCCATCATGGCCGCACTGGCTGGAAGATTTCCTGCTATTGCGGTAAAATTGAAAGGGGTGATGGCATATACAAAACCTTCCAACGGTCTGTATTCTACCCTGTTCCAGATACCATCTGCAGACTCTGGTTGTTCAGAATAGATTTGAGACATGTATTCCACATTGAAACGAAGAAAATCAATGAACTCGCAGGCCGCATCAATTTCGGCTTGATGAATGGTTTTGGATTGCGCAATCATAGTGGCCGCATTGATTTTAGCGCGGTAAGGACCGGCAACTAGGTCTGCCGCTTTTAAGAAAATGGCTGCCCGCTGTTCCCAAGTAAGATTGGCCCATTTTCCCCTGGCTTCCAATCCATTGGCGATGGCTTTTTCCACATGTTTTTTTTCGGCCAAATGGTAGGACCCCACCACATGCGCATGCTGGTGCGGGGGTGACATGGTTTGGGTGTTCCCGGTCTTGATTTCTTCAGCACCTACATACAAAGGAACTTCGACCTTTCCGTTGTAATAGGCATCATACTGTTGCAGCACTTCTTCCCTTTCAGGAGTGCCAGGAGCATAACTTTTAATAGGTTCATTATATGCTGTTGGAACCTGAAAAAAACCTTTTCCCATAGTGGAGATTTTACGAGTTAAAAATTCCACCAAAGGTAGTAAAGAAAAGACGATTATTTGATTATAAATTATTTGTCTACGAACGAAGATATTTTATATATCCGTTTAGGGAATAGATAACATTGTCGACAAGTTTTTTACCTTTTTCAATTTCTTCTTCAGATATCTTTTTTTCATCTAAACAGGTAATGAGGTCATCTTTGATTTCAAAAAGGGAGCCCCTACTTATTCTGCAGAACTGTATATTTTCTTTGTAATGAAACCTGCCAAACTCCTCAGCTATGTTACGGGTGGTGGAGCGAGCCGCTCTTCTTAGATTTTGGACCATATCGAAATCTTTTGGATCAATGCTTTTTTGAATAAAAGCTTGGGTCCATAATCTGACCTTGCAACATTTCTGCCAACATTCCAATTCCTCAAAAGAAACATAGCGCGCCATGCTGACCGCAATTTAGGCGGGGTCAATAATTAATAATAACATAAATTAATCAATAATTAATTGATGGCAAACGGAGCTGAAAATTTAAAGGTGGGAATTTCCACTTCAAACTCTTCCGTGGAGCTGAAATTTACCATTTCATAATGCCCCCTCATGGCTCCTATAGGAGAAGTCAAAAGGCAGCCAGAGCTATAGGTGTGGGATTTTCCGGGCTTAATTACCGGTTTCTTTCCAACAACACCTTCCCCGTCCACGGTTTCCATTTCTTTCAAGGCATCAAAAATATCCCAATGACGTGCGGTTAATTGCACAGCGTCCTTGCTCTGATTTTCAATAGTGATGGTATAGCCAAAAGCATAGTGCATTTTGTAGTTTTTGAAAAACGTGCCTTCAAAAGAGGTTTGCACCGATACCTTTATTCCTTTTGTGATCTGAGTGAACATAATCCTAATACGTAAAAACACTTCCGGTGAACAGTCCAATCAGCACAAAAAGCGCCAAGAAGGCAAATATAGTGTTCAGAAAGATGTATTTGACAATTGTTTTAAATCGTCCCTGCCCATAGAATCTTCTCATGGCCTTGTACAGATAGAAACTGAAGATCAGTAAAAAAATAGCCGCACTTGACGTCTTGAAAATCGAATCTATTATTAGGCTAAGGATGAGCAAGATAAATAATAATGACTGGTTGTGAAAACTAAAGATCAGATGATCGGTGTAGGTATATTTTTTCCTGATGTATACCATCCAAATGAAGACCGTGAACAAGGGGAGGAAGAAGAATATAACGAATGGCAACTTGGCGATGGTGGCATTTACAAAACTTCCGGGCTCTTTGATTACCCTCAACAAACTGCTTGTTGAGCTATAAGCGATTCTTGAGGAAAGCGCGCCATCTACCCCGTATTCCCGCTGGGCCTCTTCATAATTGGTCAGGGAGTCGCGTTGGATCATATTGGAGAAGAATTCCATTTTTGATACCAGGCCGCCAACACCAGATTTGTTTTTTAGTTTTTTGAAATACGTTTTTGGGTCGGCCAGCATAATGGAATCTTTCCTTGCTTCGTTCTCAACGAATTGGCCATTGAATACACCTAAAGAATCTAAGTATTGAATCTGTTTTGAGGCCGGGACGTCGGTAAGTCCCATAGAGTCCATTTCCTTTAGGCTTTGGGAAACTTGTTCTTTAATTTTGGTGCTATCCCCTAAAACACCTCCAGAAACCAAATCCAAAGAAATGGGGTTGTCCGAGGTCATGTTTGGTTTTAATTTTTCGGCAGCCTTGTCCCAATTGCTGAAATTGTTGTTATAGGAGAATAACAGAAGATAAAGAAAGGCAAGGCTCAGAAGAAACCGAAACGGATTGGTGTAGGTAATCCTTTTTCCCTCCACGTAGTGTTTTGTAATAGTTCCTGGCCTTAGCAGCATGGCATAAAGGGTCTTCAACAACTTGGAATCGTAATTGATGAGACTTGAAAAAAATTCGTCCCAAAAATCTTTTAGAACCAACTTTTTGGTGCTATTGGCCTGCGAGCAATTGGGGCAGTATTTATCACTGATGTCAAGAGGGTGTTCGCAGTTCAAACATTTGTTGCCCCTAAATTTCAGCTCGTATCGCCCTTTGGAAATTAAGCTTGGTTTGTTTCCCATTTCCTGATGGAGGTTATGGGCTAAAGATAATTAATTGCTGATATTTCTGGAGTTGACAGACCCTATTCCGATAATGCTATCGTACATATCACCAAAATCGCGGTAGTACACCAGTATTAGATAGTTGTTTTCTGTAAAATGAAAGTTTCCCCCAATGTGGTTGAGCTCTACGCTGCCATCTTGACGCTCTAGGACGTACTTGTAGTTGTAAAAGCCCTGTTTAATTGGGAAAGTGACCTCCATTTTTCCTGTTTCCTCATTGAAGGTCATTTGATTTTCATCTTCAAGGGCATAGTTGTTGAACTTTCCAAAAACATAGACTTTGTCCAATCCAATTTCATTGGAATACGGGAGGCTAAAATGGACTTTAGAGTATTCTGCCTCGCGGGAAACATCTTCACCTTGAAGGGTTCTAACCACAAAATCTCCATTGATATCCGGGAAATAGGTATAGGTTTGGTCGTAGCGATACTCGTTTGTGAATAAATAATGGTTATATAGGTCTTTAAATTCCACCTTGGAAATGGCAAAGGTAGGCGACCTCAAATCCTTGGTGTCGAAGTTTAGAAATTCGTTTCCCCCGAAAAAACTGGTTTCCTGATCATATTTATATACGAGTTCCGTGCCTATGGTAAATTGAGGTTTTATGTTGTACAGGGCCGTTGGCCAGAAGTGGTTTTGCAGAATGGCCACTTTTACTTCCCTTTTCGGGTTCACCACAGGAAAACCTGCTGTGTTGATCCTAAACTGCACAACCTGTTTTTCGTTAAGATAGTTGAAGTCCCTAGATCGCTTTATGGTACCTCCAACCCTCACTAGGTCCCTATACACAACAAATCTTCTGGAGAACTGGAGTTCTCCATGCATATTGTAGATTTCAATAAGGTAATTCCCGCTTACCTTTAAGCCAACGTTCTGATTGGGAATGGTCAATCTGTAGTTGGAATAAGGCTGTAAGGTGTTATAACTGTTCTCGTAGTCGATAATACGTTGATTGTCCGCTCCTACAAGGTATTGGGATTTCAGCAGCTGGGAAGGTGTCCAATCGTAATCGCAATGGATGATTTTATAGTAGTAATCCTGTTCACTTGCGGTAAGGTCATCAAACTCCAAGGTCATGGACTCGCCGAGCTTCATAACCGGAAATTGGTCCTCTGTGGGTCCACGGAAAACAATGGTTTTAATATTGGATGGAGGGTTGACTTCTTCCTGTACTTGGGCAAGAAGCCCTGAAACCATGAAGAAACAGAAAAAATGTTTGATCAATAAGCGCATAAAGTGCCTAAATTTTGGGTAAAGGTAAACAAAATGTATGCCGTACAAATTTAGCTCGATGTAATCCCATTTTTATGGTCAATTATTATGAAAACTACCCTTTTAATGCTAAATTTGCCTGCGATTTTTGATAACACTAAGGTCTACAACAATATGTCTAAAGACATCCGGATTAAGAAAGGGTTGAACATCAACCTTGTCGGGGCAGCAGAACAGACTACTTCCAAAGCCGTTTTAAGTAACGTATATGCCCTAAACCTAGACGATTTTCACGGAATAACCCCTAAAATGTTGGTCAAGCAAGGTGCTGAGGTCAAGGCAGGGGAACCACTATTTTTCAACAAAAGCCAGGAGGACATGCTATTTGTGTCCCCGGTAAGTGGTGAATTGGTTGAAATTGTTCGAGGTGCTAGAAGACGAATACTCACGCTCAAGATTTTGGCTGACAAAACTCAGGAATATGTAGCGCACGGTCCATTGGATTTAGCTGCTATGGACGCCGAAAGCTTAAAGGCGTTTTTGTTGAAATCGGGAGTTTGGCCTTTCGTGAAACAAAGACCTTATGATATCATAGCAAATCCTGAGTCAACACCCAAGGCCATTTTTATTTCGGGCTATACTACAGCTCCTTTGGCAGCCGAGTCGGATTATGTGTTGCAGGGAAAAGAAGCAGAGCTTCAAGCTGCGATTACGGCTTTAGGCAAGCTTACTCCAGGGAAAGTACATGTCTCAGTTGGTAAATCGGACAACTCACCCTTGGAAAAGATGCAGGGGATTACCTTACATAAGGTATCCGGTCCACATCCGGCCGGTCTGGTGGGGACACAAATCAACAAAATAGACCCAATAAATAAGGGAGAGGTGGTTTGGACCATTGCTCCACAAGACCTAATCATCATCGGAGAGCTTTTGCTTACAGGGAAGTTCAACGCAGAGCGTACGATTGCACTTACGGGATCCGTTGTGAAGGCACCTAAATACTACACAACCAAAATAGGTGCAGAGATTTCTACCTTCCTATATGCAAGTGGAGTACATCAAGATAACTACAGATTGATTAATGGCGATGTCCTTACCGGGGCAAAGTCACATCCAGAAGGATATCTTGGTTTTTACAACAATACGGTTACCGCAATTCCGGAAGGGGATGATTATGAGTTTTTTGGATGGAACAAACCTATTTTCAATAAGGTTTCAACTACTAGGGCATTGACCTTTTCTTGGATGCAGCCTAAAAAGAAATACGACCTCACTACCAATACCAACGGAGAGCATAGAGCTTTTGTGGTTACCGGGCAATACGAACAGGTCTTCCCAATGGATATTTACCCCTTGCAGCTTTTAAAAGCTTGTATGGTTAAGGATTTGGATGAAATGGAACAACTGGGATTATATGAGGTGGCTCCAGAGGACTTTTCGCTAACAGAGTTTATTTGTATTTCCAAGCAGCCGCACCAACAGATTATCAGGGAAGGATTGGATTTATTACATCAAGAAATTGGATAATATGGGATTGAAAGAAAAATTACATCAAACCAAACTAAAATACCAGGGGAAAAAGATGGCCCCTGCCTTCAACGCCATTCATACGTTTTTATACGCACCCAATGAGACAACCCATTCCGGGTCCCATGTGAGAGGTGCTGATGATTTAAAGCGAACCATGAACACGGTTATCATGTCTTTGGTGCCCTGTTTGATTTTTGGGATGTTCAATGCCGGATATCAGCAATATGCCGCTATAAATGGATTCCCAGCAGACTTTTCCATCATGGAGCACTTCTTGACCTGGGATAACTTTTTGATCGGGGCCGCAACGATTTTACCATTGGTCGTGGTTTCTTATGGTATCGGATTGGCCGTTGAATTTGTTTTTGCGGTAATAAAAGGACATGAAGTAGAGGAGGGATATTTGGTCACCGGAATGTTGGTGCCCTTGATCGTCCCTGTGGACACACCGCTATGGATGTTGGCCATCGCCGTAATCTTCGGAGTGGTCATTGGTAAAGAGGTTTTCGGGGGTACGGGAATGAATATATTGAATCCGGCCCTTACAATAAGAGCTTTCTTGTTTTTTGCTTATCCAACCTGGATGAGTGGTGACAAGGTATGGGTGCACGGTGCTGTGGACGGTGTAACCAAAGCGGGCTCAACGGATGCCATTTCTGGAGAAACGGTATTGGGGTATTTGGCGCAGGGCAATACGGCGGAAATGGCCCAAAAATATGACTTGGCCGATATGTTCTTCGGATTTATCCCAGGCTCTGTTGGTGAGACTTCTACATTTTTGATTCTATTGGGCGGTTTGTTCCTGATTTTCTCAAAAATCGCTTCCTGGAGGATTATGCTGAGCGCAGTGTTGGGGTCTTTGGCCATGGGACTTATCTTTAATGGTATTGTTGCTGCCGAATGGATTCCTGAATATAGCAAGTTCTACAGCTTAATGAGCTTCGAATATTGGCAGCATTTATTGGTGGGAGGTCTAGCCTTCGGTATTGTCTTTATGGCCACCGATCCGGTGACGGGTTCGCAGACCAATAGAGGGAAATGGATTTATGGATTTTTGATCGGATTTATGTCCGTAATGATACGGGTGTTCAATCCGGGATACCCGGAAGGGGTCTTCTTGGCCATTCTGCTGATGAATGTATTTGCACCTACCATTGATCACTATGTGGTTCGTGGAAACATCAAGAGAAGAATGAAACGTTTGAAAAACGCCACCATCTATCCAAAGGTAACAGAGGGGGCTGAAGCATTAAAAACGGAAACAGTTTAGGTATGGCAATGAATACGGAAAAAAACAGCTACACTGTCATTTTTGCTGCCGTAATGGTAGTTATCGTAGGTTCCCTTTTGGCATTCTTGGCCTCGGGATTACGACCTAGAATCGATGAGAATGAACGCTTTGAAAAACAGCAGAACATCCTATATGCCATGGGTGTGAACCAAAATGAAGGAGCTGGAAGCGTTAACTTCATCCCAACCAATGTTGTGGAGGAAGAGTTTGGGAAGTACATCAAGAAACAATTGGTCGTTGTAGGTACTGAAGGAACCGAAAAGGAAGAGGCCTACTTGATCGATATGAAAAAACAACTGAATCTCATCAAAAATGGTGATGAGGCAGAGTTGCCTTTGTTTATTGGAGAAAAGGAAGGGAAAGAATACTACATCATTCCAATGTACGGTAAAGGACTTTGGGACGCCATTTGGGGTTTCATTTCTTTGGATAAGGATATGGTGGTTCAAGGTGTGGTGTTTGATCATAAAGGAGAAACTCCTGGTTTGGGAGCCAATATCAAGTTGCGCTATTTCATGGACGATTTTGTAGGGGAATCTGTGTTGGACGGAAACCGATATGCCGGAATTTCTGTTGTGAAAGGCAACAACGATCCCTTGAACAACGACAAAGAAGATAACGAGGTGGATGCCCTCGCAGGAGCTACCATCACAGGAAACGGGGTGACGGCAATGATCAAGGAGACCCTGAAGTTATACAAACCTTATTTAGAAACAATTAGAACCAAGTAATATGGCGCTACTTTCAAAAAAAGATGCAAATCTAATTTTAGATCCTTTGGCGGATAATAATCCTATTACCATTCAGGTATTGGGTATCTGTTCCGCCTTGGCGATTACGGCAGAGTTAAAGGCGTCCGTAGTTATGGCCATTTCGGTAATTTTTGTGTTAGGTGTGGGTAACGTTGTGATTTCGCTCTTGCGAAATATCATACCATCCAAAATCCGGATTATCGTACAATTGATTGTTGTAGCTACCTTGGTTATTGTAGTGGACCAGGTGTTGAAAGCTTTTGCGTATGAACTGAGCAAGACGTTGGCTGTTTTTGTGGGATTGATCATTACCAACTGCATTATCATGGGACGCTTTGAGGCATTTGCCCTAGGTAACGGACCATGGAGATCGTTCTTGGACGGAATTGGGAACGCCCTTGGGTATGGGGTTATCCTGATTATCGTAGGATTCTTTAGGGAGCTTTTGGGCTCAGGGACACTTTTCGGTATGCCGGTTTTAGGGGACCCTATTGCCAAAACCGGATTATACGCCACAGGATATGAGAACAATGGATTCATGATTATTCCCCCAGCAGCGCTAATAGTTGTGGGAATCATTATCTGGGTACAGCGTTCGAGAAACAAAGCATTAATTGAAGAAGCTTAAATAAGAGGATATGTTAGAGCATTTAGAATTGTTTTTTAAGTCCATCTTTATAGACAACATGGTATTTGCGGTCTTTTTGGGAATGTGTTCCTATTTGGCCGTATCAAAAAAGGTTTCCACTGCGGTGGGATTGGGAGCTGCGGTCATCTTCGTATTGGCCGTAACCGTTCCGTTGAACTGGTTGTTGGATCAATACCTATTGCGTGATGGTGCTTTAGTTTGGTTGGGTCCAGAATATGCGGATTACAATCTGAGCTTCCTATCGTTTATCCTGTTTATCGCTACCATTGCTACCATGGTGCAATTGGTGGAGATCGTAGTAGAGAAATTCTCGCCATCCCTGTATAATTCCTTGGGTATTTTCTTGCCGTTGATTGCGGTGAATTGTGCCATCTTGGGAGGTTCGCTTTTCATGCAGGCTAGGGAGATTCCAAGTTTGGGACTGGCTTTTAATTACGGGGTGAGTTCAGGAATAGGCTGGTTCTTGGCTATTTTGGCCATTGCCGCCATTAGGGAAAAAATTAGATATTCCAACGTTCCTGCCCCGCTTCGAGGATTGGGAATAACCTTTATCATTACGGGTTTAATGGGTATTGGGTTCCAAAGTTTTGGTGGAATGCTAACGGGCGATAACGAGCCGCCAGAACCAACAGAAAACAATGCGGCCGAATTGACCCCTGAAAAAGAATTGGAAAAGGAGATGGAAGAAGATGAAAAAACTGTCTCTTATAACGAAGTTGTAAATAAATAAGCATGATTTTAGCCACAAGTACAGGAGGTACCATACTAATTACCGTTGTAGCGTTTCTAATCTTATTGTTGCTTTTGGTGGCGCTTTTGCTGTTCACCAAGGAAAAATTGTCCCCTTCGGGACCTGTTACCATCACCATTAATGGTGAAAAGCAGATTGAGGTACCATCGGGGAGTTCATTGTTGTCGACCCTAGGGAACCAAAAGGTATTCTTGCCATCAGCCTGTGGAGGTGGTGGAACATGTATCCAGTGCGAGTGCCATGTGCATTCCGGTGGAGGAGAGGCCTTACCTACGGAAACACCTCATTTTTCTAAAAAGGAATTGAATTCCGGAGCTCGATTGGCTTGCCAGGTAAAGGTGAAGCAGGATATGGATATTTCCATACCAGAGGAAGTCTTCGGTATTAAGAAATGGGCGGCCAAAGTCGTAAGAAACTACAATGTGGCATCCTTTATCAAGGAATTTGTTGTAGAGATTCCTGAGGAAATGAACTACAAGGCCGGAGGATATATCCAAATTGAAATTCCGCCTTGCGAGGTAAAATATTCAGATATAGATATTACCGCTCACCCGGAAGAGCATGAGACTCCGGACAAGTTTCAGAACGAATGGGATAAATTCAACTTATGGCCCTTGGTCATGAAAAATCCTGAAACTGTTGAACGAGCCTATTCCATGGCTTCCTACCCAGCTGAAGGAAGGGAAATCATGTTGAATGTGCGTATCGCCACTCCACCATGGGATAGATCTAAGAATGGATGGATGGACGTAAACCCTGGTGTTGCATCCTCCTACATCTTTGGATTGAAACCAGGAGACCCGGTAACCATTTCAGGTCCTTTCGGTGAATTCTTTATCAATGAGTCGGAAGCCGAGATGTTGTACGTTGGTGGTGGTGCAGGTATGGCGCCAATGCGCTCGCATTTGTACCATTTGTTCAGAACTTTAAAGACCAACAGAAAGGTCACCTATTGGTATGGAGGTCGTTCCAAAAGAGAGTTGTTCTATATTGAGCATTTCAAGGATTTGGAACGTAACTTCCCTAACTTTAAGTTCTATATGGCGCTTTCAGAGCCTTTGGAAGAAGATAACTGGAAGGTTAAAAAAGATATCAATGATGAAGAAGGCGATGGTTTTGTTGGATTCATCCACAATTGTGTGATTGATAATTACTTAGACCATCATGAGGCTCCTGAGGATATCGAATTGTATTTCTGCGGTCCACCATTAATGAACAAGGCTGTTCAGAAAATGGGTGAGGATTTTGGTATCCCGGACGAGAATATCAGATTTGATGACTTTGGAGGATAATTTCTTTGCAACCATCACCTCGAGCCACAACTCTGAGTTTACAACAGGGACTGTCTAGAGGTAAACAATACACCCAACCGATGCGAAAGTGTCGGTTTTTTTATGGAAAACAGAAGGGAACTTACAGAACAGGAACTGCACAATTTGGCAATGAATATTGTGGGAAAACAATTGGAAGCCGATGGTTTTGAATTTATGGCCATCAATAGCAAGCCAAAGAAGAATCCACAGTATGTATGTCTAAAGGAAAAAATACTACATTTTATTGTGGTTAGAAATGTTGTGCACCCAAATGATCCTAGGAATTATGACGAAGAACTGATGCAAAAGGTGAAGAACCATGCCGTTAAATTCGAGGCCAAAACCTATTTTGCCGGGGTAGGATTGTCAAACGCATCGGACCAAGTACTTCCTGTTTATTTGAATGAAGAATATATAGTGGATTACCAAGGCCTTATTGAAATCTGATTATGAAAACTATTTTCAGCTGTATTAGCATATTGTTTCTCCTTTTGACAAGTTGTGATGATGGACAACGGGTTAAGAATCAAAATGTGGGAAACGCATTGGGCACCACCTATTCCATTATCTATATTGCCGATCAGGAATTGGATTTTCAGCAAGAGATTGACTCGGTGTTTCAAGTCGTTAACAAATCACTTTCCACCTATATTCCAACCTCTGATATTTCCAAAATCAACAATGGGGATTCCACCTTGGTGGTAGACCATATGTTTCAAGAAGTTTTTAAGGCATCCACTAAGGTGTTTAAAGCTTCCAATGGAGCTTTTGACCCTACTATAGGGGTGTTGGCCAATGCTTGGGGTTTTGGACCGGGGGAACAGCTGGAGTTGGATAGTTTGAAGGTGGATAGTCTACTGTCTTACGTCGGTTGGGACAAGGTACACCTCAATCCAGACCATACTATCTCCAAACAACATCCAGCAATAAGGTTCGACTTTAATGCGGTGGCCAAGGGCTATGCCATTGACAGATTGGGTGCCATGCTGGATGTCAAAGGAATACAAAACTACCTGGTTGAAGTAGGAGGGGAGGTCCTTACCAAGGGGCAAAACCTGATTTCAGAAAAAAAATGGAGTGTTGGGATAGACGATCCCCAGGTTGAATTGGGGCGGCAATTGAAGTTGATCGTATCATTGGAGGATAGGGCCATGGCTTCGTCCGGCAACTACAGAAAATTCAGGATAGACCCCGAAACGGGCAAAAAGTACGTCCATACCATAGATCCTAAGACGGGCTATACCAAAAACTCTAGCGTGCTTGCCGCCAGTGTTGTTGCCCAAACTTGCGCGGAAGCTGATGCCTTTGCGACTGCGTTCATGGCAATGGACTTGAAAGATTCCAAACAATTGCTGAAAGAAAACAATCAGCTTGAAGCCTATATCATTTACTTAGATGGGAGTGGAAATACCCAAGAGTTCATGACCCAGGGATTCGAAATACTAACCAAGAATTAGAGTTTAGTCACAACAGGAATAACCTCTCCTTGGGCCAAACGGTAGCGATTTACCTCATCCTTGGAAAGTGCCGCGGTGTAATCCACTTCCTCCACCTTGAACCCCACACTTCTTAGTTTATCAAAATAATCCCTGCCATAGATTCGTACGTGATCGTACTGACCGAAGATTCGTGCCCGTTCCTTTTTATCCGTAATGGAATCGTCCTCAAATGTTTTTTCCCTTTTTAAGTCCTGTGGAATTTGAAAAATTCCCCATCCGCCAGGTTTGAGTACCCGAAACAGTTCCTGCATTGCCTTGGTATCATTAGGGATATGTTCCAGTACATGGTTGCAAAGTATAACATCAAAAGAATTGCTTTCAAACGGAAGGTTACAGATGTCCGCCTTGACATCGGCGAGTGGCGAATTCAAATCTGTGGTGGTATAGTTGAGATGCTTTAACGCTTTAAAACGTTTGTGAAAAGCCTGCTCTGGAGCGAAATGGAGAAGACTATGCGGCTTGGAAAAGAAAGGAGTCTCATTTTTTAAATACAACCATAACAGGCGGTGCCTTTCCAAGGAAAGAGTGGAGGGTGACAATACATTTTCCCGAGGATTTTCGTAACCATAAGGTAAGAACTTCTTGAAGCTTTTTCCATCTATGGGATCGGTGAACCTATCTCCTTTGAGGAAGATTGTTACAAGTGGTCTAACCCAATAGCTCACCCTTATGAGAATAGGTCGGGGAACCAGATTAAGAAAAAATTTAAATAGTTTGGACACGTTGTAAATTGGTTTTACACTGATTTTAATTCCATAAGCTTGGTATAGAAATTCCCAATTGTAACACTATGACACGAATTAAAAAGTTTAGAATGCTAACTTCTGACTCCTGAATTCATTTTCCTCATCAGAAGTAACGCCCAAAGCATCATAGATATACTGGAATGTGGATAACAACTCTGGCTTCCCGTCCACAAGTGCAACATCATGTTCAAAATGGGCACTGGATTTTCCGTCCGCCGTTAAAATGGTCCAACCGTCATTTAATTGTTTGATTCTACGAGTCCCCATATTGATCATAGGCTCAATGGCCACCACCATGCCATTTACGAATTTTTTACCTCTTCCACGCTTACCGTAATTGGGCATTTGAGGGTCTTCGTGAAGCTCAGTGCCCAAACCGTGACCTACGAGTTCCCTGACTACGCCATAACCGTGGGTTTCGCAGTAGTTCTGAATGGCATATCCAACATCTCCTACGCGATTTCCTTCTTTGAACTGACCTATACCTACATACAGGGATTCTTTGGTAACGCGCAATAATTTTTTGGTTTCTTCGGCTACCTCACCTACTTCAAAAGTATAAGCATGATCTCCGTAATACCCATTTTTCAAAGCTCCACAATCTACCGAAATAATATCCCCATCTTTTAAGGTTTCGTTATTCGGTATACCATGTACCACTTGGGAATTGGGACTCCAGTTAAGGGTGTTTGGGAAATCGTACATGCCTAAAAAACCGGGTTCTGCACCTTGTTCCCGAATGAAATCTTCGGCCATTTTATCCAGTTTTAAGGGATTGGCCCCAGGTTTGATTTCACTAGCGAGCATACCCAAAGTTTTGGATACAACCAAGGCACTTTCGCGCATAAGCTCAATTTCCTCTGATGTCTTGATTTTTACCATGGGTGCAAAGATAGCGGAAATCGAAAAATCTCAGCATTAATGGAACCCTAACGTCTTAAACAAGGGAATTTTGAGTCATTAAATCGGGCTGCGGTATTCCCAATAACTTTAGAATGGTGGGTGCGATATCTCCCAAAACTCCATTGTTGATATGTTTTATCTCGCCATCAACCAATATAAGCGGCACGGGGTTGGTAGTGTGGGCTGTGTTTGGACTTCCATCCGGGTTGACCATGGTGTCGCAATTGCCATGATCGGCTATGACTATAGTGGAGTAGCCATTTTCCAATCCTGCGGTAATGACATCTTTCGCACATTCATCCACTGTTTCACAAGCTTTGACCGCCGCTTCCATTACCCCGGTGTGTCCTACCATATCTGGATTGGCAAAATTTAGGCAAACAAAATCTACCTCTCCTTTTTGTAGCTCAGGAACAATGGCGTCCCTGATATCGTAGGCGCTCATTTCCGGCTGTAGGTCATAGGTAGCTACTTTTGGGGAAGGGCATAAAATCCTGTTCTCACCTTTAAAAGGTTCTTCCCTTCCTCCGTTAAAAAAGAAGGTAACGTGTGGGTATTTTTCAGTTTCTGCAATGCGAATCTGTTTCTTGCCATGCTCGGCCAATACCTCCCCAAGGGTGTCTTTTATGTTTTCCTTGTCATACACCACCTTGATGTCTTTAAAAGAATCATCATAATTGGTCAAGGTGACATAGTACAGGTCCAATTTCTTCATGTTATGTTCTGGAAAGTCTTCCTGACTCAAAACTTGAGTAAGTTCCCTGCCTCTATCTGTTCTAAAGTTGAAGAAAACAATAACGTCTCCCTCGGTAATCTTGGCCACTGGATTGGATTCATCATCTGTAAGGACCAATGGTTTTATAAATTCATCGGTAACGCCTTCGTCATAACTTTTTTGCATGGCTTTAGAACTATCTTGAATCTTTTCGCCCTCGTTGTTTACCATTACATCATAGGCAAGCTTTACACGCTCCCATCTCTTATCCCTATCCATGGCATAATACCTACCAATAACCGTGGCCAATTCGGCATTTTTATCGGAACAGTAGTTGTTGAGGTCTTCAAGAAATCCTTTTCCACTCTTGGGGTCAACATCTCGTCCGTCCATAAAAGCGTGTACATAAGAGTTTTGAACACCACTTTGGTCTGCAGTTTTTATCAGGGCCTTGAGGTGGTCAATATGGCTATGGACCCCACCATCACTGACCAAGCCCAAAAAATGCACTGGTTTTTGGTTGGATTTGGCATAGTCGAAAGCATCTTGTAAGACTTTTTCCTTTTTTAGGGTATCCTCTTGGACGGCTTTATTGATCTTGGCCAAATCTTGATACACGATCCTTCCTGCTCCCAAGTTCATATGGCCAACCTCACTATTTCCCATTTGCCCTTCCGGAAGCCCTACATTCATTCCATCCGTGAGTAAATCCGCATTGGGGTATTTTACATATAGTGAATCTATAAATGGGGTATGGGCTTGCTCAATGGCTGAAACTTTTGGGTCGGGTGATTTTCCCCAACCGTCCAAAATCATAAGAATTACCTTTTTGTCCATGCTGTACATTTGAATCCCAAAAATAGAATGATTTGGCTGGATGCCCTAGTCTTTCTGGGGTTTTCTGCTCGTCGATTTGTTAATAATTTATGTTAAAAAAAAGGCCGTTGTTAAAGTTTAGTTATTTAAGTGTTAATCCTGTAACATTTCGTGATGTGGGCAGTCTATTTTTATATCATATTCATCTATAATCAAAAATTATTCATCATGAAAAAAACAATTCTAAGTGTGGCTGCGGCATGTATGTTCGTAGTTGCAGGCGTTAGTGCCAACGAATCAACAACAATTGCCATGGAGAACGCGGTTTCGGTGGTAATCCCTGCAGAAGTGAACTCTTTTTGCAAGGCTATCATGAAAGGTGACATCGACACGGTAAAGAAACTAATTGACCTAGGAGAGGACGTGAACAAAAAATCCATGGGAATGGCTCCCATTCATTTTGCGGCGCGTTACAACAAGACCGATATTCTTGAACTACTTATTGCCAACGGTGCCAACGTTAGAAAAAAGTGTGATAAAGGATATACTGCAAAAAAGTACGCTGAGCTTTCCAATGCAACAGAGGCTTTGGCAGTAATAAAAGCAGCTATGAAGAAATAAGAAAGGGGTTTATTCATCCAAAACAAAAGGCCCATCCTTTAGGATGGGCCTTTTTGCTCATTTACGTTATAGTGTTCTTGTAAAAGAGAAATCTTTTAAAAATCGAATCCTGTAAAAGCTCGGTACAAAAATGCATACAGCGCCATAGACAAAAGCACGGCACAAAAAATAGCGTACCCTTTTAATAAGACAACCACAAAACTTGGTTTGCAGTCATCGAAAGCTTCGAAATAAAGCTGCTTAAAATGTAATAGTGTTCCCATATGTCCTCTCTTTTGATAGCACAGATGGGTTAAGAAAAGTAATTTTGACTTGGGGTTATACAAAGGTAGTTAAAAACTGCCAATACCCTTTTTTTATCGATGAAGGTGGCAAATCTATCGACCTGAATATTTTTCTATGGCTGCTTTTATCTTTTCAATACGGTTTTCTGGGTCTGGGTGCGTACTTTGGAACTCGGGCACACGGTTTGGACCAGCCGCTGCTTTTAAAATTTCCATTACTCGGATCATTTCATTGGGATCGTAGCCAGATTGAATCATAAACAATACACCCAGTTCATCACTTTCCAGTTCGTCCCCTCTTCCGTTTTTTAGCAAGGTGTTTTGTCCGATACTTCCGACCATACTTCCCATATCCGCACCAACCGTTGCACCCATGGTAAGGGTCTGCCAAAAACTGCTCTCGGCTATGCGCTCGGCGGAATGTCTTCCGATTACATGGCCGATTTCATGTCCTAGAACGCCAGCAAGTTGGGCTTCGGTGAGTTGTGAGAATAGTGCGTAGGTGATAAAGCACTGCCCGCCAGGCAACGCAAAGGCATTGATTGTACGATCATCCGCCAATAAATGAAAGTCGTATTTATAAGGTGTTTCTCTGGCAATACTACTATTTACCAATTTATGACCAACGGCATCCACAAAGGCTTGCATACGTTCATCGGGATAAAGACCTCCGTGTTGCTGTGCCATTTCAGGCGCACTCTGGAGGCCAATGGCAATTTCTTGGTCGGCAGTCATGTTAATGTTCTGGACCCTGCCGGTATACGGATTCTCTTCTTTGTTGTTGCAGCGTTGGATAAAGGCAAATGCCACAATGGCGAGCCCAATAAGGATACGGATTTTCCAGCTTCCTCTTCTCATGATGTTAGTGTTCTTGAAAACTCAAGATACAAAAAAGGCTTATAACAAGTCTTGGTTGATATCCAGAATATTGTCCTGGATATAGGATTTTAGAAAGCCTGTTGTGAAATGTTCACATCCTAAAAAATCCTCGTTTTCAAGAAGTCTAAGGATATTCTTTTTGCGGAAAGCTGTAAG
Organism: Flagellimonas flava; assembly: GCF_900129665.1. Lineage (GTDB taxonomy): Bacteria > Bacteroidota > Bacteroidia > Flavobacteriales > Flavobacteriaceae > Flagellimonas > Flagellimonas flava. Next base: position 265,736 of record NZ_FQWL01000004.1, read on the forward strand.
CATTGGAATGGAAATAGGGGCATAGCTGTAGTGCCATGGCTCATACTTGAAACCTCTTCTTTTTGGTTCATCCGTGTATACCAGATAAAACCCAAATCGTTCTGAATTCTCATCCAGCCATTGCTTAAAACCTTCAAAGGGACCCCCAGCTTCAAATTTTTCTGGAACCAAAACATCACCACTCACTTTGGCATACCCATCTATAATGTCTATATCTGTTCCCCAGTGGTGCCTACTTGTGCCCGGAATTGTGGAGTACTCAATTATCTTTTCAATGGCATCCAATGGCTGTATACCCTGATCTTCGGTATACCTTAGGTATTTGCGTTCCCAAATGCCCTCTTGCCGATAAAAGTCACGATAGCTTGAGACCATTTTGATATTGAAACCGTCTGCATAGGCCGCCTTCGCCATTTTACCATACGCAATAGAGGCTTCTTCCCTTAAGTTGACACCTTCGCCAAAAAGTTCGATATCCGCTTTTCCCATAAGTTCCAAAACGGAATATTCGGGGTCAGAAATTTTTGGTATGATAGGAGGGAAGGCGCAGGCCAAACTGGTAACTGAAGCTTTTTTAATGAAAGTCCTTCTTTTCATGAAAACAATTTGAAAGGCAAGTTAAGAAGTATTTTTAAGTCTTAATATGAAGTTTGGATCCCGTTTACTGTGAAATATACAGGTAACCTTGAAATTTTTCCCTAGTATCACTGACCGTCAAGATATAAAAATAGATACCAGCGGATAGACCGGAGCTTCTGCTGATAACCCCATTTCTATTGGATTCCCCCCCAAACTCATTGGCATAGTTCAATTTGGAATACACCAAGACCCCGTAGCGGTTATAAATGTTTAGAATATTATTGGGTGCATTTTCAATACCATCTATCAGTAAAAAGTCGTTGATTCCATCGTCATTAGGTGTCATGAAGTAATTGTCCAGTTCTAAAACCGTAAAAGGTTCCAAGAGATCGTCGGTTCCTCCAAGTGTTATAATTTCGAAATCATCAGGGATAAAAGCTTCCGAGGTTACAGTTCCAGTTTGTAGATTTCCTGAAACGGCCGTATTGCCCAAACCTACCCATTGACTTTCTGTTTTGCTCCAACCAACTACGATTAAATTCTCAATAACTTCACCAAGTAAGCCAACTGCACTATTGGGATCCCATGATAGGGTTACGACTGATTGTTGGGAACCTTCCAATCGCCAGAATTCCAGCTCACTTATCTGCAAATCGTCCTGCTCTTTGAAATCAGTTCGGAACTGTTCCGTAAAGGAATCAGGATTGTTTGGGTCCTCGAAGTAGTAGGCACATTTAGCTAAACTGTTAGCACCGCTGGAAGTCATGGTAAGATATCGCAAAAAATTTCCTTCCCCTACTGGAAAGGTAATCGTTTCTTTGTTTGAAGCTCCTGCATAACCATTAATGTGTGAGGTATTACCTGTTCCGTTATAAAACGAATTTCCTATGAAGTTTAAATAACTGGCCGAGCTATTCTTGGCAGTGAGCACATCTCCAGTAATAAAATTGGCGTTGTTCGTGACCCCTACCCAAGTTTCCAAAAGTAAATCATTGTCCACAACAATTTCGATATCCTGAAAAACAGGACTGGAAGAGCCCGAAACCGTAAGTCTGTTTGTGCTGTAAAATCCTGTTAAACCTTGGTTGTCATCAAAATCACCATCATTGATAACATCCAGATGAAATCCAACATTGGTTGAAGAATGAAATTGAAGGTTTCCAAAATTATGGAATGCATCCTGGGCGAAAACCTGGGATGATATTAGACACCCAATACCAAACATATAAAATTTCATATGTACAATTCGTTGCATCATAACTTATCTAAATGCTTGAAAAATAACTACAATACCATCGGCAAAGCTGTCCGTGTTTAGAGTAAAACCGTTGGAATTGAATCTTAGTACGGTTGCCGATGTCACGCCGAGATTGTTTCCGTTCTGATCGCTGTAACGAAGACCAATACTGTGCGAATTGGAAGCATACCGAGAAATGTCATTAATGGAATTACCACTTCCGCCAACATAGATTACTTGTTCTGCTATAGAGCCACCATCGTTTCTTGCAAAACCATTCATGGAGCCAAATGCGTTGGCGATGCCCCTGTTATTATTGCCTACGGCATTATCGGAATTTATATTGTAATTCTCCACATTGGCATAAGCTGAGAAAGTAACACTGGAAGGTTCAAAGGGAACACCAGTTATTGTACTATTGCCCAATCCTGTAATTTGGAAAGCGCCTACATAACTATTGGCTACATTGGGTACTTCCACCCAAGCTGAATTGCTGTAATAGTGTATGCTTCTAGTTGTGGTGTTATAGACGAAAGAGCCTTCAGTCGGATTTAGGATATTGTTCATCTCCGTTGTAGAGACATTATGGATAGCAACCAAATCACCTGCGGTAGGAGCTTGACCGATAGCCTTAACAGCCGATACCAATAATATGATAATCCAAATTCTTCGCATACTACGGATTTATAGATCTAGAATGGTAAACATGAACTCAGAATTAAACCGATTTCGGTTTCCTCCTCCATTATCGTTGTCGCCAATAATTACTTCAAAACTTGTACTGGTCTGAGCTCGATATGATATGCCAGGGTCATCATTTCCGCCTCCATCTCTACTTGGCTGTGCCAGTTGTATAATATAATTGGCATCACTTACCAATCCTGATGGCAGGTTGACCCTATAGTAGCCGTTGCCAGCTAATTTTGTTACGGTAATACCGGATGTTGCCCTTACCACGCCTCCATTGGAAGCAATTTTTCCGAAGGCCTTGATCGGACTTTCGTAATATGCTCCTCCATTGGCGCCCACGGTAATGCTATTATCGGTTTCTGCACCAACTGTGTTTGCGGTTTGATTGGCGGTTGCTTCATTCGTATAGGTGATAACTCCAGTTGTTGTGTTTTGGGAAAGTGTGGTTACAGTATCATCATCCCCATCTGCAATATCAGCAGGAATCCCAGTAAGACTTCCCCAACTACCATCGAAATCATCTGTAGAGTCAGTATCGAGGTTGGGGAACTCGTTGTTGACGGCCGTGGCGACCTGTGCATCGGTGAGCTGCGTATCGTTGTCGATGTCATCGGCGAATCCGGCGGGCAC
>NZ_FQWL01000007.1 GCF_900129665.1 Flagellimonas flava
CTGACCCCGTTGCCGGCGCCCCCGTCGTTGTCGTTTATGGTTACCTCTCCAGAATTATCATTAATTGCCGGAGTGTTTACAGCCGATGATAGTTGAACAGTAAAGGCTTCAGTGGTTTCAATAATAGTATCATCGTTAATTGCTACCGAAACAGTTATAGTTTCTCCATGTGTTCCATTGAAGTTCAGATTACCTGAAAGCTGGTTGTAATCCTGAGATTCGACAGCAGTACCATCAGCAGTATTGTGATTTACGGTAAAACCGCCTGTAACTTGTCCAACATGGAATATTTCCAATACCGCATTTCCGGCGGCTTCATCAACGGTGACATCGTTAATGTACAATCCTACCGGGTCACCATTTTCGGTTACAAAAATGTTTTGGGTATGATCTATCGAGTTCCCAGCACAATCCGAAGCGGTCCAGGTTCTAACAATAGTATAAGTTGTACTTGTATTGTCACCTATATAAGTTTCAGATAAACCTACTGAAGCAGCAGGGTCACAATTATCATTAGCGGTTAACACTTCCGTACTTGGAATGGCATCGTAGGCCGCTACTGTATCACCCGGAAGTGATTCCACAAAAGTTGGTGCAGTATTGTCTACCACCGTAATCGTTTGAATATGCTCTGTAAGGTGACCAGCACAGTCCTCTACTGACCATGTTCTTGTAATGGTATAATCAGATGGGCATGCATCGTTATCTGTAATTTGCTCATCAAAAGTTACCGATAGATTTGTGTCACAATTGTCATCAGCCGTCAACACAGCTGCGGCTGGGATATCATCACATTCCACGGTTATATCGGAGGGCAATGCCTCAACAAAGTTGGGTGCTGTGGTGTCTTCAACAGTAATTACTTGGGTAAAGATATCGCTTGTTCTACCGCATGCATCTGTAAATGTCCATGTATTGGTATAGGTTCCTTCACCAGGACAGCTAGGATTTGCTACAAAACTACCCGAAACCTTGTTCAGAGTAAAATTGCAAAATTCTGTAGTTGGTTCCAAAGCTTGGGCAGCATTCAAGGCATCTGTATCATCACAGGAAACGGTGGTATCCAAACCGTTTGCTGCGGTTGACCAATTCACCTGATCAGGTTGATTGATAGCCACAACCGTTGGGTCGAAATTACCAATACCACAACTATCCAAGGTACCTGAACTCTGAGCTACAACAGGATTGGTATTGGTTACTCCACTGAAAGTAGCCGTTGCCTGCATCGCAAAGTTTGTGGAACAAGCTGATTCCAAAAAGAAACATTGGTCCTTTACTTGAACGTTAAAATCCAATGTATAAAGTGGATCCCCGACATCCGTATTGCCGTCAGGCACGAAAAACCGTAATTCTCTAGTCGTTGTATTAAAATTGTAAGTTACCCCGGAAGGCAATGTTTCAGTATCTACAAAATCCACCTCTTGTGGAAGGGTGGTGTAAATTTCAAGATTTTGGATGTCATCATTTCCAGAGTTTTCAACGCTCAAGGTCATTTGAACGTTATCGCCGGGATTGAAGCCAGTTCCAGATGTGGAAGAGGTAAAGTTTAGAGCACCTAGACTAGGTTCATAAACTTCCACACTCAACCCTAAAAGGTAGAGCCCGTAACTCTCTTTGTCTGATGTTATTTTAAATCGAGCAGAGGTCTGATTGTTATCAATAAATTTATTTCCTGTGTTTTGTAGATCAAAGACAGCGGCGTCAAAACCGAGCGTATTGGTACTTGCAGGATTTCTATTAGTGTAGTCCGCATTGTTCAGCGTAATTCTACTGTTGAAGAAGTTGTTTGAATCCCTCAAAGTGGTGGAAAGGTTGGACCAAGTGCTATTGGTGTCAAAAATCTGTAATTGGTCTCCATCTATATCTCGGTCTCCTTCAAAAGAACCTAAAATAATGTCGGCGTTTACATTTCCAGTGGGCACGGTTTGGAAGCCGTTAAAATCAAATTCCACTTCCCCTTCGGTCTTTGTAATATGCACATAACCATCAAAGAGGGTTACATTTTTACCGATGAGACTCGGATTTTCGTAAACAAAAACAATTTGCCATCCACCCGAGGTACCAGTATGGGAACCGGAATGGGAGTATAAATCTCCTTCGGTGGCCTTAACATTGGCAATTTGAAATTTTCCAAAAGGATTTGACAGACCAACTACATCCGTAGTGATATCCTTTACACAGATGTAAGGGTCATTTACAAAGTGCTCGTCCCTACCCCTGTAAATAACTTCATCCGCGGTCACTGTGTTATAGGAAGATTGTCCCGGCATCATCAACTTCACCTGGTTGTAGTTCCAAACAGGCTCGGTTCCTCCGTTCCCGGTATCGGCATTAGTATCATATTCTTTGTCCGCGGCCGCCCAATACAGTAATACTTTTTTAAAGTTCAAACAGCTTAGGCCTGGTTCCGGATTGGAAAAATTGGCACTACTTGAATTAAAAGTTGAATTATCAAAGTCGATATCTACAAAAACATTATTGGAAAAATCGTGGTTTCCGCCCTCCCCGGTATATGCGTTGGTAGCGTGCCTAGAAAGCACATTGTTGGCAATAATGGTAACATCACCTTTAATGGTCTCTGAATACCTTGGAGTAAATGCCTTTTTTACTTGTGCCCCTGCCGTTAGTGAAAACAATAGTGTAACGGACACAAAAATCGACTGGAGTGTTAAAGTAGTTTTGCTCTTCATAGGCTTAAATTTGGGACGACCTGTGGTCGGATTCACTTAAACATTATGAAATGCCTTGCCTGAAGGATTAAAAAATAGAATTGAAATGGAAATCGCTAGAGGTCAAGGTTTTCTTGGTTTAGATTGGAATTATTCTGATTTGGGTTTATAATTCTAATGCCAAAGAAATGACGGAAAGCATGGATCGGAAAAGTTACACGATATAGCTACAGCTTAAATCGATGTACGGTCCCTTTTCCGATGAGCGGACAAATTCATAGATAACTGTGAATCAGTGAATTAAAATGATGTTTTCATCGTTGAATGACCCAAAATCTTCGACCAAGAGTTACCTTTTTTAACTTCAATTCCAATTTTATGTCCTTTGCCAGCGCTTTTGATCTGGATAAAAAAGGGCAACTGTTCTTATCTAGAATTTGATTAATTTTGAAACTTTCAACAAATAAAGAATGAGTTCAAAAAAAGGTAAAGTTCAAGAGTTGATCCAAGAAAAGTTATTGGACGAGCGAAAAGTATTTTTATGGGGAATGGTAGATGATGATTCTGCCAAACATGTTATTGATCGCTTGCTCTATCTGGATTTACAAAACAACGATGAAATCCAACTTATAATTAATAGTCCTGGAGGCTATGTCACTTCTGGATTTGCGATATACGACACCATCAAACAAATCAAAAGTCCTGTTTCTACAGTATGCTCAGGTTTGGCAGCTTCAATGGGGTCCATTTTGTTATCTGTAGGGGAGAAGGGGAGACGCTTTATTCAACCTCACGCAAGAGTAATGATTCATCAACCCAGTGGCGGAGCCCAAGGTCAGGCCTCAAATATTGAGATTCAGGCCAAGGAAATTATTAAGACCAAAGAATTGGGTGCTAAAATTTTGGCTGATAATTGTGGACAGGATTTTGACAAGATCATGAAAGATTTTGACCGTGATTATTGGATGGGTGCCGAAGAATCCGTGAAATATGGTATTGTAGACGGGATCTTGGAGTAATTCAGGTATTCGTTTAAAAAGGAAAAAGTCCTTCGCAAAGTATTGTGAAGGACTTTTTGTTATATATGGACGCCTAAGCGGAATATTTATCTTATATACGACAATTTTGGTGCCAAAAGTTTACAGGCGAATACAAAAAATGCGTTAAATTTTACTTAATTGTCGACTTTGGAGGTCTGGTTAGTAGAAATAAAAAAGCCACCAAAAGGTGGCTTTACTTTTTATTTGGAACCAAGTTTAGATTTTGGTAAACATTTCTTGCATTCTTGCCTGCTCTTCCTCAGCTAAAAGAGGATCTACCAATATACGTCCACTATGTTCGTCGGTAATGATTTTCTTCCTTGAGGCAATCTCTACTTGGACCTGAGGTGGAATGGTGAAAAATGAACCTCCCGAAGCTCCGCGTTCTACAGGAACCACGGCCAAGCCATTTTTCACATTGTGTCGGATGCGTTTGTAAGCTTGAATCAAACGTTCCTCAATTTTGTCTTCAAATTCCTCTGATTTTTTCAAAAGGGCCTTTTCTTCTTTTTCGGTCTCTGCCAAAATAGCGTCCAACTCTCCCTTTTTATGCTTAAGATGGCCTTCTCTTTCGGAAAGTTTTTCCTTGGTTTCGGCAATCACCTCTTTTTTCTGCTCTATTTGGGCTTTGAATTCCTTTATGTTCTTCTCAGCCAGTTGAATTTCCAATTCCTGAAATTCTACTTCCTTGCTCAAAGAATTAAATTCCCTGCTGTTCCTAACATTCTTTTGCTGCTCTGCATACTTTTTAATGAGCGTTTTGGACTCTTCAATAAGATTTTTCTTTGCAGCAATTTCAAAATTGATGGTTTCCACATCAGTTTTTAGCTTGTCTGTGCGGGTTTTAAGACCAAGAACCTCATCTTCCAAGTCCTGAACCTCAAGAGGTAGCTCTCCTCTAACATTGCGTATTTCATCAACTCTGGAATCAATAAGCTGTAGGTCATATAACGCCCTTAGTTTTTCTTCCACAGTGCTTTCACTTTTATTCGCCATAAATTATAAATACTTGATGGGATTTGTAATGCTCTCCGATAAAGAGATTGCAAAATTAGGAATTTTTTTGATAAGATAATCAACCAATAAATCTTTTGTAAACTGCTCAGTTTCAAAGTGCCCAATATCCGCTATTACGAGTTGTTTTTCGGCCTGATAAAACTCATGGTATTTGATGTCTGCGGTGATTAAAACATCGGCCCCTGCTTTTTTGGCGGCGCTAATGGCAAAAGCTCCACTTCCCCCCAACACGGCTACATTCAAAACTTTTTTGCCCAAAAACTCGGAATGCCTGATAACCGATGCATTCATTTTATCCTTTACATGAAGCAAGAAACTTTGTTCATCGAGGGATTCGGGCAAAGCACCGATCATACCCATCCCAATATCCTGATTTGTATTGTGCAGTGTAGTTATTTCATAAGCGACTTCCTCATAAGGGTGGTTGCTTAAAAGCGCGTTTAGGATGGCCTTTTCCCTTTCGAATGAATAAATAACATGGATTTGGGCCTCATTTTCATAGTGGGTCGAACCCTTTTGCCCCAAGGCGGGATTGGAGTCTTCCCCTGGCATAAAACTGCCTACGCCTTCGGTACTAAAGCTGCAATTGCTATAATTGCCCACATCACCCGCGCCAGCGTCAAAAAGTGCTTTTTTTACAGATTCTACCTTCTTAAGCGGTACATAAGTGATCAATTTTTTAATGGTACCGGACTTTGGGATTAGTATTTTGGGGTTTTGAATGCCCAAGACTTCGCAAATTTTGGCATTTACTCCCATTTTACTGTTATCCAGGGCCGTATGCATGCTGTAGATCGCAATATTGTTGGTGACGGCCTTTAAGATCACACGTTCTACATAGGTGCTTCCCGTTATTTTTTTGAGTCCCTTAAATATGATAGGGTGGAAGCTTACAATGAGGTTATGCCCTTTTTGGATGGCCTCGTCAACCACATTTTCCAAGGTATCCAAGGTTACCAAAACCCCGCTAACCTCCTGTTTTGGATTACCCACCAATAAGCCAACGTTGTCAAAATCTTCAGCGTGGGAGAGTGGTGCCAGTTCTTCCAGTATATCTGTTATTTCCTTTACGGTCATTTGGTCTTTATTAAGTAGGCTAAAGATAAAATATTATATTTTCGCCCTATGCTTCAGCTGCTTCGGAAAATTGCGTTTCCTTTCTCTTTAATTTATACCCTTATGGTATACCTTAGAAATTTTCTATACGATATTGGTTTTTTTAGTTCCAGGAGCTTTAACACCCCTACTGTTTGTATTGGTAATTTAAGTGTTGGAGGTACTGGCAAGACTCCTATGATTGAGTATTTGGTTCGCCTTTTGAAAGGTAATAAGGTAGCCGTCCTGAGTAGGGGGTATCGCCGGAAGTCCAAAGGTTTTCTTTTGGCCGAACCTTCATCAGCCGTGGCTGATTTGGGAGACGAACCCTATCAACTTTATAGAAAGTTTCCCCATCTGCATGTGGCAGTGGATGCGGACCGACGGAATGGCATTTCCCAGTTGCAAAAGCTAGTGGAACCGGATATTATTTTACTTGACGATGCCTTTCAGCATAGAAAGGTGAAATCGACCTATGCAATCCTATTGACCACTTATGATAAGTTATATGTAGATGATTGGTACCTTCCCACAGGGAACCTGAGGGATAGTAAACGCGAATCCAGGCGAGCAGATTTGATAATTGTTACCAAATGCCCACATCAGCTTTCAGCTAAAGAAAAGGCCGATATTAAGCTAAAACTAAAACCTAGAAAACATCAAAAACTTCTTTTTAGCCATTTGGAATATGGAAATCTCAAAAGTCCCGAAGGAACTGAAGGCAATCTGGAGCAGTTAAAACATCGGGAAGTAGCTCTCGTTACAGGTATTGCCAATCCCAGACCATTGGTGGACTACCTAAAAGCAAATGGACTGGTGTTTAAGCACCATGAGCATCCGGACCATCACAATTTTACAGAACAGCAGATTAAAAATCTCAAGCGTTATGAAGTTGTCCTAACTACAGAGAAAGACTTTGTACGATTACAGGGAAAGTTAGATAATATATTGTATTTGGAAATTGCACATGCCTTTTCGGAAAGCGACCTTAAAGTGTTGGAAGATGGATTAAAGGCCCTGTTCTAAACCAATCCCTCCATTTTTTTTCGGAAGATGTTTTCTCCTATTTTTTGATAGAAAACTTCAGGTTTAAACGGCTTGGTGACAACATCGTTACAACCTGCTTCGTAAAAGCTGTCCAAACTATCGTCCAAAGAAATTGCAGTAAGGGCTATGATTGGAATTTCTTGATCAAACTTACGAATCTGGCGGGTAGCTTCCTCGCCGCTGATACCGGGCATGTGAATGTCCATTAATATGGCACTGTAGGTGTTGGCCCTTGCCAAATCGATGGCCTCATTACCATTATTGGCAATGTCACATGTAATTTCCTTTTTGGTCAACATTTTCTTTGTGATGACCTGATTGATTTTGTTATCCTCCACAACTAAAACATGCAGGCCTTTGAAATCGAATTCTTCTGGATTGAGTTCAAAAGCGACCTCATTCAGAGCATTGGAATCGCATTTCAAATCCAATTCAAAGAAGAACGAGCTTCCATGTCCCAGTTCACTTTCCAAATGAATTTTGCTTCCGAACAACCCAAGTAAACTCTTCACGATAGTAAGGCCTAGACCGGTACCGCCATATTCTCGGTTGATTTGTATGGAACCTTGTTCAAAACTGTCAAAAATGTTTTTCTGCTGGTCTTCGGAAATTCCAATACCGTTATCCTTGACTTCAAAGTAGAGTTTAACCTCATCTTCTTCCTTTTTGAGCATTTTTGCAATGACCTCAACCTTACCATCTTTAGTGAATTTTAGGGCATTGCCCACCAAATTCATGAAAATCTGGGAAATCTTGATGGGGTCACCTAACAGTTGGCTTGGAATATTGGGATCGTAGTCCAGAATTAGCTTGCTGTTGTTCTCATTGGCGTTTTGCTGTAACGAATCCACCACATCGGTAAGTACTTTTTGCAATTTGAACTCGATGTTCAGAGGTTCCAACTTATCCGCATCTATTTTATTGATTTGAAGAATGTCATTGATGAAATTCAACAAATAATCCCCTGAAAATTTCAGGGATTTTAAATGTTCTTTTTGGTGATCCGCCGGGTTTTCTTCCAACAGCAAATGGGTGAGTCCGGTCACGGCGTATAGCGGAGTTCTTAACTCGTGGGTAACCGTTGAAAGGAAATTGGTCTTGGCTTCCATTGCCGATACTGCGGAATCCCTTGCCAGCTCCAACTCTTTATTCTTGGTGTACAGGAGATCGTTTGTCTTTAATTTGATTTGGTTGTTTCGGAAAAGTGAAACCGCCAATAACGAAATTATTGTTAAAAATGCGGAGGTTAAAATCAAGGTGATTTCCGAACGACTCTTGGATTCGCTCAACTCTTCATTTTTTGCGGTGAGCTTGTTGATTTCCGTCATTTGATGCTCAAACCGCATTTTGTCCGCCGTTTTGGTCTCTAGGGTAACCTTCTCAATATTAAAAATGGAATCCTTGAGCTGTTCTAAGGTTTTATGGTAGACCAGCGCCTGATTATAGTCCCCAGTGCGCTCATAGATATTGGAAAGTCTTTCATTGGATGCTTTGATCTCCTTAAAATAACCATGCTTATCAGCTAGTTCCAAGGCGGCTTGGGAATGAATAATACCTTCCTCCAGGTCATCCAGCTCCAAACTGATTTTGGCCAATTGCAGATTTGCTTTGGTAGCCAGGTAGGCCCTTTCCTTATCATCAGAATTTACAATAAGGGCATGCAGGTTTTTGATAGCATCCTCATACTTTTCAATATTGGTGAAAATATAGGCTTCCAGCAGCAGAATATTGTTGCCCAGATTTCTATTATTGCTCAATTTTCTGGATTCTTCCAGTAGTTTAAGCGATTGAAAGTTGTTGCCTTCGTCAAAGCGAAGGGCGGCGTCCAAATAATTATGGAAGGCCGAACCATAGGAATAGCTAAGGTCTTTCAGCAAAATACTTGCTCGGTCCCAATAAAAAAGTGTGGTTTCCCGATCTCCTTCCTCCAAATATAATCGGGCATATTGGTGGTATGTATCCAGCAGCAGCTTGGCATCCTCATTGTTTTCAGCTATCTCTGCTGCCTGGGCCAAAGTCTCCAGGGCTTTATCAATCTTATTTTGATGGCGGTAGACGGTGAATTCATCAAAAATGGACTGTACTTTGGCGGTGGAGCTCACATCTTTTTGACCAAAAGAAATTTGGATGCAAAATAAGATGCACCAAAACACGCATCTTGGAAAGCCAAGACGCCCATATTTGAGATTCGAGGTCAAACGTAGTTTTTGTTTATAAGCAAAGCTATTAAATCGATAATTCTGGAACAATACCCAGTTTCATTGTCGTACCACCCGATAATTTTCACCATTCTGCCAATAACGGAGGTCATTAAAGAATCAAACGTACAAGAATAACAACTATTGTTTATATCGATGGAAACAATGGGGTCTTCGGTGAAATAAAGTACATTTTTAAGTTCATTATTGGCGTAATGTTTAAAAGTACTGTTTATTTCTTCAATTGAGGTGTCTTTTTTAACATTGAAGGTAATATCGGTAAGCGAACCATTGGGTACGGGCACCCGTATACCACATCCGCCTATCACATCGGACAGATCAGGAAAAATTTTGGTCAGGGCCTTTGCAGCCCCTGTGGTAGTGGGAATAATGGACTGTCCTGCGGCTCTTGATCTCCTTAAGTCTCTATGAGGGCGGTCATGCAGGCTTTGGTCCGATGTGTACGAATGGACCGTTGTGATATAGGCCTGCTCAATTCCGCAAAGCTCCTTGACCACTTTAATCATAGGTGCGGCGTTGTTTGTGGTGCATGAGGCGTTGGAGATAATATGATCTTCAGCCTCAATTATGGATTCATTTACCCCCAAAACCACGGTTTTAATTTCGTCTTCCAGCGGCGGAACGGACAAAATAACCTTTTTTGCCCCATTTTTAAGGTGGTGACTCAATTCATCTTTGGTTTTAAACTTGCCAGATGCCTCCACCACGACATCTATCTGGTGCTTGCTCCAATCTATTTTTTCCGGATGGTTGTGATTGGTTACCACCACTTCGTTTTCACCAAAGCATATCTTATTGTCCCTTGCAAAGATATTTGCCTCCAAGGTACCGTGAATGCTGTCATACTTTAATAAATGGGCCAAGGTGCGTGCATCGGCCAAATCGTTAATGGCTACCACATTGATGTGCGGATGGACTTGAAGCAACCTGAAAAGGGTCCTTCCAATACGTCCAAAACCATTGATTCCAACGTTTATACTTTTCATTAAAGAAGCTGTGAGGGGAATTTGTGCTTAGTGAATATGCTTATGAGCCTTGTAGGACGACCTTACCAAAGCTCCGCTCTCTACGTGTCTAAAGCCCATTTTTAAACCAATTTCCTCATATTTTTTAAACTGTTCCGGTAAAATGAACTCTTTGACAGACAGGTGTTTTTTGGAGGGTTGTAGGTATTGCCCAATGGTAACAACGTCCACATCTACATTTCTCAAATCCTCCATAGTTTGGAGCACTTCTTCTTCCAACTCTCCCAAACCAAGCATAATCCCAGATTTGGTGCGGTTGGCACCATTTTTCTTCAGGTATTCAAGGACTCCCAGGCTACGTTCATATTTCGCTTGAATTCGAACTTCTCTGGTCAATCGCTTTACCGTTTCCATATTGTGTGAAATCACTTCCGGGGCAGCTTGTAATATGCGGTCTAAGTGGGTTTCAACTCCTTGGAAGTCAGGAATTAGGGTTTCAAGTGTGGTTTCAGGGTTCATCCTTCGGATGGCCTTGACCGTTTCTGCCCAAATAATGGAACCCATATCTTTAAGGTCATCGCGATCCACAGAGGTAACCACCGCATGTTTAATGCCCATAATTTTAATGGAACGTGCTACTTTTTCCGGTTCTGCCCAGTCAACACTCTCAGGTCTACCTGTTTTTACGCCGCAAAAACCACAAGATCGGGTACAGATGTTTCCCAAAATCATAAATGTGGCCGTTCCTTCTCCCCAACATTCACCCATATTGGGGCAACTTCCCGAAGTACAGATCGTATGCAGGTCATACTTGTCCACCAACCCTCTGAGTTGGGTGTACTTCTTGCCTGTTGGCAACTTGACCCTAAGCCATTTTGGCTTTCCTTTTGGTGGGAGAACGTTTTCTACAGCTGCTGTGCCCATAAACAAAATTTGAGGTACAAAGATACGAAACTGGGCAGGAAACCTACACCATCGAAAAGGGCTAGTGTTTCTGAATGATCTCTGCCAAAAGCTTCTTGGCTCTGAGGAGTTTAACCTTGATATTGTTTACTGGCTCATTGAGTTCCCTTGCTATTTCTGCATAGCTCAACTCATTAAAATACCTAAGATTAATGACCTTTTGGTATGGAGGCTTTAGTTTTTTGATATCACGAAGTAGGTTGGCTAGGTTCTGTTCCGTAATCAATTGATCTTCGACCGATGGGGTTTCATCCAGAACTTTTTTTACCTCATCTCCGCTGCTCTCCATTTCATCCAGTAAACTGCGCTTTCTTTTACGAATAAGATCTACATGAAGATTTTTGGAAATGGTTATCAGCCAAGTCTTGAACTCATAGGCCTCATCGTAGGAACCAATTTTATCAAAAGCCTTGGAGAAGGTACGGATGGTGATGTCCTCTGCATCGTTTTCATTTTTGGTGCGGGCCAATTGAAAGGCATAGACTTCGTTCCAAAAAGTATCTAGAAGTAGGCTAAAGGCAATCTGGTTGCCCACTTTTGCCTTTTGGATATTTTCTTTAATGGATTGCTCCGTTTTATTCAAAAACCTTCATTTTTAAGGGAATATGGTTCCGCCTAGGTTTACTGAAGTTCGGGGATGGAATCTTTTTTGCATTCTTGTTCACTAGGCAGCTTGCCACAAAACCCGCAGGCCTCTCCCTCTTGGTTCAAGTATGGATTTTGACTTGCGCAAGTACCTGCAAACTTGCCATCTTTTTTTGACCAAATTTTAATGGCTATACCAGCAAATGCGAGTCCTAAAAGACCTATGGTCAACAATGCTAACTTCATGCTTCAGCTTTTGTGCAAAGGTACAAAATACCCTCTAAAGCATATGAAGGTTCGCTATTTTTATAAGAAGTTTAGTAGTTGATGTTGGCTACAATGTTTTGCACTGTAGGGGCACTGTTTCCACCTTCAGGCTCAATAGTGATATACCCAATGGCATTCTCGGCATAGGGGAGGGCCAACAGCTTGTCTTTGTCGTCAAACTCTTTGATTACCCCTAGGTTTACCAATTCTCCATTGACTTCCGCCCACATTTGGAAACATTTGTTTTCGGGAAGTTCGGGAACATTGCTCACGTTGATGTAAGACAATTTCTTCACGGGATTGATGTAGGCGATGGCTTTAAGCTCTTTTCCTTCTTTCTTGCCCATTAAGTTATACCTTTTGGTAGCCGGATTGTTGAGCACAATAAATTGATTTCGAACATCCTCCAACTGATTTTTCATGTTTTCCTCCAGATACTTTATCTGGTTGGTCACATAGGTATTTTCCTTTTGAAGGCTTTGGTTCTGATTCCAGAAGAAATAGGAAGATCCGGCAAAGGCCATAATGGCTATACAGGCTGCAACAGCATACCTATAGAACCTTCGATTTGTCGTCCTTTCTTTCTTGGCACTATGTAAAATGATTTCTTTAAGCCCTTCAGGTGTCTTGCGCGCATACATTTTGGCGAAAGCTTCCAAATTGTCCTGGAGCTGATTATAGGTTTCCCTTACTTCCGGATACATCGCAATATAGCGCTCCGCCTTAAGCGCTTCTTCCTTGGTGGTATCGCCCACAAGGTATTTTTCCAGAATATCGGAATCTAAAAAGTTGTGTATTTTTTCTTTCATGTCAGCAAATTTATCAGTAGCAGCAGGGTCATTGAAGTCCCATAGATTTTTCCAAGTTCCCTAAGGCCGATTTTAAGTCTTGATTTGATCGTACCCAACGGAATATCCAGTTCATCGCTGGCTTCCTGTTGTGTCATCCCTTCAAAAAATAGGGCCTCTAACACAATTTTGTACTTAGGTTCAATCTTGTCCAGATTCTCTTGGACATCCATAAATTCGGGCCTTATGCCGCTTACTCCTAGATTATATACGTCTGAAACATCAATTTGGACTTCTTTATCGGCTTTATTGTTTATGCTCCTTAGTTTGTCAATGGCCGTATTTCTGGTAATTCTAAAGAGCCATGTAAATAGTTTAGCTTTTGAAGCATCATAGGAATCCGCTTTTTTCCAGATTTTGACAAAACTCTCCTGGAGTACATCTTGGGCCAAATCCTCATCCTTAACCACTTTGTAGGCCACACCGAAGAGCGTATCACCATAGTTGTCGTACAGTAACGAAATGGCTTTATCGTCCTTTTCGGCAAGTAATGACACGATATGTCTTTCAATAAGTGTACTCATACTAGGTTGTTTGGTAAAACTTTCGGGGGCGAAAATCTAAAATAAACTTTATCACGTATATACAGTAACGCTAAGTTAGAAAAACGATTATTGGCCTGCGTTAAAATATAGGATAAAGACATTATACATATATAAGTATTTAAAATTTGGTTAGTTTGGTTTGGTATAACCCCTGTTTTCACTTTGATGCAGGGGTTATTTTATGATATTAACTTCAGGTGTAATCTTGATTTTAAAGGTATTCAAAACCTCTTCCTGTATCTTTTCAGCCAACTCAAGGATTTCCTGTCCAGTGACATTACCAAGGTTTACCAATACCAACGCCTGTTTTTCATGCACGCCGGCATTGCCAAATCGTTTTCCTTTAAAACCACATTGTTCAATAAGCCAACCAGCCGGAATCTTGAATCCCTCATCCGTTTTATAGCTTGGAACTTTTGGATGCGATTTTTTTAGTTTTTCGAACGTTTTTTTTGAGATTACCGGGTTTTTAAAAAAGCTTCCACTGTTCCCAATCTCTTTAGGGTCAGGTAATTTGCTTTGTCGTATGGCTATAACAGCGTCGGAAACATCCCTAATGGTGGGATATATTACATTATTTTTTTTGAGTTCTTCCTCAATGGCACCATAACCTGTATGCAACTGATGATTTCCCTTGGTAAGTTTAAAAGTTACCGAGGTAATGATGTATTTGCCTTTTCCTTCATTTTTGAAGAAAGAATCCCGATATCCAAACTTACAGGACTCTTTATCGAATGCAACCAATTCCCCACTTTCAATTTCCATAGCGGCGCAGCTCACAAAGACATCCTTTAACTCAACACCATAGGCCCCAATGTTCTGTATGGGCGCTGTTCCGGTGTTCCCAGGAATGAGCGACAGATTTTCCAACCCTCCATAACCTCGCTCCAAGGTCCACAGTACCAGTTCGTGCCAGTTTTCGCCGGCCATGACCTTTAAAATGACTTCGTCATTGGTCTCCTCAACAATTGAAATGCCCTTTAAGTTGATGTGCATTACCAAGGCATCCAAATCTTTGGTCAGCAACACATTGCTTCCACCACTCAAAATAAACTTTTCAGGATACGCCTTTAGCTCCAATACTCTTTGCAATTGTACCAAACCGTTGATTTGCACAAAGGATTTTGCCTTTACATCGATTCCGAAGGTATTATGGTGTTTTAAGGATATGTTTTCCTGAATGTTCACTGGACGTTGTACTCTTTTAAGGCTGCTGCAAGGATGTGCACTGCTTTTATTAATTGATCTTTGTGCAACACATAGGCAATTCTGATCTGATTTTTTCCCAATCCCGGGGTCGCATAGAAGCCAGCTGCTGGTGCTACCATAACGGTTTCACCATCCATTTCAAATTTTTCCAGAAGCCATTGGGCAAAATCATCCGAATTGGATACAGGTAGTTCCACTACACAGTAGAACGCTCCTTGGGGTACGGCAACCTTGACCCCTTCAATTTTCTGAAGTTCAGCTACCAATAAATCCCTTCGTTCCACATACTCCTTGCTCACGGCATCAAAATAGCTTTGGGGCGTGTCTAAAGCGGCTTCACTTGCTATTTGCGCAAAAGTGGGTGGGGATAATCTGGCTTGGGCAAATTTTAATGCGGTTTGGATGACTTCTTGATTTTTGGAAACCAAGCAGCCTATCCGTGCGCCGCACATGCTATATCTTTTCGAGACCGAATCAACCATAATCGCCCTGTCTTCCAATCCAGGTTCACGTAAAATGGAGTAATGTTCCCTACCGTCATAAGCAAATTCCCGGTATACCTCATCCGCCACCAAGAACAGATTGTGTTTTTTGACCAATTCTGCCAATTGTTGAATCTCCTCCTTACTATACAAATAACCAGTGGGGTTTCCAGGATTACAAATTAGGATGGCCTTCGTTTTTGGGGTAATAAGCTCCTCGAATTCCGCAATGGGCGGCAAGGCAAAATTACTTTCGATACTTGAAGCAATTGGTACTACCTTAACTCCAAGTGCTGTGGCAAATCCATTATAATTGGCATAAAACGGCTCCGGAATAATAATTTCATCCTCAGCATCCATTATGGTGCCCATTACAAATGATAGCGCCTCCGAACCTCCCGTGGTAACTATAATATCATCGGCACTCACGGCAATCGAATTTTTGGCATAATAGGCTGCAATCTTTTTTCGATAGGTTTCAGAGCCTTCCGTCATGCTATAAGCAAGCACTTCAATCGTATGATTGCGAACAGCGTCAAGAGCAATCTCAGGGGTTTTAATGTCAGGTTGACCAATGTTCAAATGAATGACCTTAGTACCCCTTTTTTTGGCCGCTTCGGCGTAGGGAACCAACTTTCTTATGGGCGAAGCCGGCATTTGCCTTCCTTTTTTTGATATACTGGGCATGCACAAAATTTTACGCAAAAATGGGAAAACCAATTCTTGCAAACAACTCCTTACCGTATTATTTAAACCGTTGTCGGAATGTTAAATTAGAATCATCTTTTTTCAATATTTTGTATATTTAAGAAGGATAACCCACTAGAAGCAAGTAATTTGAAGAAAATCCTCGGTTTTATTGCACTTCTTTTAATGTTGTTGCCATTTATGGTTTCGGCACAGAGCTTCAAATTGCCAAATGATCAGGAATTTCAGAAAATCAACTTTGAGCTTATCAACAACCTCATTATCATTCCTGTTGAAATCAATGGATCCAAGCTTACTTTTGTGTTGGATTCCGGTGTTAGTAAACCCATCCTCTTTAACCTTTCAGACCAGGATTCGGTGCAGATTAATAATGTGTCCGAGGTCACAATTAGGGGATTGGGAGATGGTGAGCCTATGAAAGCCCTTAGTTCTCAAGGAAACGCTTTTAAGCTGGGCAAGGCCAAAAATTATAATCAAGACCTGTATGTGGTCTTGGACAAGGATATAAATTTTTCAACTTCTTTAGGTATACCGGTACACGGAATTTTGGGATATGATTTGTTCCGGGATTTTATTGTGGAAGTCAATTACAGTGGAAGAAGCATCAAACTGCATAATCCAAGCTTGTATAAACACGTAAAGAATAGAAAATCACAAACGCTACCATTGACCATTGAACGCAAAAAGGCCTATGTGGATGGGGCGGTATTGCTCAAGGATGAGGAGGATGTCCCTGTAAAGTTATTGGTGGATACAGGCAGTAGCGATGCCCTATGGCTGTTCCATGCTCCTGAAAAGGGGTTGGAAATACCCGAAAAAAATTATGAAGATTATCTGGGTAGGGGACTTAGTGGCGACATTTTTGGAAAACGTACCAAGGTAAATGGAATCAAGATAGGGGATTTCGAGTTGAAGGATGCCAAGGCCGCCTTTCCGTATCGTGAATCGTTTGGTTCCATTCAGAACTGGGGAGATAGAAACGGAAGTGTTGGTGGTGAGATCCTGAAGCGTTTCAACATGATTTTTGACTATAGAAGGGGAACGGTTACCTTAAAAAAGAATGGAAATTTCAAAGCCCCGTTCCAATACAACCTGGCGGGAATAGAACTTCAGCATAATGGACTGCGTTATATCGCGGAAAGCATTGCGGATTTTACGGGAGTCGTACGAGATGATGATTCTACCTTTGGAAATGTTCAGATTTTACTTGAAAACAAAACCAGATTGAGTTTGGTTCCTGAAATTATCGTATCGGGGATTAGGGCGGGAAGTCCCGCGGCTGAAGCTGGTCTGCAGGAAGGTGATGTAATTCTGGCCGTTAACGGAAAACGAATCCATCGCTACAAGCTACAGGAGGTCCTTAAACTGCTCAATGAGAAAGAAGGAAAACGCATTCGAGTGCTAATAGAGCGGTACAACACGGATTTGATGTTCTCCTTTGTGCTCAAAAAGGTATTTGATTAAAAACAAAAAACCCCGGATTTCCGGGGCTTTTTTAGTATAATCTTCTTTTTTTATTTGGCACCTTCCGCCTTAACATTACCTTTAATTTTCAACACCTTGGTAGGCGTATCAGCGTTGGATGTAACCGTAATGGCCTTTCGTATAGGTCCAACTCTCTTGGTGTCGTACTTTACTTGAATCTCACCAGTTTTTCCAGGCAAAATTGGGCCATCTGGCTTTTTTGGGATGGTACACCCGCAGCTGGACTTAACATTACTGATAACCAAAGGGGCAGAACCCGTATTGGTAAATTCGAATACTCTAACACCATCACTGCCTTTTGCAATTTCACCATAGTCAATGGTCTCACTCTTAAATTCAATCTTTGCTGCAGCATCTTGGGCATAAACTCCTAAAGAAAGAAGCCCTACAAACAACATGAGTACAGTTTTTTTCATCATTTCTAGTTTTGGGTGAATTTCAAAAATAAATGTTTTCACACCTGCTTCCAAAATTCTTTTGTTATGTAATAACGTTACTTATTTTTGTTTCGTATTTCGGAATTGGCTCTCAGCCGAAGAATAGCGTTAAATTAACATTGCGACTCTCCTTCAAAAATCCAATCCGGTTCTAAAAAGACAAAAACTATACCGAAAAATGGAAATTCCATCAAAATATGAGCCCAAAAGGGTTGAAAAACAGTGGTACGATTACTGGAAAAAGCATGATTTTTTTAGTTCAAAACCCGATGATAGGGAGCCCTATACCATAGTAATACCACCGCCAAACGTAACCGGAGTCTTGCATATGGGCCATATGCTCAACAATACTATTCAGGATGTACTTATTAGAAGGGCGCGCCTTTTGGGTAAAAATGCATGTTGGGTACCAGGGTCAGATCACGCAGCCATTGCTACAGAGGCCAAAGTTGTGGCCAAACTGAAAGCAGAGGGTATTGAAAAATCAGACCTTACCCGGGAAGAATTCCTGAAACATGTTTGGGACTGGACCCATGAATATGGGGGCGTTATTTTCAAACAACTAGAGCGTTTGGGCTGTTCTTTGGACTGGAAACGCAAAAAGTTCACCATGGATGACGATATGTCAGCCTCGGTAATCAAAGTTTTTGTGGATTTATATGAAAAAGGACTGATTTACAGAGGTTACCGAATGGTCAATTGGGACCCACAAGCTAAAACGACTCTTTCGGACGAAGAGGTAATCTATGAGGAAAGACAGGGTAACCTTTACTATTTGGCCTATGCGATTGAAGGTTCAAATGAGAAAGTTACCATAGCCACCACAAGACCGGAGACGATTTTGGGAGATACTGCCATTTGTATCAATCCAAATGATGAAAGATACCGACATCTAAAAGGAAAAAAAGCCATTGTTCCTATATGCAACAGAATCATACCCATTATTGAGGATGATTATGTTGACGTAGAATTTGGAACGGGATGTTTGAAGGTCACACCGGCCCACGATGAAAATGATAAAAACCTGGGGGACAAACATAAATTGGAAGTGGTTGATATTTTCAATGAGGATGCGACCTTGAATTCATATGGATTGCATTATGAAGGAAAAGATCGGTTTGTTGTTCGTAAAGAAATCTCCAAAGAATTAGAGGAAAAGGGATATTTGGTAAAAACCGAACAGCATACCAACAAAGTTGGAACTTCGGAGCGTACCAAGGCCGTCATTGAGCCTAGGTTATCCGATCAGTGGTTCCTGAAAATGGAGGGCCTGGCAAAACCGGCCCTTGAAGGGGTTTTAAAGACAAACGATATCAAGCTTTATCCAAAAAAGTTTGAAAACACCTATCGCCATTGGATGGAAAATATACGGGATTGGAATATTTCCCGACAGCTATGGTGGGGACAGCAGATACCTGCGTATTATTATGGCGATGGCAAGGAAGATTTTGTAGTAGCTGAAACCAAGGAAGAGGCGCTTGATAAAGCCAGATCCAAAAAACCGAATACCCAGGCATCAGATTTACGCCAAGACCCCGATGTATTGGACACTTGGTTCTCTTCTTGGCTATGGCCCATCAGTGTTTTTGGGGGTATTTTGGACCCTGACAATGAAGAAATCAACTACTATTATCCAACCAGCGACTTGATTACCGGACCGGATATTCTATTTTTCTGGGTAGCTCGGATGATAATATCTGGTTACGAATACCAAGGAAAGCGACCTTTTGAGAACGTATATCTAACTGGTTTGGTAAGGGATAAACAACGTCGGAAAATGTCCAAGTCCCTTGGAAATTCCCCAGATGCCCTTCGGTTGATCGAGGATTTTGGTGCTGATGGGGTTCGCGTGGGACTTCTATTGAGTTCGCCAGCGGGTAATGACTTGTTGTTTGATGAAGCACTATGCCAGCAAGGAAAAAACTTTGCCAATAAAATATGGAATGCTTTCCGATTGGTGAAGGGCTGGGAAATAGCGGATATTCCACAACCCGAAGCGGCGAAAATTGGTGTTGAATGGTACACGGCGAGGTTCAACCAGGTTTTGGCCGAGATTGAGGATCATTTCTCAAAATACCGTATTTCAGACGCCTTAATGGCCATTTATAAGTTGGTGTGGGATGATTTCTGCTCGTGGTTACTGGAAATTGTAAAGCCTGCCTATCAAAAACCTATTGATAAAACAACGTTCGAGGCTGTAATCCACTTGTTTGAACAGAACCTTAAGATTTTGCATCCATTTATGCCGTTTCTGTCCGAAGAAGTTTGGCAGCATATTGCTAAAAGAACCCCGGAACAGGCCCTGATTGTAGCTTCCTGGCCTAAAATTGAAAGGGTGGACAGCAACTTGATCACGATTTTCGATTTTGCCACAGAGGTAATTTCAGGGGTGCGTACCATTCGAAAGGAAAAGAACATTCCCCAGAAGGAGGTCCTGGAACTTTCGGTGCTAAATAGTGAAGGAGTGAGTAGTCAAATGGATGCCATTATTACCAAGTTGGCCAATGTTTCCCAATTACAATCCGTAAAATCCAGTTTGGAGGGAGCACTTAGTTTTAGGGTAAAGAGCAATGAATATTTTATTCCGATATCTGGGGCCATTGACATAGAGGCTGAGATCAAGAAGATTACAGAAGAGTTGAACTACACCAAAGGCTTTTTGCAATCGGTTCAAAAGAAACTGAGCAACGAACGTTTTGTTAACAATGCACCGGAAAAGGTAGTGGCCATTGAAAAGAAAAAGGCTGCGGACGCCGAAGCTAAGATAGAGACCTTGGAGAAAAGCCTGGCAAGTCTGGGCTAATCGTTTGTACGGTTTAATTTGACTCTTGACTCTTGGCTCTTGGCTCTTGGCTCTTGACTCTTGACTCTTGGCTCTTGGAATTATCTCCTACGCCCCCCAGAATACTGCATGGCTTCACCTTTGCCAAAGCCGTAGCTGAATCCAAAGGCCACAAAACGACCTCTTTGGCGTCGATTGTAAATTTCAAAATCGGCTTGCGCAATCTGGTTCTCATTGATACGGGAGGCAAAAACATCACGTATGCTGAGGTTCAGAATGGCCTTGCCCTTCATCAATTTTTTACGAAGTCCCAAATCCATGAAGATGTTCTCGCTGATTTCACCTTGCACGGTTTGATACCTTGATCGGTAATTTCCAGTGGCCTCGAGATCAATTTCTGCGGGAAGTTTCAATTTGGTCATCAGTTTTGAAGACCAACGGTTCGCATTAAAATCGAAGTCAATATCCTGTAAAACACCTTCTCTTGAGAACTGACTATAGTTGAAGTCGGCGTTAAAAGTGAGCCATTTTGCCGGACTGTATTTGGTGTTGAATTCAACACCAGTAGTTGCATTGGTACCAATATTTTCTGGTCTGGTAGTATTCACATTATTTTCAAAGGAGGAAACCCTTTCAATCACATCAGTGGTATACCGATGATAAACCCCTAAGTTTAGAGCTGTTTTTCCAATAAAAAATATACCAGTTACTTCGTAGGAGTCGGTGAATTCCGGTAAAAGATCGGGATTCCCTTGACGGATATTAAAGTTATTTCGAATATTGAAAAAAGGATTTAAATCCCATAACCTAGGACGGTAAATCCGTTTAGAATATCCAGCCTGGAGCGAAACCCGCTCCGAAAACTTGTAAGATGAATGAAAGCTGGGAAATAGATTGGTGTAATCCTGTTCGTTATCCTCCCCAGTGTTGGCCAGCAGTGTATTAAGATTGGTCTGCTCCATCCGGACCCCAGCTTTTAATCCCCATTTTTCACCTTCATAGGCCCCGGTGCTATATAGACCAAGCACCTTTTGATCGTACTCAAAAATATTGGTCAGTCCAGGATCTACAACAAATGTCCCATTGATCCAATCTTGGACCTCAAAGTCGTTGCTGACATCATTGAACACATACTGCGCACCGGTTTCAAGGGTAAGGGTTTCGGAAAAGGGCTTTGTGTAATCAAGTTTGAAGGTAAATACAGATTCCTTGAAATCGGTTCGGGTGAGTTGAGCGTCATCATTATCAAGCCCGGAAATGGTGGTATCCGTAAACTCAGAGGACTGATCTTTACCAAAGAAATTGCCCAAGGCACTGAAAAGCAGCACATGATCTTCATCGCCTTTGAAATCTTTCTTATACTGAAGCTCATATTGAAATTTGGGATTTGTGGCATCCGTAATTTCAGTGCGCTCCCATTGCGAAGTCATATTGTTTCCCTCAAAGGATGAAAAATTGGTGGTGGATGGTTGATCTTCAATTTCAAGAGCGAAATTTCCAGAAAGTGTCAGAACACTCGTGGAGCTTAAATAATAATCGGTGCCAAGCACAAAATTGTAATAAGCTTCGTTGCGAAATTCCTCGCCACTTGTAAAAACAGCAGTGTCATTGATCAAATCTGAATTTCTACTTTCTATATCATTTGGAAGCTCCCGATATCCTGCACCAATTTGGGTGAAAAGATTGAGTTTTTCGGTTCTTTTATTGAGGCTTATCCCAATGCTATGGTTATTAGGAGCGCCTGTGTTTACCGATATAGAGCCATTGAGCCCTCTGCGTTCCTCCTTTTTGATAACAATATTGATAATTCCTGAAGTACCCTCCGCATCATACTTGGCTGAGGGATTGGTGATGACTTCCACCCGATCGATCATATCTGCAGTGATGGTTCCCAATGCATTACTTTCATCACTCGCAATAATGGAAGGTTTTCCATTGATAAGCACCTGCACCCCTTGACTTCCGCGTAGACTGATTTGTCCCTCAATGTTTACATTGACCGAGGGCACATTGTTGAGTACGTCCAAGGCGCTGGCGCCAGCACTACTTAGATCTTTGCCTACATTAAAAACTCTTTTGTCCAGTTTAAACTCAGTTTTGGAAACTTCCCCTTCTACCACAACTTCTTCCAATTGTTGGGCATCTTCTTGAATTTCAAGCCGGCCTAAATCGATTCTAGGACCTATGAGCGACTTGGGCCTTATAATCCGTTTCTCAAAGCCTATGAAACTAACCTCAATGAAAAAATTGGATGCTGTGGTCTCCAACGTAAACGACCCGTCTTCCAAAGTGGTGGTTCCGGAAATTGCCTTTTTTGTTTGATTATCGGCAATCATAACTGTGGCATAGGCAACCGCTTGTTGTGTGGATTTATCGACCACCTTTCCGGTAAAAGTAATTTGGGTGTTCTGCGCATGGCCTACAGAAGTAGAAAAAAAAGCCACTAAAACCAACAGGTAGTTATAATATATGGACCAATTCAATTTCATAATTTGTTTTGCTTACCCAAATATGGCATGGAATCGGAAAAAACGGGAAGCAAATTCTGTGAACAACAAGCCTTATGCCCTAATCAACAAGGTTTGGGAAAATTTAATGCAAAATGTCGTTGGAGGAAACAATATGGTTGTTCACGGCATAACTTTTTATTTCTTAACAAATATCGAATAGTTTTATACCTACTTTAAATCAATGGGGACTTGATAGCTAGAAAAGAACTCTTATTTCAGATTGCACTCCATCTACTGGTCTTTTTGTTTTATTCATACGACAGATATCATCCAGGGGTGGATTTTCACGAGGTGGTTTTTTTTCTGACCTATGTATTGGCAGCTGCCGTGATCAACTACTATCTAATGCCTAAGTTCCTCTATCAAAAAAAATATTGGGCATTCTTTGGGAGTGTTCTTCTAGTTATAGCCACCCTAATCCTGTTGGAAGAATTGGTTTTGGAACAAATCTTGTTCCCAGGAACCCGAAGGGCAAGCAGATTCCCAGGGGTTTTCTATTCCTTGGCCGAAGTAGTTCCGGTAATGGCCATCTTAAGTGGATTCAAATTTGGATGGGATGCTTTACAAAAGCAACGCCAGATAGATGAGCTGGAAACAACCGTAAAAGAAAGTGAACTTCAATTCCTTAGGTCGCAGATAAATCCCCATTTTTTATTCAACAATCTGAACAACTTATACTCCTATGCGCTGGAGAACTCACCAAAAACACCTGAAATTATTTTGGAAATGAGCGGAGTGCTCCGCTATATGCTATACGAATGCAAGGAGGATTATGTTCCGTTAAAAAAAGAAGTGGAGCAACTGGGTAACTTTATAAAATTGTCCAAATTGCAGATTGAAGAGAGGGGAAATGTTCGGTTTACCTCGGATAAGATTAAGTCAGATTATAAAATTGCCCCTCTTATCTTAATCGTTTTTATTGAGAATGCGTTCAAACATAGCCAATCTGGTCAGTCTTCCGATATAGAAATCGAGGTTGGGCTACGTCAGGATAAAAATAAGTTGGAACTTAGCTGTAGGAACAATTATAAGCCTGCAGATGGAATGGATTCCGTTGCCAAGGGCATAGGTTTGCAAAACGTAAAAAAGAGATTGCAACTTTTGTATCCCGGCAAACACAAACTGGTAATTACGGAAAAGGACAATCAATTTGTGGTGATTTTGACCATGGAACTTGAAAAAGCATAATGGAATGAACTGCGTCATTATCGAAGATCAGCCACCGGCCCAACGAATCCTGAAAAAATTTATATCGGATGTGGGCTCTCTTAACTTGGTTGGGGTATTTCCAGATGCTTTGGAAGCAATGGAATTCTTGAAATCGGAACAGGTTGAACTACTTTTCCTGGATATCCATTTGCCAAAGATTTCAGGAATTGAGTTTTTAAAGACAGTACCCAATCCTCCCAATGTAATCCTCACGACCGCTTTTTCCGAATATGCACTGGAGGGTTATGACCTTAATGTTGTAGATTACCTGTTAAAACCCTTTTCGTTTCAAAGGTTTTTAAAAGCGGTTGCCAAGGTCCCTACACAAAACAACCTTATTGAAGGAGAAGTAAAAGAAAAAACAAAAGACTATCTATACATCAAGTCCGGCCACGAGCATGTTAAGATTTGGTTGGATGCTATTCTGCACATCGATTCGGATTCCGACTATACCGAAGTGGTGACCAAGGAAAAAAAGTATTTATCACATGAGCCATTACGCCATTGGCTAGAGAATCTTCCTGAAAAACAATTTATCCGGGTGCATAAATCCCATATTGTAAATACGGAAAAGATTGAAAAGCTAGTGGGTAACCAAATCCATCTTTTAGGAGGTATTAGAATTCCCATCGGTAGGGCGTTTAAGGAGCACTTTATAAAAAACGTACTGGAATAGTATAAAAATTAACACCCCTATACTTTTTTGTGGACCTTCTTGTGTAAATTCGCGGTTCACAACCTTATCCATTACATTATATGAAAAGTATTAACAGGCGGAATTTTCTAAGGAAAACATCCTTGTCCGCTGCCGCAATTTCGTTGTTACCCCGAACGTTAAAGGCAGCCACCCTAAGACCTTCACAATCCTTATATATGGGGAACTTTGCAGCTCCCAAACTGGAAAACATTAAGGCAGCATTTATTGGTGTTGGAGCCAGAGGGGGTACCCATCTCAAATTCTTTGCAGCTTTGGAGGGAACAGAGGTGGTGGCCATATGTGATCTTTACGAGGACCTTGTGAAGGAGAAAGTTGGCTGGGTTAGGGAAGTGGCTAGTGAAGAGAGGCATAAAGATATAGCTCAATATTGGGGGGAAGAGGATAAATGGCGAACCATGTTGAAAGAGGTAAAACCTGATGTGGTTTTTATTGCAACCAATTGGTTCAATCATGCGCCAATGGCCATCGAATCAATGAAGCAAGGGGCGCACGCTTTTGTTGAGGTGCCCATTGCTGTCACCTTGGATGAAATGTGGGATATTGTGGATACTTCTGAGCGTACCCAGAAGCATTGTATGATGATGGAAAATGTGAATTATGGTCGGGATGAACTTATGTTTCTGAACATGTGCAGACAAGGAGCAATTGGTGAGATTATGCACGGGGAAGCCGCCTACATCCATGAACTTAGATTTCAGATGGAAGAGCAGGAGCGGGGGACAGGCTCTTGGCGTACCTACCACTATGCCAAAAGAAATGGAAACCTATATCCAACCCACGGTTTGGGACCTGTGGCCCAATATATGAATCTGGGTCGAACGGAGGATAACTTTGCTAGCTTGGTCTCTTTTTCAACACCAGCTCTTGGTAGGGAGGCCTACGCGAAGAAAAACTATCCACAAGACCATAAATGGAACAAACTGGACTATCAAGGCGGGGATCTAAATACTTCAATAATTAAAACGAAATTGGGGAAAACCGTTATGGTACAATGGGATGAGACCAGTCCTAGGCCCTATAGCAGACTTAATTTGATTCAAGGGACCAAAGGCACATTAACTGGTTTTCCAACCAGGGTGGCCCTAGAGGGAGGAGTGGAAGGCGTAACCAAAGATCACCATTCATGGGCACAAGATGAACAGCTGGCTGCGGTATATGAAAAATATGACCATCCCTTGTATAAAAGACTAAACCAAAAAGCCAAAGGAAGTGGTCATGGAGGCATGGATGGTATCATGGTCTATCGCATTGTTGAATGTCTTCAAAAGGGACTGCCGCTAGATCAAAATGTTTACGAAGGTTGTTATTGGAGTGCCGTTGCACCACTAAGTGAACGTTCCGTTGCTAGCGGAGGCTCCCCCCAGCCCTTTCCAGATTTTACAAGGGGCAACTGGAAAACCACAGAACCTTTACATATAATTGCCTAATTCTTTCAAATAGATTCATGATTAAGATTTCGGTGCCCGCACGCATTTGTTTTTACGGCGACCATCAGGATTACTTGGGCTTGCCAGTTATTGCTGGAGCCATTGACAGATATATTCATATTTCCGGTTCCCCTAATGAGGATGCCTGTTTTTCGATTGCACTCAACGATATTGGAAAACACATTCGCATTGATTTGGATGACCCCTTGCAAGAAATTCCAAACGGGGATTACTTTCGGTCTGCAATGTCGGTGTTGAAACAATACGGACTTAAGCTGAATAAAGGTTACAATTTGGAAGTCCAAGGCGATATCCCGGTCAACGCCGGATTATCAAGTTCTTCAGCCGTTACCGTAGCATGGATTCGGTTTTTGCTGGCTTCCCAAAAAGCGGATTTTTCCTGGGATAACAAACAAATTGGTAGATGGGCCTATGAAGCGGAAGTGATCTATTTTAAGCAGCCTGGAGGGCTAATGGATCAATATTCCATTGCCCAGGGGGGATTGCTTTATATTGAGACCAAGGAGGGAGGAACGGAGCCCTTAAATGCCAATTTGGGAAAGATGGTTGTAGCCGAGTCAGGATTGCCAAAGCAAACTTTGGATGTGCTTAAGAATGGAAGGGTTTATGGCCAAAATGCAATCTTGGCAGTGAAAGAGAAACATCCAGAATTCAATATGGATAATGCTACTGTAAAGGACTATGAGACTTATAAGCACCTGGTGCCAGAACAATATCAGGATCACTGGTATGCCGCAGTGCATAACTATAACATTACCCTCACCGCCAAAGCAGAGCTCTTAAAGTCGGAACCGGACAGCAAGATTTTGGGGTCATTGATGGACAAGCATCAAAATATACTTCAAAACCAAATCCAAAATACACCTAAGCCTATGGCTGAAATGATGGAAGCTGCTAGGGAAGCTGGTGCATTGGGGACTAAAATCATTGGTTCGGGCGGGGGTGGATGTATGGTGGCACTTGTATCAGAAGAAACTAGCCAAAGTGTAATTGAAGCTTTTTTGGAAGCTGGGGCAAAGTCAGCATATGAAGTTAATATAACCTATAACGAGTAATAGCTATGCAAAATGAGAGTTTGATCATCATGGTGGGTGGAGCTTCTTCCCGAATGAAGAGAAGTCTTCAAACCGCCAATTTGGATGAAGCAACTAAAAACGCGGCCCAGAAATTACATAAAAGCCTAATTCCCCTTGGTGATGATGGAAAGCCACTACTTTTCTATCTAATTAGGAATGCCGTTCAGGCTGGTTACAAACATGTGTACCTTATTACGAGTAAGGAAAATGAAGGTTTTAAGGATGTGGTTGGGGACCAGCAAAGCAATAACAAGTATCAAGGAATTTTGGTTCACTTCGCCATACAGGAGATTCCTGAAGGTCGTGAAAAACCTTTGGGTACTGCAGATGCATTGGAACAATGCATGGAACAATATCCAGAACTGAAATCCAAGACGTTTACGGTTTGCAATGGGGACAACCTATACGCAATCGGGGCTTTGGAAGATTTGAGACAACCTAGAAAAGCGTCCAATGCACTGATTAGTTATAGCAGTGAGGGCTTGCGTTTTTCTGATGAGCGGATTGCCAAATTTGCCTTGATGGACATTTCAAGTGAGGGCTTTTTAAAAGGAATTATCGAAAAACCGGAACAGAATCGCGTAAATGACTATCGGGATTCAACCGATGCACTTAGGGTAAGTATGAATATTTTCAGTTTTCTGGGAAGTGATATTTATCCCTACCTCAAAAACTGTCCAATACATCCAGAACGTAAGGAAAAGGAACTTCCGGTTGCTGTCCGAAATATGGTAGAAGATAACTCGGAAAGCGTTTACTGCATTCCAAGATCGGAATACATTCCTGATCTTACCAGTGCGGAAGACATCAAGCTTTTTGAGATTTAATGCTCCAATTGTTTTTCCGATTCATTATCAAACTGTAACAGTCGGGTTTTGGGAAGTGTCTAAGTCATAAAGCGAATTTTATGATTTACAAGAGACACATTTACATGGTAATGGCCCTTGGCCTAGGATTTACCACAACTATGAATTCCCAAAAACAAAAGATGATGAAAACTTCAATTTCGAAAGAGCAACAAGAAGTATTGTATGCCATTGAGTCCATGACCAAATCATTCAACGATAAAGACATTGATGGTGTAATGTCGAGTTATGAGGATGGGGCCCTGGTTATTTTTGAGCCAGAGACTCCGGTCAGGGACGTCAAAATTTTAAAGGAAATGTTCCTTGGGGCTTTCGGCATTAACCCACAATTTGCATACCCCAACGGGCATGAGGTTTTTGTGAACGGAGACGCGGCCACCCATATTGCTCCATGGGTTATGACCGGAAAGGCTCCAGATGGAACCCCTATAAGGCAAACTGGACTTTCAGTTGCCAATCTGAGAAGACAGAAAGATGGTAGATGGTTACTTATCTTTGATAACCCTCATGGTAGCTTTCTTTTGAATCAATAGCCAGATGGAGAACAAAAATCTTTCAGATTCACTTCTTATAAAAAAGGCCTTGTCTGGAGATAAGGCCTCTTTAGAGTCATTGGTGATCAAACATCAAGATTATATATACAATGTGGCCCTTACCTTTGTGGGTGACCCAAACGAAGCGGCCGATCTTACACAGGAAGTATTGATTAAAGTGATCACAAAGCTTGATTCCTTTAAAGGGGACAGTAGTTTTAAGACCTGGATGTACCGCATCGTTAAGAATCATTTTCTCAATATGAAAAGAGGGAAACATGAGATCAATCCGCCAACTTTTGAAGAATTCGGAAATGGATTGGATCAGTTGCCGGATGAATCCCTTTCCAATTACACTTTTGAAGTTGAAGAAAAACTTCTGGTCAATGAAGCCAAGATCAGTTGCATGAAAGGTATGTTGCTTTGTTTGGATAGGGAACAACGCCTTGTCTACATCATCGGGGAGCTTTTTGGGTTTCCGGATACCATTGGCGGGGCCATTATGGAAATCTCCAAGGAAAACTTTAGGATTAAGTTGCATCGAGCCAAGAAACAGCTGTACAATTTTATGAACCACAAATGTGGTCTTATCAATAAAGCCAATCCTTGTAGGTGTCATCGCAAAACCGCAGGCTTTATTAAGCTGGGATATGTGGATCCGGACAGTCTTCATTTTCAAAAAAATATGCTTAGCCAAATCAATGAGGTGGTGGAGGAAAAAGTGGATGCATACTCCAATGAGGTGCTTTCGGAATATCAAAAACTATATCGGGAACACCCTTTTCTTAAGAGTCCGGATAAAATGAAGTCCATTAAAAAATTGCTGTCAAATGAAACTATACGGACGACCTTTAATTTGAATGACCTAAACTAGAATTCGTCCGTCGTATGTTGGAATCTGTTCTAGACCTACACGGAGAGAGGTTTTTTGTTGATTTGAAACTGGGAAGCAATGCCTATCTTTAAGGATAAACCAGAAAGGAATATGGCTAAGGAAGTAAAACGCAAGATTTCAGCGATTGGTGATATAAACTTCTCTGATTTACAAGTAACAGAACCGGAGGCATATGCGGCTGGAGTGCCAGCTATAAAAGTAGCTTTGGAACATGTACGCAAAGAATCCGGACTTTTTAGATCCATTAAGACCCTGTCGCGCATGAACCAAAAAGAGGGTTTTGATTGTCCTGGTTGTGCTTGGCCAGACCCTGAAAAACCATCGAAGCTGGGCGAGTATTGTGAAAATGGTGTCAAGGCCATTGCAGAGGAAACCACCTTTGAGCGTGCAGACCGCGAATTCTTCCAAAAATATTCCGTGGAGGCCATTTCTCAATGGACGGATTTTCAAATAGGTAAAAGTGGTAGAATTACCGAACCCTTTGTCCTAAGACCTGATTCGGTTCATTATGAACCCATTTCCTGGGAAGCTGCTTTTGAATTGATCGCTGAACATTTAAGGACTTTGAACCATCCGGATGAGGCCATTTTTTATACTTCAGGACGCTCTAGCAATGAAGCGGCATTTCTTTATGGCCTATTTGCCAGAGCTTTTGGAACGAATAATATGCCGGACTGCTCCAATATGTGCCATGAATCAAGTGGCGTTGCACTCTCCCAAACACTTGGAATAGGGAAAGGCTCTGTGGTCTTGGAAGATTTTGAAGAAGCTGAGGTGGTCATGGTCATCGGACAAAACCCTGGGACCAATCATCCCCGAATGCTTTCCGCACTTCAAAAGTGCAAAGAAAAGGGAGGTAAGATCATTACAGTAAATCCACTTTCCGAAAGCGGACTGAACAGGTTTAAGAACCCTCAACAACTTAATGGTATTCTTGGAAAGGGAACCGCCTTGACGGATATTTTTCTGCAGGTTAAGATTAATCAAGACGTTTCCCTATTAAAGCTGATTATGAAACGATTGGCGAAAAGGCAAAAAACCGATAATACGGTTTTCGACTTAGATTTTATTACCGAAAAAAGCCAAGGCTACGAAGATTTTCTGGAAGACTTGAAAGGTTATAGCGAAGATGAGCTATTGGCACTTTGTGGTGTGGAATCTTCAAAAGTGGACGAGGCGGTGGAGGTTTTGGCGACTGAATCGCGCATAATTATTTGCTGGGCCATGGGGCTTACCCAACATAAAAATGGGGTTGAAAACATTAAGGAATGCGTGAATCTGCTCTTACTAAAGGGAAGCATTGGAAAGAAAGGTGCTGGAACTTGTCCCGTGAGGGGACATAGCAATGTACAGGGAGACCGTAGTGTTGGTATTATGCATTATGTGTCCAAACCCTTAAATCAGGCCTTAAAAAAGGAGTTTGGTTTTGACCCGCCAGAGAAACAGGGTATGGATACCGTTGAAGCCATTCAATCAATGCATTCCGGAAAGTCCAAGGTGTTCATAGCACTGGGGGGAAATTTTGTTTCTGCTGCCTCTGATACAGAGTATACCGCAGAAGCCCTACAACATTGCGAACTTACCGTTTCGGTAAGCACTAAATTGAACAGAACGCACCTAACAGCTGGAAAAACTTCATTGATTCTACCCACATTGGGCAGAACTGAACAAGACAATGGACGTTTTGTAACCGTGGAAAACAGTATGGGAAAGGTTCATCAGAGCAAGGGAAGGTTAAAACCAGCAAGTGATAACCTGAAAAGCGAACCCGAAATTGTGGCAAGCATGGCCACTGCATTTTTTGGGAATAGTGGCCCCATTGATTGGATGCGTTTTGGAACAGATTATGGACTTGTTCGCGAAAAAATTTCCAAGGTTTTATCCGGATATGCCGACTATTCCAAACAATCCAAAGGCTCCGGATTTTATCTACCCAATAATGCTAGGGCGGGAGACTTTTCCAAACTTCCCGGAGGGAAAGCCCAATTCTCTATCTGCAAATTGCCTGAACATAGACTTGGGGCGGATGAATTTGTACTTATGACCGTAAGGAGTCATGACCAATTCAACACTACCATTTATGGATTAAATGACCGGTATAGGGGCATTCATGGAGAACGGCGGGTGGTGTTTATGAATCCTGCTGACATGACACGGCATGGGCTTAAATCAGAGCAGGTGGTGGACCTGATCAGCAACTACAATGGTAAAGAACGAAGGGCAAGGCATTTTAAAGTGATACCTTATAACATTCCTTCAGGCAATCTATGTTCGTATTTTCCTGAGGCCAATGTTTTGGTGCCCATAGATTTATATGCAGACCAAAGTCAGACTCCAGTAAGCAAATCTATTGTGGTCAAGGTAGAGGAGTACCAAGGTTAAACATTTCACTGAATTTTATATCTTTAAAATCATGGAAACCTACGCTACCGCGCTCTTGTACGCAATCCCTTTTTTCGTTGGACTGGTTCTTTTTGAAGTGCTTTACGGGTATTTTATTAAAAATCAGATGCATAATGTAATGGATACCGTAAGCAGTTTGAGCTCTGGTTTGACCAACGTGGTAAAAGATTCGTTGGGATTGGGTGTGGTTTTGATCAGCTATCCGTACTTATTGGAGCATTTGGCCCTGACGGAGATAAAATTGACCTGGTTCGTTTGGATAGTGGCATTTTTGGCCCTAGATTTTGCGGGTTATTGGAACCATCGCCTAAGCCATAGCATCAATTTCTTCTGGAATCAACATGTAATTCACCATAGTAGCGAAGAGTTTAATTTGGCTTGTGCGTTGCGACAATCCATTTCCAATCTGCTTGTTTATTTTCCGTTTTTACTGATTCCGGCAGCCTTGCTTGGAATTCCCCATAAGGTTGTGGCCATATTGGGACCGCTACATTTATTTGCTCAATTCTGGTACCACACCAGGCATATTGGTAAAATGGGTTGGTTGGAGTATATCATTATTACGCCATCCCAACATCGAGTGCACCACGCCATAAATCCAGAATACATTGATAAAAACCTTGGACAGATTTTTAGTTTTTGGGATCGCATGTTTGGAACGTTTCAGGAAGAGTTGAAGGATGTGCCCCCACAATATGGGGTGTTGAAGCCTGCCCACACCTGGAACCCTATCCTAATTAACTTTCAACATATCTGGAGGTTGATAAAGGATGCTTGGCGTACCAAAAGTTACGTGGATAAGTTACGGATTTGGTTCATGCCCACAGGTTGGCGTCCTCAGGATGTCAAGGAAAAATACCCGGTTGACGTGATTGAAAATGTATACGACTTTAAGAAATACATGCCCGCGGCATCCAAAAGCCTAAAAGGCTATGCTATTTTTCAACTCTTGGCCAATACCTCCCTAATGCTATTCATGTTCTACAACTACAGCGAAATTGGTTTCAATGGATTATTGGGTTTTGGAGCTTTTATTTTTGCTGGAATTTATGGATATACCTCGCTTATGGATCGTTCGCAATATGCGGTTTGGATTGAAATGGCTAGAAGCACAGCGGGATTGACCCTTCTTTTTTTGTCCAATGACTGGTTTGGATTAAACGCCCATATTCACTGGGGAAGTTATCTGGTGGCGGTTTACTTTGTAATTACTTTGTTCGGGGGAATCTACTTTACGTATTTAGAGGAAGGATCCAAAAACAGGGAAAAATTGGCTATTTAATCTTCCCAAGTACCTTCTATTTTCTACCCGATATCGTAAGGTTCAAGGTGGTACCTACGTCTATAGATAAGAGGTTTTTACAATTTGGTCCGATGTGTTGCGGTATATATTCCAAGTCGGTCAAGAGTTTTCAGACCCAACCTTTTTGAACTTAAAGCGTACATTTTAATGACCAACGAAAATCACGCCTACATAAAAGATTGCTTTCCTGTTCTTGAAGAACGCCTTTTTGAGGAAATCAAGTCCTGCTGTACCTATCATGAATTTGCGAGCAGCACCTATGTTGTAAAACAAGGCGCATACTTAAACTTTCTACCTGTGGTCTTAAAAGGGCAGATAAAAATGTTCGCAGAGGAAGAGGATGTGCAATTTCTACTTTATTACATCAACTCAGGGGAATCCTGCATTCTGAGCTTTAACCATCTTTTTGACCCAAAGCCGATTCAGTTTTCGGCCATTACCGAGGAAGATACCTTGGTGATGACCCTTCCCGTGAACAAGGTCAAGGAGTGGTTCATCAAGTATCCCACCTTTGCTAGAATATTGATCAATGATTATCAACGCAATTTTGAGGACCTCCTTCGCACTACCAAGGAAATTGTCTGCTACGGGATAGAAGAACGACTGCTTAACTATCTTATTGCGAAGAGCAAGAGAACCAATAGTAGTATGGTACATCTTTCCCACTCCAAGATTGCCATGGACTTGGGAACCTCAAGGGAAGTAATCTCCAGAACCACCAAAAAGCTTGAAAAGAAAGGGATATTGTCCCAGCACAAGCGATGTATTGAGCTTTTGGATACGGAAAGTATCACGAAAATATAACGGGATTTAATAAGGTTTTAACAAAAAGCGGTGATTTTGATCACCGTTTTTCATTTGTGCTTCAGCGTAGTTTTGATCATAATTAATCTAAAAAAAGAAATTATGAAAAGAAATCTATTCAAAGCACTCCTGCTTGCAGGAATCTTGGCGTCATGTTCAGATGACGACGGAGAACTTATTGGAGAAATTCCCACGGATCCCGAGCCCGAACCCACCATTGAGGCAAACGTTAGGATCAATGAGGTGCAATACCTTGGAAATTGGGTGGAAATTGTAAATAGTGGTGAAGAAACTGTGGATCTTTCCGATTACTTTTTATGCCTTGGCCCTAACACCTATAGACGAATAGGGGATTTAACGGTGGATGGAAATTTACAACTTGCTTCTGGAGCTTATCTGGCCGTTTCCTATGAGATGCCAAACGCCACAGGTGGTTTGGGTCTTTATACTGATAATTCAGATTTTACCGATGCATCTACTTTGGCTGATTTTGTGCAGTGGGGAGCAGATGCAACCGCAAGAGAGAACGTAGCCGTCGCAGCTGGAATCTGGACTGCTGGTGAATTTGTACCTGTAATGGGAAATGCCGATTACACCATAGTTTTTGATGGTGACGGTACCGGAGCTGCAAATTGGTCCGAAACTACCACGGTAACCATTGGCGAGGACAACGTGTTGACAGTACCAGAAGAAATTAGATCTATTGTAATCAACGAAGTGCAATATGGTAGCAGGGATTTGGTCGAATTCTACAATAACGGAACTGTTGCGGTAGACCTTAGTTCCTATTGGTTGTGCCTTGGCCCTGGGACTTATGTGCAATTAGGTAATGTTACTCCTGAAAGTGGCTCAATTGAATTGGCTGCTGGCGAATTCTTAGTGGTTCCTTATCAGTTGCCAGATACAGAAGGTGGCTTGGGTCTTTATTCAAATGATGCCTTTACAAGTGCCGAAGCCATAGTAGACTTCGTGCAGTGGGGCGCTGCCGGTAGTGCAAGGGAAAATGTTGCTGTTGAGGCCGGAATATGGACTGCCGGAACCTACGTTCCCACGGTTCAGTTGGACAGCTACAGTATAGAATATGATGGAGAAGGGGATGAAGCCTCGGATTGGGCTCAGGAGGTAAACCCTTCCTTAGGTTTTGCCAATGATACTCCGGTAGAGACCACAACATTTAATGTTACCATAAGCAATGTCATCAATTACTTAAATGTACACACGTTCACTACTCCGGTGGGAGCAGGAAGCCCAGGACCATTGACTACAAATGGGGCACAATATCAAATCTCATTTAAGGCCGTACCAGGGACTAAACTAACCCCGGTAACCATGATGGGGAATAGCAATGATTGGTTCTTGGCGCCTACGGACTTGGCCGGAATTGACCTTTTTCCAAATGGAGAAGCCCTGAACGGGGTTGATATTGCAAATAAGTTATCGCTATATGACTTGGGAACAGAAGCAGATAATGATGCCGCCACATTTCCTCCAGCGGGCACCAATGTTGGTCCAGCCGATGTGAATCCGTTGGTCCGATTGGTGGATGGAAGGGATACAGGTGATATCTATATAACCGCAGTTTTGGATTATGCCAATGGGGATGGAAGTTCTGCGGGTACCTTTACGCTTACCATTACAGCAATTAACACTCCAGATGGAGGTCAACCGGCAAGTTCTACTAATGGATTTGTGGTCACTCCCGGTATTGCGGTATTACATGCACTCCCAGAGCCCTTGTTCACCTTAGGTCAAGAAGATAGGGGAGTGGGTCTTGAGCGCATAGCAGAAGATGGTATGCCAGGTGAGTTGTACAACTGGTTTATGGAAACCGGAACCAATGGTTCTCCCTTGCGTTTGGCTTCTTCCTTAAGTGTTTTCTCTCCTGGACTTGTATATGCATTTAACACCGAAAGTGATCCTTTCTTTTCTCAAGGAGGAGAAACGAATCCGCAAAGCGGATTGGAAGAGTTGGCCGAGGATGGAAACAATGCCGTGGCAGTTTCATACTTTAATGATTTAGGGTTGCCAGTTGCCGCCAGCAATGAGACTGCTCCAATAGGTCCGGGAGAATACTTGTCGTTCAGCATCGATGTTCCGCAAGGACAAGATTACAAATTGGGTATTGGTACGATGCTGGTACAGACCAACGATTGGTTTATTAGTTATAACAATAATGGTGTTGCTTTGTTCGATGAGGCAGGAACCCCATTTTCAGGAACTTCCGAAAGTGATGAGTCCTATCTTTTTGATGCCGGAACCGAAGTAGACGAGCCTGTTGGTTTTGGGATGTATCAAGCACCAAGACAATCTGTTTTGGATGACGGGCCTGCAGATGCAAATTCCACTATTCGAAGGGTAAGTGAGTTGGAAGATGTCCAGTTTGGAAAGGGAACCTATAACAACGGTCCCGGTGTGGTATACCTAAGAGATCCAAGAGGGGGATACAATCTGGTTAAGATTGATATCCAACCTCAATAAGAAGCTTATTTTGTTTTTTAATTTTGAAAGGTCGGGAACTATGTTTCCGGCTTTTCTTTTTTGGAAAACCTAGTTTCTGATTTCTGAGTTGACCAAGGCTATATAAGATTGCATTGCTTCCTCGGCACTTATGTTCTGGGCCTGAATCAAGGCATTTGCTTTAAAAGCATTTATTAACGGGGTTTTACTGCCAGGATGACGGTAGTTTTTGTTGGCTATTTTGTAGTAGGCATATAACTTGAGCAACAAATCCGCCGGAAGCGGCTCTGTATAGGAGTTAACGTATTCTACAGCCTCCCTAAATTGAGTATGTAGTTCCTCCTCATTCATCTCTTTTGGCGACCGATGCTATACAGGTTTTAGCACCAACCACTTTTTGATTGAGTTTCACCGTGATATTACAATCCAAAGGGAGCAATAAATCCACCCTTGAGCCAAATTTTATGAAACCGGCATCTTGTCCTTGGGTCACTTGTTCCCCCTCCTCGGCATAGTTCACAATCCTCCTGGCCAAAGCTCCCGCAATCTGCCGATACCCAATCTCACCAAATTTTGGGGTATGCAAAATAACCGTGGTACGTTCGTTTTCCGTGCTCGATTTTGGATGCCACGCTACCAGATATTTACCAGGATGGTATTTGGAGTAAGTTACAGTACCACTGGCCGCGTAGCGCGTAACGTGGACATTCAAAGGGGACATAAATATGGATACTTGCCTTCGTTTGCCTTTAAAATATTCAGGTTCCTCAACTTCCTCAATGACAACCACTTTGCCATCGACTGGGGCTAGAATTTCATCAAAATTTGGAGTGACCAATCGTTTTGGGTTCCTAAAGAATTGCAAAATTAATACCAGAATAACAAGACCCCCTATCTGAAGGGCAAATCGTGCCCATTCCATATCTACATAAAACTGGGCTACGAGAATAAGTGCTACAACTAAAAAAAAGGTGGTGATAATTATTTTTTGACCTTCTTTATGAAACATAGGAAAATATATTAAGTACCAAATATGCAAATGGTGCAGCGAATACAAGACTATCCAAGCGGTCCCAAATTCCACCATGTCCAGGTAAGATGGCACCACTGTCCTTTACCCCTGCAACACGTTTAAATTTGGACTCCAATAAATCTCCAAGACTTCCGGCCAAAACAATTACAAAGGCCAGGATCATCCATTGCATTACTGTTAAGCTTGTCTCATACCTTGACAAAATGTAGGCTGCAACCAATGCAAAAATAAGACCTCCAATAGAACCTTCCACAGTTTTTTTTGGAGAAACTGTCGGATAAAGTTTGGTTTTGCCAATACTTCGACCCACTAGATAGGCAAAAGTGTCATTGACCCATATCAAAATAAAGATGCCCATAATCAAAAATTGGGCAAAATTGTTTTGTTTATAGGGAATCATAGTCAGAAAAATACAACCTCCGCCCAGGTATAAAACGGCAATGACAAATTTTTGTAATTTATTGAAATCAACTGCCTTCTTGGAAAAAAGAAATACGAGCAAGGCCAAATCCACTGTTATGGTCAACAGCATTAAAAAGGTAATCAAAAACTGGTCATGGATGAGGTAGATATAAGCCCACCATAGGGCAAGAAAAGCCACATAGATATAGTATTCCTTTAGCCGAACGATACGCTTGAACTCATACAAACAGGCTAGCCCAAAAACCATAAAAAGAAAATCAAACGCATCTGAACTTAGAAACACGGTGCCCATAAGGAGTACCACATAGATAACCCCGGTAATAGAGCGCCTTAGAATTTCTTTCATGTAGTTAGTAGTCTTCTAGCAATAAAAGATATACATTTTTTGAGGCACTTCCGTAGGAAAGGAAATCATTTTTGTTTTCAGGAGTGGGTTGGAAGTGTTTTAGGGTAGTGATGTTGTTAGGGATATTCTTTCTGTATTTTTCCTTGATGACCTTTAATGCTTCGCTGATTGAGTCCACCAGCTGACTGGTCGTGGCAAAAACAATAAGGTTGGACGGAAGTTCATCCAATTTTTTTTCTTTGATTTGATTGGAGCATACCAAAATGGAACCATTGTGCGCTATTAAATGCTCACAAGTGGTAAAAAAAATGTCACTTTCCTTTTGATTTTTTGTGAATTGAATCTTTTCCGAAGCAAATCGGTTTTCCAAGCGAGGATCTAGGGTGTAGAAAAAGTGTTGTTGCCAGTCGTTCTCCGAAACAATGTTTTGAAGGGCCTCGGAAATCTCCAAATCGTCTTCGCAGTAGATGAATTTGCCCCCATTTTTTTTGAAATAAATGGTGAATTTCTCGTCAACTGGGATTTTTAGGTCGGGCATATGTTCCCCACGTGTTTCCAGGGTTTCCTTGGAAACCTTCTTGCCACCACCAAAAAGTTTGTCAAAAACTCCCATTATGGTTTAAAAATACCTATTCCCTGTAAATAATCAATAGTAAGTCTATGATTCTGCAGTTTCCAACTCTTCTTTTTCAAAGGGTCTTTTTCCAAAAATCTTTTCCAAGTCATCCTTAAAGATAACTTCTTTTTCCAACAATCGCTCGGCCAACTCGGTAAGTTTATCCTTGTTGTCGTCTAACAATTTAATGGCCCGCTGGTATTGCTCTTCTATGATTTTTGAAATTTCTTCATCTATCTTTTGGGCGGTTTCCTCGCTGTAAGGTTTTGTGAAACCGTATTCGTTCTGGCCAGAGGAATCATAATATGTTATATTCCCCAATTGATCATTAAGTCCATAAATGGTCACCATGGCTCGGGCTTGCTTGGTTACCTTTTCCAAATCGCTAAGTGCCCCTGTAGAGATTTTATCAAAAATGACCCGCTCGGCAGCTCTACCACCCATAGTGGCACACATTTCGTCCAGCATCTGTTCCGGTCGCACAATCAAACGCTCTTCCGGCAAATACCAGGCTGCGCCCAGTGATTGTCCTCTAGGTACAATGGTTACCTTGACAAGTGGGGCGGCATGCTCCAGCATCCAGCTTACGGTGGCGTGACCCGCTTCATGGAAGGCAATGGTCTTTTTTTCCTCTGGAGTAATGATTTTGTTTTTCTTCTCCAATCCGCCAACAATACGATCCACGGCATCAAGGAAATCCTGTTTGTTGACCGATTTTTTCTCTTTTCGAGCGGCAATCAACGCGGCTTCGTTACAAACGTTTGCGATATCCGCGCCCGAGAAACCTGGAGTTTGCTTGGCCAAAAAGTCCAAATCGAGGGTCTCTGCTGTCTTAATAGGTCTCAAGTGAACCTCAAATATTTCTTTACGTTCCCTTAAGTCTGGGAGGTCGACATAAATCTGTCGATCAAAACGTCCGGCCCGCATTAGAGCTTTGTCCAAGACATCGGCTCTGTTGGTGGCCGCCAAAACAATAACATTGGTATTGGTGCCAAAACCATCCATTTCTGTTAGAAGCTGGTTTAAGGTATTTTCCCTTTCATCGTTGGAACCAGTAAAGTTGTTTTTCCCACGAGCTCTACCGATGGCATCAATTTCATCAATAAAGATGATGGCTGGTGATTTGTCCTTGGCTTGTTTGAACAAATCACGTACCCGCGATGCTCCAACACCCACGAACATTTCCACAAAATCCGAACCGGATAGTGAAAAGAAAGGAACCTTGGCCTCACCAGCTACGGCCTTTGCCAGAAGTGTCTTACCGGTTCCTGGAGGTCCTACCAGTAAGGCTCCTTTAGGGATTTTACCCCCAAGGGAGGTGTATTTGTCAGGGTTCTTTAAAAACTCAACGATTTCCTGCACTTCTTCTTTGGCGCCCTCCAGTCCGGCGACATCCTTGAACGAAGTACGGGTGTCGGTCTTTTCATCGAATAGCTTGGCCTTTGATTTTCCAATGTTGAAAATCTGTCCGCCAGCACCGCCTCCGGCTCCCCCAGACATCCTGCGCATCAGGTAAATCCAGATACCTATGATCAAGGCAAATGGAAGTAGGGATAACAATAATTCACCCAATACATTGGACTCTGTGTCAAAATCAACAATGGTGTCGAGATTGTTCTCTTTCTTTATACTGGTTATTTCATCCTCAAAATTCTGGAGGTCACCATAATCCAATATGTACTGCGGAATCTTTCCAGCGGTAAAATTGAACGGCCTGTCCGCCACATTTCGGTGCACATCCTTTAGAAGGGCTTCCTCCGTTAGGAAGACCTTGGCCTGTCTGGTATTGGTAATGATTAAGATTTCTGCGATATCCCCATTTCTAAGATACTCTTGGAGTTCTGAGGTAGTGGTCTTTTCGGTACTGGAGAAGCTATTGCCTCCGAAGAACTGAAATCCTACAATTAACGCGATGACCACACCGTAGATCCACCAGGAACTAAAACGAGGTTTTTTAGGGGTATTGGTATTGTTTTCTTTTGCCATTTTTCTTTAAGAATTGTAACTGCTCTCCACCATGGTCACTTTGGCATCTCCCCAAAGTCCTTCAATGTCGTAGAATTCCCTAATATGTTTTTGAAATACATGCACCACAACGTTTACATAGTCCATGAGGACCCATTCTGCATTCTCCGCGCCCTCAACATGCCAAGGTTTATCCTGAATGGCTTTGCTGACGGTTTTTTGGATGGAGGAGACTATTGCGTTAACATGCGTATTGGAAGTACCATTGCAGATAATAAAGTAGTCACAAACGGTATTTTCGATTTCCCTTAAATCAAGTAGATTTATATCTACTCCTTTAACTTCTTCTATTCCATGTAAAATTAGGGCAATCAGCTCATCTGCACTAGCTTTCGTTTTCTGCATTCAAAAATTTTAGTTTCTACAAAGTTATATTTTTTTTGTTTTCTTAGCCCTAGATTTTAACATAACCTTGGACGCACCACATTGGGAGAACTATCACAAATAATCAAACTTGATGCCACGGACTCCACAAATCTGTATTTAAGGAATTTAATGCGTTCGCAGAAGCTTTCCGATTATACAGTTGTGGTTACCCAAAAACAAGCCAAAGGACGCGGGCAAATGG
Source organism: Flagellimonas flava (assembly GCF_900129665.1). GTDB lineage: Bacteria > Bacteroidota > Bacteroidia > Flavobacteriales > Flavobacteriaceae > Flagellimonas > Flagellimonas flava. The sequence continues at coordinate 41,597 of NZ_FQWL01000007.1, forward strand.
GAACTTCTTGGCAGTCGGAAGCTGGTAAGAACCTTACCTTTAGTGTCTTAAAGCTATTTAAGAGTCTGCCTTCGGCCTGCCAGTTTAATTTGAACATCTGCGTTTCCCTGGCGGTAACTGATGTTTTGAGGGAGCTAAATATCCCAGATATTAGCGTAAAATGGCCCAACGACATAATGTCAGGTTCTTCCAAGATTTGTGGAATTCTTATTGAAAATGTCCTAAAAGGTCATGTCATACCAAGTTCCGTCATAGGAATAGGACTAAATGTCAATCAAACCAATTTCATTGGATTGAATAAGGTGACTTCGCTTAAACTGCAAGTCGGTGAGAATTTTGATTTAGAGGAATTGCTTCAGCAAATTCTTGAAAAACTTAAGCTGCATTTGTCCAAAGTAGAAGAAAAAACGTTCCCCGAGCTCTTACCCTCTTATGAGGCCATGCTATTTCGCAAAGACAAGCCATCAACATTTAAAGACCAAAAGGGCAATATGTTTATGGGTTTCATCCGGGGTGTATCTCCCGAAGGGCAACTTGTTGTTGAATTGGAAGATAAGATATTCCAAACCTATGGCCTAAAAGAGGTTTCGCTCTTATATTGACCTAGATTTTATCCATATTGGTCGACAGTGTCTCCATAAAGTTGGTAATAGGCGATTTTATCATCATGGCCATCATGGCATTGAATTCGCCTTCAAAACTCAAACCTACCTCGGTTTCATTTGCTCCCAAAGCTTCAATATTGCCTGTCAAGGTAAAGGGTAATTTGTCACTTGCCGCCCCTAAAACTACTTTTTCATGAGGTAGTTGTTCCTTAAGACGAAGGACAATTTCCGGCATACCCTTAAGGGCAAACCTAAAAGTGGTATCATCCAAGACCTCAAACTTATCAATGTTTTCGGGCATTAGGGTTTCAAAATTCTTGATGTCCGTTAAAAAATCAAATACGTCCTTTGCGCTTTTTGCAACTTTTTTTTTGGGTACTTCAATATGCATTATAAGAGGTTTATTTCCATTGCTGTGGATTGGATTTCCACTCCAATAAGGTTTGAAAATGTGATGTTTTGATGTAATTGGTTTCGGATGCCTGCTCTACTAAATGATCGTAATCCGATAAAGTATGAAGGGCCACTTTTTCTTCGGCAAAATTGGTGTCAGCCAATGAAAATCCGTAGGTGAACACCGCAACCATGCCCTTCACATCCACATTTTGTGAGCGTAAGGCCCTTACTGCGTTCAGACTACTTTTTCCAGTGCTGATAAGGTCTTCAATCACGACCACACTTTGACCTGCTTCCAAATGCCCCTCTACTTGATTTTGCCTTCCATGCGATTTGGGTTCCGGTCGTACATAAACAAAAGGAAGTCCAAGGACATCCGCAACCAGAATACCAATACCTATCGCGCCGGTGGCAACCCCAGCAATCACATCAGGTTTGCCATAGAGTGTTTCTACCTGTTTAGCCATTTCTTTCCTAACAAAATCACGAATTTCGGGATAGGAGAGCATAATCCTGTTGTCACAATATATGGGAGATTTCCAACCAGAAGCCCATGTAAAAGGATTTTCTGGTTCCAACTTAATTGCATTAATTTGCAGCAGAAGTTCGGCAGTTTTTTTTGCTGTATCCTTGTTTAAAACCATTGGGCAAATGTATAAAGTTTTTGTTAATGAGTCCCCACTGATCTTAACAAATGAGCGACAGGACAATACCCATGGAAACCTCTTTTCCTTAGATGGTGATTCTATTGTTATGGCCATTGATTCTTTGGCCAAGGGACGACTTTCCGAAGCTTACATTTACCATCCAGATGAAGAAAAAATCTTGGATGTGTTTATGCACAAAATCCCCGTTGTCGTAGCTGGAGGTGGATTTGTGACCAATGCCAAGGGCAAAGTTCTTTTTATTTATAGGAATGATAAGTGGGATCTGCCCAAAGGTAAGGTGGACAAGGGGGAATCCATAGAAAAAGCTGCCATGCGGGAAGTAGAGGAGGAGACCGGGGTAAAAGACCTTATTATAGATAAATTTCTTCAAACTACTTATCATGTGTTTCGGCGAAATGGGGAATACCGTTTAAAACAAGTTCACTGGTTTGCCATGAGCACAACTTATGACGGGAAATTACAAGGACAAGAAGAGGAGGGTATTATGAAGGTCAAATGGAAGGGGCCAAAAAAAATCAGAAAGGCATTGCGAAATTCCTATCACAACATCAAAATCCTTTTTGAGGATTGGCCTACTCAGGTAAAAGAATAGCTTCTGCCCTTGAACCTTTCGCAACCCTTGCTATAGGATATCTCATATAAGGTTTTTCACGAAATTTTGAACGCTGGTAAATCCAGTCCAGTTGCGCATACCAATCTTGGGAGAAGGCTTCATCCAGTTCCTTCCGAGCCAAAAAGTTTGCCCTCATTATTGTATCCTTGTTGAGTATTTCCAAAGCAACATCCTCAAAAACATAAGGTGAAAACCCTTCCTTTTGCTGGAGTACCGTATCAAAGAAATTCCAATTAAAAAATGAGTCATCAGCCTGGGGCTCCAAGGTTTCCAATAAATACCGGGTCGCTTCTTGGTCAGCAGGGACTATCCAATCACCCTCACGCAGTTGCACTTCTTCCAAACGTTTTGCCACCTTCGTGTTATAATGCGGATAATGTCCTTCATACGGATTTTCTCGCGTGCTAAAGTTAATTATGTCATAGGTCTCCAGCTGCAGCAGTGTATCCTTGTCCACTTCAACATATTGAACGTCATTGGCCTGCAATCGTTTCATGATTCGGTGCCAACTCTTTGGAAGAACATAGGCCGCTGGTACAGTAACTGTGTCCAATGGTATAAAATGGTCATGGTAAACAGTCTCTTTTTCGAACGGTACACCACGATCGTATTTTAGGCGGGAAAGTCCAGTGACATCACTTCCCACCAATTGGGCCTCATATCCCTTAAAATTTAGCATCGAAACTTTTGTGGTGTCAACCTGCCAATTGAAATAATACTTCTCTTGTTCCCTGTTTTTCTCTATGGTTTCTTGGCGCAATTCTTTTATGGTGTCCTTGTCCTTTTCCACGATGCTGAGCATGCTCTCCATGAGTGCATAGGTGCCTTCAACTCGTTGCCTATAGGGTTTGAGCATATGGGTTTCGACCATCATGCCCAGGGTGTTCCATAAGGTGGTATATCCTGTAGAGTATCTTGGATGGTCCATAAATTGACTGAAACCAAGCTCTGGCGGGCGATTAAATACGTTGACATAAGGGGTGATGTCCCATTCCTTTTTGGCCAAAGATTCTTCAAGCCTAGGTCTTAGCTCCGTATTTAAATATTGTCCGAGTTCGCCACCCAACTTGTTATGCTGCGTAAACAAATGCGTCAGGGTATATTGGTAATCCGCCCCATTGCTTACATGATTGTCAATAAAAACATCGGGTTTTACCAAATGGAAAATCTGTGCGAAGGTATGGGCGTTTTTAGAATCCATTTTCACAAAATCCCTATTCAGGTCATAGTTCTGGGCATTGCCCCTAAAACCATATTCCAAGGGGCCGTTCTGATTGGCCCTGGTATTGGAATTTCGATACAACGCTCCACCAATATTGTAAATGGGAATGGTAACAATTACACTTTGCCTCGGGCTTTCCAGTTTCTCGGTGGCCAAATCCCGAAATAGCAGCATGGTGGCATCAATGCCATCACTTTCCCCGGGATGGATTCCATTGTTGATCAAAATAATGGCCTTATCACTGCGGACGTTCTCAAAATTAAAGTCCCCTTCAGGATTGTAAGTAACAATGTGTAAAGGGTATCCACTGTCCGTTTCCCCAATCGTCTGTATGTTGACCTCTGGGAAATCCTTGGCCAGTCTTATATAAAAATCAATAGTCTGCTCATAGGTTGCGGTCTCCTTTCCGTCAGATTCTTCAAAATGGGTAATATAGGTCTGTATTTTATCCTGGGTTGCCGTTTCACAAGAAAGGACCAGCAGCAAAGGCAATAGAAATAAAAGATATTTGAAAGCGGGGGTTTGGTTGAAAACGAACATGGCCACACTGCATTAGCAACACTAAAAATAGGAATATTATGGTTATGAGGCCAAATTGATCCTGCTAAGGTCAGTTTCTTCAATCTTATAGAGTGGTTTATTCTTAAAATTGAGGTAATGAATACACCGCAGTCTAAACTCATTCCATTTTCTATAATCCTTGGGATCAATTGAAGAGGTAATGACATTGATGATCATCCGTTTTTTGATATTTAGCGACACCAATTCTTCCAGAAATTCCCACCCATCCATGATGGGCATGTTAATGTCCAGAAAAATAACCTCCGGTACCTCAACATCCTCTGTCAGCCTATTTTGGATGCCTTCCAACGCAAGTTTTCCATTCTCAAAAGCAGTAATGTCCCTGCAGGTGGTAATGGTTTTCAACATCTTCTTAATGCCAAAAACCGTTATAGGGTCATCATCTATGATAAAAATACTATTGACCTTCTTCATTAAAATAAACGTTGAAGGTTGTTCCCTTGTTCACTTCACTGTTCACGGTAATATTGCCCCCCATGGCCTCAATCTGGTTTTTAATGATGTATAGACCAAGCCCCCTTGCATCTTTATTGGTATGAAATGTTTTGTACATCCCAAAGATTTTACCGCCATATCGTTCTAGGTCAATTCCCATACCGTTATCTGAAATACTAAATACGACTTGCTTGTCTTGTCTTTGTGCTTTCAATTCTACCAAAGGTTTCCTGTCCGGACTTCGATATTTTACGGCATTGGTTACCACATTGAGCAGAATACTTTCTAAATAAGCAGGGACGCTCATGACATTGAGATTCTTTGGTATTGAAATGTCAAATTCCACTTTGTTTTCCTCAAGAAAGGCAGAGAGATTCTGTTGCACCTTGGTAATATTTTCCAGTAGGTTCAAGGATTTCTTCTCCAGATTAACGTTAGTGCTGATATCAACCACTTCGTTTAAGTTTTCAAGGGTATCCAGCAAATTGTCAGAGGCATGAGATAACATTTTTAGGATCCGTTCTTTCTCCAGCTCTTCCTTTTCGCGAACAAGAAAGTCTAGCAGCATAGAAAAGTTGGCAGTATGAGATCTTAAGTTGTGCGAAACAATATGTGCAAAGTTGATCAGCTTTTTGTTTTGGATCGCCGTTACATTTATAAGGTTTCGAAGTTCATCTTCCTTCTGTTTCAAATTGGTGATATCCATGCTCATGCCAATAAGCCCGTTTGGCTTTCCGTTGATATCGAGTAAGGGAATTTTAGAGGTCAGAAAGTTGGTGGCCTTACCATCTTTTCGTACGCTAATAGTCTCACGGGCCAACATAGGTTCCTGGCTACGCATAACTTCCAAATCCTCATCCCGGGATATTTGTGCAATATCCTTATCGTAAAGCTCAAAATCCGTTTTTCCAATCAACTCTTCGGGTGTGGTACCTAGGTAATCGCACTCAGCTTTGTTGACCAATATTTTCCTGGAATCCTTATCTTTTATAAAAACATTTATGGGAAGATTGTCAATCAGCGTATTCAACAATTGACTACTCTCCTTAATTTTTTCTTCTGCCAGGACCTGGTCATTAATGTCCTGGAAGGTTCCAAATAGTTTTATGATTTTTCCACCCTTTTTAATGGCTTTTCCACCTGCGGTTACCCATCGTTCCTCTCCGGATTGGGTCATAATAATCAATTTATCATGAAAAGGGGTGCCATCTTCCAAGGCTTTGTGGAATAGCATTGAGATTCTATTCCGACTGTATCCGCGTTTGTAAAAATTGATGGCTTCGGCCAAAGCCGGCTGATAATCTGGATCCACCCCATGAATTTTTCGGGTTTCCTTGCACCAAGAGAGTTGTTCATCAGCAATATTGTACTCCCAGCTTCCAACTTTGGCCACTTCCGATTGAGTCTTGAGCAAGGTGTTCACCCGATCTAATTCGAGCTCTTGTTCCATGAAATTGCTGATTTCCATTGTCTGGATAATCGTGCCAATAAGATTTTCTTGCTCATCGAACCATGGCGTGAAACTGCTTTCAAACCACTGCTCTTCTTTATTCTTGGTGCGTTTATGTCTGATTACCTTTAATTCGTCGGTCGCCAGTATTTTTTTGATAGTGGCTTTGGAAGCATGTTGATGTCCCTGATAAAAATCGTAGATATCGGCACCTTGGTTTCTGTTGGATTCAAAAAGCGTGAACCAAGAGTCTGAAGCATCTAGAAAAATCAGGTTTTTATCCACCAGCGCAGTGGCCCTTGGCAGTTGTTTCAGTATATACTGATAAGGTAAGGTTTTGGTAGTATTCAAATTTCGGGGGTGATTTGGGGTTAATGGTTTTATAAGAAATTTCTCACTAAAATAATAGTAATACTATTCTTACATGAGTATTTGTTGTGAATCGGGCGAAATATGTTGTTTCCCTAAAAAAAGGTAGAGTTTGCCCTTGGAAGAGCAGTTGGCTATTGGGCCAATTGAGTGTGGTCAAATTGGGCGAAAACCGGGCCTTATTTGGATACCATTACAGTGTCTGGAACCAAGCCGGAATAATCTCCCCCATTTCGGATAACATCCCTAACGATGGAGGAACTTATATAGGATTTACCAGAGGAAGTCAAAAGAAATACTGTCTCAATTTCAGATAGCTTTCGGTTGGTGTGGGCAATGGCCTTTTCAAACTCAAAATCACCAGGGTTCCTCAGTCCTCTGAGAATAAAATCAGCGCCCACTTCCTTACAAAATTCCACCGTAAGTCCCTTATAGGTGACCACTTTGATTTTGGGTTCATCTTTAAAGGCCTCTGCGATAAATCTAGTGCGCTCTTCCAGGGAGAACATATATTTTTTATCCGCGTTGATTCCTATGGCAATAAACAATTCATCAAAAAGGGTAATGCCTCTTTTAATGATATCATAATGTCCCAAAGTAAGTGGGTCAAAGGATCCTGGAAAAATAGCACGTCTCATGAAAAGGTTTTTTTAAAAATACAGATTTTCTATCGCAACGCTTCTTCAATGGCAGAGCCAAATAGATTTTCAAGGTCTATACCTGCAGCCTGTGCCTGTTGTGGAAGAATACTTTCCGCAGTGAGACCCGGAGTGGTGTTTACTTCCAATAGATGCGGGATATCTCCAATAAAAATGAACTCACTTCGACTATATCCCTTTAGTTTTAAGGTTCGATAAATAAATTCCGCCAATTTGGAAACTTGGAGTTCTTGGTCTTTGGTGATTCTGGCCGGGGTAATTTCTTGAGATTTTCCTTGATACTTGGCTTCATAATCGAAAAAATCGTTCTCAGATACTATCTCGGTAATAGGAAGCACGGTAATCTCGTTTTTATAGGTGATAACACCCACGGATACTTCGGTTCCATCCAAAAAAGATTCTATGATTACCTCATCATCCTCTTTCAGTGCCGTTGCAATTGCCGACCTTAATTTTTCCTTTTCATAAACCTTGGTGATGCCATAACTGCTTCCTGCCCGATTGGCCTTTACAAAGCAGGGAAGTCCTACTTTACCAACAATTAGATCCTCATCCACGATTTCTCCGGCATTTAGGTAGAAGGATTCTGCGCAGGGCACATTATAAGGTTTAAGGGCACTTAGTAAATCCCTTTTGTTGAAAGTAAGGGCAGCTTGATAATGTCCACATGAGGTTTGTGGAATCTCAAGCAGCTCAAAATAGGCCTGTAAAATACCATCTTCCCCGGGTGTGCCATGAATGGCATTAAAAACGCAGTCAAACTCAATTTTGCCCTCTGGCAATGCAATGCTAAAATCGGATTTATCGACTGGAAATTCTTTTTCTTCATCATTTAGATATACCCACTTGTCCTGGGTAACAATTATGCGGTAAGGCTGGTATTTGGAACGATCCAAATTCTGGTGGACTACCGTGCCACTCTTAATGGATATTTCATACTCACTGGAGTATCCGCCCATGATGATGGCTATGTTCTTTTTCATCGGTTCGTCGAATATGGCATTGCCAAAGTAAAGAAAAAAGGACTGGCTTTCCTATATTTGCCTTGATAAGACAATGTACATGAAACATTTTCTAAACTTTTTAAGAAGCCGTGTCTTCCTCATCCAGTTAGGGTTGGCATTGGTGGCAGTTATACTGCTTTGTTTTCTCACCTTAAAGTGGCTTAAAAGCTCTACCAACCATGGAGAGTTTGTGGAAGTGCCCGATTTTTCCAAAATGTCGGTCATGGAAATGCGCAAAGCCGTTGAGGACGTAGGTCTGCGCTATCAAGTTTTGGATTCGTCCAATTACAATCCGGAATACCCCAGATTTTCAATCTTGGAACAAGACCCACCTGCCGGTAATAAGGTGAAATCGAACCGAAAAATCTATTTTACGGTAAATCCATCCGGGTACAAAAAGGTTACCGTGCCAGATATTATCCAAGTCACCCAGCGAAATGCAAGAACCATGCTCAATGCTGTGGGACTGGATGTGCAGCGTGTTACCTACATTGACGAGCTTGGCCGGGATATGGTTTACCGAATGAGGCATAAGGGGAAATACATCAAACCTGGAGATAAACTTCCGAAGACCTCGAAAATAGAACTGGTCTGCGGTAACGGTACCATTCCCGGTAGCGCTAGGATACAGGCTGATTCTCAATAGGCATGGATACTTCCGAATCCCATGATCTCTCACAGGACGAGCTTTTTGAACACCATAGATTTGTAGCTTCAAAGGGGCAGGAACCCCTTCGGGTGGATAAGTTTTTGATGAATTTCATTGAAAATGCAACTAGAAACAAAATTCAGCAAGCTGCCAAACAGGGCCAGATTTGGGTGAACGATACCATTGTAAAACAGAATTATAAGGTAAAAGCCGGGGATGAGGTTAGGGTGATGTTTGAACATCCTCCCTATGAGTTTTTACTCACTCCTGAGAACATACCCTTGGACATTGTATATGAAGACGATGCCCTTCTAGTGGTTAACAAGCCGGCAGGCATGGTAGTACACCCAGGCCATGGAAATTATTCCGGTACATTGATCAATGCGTTGGTATACCACTTTGAGAATTTACCAAAAAATAGTTCGGAACGACCAGGATTGGTGCATCGGATAGACAAAGATACCTCCGGGCTTTTGGTTATCGCCAAAACGGAATCGGCCATGACGCATTTGGCCAAGCAGTTTTTTGATAAAAGCAGTGAGCGCGAATATGTTGCCTTGGTTTGGGGAAATCTCACAGAAGACCAGGGTACGGTAGAGGGCCATATTGCGCGCAACCCAAAAAACCGTTTGCAGATGATGGTTTTCCCAGAGGGCGATCAAGGGAAGGAAGCGGTTACGCATTATAGGGTTTTGGAACGTCTTGGATATTTGACCTTGGTTTCCTGTAGGTTGGAAACAGGGAGAACCCACCAAATTAGGGTACACATGAAATACATTGGACATACCCTTTTTAACGATGAGCGATATGGAGGTGATAAAATTTTAAAGGGTACCACTTTCACTAAATACAGACAGTTTGTGGAGAACGCCTTTAAGGTGCTCCCGAGACAAGCGTTGCATGCCAAGACCTTGGGATTTGAGCATCCGGAAACTGGAGAGTTCATGCGGTTTGATTCGGAACTACCTGAGGACATGGTAGCATGTATTGAAAAATGGCGAAACTACTCAAAGCATAGCGAATCATAAGTTTCATCAATCCAAGGATTGATAACACATTGGATTACGACTACCTAAAACCATATTTCCTTCCTATTTTTACTAAAAATTACTGTCCATGAAAATTGTTATTTCTCCGGCCAAGTCACTCGATTTTGAAACAGCACTTCCCACAAGCCGATATACTGAACCCCAATTTTTGGAACAATCACAAAAACTGAATGCTGTTCTGGCAAAGAAAAAGCCAAAGGCTTTGGCAAAGTTGATGTCCATTTCAGATAAGTTGGCAGAACTTAATTGGGAACGAAACCAACAATTTTCCGTCCCATTTAACCCCGATAATGCAAGACCAGCCGTCTATGCCTTTAATGGGGATGTTTACCAAGGATTGGATGCCTATACCATTTCTGAGGATAAACTGGACAAGCTTCAGGATACACTTAGGATTCTTTCCGGCCTTTATGGTGTGCTTAAACCTTTGGATTTGATTCAACCTTATCGACTGGAAATGGGAACCCAACTTAAAGTTGCCCGCAAAAAGAACCTTTACGAATTCTGGCAAAAACAGTTGACGGCCCACCTCAATGAGGAGTTGGATGATGATGAACTTTTTATCAATTTGGCCAGTAATGAATATTTTGGAGCGATAGATCCAAAAACCCTAAAAGTTCCGGTGACCACGCCTATTTTCAAGGATTGGAAAAATGATAAGCTTAAGGTAATCAGCTTTTTCGCTAAAAAGGCACGGGGTTCCATGGTAAGATATATCTTGGATACAGAAGCCCAAACCTTGGAGGATATCAAGGGGTTCGATTATGATGGCTACACCTTTAGCGCCGCACATACCTTAAAAGAGAATGAACCTGTTTTTGTTCGCTAGGAATTTAATACTACCTTAAAAGTCAACCAATATCGGAAAGTTGCTGCAAGCTGTTAAGTTTATGGGGCTTGCCCCGTAAATTGTGATTTGCATAAATTGTATGCATCATTTCGGCATTTATGCCGAACTTAGCCTTTCGTCAAATAATAACCATTCATAACTATAAATCCTATGCAGCAGTCAAGACGTCTGGAGGAGTTTAGGAAATCCGTTACCAATAAATTCAATATATATAACAGCCTTTTTTTAAGCCTGCCTTACAGGGACATTGAAAATGTGGGAATGCTTATTCCTTTGTTACTGGATCAGTGCGAACAGGGTTTGAAGGCCGGGAGGCAACCCCAAGAAATCCTGGAAACCTTTTTTACCAATTTTGTGGAGATCAAGGATGAACGTAAACGTTTAGATTTTATGTTCAAGATTATCCAATATGTAGAGCGACAGGTGGTTTTGTACGATAGCGTTGAAGACTCTGCATTTCCGAAATTGCAGGAATACACCAATTCGCTTTCCGTTAAGGATTACTTTGAATTGGTCAACCAGACAAAGAACTGGGATAAAATTTCCAAAAACCTGTCCAGTTTTAGTGCCAGATTTGTGTTGACGGCGCATCCAACACAGTTCTATACCCCAGCTGTATTGGATATTATCACGGAGCTAAGGTCACTTATCGATAAGGATCGCATAGACAATATTGATCTGACTTTACAGCAACTGGGTCTGACCTCATTGGTAAATTCAAAAAAACCCACTCCATTGGACGAGGCCAAAAACATCATATACATTCTTAGGAATACCTATTATGATGCCATTGGGGAGCTCTTTGAATACATTAAAAGTAACATCAGGGCTGAAGATTTTAGCAATTACGATATTATTAAGCTTGGGTTTTGGCCAGGAGGGGACAGGGATGGAAATCCATTTGTGACCGCCGAGGTAACTAGGCAAGTGGCCGATGAGCTTCGACTGACCCTTATGAAATGCTACTATAACGAGTTGAAGGCCCTTCGAAAAAAATTGACCTTTAAAAGTATACAGCACGATCTTATTACGTTGAGCAATAGATTTTATAAGGCCATGTTCGATGCCAGTTCGATTATCGGTTATGATGAGATTATGGGGCATTTGGATGGTATTCGGGAAAAACTGGTCAGCAACCACCACGGACTGTACTTGAAACAATTGGATCAGTTCATCAACAAGGTGCATATTTTTAAGACCCATTTTGCCTCCTTGGATATTCGTCAGGATCATAGCAAACATAAATTGGTGGTGGAAACCGTGCTCAAAAAAGAAGGTGCCATTAAGGAGAGCTTGGATGAATTAAGTCAGGAAGAACTTGTAAGTTGGTTATTGGAAAAGAACCTTCAACTAAATCCTTCGGATTACGAGGAAGAAATAGTTAGGGATACACTGACCAACATTAAGCAGTTGGGGCACATTCAGTCCAAGAACGGAGAGGATGGCTGTAACCGCTACATCATCAGTAACTCCGAGGATATCTATTCCGTGTTTTTTGTATTTGGACTGTTCAGGTGGTGTGGTTGGCAAACAGATGAAATCACCTTTGATATTGTGCCGCTATTTGAAACCATGAAGGGTATGGAGGCTTCTGAAGCTGTGATGCAGACTTTTTTCGATACCCCAATTTATAGGTCTCATCTGGAGCGAAGAAACAACAAACATACCATCATGTTAGGATTTTCTGATGGTACCAAGGATGGAGGATATCTAAAAGCCAATTGGTCCATACTTAGGACCAAGGAAACTTTGAGCCAAGTATGCAAGAAGAACGGAATAAAAGCTATCTTTTTTGATGGTAGGGGAGGACCACCAGCCCGTGGTGGCGGGAAAACCCACCGTTTTTATGCGGCGCAGACCAATGATGTGGCCAACCATGAGATACAGATGACCATTCAGGGTCAGACCATTACCAGTACCTATGGCACCAAAGAACAGTTTATCCACAATGCGGAGCAGTTGTTGACAGCTGGATTAAGCAATGATCTATATGGCAAGGAACATGTAATCTCAACAGAACAACGGGAATTGATCGGTACCCTTTCCGAATTAAGTTTTAGCAAATATGACGCTCTAAAACAGCACGATAAATTTATCCCCTATCTGGAACATCGGAGTACATTGAAGTTCTATACCAAGGCGAACATTGGTAGTAGGCCTGGAAAACGGGGCAATAAAAAACAATTGACGCTCTCCGATTTAAGGGCAATTTCATTTGTGGGCTCCTGGAGTCAACTGAAGCAAAACGTCCCGGGATATTTTGGAATAGGAACTGCCATTCAACAACTAAAATCTGATGGAAAGCTGGATGAGGTTAAAAAACTATATCAGGAAGTTCCGTTTTTTAGGGCTCTTATGCACAACAGTATGATGTCGCTTGCCAAAACTAATTTCGACCTTACAAGCTATATGCGCGATGATAAGGAGTTTGGTGAGTTTTGGAACGTACTTTTCAACGAATACCAATTGTCCAAGGAAATGTTACTGGAGATTTCAGGACAGCATATCCTAATGGAAGACGAAGAAGTATCCAGGGAATCTGTAAAAATTAGGGAGCAAATCGTGCTGCCATTGTTGGTGATACAGCAGAATGCACTGTACCATATCACCAAAGATTCCAAATACAGGGAGCTCTATGAAAAAATCGTTACGCGATCCCTCTATGGAAATATCAATGCCAGCCGAAATTCGGCCTAAAACCTTAGTTTTGAAACAGAGTTCTTCCGTGTTAAGTTGGAAGAAGTATGTCAAGTTTTGAGCATAAAACCCTTTCTACATACCCATCCGTATGAGCCTTTTCTTTTTCACGAGGCCACCAAGCTAATTGTGGGGACCTTACCACCTCCAAGATTTACAACGGGAGAGCTGAAACCGGATGATGTGGACTTCTGTTATGGGAGTAGAAATGGTATGCTTTGGCCCATTTTGGACCGAATATTTGAGCTGGATCTAAAGTTTGAAACTACAAACGAAGCGGCGGAGCAGCGAAAACACTTCCTTCTAGCTAACAAAATAGGGGTTTGCGATATCGTGGCCAGTGCTGAACGACAAAAAATAGATGCTTCCGATTTGGGTATGGAAAATGTAAAGTTGCGAGATATGCTGGGCTATTTAAGGGACTTTCCGAATATAGACACACTATTATTTATGGGTGGAAACAGTAAGAATGGCCCAGAATATTTCTTCCGAAAGCTATTGAAGGAAGCAAAGCTTGTCTTGGAAGTGGTTTCTAATGAGGTGCCAAGAATTCATAGATTTAGTTTACCTATTTCTTCGGGAACCACTGAAAAATCAAGATGGGTTAAAACGGTTTCGTTGACAGCACCTTCGGGAGCTGCCAATAGAGCGGTTGGAAGTTTACAGCGCTACAAGGACATGAAAGACAAGAATCCAAAGTTCAACACTATGGATTTTAGGGTTATCCAATACCGACCTTTTTTCGAGGAATCAGTTTAAGCGTTGAACTCGGAGTAGGTTTCTAAAAAGGAAAATGTCTTAGTTTTTGTAAGCTGGGCTTGTTCAATTTGTGAAATCACCTTTTTAATAGCAATATCAAACCTCTTTTTGGGCATGGGCTTCATCAGAAAATCGTTTATGCCGTAGTCAAAGGCCCTTGCAGCAAATTTAGACCAAGTTGAATTTAGAATAATAGGGGGAAGAACTTCAATGCTGTCCAAGAGTTCAAAGGCATCCACATTATCCATCAATACGTCCATAAATACCATATCCGGTTTTTCGTCGTAAATCGCCTTAATTCCCTCATAGGGATTTCCATAAGCACCTAAAAGTTTCAGTTGCGGGTGATTTTTGACAAGAATTGACGTGGCCAGACGTTGAATAGAGGAATCGTCAATTACTAGAACGGTATACTTCATAGTTAAGTAGGTTTGGGACTCCTAAAATTATAAAGCTTTGACCATTAAATACATAAAGTGGGATGTATTGCCGTTAAAATAGATGAAATCCTTTTGCTTCTTATTTCACGGTCTTTGAGGGGTGCATCTGACAATGAAAACTATCGGTTAAGGGAGTTTCTAATTGACCGGGCTGGATAAAATCGAATACAATGCCTTGATACCATAGGCCAGCTGCCCAATCCTCAAATTTTCGTTGGGACTATGCTGATTATTATCCGGATTGACCATTGGAACAATAAAGGCTGGAATCTTTAGTTCGTTGATAAAAGGGGATATGGGAACGGTTCCGCCCATAATCCTAACGCGTACTACATCATCTTGAAATGCTTCGTGGAGTGTTTCCACCAGAAAGTTTCCATAAGAATTGTCCAAGTCAGTCCTAAAAGCATCAGTGACACTACCTTCATTTACGGTCACGATTTTATCATGGGCCATCCGTTCGGCTTTTGACGGAACATGGTCAATAACATGATACCCTTGTTTTGAAATATAGTCTTTGACCAATCTTTTAAGACGGTTGCCATCACTTTCAGGTACCAATCTCAGGTCTAGTTCGGCGGTGGCCAGCTCTGGGACAATGGTTCTTCGTTTTTCACCTACCCATCCCGATCCAAGACCTCTAATATTTAGGGACGGATATTGAAGTGCTTCCTGGTAGAAACCCCCGACCTTTTCGGCAGATTTGAACTGTAGATTTTCCGCGATGGTTGCATCACTATCGGGCACACTCCGTAGGACTTCGGATATTTGTTCGTTTAGAACAATACCATCGTAGTAGCCCGGGATGGTTACCCTCCCATCCGAATCCTTCATTCCGGCAAGCAGTTGAGCTAGCTGAAATCCAGGATTTGGTGCATAGTTTCCGTAATGGCCACTATGTTGGGGCTTTATCGGACCATAGGTAGTCAGTGTTAAGCTGGTAATGCCTCGGCAGCCATATACAACCGTTGGACTTCCGGAGGCGTGCATGGGGCCATCCACAATCACCAAAAAATTAGCTTCAAGGAGCTCACGGTATTGTTTTACCGCTTTAGGTAAGGGTTTACTGCTTTTTTCTTCTTCCCCATCCAAGATGACCTTAAGATTAAAAGGGATTTCCTTCCCTTCTTTTTTCAGCAGGTCAATGGTATTTAGTAGCATCACAATAGGACCCTTATCATCCGAGGTAGAACGCCCAAACAATCGCCAATTGTAATCTATGTCGTCTTTTAGTTCATCAAAGGAAATAGTCTCAAAAGTATCACCAACAGGTTTTTTGAGCACCGTGGTATACGGATTGGGCTGATCCCATTTGGAAGGATCTACCGACTGTCCATCAAAATGCATGTAGATCAATAGGGACGGTTTGGTATCCTCCATGGGCAGAGCCGCAAAGAATAAAGGAAGATTATCAGTCTCCAAAACAGCCGTATTGAACCCTCGTTCCCCAAACTTGCGTTTGAGCCAAAGGATGTTGTCATCAATAGCATCCGCATCCAGTGCATCGTTGGGAATGCTAATAAAATCCCTTAACTCCTCTATCGCATGTGCTACGTGCGATTTAACTGCGGCATCATCTTGGGAGAATGTGAAAAAGGAGACCAGTAAAACGAAAAAACAGATTGTTTTTCTCATAAAGTGCTTAGGTTAATTCCAAACTCGAAGTTAGCGAATTCCCCTTACAAACCCATCTATTTTTTCCGTTCCATGCTGGGTCAAATGCTTAATGAAGGCCGAGCCAATAATGGCTCCTTTGGCGTTTTTTGTTGCTTGGTCAAAAGTGGCTTTGTTGCTTATTCCGAATCCGACAATTTGAGGATTTTTCAAATCTAGCTCTGCAATCCGCTCAAAATATGTTTGTTGTTCATTCCCAAACCCCGTTTTGGCTCCTGTGGTACTTGCCGAACTTACCATATAGATGAACCCCTCAGATACCTTGTCTATCATCCGGATCCGTTCATCACTGGTTTGAGGGGTGATCAAAAAGACATTGATCAATCCATATTTCTTGAAAGTTTGCTCATATTCGTCTTGGTATACATCTAGGGGTAAATCAGGAAGGATAATACCGTCAATTCCAATTTCTTGGCATTTTTTGCAAAAAGCCTCAACCCCATATTGAAACACCGGGTTGAAATAGCCCATCATCACCAAGGGAATGGATACAGTTTCCCGAATGTTTTGAAGTTGTTCAAAAAGCAAATCGGTATTCATACCATTGTTTAAGGCATGGGTCGAGCTGTCTTGGATTGTTGGTCCATCAGCAAGAGGGTCACTGAACGGAAGGCCAATTTCAATCATATCCACACCGTTCTTTTCCAAATCCTCAATGATCTTCACCGTATCGGTTAGTTTCGGATACCCTGCCGTAAAGTATATGGATAATAGTTTTTTATCCTCTTTTAATTTTTGGTTGATTCTGTTTTTTATCATAACAATGTTTTGTGGATTCCTGAATTTCCAGGAAAGACAAAAATTATAATTTAAAATAGTCAATATAGTTTTGTAGGTCTTTGTCCCCTCTTCCGGAAAGGTTCATTACCACCACATCGGTTGGGTTGAACTTTCGCTGTTCCAAAATGGCAAAAGCGTGGGAGGATTCAATGGCAGGAATAATGCCTTCCATTTGACAGAGGGTAAGACCAGCGGTCATGGCCTCATCATCTGTGATGGAGATAAACTCTCCACGCCCCGACCTGAACAAGTGGGCATGCAAGGGGCCCACACCAGGGTAATCCAAACCAGCGGATATGGAATACGGTTCGGTTATCTGCCCATCTGGGGTTTGCATCAACAAGGTTTTGCTCCCATGGATAATACCAACTTTCCCAAGAGCTGAGGTGGCGGCACTCTCACCGGTATCAATTCCTTTTCCGGCTGCTTCCACCGCAATTATCCCTACTTCTGGGTTGTCCAAAAAGTGATAGTATGCGCCGGCAGCATTACTTCCACCGCCAACACAGGCAACAACGTAATCAGGGTTTTCCCTTCCTTCCTTCTCCAATAACTGGGTTTTGATTTCCTCGGAAATCACGGATTGAAATCGTGCTACCATATCTGGATAGGGATGAGGTCCCACCACAGAACCGATAATGTAGTGGGTATCTACAGGGTTGTTGATCCAATCGCGAATGGCTTCATTCGTGGCATCTTTTAGGGTCCTACTCCCTGAAAGCGCCGGTCGCACTTCTGCTCCCAACATTTTCATTCGGGCTACGTTCGGAGCTTGGCGTGCTATATCCACCTCACCCATATATACCACGCATTCAATACCCATTAGCGCGCATACGGTGGCTGTGGCCACACCATGTTGGCCCGCACCGGTTTCTGCTATGATTCGATTTTTACCAAGTTTTTTGGCCATCAGGATTTGCCCTACTGTGTTGTTGACCTTATGGGCACCGGTATGGTTGAGGTCTTCCCGCTTTAGGTAAATCTTGGTTTTGTAGCGTTCGGACATTCGCTCTGCGAAGTACAAAGGAGTGGGGCGACCCACATAATCCCGAAGTAATTGCTGGAATTCTTCCTTAAAGGAAGGTTCCTCCATGATACTAAGGTAGTTTTGTCTCAACTCCTCGGTGTTTGGGTAGAGCATTTCTGGGATGAAAGCCCCTCCAAATTCACCATAATATCCTTTTTCATTAACGTGATAACTCATGGTCAATGGTTGTTGGTTAATAGTTCTTTAAACTCACTTAATTTTTCAATGTTCTTCAATCCGGGTTCGATTTCAAACTTGCTGTTGACATCGATTACCTGGCAATATTTGGAGGCAGGGCTGTGTAAGAAGGATTTCAATTCCTCAGTGCTATCTGGTCCTATTCCTCCACTTAAAAAATAGGGTTTGGTAGATGGATAGTCTTCCAAAATAGACCAATCAAAGGTATAGCCATTACCACCAGGTAGTTTCCCCTTGGTATCAAAAAGATAATAATCACATACCGTTTCGTAAGGGGTCAAAAGTTCAAAATTGAACGAATCCTTGATGGTGAAGACCTTGATGATTTCCAGTTCGGGAAACCTGTTCTTAAGACTTTGGCACAGCTCTGGGGATTCCGCTCCATGAAGCTGGACACTTTGGAGACCGTGTTGCTCTACTTTTTGAGCGATTTCATCTATTGCAGCATCTACGAAGACACCCACTTTTTTGATGGTTGTTGGCAGGTCTGGTGTTTTTCCATGAAAGAAGCGCGAAGAAGGCTCCCAAAAAATAAAACCCATATAGTCTGGTTGCAATTCCGCTACCTCAGTTGGATTATATTTCATGCCGCAAACTTTCAGTTTCATGATGTAAGACCTTTGATGAATTCTGAAGCATGAGCTCCAGGATTGTCAGTTTTCATAAAATTCTCCCCGATTAAAAAGCCTTGATATCCATATTGTCTAAGCTCCTGAATGGCTGCAACCGAGCTGATTCCACTTTCGGAAACTTTGACAAAATCATCCGGGATTTGTGTGAAAAGGGATTTACTGGTCTCCAGACTCACCTCAAAGGTTTTAAGGTTTCTATTGTTCACTCCCAACATATCCAAACTGGGCATGATTGATTTTTGAAGCTCCTTCTCATTATGCACCTCCAAAAGCACATCCAATCCAAGATTTTTTGCGGTTTCCGATAGCGTTTTGATTTCGTCCCGGGATAAAATAGCGGCAATGAGCAAAATTACATCTGCGCCATGGGCCTTTGCCTCTAGAATCTGGTAGGCGTCAATGATGAATTCTTTCCGAAGCAAGGGGATATTGGCCACTGTTCGTGCCAATAGCAAATCATCCAAACTGCCTCCAAAATATTTTCCGTCGGTCAATACGGACATACCACAAACCCCGGCTTCCTCATACCCTTTTGCCACATCCTGCACGTTCAGTCCTTGGTTGATTACGGATTTAGACGGTGATCTTCTTTTATGCTCTGCTATGATTCCACTGGAACTTGATCGTAGCGCCTCAGCCAAGGAAGGGCTTTTTCGACCGAATAGCACCGAAGATTCCAGCTGCTTGACGGGAATCAACGATTTTCTCAGAGCAACCTCCTTGCGCTTGTCTGCTACTATTTTATCTAGAATGTTCATTTTTTTTCCAATGTCTGATGTCGGTTATTGAATGCGACCTGCACGTTCACTGTTTGCTTAATTCCTGTAATTTTTTTAGGGTTTCCAACCCCTTTCCACTTAAAAGGGATTCCTTGGCCTTTTCAAATCCGGCTTTGGGAGTGGTTTGCTCCACTGTTGCAATTGCTACGCCAGCATTGGCACATACCACGTTGTTTTGAGCTTCAGTTCCCTTTCCTCCAAGAATGTCCAAAAATATTTGGGCCGAAGTGGCAACGTCGTCCCCGCCGGTAATCTCAGATTGGGTTACCTTGCCTACACCAAAATCAGAAGGGTCCAACATACTCTCGGAACCGTTGGATATGGTTTTTGTTGCTCCAGTCAAGGAGATTTCATCATAACCATCCAAGGCATGTAGCACGGTGAAATTTTTATCCGTGTTCTGGTAGAGGTATCCGTACATTCTTGCCAGCTCCAAATTGAACACTCCGACCATCTGGTTCTTGGGGAATGCCGGATTTACCATGGGCCCCAACATATTAAAAAAGGTCTTAACTCCCAGTTCCCTTCGAATTGGAGCTACATTTTTCATGGCCGGATGAAACAATGGGGCATGAAGCACACAAATCCCTGTTTTGTCTATAGACTTTTTTAGAAAATCTGCTTCATTACTGAATTTAATGCCCAAGAACTCCATTACATTACTGCTTCCACATTTTGAGGAAACCCCATAATTACCATGCTTGGTCACCTTGATTCCTGCTCCGGCGGTGACAAATGATGCTAGGGTGGAAATATTAAAGGTGTCTTTTCCATCTCCTCCCGTTCCGCAAAGATCTATAGGATTGTATTCAGCCAAATCCACCGCAAGACAAAGTTCCAATAATGCGTCACGAAAGCCTTCCAATTCTTCAATGGTGATGCTCCGCATCATATATACCGTTAGGAATGCGGCAATCTGCGAGCTGTTATAATCGCCTTTGGCGATGTTCACCAAGATTTGCCTGGCGTCGGCCTTGGAAAGTATTTCGTGATTAATAAGTTTATTTAACGTCTCTTTCATGTTTTCCTTTTTGTAATTCCACTTTCATTGCGAAATCTATTTGTGAGATGTTTGGAATCCCGCTCTTGAGTGACTTTAATTACATCAATTATTCAACCAATTCTTTAGCATCTTTTTTCCCTCAGGGGTAAGTACGGATTCTGGATGAAATTGTACAGCGGTGACATCATAGGCTGTATGCCTTAGCGACATAACCTGCCCGTTCTCATCGACGGAGGTAGCCTCCAAACTTTCCGGTAAATCGGGGTGTACTACCCAGGAGTGATAACGTCCTACTTGAATTTGCTCTGGCATGTCTTGAAATAAAACTCCAGGTTTGGTCACGGTTATGGTGGTTGCCACCCCGTGATATACTTGATCCAAGTTAACAAGGCTTCCGCCAAAAACCTCTCCGATGGCTTGTTGACCTAGACAGACCCCAAGTATGCGTTTGTGCGGGGCGTAGGTCTGGATAATATCCTTGAGCAATCCTGCTTCATCTGGAATACCAGGGCCTGGAGAAAGTACAATTTCCTCGAAGGGTTCTACCTCTTCCAAAGTCAATTGGTCATTTCGCTTTACGGTGACCTCGCAATCCAAATCCTCTAAATAGTGCACCAAGTTGTAGGTGAAGCTATCGTAATTATCTATCATTAAAATCTTTCTGGCCATCTTAGATTGTTTCTGCGATTTCAAGTGCCTTGGTCAAGGCACCTAATTTATTATAGGTTTCCTGTAATTCTGTTGCTGGGTCCGAAGCGGCAACCAAACCGGCTCCGGCCTGGTAGTGCAATTTGTGGTTTTTACTCAAAAAGGTGCGGATCATTATCGCATGGTTAAAGTTGCCATTGAAGTCCATGAAACCTATGGCTCCACCATAATAGGCCCTGCTCGTTTTTTCATACTTTTCTATGAGCTGCATGGCCATATGCTTTGGGGCACCACTCAGGGTACCAGCAGGGAATGTATCGGCCACTACCTGCATGGTAGGACTTGTTTTTTTCTTTATGCCCGTAACTTTCGAGACCAAATGAATAACATGGGAAAAGTATTGGACCTCTCTGTAGGTTTCCACATTTACAGTGTTTCCGTTCCGACTTAGGTCGTTGCGGGCCAGATCTACCAGCATAACATGTTCGCTGTTCTCTTTTTCGTCTTGCGCCAGTTTTTTGGCTAGCTCGGCATCCTTCTCATCGTTGCCCGTACGCTTGTAGGTGCCGGCTATGGGATGAATTTCGGCCTTGCCATCCTTTACAATAAGCTGGGCCTCCGGCGAACTCCCAAATATTTTAAAATCCCCATAATCAAAATAAAACAGATACGGAGAAGGGTTAACCGAACGAAGTGCTCGGTACACATTGAATTCGTCGCCTTTGAAACCTTGGGAGAACCTACGGGATAGCACCAATTGGAAAACATCACCCCGTTGGCAATGTCTTTTGGCCAGGGCCACATGCTCCATATATTCTTCATCTTTTAGGTTGGATTGCGGTTCGCCTTCTTTGGAAAAATTATAAGTTGCAAAACTCCTCACTTGGAACAATTGGGCAATTTCGTCCACATTGCTTTCATTATTGTAACAATGAGCAAAGAGATAGGCCTCATTCTTGAAATGGTTGATTGCTATGATGTTCTGGTAGACGGCATAATAGATATCAGGGATTGCAATTGAGTTTGGTTTCGACGAAATATCCACATCTTCAAAATAGCGTACTGCATCATAGGCCATATAACCAAACAAGCCATTGTTGATGAACTTAAACTCGTTGGAAGCTACCTCAAACCGTTTTCCAAATTCATGGATAACATCCGTAACATCAGTCTGGGAATCGATTACTGTTACTTCCTTTGTGCCATCAGGAAACCGCTGCGTAATGACCTCGTCCTGAATCCTAATATCCGCTATTGGATTGCAACAGATATAGGAGAAACTGTTGTCATTGGCATGATAGTCGCTACTTTCCAATAAAATACTGTTCGGAAACTTATCCCGTACTTTTAGATACACACTGACCGGGGTAATGGTATCGGCAAGAATTTTTTTAAAATGTGATTCTAGTTTGTAGGTCATCTTAATGCTATAAATTAAAAAAGGCCTGTCGTGATGACAAGCCTCTATATGGTTATAATGGGGACTAGCTCACGATGTTCGACGTAAGTTATTCCACCACCAAGTATGTACTTTTCCTATTTTCATTACACCAAAGATAGAAAGGAAAATGTAACTTCCAAATTTTGTTTTGTGAAATTAAAAATCCCATTTGAGAAGTCTCAAACGGGATTTCCAAACACTAAACTAATTTTGATTATAGCTGCAAATCAACCACCAAATCAAATTCGTCATAAATCAATTTGTCCTTAGCGGTACCAATGATACCAGAACCATACTTTACGTCGTATTTTGTACGATCAACTTTCAAGGTGGCCGTGGCTTTACTTCCATAAATGGAAACATCAAAACTAACGGGGGCCGTAATACCCTTGATGGTTAGGTCTCCCGTAACCTTATATGAATTCTTGCCCGAAGGCTTTACCTCGGTAAAAACCAAAGTGGCGGTAGGGTTGGAGGCAGTGGAAAAGAAATCATCAGAACTCAAGTGGCCGTCCAATTTGTTTTTGTAGTCTCCTTGAAGATCCGTGGTATTGATTGTGGTCATGTCCACTACAAACTCTCCCCCGGTCAACGTATCTCCATCAAATTCAAGAGCACCGGATTTTAATGCTATGGTTCCCGTATGAGATCCAGCAACTTTGTACGCTTTCCAGGTAACAGTGCTTTCGTCCGTTTTAACGGCTTTCTTTTCCCCATCAATGGGATTTGCAAAAGATACCAGACCGAACACGGCCGTCAAGGCTAAACTTAAAATTGTCTTTTTCATGATTGTGTTTTTAATTTTTGATAATTAGGGTTTATATATGTGTAAATAATTCTTTCTTTGATTTGCGCACCTTGGCATAGTGCTGTGTCTCATCTTCTTCGGAGCGATAACCCACGGCCAACACAACGGAGGCGTTGAGGTCTTTCTCGTCCAAACCAAGAATTTCGTTGTAGGCCTCCGCCTCAAAACCTTCCATGGGACAGGTGTCTATTTTAAGTTCCGCAGCGGCTTGCATAGCATTTCCAAGAGCAATGTAAACCTGTTTCATGGCCCAGTTGTTTTTAACATCCGCAGGTAAATTCAGGAGTTTTGATTTCATAAAATCTCCATAACCTTTTAGACTTTCCTCTGGGATATTCCGTGTCTGACTTACATTTTGCACATAACCATCCAACAACTCTTCACCAAAATCCGTAGCGTTGGCAAAAACGATGAGATGGGATGCATCGGTAATTTGGGATTGCCCCCAACTAACGGGCTTCAGTTTTTCCCTAATTTCCGAATCCGTGATTACGAAAACATGATATGGTTGCAGTCCATAGGAAGAGGCAGAAAGTCTCGTGGCCTCCAAAAGCAAGTCCAAATCCTGATCTGTTATTTTCTTGGTATCGTCAAATTTTTTGGTGGCATAGCGCCACGTTCTGTTGTCTAATATACTTTCCATATTAAAATTTATCTAGTAATGAATTAAGCTGTTCCAGCTCTTTATTGGTAAAACTTTTAAGTACTTTTTTTTCGGTGTCCTGCATAACTTCGTCCAGTTGGGAAAGTATCTTTTTCCCATTATCAGTTATAATTATTTCCACTTTTCTTCTATTGTCAGGGCAAACCCTTCGATCTACAAGTCCTTTGAGAATAAGTTTGTCCACCAAACGAGTTGTGTTGCTCATTTTAGTGACCATACGCTCGTTTATGGTGGAAAGGTTTGCAGGATTGCCCTTTTGTCCTCTAAGAATTCGGAGCACATTAAATTGTTGTTCAGAAATATCGAAGGGTTTTAGGGCCGTAGAAAACTGTTCCCTAATTTTGTTGTTGACCAAGGCAAAATGAATCATGGTCCTTTGCTTTATGGGCAATTTTTTTTCGGTCTTAATTATTTCCTCTACATTCATGTCGTTACAACAATTGTATATACAAATGTATATGGATTGTATGTATGTCAACAACTTTTAACAGATAAAATTTTGTTAAAAAGAAATTGGAGCTTTGTGCTTTGGTTAATTTTAAATTCATAAATATCAGATAATGAAATACTTGATGGTTGTATGGGTGTCAACTCTCTTTATGCTGGCTTCCTGTGGAAAAAAAGCAAAGGCACAAGAAACCACCGATACTGCTAAAGTCGAAACGGAAGCTTTACAAACGGAAGCGTCGAGCGCAAAGGTCAAATTTCCAGTATATGACTTTGAAAGCTTTGAATCCATGCTACATCTACAGGATGGCAAAACCTATGTGATCAATTTTTGGGCAACCTGGTGCAAACCATGTATAGAGGAAATGCCCTATTTTGAACAGGTGAATGCGGAAAGGGCAACAGATGGGGTAGAGGTGATTTTGGTTAGTCTGGATATGCCTTCCATGTGGAAATCCCGATTGGAGCCCTTTGTGGAAAAGAAAGGGTTAAAGTCCAAAGTGGTTATTCTGGATGACCCCAAGCAGAACGATTGGATTCCGAAGATTAATGAGGATTGGGACGGCGGCATTCCAGCGACATTGATTTATAACAAGAACAAAAGGGAATTTTATGGTCATGGGTTTACCTATGACGAACTGAATACGGAACTGAACAAATTCATAAATTAGATAAGGATGGAGACAATAAAAAAACTCGGATTATTGGCATTGGTGCTGATGTTAGGTGCTTTTACGGTAAAGTCTGATACTTTGGCCGAAGGTTACGATATTGGAGATGTTGCTACGGATTTCTCCCTAAAGAATGTAGATGGTACCATGGTTTCGCTTGCAGATTACAAGGATGCCAAAGGTTTTTTGGTCATATTCACTTGTAACACCTGTCCCTATGCGGTAAAGTATGAGGACCGCATTATTGCATTGGACAACAAATACAAACCCAAGGGTGTCCCTGTCATCGCCATCAACCCGAATAACCCAAGTATAAAATCAGGTGACAGTTTTGCCAAGATGCAAGTAAGAGCTAAAGAAAAGGGATTCACCTTTCCCTACTTATTTGATGATGGGCAACAAGTTTTTCCGCAATACGGTGCTACCAAAACTCCACATGTATATCTTCTGGAAAAAACTGATGATGGAAACATTGTTCGTTATATAGGTGCTATCGATGATAATTATCAAGATGCGTCCCAAGTGGAAGAAAAGTTTGTAGAAAATGCTGTGGATGCCATGCTGGCAGGTGAGGAAATCAAAGTGACCAAGACTAGAGCCATTGGATGTGGTATAAAAGCTTAAAAAGAAGAATAAGTAGATTTAAATCCGGGGTTATGCTCCGGATTTTTATTTTTGTAGAGCTTAAATTAATAAAGATGGCAGATTTATCACAAGAAGAATGGGAAGGTCAATTGGAGAATGACTCCAACGCCTTTATTTTGGATGTTCGTACACCGGAGGAAATGGAAGAAGGTTTTATACCTGGAGCCAATAATATAGATATCTATTTGGGACAAGAGTTCATGGATGAAATTGGAAAATTGGACAAGTCTAAAAACTACTACGTCTATTGCAGATCGGGAAATAGAAGTGCCCAGGCCTGTGCTCTTATGAACAGCATTGGTATTGAAACCACATATAATCTGGAAGGTGGTTTTATGAATTGGGAGGGGGAGGTTGCCGAGTCATAATAGCTTCTCCAAAGCCTGTCGGATTGACTTTTCCCGTTCTAAGAAAGCTAGTCCGCTGTTTCTCAGTTGACACTTTTAAGCAGGGGAGCTTAGCCGACCTCAAAAACAGTTGATTTTATGACCTAGTATGGAAAATGACGATCATTTTCCTATTTTAGGGGTATGAAGGAAGACCTACTCCATTTTATATGGAGGTGCGACAAGCTTCAAGGACGACCACTTACCACTTCAACCTCCGATAATATTTTGATTGTGCATCCCGGTACCTTAAATAGGTATGCCGGGCCGGACTTTTTTAATGCAAAGATCGAGGTGGGTGGACAACTCTGGGCAGGCAATGTGGAAATGCACCTCAAATCCTCTGATTGGTATGCGCATCATCATGAGACCGATGAAAATTATACCAATGTTATTTTACATGTGGTATGGGAGGATGATGTAGCCGTGTTTGGGAAGGACGGAAAACTAATCCCAACATTGGAACTCAAAACCCATATCCAACCTACCTTATTGGGAAAGTACCAAGAGCTTTTTCAGCACTATAATCCATCCTTTATCAATTGTGAAAGGGATTTTCTTGGGTTTGACTCCTTTTTGCTGGATAATTTCATGGAACGATTGTATTTGGAGCGTCTGGAGCAAAAATCCGAATTGATCAATAATCTATTACATTCAACCAACAACGATTGGGAGGCTGTGTTTTTTGCCCTTTTGGCAAAGAGCTTCGGTACAAAAGTCAATGGGGAGTTTTTTTTACAATGCTCGGGACAGTTAAAATTCTCTATTGTGCGGAAGGTAAGTGCAGATATACATGTTCTGGAAAGCCTGTTGTTTGGTCATTTTGGTATCTTGGATGTCGAAGACTGTTCGGACAGCTATTTTCAGGAACTCAGCAATGAGTATAACTATTTGAGTAAAAAGTATGATTTACCCATCAGGATAGGAAAACCTAACTTTTTTGGTCTTAGACCTCGAAATTTCCCCACCATTCGTATCTCACAGTTGGCCTGTCTTTTGGCCACCCATCAAAACCTTTTCTCTGCTTTGATGGAAAACAGAGGTCGGGACACGGTATATAGATTATTTGATATTGCCGCCAGCACCTATTGGGATACCCATTTTACCTTTGGTAGGGCTTCAAGAAAAAGCAAAAAGAAACTTTCCAGAAGTTTTATAGACCTCTTGATGATCAACACCATCGTTCCCTTGAAATTTTGTTATGCCAAACACCTGGGTTTGGATTGGAGCGAAGATCTATTGGACATGGTGTCCGGGATAAAAGCGGAAAAGAATTCCATAGTAAAAAACTTTGCCCATCTGGGCTCCGCTAGCAAAAATGCACTGGAAAGTCAGGCAAAAATTCAATTACATACCCAATACTGTTCTAAAAATAAATGTCTTCGTTGTACCTTGGGAGCAGATTTATTGAATAGAAATACATAATTTAGGGTATGAGTTTGTTTTACAATACGCTCTATTATTTTCAAAAAAGGGGCTTCGAGGTTTGTCGGCGGATTGCCGAAAGACTTGGAATTCGTGCAAGGGTAGTGCGAACTACCTTTATATATTTAACCTTTGCCACTCTGGGCTTTGGTTTCGCCCTTTATCTGTTTATCGCGTTCTGGCTAAAAATCAAAGATTTGGTCTACACCAAAAGAACCTCTGTTTTTGACCTTTAATATGATACGACTGCTACGTTCCAAAATTTTATGGGCAATTTGTTTGATGCTGTTGGTGCTGTTGTTTGGGGTAGTGGGATACAAAATTTTATCGGACTTTTCATGGATAGAGGCCATTTACATGACCATAATCACGGTCACTACGGTAGGTTTTTCCGAAGTCAGGCCCTTGGATGCCAACGCCAAGATATTTACCGTATTTTTAATTGTAACCAGTGTATTCATTTTTGGTTTTGCCCTCTCGGTGATAACCGAATACTTGTTGGGAAGGAATTCACTTCAAATATTAAAAAGGAAAAAAGTGAAAAAAAGAATAGACAAATTGACCAACCATGTAGTGGTCTGCGGCTTTGGCCGAAATGGAATGCAGGCTGCAGAAAGACTTAGGGCTTATAACAAACCTTTTGTTATTATTGAAAGAAGCAGGGAGATCATTGAAAGGCACGAAGATGAGGTTCTGTTTGTGGAGGGCAATGCCAACGAGGATGAGGTACTCTTGGAAGCCGGAATCGATAGGGCACAATATTTGATCACCGCTGTACCGGACGATGCCGAAAACCTGTTTATCGTATTAACCGCCCGCCAGCTCAATAAGGAGCTATTCATTATTAGCAGGGCTTCGCAGGTCACTTCCCAAAAAAAGCTACAATTTGCAGGAGCGGACAAGGTCATCATGCCAGATAAGATAGGCGGCGACCACATGGCTTCCTTGGTGGTGATGCCCGATTTAATAACTTTTATGGACAAACTTTCCATTGAAGGAGAACATACCACAAACTTGGAAGAGGTGGAAATCGAGGATATTACGGACCAATTGGATTGCAATTCCATTCGCGATTTGGACCTTCGGCGAAGGACAGGATGCACCATAATTGGCTACATAGATCCAGACGGAAATTATCTTATAAATCCTGAAGCTGACCTACAGCTTCAACCCAAGGGAAAAGTTATTGTTTTGGGTCGTCCAGAGCAGATTAGAAAACTCAACCAAATGTTTCAAATAGGCTAGTTTTATAACTTTTAAATTTGATTCCGTTGAATTTTTTTAGGATATTGCCCACTTTACATCAAATTAACATACCTAACTCCAAAATTATGAAGTATAGACTTCTGTCGATTTTTACACTACTATTTCCCTTATTGACATTTTCACAAGAAACAGCCGAAGTAGGGTTGGATGAAAAAATTGACCAAGCCTTTGCGCCCGTATCGGACTTTTTCAATACGGTAATCTTTTTTGAGATTTTGGGCACGCCTTTCGTTCTGATTTTGTTAGTGGGTAGTGCATTGTTCTTCACCCTATATTTTGGATTTCCCAACATAAGACATTTTGGTACGGCCATCAATGTGGTTCGCGGAAAGTATGATGAATTGGAAGGTGCTGAAGGGCACGGTGTGGAGAAAGCGGAGGTAAATATTGTGGATGGCGATTTGCCGGACACTATTAGGGACGAAAGCCATGAGGGAGAAGTAAGCCATTTTCAAGCCTTGGCCACTGCGGTATCCGGTACCGTTGGAAATGGAAATATCGCAGGTGTGGCACTGGCCATCGCCTTGGGTGGACCTGGAGCTACCTTCTGGATGATTGTCTGCGGTTTGTTGGGTATGTCCACCAAGTTTGTGGAATGTACTCTGGGTGTGCAATACCGCGATGTGGATGAAAACGGAACCGTCTACGGCGGTCCCATGTACTATATAAGCAAAGGTCTAAAAGAACGAGGATTTAAAACCTTGGGTAAAATAGCCGCGGCTTTGTTTGCATTCTTCTGTATAGGTGGTTCTTTCGGAGGTGGAAACGCTGCCCAATCCAACCAAGCTACAATTGTGGTAAAGGAATTATTTGGATGGGAGAGCGCCATGGCTGGGACAATTATTGGAGTGGTATTGGCCATTTTGGTTGGTATCATCATCATCGGAGGAATCAAACGAATCGCTTCGGTAACAGAAAAAGTCGTACCCTTTATGGCCGTACTTTATATTTTGGCCTGTTTGTATATCATTTTTGGCAATTTTAGTTTGGTTGATGACGCCATATCCTTAATTGTAACAGAAGCTTTCAATCCTACTGCCATTGGTGTTGGAGGTGTAATCGGGGTTTTGTTGGTCGGATTCAGACGTGCAGCCTTTTCCAATGAGGCTGGAGCCGGTTCTGCTTCTATTGCCCATTCCGCGGTAAAGACCAAGTATTCTGCCTCGGAAGGATTGGTTGCCCTACTCGAGCCTTTTATCGATACGGTTGTGATTTGTACCATGACAGCCTTGGTTATTATCATTTTTAACTTCGGAGGAGTATTTGATTACGGAGGTGATGGCTCTGGGGTTGTAATGATTGATGGGATGCCTTATGAAGGTGCGGGGATTACTTCCAAAGCTTTTGCACAGTACATTCCCTATTCCAATGTATTCCTTACCATAGCCGTTGTATTGTTCGCGGTCTCTACCATGATATCATGGTCTTATTACGGTCTACAATCTTGGAAATACCTTTTTGGTAGGGGCAAGAAAACCGATTTGACATATAAATTGTTGTTTTTGACATTTGTGATCATTGGTGCAGCCGCTAGTATGGATTCCATTTGGGCGTTTTCCGATGCTATGATTTTTGCCATGGTATTCCCCAATATGGTTGGATTGTACTTCTTGTTCCCAGTGGTGAAAAAGCAATTGGGAAGATATCTCGATGCAATCAGGGCTTCCAAATAATTAATCTCCAATAACGCATATGAAATCCCACCTTAGGTTCAATAAACAGGAACGAAGTGGGATTTTCTTTTTGGTATCGCTTGTTGTGGTGCTTCAAGGCATTTACTTACTTTGGGATGGCAACCCAGTGGAAACATCTGGATTTGCCTTGAACGAAACGGAGCAAACACTGATTGACAGTCTTAAAAATGCCCAACCTTCCGAACACAAGTTGACGATGTATCCATTTAATCCCAATTACATTTCAGATTATAAGGGATACACCTTGGGAATTTCACCTGAAGAACTTGATAGATTGTTTGTCTATAGAAGGGAGGGTAAATTCGTTAATAGTAAAAAAGAGTTTCAAGCCGTTACAAAAGTTTCGGATTCCCTGTTGGCGGCAATTTCTCCCTATTTTAAATTTGCTTCAAAAAACCAACGCTATAATAAATCCTATAAGGAGAGACGGAAGTTGGAACCAACAAAGCGTGTTAAGGATATTAACAGTGCCACAGCGGAAGAACTGAAGGCTATCTATGGAATAGGAGATAAGCTTTCCGCCAGAATAATTAAGTTTAGGGACAGGCTCGGAGGATTTCTAGTAGATGACCAGGTATTGGATGTCTATGGTCTGGAACCCCAGGTGGCCCAAAGAGTACTTGACAAATTCAAAGTGCTCCAACCTCCCAAGATTTCCAAAATCAATATTAACAAGGCAACAGTTGACGAATTGTCCCGTTTGGTCTATATCAACCATGCGATGGCAAGGGAAATAGTACGCCTCAGAATGGAAAAAGGAAAAATAGAATCATTTGAAGAATTGTTTAACTTAAATGAGTTTCCGATAAACAAAATAGAAAGAATTAAATTATATTTGTCACTATAAAAACTATTGAAAATATGATTACGGATACACTGTCCATGATGAACTTTGATTATTCCGAGACACAAAAAATGGTGGCCGAATCTGCCAGGGAATTTGCCCAGCAGTACATTCAGCCCCATGTTTTGGAATGGGATGAAAACCAAACATTCCCGATCGAAGTATTTAAGAAAGCTGGCGAGTTGGGATTCATGGGAGTATTGGTTCCGGAAGAACTTGGAGGTTCAGGCCTGGGTTACCATGAATATATTGCTATTTTGGAAGAAATCTCCAAAGTGGATCCAGCTATTGGTTTGTCTGTAGCCGCCCACAATTCCTTATGTACCAATCATATTTTATCGTTTGGAAATGAGGAGCAGAAGCAGCGTTGGATACCTAAATTGGCTTCCGCTGAATGGTTGGGTGCCTGGGGACTGACGGAACACAATACGGGTTCGGATGCTGGAGGTATGAACACCACGGCAGTCAAAGATGGTGATCAATGGATATTGAACGGAGCCAAAAATTTTATCACGCACGGAAAAAGTGGTGATATTGCGGTAGTTATTGCAAGAACAGGAGAGAAGGGCGATAGTCATGGAATGACCGCTTTTGCGATTGAAAAGGGAACACCAGGTTTTACTAGTGGTAAAAAAGAAAACAAATTGGGTATGCGAGCCAGTGAAACGGCCGAGCTCATCTTTTCCGATTGTAGAATTTCGGATGACAATAGATTGGGAGAAGTCGGGGATGGATTTATTCAGTCCATGAAGGTCCTTGATGGCGGTAGAATTTCCATTGGGGCCCTATCCCTTGGAGTCGCCAAAGGAGCTTATGAGGCAGCCCTGAAATATAGCAAAGAACGTGTTCAGTTCGGCAAACCAATAAGTCATTTCCAAGGGGTGTCCTTTAAGTTGGCGGAGGCGGCCACAGAAATTGAAGCCGCAGAATTACTTTTACATAAGGCAGCTTTCCTAAAGAACGAGGGCAGGCCAGTTACCCAACTGGGAGCAATGAGCAAGATGTATGCCTCAGAAATTTGTGTGAAAATTGCCAGTGATGCGGTGCAGATTCATGGAGGATATGGCTATACCAAAGACTTTCCCGTAGAGAAGTTTTACAGGGATGCCAAGTTGTGTACCATTGGAGAGGGCACCACGGAAATTCAAAAAGTAGTTATTTCAAGAAATATCCTCAAGTAATTTGTCCAATTGGATTTAGTATCCGTATATTTGCACTCCAAAATTCTAAAAGAAAGGAGGTTGTAGCCTATGTTAATAATACCAGTAAAAGAAGGAGAAAATATCGATAGAGCTTTAAAGCGTTTCAAGCGTAAGTTTGACAAGACAGGTACTATGCGTCAATTGCGAAAAAGACAGCAGTTTACCAAGCCTTCTGTAAAACGTAGAGCTGAAATCCAAAAAGCTCAATATATACAAGGACTAAGGGACCAAGAAGAAATCTAGACCCATCCTTAATCGCATAAAAGATCCCGTTGCATTGTTCTGTAACGGGATTTTTGTTTTATACCTTTTCTTGGATTTGGGTACCTTTGGTTTATGTCCCTAGAAGCGTTCATATCGTATTTAAGTTTGGAAAAGAACTATTCGGTGCACACCATTGCAGCATATGAAAAGGACATAATCGCTTTTTCGGCGTATTGTTTGGAAGTCCATGAGTTGTGTACCATTGATCGGGTGGAATATTCTTTAGTCAGAAGTTGGATTATTGCCCTGGTGGAAGAAGGAGTGGGCAATCGAACCATCAATCGTAAAATCTCTTCACTTAGAGCCTATTTTCGATTTCTGCAAAAAACGGAACAAATCGTTGTTTCCCCATTGGCAAAACATAAAGCCTTAAAAACTAGTAAAAAGATTGAAGTGCCTTTTTCTGAGAAGGAAATGGAAAGTATCATCTCGGAAATACCTTTTAATGATGATTTTGAGGGCACTCGGGATAAGTTAATCATTGAGTTGTTGTATACCACCGGTATGCGTAGGGCTGAATTGGTACAACTTAAGTTGACCGATTTTAGTGCATCCAATGGAATTTTGAAAGTGTTGGGCAAGCGGAATAAGGAAAGGCTCTTGCCCCTTTTGGAAACAACTATCTTGCAGATAAAGAAGTACTTAGAGCTGCGTTCAAACTTGGATTTGATCGTGGACAAAGATTTTCTTTTTTTAACAAAAGGAGGACTTAAAATTTATGAAACACTTGTTTATCGCACTATAAATAAGTATTTTAGTTTGGTATCCCCTAAGGTTAAAAAAAGTCCCCATATACTAAGACATACCTTTGCAACACACTTGCTCAACAGGGGAGCTGATTTAAATTCCGTAAAGGAATTGTTGGGCCATTCCAGTTTGGCGTCCACCCAAGTGTATACACACAACAGTATTGCCGAACTGAAGAAAGTGCACCTTAAGGCCCATCCCAGAAACAAGAAATAGGATATTTCTTGTAATGTTTAACCACGTTGCCCTCGGCAGCACTAAAAACTACATTTTATGAAAGTAAATGCACAATCGGTAAATTTTGTTGCGGATACCAAGCTTATTGATTTTATTCAAAAGCGTATGGACAAGTTGGAAGTTTTTTATGATAAGGTCATAGGTTCCGATGTATATATGAAGGTTGAGAATACCAGTGCAAAAGAAAATAAGATAGTGGAGATCAAGTTATTGGTGCCCAGAGATAAAATCATTGTAAAAAAGCAATGCAAATCTTTTGAGGAAGCGGTGGATTCGGCTTGTAATTCCTTGGAACGACAATTGGTAAAAAAGAAGGAAAAAATGAGGGCGAAAGCTTGATGAAAATTTTTGCAAAATTATTTTGATTAAAAAAATAAATATATACATTTGCAGTCCGTTAGAAATAGCGGACTTTTTTTATGGAAAAAAGGCTCTAAAAAGCCGATGTAGCTCAGCTGGCTAGAGCAGCTGATTTGTAATCAGCAGGTCGTGGGTTCGAGTCCCTCCATCGGCTCGTAAGTTACTGAAAATAAGGCGGGGAGATACTCAAGCGGCCAACGAGGACAGACTGTAAATCTGTTGGTTTTCACCTTCGCAGGTTCGAATCCTGCTCTCCCCACAAAAATGTGGTCCCAGGTCGAGGGAATTGGGAAGGTTTTTTGAAATATTGAAATCAATTGAACATAAAGTTCAAAAAAATGCGGGAGTAGCTCAGTTGGTAGAGCGTCAGCCTTCCAAGCTGAATGTCGCCGGTTCGAACCCGGTCTCCCGCTCTAAAAGGATAAGGTGATTAACCTTCTGGTAGGGTGAGAAGTTTATCCCGAGCGGAGTCGAGGGAAACCCGGTCTCCCGCTCTAAGACAACATTTATTGTCATTCCTGCGAAGGCAGGAGTCTCTTCCTTTAAGAGAATGTTTAAAGGTAGTTGATTCAACACTTTACGCCGGTGTAGCTCAGGGGTAGAGCGTTTCCTTGGTAAGGAAGAGGTCACGGGTTCAAATCCCGTCATTGGCTCAAAAACGATTTGTACACTAATATAAACTAAGATTAAAATTATTTAAAATGGCAAAGGAAACTTTTGATCGTTCCAAACCGCACTTAAATATTGGTACTATTGGACACGTGGATCACGGTAAAACTACGTTGACCGCTGCTATTACTACCGTATTGGCAAATGCGGGCTTGTCAGAGCTTAGAAGCTTTGACTCTATCGATAATGCTCCTGAGGAAAAAGAAAGGGGTATTACCATAAACACTTCTCACGTTGAGTATCAAACACAAAACCGTCACTACGCACACGTTGACTGTCCTGGTCACGCGGATTACGTAAAGAACATGGTTACTGGTGCTGCTCAAATGGACGGTGCTATCTTGGTTGTTGCGGCAACTGATGGACCTATGCCACAAACTCGTGAGCACATCCTTCTTGGTCGTCAGGTAGGTATTCCAAGAATTGTTGTGTTCTTGAACAAAGTTGACATGGTTGACGATGAGGAGCTTTTAGAGCTTGTTGAAATGGAAGTAAGGGAATTACTTTCTTTCTATGAGTACGATGGTGACAACGGACCCGTAATCTCTGGTTCTGCTCTTGGTGCACTTAACGGTGAGCAAAAATGGGTGGATACTGTAATGGAGTTGATGGCTGCTGTTGATGAGTGGATCGAGCTTCCAAAAAGAGATGTTGACAAGGATTTCTTGATGCCTGTTGAAGATGTATTCACTATTACTGGTCGTGGTACGGTTGCTACAGGACGTATCGAAACTGGTGTTGCCAACACAGGTGATGCAGTTGATATCATTGGTATGGGTGCTGAGAAATTGGCTTCCACTATTACTGGTGTTGAGATGTTCCGTAAGATTTTGGATAGAGGTGAAGCTGGTGATAACGTAGGTATCCTTTTGAGAGGTATTGAAAAATCCGATATCAAAAGAGGTATGGTAATCTGTAAGCCAGGTTCCGTTAAGCCACACGCTAAGTTCAAAGCTGAGGTTTATATCCTTAAGAAAGAAGAAGGTGGTCGTCACACGCCATTCCACAACAACTACCGTCCTCAGTTCTATGTAAGAACTACAGACGTAACAGGAAACATTGGTCTTCCTGATGGAGTTGAAATGGTTATGCCTGGTGATAACTTGACCATCAACGTTGATTTGATCCAACCTATCGCCTTGAGCGTAGGTCTACGTTTCGCTATCCGCGAAGGTGGTAGAACTGTAGGTGCCGGTCAGGTTACTGAGATTCTAGATTAAATCTTTTTACAATAAATAGTACACTAAAGGGTGTTCCGCTTTTGCGGAATACCTTTCAGTGTAAATATAAACGGGTGTAGCTCAGTTGGTAGAGCACTGGTCTCCAAAACCAGGTGTCGGGAGTTCGAGTCTCTCCTCCCGTGCAGAGATAATACAAATAATTATGTTCACTTACGTTAAGGAATCCTTTGAAGAATTAAAGAGCAATGTTACGTGGCTTAACAGGGAAAGAGCTTCCAACCTTATGGTGGTTGTCGCTGTTTTTTCCATCTTGTTTGCATTGGCCACTTGGGGTGTGGATTCCCTGTTTAGCAAGTTGATCCGTTTGTATTTTGATAACGTAATAGGGTAATTGGCTATGTCTGAGGTTCTGGAGAAAAAATGGTATGTGGTAAGGGCGGTAAGTGGCCAGGAGAACAAAATCAAAGGCTATATTGAAAGCGAAGTTGAGCGTAATGGCTTTGGTGATTACCTGGAAGAAGTTCTTGTTCCAACGGAGAAGGTAGTTCAAATCCGTAACGGAAAGAAAATCAACAAAGAAAGAGTTTACTTTCCGGGATATATTATGATAAAGGCCAATTTGGGTGGTGAAATGGTGCACATCATTCGCTCCATTACCAACGTAATTGGCTTCTTGGGTGAGACCAAGGGCGGTGATCCTGTTCCGCTACGAAAAACAGAGGTAAACCGTATGCTTGGGAAAGTGGATGAGTTGGCTGTAAATACGGATAATGTAGCCATTCCTTTTGTGTTGGGTGAAACGGTAAAGGTTATTGATGGTCCTTTCAACGGGTTCAATGGAACTGTTGAGAAAATCAATGAGGAAAAGCGCAAGCTAGAGGTTATGGTGAAAATTTTCGGAAGAAAAACACCATTGGAACTGAGCTATATGCAAGTAGAGAAAGTATAGATTCAAGATGGAAAGAATCAAGATACAAGACGGTAAGTGGTCTTGATTCTTGAATCCAAAAGTCTTGACGCTCAAAAGAGAATAATAGAGCTGTTACATATATAAAGTTGTGTTGCTTCCAATTAACACACTTTCATTTTAATTAAAAACAATGGCAAAAGAAGTAGATAAGGTAGTTAAATTACAAGTTAGGGGAGGTGCTGCGAATCCATCGCCACCGGTTGGACCCGCCTTAGGTGCTGCTGGTGTTAACATTATGGAGTTCTGTAAGCAGTTTAATGCGCGTACACAGGACAAACCTGGTAAAGTTTTACCAGTTGTTATCACCGTTTACAAAGACAAATCTTTCGAGTTTGTTGTAAAAACACCACCCGCGGCAGTTCAATTGTTGGAAGCAGCTAAGATTAAAAAAGGATCTGGCGAACCTAACAGGGTTAAATCAGGTAGTGTATCCTGGGATCAGGTAAAAGCAATCGCTGAGGACAAAATGGTCGATTTGAATGCATTTACAGTGGAATCTGCAATGAGTATGGTTGCAGGTACTGCACGTTCCATGGGACTTAAAGTAGCTGGTAAAAGACCTTTTTAAAATCTAAAGCAATTTATAATGGCAAGATTGACTAAAAAGCAAAAGGAGGCCCATGCCAAGATCGATAGAAACAAACTCTATTCCTTGGATGAGGCATCAGCTTTGATAAAAGAAATAACCAATGTAAAGTTCGACGCTTCCATTGACCTTGCAGTTCGTTTGGGTGTAGACCCTAGAAAGGCAAATCAAATGGTGCGTGGCGTAGTTACTCTTCCACATGGAACAGGTAAGGACGTTAAGGTTTTGGCATTGGTAACCCCGGACAAGGAAGCAGAGGCTAAAGAAGCCGGTGCGGACTTTGTTGGGTTAGATGAATTTTTGGATAAGATTAAAGGCGGTTGGACCGATGTTGATGTGATCATCACCATGCCAAGCGTAATGGGTAAACTTGGTCCGTTAGGTAGAATCCTTGGTCCAAGAGGTTTAATGCCCAATCCAAAAACCGGTACCGTAACTATGGATGTGGCTAAGGCTGTTTCCGATGTTAAGGCGGGTAAGATTGATTTTAAAGTGGACAAAACTGGAATTGTACATGCTGCAATCGGTAAGGCCTCTTTTTCTGCGGATAAGATTGCAGGAAACGCCAAGGAGTTAATAGATACTTTGGTGAAGATGAAGCCTGCTGCGGCAAAGGGTGTTTACATGAAAAGCATCTATCTGTCCAGTACCATGAGTCCTAGTGTTCAATTAGATCCTAAAGCAGTTTCGTAGCTGGTAGCTCAATATTTTAATTATGACAAGAGAAGAAAAAGCAATCGTAATAGAAGACTTGACTTCCCAGTTGGCTGAAAACGCTAATATTTATTTAGCGGATATTTCAGGTTTGGATGCCACAACAACCTCTAATTTGAGAAGAGCTTGTTTTAAGGCAAACATTAAGCTTGCGGTAGTTAAGAACACCTTGCTTGCAAAAGCAATGGAAGCTTCTGATAAGGAATTTGGTGAACTTCCCGAAGTATTGAAAGGAAACACATCTTTGATGTTTTCCGAAACCGGGAACGCACCTGCGAAACTTATCAAAAATTTCAGAAAAAAATCAGATAAGCCTTTACTTAAGGGTGCTTTCATTGAGGAAGCGGTCTATGTAGGGGACGAAAACTTGGAGGCACTTGTTAATATCAAGTCCAAAGAGGAAGTTATTGGGGACATTATCGGATTGTTGCAATCACCAGCCAAGAATGTTATTTCTGGACTTAAATCTGGTGGCGGTAAACTGGCCGGTATCCTTAAGACCTTATCTGAAAAAGAATAATTCGCGCACAATTAACTAAGTATATTTTAAAAATTTTATTTAAACGATAGAAAAATGGCAGATTTAAAAGATTTTGCAGAACAGTTGGTTAACCTAACCGTAAAAGAGGTAAACGAGTTGGCCGACATATTAAAAGAAGAATACGGTATTGAGCCTGCTGCTGCTGCAGTAGCTGTTGCTGGTGGTGCTGCCGCTGGTGGTGGTGAAGGTGAAGCTGCTGAGGAGAAAACAGAATTTGATGTTATCCTTAAGGCTGCCGGTGGTTCCAAATTGGCCGTTGTTAAACTTGTAAAAGAGTTGACCGGTCTTGGATTGAAAGATGCTAAGGACATCGTTGACAGCGCTCCTAAAGCTGTTAAGGAAGGTATTGCCAAAGATGAGGCAGAAGGTATCAAGAAATCTTTGGAAGAAGCTGGAGCAGAAGTTGAGCTTAAATAATAGCTTTTACCATACAAATTTGGTTAAGGTCTTTCCATAATATTGGTTAGGCCTTAGCCTCTTTAATAGGAGTGTATAAAGTCATACACCACCCACAGTAATATTTCACGATCAAAATTTGTCCATTGATGTTCACAAACACTACTGAAAGAGTAAATTTCGCATCCGCTAAGAACATACCGGAATACCCGGATTTCTTGGACATTCAGATTAAATCCTTTCAAGATTTTTTCCAACTTGAAACTAAATCTGACGAAAGAGGAAATGAAGGTCTCTATAATACCTTCATGGAAAATTTCCCCATTACAGACACTAGAAACCAATTCGTACTAGAATTTCTAGATTATTTCATAGACCCTCCAAGATATTCCATCCAAGAATGTATTGAGCGAGGTCTTACCTACAGCGTTCCCTTAAAGGCTCGCTTAAAATTGTATTGTACCGACCCTGAGCATGAGGATTTTGAAACCATAGTACAGGATGTGTACTTGGGAACCATCCCATACATGACCCCTAGTGGAACTTTCGTGATCAACGGGGCCGAACGAGTGGTAGTTTCCCAATTACACCGTTCTCCGGGTGTGTTCTTCGGACAGTCGTTCCACGCAAACGGCACAAAATTGTATTCAGCTAGGGTAATTCCTTTCAAAGGTTCTTGGATTGAATTTGCAACAGATATCAATGGTGTAATGTACGCCTACATTGATAGAAAGAAAAAATTACCCGTAACCACTCTTTTCCGAGCCATCGGATTTGAAAGGGATAAGGATATCCTTGAAATCTTTGACCTTTCAGAGGAAGTAAAGGTTTCCAAGGCTGGACTTAAAAAGGTTTTGGGTAGAAAACTTGCTGCAAGGGTATTGAACACCTGGCACGAGGATTTTGTGGATGAAGATACCGGTGAGGTGGTGTCCATCGAACGTAATGAGATCATCCTAGATCGTGATACCGTTCTTGAAAAAGAGCATGTGGATGAAATCATAGACGCCGATGTGAAGACCATTCTACTTCACAAGGAAAACAACGCGCAGTCTGACTACGCCATTATCCATAATACATTGCAAAAAGACCCTACCAACTCTGAAAAAGAAGCGGTAGAGCACATCTACAGACAGTTACGTAATGCCGAACCGCCAGATGAAGAGACGGCAAGAGGTATTATCGATAAATTGTTCTTCTCCGATCAGCGCTACAATCTTGGTGAGGTTGGTCGTTACCGAATGAACAAGAAATTAGGTCTTGATATCGGAATGGACAAACAGGTTTTGACCAAGGAAGATATCATTACCATTATCAAATATTTGATCGAGCTGATCAACTCCAAAGCGGAGATTGATGATATCGATCACTTGTCCAACAGACGTGTAAGAACTGTAGGAGAGCAATTGTCTTCCCAGTTTGGTGTAGGTTTGGCGCGTATGGCACGTACCATTCGTGAGCGTATGAACGTTCGTGATAACGAGGTGTTTACCCCGATTGACCTGATCAATGCCAAGACATTGTCTTCTGTGATCAACTCGTTCTTCGGAACCAACCAGTTGTCCCAGTTCATGGACCAGACCAACCCGTTGGCAGAGATTACACATAAAAGAAGATTGTCAGCACTTGGACCAGGTGGTCTTTCCCGAGAAAGAGCTGGTTTTGAGGTACGTGATGTTCACTATACGCACTACGGAAGATTGTGTCCGATTGAAACTCCTGAAGGACCGAATATTGGTTTGATTTCTTCCCTTTCGGTGTTTGCCAAGGTAAATCCTATGGGCTTCTTGGAAACCCCATATCGTAAGGTTGAAAATGGAGTGGTTGATACCAAGGAGTTCAGATACTTGAGTGCGGAAGAAGAAGAAGGAATGAAAATTGCCCAAGCAAACATTCCTATGGATGGTAAAGGCAAGATAGAGGATGACAAGGTAATTGCCCGTGAAGAAGGGGATTTCCCAGTGGTGGATCCTTCAGAGGTTAACTACACCGATGTTGCACCGAACCAAATCGCTTCCATTTCAGCTTCTTTGATTCCGTTCTTGGAGCATGATGATGCGAACAGGGCTCTGATGGGATCAAACATGATGCGTCAGGCAGTCCCATTGTTGAGACCACAATCCCCGATTGTGGGTACTGGCTTGGAAAGACAGGTTGCCACGGATTCAAGGGTATTGATCAATGCAGAAGGTGACGGAGTTGTTGAATATGTGGATGCGCAGAAGATTACTATAAAATACAGCAGATCTGAGGAAGAGCGTTTGGTAAGCTTCGAGGAAGACTCCAAAACCTACAACTTGGTGAAGTTTAGAAAGACCAACCAAGGTACTAGCATCAACCTTAAGCCTATCGTTAGAAAAGGTGATAAGGTGAAAAGAGGTGAGGTGCTTTGTGAAGGTTATGCTACCGAAAAAGGTGAACTGGCCTTGGGTAGGAACATGAAAGTGGCCTTTATGCCTTGGAAAGGATACAACTTTGAGGATGCGATCGTGATTTCCGAAAAAGTGGTACGTGAGGATATCTTTACTTCGATTCATATTGACGAGTATGCCCTAGAGGTTAGGGATACCAAATTGGGTGCGGAGGAATTGACCAACGATATTCCAAACGTATCTGAGGAGGCTACCAAAGATTTGGACGAATATGGTATGATCCGTATTGGTGCAGAGGTTAAGCCTGGGGATATCCTAATAGGTAAGATTACTCCTAAAGGGGAATCTGACCCAACTCCAGAAGAAAAACTTTTACGTGCCATTTTTGGTGACAAAGCGGGTGATGTAAAAGATGCTTCGTTGAAGGCTTCTCCTTCTTTGAGAGGTGTGGTTATCGACAAGAAATTGTTCTCCCGTTCCATTAAGGACAAGCGCAAGCGTTCTGAAGATAAAGAGGCCATTTCCAGATTGGAGATGGACTACGAAGTGAAGTTCCAACAACTGAAGGATGTTTTGATTGAGAAATTGTTCGGCTTGATCAATGGTAAGACTTCACAAGGTGTGATCAACGACTTGGGTGAGGAAGTACTTCCGAAAGGAAAGAAATACACCATCAAAATGTTGAACGCTGTTGATGACTTTGCCCACTTGGTAGGTGGTAGCTGGACAACGGATGATAAAACCAATGCATTGGTTGCCGACTTGTTGCACAACTATAAAATCAAGTTGAATGATATTCAGGGTAACCTGAGAAGGGATAAGTTTACGATCTCGGTAGGGGATGAACTGCCTGCAGGTATCATGAAATTGGCCAAGGTATACATCGCCAAAAAGCGTAAGCTTAAGGTTGGGGATAAAATGGCAGGACGTCACGGTAACAAAGGTATTGTTGCCCGTATCGTTCGTCAAGAAGATATGCCTTTCTTGGAAGACGGAACACCTGTGGACATCGTATTGAACCCACTTGGTGTACCTTCCCGTATGAACATCGGACAGATTTACGAAACCGTTTTGGGTTGGGCCGGTCTTAAGTTGGGAAGAAAGTATGGAACTCCAATTTTTGACGGAGCTACCCTAGATCAAATCAACGCGCTTACAGATGAGGCTGGAGTACCGAGATTTGGACACACCCATCTTTATGATGGAGGTACAGGGAAACGTTTTGATCAGGCTGCGACAGTAGGTGTGATCTACATGTTGAAATTGGGCCACATGGTTGACGATAAGATGCATGCTAGATCTATTGGACCATACTCTTTG
Organism: Flagellimonas flava; assembly: GCF_900129665.1. GTDB lineage: Bacteria > Bacteroidota > Bacteroidia > Flavobacteriales > Flavobacteriaceae > Flagellimonas > Flagellimonas flava. Next base: position 84,635 of record NZ_FQWL01000007.1, read on the forward strand.
ATCACACAGCAACCGTTGGGTGGTAAGGCCCAGTTTGGTGGTCAGCGTTTTGGTGAGATGGAGGTTTGGGCACTTGAGGCCTATGGAGCTTCATCAACCTTGCGTGAAATCCTGACCGTGAAGTCGGATGACGTTATCGGAAGGGCCAAGACCTATGAGTCCATTGTTAAAGGTGAGACCATGCCAGAACCTGGATTGCCAGAATCTTTCAACGTATTGATGCACGAGCTTAAAGGATTGGGCTTGGATATCAGATTGGAAGAGTAGTAAAGTTTATAAAGCATTTTTAATCATATCATCTCCATAGTATTATGGCTAGAATAAAAGATAATAACGCACCAAAAAGGTTTGATAAAATTTCCATCGGATTGGCCTCTCCGGAGTCCATTTTGGCAGAATCCCGTGGCGAGGTTTTAAAGCCTGAAACCATTAACTATAGAACGCACAAACCTGAGCGTGATGGATTGTTCTGTGAGCGTATTTTTGGTCCTGTAAAGGATTACGAATGTGCCTGTGGAAAATATAAGCGTATCCGTTATCGTGGAATTGTTTGTGATCGTTGTGGTGTAGAGGTTACGGAGAAAAAAGTACGTAGAGATCGTGTGGGACACATCAATTTGGTGGTTCCTGTGGCGCATATCTGGTATTTCCGTTCCCTTCCAAACAAAATTGGATACCTCTTGGGACTGCCTTCCAAGAAATTGGACATGATCATTTACTATGAAAGGTACGTGGTGATCCAACCTGGTCTTGCCAAAGGCCCAGAAGGTGAGGAAATCAATAAAATGGATTTCTTGACCGAAGAGGAGTATTTGAACATTTTGGAGGAATTGCCTGCTGAGAACCAATACTTGGAAGATACAGATCCTAATAAGTTCGTAGCCAAAATGGGTGCGGAATGTTTGATTGATTTGTTGTCCCGTATTGATCTACAGGAGCTTTCCTATCAATTGAGGCACAAGGCCAATACGGAAACTTCCAAGCAACGTAAAACTGAGGCCTTGAAGAGACTTCAGGTGGTTGAGGCCTTGCGTGAGTCACAAGATAATCGGGAAAATAACCCGGAGTGGATGATCATGAAAGTGATTCCTGTAATTCCACCAGAATTACGTCCATTGGTACCATTGGATGGAGGGCGTTTCGCCACTTCCGATTTGAACGATCTGTACCGAAGGGTGATTATCCGTAACAATCGTCTAAAGCGATTGATGGAAATTAAGGCACCTGAGGTAATCTTGAGAAATGAGAAGCGTATGCTTCAGGAAGCTGTGGATTCCTTGTTCGATAATACAAGAAAAGCCTCTGCAGTTAAAACAGAATCAAACAGACCATTGAAATCCCTTTCAGATTCTTTGAAAGGTAAACAAGGTCGTTTCCGTCAGAACCTTTTGGGTAAACGTGTGGATTATTCCGCCCGTTCGGTTATTGTGGTTGGACCGGAGATGAAATTGTATGAATGTGGTCTGCCAAAAGATATGGCTGCTGAATTGTACAAGCCTTTCGTAATCAGAAAACTGATAGAAAGAGGTATTGTAAAAACAGTGAAATCAGCCAAGAAGATCATAGACAAGAAAGAGCCTGTGGTTTGGGATATCCTTGAAAATGTATTGAAAGGACATCCGGTATTATTGAACCGTGCTCCCACATTGCACCGATTGGGTATTCAAGCTTTCCAGCCTAAGTTGATTGAAGGTAAGGCGATTCGCCTACACCCATTGGCCTGTACCGCATTTAACGCGGATTTTGATGGGGATCAGATGGCGGTTCACTTACCATTGGGACCAGAGGCGATTTTGGAGGCACAATTACTGATGTTGGCTTCTCAAAATATCCTAAATCCTGCAAATGGTTCACCGATTACCGTTCCTTCACAGGACATGGTTTTGGGTCTGTACTATATGACCAAGGAGCGAAAGTCTACCAAAGAGGTACCGATCAGGGGTGAAGGATTGACCTTCTACTCTGCGGAAGAGGTTGAAATCGCCTTCAATGAAGGAAAGGTAGATTTGAACGCCGGTATAAAAGTTCGCGCGAAGGATTTTAATGATGATGGCGAGCTTGTTAATCAGATCATCGAGACTACCGTAGGTCGTGTGTTGTTCAACAGTGTTGTTCCAGAACAAGCCGGATATATCAACACGGTTCTGAACAAGAAATCCCTGAGAAATATCATTGGGGATATTCTGGCAGTTACCGATGTGCCTAGAACCGCCGAGTTCTTGGATAAGATTAAAGCTATGGGTTATGATTTCGCCTTTAAAGGTGGATTGTCCTTTAGTTTGGGGGATATTATCATTCCACCAGAGAAGCATGATATGATCAATGATGCCAATGAGCAAGTTGATGGTATTATGATGAACTATAACATGGGTCTGATTACCAATAACGAACGTTACAATCAGGTAATTGACGTTTGGACCTCCACTAATGCCATGTTGACCGAATTGGCCATGAAGCGAATTCGCGAAGATCAACAGGGATTCAACTCGGTGTATATGATGTTGGATTCAGGGGCAAGGGGTTCCAAGGAACAGATTCGTCAGTTGACCGGTATGCGTGGATTGATGGCGAAGCCTAAAAAATCTACTGCCGGTGGTGGAGAGATTATCGAAAACCCGATTCTTTCCAACTTTAAGGAAGGACTTTCCATCTTGGAATATTTTATCTCTACCCACGGTGCGCGTAAAGGTCTTGCGGATACTGCTTTGAAAACGGCGGATGCAGGATACTTGACACGTCGTTTGGTAGATGTTTCCCAAGATGTGATTATCAATATCGAGGATTGTGGTACACTTCGAGGTATTGAGGTTAAGGCCTTGAAGAAAAACGAAGAAGTTGTGGAGACCTTGGGTGAGCGAATCCTAGGAAGGGTTTCTTTGCACGATGTATACAATCCGTTGACAGAGGAATTGGTATTGGCCGCTGGTCAAGAAATTTCCGAAGCTGATGTGAAGAAGGTTGAAGCTGCTCCAATTGAGAAAATTGAAGTACGTTCTGCCCTGACCTGTGAAGCCCCAAAAGGAATCTGTGCCAAATGTTATGGTAGAAACCTTGCTACCAACAAAATGGTTCAGCGAGGTGAAGCCGTAGGTGTGGTAGCTGCCCAATCAATTGGAGAACCAGGTACTCAGCTGACATTGCGTACGTTCCACGTAGGAGGTATTGCCGGTAACATTTCTGAGGACAACAAGTTGGAAGCCAAATTTGATGGTGTTGCGGAGATTGAAGATTTGCGTACCGTAGTAGGTGAAAACAGTGAGGGTGAAAAAGCCAATATTGTGATTTCACGAACTTCAGAAATCAAAGTGGTGGATGCCAACACGGGGATTACATTGAGTACCAACAACATTCCTTATGGATCGCAGTTGTTCGTTAAGAACGGTGCCAAGATTAAGAAAGGAACCGTTGTTTGTCAGTGGGATCCCTATAACGGTGTGATCGTGTCCGAATTTACTGGTCAGATTGCCTACGAGAATATTGAGCAGGGGGTTACCTATCAAGTTGAAATCGATGAACAGACCGGTTTCCAAGAAAAGGTAATTTCCGAATCCAGAAATAAAAAGCTGATTCCAACCTTGTTGATCAAAGATGGAAAAGGTGAAACCTTACGTTCGTACAACTTGCCAGTTGGTTCGCATATTATGGTGGACGATGGTGAGAAAATCAAAGAAGGTAAGATTTTGGTGAAGATTCCACGTAAGTCTGCCAAGGCAGGGGATATTACCGGTGGTCTACCAAGGGTAACCGAGCTGTTTGAAGCACGAAACCCTTCTAACCCAGCAGTAGTTTCTGAAATTGATGGTGTGGTATCTTTCGGTAAGATCAAGCGTGGTAACCGAGAAATCATTATCGAATCCAAGACGGGTGAGATCAAGAAATACTTGGTAAAACTTTCCAACCAGATTTTGGTACAGGAAAACGATTATGTCCGGGCAGGTATGCCATTGTCGGATGGATCTATTACTCCCGAAGATATTTTGGCGATCAAAGGACCATCTGCAGTACAGCAATACTTGGTGAACGAGGTTCAGGAGGTATACCGTCTGCAAGGTGTGAAAATCAATGATAAGCACTTTGAGGTTGTGGTACGTCAGATGATGCGTAAAGTTCGTATTGAAGATTCTGGTGATACTACCTTTTTGGAAAATCAATTGGTGCACAAGGATGATTTCATCCGCGAAAACGATGAGATTTTCGGAATGAAAGTGGTGGAAGAAGCAGGAGAGTCTGAAAACTTGAAAGCTGGACAGATAATTTCTGCCCGTGCATTAAGGGACGAAAACTCGGTATTGAGAAGAGCGGATAAGACTTTGGTCACAGCAAGAGATGCGGTTGCAGCTACGGCTACGCCGATCTTGCAAGGTATTACCAGAGCTTCCCTACAAACCAAATCGTTTATCTCAGCGGCATCATTCCAGGAAACTACCAAAGTATTGAACGAAGCTGCCGTAAGCGGTAAAGTAGATACCTTGGAAGGATTGAAGGAAAATGTCATTGTAGGACATAAGATTCCTGCCGGTACCGGTATGAGGGATTATGATAGTATCATTGTAGGCTCCAAAGAGGAGTATGATGAAATCATGGCTCGCAAAGAGGAATTCAAATTCTAAATTAACAAACCCTGATGGCAACATCAGGGTTTTCTTTTTTACTCAAAATTATAATGTAAATGGCTGAAAACGAAAAGAATCAGCAAAAGCAGATCAATATAGAATTGGATGAAAAGACGGCCGAAGGCACGTATTCCAATTTGGCAATCATTAACCATTCAGTGTCGGAGTTTGTGGTGGACTTCATTAGCATGATGCCGGGAGCTCCCAAGGCCAAGGTGAAAAGTAGAATAATTTTAACGCCTCAACATGCCAAAAAATTTCTCAAGGCATTGAATGACAACGTTTCCCGGTTTGAAAAAGCCCATGGAACCATTAAGGATTATGAACAACCCGCAATCCCATTGAATTTTGGGCCCACTGGAGAGGCATAAAACAAAAAACCTGACTTTTATGTCAGGTTTTTTCTTTTCAATTCGAAATTCTTTAGCTCAGCCAACCTTTTTGAACCCCTTTTTTAGAGAATAAAATAAGGAGCAAGCCGATTACCACAACAATTATGGGCATGGTATATGCATGGCTGCCATAAACTTCTCCCGCATTTTGTAGGAGCAGCCAATTTATAAACTGCAAAACAGCGGCGACCAAAGAGACTACAAAAAGAGGTTTGGCCCATTTTTTTCTTAGGAGTAGACCTATGGACGCTATGGTTCCGGAAAAAACGGCGATGGCAAAGGCTGCGGTTGCCCAAGCCGGAACACCTTCAAAGAGTTCGCGCTCGGCTTGACTCATAGCTTCCAACATTTCCACTTGATTGAACTTAATGCTTAGATAATTGTAGACACCGGAAAGATTCCATAATAGTGCCAGAACGCTTACTACCCAAAACCAAATAGGTGGTTTGTTTGAATCGGACATAAGAAAAGTTTTTATTGGTTACTGCCAATAAAGTACAAAAAAAGTAACAAAGTGTTTTCTAATCAATTGAAAACGGGATAGGTACGTCCTTGTTTACCGCTTTAAACCGTGGTGGGCTCTGAAGTAAACCTGAGCCTAACGGTTGGATATTTTTGTTGGGTCATTTGTAGGGAAAAGGCAGAATCTGCCAAAAATACCAGTTGCCCCCTCTTATCCTTAGCCAGAAACTTCTGTTTTACACGTTTAAATTCTTTGAACTCCTCGTTTTCTTCCATAGGCTCTACCCAGCAGGCCTTGTGCGCCGGAAAGTTCTCATAGGAACATTTGGCACCATATTCATGCTCCAAGCGGTATTGGATAACCTCATATTGCAGGGCCCCAACGGTTCCGATGATTTTTCTACCATTCAATTCCAAGGTAAACAGCTGCGCAACACCCTCATCCATAAGTTGGTCAATGCCTTTATAAAGTTGTTTGGCCTTCATGGGGTCGGCATTGTTGATGTATCTAAAATGTTCTGGTGAAAAACTTGGGATTCCAGTATAGCTTAGTTTTTCACCGCTGGTCAGGGTATCGCCGATCTTAAAATTTCCGGTATCATGAAGCCCAACGATATCACCGGGATAGGAAATATCCACAATCTCCTTTTTCTCAGCAAAAAAGGCGTTTGGACTGGAAAACTTCAGTTTTTTGTCTAGACGTACGTGCAGATAAGGCTTGTTGCGCTCGAAGGTGCCTGAAACAATTTTTATAAAAGCCAAGCGATCACGGTGTTTAGGGTCCATATTTGCATGGATTTTGAAAACAAACCCGGAAAAATCCTTTTCATTGGAAGCGACCAAGCGTTCCTCCGCCTTTTTGGGTCTTGGGGAAGGAGCGATGTCCACAAAACAGTCCAATAATTCGCGAACTCCAAAATTGTTCAACGCCGAACCAAAGAAGACAGGTTGTTGTGCGCCCTCTAGATAGGCTTCTTTATCAAATTCAGGATATACCCCAGTGGCAAGCTCCAAGTTGTCCCGAAGTTCCTGGGCAGAGTTTTCACCAATAATCCCTTCCAGTTCAGTACTTTCAATATCATCAAAAGCAATGGTCTCTTCAATATTCTGTTTACTATTACCGCTGAATAGATTGATGTTCTTCTCGTAAATGTTATAGATACCTTTGAAATCGTACCCCATTCCAATAGGAAAACTTAAGGGAGTTACCGAAAGGCCCAATTTTTGCTCTACCTCGTCCAAAAGGTCAAAAGCATCTTTCCCTTCACGGTCCAATTTATTGATGAAAACAATCATGGGAATGCTTCGCATCCTACAGACTTCAACCAACTTTTCGGTTTGCTCCTCAACACCTTTAGCCACATCAATTACAACAATTACGCTATCCACAGCCGTCAGTGTTCTAAAAGTATCTTCTGCAAAATCCTTGTGTCCCGGGGTGTCTAAGATATTGATTTTCTTATCGTTGTAAAGAAAGGCAAGCACTGAGGTGGCTACAGAAATTCCTCGTTGACGTTCAATTTCCATGAAATCACTGGTAGCGCTTTTCTTGATTTTGTTGTTTTTCACTGCTCCCGCCTCCTGGATGGCACCTCCAAAAAGTAAAAGTTTTTCAGTTAAGGTGGTTTTCCCCGCATCCGGATGGGAAATGATACCAAAAGTTCGTCGTCTTGCTATTTCCTGTTCAAAATCCATCAACAAAAATTTCGGCAAAAATAGGGTTTTATCACGTACTCAGGGGATTAAATTGAATGATGGAAATTGTTAATATTATTAGGACAAAAAACCCATTAATAGGATGGTAAAAATCAAAAAGTAAAGTAATTTTCCCACAGTGCAGAGAGGAGCTTTTTAGATGGGAATAATCTATTTAACAATTCCTCTCGTATAAATATAAGTGGTACATAATGACGATGAATTTGCCTTTTGTCGATTAAAATAGGTAGTGCACCCCAAATGAACTAACTATGCGCACAAAGATGGGTTGGAAAAGTTTTGCGACTTATGCCACTTGTAGATAAGAAAAGCCCCATTTTCTTACACAAACGAGAACACTTAATATGCCATGGTGATTAGTTGACCAAAACTATCATTATGGAAAATTTTACTTTCTTAAGACTTAAGAAAAAAGTTTTATATGCGCTTTGTCTAACTGCATTTGTTGTTGGACCATTATCTCTTACTTCCTTTGGTAATGTAGCCAAAATTCATTTGGATGCAGCCACATATATCACCGATACCGATGGAGATGGTGTGCCCGATTCCGAGGACATCGATATAGATGGGGATGGGATTATCAATACAGTGGAAGATCAAAATGCTGATGGAGATGATTGCTATTGGACTTATCCTACGGATACGGATGGTGATGGGGTCCCGGATTACTTGGATATTGATTCGGATGATGACGGTATTATCGATAACCTTGAAGCACAAACGACCTATGGAGATATTCCACCCTCTGGGAAAGATACAGATGGAAATGGACTGGATGATGCCTACGAGGAAACGCCTGGAAGCTGCGGTGGGCTAGTTCCCATTGATTCAGATTATGATCATGTTCCGGATTATTTAGATATTGATTCGGACAATGACGGAATTTTAGACAATGTTGAGGCTCAAACTACCTCAGGCTATATTCCTCCGAGTGGCAAAGATATAGATGGTAACGGTCTGGATGATGCCTACGAGGAGACACCGGGCAGCTGCGGAGGACTTTTACCCATAGATACAGATGGAGACCATCATAAAGATTTTAGGGATATTGACGCTGATAATGATGGTATTATTGACAATATCGAGGCCCAAGACCCAGACCATATACAACCTCCCTGTGGGATGGATAAGGATAAAAATGGTCTGGACGACCATTACGAATCTTATCCTGGAGCGGGAGAGGGGTTGACTCCTTTAAATAGTGACAACGATACCCAACCTAACTTCAGGGATATCGATTCAGATAATGATGGTATTCCGGATAATGTGGAAGGGCAGACTACTGCTGGATATATCCCACCTTCAGGAATGGACGATGATAAGGATGGATTGGACAATGCGTATGAAGGGAGTGGCGATGAAGGTATAGATCCTGAAAATACGGATAGTGAGGACCTTCCCGACTATCTGGATGACGACACCGATAATGATTTGGTCCTGGATAACAATGAAGGGAACGATTTTAACTTTGATGGGGTTCCAGATCAAACTTTTACAGGAAACGACACCGATAATGATGGCCTGGATGACGGTTACGAGGGTAGTGACGTGGACGATGGCTATGACGTGAACGATGAAATTGATGATCCTGCCAACGACCTTCCGGATACAGATGGTACCGAAGATGTGAACTACAGGGACCTGGATGACGACGGGGATGGGATTGACACGCCAGACGAGGATGCCGATGAGGACGGTGATCCCACTGATGACGACACGGACGATGATGGTACACCCGACTATCTTGACCCAGATAGCCCTGGTGAGGACACCGATGACGATGGGGTACCTGACAGCGTGGACCTTGACGATGACAACGATGGAATCCTGGATACCACGGAGGACCCAAACGTGGATGGAGATGATGACCCATTGACAAATCCTTTGGATAGCGATGGTGACGGCAGGCCGAATCATTTGGACATAGACAGCGACAATGATGGTATTCCGGATAATGTGGAGGCCCAGACTACTGCAGGCTATATACCTCCAAACAATGATGACGCAGCTACTTATGAAGCTAATCAGGGTGTGAATAGCGCCTATCTGGGAGGACTTACTCCTGAGAACACGGACGATGAAGACCTTCCAGATTATTTGGATGACGACTCCGATAACGATTTGGTACCCGATAATAATGAAGGGAACGATTTCAACTTTGATGGGGTTCCAGATCAAACTTTTACAGGAAGCGACACCGATAATGATGGTCTGGATGACGGTTACGAAGGCAGTGATGTGGACGATGGCTACGATGTGAACGATGAAATCGATGACCCGGCCAACGACCTTCCCGATACAGATGGTACGGAAGATGTCAATTATAGGGATTTTGATGATGACGGTGACGGTATTGACACTCCGGACGAGGACGAGGACGAGGACGGTGATCCTACCAATGACGATACTGACGATGATGGCACGCCAGACTATCTGGACCCTGATGGTCCCGGTGAGGACACTGACGATGATGGGGTACCGGACAGTGTTGACCTTGATGACGACAATGATGGAATCCTGGACACCACTGAGGACCCAAACTTGGATGGAGATGATGACCCGATGACCGAGGCTTTGGATAGTGATGGAGACGGGAGACCGGACCACTTGGATATAGATAGTGATAATGATGGTATTCCAGACAATGTGGAGGCCCAAACAACCGCAGGGTATATTCCACCGAACGATGATGATGCGGCCACCTATGCAGCTAACCAAGGTGTAAACAGTGCGTATTTGGGCGGACTTACTCCAGAGAATACGGATCAAGCAGATGAACTTCCAGATTACTTGGATGATGACTCGGACAACGATTTAGTCTTGGACAACAACGAGGGGAACGATTTTAATTTCGATGGAATTCCGGATCAGTCGTTTACCGGTGTGGATACGGACAACGATGGCCTTGATGACGGTTATGAGGGGAGTGACGTTAACGATGGCTATGATGTAAACGATGAAATCGATGACCCGGCCAATGACCTTCCGGATACAGATGGGACGGATGATGTGAACTATAGGGACTTTGATGACGATGGTGATGGGATTGACACTCCGGATGAGGATGAAGACGAGGATGGTGACCCCACCAATGATGATACAGATGATGACGGTACACCGGACTATCTTGATCCAGATCAAAGAAACGTAATTGATGCCGTGGACGATCAGTTTAATGCTGATGTTTCAGGAGGAGAGATTCCAAATGTAAATGTGCTGACCAATGATACTTTGGATGGCTTACCTGCCACTTTGGATGGGGTAACCATAATCTCTACTCCAACGAACGAACTTGAAATCAATCCTGATGGAAGCATTACGGTGACACCGGGAATTCCCGAAGATACGTACACCATTGAATACACTATTTGTGAAATCAATGACGAAGAGAACTGCGATAGTGCAACGGTGACCGTTGTAGTAGGTCCTGATATGGGCAATGTAATCGATGCTATGGATGATACATTTAGCACGGATTCGGATGGAGAAATTCCAGATAGTAATGTACTTTCCAATGATACTTTGGATGGGGAACAGGTTACCTTGGAAGATGTAATCCTTACCTCAACGCCCACGGAGGAGCTTAGGATCAACGATGATGGAACTATAACCGTAACCCCTGGTACTCCTGACGGTACATATACCATAGATTATACCATCTGTGAGTTGGAGGATGTTGAGAATTGCGATTCCGGAACGGTGACCATAGAAGTGGGACCTGGCATGGATAATGTCATAGATGCAGTGGATGATGCCTATACGTCAGACAGTTCAGGGGGATTGATTTTGGGCAGTGACGTACTTTCCAATGATACATTGGATGGTAACACAATTACACTCTCGGATGTAACATTGGATTCCAGCCCAACCAATGCGTTGTCCATCGGCGATGATGGCAGTGTTAGGGTGGTTCCTGGAACACCCGATGGAATCTATACCATTGAATATACCATCTGTGAGATATTAAATCCGGATAACTGTGACACAGCAGTAGTAACGGTTTCGGTGGAAAATATCGCGGTAAACCAAATGTTGACACCTAATGGCGACCTTAAAAATGACTTTTTGTTCATTCGAGGGGTACGCAGTATCAGGAGTAGCACACTGCGGATTTTCAATAGATGGGGTGTTGCGGTATATGAAGGTAAGGACTATGACAATATCAACAACGTATTCGATGGTCGATCAAGGGGAAGGTCCACGCTTAGCGTTAACGATTACCTTCCGGCAGGGGTATATTTTTATATATTTGACTACGAAACGGATGAAGGAAGTTTTACCGACTCCGAATACATTTACATAAGCAGGTAACATATTGAAGCAGAATGGTTAAAAAGCACTTTTTAATTCCGTTTTTACTTATTGGAATCACAATTCAAAGTCTTGTTGCGCAACAAGATGCGCAGTATACCCAATATATGTTCAATACATTGACGGTAAACCCTGCCTATGCTGGTTCCAGAGGGCAATTGAGTTTTGCTGGGCTGTATCGTTCCCAATGGATTGGTTTGGATGGAGCGCCTGAGACTTTTACGGTTAACCTCCACTCTCCAATTCGAAATAGCCGACTGGGATATGGCATTTCCTTGGTCAATGATAATATTGGGGATGGTGTGGTTCAAGAAACCTATTTGGATGCGGTGCTGTCATATACCATTGATGTCTCTTTGGACGCAAAGCTTTCATTTGGTCTGAAAGCTGGGGGCAATATGTTGAGCTTGGATTTTAATGGCCTTCGGAACTTTGATCAAGAGGTCGTTCAGCAAGACAATATCGATAATCAATTCTCACCCAATTTTGGATTGGGAATCTATTATCATACCGATAAATTCTATGCCGGGGTTTCCGCTCCAAATGTTTTGGAAACAGAGTATTTCGACAATAACGCCAACGATTCCAATTCGGTTAATTTTTTGGCCACGGAGCGCATAAATTTCTATTTGATTACCGGTTATGTTTTTGATCTAAATTCCGATTTGAAATTTAAACCGGCCCTATTGACAAAAGCTGTTGGCGGTGCACCTTTACAGGTTGATTTATCGGCAAGTTTTCTATATGCGGACAAATTTAGTTTCGGAGCTGCCTACAGATTGGATGCAGCGGTCAGTGCATTAGCTGGCTTTCAGGTAACGGACCAAATAATGATTGGTTTGGCCTACGACCGTGAAACCACAGAACTTGGGGGAACCCAGTTCAATGATGGTTCATTCGAAGTGTTTTTAAGATTGGAATTGCTCAAAGCTTTCCAAAGAACAGTATCGCCTCGATTCTTTTAATACAGTATACTATGCTAAAAAGAATACTTATTTTCCTAATGATTTTTTCAGGGTGCATGGCTCCAGTATTGGCCCAAGAAAATGACAAGGTAAATGAAAAACAGCAGGCGAAAGTGAAAGCCAAGGCTGATGAGCGCTACAATGAATACTCCTTTAGTCCGGCAATTGATATTTACAAAAAAGTACTTGAAAAAGGTTATGTTTCCCAAGATTTACTTAAACGATTGGGGAATTCGTATTACTTCAATGCCAAATACGAAGAAGCTGCAAATGTCTACCAAAGGCTAGCAGAAACCTATCCAGACGAAACTGAGCCCGATTACTTTTTTAGGTACGCACAGAGTTTAAAAACCCTTGGGGATTACGAGGCCTCCAAGGAAATAATGGGTAAGTTTAAGGCTATGACGGCCGTGGAAGGCTCTCGTTATGATGATGACTACCTTGCTAAAATCGAAGAAAACTCGGGACGATACGATGTCAAACCCTTTCCTTATAACAGCAAATACTCGGATTTTGCGGCCTCATATTATGAGCAAGGACTAATTTTTTCCTCCGATAGGGATACAGGGAACTTGGCGCGTTACCGACACACCTGGAATTCAAGGGATTTTTTGGATTTGTATAAGGTAAATGCGGATAGCATTTCCAATGACAATGTTGTGAAATTACCAGGTGATGTCAATACCAGACTTCATGAGTCCACTTCAGTGGTGACCAAAGATGGCACTACCATGTATTTCACCAGAAACAATTTCTTGGATGGAAAGAAATACAAAGACCAAGAAGGCGTAATTCGATTAAAGATTTATAGTGCTGAACTTATAGATGGAGAATGGACCAATGTACTGGAATTACCTTTTAACAACGATTCCTATTCCGTTGCGCACCCAGTGCTTAGTCCAGACGAAAAAAGATTGTACTTTGTATCTGATATGCCCGGTTCTGTGGGCGAATCGGATATTTTCATGACTGAGATTATTGGGGATGGAACCTACGGCCCTATCGTCAATCTTGGAAAAAACATTAATACCAGAGCTAGGGAAACCTTTCCTTATATCACCAAAGATGGGGTACTTTACTTTTCATCAGACGGGCATCAAGGCTTGGGTGGACTGGATGTATTCGCTACAAAAATAGCCTTTGGAAATTTTGATGAACCAGTGGTAAATGTGGGAAAACCAATCAATGGCAACCAAGATGATTTTGCATTTATCATAGATAATGAAAGTAAGGAAGGTTATTTTTCTTCGAATAGGGAAGGAGGCTTGGGAGAGGACGATATCTACAGTTTTGAAGAGACTAAGCCCTTGGTTTTGGATTGTATTCAAGAAGTTACGGGAACCGTTCGGGATAGAATCTCAAATGAAGTCTTGGCCGGAGCTACTGTGAAAATTATTGATGAGGAAAATAATGAAGTCTCTTCAACTCTTACAGATTCAAAGGGAAATTATGTGCTTTCTTTGGATTGTTCCAAAGGAAATTTTGTTAGGGCTTCAAGAGATGGTTACGTGCCTGCGGAAGAATATTTGAATGTTTCCTATGGAAAACCAAGAATAGTTGATTTTTATTTGGAACGCGATTTGGTAACCGGAGGTTTTGGCGACGATTTGGCAAAATTATTGCAATTGAGCACAATTTATTTCGATTTGAACAAATACAACATTCGTTCAGATGCCGAGATAGAAATCCAGAAAGTAATTGTGGCCATGGAGAAATACCCAAGTTTAAAAATAAAGGTAAATTCCCATACGGATAGCCGAGGTAATGATGCATATAACCTGTGGTTGTCACAGAAAAGAGCTCAATCCACGGTGGATTACATGGTCTCAAAAGGAATTTCGGCAGATAGGCTCCAGGGTGAGGGATACGGTGAGACCCGATTGGTAAATCAGTGCGCCAATGGAGTTCGTTGCACCAGCGACGAACATCAGCTCAATCGTAGATCCGAATTTATCATCTTTGAATAAGTGTATCGTTTGAAATTACAGAGTGTTTTTGACCTGGATTTGACAATAGCAGGTGCTTGAAACAGATTGTTATCAAAGCCTTAATCGATAAAATACTTCTTTTTTTGACCTCTTATCAAGTATGCTGACACCATAATTTACCCGCTTCACTAGGATTATGAAGGTCTAGACAACATTTTTTGGGTGCTCAGGGGCGTCACATCTATTTTTATTCAGTTGTATATCATACGGAAACGACGTATTTCCATTATCATATTGCTGAATGAAAAACCTCAATGGCAAACTTTTAGTCTTTTTTTTACTCTTTATGGGATCCCTAGGGGTTTCTGCACAGACTACAATTTGGTTTGAAGATTTTGAAAGCCCTACCGTAGCACAGGACCTTACTGGAACCGCTACGGGACCTGAGGCTACTACTTGGGCAGCAACGGGGGATACCCATGGAAACGTCAACAGAAGACTGGATGTTGAGAATTTAAGCGGGGATTTGGTAATGCACGCCAGAAATACCGATCAAACAGAGACTTGGGCCACAGCGGCGATTGATATTTCCGCATACACCACTGCACAGTTTAGTTTGGACGCTGGTTTTGCCGGTGTTGAATCTGGAGACAGTTTTACGGGCTCTTACCGAATCAATGGCGGAACCTGGATAAACTTTCAAAATACAACTACTACTGGGGTTTTATCTTCCTATTCGGTCACTGGACTGTCTGGAAATACCCTGGAAATTAGGGTGCAATTCGTTACCAATCAAAACAGCGATTCAGAATACTATTTTATTGATGACGTATTGGTGGAAGGTATTAGCGGTAGCGTCACATGTACCACGCTCTCTTCCTCTCCAAGCTCGGTAATTAATGATTTTGTTACGCTCAATTCAACCTTAAGTGGTTTTTCGTCCGGTACAATTACCGACGTGAACGTAACACTTAATATTACACATACTTGGGACTCGGATTTGGATATTTCACTAAGAAGTCCATCTGGGACCACAGTCCTTCTTACCTCGGACAATGGGGGCAGTGGGGATAATTATACAAATACGGTTTTTGATGACTCAGGGGGTACTGCAATAACAGCGGGAAGTGCGCCTTTTACGGGGACTTTTAGCCCGGAAGGCAGTCTCTCAGGTTTTAATGGGGAAGACCCTAGCGGAACCTGGACCCTGGAAGTTTTCGATGATGCAGGAGGGGATACTGGAACCTTAAACAGTTTTTCAATAGAAGTTTGTACTGCAGGATCTGTTTCTACCGATTTAGCTGTAACCAAGACGGTAGATGATAGTACGCCCGGAGAGGGATCAAACGTAGTATACACCCTGTCGGTGGTTAACAATGGTCCTGAAAATGCCACAAACGTAAGTTTGACCGATGTGCTTCCAGCTGGCGTGACCTATGTAAGCGATGATGGTGCATACAATTCAGGAACAGGGGTTTGGACCATTGGAAATTTGAACAACGGAGCAACAGCAACCTTGAACATCACAGCAAGTGTGGATGGTAGCACCGCAGGGTCAACCATAACAAATACAATTACCGCCTTTAGTGCAGACCAAACAGATAGTGATGCAACAACGGATGACCTTAGCGAGTCTATAGTACCTAGCGTGGACCAACCACCAGTACTAACGGTAACGGGAAATCAAGTGTATTGCCCAGGAACCTCTTTGCCCATCGCAGAAACGATTAGTATCTCAGATCCTGACGATACCACAACTGATGCTATTTATATTCAGATATCTTCCGGATATATCAATGGGGAAGATTTATTGACTTTGACGGGTACTCATCCCAGTATTACAGCAACTTGGGATGCTACGGAAGGTGAACTTACGTTACAGGGACCAGCTACCTTTGCAGAATTTGAAGCTGCAATTCTAGCCGTGGAATACTCTAGTAGTGCGGCCAATCCAACAGGTACCAGACAATTTTCCATTACTCCCGGAAGTGCCAACTTTTTACCACCAACAGGTCATTATTACGAATTCATATCCAGTCCTAATATTACTTGGACTGCCGCAAGGGACGCAGCTGCCTTGCGAACCTATTTTGGATTGCAAGGATATTTAGCAACGTTAACGTCACAAGCCGAAGCAGATTTTTCAGGCTCGCAGGCTACAGGAGTAGGATGGATCGGTGGTAGTGATGCCGCAACCGAAGGAGACTGGAGATGGGTTACCGGCCCGGAAGGGCTGGCTAATGGCGGTACAGGAACCCCGTTTTGGCTGGGAAATCAAACAGGGACAACTACGGCACCTGATTTTTTTGCCTTTTGGAACTCCGGGGAGCCAAATCAAGCGGGGAATGAGGATTATGCGCATATAACTGATGTTTCGGTGACTTCGTCCCCTGGATCATGGAACGATTTACCCAATACCACTTCTACCTCCGGACCTTATCAAGCCCAGGGTTATGTAGTGGAATATGGAGGAAGTGCGGGAGATCCGGTTCTGAGTATTACGGGAGTTACAACGCTAACAGTGGACAATGTAAACCCAACCGCAAGTAACCCATCACCTGTGACGGTGAATTGTTCGGCGGATATCCCTGCTGTAAACGTTGCTGATGTAACGGATGAAGCGGATAACTGTACGGCAAACCCGGCAGTAACACATATAAGTGATGTGAGTGACGGAGGCTCTAACCCCGAAATAATAACAAGGACATATCGAATTACGGACGATTCTGGGAATTCAATTGATGTCACCCAGACCATTACGGTTAGCCCAATTACAATTGATACCCAACCTTCAAACCAGACGGTAAACTTAGGAAGCAATGGTACATTTACCTCCAGTTCTACCAATGCGGACACCTACCAATGGCAGGTAAGTACCAATGGAGGAGGAAGTTTTACGGACATAAGCGATGGAGCAGAGTATTCCGGTACATCTACTCAAACATTGACGGTTTTAACGGTTAACCTGGCCAAAAGTGGGTATATCTACAGAATTATAGTTTCCAATTCAACAGGTAGTTGTGCTTCAATTACCTCTTCAGAAGCTACATTGACCGTGGCAGTGGATACGGATGGTGATGGAATTTTTGATAATGTTGATTTGGACGACGACAATGATGGTATTTTAGATGCCGTAGAGTCGCCCAAAACCGTATTATGGGTAACAAATGGCACCCCAGGTTCCGAAGAGCAAAATACAATAGACAAGCTTACCGCCTTAGGTTTTACCGTTACGGTGGTAGATGACAATGTTGGGGGAGATGCGAATAACTTTGCAGTAACCTTTGTCTACGAAGATGTTTTCAGTGGCGATGCGTTGGCTAACGTGGCCAATTTGACCACAACCTCGCAAGGGGTAATTACCAGCGAACCAGCCCTTCATGATGACATTTTAGGGGCATCTACTGGTGGAAGTGGTGGATTGACATCTGTGAACATCCTGAATAATACACATCCAATTACTTCAGGGTTGACCTTAGGGAGTTACAATATTGGTGATGCATTGTATCATGGTAGTTCATTGACCACCGGAACTGTTTTAGGACAGGATCCCAATAACAGTGAAGCTTCTATCGTAGTATGGGAACAGGGCGATGTCATGGAGGTGGGAACAGCGCCGGGTAAAAGAGCAATTGTTCCCCATGCAAACGGAAATGGTGGTTTTAATACAGCTGGTGAGGATTTGCTTGTTAGCGCGATAATATGGACTGCTGCCATCGATTCAGATGATGATGGCGTCTATGATGATTTGGATTTAGATAGTGATAACGATGGGATCTATGATGCCGTTGAAGCCGGTCATAATCAGGCTCATACCAATGGACGTCTTACTGGAGCTGTGGGAACGGATGGTGTTCCTGACAGTGCACAGGCTTCTGGCCAAGAGAATAGCGGAACGGTAAACTATACGCTGGCCGATTCAGATTCAGACGGAAACGATGATGTACTTGAGGCGGACAGTGACAACGACGGGTGCGGGGATGCTGATGAGGCTTACGCGGATACGAATGCAGATACAGATGATAATGGAACCTATGGTTCAGGTATTCCAACGGTCAACGGTGATGGTTCTGTACAAGGTGCTTCCTATCCAGTCCCTGCTGATGGAGATACGAATAGCACTTTTGATTTTCAGGAGTTGGATACTGCTCCTGCCATTACAACACAACCTGTAAATGCTACAACCTGCCCAGGTTGCGGGACTACCTTTACAGTAACAGCTACCAATGCTGATTCCTATCAATGGCAAAGATTTAATGGCTCCATTTGGGTGGATGTCACCGATGCTGGTATTTATACTGGCTCAAATACAAACACGCTAACTATTACTGCACCAACAGAATCCAATGATAATGATCAATATCGTGTGCTGGTTTACAATTCAGCTTACATCTGTAGTTTTGAGACATCTTCCACAGCCATTCTTTCCATAAGAGTAAGCTCTGTCATTACTAATAGAAGAATCACCTTTAGGGTAGACCCGGATTAAGCGTTTTAAAATAAAGAACCTATCTCCTTCGCTTTCTTGGATAATTCATTTTGAAATACTTTAAACATTAAGTATTGACTTTTATTAGGTAATATTTTGGCCTTGAAAAAGGTTCTTTTGTGAAAATTAAGTTACGTTTTTTCCTACGATTTTTCGACGGTAATTGGCACTCTTCTTGGTTTCCTCACCTGTTGATAATACTGGTTTTATCGACCAAATACAATCAAAAAACCATACCCATAATGAACTATGACCTCAAAATTTAACCACTATACAGTCGGATTTCATGCGTACACAACAAATATTTTCCCCCCCTAGAGGTAAAGGTAATTTTGTAAAGTGTAGAAGTGTTTAAAATCATGAACTACAGTTTAGCAGACGAAAAAAGCTTAGAAATAGTACAAAAAATACAATCTCGACCGATGTCTAATAACCATAACCCCATGAAAAAGAGCATCTTAGTCATAATCCTACTTTTCTTTTCAGGATTGGCCTTTTCCCAAACCACGGTAACCTTACAAGATCAATGCAATTGTGAAGTTCTTAGTGGAACAGCCGTTACAACACCAGGCGCAGTAACACCAGGAGGAGCGGATACAGGGGATATCTATGTAAACACTAATACAGGAACCATCTTTTATTGGGACGGAGATTCTTGGGAGTTGACCGCTACAGATGACCAGCAACTAACTGGTTTCACGTTTAATGGTGTTTCAAATCAGTTGACATTGAGCTTGGAAAATGGGGGGAGTGTAAATGTTGACCTAAGCAGTTTGAGTGATACTTTGACAGATACAAATACCACAATAACAAATTTTGAAATTGACGGTACCAACACCAATCTTGTAATCACGGATTCTGATACAAATACTTTTTCAGTTGCATTGGCAGATATTGCAGCATTGGTGAACACGGATGCGCAGGATCTGAGCATCAGCGGCAACGACCTTAGTTTGAGCGGTGACCC